>CAVUGE010000049.1:0-26779 GCA_963740945.1 uncultured Bacteroidota bacterium | reverse complement strand
ATAAGCAATTGCTATGAAAGATAAACCGGAAACCTTTTGCCCGAATATTTTGACCCAATAATAGAATAATTACTTTGGGCGGTTGTTCATTTTTGGGGGAAGCTCTTCTTTTTTCTGAAATTTTAAGCAATCCTTACCGGATGTAATGTAAACTTCTATAGATGGCATCTGCTTTGTCTTCATACCGAAGCTTTTACATCCATAAGGGAATTTGGGATCCCATGTAATATAAAAATATTTGCATGTTCTACAGTTAATAGGCATGGAGAAAATTTAAATCTTTTTCAAATCCAAATATGACATCTTTAAGTTTTATATTCCGAACCTAATTGGTTATAATGCATAGGTTAATATATTCAATTTAAAATTAAAATTTAATGTCTGAAAATAAAAAACATTGGTATGACGGCTGGTTTTATGATTCATTCATCGCTCCTAATCAAGATAGATTATTTGGAAAGATTAAAGATATTATTGAACCAAATTCAAAAGTAATTGATATCGGATGCGGAACCGGTCGTTTTTCTTTTTACGTTGTTGATAAATGTCAATATATTTTAGGGATCGATTTATCAAAACGGAATATTGATAGAGCAAATATAATATTGAAAAGAAATCAAAATCCTAAGATTAATTTTCAGCATACAAGTATAAATGAAATTGCAGCAAATCGGAAAGAAAATTTTGATTATGCTGTTCTTACTTATGTTATTCATGAAGTTGTCGAAAACGAAAGAATAAATCTTTTAAATGAAATTTCTTCTATTGCAGATAAAATTATTATAGGTGATTATCTTGTTCCAAAACCAGAAGGATTTTGGAGTTCATTAAATGAAGCAGTTGAATTTGCAGCAGGTTCAGAACATTATAGAAATTATAAAAGCTTTGTTGCAAATGGCGGAATTTTAAGTCTTTCGGCTGGAGCGGGATTTAAAATTATTGCTGAAATACAGAATAAACCGTCAACTAGTCATTTAGTAATTTTAGAAAAGTAACTATTAGAGTTATACATGTCTGATATCACACTATTCCGGAGTATAAATTGAATATTAAAATTATCCTGATTTTAGTTGTTTGTTTATCATTTCATTTATCAGGGCAGGAAAATACTTCACCTTACGATTATGTTAATCCTTTTATCGGAACGGATGATATGGGACATACTTTTCCTGGTGCTGCAGTACCTTTTGGTATGGTGCAGTTAAGTCCCGAAACCGATACGATTATGTATAGTAACGGCAATGGATATAATAAGGATGTCTATAGATACTGTGCAGGTTATCAATACTCAGATAGTACAATAGTAGGTTTTTCACATACGCATTTTAACGGAACCGGACATTCAGATTTGGGAGATTTTTTAATAATGCCCACAGTCGGTAAACTGCAGCTGAATCCGGGAACTAAAGATAATCCTTGGGGAGGATACAGAGCAAAGTTTTCACATAACAATGAAAGTGCTAAGCCTGGTTATTATTCGGTGAAACTTGATGATTATAATATCAATGTTGAATTAACTGCAACTGAACATGCAGGCTTTCATGAATATAAATTCCCAAAATCTAATGAAGCCCATATAATACTTGATTTAACTTCCGGCATTTATAATTATGACGGTAAGGTAGTATGGTCTTCTGTCCGGGTGGAAAACGATACATTAGTTACAGGTTACAGGCAGACAAATGGCTGGGCTCGTACGAGATTTTTATATTTTGCAATGGTAATTTCGAAACCGATTAAATCATACGGCTTAATAAATGATGAGAAATTAATATATAAAGGTTTTTGGAGACAGTTCGATGAAGACCACAATTTCCCTGAAAGAGCAGGGCACAAACTGAAAGCATATTTTAATTACCAGACCGGGGATGGGGAAGTAATTAAAATTAAATTTGCGCTTTCAGCAGTAAGCACAAGAAATGCAGCAGAAAATTTAAAAGCTGAAATACCTGGTTGGGATTTTGAAAAAATAAAAAACGAAGCGAAAGAAAAATGGAATAAGGAATTATCGAAAATAGCTATTAAAGCTGATGATTCCACAAAAATAAATTTTTATACCTCAATGTATCACAGCTTCTTATCGCCGATAGTATATTCCGATGTTAACGGTGAATATCGCGGGCTCGATCAAAATATTTATAAAGCTAATGGTTTTAAGGACTACACAATCTTTTCATTATGGGATACATACCGTGCCCTTCATCCTTTGTTTACAATAATTCAGCAGAGGCGCACAAATGATATTATAAATTCCATGCTGGCTCATTACGAGCAGAGCGTTCATAAAATTCTGCCTATATGGTCCCACTACTCAAATGAAAACTGGTGCATGATCGGATATCATGCTGTTCCGGTAATAGTGGATGCTCATTTAAAAGGCTTAAGAAATTATAATATTGATGAGGCTTTTGAAGCGGTAACCGCAAGCGCAAATTACGAATTTTACGGCGGAATAGGGGATTATAAAAAATACGGTTATGTCCCGGAAGATTTGAGTCCTAACTCAGCTTCCAAAACACTTGAATATGCTTATGACGATTGGACGATTTATAAATTTGCGAAGGTTCTTGGAAAGATAGAAGAGGAGAAGGATTATTTTAAACGGGCTAACTCTTATAAAAATATTTTTGATAAAAAAACCGGATTTATGCGCGCGAAGAATTCGGATGGTAAATTTCAAACATCTTTTAATCCTTTGAGTACATCCGGTCAGGGTTACATTGAAGGGAACGCCTGGAATTATTCTCTTTATGTTCCGCAAGATATAAAGGGCTTTATTTATTTAATTGGAGGGAACAAAAAATTAATTTCATGGCTTGATTCGCTATTCACAATGGAAGTTTCCGAAGAAAGCATAGCAGAGAGTGAAGATATTACAAAGTCGGGAATGATAGGGAATTATGTCCATGGTAATGAACCGAGTCATCACGTAGCATATATGTATGTTTATACCGGACAGCCCTGGAAGACTCAGGAAAGAGTTCATCAAATTATGAACACCATGTATAAACCTAACCCTCATGGCCTATGCGGTAATGATGATTGCGGACAAATGTCCGCATGGTATATTTTTAGCGCACTTGGATTTTATCCCGTTACACCGGGCAGCAATGAATATGTTATAGGCTCTCCAAGTATCGATGAGGCAGTTATTAATCTTGAGAATGGTAAGTCTTTTAAGATAATCTCGGAGAATTTATCCAGGGTAAATATTTATATAAAAGAACTAATTCTGAACGGAAAAAGGATTAAAAGAAATTATATAACACACCAGGAAATAGTAAATGGCGGGGAACTTAAATTTATCATGTCAAACAAGCCGGATAAAAGCCGGGCGGTTGATAAAAGTTCTATGCCTTATTCAATGAGGGAATGAGAAAGAATTATTATTCTAAGTAAAAATGACGCTGCATTTATTATTTATCATACTGCACTCAATATCCGGCATCGCAGCTTTTATTGCGGGGTGTATTGCAATATTACATTTAAAAAATAAACTAGCTATAAGTTTAATATGGATTTTTCTCTACTAAACGCTTTTAATATATTATAAATTGCACTCCTACGGAGTGCGGGGTATTTGTGCTTTGTTTTGTTACTAATAATATTTCGCTCCTCTGGAGCTAAGACAATAATTACAATATTATACTATTAATAGTTGACGACTATGCTCTTTTGCGTGAGCTGTCCCGCTTGCGGTAAGAATCTTCCACTATTATTTCTAATTGATGCAAAGCACCTTAAAAAGGTTATATCATAAAAAACCTACCTATTAACTACTAGGCTAAATCTTTCCCAAATAAATTCGATAATAAGCTTATAATATAACCAAAAATTATTGTTTTTATTTTCTGAAACTAAGCATAAAAACAATTCAGATTACGAGTTGTAAAATCATTATTTAGTCAAAGCAGGGATATTATGTCTAAGGGAAATGATTTATTAAGTAAGAATTCAATTGATATAGAGGAAAAATATAGAAGATTTTCACTTGCGGTTGAACAAAATCCTGTTTCCATTGTAATAACCGATATAAATGGCAAGATCGATTATGTAAATAAAAAATTTACTGCATTGACCGGTTATTCGTTAGAAGAAGTTAAAAGAAAAAGTTGTAATATTTTAAAGTCGGGGGACACACTCCAAGAAGTGTACTACAATTTATGGAAAACAATTTTATCGGGGGAAGAATGGAGAGGTGAATTCCACAATAAAAAGAAGAATGGGGAGCTATTCTGGGAGTACGCTTTAATTTCACCGATAAAAGATGTATCCGGAAAGATTACCCATTTTCTTGGGATAAAAGAAGATATCACAGAAAAGAAATTAACATTTGAAGCGCTCAAAGAGAGCGAACATAAATACTATGAGCTCATAGAAAATTCAGTAGATGGAATTTTTATCGCCGATTCTGAGGGTAATGTTAAGCTTGTAAACTTAAAAGGCTGCGAAATATTAGGATACAGCAGGGAAGAACTGCTGGGTATGAATCTCAAAGATACATATCCACAGGCAGATATAGATAATTTTGAAACAAATCTCAAGATATTAATAAGTTTGGGAGTTCATATATATGAAAGAAGGATTAAAAGGGGAGACGGCAGAATCATTCCTGCTGAACTAACAGTAAGAAAAATAAAAAATAATGGTTTCCAGGTTATTATCAGGGACATTTCAGAAAGAAAGAAATCTGAAGAAAAAATACAATTACAGGCTAATATGCTTGACCAGGTGGGGCAGGCAATAATAGCGACGGATATAAACGGTATTATAACCTATTTTAATAAAAAAGCAGAGAAACTTTATAAATGGAATAAAGAAGACTTCTTAGGAAAAAATATTATGGATGTGGTTTTTTCCGATACCAGCAAGGAAAAAGTTGCAGAAACAAGATCATATATTAAACGGGGAGATTGCTGGAAAGGTGAATTATTGATAGAAAGAAAAGATAAATCCTCATTTCCCGCTTATATTACCATAAGCCCTATTTACGATTCTGAAAAGAATATCCTTGGAGTTGTAGGAATATTATTCGACCTTACCGAACAGAAGAAAAAAGAAGAGGAATTGACAGAGGCTAAGAAAAAAGCAGAAGAAATGAACAAACTAAAATCAACTTTCCTTGCAAATATGAGTCATGAATTAAGAACTCCTATGGTAGGAATTCTCGGTTTTGCAGAGATATTATTGAATGATAAAATGGAAGTATATCAGGCTGAAATGATAAAAGATATATATGAGAGCGGTAAAAGATTATTAAATACATTAAATCTTATTCTTGATTTTTCAAAAATCGAATCGGATAAAATAGAAATAAAATATAGCAATATAGATTGCAATAAATTAGTTGAGGAAACTGTAAGTGTTTTTAAGAAGGCGGCGGAACTAAAAAATCTCACACTGACTGTTTATACTTATGATGATGGATTAAATATTAGTAGTGATAAGACTATCCTTAATAATATTTTATCCAATCTAATACACAATGCAGTTAAATTTACCAATTTAGGTTCCATAAATGTCGGTATAAATAAGGAAACACTAATGGAAACGGAATATGCAGTTTTTTCCGTTTCAGATACGGGAATAGGGATACCAATCGAAAATCAAAAAATTATTTTTGATGAATTCAGGCAGGGAGATGAAGGAAGCAGCAGGCATTTTGAAGGAACCGGTCTGGGATTAACATTAACAAAAAAATATATCTCTTTATTAAATGGGTTTATTTCATTAAAAAGTGCAAAAGGAGTCGGCTCAACATTTTATGTGTACATTCCGCTCGAAATAAATAAGAATGGAAACAGCGATAACATATTCTTAACTCCCTTGAATGTTTCTCAATTGGATAAGGATGATCATAAACCGGCATTACCTAAAATATTGCTTGTAGAAAATGATGACATATCAATCTCGTTAATCCAGATTTATTTGAAAAATTTTTGCCAATTAGACATAGCAAAAAATATTCAGTCGGCTTTTTTGATTGCTGAAAAAAATAATTATGATCTGATACTCATGGATATTCATTTAGGAGAGTTAATGAGCGGCATTGATCTGACTAAGATACTTCGAAATAATTCCAAGTATGAGGAGACTCCGATAATAGCTTGTACGGCATACGCGATGGAAAGTGAAATGGAAAATTTTATTGCATCCGGCTGCACAGACTTCATTTCAAAACCTTTTACCAGGGAAGAATTGCGTAAAAAAATAATGGAAAACCTAAAGTAGGGCTTTGAGTAGCATGTGAGGCTCACCTCCAAGGTGAGCTTCACTTATATGAACAAATCTTTATGAACCGTTTTATTTTATCTCAAAATGTTGACGCTTTTAGACTTTTCACACAACCTCTAGAATTTTAGACCTATGAAATTTATTATTCTTTATTTACCGGCTTTTCTTTTAATTTATCTACTCTATTTATACCATTCAGTGCAGCAACACGGTAAGCTTCGGCCATAGTCGGGTAATTAAAAGTTGTGTTAATAAAAAACATGAGTGTATTTGCATCACCTTTTTGCGACATTATTGCCTGGCCTATATGAATGATTTCGGCTGCTCCGTGTCCAAAACAATGCACTCCAAGTATCTTAAGTGTTTCCCTGTGAAAAAGAATTTTCAGCATTCCCGTAGTTCTTCCGATTATTTGTGCACGGGCTAAATGTTTGAAGAAAGAATGGCCTACTTCATACGGAATTCTTTCTTTGGTTAACTGCTCTTCTGTATATCCTACAGAGCTTATTTCAGGTATTGTATAAATTCCCATAGGCATAAATTCGACAAGCTGATGCTCACATTTTCCAAATACAATATGTGTGGCTGCAAATCTTCCCTGATCGTATGAAGCACTTGCGAGATTCGGAAATCCAATTATATCTCCAACTGCATAGATATTTGGAACCGAAGTCTGATTATTTTCATTCACTAAAATTGAACCTTTAGTATCTATGGGAATTCCAAGTTTATCCAGACCCATATTATCAGAATTTCCGGTTCTCCCCTGTGCCCATAGAAGATAATCAGTCCGGATTTCTTTATTAGATTTCAAATAAACTGTAACTCCTTTGTTGTCAGCTTCAACCTTTTCATATTCCTCACTATGCCTAAGAACCACTCCATTTTCTCTTAAAAAGAAACCAAGTGCATCAATAATCTCATCATCAAGGAATGAAAGGAGTTTATCACGTGTATTTATTAAATTTATTTTAATCCTTAGTCCTCTGAATATTGATGTATATTCACATCCTATTACACCGGCACCGTAAATTGTAATTGAACGCGGATTATCTTTCAGATTTAAAACTGTATCACTATCCAGAATTCTCGGATGGGCAAAATCAACATCCGGAGGATGATAAGGCCGGGAGCCAGTGGCAATTACAAAATGATTTGAAGTATAGGTCTCCTCCAAACCGCTGGATGTTTTAACAGAAATAGTATGGGGATCTATAAAGGATGCCCTTCCGTCAATTATATCAACCAAATTCCGCTCATAAAAACCTCTTCTGAGTTCAAATTGTTCGTCAATTACTATTTGTGCTTTCTTTAATAATGTTTGAAAGCTTGCCTCATTAAGCTTATTAGTTTCATACATAATTTGGCTGGCATGTCTCAGAGCTTTGCTCGGTATTGTATTGGTATGTGTACAGCTTCCGCCAATCATTGAAAAATAGTCGCAAATTCCAACATTAAGATCTTCCTTTGCGCATTTCATTGCGGCTCCTTCTCCGCCCGGACCACTTCCAATTACAATTACGTCATAGTGTGTTTTCAAATTTTTCTTCCTTACTATTTTTATGACTCTAAAATTAAAGATATTTTCAATAAAAGTTCTTCAGCTATATTACAGAATCCGGATTACTCTCTGATAATATTGAATCTGTTTTTTATTCTTTGTTTTATCTCTAAAAAACCCTCTCTCAACTGCTGTTTTTTAAAAAAAGTCGGCGAGAGTCATAGTTAGATATGGCTAATATATTTTCTCTTTAAAACATGGGGGTTGAGAGGTGTTTTTCTCAAAATAGTACATATAGTTTAATTTACAGTGAGCTTGGTTTTTTACAATCAAGTTAGCATCTTATGTTTCATAAAAAGAGATAGAATTTTCCCTTGCTAGAGTGTGTCTGAATCAAGTAGCATTGTATTACATAGAGTTCATGTATTAAGATAAGAGGATTTATAATTGTTGTTGATATAAAAACTCCATAAATAAAGACATCAATTTTTTTCTTAACCATATACCGCTATAAGAGGTAAGACTAATGAAGAAAATATTTATCCCTGTGTTTTTACTCTATTCATTCTGTATTTATAACTACTCTCAAACTAAAAACACAGTAGAGTATCAATATAAAACCGGTATAGTGCAGCGGGTTTTTGTCCCTAACGGTAACTATAATTGGAGAGGATCTAAGACGCATGGACTTATCACTTTAATCTGGTATCCTGCCGATTCAAGTTCAATTGAAGAGCAAATGGATATAGGTTCACCCGGAAAACCCATTGCTACAGCAGGAAGAGCTTCAAAAAATGCACATATTTTAAGTGGTAAACAGCGTTTTCCTTTGATTCTTCTTTCACATGGTACAGGAGGTTCTGCTCTTATGATGGCATGGCTCGGGACTAAACTTGCAAAAAATGGATATATTGCGGCAGCTGTTAATCATCCGGGAAATAATGCACTGGAGGATTACACTCCGCAAGGTTTTACTCTGTGGTGGGAGAGAGCAGCTGATCTTAGTACTGTAATTAACCAGATGATTTCCGATTCTGCATTTGGACCTAGAATCGATACATCCAGAATAGGTGCTGTTGGATTTTCACTTGGCGGTTATACAATGATTGAAATAGCCGGAGGTATTACAGATCCGGATCTTTTCTCTAAATTTTGTGAAATGCATCCAGATAACAGCTTATCTAAAGATCCTCCGGAGTTTCCCGGACTAATTCAAAAAGTGAGTGAACTGATGACAGCGGATAGTGTTTATAGAGAATCATTAAATCGAGCAGAGAATTCATATCGAGATAAAAGAATCAAAGCAGTATTTGCGATAGCTCCGGCTTTAGGTCCTGCATTCAAGCCGGGAAGCCTTAAACAAATATCGATACCTGTTGAAATTACTGCAGGGGCGGCTGATACGATAGTTCCTATCTCAGATAATGCAAAGTTTTTTAAGGATAATATACCCGCTTCAAGATTAAATATAATACCGGGAAAGGTCGGACACTACACATTTTTAGCAAACTGTACAGATTTGGGCCGGAAATCTATACCTTTTCTATGTACTGATCCTCCCGGAGTAGATAGAGAAGCTGTTCATGAAAAAACAGTTAAAATGGTCCTTGAATTCTTTAAGAATAGTTTGAAATAAATTGATAGGTGATTAAGTTGCCTAATAATTTTAATAAGGATTCTACTATTGTTTTCAATTTCAAGTAATCGTCCCCAATCACAACGAAAATTGAACGGACCCATTTCACATTATAAATATTATTACAACTTTACGTTATTTTTGGTTGATATAGATTTATAGATTGCTTCAATTACTTTAAGGTCCTTCAAACCTTCTTCACCGCTTGCATTAGAAGCAGTTCCTTCCGCTATACATTTTGAAAAATCATCCATTTGAGCTGCCTGCTGGTTTACCTCTGTAATGTTAAGTTCTCCATCATTTGTAGCTCCATGAAGACCGCTGTAGCTGAATGCAGGGCGAAGTTCAAACCATTTTCTATCCGTACCGATATAAAGTCTATTAGCTGGTGCAGAATATGAAGTAAATGAATTTGAAATATGACCGCCTGGAAATTCCATCTGCCAGGTAATTGTTTCATCGACTTCACTGAACTTTTTATAATCGGATTTAAACTCTTTTGCAGTCACAGATATAGGTTCTTCACCTATACAGTATCTTGCTGCCTGAATGGCATAAATTCCAAGGTCCATCATTGCACCTCCGCCTGCAAGAGATTTTTTCAAGCGCCATTGATTTGGATCTCCTATCTTAAAAGCAAATTCTGATTGGACATACTTTATTCCACTGCTTTCTTCATTTCCAAATTTCATAGCAGCCTTATGAAAAGGATCGGAATGAAGTCTGTAGCCGATAAAAAGTCTCACACCGGCTTTTTTACATGCTTCTATCATTTCTTTGCATTCATTTACTGAAACTGCCATGGGTTTTTCACAGAACACGTGTTTACCGGCTTTTGCCGCTCTTATTACAAATTCGTGATGCATAGAATTAGGAAGCACAACGTAGACTATATCAATTGATTTATTACCGGCTATCCGGTCAAAGTTATCATAATTATAAATATTTTGATTGGGAATATTGTATTGGCTTTTCCATTTTTCGGCTTTAGCAGGGGTGCCTGTAACAATGCCGCTTAAGTAACAGCGTGATGTTTGCTGCAATGCCGGAGCAAGCTGATTCGTTGCATAATTTCCAAGTCCAACCAAAGCAATACCGTATCTTTTGTTATCGCCGAAAAAGTTTCCGGGTAATTTCGGAAAAGAAGGGAGAATAAGGAATGCTGAACCTGTCCCTAAAGTTGAAATAAATTTTCTACGGGTATATTTCATGAGAAAATCTCCATTATTTTATAAGGCTGGCAAAAACAATAAAATAATATAACAATATAGCAATTATCCGGGAAATGAAATAATTCTCTCTGCATTATAAGCTAAAAATCCTTTTGGTCAAATTATAAAAGATGCTGCGGGGTGATTGGAATCAAAAGATTTTTAAATTGAGAACCGCAAGCTAATTTGCATACATTTCCCGGTGCGGGTCATGTTTCAGTTTTTGTTCATCATGCTTCAGACATTATCAAAACTCTTCCTCTTACAACATCTAATAACCGGAAATTACATTATGGTCTATTTCTTTTTAAAGATTTTGTACTTTTGGTATGAAAAAATTCAGAATCTGAAAAATACACTATGTAAAATGAATACCGGTAATAAATAGTAATTCTAAGCAATATTAATTCACTTTAATGAAAGGAAAATAGAATGAAAATTGTAATGTTTATGACATGGGAGGGGGCTACTTTAGAAGAATATGATGAAGTAAGAAAATTAGTTGATTGGGATAACAAAATACCCAAAGGGGCTGTTTTGCATATAGCATCTTCCGATTCCAAAGGACTTCGTATAGTTGATGTATGGGAAAGCGAAGCAGATTTGAATAATTTTGTTGAAAAGAGGCTTATGCCGAAGGTAAAAGAAGCAGGGATAAAAACTCAGCCTAAAGTTGAGATTTACCCTGTGCATAATTTATTCACTCCCGGCTTTTAGAAATTTTTAGAGGAATAGTGCCGCGAAGTCACAAAGATTCCAAGAATTCACGAAGAGTTTTGACTTTTTGGTCAGCGTCAATAAATCTTTAATTATTTTTATCCATTAAAGCCAAATGGGTATTTGAAAGATGACATCTTTATTTTCTTAAGATAAAGTTCTATCGAAACTTATATTTTAATAAAAGTTGGAATCAATTTTTCTTTTAAAGATGTCATCTTTACGCCTGCGTAAAATGAAATTTTCAATTAGTCAGCATACTCAAAAAATAATCACTATTTCGTCCCTTGCGGGATTATGTAGTAAATATCTATAAATATTCAACTCCTAAGGGGATTATGGAAGTTTTAAACGACTATTTCCTGTAACTTTTGAGACAATATACTTAGTTTTGCATATAGTTGACATTTGAAATAAGGAAATAGAATGCTGCTTGAAAATATTATTATCAAAAGAATCATTTTCGGGATACTACTAACATTTTTATTCTTAACTTCAGGAAGCAGTCAGAATCAACCGCCTGTAGAGACAGGAACTTTTAAACAATCAGATTTAGTGGAACTGGTTAAATTGGATACTTCCATTCATCTTGACATCAGGTATGCAACTAAAAACAATTTTTTGGGGAAACCTGTCTATAAGGAAGCAAAAGCTTTTCTTCAGCTTCCTGCAGCAGAAGCATTAGTGGAAGTTAATAAGGAATTAAAACCATCCGGATATGGACTGGTTGTATTTGATGGATATCGTCCATGGAGTGTAACTAAAATATTCTGGGATATGACGCCTGAAGATAAGAAAGAATTTGTTGCAGATCCGAAAAATGGTTCAAGGCATAACAGGGGATGTGCTGTAGATTTGAGTTTATATAAGATTAGCACCGGGAAAGAAGTAGATATGCCGAGTGAGTATGATGAAATGAGTGAACGCGCCTACGCAGATTATAAAGGGGGTACGGAAGAACAAAGGTATTTAAGGGACTTACTTAGAAGTAAAATGGAATTAAATGGATTTGAAGTTCTTGATGTTGAATGGTGGCACTTTGATTTTAAGGGGTGGAAATCTTATCGTATTGAAAATATTCCTTTCAGTAAAATAGAATAGTATAAAATTAAAATAAATGTAATAAAGACAAATACTCAGTCGTAAAAAAAACTTACGAAATAGCGTAGGTTTGTGACACTTTTTTTATTTCTAAGCTATTCTTTTTACAAAAGTCATATATTTATATGCCTTATGTAAAAAAACCTTCTCAGAATCAATTGCCAAGCAACCGGAAGTTTCTTTGTACTAAAATTTTATGATTCAAACTAAGGCAGTTTCTTTTTTAGGTACAGTAAATATTTCACATCATGCAAAGTAAATGTTACTGTAATTATTTTGACAAATTTTTCAATAAGTAATATTTACAATCTGTTTCTTTGGCACTTCAGTTGGTTTATTTTATTAAAATGTTTTTGTAAATAAAGAGGTTAAAATGAAAAGAATATTACTTGTTTTATCACTTTTGATACCAATATTATGGGGGTGCAGTGATTCCGTTGTGAACCCCATTGCTGAAAATCAAACTGTCAATGCTCCAAAAAGCTGGATAAACTTGCCGAAAAACCAGGAAATGAGTGTTGAACAAGAATATTATGCTGCAAATATTATTGACGGAAGAAAAGGGGGAGAAGTAAACCTCAATATTAACTATAAAACATCTTTCTCATCTCATGTTAAAATAAATGCCAAAATTAAAGTCCCGAAAGGTGCTTTTTCCGGTTATAAGATTATCATGATGAATATAAACAATAACAATGGAACTGTCTCTTTTTATCCCAGCCCGGCAACATTTGATAAACCTTTAGTATTTGATATGGTTTTAGAAGGCGTAGACTTATCGGGCGTAGATCCTAATTCATTAAATTTTATGTACTTAGCACAAGACGGCACTTATGAAGCAGTGCAATATAACAATATTGAAGTAAATGTTGATAAAGGTATCTTAGAAGTAGATGATGCTATAATTCCTCATTTTTCAAAATACGGCTGGTGCAGATAATATTTTGAATGTATTAAAATGAGTTTGAAATATTCAAGAAACCCTATAATTAAACTTTTCGTTCACAGGGAGCTTAATAAATTAGATTAAATTCTTATTTTTAAGCTCCTTTATTATCTTCTAGGGGAACAGGTGCATCAGGCTCCCGCTGCATATTTTTCAATTTAATATTTTAATTTTAAATAAGCCGGTAGACTCAGGCATTAACAGAGGCAAGTCCATTGACCGCCAAACCCCATCATTCAAAGCTAAAGCGAAATTAACAGGTGAAATCAGCAGTTGATTTTTCCGGAGGAAAAATAAGGTTGCTACCATGATCAAGGATGAGTATAAGGTTGGATGTATTGATAGATTGCTCTATCGCTTTATAAGGTTCTGGTAATTGAATAAGTAAGGAGATTCAGGATAGAATTAAGCTCTGTGAATTTCTTTTCAATTTTATTATCTTATCCTGTTGTAAGTTTTTCCAGCTGAGGAGTTTTGCTACTGCAGGCTGTAAACTTGAATATTACGATTAACCTTTTTTATTATAAGGAGATACTCCAATGAAACCTTTTTACAATTCCTTATCTATAATATTTCCGCTCATAATGGTTTTTATCTCAATAAATGATATTGAAGCGGGAACACGTTATAAAGATATCGTTTTTAATTCCGTAACTGTTAAAAAGGACATTCAATTTGGCAGTAATACTGCACTCAATGGTTCCGATTTATCATTAAAACTTGATTTTTATGAACCAACGAATGATACTTTGGAATTGAGGCCTCTTATTGTTTGTATCCATGGCGGAAGTCTAATCTTAGGAGACAGAAGGGAAATGGATCAATTCTGTAATGATTTTGCTAGACGGGGGTATACAGCTGCTACGATTGATTATAGAATCGGCATTGAAGCTCCCAAAGGAGTTAAGACCATATTAGAAGCTCTGCTGCGGGGTGTTCAGGATGCTAAAGCTGCCGTCCGGTTCTTCAGGTCTAAAGCTGTTGAATATGGAATAGATACTTCAAAAATTTATCTTGAAGGTTCTTCTGCGGGCTCTATGATTGCAGTGCATTATGCATACTGGGATGAAGATGAAATACCGCTGGATGTTAATCAGACAAAATGGGGTGATATTGAGGGGAACAGCGGAAATCCAGGATATTCAACAGAAATTAAAGGTATAGTAAATTACTGTGGAGCGATTGAAAATCCTGCATGGATAAATGCAGGAGAAGTTCCTGTTGCTAATTTACATGGTCTGCTCGATACGGTTGTTCCTGCAGACAGCGGAATTTCTACAGATTTCGGTATTAAATTATTTGGAGGAGTGGCTATATCTAGAATCGCAACGCAGCTCGGGATTTATAATCATAGAGCATTCTTTCCGCTGTCGGGTCATGGTGGAAATGAAGATAGTCTTCGTGTCTTCAGCTCAAATTTCTTTTATTCATTAATGGTACTTTCTTCTTCGAAAGCTGATGATTTTACCAGCCTCTCATTCCCTGCAAAATCATTAAGGATTTTCCGCTATGACAATTATACTTTTGAAGCCACCGCACTCGATAAAAACGGCAATCTTATTATTCTTCCCTCATCAATGGTGCAGTTTTCTTGCGACAGTAAAATTGGAACTATTGAACCCTATGGTGTATTTACACCCGGAGCCAATCCGGACAGCGGGTACGTATATGTAACATTTAATAATACCATCAACTCATGTTATGTTAGAACTTATGATGTGAAATATTTTGTCATAGTACCAAAAAATGTTGTTACGGATACGATAAAAACCCTTAAAATAAATATAGATACTTATGATGCCGATTCAGTAAAGCACAATCTGCCGATAACGATGTTTAAATTGACATCAACCAATTCGACTGTCGGAACAATCGATTCTTTAGGTAATTTTAGGGGGGAAGAGAACGGTACTACATATATAATTGCCTCATTTAACGGCTACAGTGATACTGCAACTGTTAATGTTGAAGGTGCCAGCGGCATTGTCAGTTTTGATGAACTTGAAAGTCTGGACGGATGGACTTTGACAGGTAATAACCTTGATTCACTTTCTGTTTCTCTCTCTATGGATCAGAAGTCTGCAGGCAATGCATCTTTTAAGATATATTATACATACACATACGATCCTCAAAGCGGCAATTATATGATATATCTTAATAAAGATCTCCCCGTCTTTGGAATTCCCGATTCTATTTATCTTGATGTCAAATCGAATGGTCTCAATCATAAACTATATTACCTTTTTTCAGATATCAATTCCGGCACATTTAGGGGATTCGGGAAAAAATATCTTAATGATAGTTCTTCTTTTGATAATGTAAATGCCCCAATGACCGGTTTGGCTCAGCAGTCGGGAAATCCGGGATTAACATATCCTTTGACACTAAACCGGATAGAGATCCAGCTTGCAGGAAGTACAGTTAAAGGTTCAATAAATTCGGGTATAATTTATGTAGATAACCTTAGATTAAAATATCCGGGTAATATTACCGGAGTTGAAAATAATCATACTTTACCCGGCTCTTTCAGTCTTGAGCAGAACTATCCCAATCCTTTCAATCCCTCAACTGTTATAGGTTTCAGTCTTATAAAGAGCGGGAAAATTAGCCTCAAAGTTTATGATATACTCGGCAGGGAAGTTGCTGATTTGATTAATAGGGAACTTGGTGCCGGGTATCATTCTGTTTTATTTAATGCATCCGGTTTATCGAGCGGGGTATACTTCTATAAATTGGAGACTAATGAACATTCCACTATAAAGAAGATGATTCTGCTGAAATAAGTTGATGGTTTGTTGTATGTTGTAAGAGGTAAAAAATTTATAATATAATTCAAAAGGGTAGCATAAAAAAAAGATTGGATGGTGTTCGTTAGGTTTGACCCTAAGTACTTTTCCATCCAACCGTAATTCCAAAACTCAACCTAATGAATTCCAGAATTTAAAGTTGATAAAATTAATTACCAACTTCTGGTATCCAATTTAGTATATGAAAAATTAAAGTCAATAGGAGTCCTTAAACAAAATAATATTAAAAAGGTGTTTGTATCGCAGAGCACAATATAATCTTTATCATAATTATTTATTTCACCCCTGGAGTTTTGCGTTTCGGAATAATGAATGAGGAAGTGGATGACCATTTGGTATGCAGTGATCTGGATTTATAGCGTATGTGAAGCGTATGTGAAGCGTATCTGGAGCGTATGTGAACCTTATGTAACTAAAAAGAATTATTAAATTATTTGAGAGAGATGACATCTTTGAAACAATATAAATGGACAAACATTATATTACAACTGCTTTTATGGTTTTGCGGAACATTTTTTATTCATTCTCAGACCGGCAGGGTTAATACCAATATTGGACTGTCTCCGTCAAATAATGCTCAAAATATAAATCCGGATACTCATTTTATAATTACATTCAAATCAGAACCAATACCTGGAGATTCAGGTAAGATTAGAATTTATGATGCGGATAGCAACAAATTGGTGGATTCACTCGATTTGAGTATTCCTCCTGGACCAAATAAGCCGACACTTTCCGCAGATGCGATCTATACCCCTGTTCCATATAAATATGTTTCAGGGCACTTTACAAATGCGAATATAAAAGCAGGTACTCCCTCAGGGGAAGCGCTGCCTACCGATAGTAATTACCAGTTAACTATTATAGGAGGATTCACAGATGGATTTCATTTTTATCCAGTTATTGTTCATGATAATACGGCAACTATTTATCCCCACAATAACTTATTAGGATACAATAAAAAATATTATATCCAGATTGATCCGGGAGTATTGAAACTCAAGGATAATAGCTTTAATGGAATAGGAAAAGGGGAATGGTACTTTACTACAAAGAAATCTCCTCCGGCAAGTAAAGCCAGACTGGTAGTCGATGCTAACGGCAACGGAGATTTTAATACGGTTCAGGGAGCTATGGATTTTATTCCGGACTTCAGCCTTGAACCCTTCACTGTCTTTATTAAAAAAGGCATTTATGAAGAAATTGTTTATTTCAGGAATAAATCTAATGTTACAATAATAGGGGAGGACAGGAATAAAACTATAATTGAATATGCCAATAATGAGGTTTTCAATCCGCACCCGCTAAATATTAAAACCAATGAATGGCCGGGTACATTTCCATCACGAAGAGCGGCATTTGCAGTTGACCATTCAAAAAATATTAAGCTTGTAAATCTAACAATTAAAACTACCGCAAAAGGACAGGCTGAGGGATTGCTTATTAACGGAGAAAAGATAATTGTCTGTAATGTAAATATTGAAGGATCTGGTGATGCTCTGCAGTCGAACGGTTCTGTATATTATACAAATTGCAGCATTACTGGAGATGGTGATACAATTCTGGGGAGAGGACCTGCTTTTTTTAATAACTGCGAACTCTCTTCCTACGGTCCTTTTATGTGGATACGTAATACTTCTGCAAATCACGGCAATGTATTTTTGAACTGCAAATTTGAAACAAGAGGAGATAGGGAAACAGTACTTGCCCGTGCACCTACAAACGGTAAAATGAACTACCCTTATTGTGAGGCGGTCTTAATCAATTGTGCTCTTTCAGGTATTTCTCCTGAAGGATGGGGACCGGTAGGGGGTGAAACATCGAATGTCCATTATTGGGAATATAACAGTACAAATTTAAGCAGCGGAAAACCATTAGATATGAGTCAGCGTCATCCGGCCTCCAGGCAGCTTACAATGAAGAAAGATTCATCAATAATTGCAGATTATTCAAATCCTTCTTTTGTACTTAATGGATGGAAACCTTCTATGAGTCCTGTAATAATATCTCAACCTGAGTCAATAACGTTAAATCCCGGAGATACGGCTGTATTCAAAGTTAAAGCAGCAGCAGTTTCCGGAGCAGATTTTCAATGGTTGAAAAATGGAAAGCCAATCGAGGTGGAAACAAATTCTGTTTTAAAAATTCTCGGTGTGAATTCTGAAGATGCCGGTGATTATTCAGTATACATAGAAAATAGTGCAGGGAAAGTTGAAAGTAAAAAAGCCGCGCTGATAATTAATAAAGATAGGTAGTGCAAAAGATGACATCTTTATTTTTTTCAAAATAAGACTAATATGAACTTATATTTTAATAAAATATCTAAAATGATTTTACATTTTAAAGATGTCATCTTTAAGTCTGGGTAACTTCACTTATTAAATAAAAATGATATTTTATTTTTGATACAAAAGATGTCATCTTTATAAAAAACGGTACCTATTTTTGGTATAATAATAAAAGTTTTAAAGATGTAAATTTTGATATAGCATTTAAGCTGTATTTCGGTGATAAAAAACAAGAGAACCTGGAATTGGCATTGCTATAAAAATTTATTAACTTTATTTTTTATTTTAATAGATTCATTGAGATTACCCCCACTTAATGAATCTTCCTCATGCCCGGTAGCCCTCCACCGGGCATTATTATATTTACTATTTCAAATATTTTGCGTAAAATAGATTGTTGTTTTATTATCGTATAATCTAGGGTGAATAAATGGAAAAAATAAAATATAGAGTTAAGGAAAGAAGTCACAAAGTTGTTCTGCCTGAAAATCTTGGTTTCGGTAAGTATTTCACAGACAATATGCTAGTGATGGACTTTGATGCCAAAAGAGGGTGGTACGACCCGGTAATTCAGCCTATAGAGAATTTATCTTTACACCCCGCTACTATGTTTTTTCATTACGGACAGGGAATTTTTGAAGGATTAAAAGCATTTAAGACAACCTCCGGTGAACCGGTAATATTCAGACCCGAAGACCACATAAAACGGTTAAACAATTCTGCAAAGAGGTTGTGTATACCCGAAGTCGATCCAGAATTTTTATTAAATGCAATTATTGAATTAGTTTCTCTCGAAAAGGAATGGCTTCCGAATAAAAAGGGAGAAGCTATATATATCCGTCCTTTCATTTTCGGAACCGATACCTTTCTTGGTGTAAGACCTTCTACAGGATACAAATTAATTGTGCTGCTATCTCCTGTTGGCGCATATTACGCCGAAGGTTTTAAGCCGGTGAAAATAATGGTGCAGGATGATTTTGTCAGAGCAGTTAGAAAAGGTATGGGAGAATGCAAGTATCCGGGCAACTATGCAGCAAGCCTTTTAGCTCAGGAAAAAGCTCATGAAGAAGGATTTACGCAGGTTTTATGGCTTGACGGTATTGAGCAGAAATATATAGAAGAAGTAGGCACAATGAATATATTCATTAGGTTTAAAGATGAAATTGCTACGCCTGAATTATCCGGAAGTATTTTACCGGGTGTTACAAGGATGTCTGTAGTAAATATTCTGAATGACTGGGATATGAATATAACGGAAAGATCTATATCAATAGATGAAGTTGTATCCGAATATAAGAAAGGGAATGTGCTTGAGATTTTCGGGACAGGCACTGCAGCAATAATATCATCTGTCGGTCTGCTGAACTATAAAGGAACAGAGTTAACATTTAACAATGGAGAACCGGGAGAATTAGCTGTTAAACTTTTTGATGAAATAACTTCTATTCAATACGGCGAAAAAGAAGATACTCACGGATGGCTTACATATATTGAAAAGGGAGTTGAAGAGAGCCATTAGAAGATTAAAATTAAAATTTATCTTTGTCCTATATTGATTTTAACCTCACCCCCCGGCCCCCTCTCCTTAGAAAGGAGAGGGGGAGTATCGTGGTTTCCTTTATCAAAATAATTAAAAACTAATCTTAGGCTTCAACCATACTTGTGGAACTTTATGCGGCTTAAGCCAGCTTTATTTTTTATTCACTGGTCCCCCAGCTGAAGCCGAGGACAATAGGTCTCGTCTATTCTTCTACAAATCATTTTACTTCTTGTTTTAATACACTTATTATGTATGTATTTTTGTAATACTATTGTAAAAATTAAATGAGGATATTGAAAAATTGAAAAAGGTGGCTTTAACAGGGATTAAAGAGTTCAAAGTATTGGATGTTCCAATTCCTGAAATAATTAATGAAGATGATGTTCTATTAAAAATTGAAAGTGTAGGAATATGCGGGTCCGATATGCATTATTATAATGAAGGGAAGATAGGAGATCAAATTATTGATTTCCCGTTTGCAGTGGGGCATGAAGGTTCAGCAAAGGTAGTTGAGATTGGAAAAGGAGTTTCAAAAGTTAAAGCTGGAGATATTGTGGCTATAGAGCCTGCGGTATCATGCCATAAATGTTCTCAATGTTTAAGCGGACGGGGGCATACATGCTTACATCAGAAATTTCTCGGGTGTCCCGGTCAACTTGAAGGATGCCTTTCCGAATATATTGTAATGCCGGAAAAGAATTGTTTTCCCGTTCCTGAAAATATGAATGATGAAGAAGCAGCTTTAGTTGAACCGTTATCGATAGGTTATTATGCAGTCAAATTCCTTAAAGAGAAAAAAGATATAAATTCCGCAGCTGTACTTGGAGTTGGCCCTATTGGTTTGGGAGTTATGCTTTCTCTTCAAAGCAGGGGAATAAAAAATATATATGTGACTGACAAGCTTGATTACAGAATAGCGGCTGCAAAAAATATGGGTGCTGTATGGGGAGGTAATCCGGGAAAAGAAAATATAACTTCAATCCTTCAGGATATCAATCCTCAATTATTTGATATAGTTTTTGAATGCTGCGGGAAGCAGGAGGCGATTGATCAGGCGATTGAAATATTAAAACCGGGAGGTATCTTATTAATTGTAGGGATTCCGGTGGAGGATAGAATCTCATTTGATATTAGTAAAATCAGGCGAAAAGAAATAACCATACAGAATGTGCGGCGGCAGAATAACAGCATACAGCCGGTTATTGATTTAATTGCATCCGGGAAATTAACTCCCGGATTTATGGTAACGCACAGGTATTCTTTCGAAGAAATAGGAAAGGCATTTCAAACTGTTGCAAATTATGAAGATGGGGTTATTAAGGCTTTGATTAAGTTTTGAAAACAAAACCGCAGCAATATGGGTAACCACTAAGTGGCAATATGTCACGCCTACGGCGTTTTGTGATCTCATTGTGATTTCAATTGCTAATAATATATCACACCTAACGGTGTTATGAAATAAGAATAGTCTCCTTTAATAAATCAATTGATGGGAGCAGTTCGGTTAGATTCATCCTTATCTAGCAATATGGATAACCACAAGGCACTGAGGAGACGAAGTTTCATTAAGATTTTGTTAAGTGGCAATATGTCACGCCTACGGCGTTTTGTAATCTCATTGTAATTTCAATTGCTAATAATATATCACACCTAACGGTGTTATGAAATAAGAATAGTCTCCTTTAATAAATCAATTGATGGGAGCAGTTCGGTTAGATTCATCCTTATCTAGCAATATGGATAACCACTAAGGCATTAAGGACATGAAGATTCACTAAGATTTTATTAGTGGCAATATGTCACGTCTACGGCGTTTTGTAATCTCATTGTAATTTTAATTGCTAATAATATATCACACCTAGCGGTGTTATTAAATACGAATAATTCGGTTAGATAGATACTTATCTGTGTTCAGGATAACTTTCCTGATAAAGTCCCTTTTTAATCTGTTGCGGAAGGTTATCTATTGTTTTAAAATCAGTTCATAAATATTAACACTTCAGAGGGTATATACTTTCATAATTGTTACTGTTTAATTGAGTCCTTGATGAAATAACATGGAATGAAGACAGAATCAGCATCATGTAAACTCAGTTTAGTATAATTTTATCTGAAATATTTATGAAAGGAATGTAAATGAAAATTACCCGGAGGGAATTCTTCAATAAAGCATTTCAGGGTGCGGCATTAATTACAGTTCCGGCTTTAATAACTTCAGTGCTGGAAAGCTGCGGCACAAACTCTTCAAACCCAGTATCACCTAATTCATCAGGTTTACAGACGCTTCAAGCTTCTCCTAAGAATAATGTTATCTCTTTAAAGATAGATTCATCATCTCCATTAGCAACCACGGGGAGTGCTGTGCTTATAGAATTTTCAAATGGGAATATACTAGTGGATAGGGCAGACCAGAATTCTTTCAATGCATTATCGGCAATATGTACACACCAGGGATGCCTGATAACAGGATATGATCAGGGTAATAAGCAGTTTGTATGTCCGTGTCACGGTTCTACGTTTAATTTTAGCGGCGGTGTAGTCAGAGGTCCAGCTTCAAGAGCATTGCCTACGTTTCAGACGCAATTTTCAAATGATCAGCTGGATATTACGGTGTAAATTATTTTTAATTATTTATTTCGGGGCCGACTAAAAAGTGTCATTCCGGGCTAGACCCGGAATCTAACCTTGCAATTTTGCGCTGAAAACAGATGCTGAATCAAGTTCAGCATGACAAGCTCTACTTTTTGGTCACCCCCTTGAGTATTCCTGTTATTTTATATTATCTACAATAATGTCACACCTGTGTATGTTCAAAATTATGTTAATGGCGACCTAGTAAAATGGTTTAGTAAAGTAGCTTTGTTATATTATTCTTCTCAAAAAAATGATAATATTAATTTTTGGTTACCTTTGTTAAAGCTACGTTGACAGAAAAATTTAATGGTTCAGTTGAGCCGCTACCGTTATTCATACCGCGATGTCTTTCTCCACGGGGTCTTTCACCTCCGAAACCGCCTCCGGGTCTTTCGGTACCCATTCCATCATCAGGCTGACGCATTCCGCGTCCTTGAAATTCACTCTTATCAGGTTCTTCAGTTTCAAATTTTACTTTAATGTTTTCGCCCGGTAAAGCTGATATCTGGTAAGCAAAATTATTATTACGCAGAGGGACTTTCAGTTCATATATAAATCTATCCGCATTATAACCAAGTTTTGCTTCTATACCTTGCTTGCTCTCTGCCGGCATATCTGTCAGCAGGTGTTTATCTTCATCTACCACTTCCAGTTCATTCTGTTGGGCCAGCATTCTGTGTAAAAATTCACCTTGATTATCATTGTCATTTCGTTCACCTGGCTGAGGCATAGATTCTCTATCCATAGTATTGTGAAGAGGGAATTTAATTCCAATTGTTTCGCCTTTATCAGGTTCAAACCATACTATAAGTCCCGATCTGAACATCGGGAAGACTTTGGAAAGATCGTTTGTAGCCAGACATACATATAAATACTTGTTGTCATTCTTAAATCCTACGGCGACATTATTATCTGAAAGATACTGGAGAGTGTTTTCCCAACCGGAGGTTGTTCCGTCAATTCTTACCTCCTGAGCCGCAAAATTACTTACTAACTCCTTATCGCTGCTGCATCCGTTTAATAATGCAATAAAAAAAAGGCTGAGGGTAATTACCATCAAGTTATTAAGACTGTTTTTTGACATAGCAGATCTCTCCCGGTGTAATTTATTTTATGAATTTGACAAAATAAATTGGGGAAAGGTTTAATTCAATGGTTATACGATGGTCATTCGGTTGTCATTCGATAGACATTCAATGGTCATTCGTAGTCATTGTATAGTTTTCATTTGCCGATAGTTATGGCATGTAAAGATGACATCTTTATAATAATAAAATAACTTTTTATTTTTTAAAATATGAATTTAGATAAAAGATATTCTTTTAAGGTAAAGATGTCATCTTTTAAAGATTGGTTAAGTTCAGTAATTAATGAAGTTAAAATTTGATTTAGGGTGAGTATTATTACTAATTAAAACATACTCCCATTTTTTCAAAGATGCTTTCTTCAATATCCGGTTTTACAATATACTCGGTGATACCTAAAGAAATGAGTTTGGATAAAGTTTCCCGGTCGCGTCCTTCTGTGATTGCAATTATTGGGGCTTTGAATTCGGGATAAAAGGATCTCAAATCCTGCAGAGTTTCTAATCCGCCAGATGTAACGGAGATATCAATATAAATAATATCAAAAAATTCTTCGTGCAGAGCTTTCATTGCTCTAGTTCCGTTTTCAACTGTTAAAACCGGGCAGGAGTAATAGTGTGAAAGTACATAGGAATAAAAAAATCTATGAAACTCACTGCCTTCTATTACCAGGATCTTTTTTGTCTTTGTTTTTTGCATACGTTCATTCGTTAATATGTTTTCCAAAATCAATATTAAAAAGACAAAATATATGCCACATATAAAAAATTATATTTATCTTAAAAATTTGAAGTATTATATGAAAATGGCAATAGCAATTTCCATTTTAATAGAGGGAGGTGTAAAAAAGAAAAGACAAAGTGGTAAGAATCAGTAATATTTTAAAATTAAATCAATAGCTTTATTGAAATCCAAGAGTGCTCTTTGTTCATTCATTAAATAGGAAAATGCATTTCCTCTCTGGAAGTAAGCTTCCCAGAAAATAGGCCGAAGGGCTATAGCGTTATTATAATCGCTGATAGCGCCTTCGTAATCTTCAATCAGCTTCTTGAAATTCCCCCTGCTGAAATATTCAAGAGCAGAATGACAAGGACCAAAGTATTTTTGTTTAATATGCATTTTGTTAATAATAAATCTGAAATAGAAAATAGTTCAAGATTTAGTTTTTGCGACCCTCAAACTTTTTAAGAATATCAATTAAAAAGAGACAAAGAAAACCAACACTGCTTAAAATCAAATCCTTTTCATCAACGGTAAAAGATTTGCTCATTCCAAACAAGAATGAAAAGAACTTTAACGTAGTTAAAATTGCTAAAAATATCCCGAATCCAAAAAAACCTTCATTTAAAGGATGAATTATATAGTCGAAGAAAAATTCATGAATGGCTGACTGAGAATGTGATAAATCTTTAGTTTCCGATTTCATTTTTTACCTTTTTTTTACAACAATTTCTGTTTATATGTATAACTTATTGTTAAGAACACTTACTTTGAATTAACCAAATCACACTATTTAAGAACTCACACTGACAAAAATTCGTCTCCCCTGTTTGGTTATGCAACCTTTAATTATTTGATAATTTTAAATTCAATTCTTCTGTTTAATGCTCTGCCTTCGGCAGTTTTATTTGTAGCTCTCGGCTCTTCTTCGCCGTAACCTTTTACGACCATCCTATTTGCATCGATTCCTTTGGAAACGAGGTAATCTTTAACAGTCTGAGCGCGTTTTTGTGAAAGCCACATATTAAATTCATTTGAACCGATATTATCCGTATGTCCTTCGATTTCAACTTTTATATCAGGATGATTCTGAAGAACTTCGAAAGTGTAGAATAACATCGGGTAGGAGCCTTGTGTAAGTCTTGCGCTGTTGAATTCAAATTCAACACCAACCAATACCCAGTGTTCCGATTCCAATGGTGCAGCGACAGCAACATTTTCCTTCTGTTCTTTCTGAGCATACTTTTTAACAATTTCCTCAATTTTATTATAATCAACCTTTTCAGGCTGCGGCAGAGCTATACCGGAATAGAGATCGCATAACTTAGAGCGCTCACCTCTTGAAAAGTAGTAAGAGAAACCGACGTTTAGTTTCATATATGAATCAGCGGAACTGCCGAATAAACCCTTATTATCGACAACATCCCTTCCGTCAATATCATTTGTTGAGACGGTATGGTGATCTAATTCGGTAACAAGATTCCAGTCATCGCTCAGACGCCATTCCACTCCGAATCCTATATTTATCTGGTATGCTGAAGAAGTACCGTCATATTTGGGAAGAGGGGAGTTTTTTGAAGTAAAAACCATTCCGCCGAATCCGAGTAAAGCATATACCGATGCAGCTTCACACGGGGCAAAATAGTAAAGGTAATCAAAATTTCCCGAGAATAAGGTTAACTTTTGACTTAATTCATCGATACCGACAGCATATGTTGATTGCATAGCATCGTAATTGAAAGCAAGTCTAAGTCCTGAATGTTCTGATATAATTCTATTTAATGAAGCAAAAGCACCATACCCATTGGTTGCTGAGTATGAAGGGGCGGTAATACCTACAAAGCGTGGATAAGATCCTCCGAATTCGAGTCCCCAGCTTGATTTATAAGCTTGACCAAAATTGGGTAGACTAAAACAAATAATTATACCAATAGTAAGAATAAATAAATTTTTCATAGCGACATTGAATGTTTTCTTTTTATTATTAAGTAAGTAATTTTTGATGATGATCATATTACTTTTAAGTTTGTTTCCCCTAAACATCCAAAAGGTATGCCGTATAAAACCCCTTGAAAAAATTAAATAAATCAACCCTTTTTAGAACAAGTGTTTCATTATAAGAATTTTGTTACAAAACAAAAATATAAAAATAGTTGTTAATTCCTAATACCATTATTTATATATAGCGTAGAGCGAAGGGGAAAAGGGGAAATGGAAGGGGGAATAATTTTTAATATAAAACATTTTTGAGGTTATAGTAAAAATATTTATTTTTGGTTTCTCAAAATTTTGAGATATAAGGGCAGATAGCTCAGTCGGTAGAGCAAAGGACTGAAAATCCTTGTGTCGGGGGTTCAAT
>CAVUGE010000048.1:0-70807 GCA_963740945.1 uncultured Bacteroidota bacterium | reverse complement strand
TTCATTCATCCAATTCTCTTTCGATTCCAATTCATGCATATCATATTTATGTGAAGTAATGCTTACAGATTCTTCATATAACTTATTTAAGTCAGGTAACTTTAGTTTAGAACCTTTACGAAGGAAAACAGGAGTTTTATATGCAGGAGCGTTAACTTCAATATATTTTCCACCTTCATATTCTTCATTGTTCCAAAGATCAATCCAGGTTTCACCGGCCGGAAGATAAACAGATTGTTTTGTTTTCCCCTCCTGCCATATGATGGAAACTAATAGGTCATCTCCAAATTTATAAGTTGTCCAATCTTTCCAGCTTTCTTTTTGGTCAGGATATTCAATAAACAAAGGTCTAACAATAGGCATTCCTGTTTTACTTGCTACTTCTGCAAAGTGGTGAATGTAATCAACAAGATTCATTCTTAATTTTGTATAAAATCTCCAAACCGCCAGTAATTCATGATCAAATGAAGGCTGATAATTCATATCCCAAAATACAGTATTATTAGTGGGACCAACTTCCATAATAGGAGAAAAGCATGCAAATCCTAGCCAGCGTTTGGTAACTTCACGATTAATATCTTTCGCATATCCTCCGCAGTCAGACCCCCACACCGGATATCCCATAACAGCACACCTCTGCACAGCTATAACCACCGAACGAAGCCCTTCTGGCGGATTTCCTGTATCACCTGCCCAAAGTCCTCCATACTTTGAGCTTCCTGTATATTGAGCCCTGGGAAACAGTATAAAATCATTTCCCAGTACAGGCTTTACTGCACCATAAGTTGCTTTTACATATTGACGCGGATAGTCATTATAATTTTCCCGGTAGCTGGTTCCAATTGAGGTTGTCAGCGGAAGTGAATCCAAAAGCTTCTCCCCGTCTCCACGGTCAAGCTTAAATCCTTTTACTCCCATCTTTGCTAATTTTCCCGGTCCGTTTTCTTCCCACCATTTACAAGCTTCTTTATTTGTAAAATCCATTAAAACCTGGCGTGAATCCATCCAGATATGACTCTTAAGATCATATCCCCTTGCTTCCGCAGTATCAGCCATTTTCCCCATAACAAATGGTGCTATCCAGAGCATAGTTGAAATTTTTTTTGAGTCCAGCCATTTAACCATTTTTTCAAAGTTAGGTAATCGTTCATAATCAATCTTGTAATCATCAAATCCCCTGACTCCTGGACCCCATGGTCTGTCGATCCAATAAGCAGTACAGGGAATATCATATGCATTCATTAATAAAATTTCTTCAGCAATCTCTGAATTATACGGAGCATGTACAGTACTGCCGTCATAATATTTCTTATTATTAACATGCTCATCACGCCAGCGCCATGGTCCAAAAGCCCATTTGGGGGGAACATAAGAAGGCCCTGTTTCCAATGCATGACGTTTTATTAATTCTGCGGGTCCTTTATCCATCATTAAAGAAAAAGAAAATTCCGGTCCCTCAAATGAAATTTGAACTAAATCTTTTTGCTCTTTACAAAAATCAATTGCTCCCGGCCAGGTTCCATGTACAAAAAATGCATAATTACCCGATGAAATATAAAATGGTGCATAAGCCGAAACAGTCGGTTTTATTTTAACATCTACTTTTTGACCTCTGAGATTCAATCCTTCCGTAATTCCTTTTTCCCACGATTTATATTGAGTGCCGTCAACAACCCGCTCAAATACACCTGTAAAATATTCATCTGGATTAACTTTTGCATTTACCATCCATGACGAAGGTTTTAAATCTGTACCTTCCAGTCTAAACTTAAAATCTAAATCTTTATCCTTCTTTTCTGTCTCTAATATTATAGACATATTACCATTGTTCCATTTATATGTTGCTTTATTTGATGCAGGTTGAGATATCTGAGGTTGCCCTTTTACCCAATAATTCTTTCCATTTAGAATAAAACCAATTGCTCCTAAACTATCATCTGAAGAAATAGTAAAACCATCCCCATAAGGATTATGAATTTGAATAGAAGCAAAAGAATTATCCCCCCGATTTAAAATAGTAATGTCTTCAGATTTATTACACGAGATAAATCCTGTAATTATTAATCCTAAAAATATATATTTTAAAATCCTATGTAATGATATTAGATTTGACATAGTACAACCATTTTAATTTAAAAAGTAATAAATTTTGGAATAATTAAGAATTGAATAAGAATTTATTTAAGCGAGACTCACCTAAGTGGTAAGTCTCACTCATTAAATTTATCTGTCAGAATCTGCGAAAATCTGTGAAATCTGCGTCTCTTAATTCTGCGTCTGAAATCTGTGTCTTATTTCAGCAGCATCATTTTTTTAGTTGAGACAAAATCTTTTCCGTTAACCCCGGCAGCATGTAAAGTGTATATATAAACTCCACTGCTTAACCTGGAAGCATCAAACTTGTACAAATGCTCTCCGGCTGCTAAACTCTTCTCTGTTACCTCAAGTACTTTTTGACCTAAGATATTAAATACACTTAAAGTAACTTCCGATTGTTCAGGCAATCCGAATCGTATTGTTGTACTTGGATTGAAAGGATTCGGATAATTGTTGCTTAAGTAATATTGATTTGGAACGTTTGAGCTATAATCTTCAACACCAGTTACATTATCAGATGTAATGAAAGCCGATGTACTGTCACCAGGAATGTAAACATATGTTGCATTTGACATTGAATCTTTTAATGCCGCAATATATGTAGCTCTATTTGATTTATAAGTTGCTAGATCATTAGGGAACCAGTTCAAATCACCGAGTGGTAATCCATCTGTACCTGCTGTTAACAAAGTATCGTTTGTATAACTTAAATCAAAAGTCGGTGGCCAGTTTAACTTAGGTTGACCTTGATCATCAAATTCTACAACTAATTGAGTACGCCAATCCGGCCAGGTTGTTGTACCTGTAATCCCCAAGGTACTAGCCCAATAAAAACTATCCCAGGCTAACATACTATCAACTTTACTCGGATTACTAGTAAACATAGGGTCAAACTGCCAATAGTTTTTACCTATTTTAAAGTTATCATCATTAGCGATAGTCGTGTCAACACCGGTATCCCATAAGAAACAGGGAATTAATTTAAGAGAATCATTCGTAACCAATGGGTTAATTGTATTTTTCCAATAATCCGGGAATGCAGGATTCAGGTAAAATGCGTTTTTTCCTTCGTATACTGAAATAGAATCAAGTTTATTTTCTACCTCATAATAATGATCCCATGTTGTAAAAGGTGCTTCATAGTGGTTAGTGCTTAAGTTACGTCCTCTATAACTCCAGTTATAATAAATATTATTTGCCTGTAATCCCTCATACCAATGAAGCTCATGTCCGTTTACCTGCATATTAAGATATGTATTATGTATCTCTGACATTTTTGAAGTAATAAAATTACCGCCATTACCGAATAATCTGCTTGAATTAACAGAAGTATTGTTTTCGAATATAAAATTTTTAACGGCAGCATCTATACGTGTTAACATACCATTAAAGGGTGTACTCGCCTTTCGAACCATATTTACAAATACACAGTTGGTATAGCTAACTGTATCAGCTACTGCTTGGTTTCTACTGGTAAAATATTGACACTCGCCGAAACCGCAATTATCGAAGACCATTTTATTACCACCCTGATTAACTACAAACGCTCCAACAAGGTTATCATCGGAAAGATTTCCGTCCATTATAACATTCATTACCCTTATACTTCCTCCCGTCAAAAGATGAATCATATCTCTTCCAACGCCACCAGCAGCAGCCGGTACTTGTAATATCACCGGTGGGGCGGTTTGATTCTTAATCCAGGTATTATCAGGACCTATTATTGTTAGGGCAAAATCACAATTCAATGTTCCGTCAAAGGCGTAGAAGTTACCGCTTTCTGCCTTGTAAACTGTTTTTGCTGGATCATGGGATCCATCTGCCAATGTATCACCAGCAATTTGCACATTAACATACTTGTTTGGATCTAGTGTTTCCTGCGCGAGCATAGATGATGCAAGTATCAGGAAAAAAACTGGCAGTAGTAGTATTAACTTTCTCATTAAATACTCCTTTTAATGTTGTTGATTTGATTAGTTAATTATAAATTCACCTTAAGCAAAATCCTTTAGTATATGGAGTAATAGAAATGATGGAATGTATTTTTTATTCCACTATCCCCCTGAAAGCAATAGCTAGAGAAAATTCATTTTACTCCATAAATTTCGTAACATGAATTAAGAAATTGGTTCTTGCATTTTTCTATGTCATAAATCACCTCCTCCATCTTCAAGTTTATCAGATAACATATTTTTAAAACGAATAACGAACTCCTAAATCTGCTGTTCGTCCATAGTATTGCACATCAGCCAATTTCTGTAAAACACTTATAAACTGACGATCCGGCCTGTTGGTAATATTATTTATATTCAAATATATTTGAAGTCCTTCGTACCATGGAAGATTTTGATATGCTGTAAAATCCCACCTGGAATAAGGCGCTGTATAAGAATCAAGCTCCTGATAAACATTATCTGCCTGCCTTAAAACATTATCAGTATATTGAAATGATAACCTAGCAGAAAAACCACCAATATCGTAACCGAATGTTAAGTTCAAAACATCATTTGGCTGATCTATTAACCTTCCGGTTCTGGTTGTATCTATATAAGTAATTTTTTTAAATGGGCCACCACCTATTGCTACCTGTTTTGTATATGGATAACGCGTAGCAGAATTAATATGTGTATAGTTAATATTGAAAACGATTCCACTTAGGAATGACGGCAAGTACCAAAAATGGGTTTGCCAGTCTAATTCAAAACCCCTTACATAAGAGGTTTCATTTAAATTAGTCCAGGTGTGAACCTCCGTTGTTTGAGTCTGGCTTAAAGGAAATCTATTATTAACCTTTGAAACGTCTTTAGTATTATACGTAACAGCAACAATCAAATTATCAATTGCTTTATAAAAGAACCCTGCTGTGAATAATCCTATATGATTTTCATATATCGACGCATAAATATCATAGTTTTGAGTTAACGCTGGCTTTAAATAAGGATTACCTAAACGTAATATCGGATCACTATATATATCAGCAAACAAATATGGAGAAACAGCTCTGTAATCAGGATAAATTATACTTTTAGTGCTTGCTAGGCGGAAATCCAGCCAGTCTGTTGGTTTAATACGCAGTTGAATTTGCGGAAACCAGTTTTCTGCTTTTGTAGAATCCCAACTTACAGTTGCAGAGTTATAATAATGCTCACCCGGCGTTGTTAGCCGCCCAAATTCAACTGTAGAATCTGCGGTATAATCATATTTATATTTTTCGTATCGTATTCCGGGTAATAACGTAACATATTTGCTAATATTCAATTCAGACATGATGTAAAAGGCATAGAAATTCCGGGTATAATGATAATCATATTGGGTTGAACCGAGTGGATCTGGAAGATAGTAGTTATATTGTTTAGCCAGATCTGCTAAATGATACATTTTCCAAATTGAAACTTTATTATAGAAAGCATTGCTGCCGACACCCTCACTACCCGAGAGGAAATCGCCAATATCATAATTCGGATCTGCGAATAAAGAAGCTAATAACCCGTTATCCTGAGCAGTCATACCAAGATCTGTCCAGGCAGAAGTCCTCAAAAGCGTATTAAAATCTAATGCAAGGCCTCCTCTGTCTGCATCAATGGAAGATACGGATTCATCATTTTTTCTTGTATTCTGTTCATATTTACCGCCAAGCTTCAGGCTACCTGAAAGATAATTAGTAAAGTTAAAGGGTACCTTAAAATTAAGTACAGCCGATTGGGCGGCTTCTTTAACATCCCGCTTAAGGGTAGATGCGTTATTTACAATTTTATCCCCTAGAATTTGAGCATGATTTAATATTAAGCTTGGTGATGCCTGTCTCTCTTTACCTGCTATAACTGAATCTGGAATCCATCCCTGTGTACCGCCTGATCTAGTTCTCATATCTAGTGTAAGATCGCCGGGATTACTTAGTGTTGTAATTGCATTGGAAAGTGAAAAATCCATGTTAATGTTAAAAAATTCAAATTCACCTTGAAGGGCATTACTGATTACTGTATTACTAAAATCCCTGCCCGCTCCATAACCCCTCCATTCGTAACCTGTAGTTAAATAATTTCGCTGCTCTGTCTGATTTTCATGCAGGTTGCCTATATAATTATTTAACATTAAATATCCCCCCGGGAGTTGGTAGTCTAATACCAGGCTGCCGCCGGCTCTCTTTCTATCAGTAACTTCATCGTATATGTTAATTTCATTCAGCTCTGTTGGAATCAATCCGTTCTTTGTTATTGATTCTACATTAGGAAGATATGTGGCATTTAATCTATCAGAGTTTCTATTGTATCTATCCAGGTAGCCTGAAAACTGTATGCCTAAGTGGTTGTCAAAAAAACGATTAGTGATCAGTCCTGTCACCCGGTAATTCCCAAAGGGCCTTTTATTTGCTAACGAAGTATATCCATCCTGTGCCGTAAAGTTACTATGAAATCCTTCTTTGGCTTTACCAATCCTAAGGTTTACCGTTCCCCCTACAGCATCCGCATCCATATCAGCGGTTAATGCTTTTTTAACTTCAATCCCGGAAAGTATATTGGGTGCTATCATGTTCAGATCCACACTTCGGTCATCGCGGTCGGTAGATTCCAGCCGTACACCATTCACCATCATTACATTGTACTGCGGTGCCATTCCCCGGATAGTTACTTTTTGACCTTCCCCGCCACTTCTTATTATGGATATTCCTGGTAAACGTCCAACGGATTCTGCTGCATTTGCATCCGGAATCTCCTGAATGCGGTCTGCCGATACAACATTTGCAATGGTATTTGAAGCCAACTGCTGGTTAATAGCTTCGGTTTGTCCCATAGCTTGAGCAGAAACCACCACTTCTTTACCCTCTAGTGCAACCTGTTTAAGATCAATGTTAACTTCCAATGTTCTTCCCGATAAAACTGTAACCGGCATCTTCTGTTCTTTATAGCCTATATACCTAATTATCATATTATAATTTCCCGGTGCAACCTGAAAGATGATATATGTACCATCAACTGATGTAGCTGCCCCCAGACTGGTTCCCTCCAAAAAAACATTTGCTCCGGGTAATGGATCCCCTGAATCTTTATCGGTAACCTTGCCTGTAATTTTACCTGCTCCCTGTGCTAAGGATATATTATACCCTAGAAAAAACAAAAAGAAAAACATACATAGGGAAATTGTATTTAACTTAGAGAAATGTTTGTAGAATGTTTGCATAATTTAATTCCAATTAGTTTTAAGAATTATTTATCATCTTCAGCAAACTGATTATTTTAAAAGAAGACTATTAGTTGAAATTTTGGTCTACTAAAACGTTTGAGTAATTGATTACTTTTTTAGTTCGATAGTTTGAAGCATAACATTTCTGAATTTTACGAAAACGTTTGAGTAGTCTTTGAGTAAAATATCACAATTTTAAAGTAATGTCAAGAATTTTTTTTATCTGTATATTGAATAGAATTTCTAAATAATATAATTTCTTAGTACAGCTTTGTGACATAGAGACTTCGTGGTTATTTTTGACTTCTCTTATCAGCCTTAATTTGCCTTTTAAGTTCTTTAAGCAATTCAGTTTTGACTTGAGGATAGCCTTTTAAAACATTCTCCCTTTCATCCGGATCATTTTTTAAGTTATATATTTCTTCCTTGCCCTCATCGAGTGTCTTTCCGAAGTGAATTAATTTCCAATCCCCTTTTCGTAATGCATATTGATCAGGTATTCTTAAATAAAGTTCCCTTTCTTTTTTAATATTTTTTTCATTTGAAATAAAACCCCACATATTTTTCCCATCCAAAATTAAACTTTGAGTAAGAGAACTATCGACAACTGCCGTGATTGTTGGAAATAAGTCAGTGACTTTTATTAACTCTTCAACTTTATTATGTTTTAAATGATCTTTCCAATATATCACAGCAGGGACTCTAATTCCACCTTCATATAATTCTGCTTTATAACCCCTTAAAGGTGAATTATCTCCTAACTTAGGATACGGACCAAATTTTCCACCATATAATTTAATTTTAGGTGATTCCGTCTCAGGATACCAGCTTTCCTGCCCCCATTATCACTGATAAATATTATTATTGTATTATCCAGTAATTTTTCATCTTTCAAAACTTGGATAATTTCACCCATAGAATAATCCATATGTGTCATTGACGCATCAAATAATTTTCTTGAATTAACTTCGTTTAAACTTTTAAAGGGTTCAATCCATTTTTCTTCTTCTTGAAGCGGGTAATGCGGAACATTATAAGGAATATATATAAAGAATGGTTTTGATGTATCTCGAACATCTCTGATGTATTTAATCACCTCATTAGTTATAAGATCTGTTGCGTGACCTTTTTCATCAACAAATTTGTTATTCCTATACCAGGATCTATCTCCATTTTTATACCTGTGTGTATATTGATCAATTTGACCATGGAGATAACCGTATGTATAATCAAATCCATAATTGCTTGGACCGCTCTCGAGGCTTAACCCTAAATGCCATTTCCCTGTAATCGCCGTTTGATATCCTTCTTTCTGCAATGCTTCAGGCAGTGTTTCGACATCTGTCGGAAGTACCTGTTTACTTCTCATTGCAATCGGTTCACCAATTCCAAACCGGCTGGCATATTTCCCGGACATCTTCTAAACTTTAATTCTTAGGAACTATATTAAAATGAAAATCATCTATTTAATTTTTGAATTACTTTTTATATCTTTAAATCAAATTTTAGACATAATAAGAACCTAAACCCATGAGTAATTTGTTCATATACATTTTAAGAAACATTTCTGCAATTAACCTTACTGTAATATTCTTATAACCATCTAACAGCCATTAAACAGCCGGTAAATCCATGTTAACACCATACCTATTCCTCTACAAAAAGTACCTCTCTTACCCCATGCAATCTTTCAATCAATCATCAAATCTTGTAATCATGCAATTTTGTAATCTTTTCTTGTAATCTTTTAAAAATGTTTATTCAGAAAATCAAGTATTATATTCCAATCATCTTTCATCATCCCATGACCCCCCTCATGCATATAAAAACCAATATCATTTAAAATAGGCTTACCCGGAAAGGGCATTTTATCGCTTTCCAAACCCTTGTTACCCAAAAGTTCATAAACCGGTTCAGCAGCCTTTGCGGCTAGATATTCACCGTATGGATCCGACCATTTGTCTGTATTTCCGGTTATAAGTAATATTGGTCTCGGAGCTATTAAACTAATTAGCATATGTCCATCGACCGGTAGACTATTTACATCTGTTCTATACTCTTGATATTTAGGGGCAAACCAATAATAATAACGTTTTGGCGAAGCTATATGAGCAATCGTCTCGCCGTAATTGCGTCTGCTCAATGTTGCTCCGCTTTCTCCGGAACATACTGCAACAACTGCAGCAAATCGTTTATCTAAAGCTCCTGCCCATAAGACAGTCTTGCCCAGCCTTGAAACTCCCATTATTACGACACCGTTTGCATCTACTTTATTATCAGTTTCAAAATAATCTAATATTCTGCTCAATCCCCAGCTCCAAACGGCAATCGATCCCCATGAATCTGAAGCTGTATCTCCATTTTCTTTGAACAAATTCCTGACACCATACTTATAACCATCGGCAAAATCCGGTTCAATATCTCCATAGTAAACATTCGCAAATCCAAAACCATTTTCTAAAACCTTTCTCACATTTAATCTTTCAAATCTGCTTTTTCCTTCAGCCGGTATTCTTTCTTTTTCTCTATTCCAGATAAATCCTTCTTTAATTTCAGGATCATCGATAACCTGTGAGTTTGCTCCAAATGAAATGTACAGTAACATCGGAACCGGTTTGCCAGCATCTTTTGGAAGGTAGTAAACCAAATTTATCTTTTTCTCTTTTTGATTTCCTGATAAATTCAAAATAACTTGTGTTCGCAAAGCAGAATCACCAAATGCTGCAGCTTCACGTTCAATAATATCATATCTAGTTTCTATTTTATCTTTAGGAGTGACCCCAAACTGATTCTGCTCAAATAAATTAATAATTTCCTCACGGCGCTTATTATACCATGTTTGTGAATCTTTAACAATTTCTCCATCCAAACACTTCAATGGATCAGGAAGAATATAACTGCCGGTTTTTGCTTCGGTATAATTAGCTGGAATTCCTGCAACCGTATCCCCCGGAGAATCAATTATCTGTCCAGATGAAATTGAATACCCTGATTCAATTACTAAAATAAAAATAATAAATAAATAGTTTTGCTTAAACAAATTTAAAGATTTCAAGTTTACTTCCTTATTAAAGAGCATGTATATCACTAAGGGCTTCCTGGAGCGATTTAATCAATTATTCTCTCAAATATGAAATACCTCTTCCAATTCCACCGATACCGGACTATTATCTTCATTTACTTCCATTAGCGGAGCCATATAATCCCACCACTTCCTGCATATATCCGTATTTGCAACTTCCTCCCACTGTTTCAAATCTGAAACTTCAGCGTACCCGAATAAATTATTAGTATCCTTGTCTAAGAAAATAGAATAGCTTCTAACTCCATGATTTATTAAAACTTCTTTTAATTCAATCCAAATCGGATTATGCCTTTTTTTATATTCTTCAACATTCCCCTCAAACAATTTCATTTTAAAAGCAATTCTCATTCTCTATCACCTCCCTTTGTTTTAAAACTTTTTGAACCTTAAGTATATCATCTGGTACTTGTTCAATCCACATGATTAAAATTCGTAATCAGCATTAAACCTATCAAATCTTATTTAATTATAGTCATCTTTTTAGTTACAACGAATTTGCCTGCTCTAAGCTGATAAAAATAAATGCCGCTCGGTAATCCGCCTGCATTAAACGAGACTTTATAATTACCCGCAGGCTTTTCTTCATTAACCAATGTTGCAGCATCTTTACCTAATACATCAAAAACTTTCAATGTTACAAATGACCGTTGACTAATGACAAATGATAATACTGTTGTGGGATTAAAAGGATTCGGATAATTCTGGAATAATATTATTTTCTCAGGTTTACTTCCTTCATTATTGTGAACATCAGTCGGATAGTCAACTTCGATAGCACCTAGTTCCGGAGCCTTGCCCAGAAAATCAAACCCTATATCTACTCCGGCATCAATAAGTTTACTCCCCGGAGCAGGCCGCATGAAATTTATATCCGGTAGACTGCCGTCAGCTTTTCTTGGTGTGGTTAATTGAGATTCATCTAGACTGACAAAATCTTTATCTGTAATATTCAAACCTAAATCAAAGGAATTATGCGAAAGCGTGTTTTGAGAAGTGTCTATATATGCAGTATCGGAACCCCTTGGTTTATAACTTAAATTATTTTTTAAAACATGATTATAGCCATTTTCCCATATGCTGCTGTCTGCCTCAGGACTTTTACGATTGACCATATTATAATTAATTTCATTTTGATATGCAGAATTGTTGAACCAATCATTCCCATTCAGATGATGATTGGAATCAAAACCGTTTGATTTATTATGAACAGCTATACAAAATTTAATTGTATGTCTTGGTACAGGCGATGGTATTTTATCCGCAGCATCATAAGCAAAACCCCCTGCTTTTAAATCCATTGCCGTCTCCCAGACTCTGAAATGAAGTCGAGTAGCCATCGTCAAAGGACCAGCAGCTGTCAAATACCACACTGGCTCCCGATCTAATAATATCAAAACCGTCATCACTGTTAAACCAGGAACGGCACCCTCTAAAAACATTACCTGTACCGCTAGTGTTCGGATGACAACCGAAACCATCAGAATTACCCCCCAGTTTATCTTCAGAAACATTGTCCCAGTTTCTATAGGAATCACAATTTAAAAACAAATTATCTCCGCCATTATAGTGCCTTAATCCTGTTCCCACATTATCATGCATACTGATTTGTTCAAATATATTATGACTTCCGCGGCTATAAATGCAGTAAGATTCTGTGTGGCTTGTAATAGTTACCTGTATACCGGTCATCTCCAATCCTTTGATGTGAATATAACTTCCTACTATATATATACCCGCCACTCTCTCATTCGCAGGCTTAACGTTTGAAAAATCAAAAATAGGAGTTTCTCCGGGATATGCCAGGTAATTTATAGCCTTCCCTTCTGTTCCGCTTTTATCTAAATAGGTTATGCACGCAAAAAGATTTGATACTACTTTAGAAATCTGATCCTCCCGAACATGATAAGTTCCTCCACGAATATAAACTGTATCACCGGGATTAACTAATTCCTGTGCTTTTTGAATTGATTCGAGCGGCTGCTCTATGGTTCCTGAATTTGAATCATTTCCATCCGGAGCGACATAAATTTGTGAAAAAATATTAGCATTAAACAGCATGAATATAATGAATATGTAAAGGCTTAATCTTATCATTTTTTTACTTTGTTTTGTATATATTAGATTTTTTATCGAAGGTATAAGGTATATAGATGTTAAAGATAAATCTTAAAAGAATCATTCTTATTTTATTATTAAAAGAATTTATAACACCGAAGGTGTGAATTTATTATAGAAAATATAATGGAGTATTATTCTTCAAACTCCGAAGGGGTGAAATAATTATGACTTTCTTTTACAAAAGAGAAAATTTTTTATTCAATTCTTCAATCTTGTTATCATCAATTTTTATACACTCCCCTATAATTTTTGAAGTAATCAGAGAGTTTGCACTAAATTCTGCTACTTCCAATCTGTCAAATGCTTCCAGAATATTTCTCCCTGTTGTAAGCAAACAATCATTTTGAATTAATATAACATGAATACTATCCGATAAAGTCTTTGCAATTTTTTCCGGATTATTATATTGAACACCAAAATCAATCTTAGGAACATCCCTAAGTACTACATAACTTTCAGGAATAGTTCGTGTTTCAAAATAATTTTTGGAAATAGCATATGCGGTTACACTAGGAGATTGTGCAGTAATAATAGAATTTATTTGCGGATTATGGTTATAAATAGCCTGGTGCAGCAAAACAGAACGGCTAGGATTTTTCCCCTCCTCTTTTTTACCATCTTTTATCATCACTATATCTTCGATATCAATAGTACGTCTTCCTAATCCGGAAGGTGTAATTAGAAAATCATTACCCTCATAACGTATCGATGCAACACCTTCAGTACTTATCATTAGATTTCTATCGCAAGCTCTATGCACAATATCAACTATTTGACTTCTAATCTCTCTTTCCAGACTGCTATGCTCGGATAATTTAAATTCCGGTAAATCATTTTGTCGATGATCAAAAAAGGAAATTTGCTCTTCGGTTAAAGTTGTGAAGTCTCCTACTCTTTTTGCCTGAATTATTGTTCTTGCACAAAACTCTAAAGTTTCAAGTCGGTGAAAAGCATTCAACAAATCAGTTCCGCCAACCGCAACTCCGTGATTTTCAAGTAAAACAACATTATCTCCTTCCTCAAATGCTTCAGCTATATTGTCACCCAATTTATTACTACCAGGAAGTGCATATGGAGCATATCCGACTTTTCCACAAACCCGTTTTGCCTGTGGAATTATATTAGTATCCGGTATGCTCCTCACAATACTAAAAGACACCAATGCAGGCGGATGTGCATGAATAATTGCTTTTATATCCGGCCGTCTTTCATATATTGAAATGTGGAAAGGAAATTCAGAAGATGGCTTATGCTGACCAATAATATCTCCGTTTGTTTTAATACACATAATATCATTAGGAATTAATTTTCCTTTATCGATACCTGCAGGTGTTATCCAAATATCTCCGTTATGGTCCATTATTGATAAATTACCTCCCGAAAGAGTAGTCATCTTATTATTATATATTCGATTCATTGTCCGAACAATTTGCTCTCTAGGATGCAAAAGATGAAATATCAATTTTTCTTCCTCTTAATTCGATTTTTGCTTCAGGTAGGTTTCATTTACCATTTTTTGGGGAGGTTTAATTTTATTTCTTACCCTTTGTACTCCCGTACTTCGATATAAAATTTTATGTTCAACTTCAATATTTATTGACTTACCGCAATAGTTGTCATCCTGCAAACATTTTATTAACAGGTTAACCGCTTCCTGCCCAATTTTATATGGATTTTGATTTACAGTGTAAAATGGAATACCAAGTCTCGAAATTATATCATTATCTCCAAACTCACATAAAAAAATATCCTCAGGGATCCTTAACTTACTTTCAAGAATAGCATTACCGGCACCGTAAGCTACAAGTCCTCCCACACACACTATTGCATCAATGTCAAGACCTTTTTGTAATGCATTATATAAAATACTATGCGCACTCTCAAAAGTTCTTTCAGTCTCAAGTATAAATTTTTTCTTTAACCTGATTTTGTTCTCTTTTAAAGCCATTAAATATCCTTCAAATCTATCTTGTGCAACGGGTATTCCGGTATTTGGACCTATAAACATTATTTTTCTTCTTCCGTTTTCAATCAGTTTGTTAGTCAATTCAAAAGAAGCTTTTTTATCATTTATAGTTACAGAGTTGAAATTTGAATTTCTCAGCTTTCTATCCCAGCAAATTATCTTTATTCCTTCTGATTGAAGCTTTTTATAAAAATCAAGATTTGTTGTTTCATCGACTGCATTAAGTAAAATACCGTCAACATTGATATCACTTAAAAATTCCAATTTTCTTTTTTCATTCTCCGGATTTTCATCATGAACTAATAAAATTGTTTCATATCCGTTATTTGTGGCTTCTTCATAGATCCCGCGAGCTGCTTCTGAAAAAAATGAGATTCTGAGATCCGGTATGATTACACCAAGTATATTGCTTCTTTTATTAATTAAAGATTTAGCTAAAAGATTAGGTCTGTAACCTAATTTATCTGCAAATCTTTTTATTTTTTTTTGCATCTCAACGGATATGTCGGATTGATTACGCAACCCCTTTGAAATAGTAGAAGGATCAACACCGATCTCTTTTGCAATATCTTTAATTGTAACTTTCTTTTTCATGCTAATGCCGCTACCCTATATCTTTATTCCTATATGCCTTTGTTTAAATGCCGTAGCTTTAGCGAAGGTAGGAACTTGCTCTTGCTCTCACTCTTGAACTACCTCTTCATTATCAGTTTTATTCATCCAGCTTGGAGCAGAAATAAACCAAATAATTGTACCGATAAACATAAGCATTTTATTTGAATCGAATGATATATTTCCGGTAAATACAAGGAATGATGGTATAAGTGTTAGCCCTAAGCTAATGTAGGAAATGATTTTTATTAATGATTTCATGCTAATGTCTCCAATGATTTTCCTACCTTTGATCGAACCGTTTTATTTAGAACCTTTTTCTGAACAATTTTACTGGATATTATATATACTATTGAAGCAATAAACCACCCCGGTAATCCTAAGAAGAAAACCTCGACTCCAAAATAAATATTAAAAAATATTGCTGATAATAATGTTAATACCCAGCTTATTGCTGCTGATGGATTAAAATTTCGATTAAAAAACTCTGCGAAATTTGATTTTAAATTTAATCTCGGTAGTATATAGATATCCATCATAATAACAGCACCCATAGGCATTAATATTAATCCGTATAACGCCACAAACTCTAAAAGTTTCATAACGAGTGCTGGAAATAAAGCTGCTGAAGTTGTTATGGCTCCGACAATTGCCGTAACCTTCCATGTTTTCCATTTTGGCTTGATTGCCTGTAATGCTAAACCGGCTCTGTAAATTGTGGGATTTGCCGTTGTCCATCCTGCAACAATTACACAAATCGCACCTGCTAATCCCGCAGCTCTATAAGCAATTGGACCTGGGGCAAACTGTGTACTGTTATTTGTTTCATGTAAAAATAAAGCATATAAAATTCCTGATGCAATCCAGGCAATAAAGTGGCCCACATACATCCCCGAAGCCGGAGAAAAACCATGATACCATTTCTTTGCATATCTCAAAATGGATAGATCAGCCATTCCTATATGCATAGCCATATTTACAAACCATGCAAAAAACAATACATGCCAGAAGGTAAATTGGCTTTGACCCGGAAGAGCTTTACCGGTCCAGACTTTGGTTTTTGCAACCTCCCATAAGTTTGATAATGAGGTTACACCTAAATTAGGTAATACTGCTACTGCAGCAGCTATGAATACCAATATCATCCAGGGCGCTGCAATGTTCGCAAATTTTGAAACTTGATTATAACCGAACATGGCTACTAATGTTGTTCCTATCCCAACCAGCAAAACTATTAATACCCATTCAAAACTATTAGGCAGCCACTGATTCAATGAAGGCATTCCTAAATGAAAAGGTATACCTACTGCAGTTGCTGAAACTGCAATCATGGAGCCCGCTAAAAAACAAAACATTAATGCATTCACAGAATTATAGACAGTGGTTAATCTTATTCCGCAAATTTTTTCAAGCAAATAATAAAGAGTCAACCGGAATCTTGTGGCAATAGGTGCACAAATGAATGCCCAGCTTAAAACAGCAAGGAAATTGCCAATCAACAATCCAAAAATTAAATCACCTGCCGTAACTCCATGGGCTACGAACAAAGGACCAATAACAAATTCTGTCCCCGCTGTATGCTCACCTACATACATACCAATAAAACTTCCCCAGCCTTTCCATTGCGATTTCGGAACAGGAGTTTGTTCATATTCTTCAACAGAATTCAATTGCGATAACAATTTTTCTTTGAACATTTTAGCTCCTTACTTATAAGCCTGAGTTTTAATATTTAATTATTTCTCGCTTTTTCTATTTTAGATTGATATCCGCTTTGAACAAAAGCTTCAACCGGATCAAGCGGTAATTTTTTATTTTTCCTTGCTTGATAAACTATTGGTCTTGCATCGGCAAGTATTAAAGCATTGTTGAAAAATCTATTTGCTAACATTATACTCCCTTCTTTTTGATATTCCAGCAGTCTTTCTCGATCCATTAACATTGCCTTTGCTAATGATATTTGTAACGAATCTATCGAATGTATAACCGCTTGAATTCTATTCTCTCTGCTGCTGGCCTGATCAATCATTAAATCCCATTTATTGCTGCCAAATACAGCATCTCCTTTTACCAGCTCATAAAAAATCCTTGCAAGTTCCGGGTTTGGCTCTACCGAATGGTCGTCATCCGCTGCATATCTTGTATTAAAATGAAATCCGCCGCGAACTTTATTGCTAATCAATCTTGAAACAATCTGTTCAATATTTTTTGAATGGTAATGATGTCCCATGTCTATCAGAACACCTGCATTTGATCCGTAAACTTGCGCCATCATTAATGAACTCCCCCAGTCTGCTAAAACTGTACTGTATGTGCCCGGTTCAAATACTTTATATTCAATTAAGACTCTTACCGATCTAGAAACATTTTTTGAAATAATTTTTAATGAATCAATTGTATTCGATATGAGTTTGTCTAATTCTAACTGACCGGGATAATTAGTACCATCGGGAAGCCAGAGAGTTAAAAGTTTATTAGATAATTCTTCGGCAATTTTTCCCGAAAGTATTGTTTGTTCAATATACCTTTCTCTAACCTTCTCATCATATGAACTTAAGCTTCCGTTATGAGAGCCTTTCAAAAAATACGTGGGATTAATTGAACCAAGCTTTAATCCTCTGCGTTCAGCCGCTTTTTTAACTTCCATAGCAATCTCATAGGATCCTTCCCCGCCGTCAGTTGAAAAATCCCATAATGTATGTGCTGCAATTTGTTCGGAAGCTCCGGTTAGTTCATTAACTATAGCAGCATCATCTAACTTTTCCATTATATTTCTAGCATAACCCGGCGGAGTATAATCACCAAATCTTCCCCCGCCAAACTTTCCGAACACCCAGCTCGGCACTTCCACTTCAAATTCTTCAACTGCCTTTACAGCCTTTTCGACAGTATCTTTGCCAAATTCCAGTTTAAGAGCTTCAATTCCATATTCGATTTGTTTTTCCGTCATTTTTCCCTCTGCAGTTTCCATAAACAATTTATAAATTTTCCTTCAATACCGGCATCAATTTTTCACTGAATTATAATCTTCACTCAAAATACTTTTATATTTTTTCTCATTCTCAAAAAAGTAATCACCGTTTTTTGGTTGGAACGTTTTCAATTTAAATGAACTGGCAGTAACCTGTCTTAGTTCATGAATATCCCGAAAAGCACCTGAAGTGATCGCCTGAGCTCCAATATTCCCTAAAGCAGCACCTTCTACCGGCCCGGCAATCACGTTACAATTAAGCGCATCAGCAGTTAACTGCATTAGCAATTCATTTTTAATCCCTCCGCCTACTGCATGCAATATATTTATCTTTCTACCCGATACAATTTTTATTTCATCAATTGCGAACTTATAACTGAATGCCAGACTTTCAAGAATCACCCTTGAGATATAACCGGGATCTTCTTTAACAGTTTGCCCTGTTTCAGTTAAATATTGTAATATCTTCTCTGGCATTTTACCTGATTTTAGAAAGCGTTTATCATTTAGATCTATCCATGCATGCGCAGAACCATAATCATTTGCCATTGAAACCAACTCCGGATAACTGTAAGACTGCAATTTTTCTTGCCAGTCACGTCTGCATTCCTGCAGCGGCCATAAACCAACTATATTTTTTAGAAACCTTATAGAATTATTATAACCTCCTTCGTTTGTAAAATTATATTCCATAGCTTGCCGCGTAACTATAGGTTCCTCCAATTCAATACCAATTAAAGACCAGGTTCCCGAACTTAAATAAGCCCAATTATTACTTAAGGCCGGAACAGAAACAACTGCCGATGCTGTGTCATGACTTGCAACAGCAATTACAGAAACATTTTTGCTTAATCCGGTTTGCTCTGCTATTGAAGGTAAGAGTGTTCCTAATACTGTACCGGATGGAACAATTTCCGGAAATATTTTTCTGGAAAAATTAAAAGTATCAAGCAATTCCCATGACCAATTTTTCGTTTGCAAATCAACTAGGCTTGTGGTAGAAGCATTTGTAAATTCGGATTTTTTCTTCCCCGTAAGCAGATAATTTAGAAAATCCGGAATTAAAAGCATTTTATCTGCAAAATTTAGAAAATTTATTTTTCTATTTTTCTCGGATAAAAGCTGGAATAAAGTGTTGAACTTTGCAAATTGAATTCCTGCTATTCCATATATTTTTTCTGCAGGAAAGATCTGAAAAGCTTTTTCCATCATGAATTCTGTACGATCATCACGGTAATGATATGGATATCCTAGTATCCTGCCTTCAGCGTCAATTAAAACATAATCAACTGCCCATGTATCAATCCCGATGCTTTCAAACGCACTTCCAAATTTCTTCCCGGCATTCTTTAAACCAATTATTATTTCTTTGTAAATGGCTAATATATCCCAATTAAATCCATGTTCATATTTTATATTATGGGTTGGAAAGCGATAGACTTCATCTAATAAGATTTTATTATCATTAAGGATTGCAGCAACACAGCGCCCGCTTTCAGCTCCGATATCAAAAGCAATAAATTTTCGTTCATCCATTTCAATTTACTCAACGCAAAAAAGCATCTTTAAGGCCGCCATCCACTGGGATGATATGCCCTGTTGTTCGATTAGATTTTTCAGATACTAAATAATATCCGGCTTCAACAATATCAGCCGGGCGCACATCTTTAAACAGTAATGTCCTCTTTGCATAGAATGATGCTAATTTACTCCGCAAAGTTTCTGTTTTTTCCCCTTTATCATATTCAATTTTGTACTTTTCCAAACTATTTATTACCCTGTCACGCGGGAACATTGTACTCCCTTCAATAACTGTTGCCGGACTAACTCCATTTATCCTAAGCCATGGAGAATAACGGACTGCAAGCTCTCTGATTAAATGGTTTACCGCCGCTTTACTTACATCGTAAGGCTCACTTCCAAATTTCGGAACTATTGCATTTGCAGAGCTGGTTAACAGCACTGTTCCTTTTGTATTTTGTTTTTTAATAATATTAAAAAATTCTTCAACAATAATATAATTACCTGTTATATTTATATTAAATATTTTATTCCAGGTTTCATCATAATAACTCTTTCCATCTTTATCTGCAGGAATAAAAACTGCAGCGGTATTTATTAAAATATCCAATCCTCCGAATTCTAAAACCGCTTTATTATAGGCACTTACTACTGATTGTCTATCGACAATGTTAATATGAACGGCTATACAAACTTCATTACCGAACTTAGAATTAATTTGAGCCGATGTTTCCTCAGCAGCTTCAACATTAAGATCTGCTATTATAACATGAGCACCCTCATTTGACAATCTTAAACAAAATTCTCTCCCTATTCCGCTTCCTCCTCCAATTACCAATGCAATTTTTCTTGCTAATTCCTTTTCTTTCGGCTGACGCTGTATTTTTGCTTCTTCCAGTGCCCAGTATTCAATCCTAAAAGCTTCTTTAGGAGATAATGAAACATAATTTTTATAGACTCTCTTTGAATCTATTCCTTCATCGGTTTTCCCGGTATCCATGGATGTCGAACCTTCCATCACATGGATTGCATTAATATAAAATTCCCCCGTTATTCTGGCTTCCTTTTTACTCTTTCCGAAACTAAACATTCCAACCCCGGGCAGCAGAACAACTGTAGGCTTTGAACCCCTCATTGCGGGTGAACCCGGATCTTTATTCGTATCATAGTAGTTCTTATAATCGCTTTCATATTTTTTGAAAGCATTGGATACGGCTTCAGTAAGCCTTGATAAATTATCTTCCTTATTTTGAGGATTCCAGTCAATGTACATTGGACGGACTTTAGTTCGTATGAAATGATCCGGGCAGCTTGTACCCATAAATGCTAACTTTTCTCCGTCATTACTATTTACAAATCTCAATATTTCATCAGAACCTACAAAATTGCCGATAACTCCACCTTTACCAGATTCTTCACTGATGCTTCCTCTAATAACCGGCATAATTTGTTCGGCAATACTCTCTTTATTTTTTAATGCTTTATATTTTTGCCCGCCAAATATTTTTGTCCCTTTCTTTTTCATCCTGGATATAACAAATTGCCCCATGCTGTCTATAATTTCCAGAGTCAAACGATAACATTCATAATGACCATTTGCCCAATTAATTAATCCATGAGAGCCGAGGATTATACCTTCGGCTTTTGGATTTTTATCGATAGCTTCCTTAAGAATCAAGCCGAGGTGGTAACCTGGTCGCTGCCAATGCAGCCAGAACAGGTTGTACCCATATTCGCTATTAAATTCATTCAATAACTGCTGGCCGTTTGCAGAAGCTGCAATAGCAATCGCCCAGTCCGGATGCATGTGATCAACATTTTTATAAGGTATCAATCCATGAAGAGGTGTATCAATAGAAGCAGGTTTTGAATTTAAACCAAAGGAACAAAGCGGATAAAATTCAAGCATCCTGTCTTCATATTTTTCCCCTTTATATTTTTTTTGTATTGATAAAAATTTATCCATGTATAAAGTTGCAAATCCGTCACGTTTAATTGAACCGAGATCTCCTCCGCTTCCTTTAACCCATAATACTTCCACATTTTTATCTGAAACAGGATCTTTCATCATTATTTTTGAAGAAGTGTTACCGCCTCCGAAATTTGTTATCCGTAAATCCGATCCCAGCAGGTTAGAGCGGTAGCGTAACTTTTCAGGTTCATCCAATTTCTTTTCATATTCATGATTCCATTTATCTTCCAAATAAATGAGTTTACCTTTTTTCATACTTTAATACCTCTTCTTTTATCTTAATCTGGAGGGAAAATGAATAATATTTCCGATATTTCAACATAGCTATGCTTCTTGAGTCACAGGAAGGAGCATTTAAATAAGCACTCAATCGTTTGCGAAAACCTTTGAGTTAAATTATATTTTTTTTTATAAAATGTCAAACTCCCTTCACATCTCATCATCCATTTTACGTAAACAACTCGCAGACTGGACCAATAGCAATTATGTCCCCAAAACATCGGAGGTTTCTGGAGAACAACCGAATGTCTGTCCCGCAAAGCTTTCCTAGCGAAGCAGGAACCATTGAATGACAATCGCTATTTAAGCCTTTTCTTCATAGAGTCAATATTCCTGATCTCAGAAGGGTCAAATCCTCTAAGAACTGCCGTATAATATGTAATCCAGTCAAATAAATAGACAAGATCCATTAACCTTACCTTAAAGTCGTTCTCGCAGCTTTCAAAGTTTATCATGTCGATCTTATTTTCAGAAGCCAGTTCGGAAGTAATTTGAAATCTTTTTTTTGTTTGAGGATGGTAAGATTTGTCAAGTATATTCAGAAGTTTAGCATTCATCTGTTTTTCCGAAAAGGTTTCCCAGCCAATCAATTCATTATGGTTTAACTCGGGGATTACATTGTGGAATGCATGCAGTTTCGCATTTTCATTAAATTGGCATTTAAACCTATACCCTGCTGAAGAAGTTATATCATCTGCTGAATAAATTATGGGAATAAAACCGATAATTTTTTCCGCATAACTGTAAGCCGGATTATTTTCTCCGGAGTATTCTTCCCCTTTATTTTTCCAGAGAGAAGTTATTTCTCGGACAACTTCATCCTGCTTAGAAATCATCTCTAATACCTGAAGAATCTTTAATAATGAGAAGAAACTTAGTCCAAGAGAGTATCTCGGCTGATATCCTTTTAATAATTTGACGGTAGGTATATTATTTTCACCAGCAAGTTTTTCAATTTTACCTCCGGTTGTTATACAGACAATGCTGCAGTCTCTTTTTAATGCTTCTTCAAATACCGAACAGGTTTCTTCGGTATTACCGGAATAAGAAGAAATGATTACCAGGGTATTTTTATTAATAAACTGCGGAAGGAAATAATTCCTGTTAACTATGTACGGCACCTTCAATTCTCCGCGCAGAAAATTTTTAATCAAATCCGCACTAATAGCCGAGCCTCCAAGACCGCTTACGAGAATTGATTCAATCTTTTTGTTTTTTATTTTTTCAATATCAAATTTGTTATTCCATGCGTAGTCAATTTGTGTATGGGTATCAATTAGAACTTTAAATTGATTCTGAGGATCATATTTAGCAGCATAATCAGAAATCTGCATTTTCTCTCCTAAATAATATTTCTGGTTCTGGTAATTTGGTTTTCTTCAAAAAACTTTTCAATTCTTTCCGCTACCTGGTATTCATAATGGCATGAAAGGCAGTCATCTGCCATCTTTTTAGCACTTTCATATGAAATGGCGCGGATAATCCTTTTAGCATATAAAATAGTAGTGGGAGAAATACTCAAAGATTCTAGCCCTAGGCCGATTAATAAAGGTATTGCCAGAGTATCGGCAGCCATCTCACCGCATAGGCTTACTTCCGTACCTGCTTTTTTACCTTCATTTACTATAAAGCTGATGGTTTTAACAACAGCAGGATTAAATTCCTGGTATAAGTCTGCTACAAGGTCATTCCCTCTATCCACTGCCATCAAGTACTGAATCAAATCGTTTGTACCGATACTTAAAAAATCAACCTCCCTGGCAAATTCATTTGCTAATACAGCAGCAGAAGGAACTTCAACCATAATCCCTAATTTTAAATTTTTATCAAAAGGAATATTCTCTTTTTTAAGTTCCTTTTTACATTCCTCAACCAGATCTTTTGTTTTTCTTATTTCCGCAATAGTAGAAACCATGGGAAGCATAAACTTAATATTCTTATTACTGCTTGCTCTTAATACGGCTCTTATCTGAGTTTTAAACATTACCTGGTTTTCAAGCAGAAAGCGAATGCCTCTTAAGCCCAGAAAAGGATTCGGCTCATCATAATCAAACAGGCGGAATTTATCTCCGCCGATATCGAATGCCCGTATTGTAAAAACTTCCGGATAAACCCTGGAAGACAAATTAGTATAAATCCTTACCTGTTCATCCTCACCCGGTATTTCACCCAATTCATCGATAACCTGTTCTGTTCTATACAGTCCAATCCCCTTCGCACCCGAACTAACTACCAGATCAATCTCACCGGTAACATCGACATTAGCCATTAATTGAATTTCTTTACCGTCTTTAGTTTTTGCCGGCTTATCGACAAATTCTTCGAGTCCCTTCTGTAATTCAACCAGCCTATCATGCTTGGTTTTAAAGAATTTAATCTGCTCCTGGTTAGGGTTAATAATAACATACCCATGAAATCCATCTACGATAAGGACGTCCCCGTCTTTAATCTTTTGAGTAGAATTGTGAGTGCCTACTACAGCAGGGATATTCAAAGAACGTGATATGATTGCCGTATGAGATGTTAATCCGCCATGATCAGTAATAAACGCTTGTACATGACTTCTTGTAAATAAGATCGTATCCGACGGAGTCAGCGAATCGCTGACAACAACGGCATCTGGAGGAATTTTAGATTCCCATCTTTTCTTTTGAAGGTTCCTAATTATTCTATTTTTAATGTCCTCGATATCATGGGCTCTCTCCTTTAAATATGTTTCTTCAGACGCAATCATTATTTTCTGGTATTTTGAAATTTCATCATCAACAATGGACTCCGGGATCCTCTGTTCTTTAACAATCCTTTCCCTGATTTTATCAATCAGCACAGGGTCATCAAGGATCATAATCTGGGCTTCAAAAATCGCAATCCTGGTATCATTCATTTTTTCTTTGGCAAGCGCAAGTATTTTGGAGAGCTCTTTTTTTGATTTGGCAAGAGACTCTTCAAAATCTATTAAAGCATCATCGGTACTAATAACGCTGCCGTGATTAACTTCTAGCTTATCTTTAATAAATAAGTAAGCGTTTGCTACTACTATACCGGGAGCAGCAGCTACGCCGGCAATTTTATTTTCAGCTTCCGTAAAAACTTTATGAAAACTTTTCATAATTCATCAAATCCTTTATTAAAATAATCTGTTATTTCCTTAGCGGCTTCTTTTTCATCCACACCTTCAAAAGTCAAAGTAACATTCGAACCCATTTCGGCAGCGAGAGTCATAACACCAATAATGCTTTTACCATTTATATGCAGATCATCCTTAGTAATATAAAAATCGCATTTATATTTAGCTGCCATTTTAACAATTGTAGCTGCAGGTCTTGTATGCATACCGGCTTTATTTTTTATTGTTACTGTTTCTTCGATCATTACCTGTTTCTATTGATAAGGGAATCTGTAAGCCATCTGAGAATTTGTCTATCTTCATCTTTAAACCTTTTGACTGAATTTAAAGCTTGAGCAGAAAATTTCTTTATATCTTTTTTTGCTTCTTCCAGAACTCCAAGTTTAATATAAATTTCCTTAAATGCAGGGATTAGTTCTCTACTTATCCCTTTATTTTTAACTAATTTTAATAAAAATTTTTTCTCTTTACCTTTTGCCTTTCCCATTGCTTTTACAAACAAATAAGTTTTTTTTCCTTCAATAAGATCGCCGCCGACTTTTTTACCGAGCTCCTTTTCATTGCCGGTAATATCAAGCAGATCATCCTGTATCTGAAAAGCTATGCCTAGATTATTTCCATAGTTTGAGAGAGCTTTTACCTCTTCTTTAGTTCCCCCGCCGAGTAATGCACCTATTCTGCAGCAGGTTTCCAAAAGAGCAGCTGTCTTTTTTTTAATCATTTCGATATAATCAGGGAGCGAAACTTCAGAATCTGTTTCAAAATCCTTATCAATACTCTGACCGTTGCACACTTCCAAAAGACCTTTTGTAAATGCAGAGAGAACCGGTTTTGAATTCCCATTACAATCTTTGAGCAAATATTCATAAGCTACAGAAAGCAATCCGTCACCGACTAAAATAGCAGTGCTTGTATCGAATTTTTTATGGAGTGTAACTCTATTACGGCGTTTATCAGCATTATCCATAATGTCATCATGAACAAGAGTAAAATTATGAAGAAGTTCAACAGCAGCAGCAGCATTATATGCATCTTTAAAATTTCCGTTTACAGCTTTAGCAGATAATAATACGAGAAGGGGGCGAAGCCTTTTTCCGCCGCTTTCCAGAATATAAGAAGCCGGTATATATAAAGAAAAGGGCTTTCTGTTTTTAACAGATTCCTGAAGTTTTCTTTCAATTTTTTTTCTCTCTCTTTCATAAAGAGAATTGATCGCATTATCATTAATAAAGCGTATACCGCTCAATAAAGTTTTTCCTTTTTGATTAATTTATTCTTTTTAAATTCCGGTAAATTTTGGGAGCCGGTTAGAAACATTATCTGTCTTAATATCTGAAACCAGGACTCGATTAATTCCACGACACCTTCTATACCTTTTTTATAAAGTGTCTGAAGTATTATCCTGGCAGAAGCAGTAAAATCAGCACCGAGAGCAAAAGCTTTAGCCATATCAAAAGCATTATTGATACCGCCCGACCCAATAAGCAGGAATTTATAGTTCTTTTTCAGTTTAAAAATTTCTCTAATACAAAAAGAAGTAGGGAGTCCCCAGTCCCAGAATTCCTTAAAATTATTATCTTTATTTCTTAAAATTTCGACACCTGCCCAGCTGGTTCCGCCTGCACCTGCGGTATCAATTCCTTTCACACCTGCATTAAGCAGCCTTTCTGCAGCTTTTTTTGAGATACCCGCTCCTACCTCTTTCACTATTACCGGAACATTTAAAAACTTTACAAGCTTTTCGATTTTTTTCAGGAAACCGTTAAAATCAGGTTCACCATGAACCTGAACTAATTCCTGCAGAGGATTCACATGCACAACCATAACATCGGCTTCAACCAGATCAATTAAATATTTAACCTGAGCAAAGTTCTTTAAAGCAGTTATCTGTGCTGCTCCAATGTTTCCGAGAATGGGTATATCAGGCGCATTCTTCCTGATTATTTTATAAGATTTAAGATATTCATCATTCTCAAGCGCCTGCCTCTGGCTTCCAACCCCAAGCGGGATATTCAGGTTGTTGGCAGCCGCCGAAAGTTGGAAGTTAATATCCTCTGCTTTGGTTGTGCCTCCGGTCATGCAGGAAATAAGAAAAGGATAGTTTACTTTTTTACCGTAGAATTTTGTATGAAAGTCGATTTTATCAATATCTACTTCCGTAATCGCATAATGCTCAAATTCATAATTTTCGAACCCGGTTTTCTTTTCTTTAAATGAAACCTCATCGGTTAAGCATAATTCTATATGCTCTTTTTTACGTTGTGAAGTTACTTCCGGATTTTCAGGCATTGACAGCAATGATAAATAAGAAATTTTAAATTGAATATTAAAATATTAAAAATTAGAATAAATCACATTAATGGGTTGTGGTTTGTTGGTCATCAATTGCAGTGGGATTAAAAGCATACGTGAAAAGTGAATTGATATAGGATATAAAACAAATCACGGCTCAATTGCGCAACCAAAATTATTAGAATTTCAAACACTAAAGGTGTGATATTATTGTAGAAATATAAAATAGCATTAATACCCAAAATAATTAAGAATTCTCCTCTTCATATGCCAACTATGGCAGGCAGGAGGAGATTTAGGGGTGGGGTTGACTGCTTTACAGTATTGATTAAGTTGAATCATAAATGTATTTTAGTACTAAATGATAAAAACCTCTAAGAATGAAAGCCTTATATCTTATTTTTTTATCCTTGCTTATGCATCCTTCCTATTAATATATACACTCCATTTTCATCAATATAATCTTAACGAACAATTAGGGTATAAAGATCAGCAGAAAGAAAATGCGGCTTTAATATTAGATTTCCTATCCGATGGCTTGAGCATCTGTGCGGTCTGCCATTTTTCTCATACAATTCTTAATTTTGGGTCAACATCCGATGAGGTACATCTTTATATTTATAGTATAGAAAGAGTTATTTATAAACCAAATTCATGCAGTTACTTAACCAATTTACTTACTAATCTTTCTCCAAGGGCATCCCCTCTTTTCAGCTGAAATCTACCAGAAGTATCTCGTTAAAATAATTTTCCAACCCAACATAATTGGAGAAGAATATGTTGAAGCATATTAAGCCCTATGCATTGATTTTAATTATAATGAGCAGTTCTTTCTTATTTGCTCAATCTAATGTAAACCCGGATATAAGTTTAATCGGTACGTTCAATACACATACGGATTTCAGTAATACTGCACCGGACAAAGGTAAATTAATTTTTGAGTATCCTTCACTAGAGCTGTTTGTCGACGGCTATCTGAATCCATATGCAAGGGGAACTGCGGATATTTCTTATGAGGACGGAGAATTTGGCGTAGAAGAACTCTACGCATATGTGGTTAGAGGACTTCCTCTTGATATTCAAATAAAGGCGGGGAAATTTTTACTGGGGTTCGGTAAACTCAATACCGTCCATGCACATGCATGGCCTTTTTTAGAACGTCCTTTGTATCAACAGATATATTTTGGAGCCGAAGGTTTTAATGATGTAGGTATTAATTTAAGTTTCTTAATACCGACATCCGATTTCTATACAAATTTAGACATAGGAATTTTCAAAGGAGATGCGATTGGTAATGCAGAAATGCCCGGCATCTCCTTCTCGGATTTTAAAAATTTAAGAGGAAGCAGCCCAATATTCGTGGGAAGGTTAGGTTCATTTTTCAGCATAGGAGATTTCAGTAATTTAGAAACAGGATTGAGTGCATCATACGGAGTTCATTCGAATAGTAAATATTATTATGACATGTACAGCTTTGGTTATGTAAAAAACGAGCCCCTAAAATACTTCTATTACGGTTTTGATTTTAAATATAAATATAAACCTGATGGTTATACTGCGTTAACCATCCAGGGGGAGGGATTATTGAACAGCCGTGATGTATTAAGAACAAACTCTTTTGATAACATTGATTTCTTTGTTAAAGACAAAATTAACACCGCAGGCTTTTTTGCCTTTATTGATTACTTGTTTGATAAGCAATACAGCGTAGGAATAAAATATGATTTTACTAACGGTATTATAGGGGATGAACCTGGTTATGCGGCACTTTCAAACGATGATAAGAATAAAACTACAGGAATTTCAGGATGGTTAGGCTACTATCCGATAGAGGAAACTTTAGCTGTTCGGCTCGGAGTTCAACATTTAATATTCAATACGGTAAATGAAATAAAAAGAGATAACGATACGTCTGTCAAACTGCAATTGATATTCTCGTTAGGCCCCCATAAAGCGCATCCATTTTAATAATGAAAGGAATAGGTATTAGAAAATGAAAACTATCATGATATTTTTATCACTTATTTTTGCAGTTAATGCAAGCTTTGCAGAAATAAATGTAGTAACTACCACAACTTCGATATATGATCTCGTGAAAGAAGTTGGGGGAGATAAAGTTAAAGCCGATTATCTGTGCAGGGGAGATCAGGACCCCCACTTTCTTGAGGTTATGCCGAGCTATATGCTCAAACTTAGAAAAGCAGATTTAGTTATGGAAATAGGTTTGGACATAGAAAAATGGCTCCCTCAATTGATTGACGGTTCAAGGAATTCTGATTTAAAGTTGATTGACCTTTCGGCTGGTATTCAGAAGAAGGAAGTACCAACCACAAAACCTGATGCAAGTCAGGGAGATATTCATCCATACGGCAATCCGCATTATTGGCTTGACCCGGAAAATGTTAAAATAATGGCTCAGGAAATCTATGATGCGCTGGTAAATGCATCTCCAGGAGACGCAGGATATTTTAAAACAAATTTAGATAATTATATATCAACCCTTGATAAGAAAATAACAGACTGGGAAAAGCTTATGGAAAAGTTTAAAGGAAAACCTATAGTAACTTTTCATTCCAGCTGGATTTATTTTGCAGATCGATTCGGGCTGAAAGTAGTGGGTCATGTTGAACCCAAACCCGGAATACCTCCCACCCCATCCCATAATGCAGAATTGGTTCAGACTATAAGAAGCAGCAATGCAAAAGTAATTTTAATGGAAAATTACTACAGCGATAATGCTCCAAAACAGGTTTCCGGTTTAACCGGAGCAACTGTAATAAAAGTTCCGGTAGAGCCTTACGGCAATAACACCGTTACCACCTACATCCAGATGATGGATTATATCATCAATCAGTTCGTAAAAAATGCTTAAAAACAACTTGAAAGAATAATGTGAATAAAGAAATAATAAAATTTTCAGATGTCTCAATCGGTTACGGTAAAAAGGTAATTCTTGAGAACCTTAATTTTATAATAAGGGAAAATGATTTTTTCGGAATAGTCGGGCCAAACGGTTCAGGGAAAACCACCCTTCTAAAAACTTTATTGGGAAATTTAAAACCTGTCAGAGGGATTGTAGAAAAGAATTCATTAAGATTCGGTTATGTTCCTCAAAGAGATATTGTGCAACCTTTACTTCCATATACTGTATTCGATGTAGTAATGATGGGGAGATATTCCTTATTGGGAATATTCAGAAATCCTTCAGACGCCGATAAAAAGATTGTAGAAGACAGTCTGGAGAAAGTAGGGATTAGTCATTTAAGAAATTATAATTATAACAGTCTTTCGGGAGGGCAGCGCCAAAGAACACTGATAGCCCGTGCACTGGCTGTTGAGCCCACTGTATTGATACTTGATGAACCTACTAACGGGATGGATACACCCTCACATTACTCACTGCTGGATCTGATCTCAAGTCTGCATGATGTCAATAAACTTACTATACTCTTAGTAAGCCATCTATTAAGTGATGTTGCAAATGTAGTTAAGAAATTAATTCTGATGGAAAAAAATAATTTCCAGGCAGGAGATATTGATGAAGTCTTATCCGAAGAGAACCTGAAGAAAACATATTCATCCGATTTTTTAGTTACAAAGCTAAACGATGAATATATTATTACATCTAAACACAGGAACTAAATTTTGGAAACTATCAATCAACTAATCGAACTATTTCCATATGCGATAATGGGGAGCATATTAGCCGGTATAATATGTGCTTTTCTAGGGACGTTTGTAGTTTCACAGCGGGTAGTATTTCTTGGTGCGGTATTAACGCAGGTATCAATAGCAGGAGTTGCATTTTCTTTTCTTCATCTTATTAATATTGAAGGATTGATAACCAGCATAACCGGTCAGGAAATTGCGCATGATTCATTCTTTCACAATTTCGAGCCGGCATTTTTTTCACTCCTCTTTGCGATAATTTGTGTTTTAATCTTTTCCCAGACATACCGGCAAAAATTCCTTACGCAGGATGGAATACTGGGGATCATTTTCGTATTCGCTATTGCGATAAGGATAATGTTCATTCAAAAAAGCCCTGTTGCAGAAGTTTCCGAAATTGAATCAATATTAAAAGGAGATATTTTATTTATAGGAAAGACAGAGTTTTATTCACTGCTGGGAATAATGATCTTTACCACACTGATATTTTTGATATTCCATAAGCAGCTAAAGTTTGTTACTTTTGATGCTGAATCGGCAAGTGCGCATGGAATAAATTCAAGATTATGGCTCATCATTTTTTACCTGGTTGTAGGCATGGGGATATCATTAACCACTAGGTATGTAGGTGATGTTTTTGCCTTTGCATATTTAATAATTCCCTCGTCTATCGGAATTCTTTTAGGTAGAAGAGTTGTATCGGTATTTATAATAGCCATTATAGTCGGTGCAGTAATTCCGCCCATATCACTATATTTCGCATTTAAACTCGATTTCTCAAGCGGTCCTGCAGCGGTAGTTCTGTCCTTCATTCTATTTTTAATAGTCTATCTGGGTAAGAAGTTTATACAATAGTCATACTATAGTCATTCAATGGTTATTACTTGCCTTTGGATTTAGAGCCTGTGTGAAAAATGATTTTTAAAGAAAAAATAATTATAATTTTTGTGTATGACTATTTCTTTATATAAACTCTATCTATTCCCCTCAGCTTCAGCCGAGGGAGTAGTGAATAAAAATCAAGGTGAAATAAATAGTCGTTAAGATCCTCCAGTCGAAGACTATTGAATGACAACAAATGACCATCGAATGACTATTTATTTAATGACTACCGAATGACCATTGAATTCCTGCCCGGCGTAGTCCTTTAAGACGAAGATGGAACCATCCTTTTACCTGCAGCAAGGCCCGGCCTAAGAGAATGAATCTCGGAAATATTAATCACTGCAACTGCAAATGGTTTAGGTCTTCCCATTTTAGCAGATAAAGCTGCAGCTTCATCATATAGTTCACCGCTTTCAAATAAAGATGCATCACCAACAAATCTATATCCATCCACTATATCACGGTTTACAACAGCTATAGAAACCTTGGATCCTCTTTTAATATTTGAGTATGTTGCACCGCCCGTTCCTTCGGTAAAAATAAGAGCTTCATCAGATAATACCCTGGTAGAACGTTTGGGAGCTACATTTGGTGTTCCGTCAGCATTTACAGTAGCGACAAAACACTGCTGTGCCGCAATCATTTCCTTCATTTCATGGGTTAACTTTGCCATTTTTTCTCCTTTACCCCATTTAAATATTATTTTAATTGTTAATTTATAAAAACATTCTTTTAATAAAAAACTCATTATTATGAAGTCATTGGTTTTTGAGCCGTGTTTCTCCCCACCTACCCAGCCTCCCCGTCTCCGCATAATGATAGCAATCACATTTTAGTCTTGACAATATGATATAAAGTACATTAAATTAAATTGCAATTTTAAATATTATAACTGGGACAGGATTTACTAGGAACTTGTTGAACTAAAATATAGTTCAATAACATGAAGCATATATTAAGGAAGAGATAATAATGAATCCGCTAATGTTAATAGCGAGTGTTTTTTGTATACTTTTTTTGCTTACACTAGTTATAGGTTTTAACGGGATGAAAAAAGCCCATCACAGTAAAGTTAAACCTAAGAACTTTTAAGCAAGTGCCTGAAATTCTCTCAAATTCTCCCCTACTCAGAAAAAAGTAAGTAAACGTTTTCATAGCCCTATGAACATTTTTTGGTGCTCTCTGAGAATTCTGTGTCTTCTCAGCGGACTATGTGGTTATGAAAAAAACACTCCATTTAAGTAAATGATTAATTTGATTTAATAAAACAACAGTACTGTTAATCACTACGTCTTCAATCGATTCTACGGCTCGATAATCCTTTCACCATTAGAAAATAAAACATCTGTTACAATTTTGATACTTAATGTTACAATTCCGGTAGAATATCAAAATTTATCGGAGGATATTAACATCGGCTAAATTAAAAAAATTAGTTAGAAAACTATTAATACGGAGGTTATCCATGAAAGCGATTATCTCTCTTTCAAAAAGTGCATTAGTAAGATTAATTAGTTCTTTTTATCCGAATCCGGATGATCCGGGCAATCCTCATAATCCATTTGGACCTTACGGACCAATAGGTCCCGTTATTGATAAGTGGCTATGGGTTTTGCTTAACCCCCAGCCTTTACCACCCGGACCGGATCCTTATCGCTTTAACCCTCAACCTGATCCATGGAGAATTGCCGGAATGGCAGATTCTATTGTTAATACAATAACTTCAACTTACAATTTTGCCGGACTTCTAAGTGAAGGGGATAACCAGTCAATCCTATCTAAGATCGGCAAGCAAGTGAATAGGTTAATAGATGATTATTGCGGTACTCCTCCCCACTTTCCACCCAGACCATGGCCTCAATTTGATGCAGCTAAATTTAGACCGGTAGATTATCTAATATTTGGCGCAAGATTCCAACAAGCCGGCGAATCATTTGAAAACGATCAAATGCAGAGCATTTTATTTAATGCAGCAGATAAATTTTTTGAAACCGGTTTGAAGAAACTCGAAAACAGTTGATTCCTTTTTAGTTCATCCATTCAATAAAAAAGGCGATCCTTTTTAAGAATCGCCTTACTAAATCATTTATCCGTATGATTTCTTAATACATTCCGCCCATATCTCCCATGCCGCCGCCGCCGGGCATTTGAGGCATTGAAGATTCTTTTTCTTTCTTCTCATAGACAACTGCTTCGGTTGTTATTAAGAGAGAAGCTACAGATGCTGCATTTTCTAAAGCGGTTCTTGCAACTTTGGTCGGATCAATAACTCCTGATTTTATCAAGTTTTCATATGTTTCGGTTGCGGCATTAAATCCGAAATCATCTTTTCCTTCTTTAACTTTTTGAAGCACAACGGAACCATCTATTCCTGCATTATTTACTATTTGTCTTAATGGTTCTTCAAGTGCTTTCTGGATTATCTTTACACCAGTTTTTTGGTCTAAATTATCTCCTTTAATTTTATCCAAACCGGCAATTGCCCTGATAAATGCAACACCGCCGCCGGCGATAATTCCTTCTTCAACTGCTGCACGGGTTGCATGCAATGCATCTTCAACACGCGCTTTCTTTTCTTTCATTTCAATTTCGGTTGATGCACCTATCTTTAATACGGCAACACCGCCAGATAGTTTAGCAAGTCTTTCCTGCAGTTTTTCTTTATCATAGTCGGAAGTAGTTTTTTCAATCTGAGCCTTTATTTCATTAATTCTTTTCTTTATATCATCAGTCTTTCCGGCACCTTCAATAATTGTTGAATTATCCTTGTCAATTGCTACTTTTTTTGCACTTCCAAGATAGGATATTGTTGTATTTTCCAATTTGAATCCTCTCTCTTCGGAAATTACTGTTCCGCCGGTCAATACAGCTATATCTTCCAGCATTGCTTTTCTTCTATCTCCGAATCCGGGAGCTTTTACTGCTGCAATCTTTAAAGTCCCTCTTAGTTTATTAACTACTAACGTAGCAAGAGCTTCACCTTCAAGATCTTCGGCAATGATCAGCATTGATTTACCTTGCTGAGCGACTTTTTCCAAAACCGGAAGCAGCTCCTTCATTGCAGAGATTTTTTTATCATGTATTAATATAAACGGATCTTCTAAAATAGCCTCCATACTTTCCGTATTTGTTACAAAGTAAGGTGATAAGTAACCTCTATCGAATTGCATTCCTTCTACAATATCTAAGGAAGTTTCGGTTCCTTTTGCTTCTTCAACTGTTATTACTCCGTCTTTACCTACTTTTTCCATTGCATCAGCAATTAGGTCGCCGATTGATTTATCATTGTTAGCAGAAATTGAACCTACCTGAGCAATTTCATTTCTTCCTTCAACATCCCGGCTTATGGATTTCAAGTACTCAACAACACTGTTAACAGCAAGGTCAATTCCTCTTTTTAAATCCATCGGGTTCGCTCCGGCAGTTACATTCTTTAATCCTTCGCGGTAAATTGCCTGAGCTAAAACTGTTGCGGTTGTAGTACCGTCACCGGCAACATCACTTGTTTTTGAAGCTACCTCACGAACCATCTGGGCACCCATATTTTCGGTTGCATCTTCAAGCTCTATCTCTTTTGCTACGGAAACACCATCTTTCGTTACCGTAGGAGCACCAAATTTCTTCTCAAGAATTACATTACGGCCTTTTGGTCCCAACGTTACTTTTACTGCGTTTGCCAGTTTATCGACTCCTTTTTTAAGCTTGGTGCGGGCTTCGTTTTCATATTCTATTAATTTTGATGACATCTTATAAATTCTCCTTCAATTATTATTTTCAAAATTTTATTTGCTAACTATAGCAAAAATGTCGCTTTCGCGCATAATTAAATATTCTACACCCTCAATTGTAACTTCCGTTCCGCTGTATTTACCATACAACACCTTATCCCCTTCTTTTACTTCCAATTTAACCAGTTTTCCATCATCAGTAATTTTTCCAGGTCCTACAGCTACAATGGTTCCTTCAATAGGTTTTTCTTTTGCCGTATCGGGAAGAATAATTCCGCCTTTGGTTTTTTCTTCTGCTTCCATTGGTTTGACAATAACTCTGTCTGCCAATGGTCTTAAATCAACTTTAGCCATTTTTCAACCTCCAATAAAATATATTTAACATATTAGCACTCTTTTAGTGAGAGTGCTAATATACCAATTAATTATTAATTAACCTAAATTATTTTCTATTTATTTAAGGGAACGGTTTATTCCCTGATAGGTAGTTATTTCCCCACACCCTCAATTCGCTTTTATTAGTATATTGATTTAACTATAATGAGGAAATATATGAAAGATGATTTCTATACTCTTACATCATGGAAAATCAAAGACAATAAACAGGAAGAGTTTCTCGATATCTGGGAAAAAGATTTTGCTGCAGCTTTTATAAAATTGAATCCATATTCTAAAGTCACCTTAATTCAGAGTCTCGAAAATCCAAATATCTACTATTCTTTTGGTCCATGGTTAAATTTAGAGCAGATGCAGTCATCCCGTTCAAGTGATATTTATCGTTCGGTAATTTCTAAACTTGTTTCTTTATGCGATGAAGCTAGACCCGGTTCATTTAAGAATATAGTATCCATCTCCGGCAGCAAATAGTTTTCTTTAATTGCATATCATATTTATAACCGGGACTAGTTCCATTTTCATCCCTTTGCTCCATTTACTTATAAGTAATTAATAACTCATGTTACCCACAACTGTCATTCTGAATGAAGTGAAGAATCTCAAGGATCATAATTTGCACAATTTTGAGATATTTCGCGCCTCTCAATATGGCAAAAAAGATATTTTGAGTAACATGAGTTAATAACATATAAAGGCTTAATATCATCTCTTTTCAAATTTTTGAGAATACAGATATCGAAAAAAGTAATCCTTTAGGATTAATCCCTTTTCTATCCATTAGAACCATTTTTAATTTAATCGATTATACATACTTTTTACAAACATAAACTATTAAAAACTAAATAGAATTGTCTGATTGACAAACCCCTTATTATTTTCTATTAATATTAAAGGAAAGTGAAACAGGTACTCAAATGAACCGCAGACTTCAAGTCGGAATAATAGATCTTGTATCAAAAAAACCAAACAAAAAATTATTCGCAAGAATAATGAACGCAAACTTTGCCAGTATAATGCCTCAAGTAATAGGAGTATGGTGTGAAGAAGAGGGACATAACGTAACATATATTTGTTATACGGGTAAAGAAGACCTCTTAAATGAACTTCCGCAAAATGCAGATATAATCTTTATTGGCGCATTTACCGAATCTGCACAAACGGCATATGCTTTAAGCAATCTCTTACGTTCACGCGGTGCTGTTACCGTATTAGGCGGACCTCATGCACGCTGCTACCCGGAAGATGCCCTCAATTATTTTGATTATGTAGTAGGGTTTACCGATAAAAATATTATTCATGAAATTCTGCATGATTGTTCACCTCACCGGCCGGAAGGTTTCTATTTTGCTTCTAATAAACAGCCTGCATCTCTTCCTGGAGTAAAAGAACGATGGAAATTTATTGAACCGACTCTCGTAAAGGCTCCGCTTATAAAATTAGTTCCCATGCTTGGAAGTTTAGGATGTCCTTACACCTGCAGCTTCTGTATTGATTCGACAGTGGCTTATCAGCCTTTAGATTTTGATACCATGAAAGAAGATCTAACATTTCTTCTTACCAAATTCAAACGTCCTCTTGTCGGATGGCACGATCCGAATTTTGGAATCCGGTTTAATGAATATATGAATGCGATTGAGGAAGTTGTTCCCGAAAATAGTATAGACTTTATTGCCGAAAGCAGTTTATCTCTATTATCTGAACAACATGTTAAACGGCTCAAACGTAACGGGTTCGGTGCAATGCTGCCGGGTATTGAATCGTGGTTTGATCTTGGGAATAAATCGAAAACCGGAAGCATGACCGGTTTAGATAAGGTTAAATATATTGCAGAACAGGTTAATATGATTTTAAGGTATATCCCTTATGTCCAAACTAATTTTGTTTTAGGGCTTGATGCAGATAAAGGTGAAGAACCATTTGAACTTACAAAGAAATTTGTAGATATGACTCCCGGTGCATTCCCTGGCTACTCATTATTATCTGCCTTCGGACAGGCCGCACCCCTTAACCTGGAATATCAACGGCTAAATAGGGTAATTCCTTTTCCTTTTCATTTCCTCGATAATAATCATGCTATGAATGTTAAACCAATGAACTATTCATGGACAGAATTCTATTCTCATATTATCGGTCTCGGAGAACATACTTTTTCATGGGGCGCAATTGTGAAACGGCTTATAGCTACAAAAGCATTCATCCCCAGATGGATGAATGTTGTACGAGCCATATCCGAAGAAGGCTTCGGAAGAGTAGCATACAATAAAAAAATATTGAACCTTCTTAATACCGATACTAAATTCCGTGATTACTTTGAACAGAAAACAACCGAGCTTCCCCTATTTTACAAGGACATTATTAAAAATGAACTGGGTCCTTTATGGCACTGGCTCCCTGAAGGCGCAATATTCCATGATCAGAATGCATATTTGAAAACCACGGCAGAACGTATTGCAGTATAAAGATATATTTAAGAAGTTCAGATACTCTATAAAGCAGCGGTATAGATTAAGTAAACTGATGAATATATAAATGAACATACTAAGTTAAAAATTTTATTATGGAAGTTACTATTTTTTTTAAGGGAGTCTGTATCGGCTTTGCTTTAGCGGTACCCATCGGACCCATTGGAATTATGTGTATCCGGAAAACACTTACCGAAGGACGCTTACGGGGGTTAATCATAGGTTTAGGCGCTGCAACCGCAGATTTGATTTACGGTTCTATTGCTGCATTCGGTCTTACTTTTATTTCAAATACGCTTTTCAATCAGCGGATCTGGATTCGGTTGACTGGAGGATTACTTTTCCTTTTGATAGGAGTAAAAATATTTCGATCTTTTCCCGCTACTAAAAAGCTTCATACCACCAGCAAAGGATTTATTAAAACATATCTTTCTACGGTTTTACTCACACTCACCAACCCCCTAACCATTTTTGCATTTATTACGGTGTTTGCGGCACTTGGTTTGGGAAATACTGCAGGCTATCTTTCTACAGCTTTTCTTGTAATAGGAGTTTTTACCGGTTCATGTTTATGGTTTCTATCCCTTAATTCCGGTTTTATTTTTTTCAAAAAGAAACTGAACTTATCCGGGCTGCAATGGGTTAATAGAATTGCCGGTATTTTAATATTTATTTCCGGCGTTATTGCCATAGGAAGTCTGTTATAAAGTATTAAAACAGATGACATTCTTATAATAAAAATCAAGTATAATTTTTAATTAAAATATCTGTTTTAATAAAATTTTTTGTAAAAGTTACCATCTCTCCCTCCAACAATTCGGGGAGTTTTACAGCCGGAATTAATAGTTCCTTTTTCATCCTTTTGCTCGATTGAATTCTTTGCTTTCAATTTCTAATTTCTTTTTATGAAAAAAATAAAAGTGTTAATAATCGAGGATAATAACCTCTTTCGCACCGGGATTATTTCCATGCTTGAAAAGCAGAAGGATATTGATATTATCTCCGAATCCGGAAGTAATAAATATACTATCGGCAGAATCAGGAAATTAAAACCGGATATAATTCTTTTAGATTTAGGATTACGCAACAGGAATAGTTTATCTGTAGTAGAATCTGTTAAAAAAGATCTCCCCGCTGTAAAAGTAATTGTAATGGATATATCTCCAGTCCAAGGAGATATAAATCAGTTTATTAAGGCGGGTGCTTCCGGTTTTATTATAAAGGATGCTACATTTTCCGAACTTCTTATCACAATTCGTGCAGCAGCTCGAGGCACATATGTACCCCCTACAAATTTATCCGGCTCCCTCCTTTCAGAAATAGTAGATCTTGCACTAAAAGGAGGAAAAATAAAATTGAAAGATGCAGTTCGAATATCTAAAAAAGAGCGGGAGGTTATTCGATTAATAGGGGATGGTTTTAACAATAATGAAATCGGACAAAAGCTCCACATCTCAACATTAAAGGTTAATAGTTATATCAATAATATAATGAAAAAGCTTTCAGTATATACACGTATGGATGGCATAGACCTTCATTCTCAAGCTGAACCTTGAAAAAGATTATCAATGATATTTCTATTAATAAACAAAGGCTGAAATAATAGAAATAGGATATATCTTGTATGTTTGTTTATCCGGCACTAGGCCGGCTTGTTTTATATTATTTTAGAAGTATACTTTAAAGCTGGGCTATGTTTAATAATTATAACTTTGAAAAAATAAACGAATTGACTTCATTAATTTCATCCTGACTAATTTTATGCCCCAGATTCTGATAAATTTTAAGAGAAAGGTTGGCATTCATTTGTTTTAGAATACCGGCGGTTGCCTGAACTCTTTCAAGAGGAACATGAGGATCGGGATCACTTGTTCCAATAAAAACCGGTGTCTGCTGAAAATCACCTTTATAGTTTTCAGTATAGATCTTATCTCCGATTAAACCGCCTGTAAAAGCAGATACTCCGCCATATTTAACTGCATTGCGCGCTGCAAATTCAAGAGTAAGACAGGCTCCCTGAGAAAACCCAAGAAAGAATATATTATCAGAACTTATATTTTGTTCATTCAGTTCTTTTACAATTACTGACAATAGATCTAATGCAGAAGTAAGCCACGGTTCATTTTGCTCTGGAGGTGATAGAAATGAATAAGGATACCAACTTCTATTGATAGCCTGGGGTGCCACGACAGCAAAATCTTCAATAATTAAATAATGGGAAATTGAAATAATATCATCAGCTGTGGAATTACGGCCATGCAGCATGATTAAGGCTTTTGAGGCTTCACTCAATGGTCTACCGGAAGTTATAATTTTTTTTGAATGCATATTATTTATATTTATCCAGGTTTATCTTTACAGGTCTAAGAAGATTTTTGATTTCATTTCTATGAACTTCATATTCAGGGGGAAGCTTCAATTCCTCTCCCAAATTTTTAAGCTCCTCGTCTATAACGAAACCGGGTTCTTCCGTTGCTATTTCGAACAGCACATTTCCCGGTTCCCTAAAATATACTGATTTAAAATACTGCCGGTCTATAACAGGTGTAGCATTTAATCTGTTATTAATAATTTTTTCCCTTACTTTCAATTGAGTTTCAGTATCAGGCGTACTAAATGCGATATGATGTACGGTACCCCCTCCACCCAGTCCTCGAAGTGAATCGGGAGAACATAAAATATCAATATAGCTTCCCGGTTTATCAGATGCCGCAAAACGAAATCGATTTCCTTTTTCGGCAATTAACTTATGATCCATCTGTTCGGTAAGCAATCCTGCAGTGCGCTCATATCCTTCCTCCCAGATCTCGGCATTATAAAAACCTTTTATTGAATGCTCATGTGGAATATGCCCGTAAGTAAATCCGTTCCGGGAATCTTTATCATTAAAAACCAATTCCAGACCTAGCCCATCCGGATCTTCAAAATAAAGCACTACTTCATTTTCAAATCTTTCCTGGAAGTTTTTATAATTAATATTGAAACGATTTAGACGGTTTTCCCAGTAACCGGTGGAAGATAAAGGAACAGAAAAAGTAGTTATGTTAAGCATTCCTTTTCCGTGTCTTCCTTTTGTTATCCCTATATAAGGAAAGAAAGTAAGGATTGTTCCGGGTTCACCTGATTCATTACCATAATAAAAATGGTAAACTTCCGGTGCATCAAAATTTACTGTTTTTTTTACGAGACGCAGTCCAAGAATACCTGTATAAAAGTCAATATTATCCTGAGGGTTGTTTGCTAATGCTGTAATGTGATGGATTCCACTAATAAGTTCTGTCATCTTCTCCTCATAAAAAAATTAATATAGTCAACCCGGTAAAAATTGATATTTTGTTGTTTGCTTACACATAGAATAAGTAAGAATTCAATATTCTGCAAATGCATCATGCGGGTAACAATATAACCATCTTTCTCCCGGTTCAGCCGAAGCGATAACAGGATGACCGGATGAATGTGCATGTTTTGATGCATGACGATTTGGTGAATTATCACAACATAAAGTTACACCACATTGCTGGCAGGTTCGCAAATGCATCCATGAGGAGCCCGTTTTAATACATTCTTCACATTCATATTTTTTAGAATGTTTTATATCCTTGATATTACCTATGTGTGAACAGGGTGCATCATCTAAAAGCATAATAGTATCCTTAATTACAGATATTTGAAAGATGACATCATTTAATTTTTATAAATAGGGTTATATTTGAACTATTGTAATAAAAAATTGAAATGATATTTCCTTTTTAAAGATATCATCTTTACATCTGTATAACTCAAGTTAATTAAATTATCTGAACAGTAATGTAAATGTATGAAAAAAAAATATATTTATAGTTGAGCTATTAATTATTCGATTCCGAATCTTTGAAATTGCTTATCAATTTTCTAAGAACCGAGCTGATATAACTATCTCTTTGAGGTTTTATATTCCTGTTAGCTAAGACCTCAAGTTTATTACTATTCCCTATTTGTTTTACTTGCTTGGAAGCATAGATATTTTTTACAAACTCCATTTTATCTATATATGTATTAAAAGAAAGTGAAATGCTATCTCCGCTGTCTCTATGAATTATCTTAAGGATATTATCTTCATTAACTTCTTCAATATCCCATTTACTTGAGAAAATCGAATAATTTACTGCGGCTTTCGGCAAAGGCATTCCATAAAAAGGATCAATATAAGTTTTATTAGCATATTGACTGATTGAAATTTGACTTTTTATATTCCTTTCAAAAGACATATTCACCTCGATGTTTCTTGATATTTTAGTTCTATTATCGGAAAAAGAATTTGCAGATTTTAAAAAATGCAGTAAACGGTTCCCATAAAAAATAAACGGCACCTATTAAAAATAAGCTGTTACTTTTGATTTGCTAAACCGGCAAAGCCAGAACCCAATTGTTATGGTCTATTATTGTTTTATTGCTGCTTTTAACAATATAACAATAAAGCATTGGAACAATTCCTCAGCAGAATAAGTATTCGGAAAAAGAATTTATCAAATATTCAGTATTTTGATATAAATAATTCAGGAGGACTTGTGAAAAGATCTATGACAACAACAACATTTACAATGGAAGGCTATAAAATAACCTCTAATCTCGGTCTTGTAAGGGGAATAACAGTTCGTTCCCGTTCAATATTTGGAACTATATTAGGTACTTTACAAACTCTAATTGGAGGTAATATCACTTTATTTACCGAATTGTGTGAAAAAACCAGGGAAGAAGCTTTTGAAATGATGATTAGGCATGCTGAAGACATGGGAGCGAATGCTGTAATAGGAGTTAGGTATGATGCAAATGAAGTTATGAATGGAGTTACTGAAGTTCTATGTTATGGGACAGCAGTCTTGGTCGAATAATTTTTAGTTATATATATTATAACTGGAAGCTGAATCCGTCATTTACTAATTTATTATAACTTTTCTTATCGAACTTGTAGAGATAAGCGGCACGGCGAAGATTGTCTTTTTCCTTTTCATCAAGTTTTATTAATAAATTCATTTTTAATAACTTTTTTCTGAAATTCCTCTTATCCAGTTTTATTCCAAGAACGGATTCATATAATATTTGCAATTTAGGAAGGGTAAACTTCTTTGGAAGCAGTTCAAATCCGACAGGATGGTATCTTACTTTTTCCCTTAATCTCTTTAATGCTTCGGATATTATTTTGTTATGATCAAAAGGAAGCTGATTTATCTCGGAAAGCCGGAACCATTTTACTTCACTAGTATCAATACCGGGACTAAGACTATATTTATCGGGACTTACTAATGCATAGTACCCGATAGTAAAAACTCTTCCTTCGGGATATCTATAAACTTCCCCGAAAACCGAAAGCTGCTCCATAAAGATATCCGTTACACCGGAAGTTTCTTTTAATATCCTTTCCGCTGCATGATCCATTTCTTCATCTTTTAAGATAAATCCTCCCGGTAATGCCCACTCCCCCTTTGAAGGTTCAATAGCTCTTTTTACTAGAAGTATCTCCAAAACTCCGCCTTCAAATCCAAATATAACACAGTCGATGGATATATTGGGTATAACTTTATCTAACTGATGGGACAAATATTTTCCCTATTTTCGTTTTAATTTATTTGAATTTCTTAAAAATTCCTTCTAAAATTAAATATTTCGGCAATTATTTCAAAAAAATATCTTTAATTTACCTTACTTATTGCATATTTTTAGAAATAAGTGTAATTTTTACACCTATCATTCATTTGACTTGAGGAAGTAAATTGTTTTCTTTAGGATATGATATAGGCAGTTCATCAATTAAGGCTGCTTTATATGATATTGAGCTTGGCAGAGAGAAGGGGCATAGTACATTCCCAAAAGATGAAATGAAAATTATTTCTAATTTTTCAGGCTGGGCTGAGCAGGAGCCTGAGAACTGGTGGAATTCCGTTATTTCTGCTACAAAGGAATTGTTATCCATAACAAAAGTTAGTCCAGGGGATATCAAAGCAATTGGTATTTCTTACCAGATGCATGGACTGGTTTTAGTAGACAAAAATCAAAATGTTTTAAGACCGTCAATTATATGGTGCGACAGCAGGGCTGTGAAAATTGGATATAAGGCTTTCAATGAGATTGGAAAGGATAAATGCCTCAAATCTCTCTTAAATTCTCCCGGTAATTTTACAGCGTCCAAACTTCGATGGGTAATTGAAAATGAACCTGAAATCTTCAATAAAGTTCATAAGTTCATGCTTCCAGGTGATTATATTGCTATGAAACTTACGGGAGAAATTACTACCTCTACTACCGGTCTTTCCGAAGGGATTCTCTGGAATTTTGAAGAGGATGAACCTGCAGAATTTTTAATGGATATATACGGAATATCTAAAGATCTACTTCCTAAAATTGTTCCGGGTTTTGGAGAACAATGCCACATTTCAAAGAAAGCTTCCGAACAAACCGGATTACCGGAAGGCATTCCGGTTACTTATAGAGCTGGGGATCAGCCAAATAATGCATTCTCACTGAATGTTTTGCGCCCGAATGAAATTGCTTCAACTGCAGGTACATCAGGAGTAATTTATGGAGTTAGTGAACAAATAAAATATGACCCGGAAGGAAGAGTAAATACATTTATTCATGTAAATCATTCAAAGGATTCCAAGAGGCTCGGCATTTTATTATGCATTAACGGGACTGGTATATCTTATAACTGGATCCGTAAAGTGCTGTTTAAATCTTCAATAGGTTATGATGAATTGAATAACATAGCTGAATCGGCAATTGTCGGCTCTGACGGATTGATATTTCTTCCATTTGGAAACGGTGCCGAAAGAATGCTTTATAACCGTGAATTGGGTGCCTCTTTTGAAGGAATCAATTTTAATATACATGATCAAAACCATATGGTAAGAGCAGTTCTTGAGGGAGTTGCATTTTCATTTTATTATGGAGTTAAAATCTTAAATGAACTTGCTGTAAATCCTAAGGTAATAAGGGCAGGGTTAGCCAATATGTATTTAAGTAAAACTTTCAGAAACACACTTGCAACTTTAATCGGGGCTGAAATTCAGCTTTATAATACCGACGGAGCTTTGGGTGCTGCAAGAGCTGCTGCTTTCGGTGCCGGTTTTTACTCATCTTTTGATGACGCTTTTAAAGATCTGGAATGTTTATCAACTGTTGAACCGGATATTAAATATGAATCCGAATATAGATCTGCTTATGAAAAATGGAATATTGAACTAAATAAAAAACTTAAAATACAGGAATAAAGATATGAGTCTAAAATTAACATTAGGGAAAAAAGAATATTTCCAGGGTATCAATCAAATTATATACGAGGGGAAAGAATCTAAAAACCCTCTAGCCTTCAAGTGGTATGATCCGGAAAGAGTAGTTGCTGGAAAAAAGATGGCAGATCATTTTAGATTCGCAGCTGCTTACTGGCATTCATTCTGCAATACTGGCGGAGATCCTTTCGGACCAGGGACAAAAAATTTTGCATGGAATAAGCCTGAAGATGCAATTGAAAAAGCTAAAGCAAAAATGGATGCTGCTTTCGAATTTATAACTAAACTCGGGACACTATTTTATTGTTTTCATGATTTTGATATTGTTGATGAAGCGTCATCCATCGCCGAATCCGATAAACGTATTGAGACAATAGTTGAATACGCTAAGGAAAAACAGGAAGCATCAGGTGTGAAGCTGCTCTGGGGAACGTCAAATCTTTTTTCAAATAAGAGGTATATGAATGGTGCTGCCACAAACCCTGATTTCAATGTTATTGCTTATGGAGGAACTCAAGTAAAACGTACACTTGATGCAACTATTAAGCTTGGCGGGGAAAATTATGTTTTTTGGGGAGGCCGCGAAGGGTATTTCTCTCTCCTTAATACAGATATGAAAAGAGAAAAAAGTCATCTTGCTACATTCTTAAAGATGGCAAGAGATTACGGCAGAAAACAAGGATTTAAAGGCACATTTTTAATTGAACCAAAGCCTATGGAGCCTACTAAACATCAATATGATTATGACACCGAAACCGTTATAGGTTTTTTATATCAAAACGGATTAACTGAAGATTTTAAGTTGAATATTGAAGTAAATCATGCTACACTTGCAGGTCATACATTCCAGCATGAACTTCAAGCTGCTGCTGATGCCGGATTATTGGGGAGTATTGATGCTAATCGGGGAGATTATCAAAACGGATGGGATACAGATCAGTTTCCGGTTAATATTTATGAAACAGTTGAAGCCATGCTGGTAATTCTCCAGGCAGGCGGCTTTACATCCGGAGGAATAAATTTCGATGCCAAAACAAGAAGAAACTCCACCGACCCCGATGATATTTTTATCGCTCATATTTCCGGAATGGATACTTTTGCAAGGGCATTAATTATTGCAGATAAAATTCTGACTGATTCAGATTATTTAACATTAAGAAAAAACAGATATTTTTCCTTTGACAACGGTGCCGGCGCTGATTTTGAAAACGGGAAATTAACTCTGGATGATTTGAGAAAGCATGCTGAAAATAACGGCGAACCGGTTCAAATCAGCGGGAAACAGGAATTATTTGAATCTATAATTAATAATTACTTATAGCTTTCTTAATTTTGATAACAAGTTATGCAAGAATCGTTATTTGAAAGATGACATCTTTACTTTTTAAAAATAAGGTCTTATTTGGAATTTATCTATAATAAAAAGATAGGTAATCTTTCTTTTTAAAGATGTCATCTTTTACATCTGCATAACCATATAAACATGTTTTTTATTTAAAGTATCACATTCATTATTTTAAAAATTCAAACCTCCCGGGTTTTTAAAACCCTGGAGGTTTTTACTACAAACTCACTTATTTAATTTTTTTACACTAATGTGTTATTAATCATAAATAATATTGCTGGCGATTTAACTAATAGGAAGTTAGATAAAAAAATATAAATTAAAGTACAGTTTATAAAAATACTTCTGAAGGATTAATAATCATAACTAAATAACACAAGTTATATAAGATCAATGTTTGAAAGATGACATCTTTAATTTTTAAAAATAAGTTTATTCCTGAATTTACAGTTTAATATAAAATTCAAAATATTTTTATTGTTAAAGATGTCATCTTTACATCTATATAATTTGATTATAAACAAATGCTAGTATATGATTATAAGGGGATAAAAAACATAATAAATAATTATTGAAGGGATAATAGATATGAATGATGTAATAGACACAAAAGAATTGCTGCGGCTTGTTCCTATTTTTTCAGATTTGGATGAAGACACACTTTCCAAACTGTCAAATATTGGCTCACAAAAATCTTATCCTAAAGAATCTTTAATACTTACAGAAAATGACTCAGGAACTGCACTTTATATTATAATAGAAGGCAAAGTAAAAATTTCCAGACGCAGTTCAGATGGAAAAGAAGTTATATTATCCATACTGGGAGATTCGGATTTTTTTGGTGAAATGTCGGTTATTGATGGTCAGGCACGATCGGCAAATGTGTCTGCTATGGAAGATTCTGTATTATTAATCATACAGAGAAGTGAATTTCTTGAACTCCTTCACTCACATCCGGAAGTTGCAATTGCTTTACTACAGGAACTGACTCAGCGCTTAAGAGTTGCCGATATTAAGATCAAAGCTCTTTCATTAAAAGATTCTGATGGGAAGGTTGCAACTGTTATTCTGCAGCTTGCAGAAGATATGGGAAGGATTAAAAACGGTGTTGTCGAAATTGAAAAGCTTCCCTTTCAACATGACCTTGCAAATATGGCAGGTACTTCAAGAGAAACTATTTCAAGAACACTAAGTTCTTTTGAAAAGAAAGGATTAATTGAACACGAAGGTTCCAGCTTAAGGATACTGGATTACAATAAATTTAAGGAAACCTTCGCATAAATCAATCCCGGAGATTTATTGTCCCGTTTTATTCTTTTTTAAGAATCAACGGAAAATCATTACTTGACTGCTCCCATTTTCCGGAAATAGTTGTGCTGCTGGGATTTAATTTACCATTATAATTTACACCTGCAGCACCTAGTTTAAGGAACAATAAATCTCCGTCTATCTTTACTTCAGAAACAGATGTATCTTTTACTTCCTGATTATAATTTTCAATTTCAAATTAATATCAACAGCTATGAAAAAAATCGTTCCGTTAATATTTTTTTCTATTTTATGTTTTCTCTTTTTATTTAATCCAGTTATCAATTCAAAAGGTATTACTAAAAAGATTCCTAAATATGATCACATTGTCATAGTAATGGAAGAAAATAAAGATTATGAACAGGTAATTGGAAATAATGTGGCACCTTATATAAATTCATTAAGAAAAGAGGGAGCAAATTTAACTAAAATGTACGCTGAAGAGCATGCAAGTGAAGGGAACTATTTCTGGTTGTTTTCTGGGGATAATCTTAATGTGGGTTTTAATGATGTTATTCCAAATGCTGCAAATAATAAACATTATCCTTTTATATCAAGCAATATGGCAGAACAGCTTATTAAAAATGGGTATTCTTTTAAAGGTTATTCCGAAAGCCTGCCAAAAATAGGAGATACTGTTGCATATGCAGGGCATTATGCAAGAAAGCATGTTCCATGGATCAGCTTTGGAAATATTCCAAACGGAAATAAAGAAAAGAATTCTGTAAACCTTCAGTTTGCTCAGTTTCCAAAAGATTTTAATAAACTTCCTACTGTCTCTTTTGTCATTCCAAATCAAATAGACGATATGCATGATCCTCAAACAATCGCTGTGAGCATAAAAAACGGAGATACCTGGTTAAAAGAAAACTTAGATAAATATTACGGATGGGCAAAAAACCATAACAGCCTGCTTATTATAACTTTTGATGAAAATGATGATAAAAGCGGGTACAGAGGGTTGACTGATCCTGCAAGTTCAAACAGTGATATAAAGAACAGAATCCCAACAATTATTGTAGGTGCACATATAGTTCCAGGTGATTATCCGGAAGGTAAAGGAGTAACACATATAAATATTTTAAGAACAATTGAAACTATGTACGGACTTTCAAGTTCAGGGCATCAGCAAAAATATGCGAAGAAATTTGGAATCAAAGATGACTATATAATAAAGGATATATTCAAGTAATATACGTTGTTTAGTATTTTCTTAGTCTTTTTTCGATTCTCCAACTATTCAATAAAGCCTTCAATCCATCTCAGATACGCTCCACATACGCTCCAGGTACGCTCCACATACGCTATAATAATACTCAATAACTATATAAACATTTTGAAATAGATTTATTGTAAAAGTATTATTGCGGATTTGGACCTTGCGTAACTTCAACGAAATTGAAGGGGTGAAGCCATTTTGCATAAGCAGCTTTCACATCCTGAGCAGAAAGCTCTAAATATTTCTTTGCCGCAATTATAGGTTCATCCAGAGGTAAATCATTGACTGAACGGGATAGCAAACCTCTGGCAATACTGCTTAAGCTTGACTCTGACAATGGAATCTCTCTTAGAAGCATAGCTTTAGCCTGCCTTAATTCATGATCTGTAACTAAAGAATCCTGCATCGCTTTAAGATCATGCTCAACTATTGCTCTTGCTTTAGAGACATTAGGAGGATCGCATCCATATTTTACTTCATAGGTAGAACGGGTTTTACCAATATGAAATGAAGAGGAGACATAATAAACAAGACCGCTGTTCTCCCTAAGATCTTTATATAATCTTGTTGCATAAAAAGAACCTCCAAGTATATGGTTTCCGAGTTCAAGTGAATAGTAATCAGGATTAGAACGGTTAAGAGTAAGTGTTTCAGCTAAAGTAACCTCATCCTGTACCCTGCTTTTATCAGGTACATTTGAAGTAGAGGGCTTATTTTGTGGGACTGGAGGCAATTCAGTTTCAGGTTTTGAGCCCTGGCTCTTCCAATCACCAAAATATTTTTCAACTATATCTTTAGCAGTATCCGGTTCAATATTTCCAATCACAATTATAGTGGTAAGGTCAGGTCTATAAACTTTATTATAAAAGTTTTTAATAGAGTTAAGAGTAAGTGAATCAATGGTTCCTGGAGTAGTCTGTCTCAATTCAGGGTCTCCTTTAGGATATAAACCTTCATTAAGCGCTCTTCCGGAAAGATAATCGGGGCTTATCAATTCACCCGCAACAGTTGCAGAACTACGTTTCTGAATAATTGTGAATGCATTTTCTGGTAATCCCGGATTTAATTCATTATCCGCCAATAGCTCCACTCCTTTTTCAAAATGATTTGATAGGGTCTTTAAGGAAAAATTAGTTCCTGCTGATTCATCGGCACCAATGTCATCAAGAGCTTTTTGAAAAGCAATCCTATCAAGTGTTTTTGAACCGAATTCAAAAAGCTGATCAAGAACATCATCTACTCCTTCTTCTCCTTGTGGAGCCTCCAGATTAGAATTATTTTTAATCAAGCCATATAAAGACACGGTATTGCTAATAGTTTCTTTTTGAACTATGAGTTTAATCCCGTTCGATAGAGTTGAAACCACAGGATTTACAACAGATTGTGGAACGGATAATCGTTGAATTGCACTATTTGCCCAAGCTGGTAATTCTACAGCTTTAGGGTTTTTAGGGGCAAAGGATTCCTCTCCGCCAAAACCTTTTCTTGAAATAGGATTGCCGGATGACTCAGGAGTAAGTATGGCATAAATAGCATGATTATTATCAAGATATTTTTTAGCAGCATTGTTTACTTCCTCAATATTTACATTTTCAAGACCTTTCAGATCGTCATCAGGAGATTCCTTCCCTTCAACAGCAACAGCTTCAGACCATGCTTCCGCAAGTCCTGAAACTGAATTTTTTTGAAATTCTGCATCGGAAAGTTCATGTCTTTTTTCAGCTTCAACCAGATCGGAAGGAAAGCCTTTCTGAATCTGTCCGGCAATTATCGATTGAATATCTTCAATTAATGACTTAGCATCAGCTCCTTTGGGAAAAACTGCAAGTGCAAACCCGAGACCTGATTCCGGAAGACCGGCTAACTGAAAACCTGCATATAAAGCTTTGCCTGTGGGAACCAACTTAGAATAAAGCTCTCCTCTCTGACTGCTTAAAACATCGGATAATATCTGCGATGCAAAATAATCCGGGCTGCTCGATCCCGGCATCCTGTAAGTTACTATCGCAAGCCCGTATGGAAGGTCAGTAGTGGAATTTAGAGTATCAATTTTTACAGTTTCCAGGTTTACTACCGGTTTTTCGGGAAGCTTTTTATACGGAATATCACCGAATATTTTTTTTACCTGTTCTAAAGCTTTCACCGGATTTACATCTCCGACAATAACAAGGACGGCATTATTCGGAGCATACCATGTATCATGAAAATTTTTCAAGAATGCGCCCGTTGTTGAATCAAAAGAAGGTCTTGTGCCGAGAGCATCATGTTCATAAGGAGTTCCTTTGAACATTGCAGCTAATAATTTTTTGTAGAAAACATATTGAGGATTGGAAAGATCCTGCGCAACTTCCTGTTCAATCGCTCCCCTTTCATTTTCCCATAATGAATCGGTTGACAAAATCCCTTCCATTCTAATTGCTTCAATATGCAATGCAAGATCGAGATCTTCAGAGGGAACAGTAAAGAAATATTGTGTAACTGTTTGCCTTGTATCAGCATTAAAGTCTCCACCCATAGCTGCAGTAATATCCGCAAGCTGATCGGCAGAAAGATCCTTGCTCCCCCGAAACATCATATGTTCCAGTGCATGAGCTGTGCCCGGAAATCCTTCGGGAGCTTCATTCGAACCGACCAGGTAATTTATTTCGGTTGTAACCACAGGAGCCAAAGGATTCCTAACTATAATAACCCGCAGTCCATTTCCGAGAGTATCTTTTAAAACATTGTCATTTGGAATACTAATATTTTCTGCTTTTGCAGCTAATGTAAAAATTAATAAGGATATGGCGAGATAAAAAAAGCTGTGAAAATAATTTTTAACTTTATTTAAAAAGTTTAAACAGAAATTATCTTTAGTGCGATTGCAGGGCATAATAAATTCTCCATTTGTCTCTTAGTCTTTTTACAGGAAGGAATAATTTCAATCCTTTGAAGTTATTAAATTATTAATAAAACAGGCGATTATTTTAATAATAATTATGATGGGAATGTGGGAACTATATCACAGAAAAAATATATTTTTTTGCTCATATCTGCCCAAGATAAATTCTAATGTGAAGAAAATCTTAAAAAACTACTTGAACTATACAGTTTTTCCAGGTAACCATTAAAAGAATTTTGAACACCGAAGGTGTGATATTATTATAGATAATATAAAAAAGCAGCAATATCTGTTCTGGCAATTTCCCTGAAGCCGAAAATGTTTTTATAAAAATCAGCCAATTCATTTAGATTGACGCCATACAAGCACGTCTCAAGAATGTCATGTAAATGCATAATTTTCAATCACCTATTACAACTGTCCATGGTCTAATATTCCATTCTTCTATTAATCCATTTATTACATACGGATCATTCTTTACAAAATTCTCTACAACATTTGGATTTGTAACCTTAAATATTAGAACTGCACTATCTGCCGGGTCTGCCAGAGCGCCGGCTAATATTAATTCTCCGTGCTTATGTGCCTCTCTTGCATAAGCAAGATGCGCCTCCCTGTAAGGTTTTCTTTTTTCAATATAATTATCTACCGTCTTGTAATTTAAAATATAATACATAATTATTTCTTTTAGTTTTAGGAATTTTTTACCTGAAATAATATACAAATAATTCTTAAATAGACAAGCAGCATATCCAGAAATAACACATCTTATATCTTCTGTAGACAATTTGGAATGGCTGCATTCTGGTTGTGGGTAATGGCTTTGCACCTGATTAGAAGAGCCTGTGTGAAAAGTGAATTGCCCCGACATTTATGTCAGGGAAGACATAAGAAATAAAACAAATCACGGCTTTAGCCAAAATAAATGCGGCTAAAATCACTCCTTTTCCCAATAATCGGTATTTGAAAGATGACATCTTTATTATTTAAAAATAAGGTTTTATCTAGACTTACATTTTAATATAAAATTAAAAATAATTTTTCTTTTAAAAGATGTCATCTTTACTTCTGTGTAATCCCAGTTAATAATTTTTCCAGTTTATAAGATTAATTGACTCTCCGTTTGATCTTAAGAAGACAGCACCAAGTTTATCTGTTCTATAGATTTCTGATTTTGCCTCTCTCAGCCTGCCCAATGTTTTTACGGATGGATGCCCATATTTATTCCCGATACCTGCACTTATAAGACTAATATGAGGTTTGACGGCATTTAGAAATTCTGCAGAAGTACCTGAAGAACTTCCATGGTGGGAAACCTTCAATAAGCCGGATTCTAAAAATGAATTATATTCCTTTACTAATAATTTTTCACGTTTCAACTCCGCATCACCGGTAAATAAAAAACTGTTCTTACCGTAAACTATCTTGGTTACCCCGCATCTGTTATTTTTGGAATTGGTTTTATTTAATCTGTTATTTAGAAAATATATACGAATATTATTTAATTTCAGTATTTCCTTATGATAATAAGAAAAGGAGATTTTATTTTGAGATAAATATTTTTCAAGCTTCATATCGTTTGTATCGGTGCTATCCAATACGGGTTTATAGATTTCCTTAATTCTATTATTATGAATTAGGGAAACAAATCCGCCGTAATGGTCTATATCAAGATGCGAAATAAAACCGTAATCTATTTTATTGATACCAAGATAATCCAACAGGGGAATTAAAATCCTCTCTCCGGCATCAAAATATGGATAAGCCGGACCTGCATCAATTAATGCTGTTTTACCATCCGGGAAATAAATAAGAAATGAATCCCCCTGACCAACATCAACCATTAAAATATTTAATTCACCTGACTGCAGTAATTCTTTATTATCCAGCTCAGAAAATAAAAAGAAGTTAATAATTACTAAAAAAAGAAGAGAAAATTTAGCAGCGGCAGATTGAAATCTTTTATAAAAGAAAAGAAATAAGATCAGAAATGAATAGAAGATCAATGTGTCATAAATAGAAAAATTTCTTACCCAAATGAATGAATAATCAAGATTCCCCGCAGTTTTTATTAATTTGAATAAAGTAAATGTAAATAGTTCATTTGCTGCTGCATAGATCCCTGCAATAAAAGGAGATATAATACTTATAAGAAGTGTTACAATTGCAATTAGAATAACTAAACCTACAAGGGGAATTACAATAAGATTTGAGGCTAATGAAATAATCGATAACTTTCTAAAATATGATACCATAACTGGTAATGTTCCGATTTCTACGCATATTGATACAGCCAATAAAAAGATTATATACTTTAATAAATTATTTTTAATATTAAATCCTTCTATTTTCCTCCTGAAAAAAGGAAATATTATCCGCAATAGATAGAACAGCGGAAAAAGAAAGCTGGAATCCGGGTGAATATATATCATGAGGATTAATTAATAAAATAATCAATGCTGCCAGAGCCAATGAATTAAATAGATTGGAAGAACGGTTTAAAATATAAGCTGTCATAAGCGTGACCGCCATAACTGACGCTCTAAAAACCGAAACAGGCATTCCGGTAATAAGGAGAAATAAAACTAATCCGATAATAACTACTATGGAACGAAAATATACATTTAATCTTCCAAAAATCAAAAGAAGGAACAATATAATAAATCCTGTGTGCAGACCGGATACCGCTAAAACATGCATAACTCCTGAATTTATAAACCCGGTTTTCGTTTCATAATCTATATCGCTGCGATCAGCAAGCAGAAGACTTTTTAACAATGAAGCCGTTTGTTTGGAATGATATTTTAATATGGTTTTATAAATAGATTTTCTAATTTGAAATATTCCATTCAAAAAGAAATTTGAATTCTTGTTTAATAATTTAAAATCCTTGATATAATATGCAGTAACTATCCCGCTAATTCCTTTGTTCCTCAGATATTTATTATAATCAAATTCACCGGGATTTCTCATCTCTCTCCCTTTTGTGTAAGTCCCGGAAATCATTACTAAATTGCCGGGAGAAATGGAATCATAAATCGAATCCATTTCCTTATTTTTTAGTTCTCTAATCCTCCCGATTAATTTTATATTCCTGGCAATTATTATATCGCCGGCTTTGACAGAATCAGCAAAAAGATAGAACTCTGTTTCATTATCTCTTCTCAATTCGACTTCTGAAATAGTGCCGAAAGCTGAAAAGTTTTTTATTTTATATAAATTTTCAGAGATAAAGGAATCCTCTCCCGTGATAGAGGCTCTGAAACTCCCTAATAGTATTATTAAAAGAAAAAACAGAATCGATAAAATTAAGTTTTTATGTTTTAATGAAACGAAATATAATATTACTAATGAAACTACAAGGAGAATGGATATAAGAAAGAAAACCAGGCTTAACTTAATCAGGGGTTGTATAAGAATCCCGCAAATAAATAAAAGAGCAAATTTTATTAGCGGATAATCCTTCATTTACAGTATTTGATTATAGCAGGTTTAATTTGTGAAATGTCTTTTATTTCTTTGTATAATATTTCAGCATACCTGCCGGCAGTAATTGTTAAAGAGGGATTTAGAGTGTGAGTCTTAATAGACAGATCTTCAAAATTACCATGATCTGAACAAACAATAAGTGTGATATTCTTTTTATCTAATCCTGTTATTACAGAGTAAAGAAATTCATCAAGAATATTAATAGTTTTTTCAACTTCGCCGTCATATCTGCCATGACCAATATGATCGGTTAAGAAATATTCATACGCAGTAAAAGAATGCTGTGAAGCAATCTTCAATAATCTTTTGGCTGCTGTTTTAGGTCTAATTACCGGCAGATTATATTTAAGTTTAATATTCCAGCGTTCGTTTGTAATTTCGGCAGTTATTGCTTTGCCCCTCCTAACATCTGAGACTCTATTAAGTCTCATCCCATTTAATTTACAGCTTAGTGTAGTAACACTAAGTCTTGATTTCCCTGATTTAATATAATCAAAAAATACTTGAGGATAAGCATTTGCAAAAAAAGCTTTTTCATTTTTCGATAAATAATATTTGAAAATATTCCGTTCGGAAATAACCGGAATTAAGGTTGAATATGGATAAGGTCCGAAATGTTTCCCTACAATTTTAGCAGCATTAACACCGCAGAAGATAGATGTCTGACCTGTTCCGCTTTGCGGTAATCCTTCTACCCCTAAACGTGCATCCGATGGAAAAAGGAAAATATTATCTTTTATTAATTCCTGCTTTTTTAAGGAAGGTATTTCTCCGAGAATGTCTGTGAATGTTTTGAACCCGAATTTGAAAAAGGGATTGAATTCATAATCCTCTTTTCCAATCCCAACGCCATCTATGAAGATTAGAAGTACGGGATTCAAGGTAGAGACCTTATGAAGTTCAAGTTCATGTTCAAGTGTACTTTCAAGTTTATTTGGATTCTACAATTAGTGTTACGGGACCGTCATTGATAATTTCAACATTCATCATTGCACCAAAAATACCGGTTTTTACTTTCTCTTTACCCAAATTATTTTCAACTCGATTTATGAACTTTTCATATAAGGGAATTGCATGTTCAGGTTTGGCGGCTTCAATAAAACTTGGCCGGTTTCCTTTCGCAGTATCTCCATATAAAGTAAACTGAGAAATTATTAATACTTCACCATTGACATCTTTCAATGAAAGGTTCATTTTTTCATTTTCATCCTCAAAGATCCTTAAGCTGCAGCATTTATCGGCAACAAAAGTTGCATCGTTATCTCTATCAGTCGATTTAATTCCCAAAAGAATTACAAAACCTTTACCGATCTTTTTATTATAATTTTCCAAAGGGATATCTACACTTCCTTTTGATACTCTCTGTACAATAGCTCTCAAGCCAGCTCCCCGTATATTACACGTTCAATATTTAAATAATCTTTTTTTACCCGAATATTTCGAAATTTATTTTCAAGTAATATTTCTTCAACCTGCTTATATTGATCCTTACCAATTTCAAAGAATAGTTTCCCGTTTTCTTTCAAGATAGACCCGGATCTTTCAGAAATAATTCTAAAAAAAGATAGGCCATCACTATTGTCTGTCAAAGCAGTACATGGTTCGTATAGTTTTAATTCCGGGGCAAGATTTTGAAATTCTTCTATCGATATATAGGGGGGATTAGAAACGACTAAATCATATTTTTCTGCATTATAATTATACCCGTTCATAATACTATCGTTTATAAAATTAATCTTTTTTTCAACGGAATTCAGCCTGGCATTTACTTTAGCCGTCTCCAAAGCCTCTTTGCTGCTGTCGATTGCAGAAATAATTGAATTAGGTAAATTTTTAGCTATAGAAATTGCGATATTCCCGCTCCCGGTTCCTATATCCAGAATGTTAATACTTTCATCTTTTTCAACCGAATTAATAATTGTTTCAACTAATATTTCCGTTTCAGGTCTTGGTATTAGAACGGATTTATTAACTTTAAATTCAAACCCATAGAATTCAACTGAACCGGTAATATACTGTAAAGGTTCAAACTTCCCTCTTCTTTTTATAAATTCTCTATAGATTTTTATTTCATCTTCTTTAAGCGGTTGCTCAAACTTCAAATACAGGTCTAATCTTTTGCATTTAAGAATATCCGAAAGTAATAATTCGGCATTAATCCTTGGAGATTCTATTCCTTTATTTTTTAGATATTCTGTGGATAACCTAATAGATTCAAGAACTGTCAGCATCAGTAAATATTATTTATTGAATAATTAAAAATAAATTTATTGAAGGAAAGATGAAAATGACTAAAAGATTAATCGGTTAAGAAATAGTATATAAGTACTCCAAAATTAATCTGGAGAGCTGTCATTGTTATCCCGCTAATTAAATCGAACCTTCTTGTTTCATCTAAGAAGGATTTTCCACCGGTCTGCTGATAGGTGTCATACCTGTCATCAGCCTTTAATTTGAAGTAAGCCGTTGTGCCGCCAAGAACTATTATACTGCCGACTAATATTTTAAAAATATCCTTTTCATAAAAACTTTTACCATTAGTTTCACCCGTATATTTCAACTGAATTGTGCTATTAACAGGCAGCCTATTTAGAGAAATAGTTTTCTTTTCATAACCGGATTTTGAGAGGGAAATTTTATCAAGCCTTTGGGGGATAAACAATGGGGTATAGCCAATCGAGGTATCTCCGCTGGATACAAATGCATCCTGGGGATTTGATTTCAGATAAACAGATGAATTGAAATTATATGATAAATTTATATCACTGCAATTTGAAACAAGAATTGTATCCTTAAAAATCTTTGAATCCCATTCATTCACAGGACCGCGAACAGAAATGATATAACTACCTGTATTTAGTTCTGTTTCAATATTCCCGGAACCTATTAAATTACTATCCAGATATATTAAAGATTTATTTTCATCAGTCTTTACAGTCAATTTTGCTTTGCATTCTTGTGAAACTGCTTTTATATAAAAGCCTGCGATTAAAAATAAAAGTAATATTATTTTCAAATTAAAATTTATACGCACAAATATTTCCATTTTCATAACCAATAAATAAGGTACTATCTGCAATAACGGGAGAAAGTTTTACTCTGCCGTCAAAGTTATAAGTTTTAATTGTATTACCGGTTTTAATATCTACTAAGTAAAATTTGTTATTTAAATCGGGAACAACGAGAAAATTATTAGTAATTAAAGGAGTTGCATCCAATATTCCACTGGTATTAATTTTCCATATTTGATTACCGCTAGTTTTATTTATTGCATAGAGGTCGCCGTTCAAATTCCCTACAAAAATTGTATCGTTCAATAAGGCAGGCACCATGGTAATTCTGGCATTTGAATCAAATTCCCATACAATTTTGCCCGATTTTACTTCCAGAGCATATAATTTTCCATTGTCATTACCGATATATGCTATACCTTCACGAATTGCGGCACCGGAAAAGAAAGGAAGCCCTATTTTTTTACTATATATCTTTTTCCCATTGTCTGAATTTACAGCCAATATCTCTCCCTTATCGTTTCCGAAAATAATTATTCCGCTAGACATTGCGGGCGAACTGTGAATAAAAGCATTTGATTCAAATTTCCATTTTTCTTCCCCATCCATTGAGTACTTGTAAAGTCTGCCGTCTTCAGTTGAAAATACTACCGCATCAGCGGTTTTAATTATTTGGTTTAATACCCTCCCTTTTATTTCTTTATCATAATTTTCTTTCCCTTTAATAAAATCATAAGATATTAAGGAAGATTCATTACTATTATCTGCCACAACGGCATAAATTAAATTAGTTTTGTCTATAACAGGTGCGGAAAATATGGCACCCTTATTTTTTAATTTACCTGCCACTTTCCCGGTCGTATCATTAAAACAGAATATCCTGCCTGATAAATCACCAACAAAAACAAATCCTCCATAAGCAGTTACAGATGTATTTGTAAAGCCTCCGTTTACATCATTCTCCCATTTCTTAGTGAGAGTATCGGTGATATTTAATGAATATGAAAAATCTTTTTCAGGCGTTTTACCAAACATAGGGTATGTTTCCAGATCCGGCTCTGTCTTAAGCCTTATAAGTGAACCCGAACAGCCATAAAACAATGAAAAGAATAATATCATGTAAAAAACTTTCATCAAAAATCCCATCCGAAAAAGAATTGATAAAATAATCCCGGTTGAAACTGATGGAAATTGTCTTCAATTTTTTTACCTATATCATACCTCAGAACAAGAATACCAAACAGATTAAAACGAAGACCGGCGCCAACACTGCCTAGAGTAGAAGTATATTTAGTATCCCATGCATTGCCGGCATCAAAATATGCGGCACCTCTAATCCCAAAGAAGCTTAGACCGAACAAGGGAAATTTTACACGCAGTTCATCTATGAGAGGGAATCTTAACTCAACAGATGAAATCCACAGTTTTTCTCCACGAATTGCAAATCTAGGCCAGCCGCGAAGATCCCAGCTTCCTCCCATAAAATACCTTCTCGCTTCTTTTCCCTGATTATAGAATATAGCTGATCTGAAAGCTAATGCAGTTGTATAACCCAGCCTGAAATATTGTCTATAATCTGCTATGAATGTAAAATAGTTTACGTTGCTGTATTTAACATCACCTGTATAACCAAGTAATAAACGGGCTCTTGTTCCATCAAGAGGGCCCGTAGGACCCCATAAGGAATTATCTTTAACATAGGAAATAGAATTACCTACAAGAAGAGCTTTTCTCTCAATAATTCCGGGAATGTCCTGCTTGTCGGAATTAGCAACAGTCACAGAACTTTCAATCCTTTGAAATTTGGATAAAGGGAAGCTTAAAAGGAAGAATCCGCCGTAACTTCTCTCAAAGAAATATTCATCCGATTGAGTGATATCGTAACGGCGTCCGCTGAAATTGAATACCCCAAACCCATAGTTCGTTCTTTTGCTTAAATCAAATTTTTCAATTGATACATTAAAACTTTTTAGTATTTCACTCTGCACTTCAGCAGTATTATAAAGGTACAGGAAATAATTATCATCTCCGAATAAATCACTCAAGACAAAAACAGCACCTCCGCGTGTCCCGTAGATCGGATCATAAGCCGTTGATACCTGGCCTGCAGCATAATCAAGGGTATATTCCCTTTCGTAATTCAGCTTTTCTTTTTGAGATGGAGTAATATACCTGGAGGCCACCCATTTACCGGCAGATGAATCCATTTCCATTGTAATTACTGCATTTGATAAAGTATCGGCTTCGGGATTTATATTAACTTTATAAAGGTTAAAAAGAAACTTTTCAAAGCCTGAGAAAATGATTGTCGAATCGTTCATAAAGTCGGGATCAAATGCACTTGTAATAAAACTGGTAACCTTTTTTACTCGATTTCCGAAACTATCATTTTCAATATTAATCTTATAAATATTTCTTACGCCGTCTATATCTGATGAAAATAGTAAAAACTTTTTGTCCGGTGCTAAGCGCGAAGAGAAGCAATTAGCATTCAGATAAGTTATATAATTTATCCGGTGAGCGTTCAAATCATACGAAAAGATATTATATTTTTTCTGAAATTTACCGGCAGTTCTATCAGAAGAAAAAATGATTTGATTATCGTTTAGACCAAAGGCCGGATTCTGATCATCATAATAATCATTAGTTAACCTTGTTAATGAATCCGAAGGAATATCATATAAATAAATATCACTAAAACCTTTTACATCCACAGCTTGAAACACTACCTTATTGCCATCCTCAGAAAATTTGGGTGAAGATAGAGATATAAGGTTTTCTCTCTGAAAGTCCTTTATAATTTTGTCCTGATCTACAGAAAAGAAATGAATAACATCTGTGGCACCTGATTTAGTTACAAAAGAGATTAATCCGTTTTCAGAGATATCAATAGAAGACTGAAACAGGTGAAAAGACTCAAGCTCTTCAGATTTTTCACCACGCAGAATAAGTTCAGGCTTAGGTTTTTCATTATAATCTTTTTCTTTTTTTAGTTCAATCCTATAAAGTGAAGAAAAACCATCCCTGTTGGCTACAAAGTATATATATTCAGTACTATCCTTAGTTTTATAACAAACAGGAGAAAAATTATACCCGACATCTGTTAATTGTCTTGTAGCATTTCCAATAGGTGAATGGCTTTCCATAAGCGGATAATATTTTTTTTTGAGATAAAACTCCCATTCGGAATCAATTTCTTCAATAGGTTTTCCTAGAGTATACTCAATAACCTGGCTAAATTTTGAATACATCCAGAAGTTATCCAGCAGGAGCGGCACTATTTCTTTCCCATATTTCTTCTCAATAAATTCGAGAAAATTTTGACCTTCTTTATACATTAAAAATGTACCGTATATCTGGTATATATTTTCAAGATTATAGAAATATCCGCTTATTACCGCATCCCTCATCACCATCTCTGCCTGAGCATCTGGTTTAGTGGATAAATATTCCGCCAATCCTTCGGTGAACCATAAAGGAGGTGAAACATCGGTAGAAATTCTATGGTCATGCAGTTCAGAATATAATTTACTTGACATAAAAACATGAACAAGCTCATGCCTTATAACGTGCTTAAAGTCGCCAAGAGAGCCCATGTAAGGGATAACAACACGTCCTTTCAAAAATTCAAAGAAACCGCCGACACCTTCAGGAATGAAACCGGGTGTAGTGTTTGTTTCCTGGAAGTGAAGATGTGTGTTATAAAATATTAAGGGGATCTTTCTCGTGATTATTTGATTCAGCTTTATTTTCAGCTCGCTAAACATATCTTCGGCGTAATTTGCACCTATTTCAGCGATCTCCTGAGTTTCGCCGTAATAATAGATATTGAAATGTTCTGTTTTAAGGATTTTCCAGTCAAATTTATTGTATTGTACCTTATTCCTTCCAAAGAAATAGAGCTGCCCAAAAGTGACCTGGCTGAAGAAAAGTAAAATCAGTAGAAAGTATTTAATCAAAATTAACCTGAATTTTCATAGTGAATTTAGAAAAAAGTTCTATACCGGCAATATATAAATATCCCTCTTATGAGGTAAAAAGATTGATATTGTGATTTTTTAAATTACTAATCTAATAAATAATTTGGAAGATCAATTTGATGATCCGAATCTGCCCGGTTAAATGGTTACAACAGTAGCAATCAATCAAGTTTCCTGCGGTGCAGATGTTAAGATTGTTCAAGAGGGCGTACCGGATGCTATTCCTCCGGAACTATGCTATCTCGGCTGGCAGGAATCAATTGAGCAATTGATTAAAATTGTAGAGGTTGAGACTACTTAATGACAACAAATGACAAATCAATGACAAATAATAGCTACCAAATGTCCAATGACTACGAAGCTACTATCAAGCACTCCTTTTAAGCGGTGTTATTTTCTTAAGATCGGAACCTAATTTTTCCCGTTGATTTCTCAAATCAATATCATTCTGAAGATTCAGCCAAAACCGTTCAGAATTACCAAAAAACCGTGATAATCTTAATGCAGTATCAACTGTTATCTTCCGGTGTCCATTTAGAATATCAAGAATTGTAGTGGTTGATACATTTAACTCTTTCGCTAAACGGTAAGCTGATATACCTGAAGGTTCAAGAAATTCTTCACGCAATATTTCTCCAACAGCCGGTGTTTTTATTCTATTTGATACAGCCATTTATTTTCCTTTCTTTAATGATAATCTTCAATTCCAACATCATAAGCATTTCCATTCTCAAATCTAAAACATATTCTCCATTGATCATTTATTCTAATTGAACACTCATCTTTTCTAATCCCTTTTAAGTGCTCAAAATGATTTGAAAATGGAACTAGGAAATCATATTCCTTTTCTGCACTGTTTAATAAAATTAACTTTTTCAAAGCCCGGGATTGTATCTGTCTAGGTAACTTTTTAGAATAAATTTGATTAAATATTTTCTCAGTTTCTTTGTCTTTGAATGATTTAATCATATTTAAAAATATCCATTATGACTATATATGTCAAGCGTATATAGTATAGATATTATTTACAAATTGTCGGTAATATTCTGGAATCGATTATCCCTGTATCTTCTGTCCTGCATCATCCATTCATTCAATCATTCATTCATCCATTCATTCAGACCTCCATTCCTGCATATGAAAATCAAAAAATCATTTCATCACCCTTTTTTTGATTAGAGGTTATAATTCAGACCGATTTTTATACTAGGAAAATAAAGCGGAGCAGAGCCTTTAGCAAGCTAACAGCTAATTCCAAATATCATCGGGACTCTTCGAATCCTTTAAAACAAAAAAGCCCGATTTTGAATTAAAATCGAGCTTTTTAAGTGGGCTCGGAAGGACTTGAACCTCCGACCCGCTGATTATGAGTCACAGGGACTCATAGCAGTTCTTAATATAATGTGAGTTTTTATGGTAACTCCATACACAGTCCATACACTAAAAGGAGTTACAAAAATGTATATTATAAAAAACAATAAATCACAATTTTACCAGCTTGTTTATTTCATTGGCAAAAAAAGAACCACAATCTCAACTAAGACCTCTTTTCGTTCAGAAGCAGAAGAATTCTTAGAGAATTTTCAGAAGGAAATTTTTGAACCCCAAAAGCAAAAAATTCAAAATATTTCTCTCTCAAAATTCCGGAATGAATATATAGATTTTATTCAAGTTTCCAAATCAAAACACTACACACGCTCAATAAAACTTTCCTTTAGTATGTTAATTAAATTTACTGGAAATATCACTCTTAACATGTTAGATCTTAGAACCCTGGATAAGTTTATCAATACAACTTTTTCACGAGCGGAAAAAGCTGCAGCACTTTATTATCGCACCTTAAAGGCAGCCTTTAGCAAAGCTGTAGTTTGGAATTATCTTTCTGAGAATCCGCTAAAAAAAATAAAAGCCCCAAAAGTTGCAAAACAATTCCCGGTTTTCATTTCTGAAACCGAACTAAAATTAATCATAGGTAATACTTCCAAACAGTTTCTTAAAGATTTATTCTTTACTGCTTTTTATACCGGTATGCGATTAGGAGAATTACTAAATATGAAATGGGATTGGATAGACTTGGAACAAAACATTATAAAAGTTAAATGTTCTGAATCATTTACAACAAAAAGTAAAAAAGAAAGAATTATTCCAATATGTTCTACTCTACAAGTTTTATTAACAAAACTATTCCCCAGGATTATCAATTTAGATAAGAATAATTTTGTCTTTACCCGGAATCAGAATATTAAACTCAATGAAAATTTTGTCAGTAAACAATTTAAGAAATCTGTACGCGCAGCATGTTTAGATGAAAAGATTCATTTCCATACTTTACGTCATTCTTTCGCTTCGATGCTGGTTCAAAGAGGAGTTTCACTTTATGTAGTTAAAGAATTACTTGGACACGAGGATTTGTCAACTACCCAAATCTATTCTCACCTGCAGCAGCAAAATTTAATGAATGCGGTCAATTTATTATAATTTTTTGGGGGCTAATACTTAGGCCCCCTATTTTATTTCTTTATTAACTTATAATATAATACTCAGATCTTTGGGGCCGCTTCTTAAACTTTCACACAAAAGTTCTTATATAAAAAAATCTATTGATAAAGTCCTTTTTTTGATATAAGTTAAGATTAATCAATAATTGGAACTGCTCTCAAGTTTTAAAAGTAAAACAAGTCAAAATAAAGCTATTCTATGAAGATTTTATCTTTATTCATTCTTTTAATACCCTTTATTATTTATTCTCAAACAGATTCAGTTGATTGTGAAAAGTTATATTATTCATTTGGCGATATGGCAGTTGAAAGTTTGCCGAAGTTGATTGGCGGTTTAGATTCTTTGCACATGAGAATAAAATATCCCGAAGAAGCCTTGAAAAAAAACATTCAAGGTAAAGTTTATATAAACTGTATTGTGGATACTAATGGCTCCCCAATTTGTGCAAAAGTTGTGAAAGGTTTAGGTTATGGCTGTGATCAGGAAGCGCTAAGATTAGTTTTAACTTCTCAATTTACTCCTGCTGTTCAAAGGAAACATAGATATATTCGTTGTCCAATAAGTATTCCTATTGTTTTTAAATTGCAAAATTGAATATTCATTAGACTTCTTTTTCTAAAGGAAGTTCTTAAAAGGCTGTGTGGCTGCAGAATTATGAATTGAACTCAGGCAACTTGGACAACTTCATTTTATTTCCCCCTTAAACCCCAAAATAACCTGTCCAACTTGTCCAAAATTCCCATTTCCTTCAAAAATCAAATAATTTCGCATCATTTCCCTCACTATTTTGGACAACTTGGACAACTTCCTCCAACCTATATATATTCAATCTGGACAACTCTCCAATCCAACCTGTCTAATAGTTGTCCGCAACTTGTCCGACAAAACCTTCATAAACAAATCAAATTCCAAACATTCCCCCCATTTGGACAACTTGGACAACTTTATTCCTCTTTTTCCTCCCAGAATAAATACAAGTTGTCCAAATTATCCAATGAAGAATAGTTATCCGCTAAAACCATCTACATTTCTCAAACCGTAAATTAATCCCAAATGATTTCGATATCTTGTTTCATTCCTACCACCGACAACCTACCACCAACTACCCACTCACTTCCCCAATCCTAACATACCTTTCCATACCCGTTTTTCTTTCCTTTACCCTTACCCCCTTAATCTTAGCTGCTTCCCGTATCCACCTCGAAAACCTTACCGGCTGCATATCCTCATACTCCTCATACTCCCTCTTAAAATTCTCAAAAAGTATCTTCTTATGAACCTCCTTTCCCAATTCAATATTCTCAAAAAACTCCGCAAACTCCTCACTAGTACTATCAATCAGCTTCTTCCTCTCCAGATTCACATGCCCGCATTCAACCAGCCCCCTCTCCAGATACAACTGCATACACCCGATCATATAATTATTAAAACTATTCCACTCCTCTCCGCTCCACTCATTAAAAAACCTATGCCCGAACTCATCTATCGGCCGGTGCGACTTATTATAATGATCCGAAAACTCCACCACAAACTGCCTGTCCAGCGTTGAATCATCCGATCCCGCAATAGTGTAATTGGTAGAAATAATAATCTTTGGCGACTGATGAAACGGTATTATCATTTCATTCTGATTCTTCTTCTCCACAGTAATATCATCCGTGATAATTGAAAACAACTTATCAAAATTGAACCTCTTAGTAACATCATTAAACTCAATTATTGCAGTATCCAGATTAACAGACTGAAAACTGAAGCTCTTTGAAAAATTAAAATTCCTCCCATCAAGCCTCACTGTCTTTCTTAACTTCCCTATTGCCTGAGCCACCAGACCCTTCCCGCTCCTCCCATAAGCACCATCACTAAGCTTCTCATCAAGAAAGATTACAGCCTTCGCATTAGTAGAATCCTTATAATTATGCAGCAGATACCCGATTGCACTCCTAAGCGAAAGAATCCTTTCCTCATCATTCTTACAAATATTCCGGATGAACAATTCAAACTCCGAAACAGATTTCTCTTTTTCCCCTTTTTGTTCAATAGAAAACTTCTGCGGTATCACCTGCCTATCCCAGATAAACCCATCCAGCTCCTCATATTTCTTCACCTCAACTTTTGTTTTCGTTACCTCCACAAAACAATTTGAGAAAAAAAGAAATCCTTTATCCTTTGTGTCGCGCAGAAATTCCGGTTTCCTTGTCTCTAGGAACTCCAGAAAAGTATTTCCAAAATGCTGCGGAGCCCCCTTTATTATCGCATCGATTACCTTTACCTTCTTTGTATCCCTGAAATACTCATCATCCATCCCCTTCAAATAGTCAATTACAAAATCCTTGATATTAAATATCTGGATTTCCCTCACTATGTTTTTACTTACCCTAAGAAGAATATAACCCTTCTCAAGCTGCAGCTTGCAATACCCGTTCTCTTCCAGGAACCTCTTAAAGTTCTGCTTCGATATCTTTGTCTTATCATTCTCTATAAACCAGAACTTTACAAACGGCTTTTTCCACCCATACTTCTCTGCAATATGATAAACAGTACCAAGCGTAATCCTGCCGTCAAACCTTCCCATCAGCTCATCAAACTTCTTGTTTATCTCAAACTCCGTATCATGATAATGCGGATTACTTAAGCTCAACTTTAAAAAGAATCCCCTCCCTTCCTCTCCAATTGTCACCAGACCGAAACCGATTCTATACCAATCCTCATAACAGTTACCCGGAAGATTAGTCCCAAGATATTCTATTGCACTTTCCAGCTTCTCACTATCAAACCCTGCCGGCTCAAATGTTCTCTTCCCTATCTCAAGAATTTCTTTCTCCTTATCCAGATCGCAAAGCTCCTCTAAACATTCTATAAGCACATTTGGCGCAACTTCAGCTGGAGGCACCTTAGGATCGTTATAAAGAAATGAATACTTATTTCCGCTCTCATGCTGTGAATATGGGAGTATAGTCTGCGATCTATTCCATCTCAATTCAATATGATCACAATACCCATCATCTTTCAGCTTTAACCGGTAAACACTTTTGGGACCATTTAATCTTTTACTCAACATTTCACTTTCCATTACCTTCAGCCATATATGAAAACCCTTACCGCTTCCGCTCTTTACAAGCCACACATATTCCCTTCCCAATCCAAGACGATCACAAAAAGTTTCAATTATACTCCCGTTAGTAACCTTATCAAAATCCAGATTCCTGATATTGTTTAGCCCGCAAATACCTCCTATACCTGATATATTTTCATTCCATGCAAGATCCTCAATATCCTTTTCACTTTGTTCAATCAACTGCCAGTTTTCCCAAGCAATAGTAGGCCTCTTCCCTTGCACCGGCAAAACATTAAACCCAAATTTTTTATTATAAGCTTTTGCTAATCGTTTATAAATCATAATTTATCCTCAAAATTATTTTACATTATTTTTTATAATTATTATTGAATCTATTTTTTGCATTAAACTTGTATGACCCAATGACTTTTTAATGACTAATGACATTTGAGCCATTGTACTATTTTCAAAAATGTTCTAATTCTTTTAGTTCGACCCTCCCAAATCATTACCAAATAGCGTAGGTTTTAGCCCATTTTTTCACTTCTAAGCCCCTTATTTTCCCTTAACCCTACATTTACCACTACTTTCAAAAAATCCACTCCTTAAAACCAATTTTCCATTTTCATCTTTTTTTCCTAATGACTTAATGACTATAAATGACTATCGAATGACCATCGAATGACTATCGAATGACAATGACTTTTTAATGACCAAAAGTAAAACACCCCTCAGAATCAATTTTTACCTCTTGCCCTGTAATGGATTTAAGAGTTTCCTTTGCCACATCAGGCCTGGAAAATTCACAGCCAAAAATCCACAGACATGTCCCCTGACCGGGCTTTCCATTCAATACATATCCAATTAAATGAAATCCATTTCTTCTTTTCATCTTTTTTGCTATATCAATATCATCCGTTTGAATCCTATAATATTTTTTACCTCTTTCTTCCTGCCATAAGTAAGTCATTTTTCACTCCATTTTTTTTCTGAATCAATTAACCGTAATCCCGATGATTTTGACATCGGCAATTGCACTTGTTTTTCCTCAGGACTATCTAAAACACTTATCGCTTCTTTTAACGTTTCCAAATTCAAATGAGAATAAATCTCCGTAGTAGAAACTGAAGAATGACCCAGCAGTTCTTTAATTACATAGAGCGATACACCCTGTTGCGCTAAGTTCGAAGCAAAACTATGCCTGAGCGAATGAAAGTGAATAGACTTATCCATACCTGCAGCTCTACAAGCTCTCTTAAACCTTCTGGAAAAATAATCCCCGGTAAACTTTTCCCCATCTTCCTTACAAAACACATAACTTTCATTGTTATCTTTCTTTATATGATAAACAATCACCTCATTTTTCTCTCCCGGGTTATTTTTCTCATGACTTCTGTCCTTTGACTTCTGGCTCCCGCTCTCTACTTTCTGACTTCTGCCTGTCCCGCTTCTATCGGGAACATCTGCCTGTCCCGATCCTATCGGGAATCTCTGGCCTCTGTTCTCCGGCTTTTCAACCTCCAACCACCCACCACCTACCACCTCCTTCCTTCTTTTCAACACTTCCATCGCTTCCTCACAAATCGGAATAAACCTCTGATTCCTCCCCTTAGTTATAAACTCTTCATCTCCTACTGTTATAATCTTCGCGAGTCGAGCTTCACATTCCTCCATCTCAGATTAACAATCTCATCCCGCCTCATCCCGGTATAAAACCCAATTGTAACAACATCCCTGACAATATCATTATTTATTTGTTTAATTATTTCTGCCAGTTCATCGCTGTTGATAAATACCGGCGCCAGCTTTTGCCTCTTCGGCAGCTTAACCTTGGTGAAATAATTTTCATTCACATAACTCCAATCCAATGCTTTATTAAAAGCGGCTTTAAGATTCCTGTAATAAACAGCATAGCCTTTCTTTACTTTTTTCTGAAGAAAAATCACAAAGGATTCAGTATCTCTTAGAGAAATACTATTAATTGCCTTTTGAGATTCGAAAAATTCAAGAAGATACTTTAGTGAAGTAATTATCGAATTCAGATAAGAATTTGACATATTATTTTGAATAAAATCTTTATATTCTTCGGCAAACACCCGCAGCGTTACAGCCTCTTTATTTACAGAATCCATTTTATCCCCTGGTGAACAGGACATTAAAACCTTAAGCTTCTCAACATCCTGAATAGTTAGCTTCTTTAATAAACGTGATAGCTCCTCCATTTATATCCCTTTTTATTTCCCTATTTATTTTCCCTTATTAATAAAATGCAAACCATGTACAATAGCCGAGCCATATTCCCTCCATTGTTTTTTGTTCGTACTCGTACTTGAACTTGCACTTGTTTCCGCCTCTCCCTCCTCTTCATCCTCGTCTTCCAGGATTTTCTCAGCC
>CAVUGE010000047.1:0-32634 GCA_963740945.1 uncultured Bacteroidota bacterium | reverse complement strand
GTTCAATGGCCCCAAAATGAAAGTTCCTTATTTGTTGCCGGAATTACAGTTATGGGAGAAGATTCTCCGGGGTTGTTAAATGAAATTTCTCACGCGATTGTATCATATCAAAACACTAATATTAAGTCAATTAATATAAATACTAATAATTCTACTTTTGAAGGGAGCGTTACCCTTTATGTTCATAACCTTGATCATCTTTCAAGGATTATGGAGCGATTAAAGAAAATGAAATCTATATATTCCGTAGAAAGATTTGAAAGTGCCTAATATTGAATGAAGAAAACAGAATATTAGGTATAGATTTCGGCTTAAAAAGAATTGGTCTTGCACTAAGTGATCCGCTTCTAACATTTTCCTATCCATATACTACTATAATGAATGATAATTCATTCTGGAATAAATTAAAATCAATCATTGAAGAAAAAAATGTTACGAAAATTATTCTCGGATATCCCTTGAGGAATAACCGGACTAAATTCGATATTTCAGATAATGTATTAGAATTTAAAACTAAATTGATAAACAGGTTCCATCTTGAAGTAATTTTATGGGATGAAAGGTATACTTCTGAGATTGCGAAACAAATTGTAATAAATTCCGGGATAAAAAAATCGAAAAGGAAGGATAAGGGATTGCTTGATAAGAATTCTGCTGCAATAATTTTACAGGAATATCTGGATGAGAGGAAATAGTTCAAGAGCAAGAGCAAGTTCAAGAATGCTAAAATTAATTTCATTATTTTTATAAATAAAATATAATCAGTTATAAATATATTCATGCAGATTTCATTAGGATTTATTGAAACCGATAGTTTCGTTGGAGCTGTTGAAGCTTCGAATGTAATGGTTAAAACTTCTAATGTAATTTTAGCTGGTAAAGAAGTTTTTACTTCAGGAATAATTACTATTAAAATTATAGGTGAAAGCGGGGCAGTTAAGATTGCAATTGAAGCCGGAATTGATTCTGTTAAAAAATTAGGAAGAAAAGTTTTATCTCATATAATTTCAGAACCGGATGAACAATTATTATCAGTTCTGCCAGAATTCAGCAATTTCTATTTTCAATTAAATAAACAACCGGAAACTATTAAGAAAAGGGAAACTGCGAAGAAAGAATATATTGCTGAACCTGTAACAGGAAAAGAAAATATTCCAGATAATCGTAAAGGATTGAGTTTAACAGAAGCTAAAAAGTTATTGAAACGTAATAAAACAATTAAAGCAGAGATAAAGGATGAACCTGATAAAAAAGAAAAGGAAACTAAAATAAATTATAAAAATGATACTATAGAGAGATTAAGAAAAGAAGCGCTTGGTTTAGATAAAGCTGAAAAAGGGAAAGTAGAGAGAACGAAAGAGAAAAAAAAGAAAGTAGAAAAAAAGAAGGCGGAACAGAAAATTGAAGAAAATAATAATCCCGGATTAGATTCATTAAATGTTCATCAATTGAGAAGGCTGGCAAGAAGTACCATTAACTTCCCTATCCATGGCAGAGAAATTTCTAAAGCTAACCGGGAAGTACTTCTAAATTATTTTAAAAGTTTGAAATAAGTAAATCAAAAGTGAAAAAGAATCTTCATATAATCATAATATCAATTATTTTTTCGATAATTCTCTGGGTATCAATTTCATTGTCAAATGATTATTATGCTACATTCAAGATTCCGCTCAAGCTTGTAAATTTTCCCGAAGGGTATACCATAGGCTCAAGAGTTCCGAACTATATCTCTGTTAAATTGAAAGGGGAGGGTTGGAAGCTGGCAGCATTAAAACTTGGCAGGGAATCTGATTATGTAGTATCGGCAGGTAATGAATCCGGTAAACGCTTTATAAACCTTTATAATTTCCTGGTTGACAATCAATGGCTTTCATCAGATATAGAAGTAATTGATATTTCTCCGGATACGCTTTCGTATAATATAGAAAAAATTGCATCCACTCATGCAGAAATTATTCCGGATTTAAATTTGAACTTTAAGCCAGGATTCGGATTAGCAACTGAAATGGTCATTAACCCTGAATCCACTATAGTTTTCGGACCTGCAAACAGAGTAAAAAGTATACGGGCGGTTCCGACGGAGAAATTATCATTAAATAATCTTGATGATAAAGTTGAAGAGAAGGTTCCTCTGAAAAAAATCCCAGAGATGAATTATAGTAATAATAATGTAAACATTATTCTGGATGTTCAAAAAATAGTAGATAAAAATTTTGATAATCTTCCTGTTGACATAGTTGATGTCCCTTCAGACAGAAGTGTAGTACTGCTTCCAAATAAAATAAGCATAGGGCTGCGAGGGGGAGTGGATGTTTTGGCAAAGCTTGATAATGGGCAATTAATGGCTCATATAAATTACAGGGATGTTGTACTGGATACTCTGGGAAGTATTGCTCCGAAAGTTGAATTGCCCGATAATACGTCTTTAATTTATATTAAACCGGAACGGCTGAGGTATATTATTAAGAAGTTTAATTGAAGTGCCTAGATGGAGTGGTGGAGTATTGGAATGTTGGAGTTATGGAATCAAAAAATTCCAAATGATACAAATTTCAAATAAATCTCAATTTCAAAATTCAAAATTTCAAACAAACTAAAATTAGGCTGCTGCTTTTATAAATGGGAGAGAAATTGCTTTATTGTTATATTGTTAGAGGCATAGCAATAAAACAATTAAACATATAACAAGATTAGAGTGTAACAAATTGGTTCCGGCTTTGTCGGTTTAGGATTACGATTACGAGTAAGATTAGGATTACGTGTATGTGTGAGAGAGTTAAGGGGATAATTATTTATTATATAATAATAAGAAGGGATAAATTGTTTATTACTTTTGAAGGGATTGATTTTTGCGGTAAATCAACACAGGTTGAGCTTTTAAAGAATTATTTAATTGGTAAGAATAAAAGAGTTGAAATAATAAGAGAGCCGGGGGGGACGAATATTTCTGAAAAAGTCAGGGATATACTGCTTGATACGAAAAACGATAATATGTTTATGGAAACAGAGGTATTTTTATTTTCAGCCAGCCGGGCACAGTTAGTAAGAGAAAAAATAAGACCTTACCTTGAAGAAAGAATTTATGTAATTTCGGATCGCTTTCATGATTCGTCTGTTGCATATCAAGGATACGGAAGAGGTATTTCAATAGAATCGGTAGCACATGTGAATAAACTTGCGATAGGTTTAACAATTCCAGATATCACTTTTTTTATAGATATTCCTGTTGAAGAAGCTGAAAAAAGGAAGACAGGAAAATCATTTAAAGAACTGGACCGGATCGAAATATCCGAAATGAATTTTTATGAAAAAGTAAGGAAAGGTTATCTAGAAATATCTAAAGAAGAAAAGAGATTTCGTATATTAAACGGATTAAAAAGCATTGTAGAGATCCACAGCAATATTATTAATGAAATTATATTATTAGAAAACAAGGAGATTGTATGAAATTTAAGAAGCTTTCGCATTTAATAATTGCCGGCTTTGTAATATTTTTTTTGTCAGGGTTTTTTACCGGGAAAGATGATGTTTATTTTGAAATAAATAAAAATATGGATCTTTTCAGCAGGGTCTATAAGGAGATTACATTTAATTATGTAGATAGTATAAACCCTGAAGAATTTATGAAAGCAGGTATACAGGGAATGCTTGGTTCTCTTGATCCTTATACAATATATATTGATGGTGATAAAAAAGATGAAATAGATTTAATTACCAACGGGAAGTACGGTGGTGTTGGAATATCTATCGGTGTGAGAGCAAATAAGGTTACAGTTATTGAGGTGCTTGATGGTTATTCTGCCCAGAAACAGGGAGTTCGTATCGGTGACCATATTTTGGAAGCAGGCGGGATAAAAATTACTCCGGAAAATGTTGAAGAGATCTCCTCATTAGTAAAAGGAGAACCCGGTACATCTATCGATATTAAAGTTACCCGAAATGATGAGCAAGATACAATTAATTTTAATTTGATTAGAGAAGAAGTTGTAGTTAAAAGTCTCTCTTTTTATGGTTTTTATCCTGAAAACAGTAATAATGTATATTTAAAGCTGTCTAATTTCAGCAGATCTGCAGCAGATGAAGTTCGGAATGCTTTAAAGGAACTGAAGGCAAAAAAAGAAATAAAATCAATTGTGCTTGATCTTAGAGGAAATCCGGGAGGTTTACTTGATGAAGCGGTGGATATCTGCGATAAGTTCCTTAAAAAAGATAAATTAATAGTGGTTACCAAAGGAAGGACAGATGCGAGCGAGAAAAAGTATTATTCTGTTCAGGAGCCAATGGTTGGTGAGGCCAAATTAGTTGTATTAATTAACGGGGGTTCTGCTTCTGCTTCTGAAATTGTAGCCGGAGCTATTCAGGATCATGACAGAGGGGTAATTTTAGGTACAAAATCCTTTGGAAAAGGTTTAGTTCAAACAATAACTCCTCTGAATTACAATACATCAATAAAGATAACAACGGCAAAATATTTTACACCCAGCGGGAGATGTATTCAAAAAATAGATTATTCAAAAGAAAATAAAGTAATCCGGGATGTTGATTCAATAATTGCCACACCTTTTTTAACTGATAATAAAAGAACGGTATACAGTGCTGGAGGAATTTCGCCGGATACTACGGTTGATTATGATATTGACGGAGACATTACAAAAGAACTCTTAGCAAAAGGATTATTATTTAAGTTTGCAGATCATTATTATTATGCTCATCAAAATGAAGATTTTAGAGCAGTTAATGATGATAAATTATTTAAATTATTTCAGGATTATATAAAAGAACAAAAATTCGAATATACTTCTGATGCTGAAAAAGAAGTGGATAAATTAATTCAACTGGCATCTACAGATGCAATGGGAGATAAAGTTTCCTCAGAATTAAGTCGATTAAAGGAACAGTTTACGAATTTTCAATCACATGAAATGAGCATCTTCAAACAGGAAATATTAACTGAAATTAAGGAAGAAATAGCTGCCAGATATTCTGGAACCAATGGTAGAGTTAAGATCGGTCTCGATTATGATAAGCAGTTTCAAACAGCTCTCAATATCTTTAAGCAGCCTAACATCTATGAGAAATTGCTGAATTACCACTAGAAATTTGCAGAAGATTCTTCTGGCAAAGTGGAAGAATTTTCTGCAAATCCTTTCTTCTAAATCGATAAGTTCACTCGAATAGTTGAAATGAGAGAATTTTTCTATATAATTTCTCAATAAGGTTGACTCTTGCGTAAATTGAAATTAATTTCATATTATGAAACCAGGAAAAGTTATATTTAGAAAGAATCCTTTATATGAAAAATGCCCTTCCTGCTCTGCTCCGAATTCAATGAGAAGATCAAGATCTCGGACTACATTTGAGACAATACTTAAGCATACTACTTTTTATAAAAGTTACCGCTGCACTAAATGTGGATGGAGAGGGAATCTTTCGACGCTTACGATAACAGGTGCCTCATTAAAGAGTTTAATATTCTACTTAGCATTAGCTATTTTGGCCGGGTATCTTGTATACCAACTCCTTAGGCGTTTTGTTTGAACAGTATATTTCATAGTCTTCATAAATTATAAAATTAGTTTTTTATAAATAAATGAATAATTCCGTAAAAGAAAAAATTAAAAATATAATCGGAAAGAATAATTATTTTGATTCAGAGGAAGAAAAGCGAGTATATTCATTTGATGCTACACCAATATTTGAGCAGAAACCAGAGGCAATAATATTTCCTGAAGATGAAGAGAAAATTTCCAAAATTGTTAAACTTGCAAATGATGAGAAGTTTAATATTGTACCGAGAGGAGCGGGTACCGGATTAAGCGGAGGGGCAGTTCCGGTTGAGAATTGTGTCTTAATGGTTATGACAAGGTGGAATAAGATTTTAGAAGTTGATATAAAGAATCTAACTGCAACAGTACAGCCCGGAGTTATAACGGCGCAACTGCAAAAAGAAGTGGAAAGACAGAATTTATTTTATCCTCCGGATCCGGGAAGCATTAACGTCTGTACATTAGGCGGGAATGTCGCAAATAATGCAGGGGGATTAAGAGGGTTAAAATATGGAGTCACCAAAAATTATGTAATGGGGGTTGAAATGATACTGCCCACCGGTGATTTATTAAAAACTGGGGGGAAAAATTTCAAAGATGTGGCAGGTTATAATCTTAAAGATTTTATAGTGGGAAGTGAAGGTACACTGGGAATAATAACTAAAATAATATTGAAACTTATACCTATCCCGGCTAATTCTATAACAATGCTGGCTTATTTTAATAAGCTATCGGACAGTGCGAAGGCTGTTTCGGGGATCATTGCTTCGAATATAGTTCCAAGCATGATGGAATTTTTAGATAATACAACAATTAATTGTGTTGAAGATTATACAAAAGTTGGTTTACCGAGAAATAGTGAAGCAATTTTACTGGTTGAAGTGGATGGAAGGGGAAGCATAGTTGAGGAAGATGCCGAAACAATAATTAATATTATGAGAAAGAATAATGCGTCTTTTGTGAAGAAAGCCGAAACAGTTAATGAGGCTAATAATTTAAAGACAGCTCGAAGGAGTGCATTTAGCGCTCTGGCAAGAAAAAAACCGACTACTATTCTGGAGGATGCAACAGTACCAAGAAGCGAATTGCCGGTTATGATTGAGAAGGTTACGGAAGCTGCAAATAAATATAACCTTATCTTTGGAGATTTCGGACATGCCGGAGATGGCAATCTTCATCCAACGTGCTTAACAGATGAAAGAGATAAAAAAGAAATAGAATTAGCGCATAAAGCGTTTGATTTTATTTTTAATGAAGCGATTAAATTGGGAGGTACAATTACAGGAGAACATGGAACTGGATTAGCAAAAAAAAGGTTTCTAGAGAAAGTTGCCGGTATTCCAGGTTTGAATATGATGAAACAAATTAAATCCGTAATAGATCCAAACAATGTTTTGAATCCCGGAAAGGTATTTGATATTAGTCCTAAATGTGAAGTATATAAATAAATAGGGGTAGATGTCTAGGGATAACCACTTTATCTCACCCCTTGCGGGACAGTCTAAAAAGTAAAAGACATTCTATAATGATTTTAACCTCACCCAATAGGTATCTTAACCGGTATCGTTTTTTTAACTTTTATTTTGACAGAATATTGATGATATCTTTAAATCGGCTGAATCTAAACTTCCCCTTCACCATCTTGGAAAACACAACGAAAATCTGATCTTAATTATATGTATAATTTAGATTTTTATTTAACTACATAAAAAATTAAATTCCAACAAGTAAAATTTAATATTTATATTGATAAATTTTGTGATGCGTTATTTACAGTTCCGCACTTTTAAGTTTTATATATTTATAAAGTAAAAAATAATTAATAGTAAGAAAGGGAAATAGATATGAGCGCAAAAAAAATATTATTTTTGGTAGGGGATTTCGCAGAAGATTACGAAACCATGGTTCCATTTCAAGCATTGCAGATGGTAGGTCATACAGTAGATGCAGTATGTCCCGATAAGAAAGCCGGTAGTAAAATAAAGACTGCAATCCATGATTTTGAAGGGGATCAAACTTATTCGGAAAAACCGGGACATAATTTTACATTAAATCAGAGCTTTGATGAAATTAAAGAAGATTCATATGATGCATTAATGATAACAGGCGGGCGCTCACCTGAGTATTTAAGGATGAATCCCAGAGTAATTAAGATAGTAAAACACTTTTCAGATACGGGCAAGCCAATAGCAGCTATCTGTCACGGACCTCAAATATTAGCTGCGGCAAATGTAATAAAAGGGAAAAAGGTCTCATGCTACCCGGCTTGTTCAGCAGAAGTAAAGCTAGCAGGTGCCGAATATGCAGATATTCCAATAGACGGGGCTTTTGTCGATGGAAATTTAGTTACGGCTCCGGCATGGCCTGCGCATCAGAAGTGGCTTGCTGAGTTTTTAAAAGTTCTTGGAACAAAGATAACATTATAACTGAAGTTATGCAGACCTAAAGATGACATCTTTAAAATGAAAAATCATTTTCAATTTTTTATTAAAATATAAGTTCAGATAAACCTTATTTTGAAAAAGTAAAGATGTCATCTTTCAAATACTGATTCTTGCGTAACTTGAGATTATAAGTATTAAAGAGTATCCAAAAGGATTTCTTTAACTGCTTTTGTAATTTTAGATATTCCTCAATAATATGTTGCTTATAGAAATGCTTCTTTTAGAATCCTTTACTAGAGATTATCCGGTCTTTTCATACTATTCAGACCTTTTTCATTAATTAGGTCTCTATAATTAATTAACCGAAACTCCGGAGAATGGATCATCTCCTGGAATTGGGGGGATAGAAGTGCATTTAATTCAGCCTGCCGGTGTTTACTCATATTTTTAGGTCCAAAGGTATTTAGATCTTTAAGTGCGCTCAGTTCGTCATTATCAATCCCGATATGAAAAACAAAAAGCTTAGTACCACCAGGTTTGAGAGCTTTAGTAATGCTGAGGAGAGTATCGAGCTTATTTTCGATACCGGCAGCATAAACACCTTCAACATCAACTTCATCGAAATACCTTGAAATAGCAAGGTGATATTCTGCTGCGAGCTTTTCTAAAATTTTACGGGTTTCGAGTGTTTGTACAGCCGCACCCATATGGTAATCGACATAATCGATTTTGAGGCCGGAATGAACAGCGCGTTCAATTTGAGCACGGAGTTCTTTTTCTATTTCTGCAAGATTTGGATTATTTCCAAAAAGCTTTGCCCGAGAGGGGAAGAAATAACCAAGGCTATCTACAAGTGAAGGAACATTTAATGCACCGGAAATTGGACCCCAGCGATAATTTTTCCATTCGGCATTGAGAGTTAGATGAACACCGACTGAAACATTCGGATACTGTTTAAGAATATCTACTGCTTCCTGGTACCACGGACAAGCGAACATAACGGATGCAGAAACCGGGAAACCTTTATCTAGAACTTCCTTAGCAGCCATATTGACTGAATGGCACATTCCCCAGTCGTCGCATCTGATAAGAATAGGGATTTTATTTTCAGAAGCTGTTGAATTATCACTTTGTGCGCTTATATAAAAGGAAGTTAAAATTGCAAATATTAAAATGTACTTTATTTTGAACATTAAGACTCCAATTAATTGTTAAAAAAAGTGAAAGCATTTCCAATGGTAAAGCAGTATTAAGTTATATTGAAAAAATCAAACTATCAATAAAATAGGTTCGGTAAAAACAAAAAAGTTAATTGCACAAAAATAAAAAGAACATTTATAAATAAAATTTATTTTAAATTTATCTTAATTGTTTTTATTATTGCATGTAAATTCTTTTTGCGGTAGAATGGTTCCCAATATAATTCCAAAAAATCTGTTAAAACATTGAAAGGTTAACTAATGAAAAGCGAAAATAATTTTAGTAAAGTTATAATATTAATTTTTACAATAATTATATTTTTTAATAAGGGAAGTTTCAGTCTTCAAAGTAAGGAGAACCGGTTGATTTCAGAATCAAATAAAGGAGTAAAAAATAAAACGATTATACAGGAGCAAAAAGACAATTCACTAACTGAAAAAGATAAAAGGGAAGGGTGGAAATTACTTTTTGATGGTAGGACTTCAAATGGATGGAGAGGGGCAAAACTGGAGCATTTTCCGGATAAGGGGTGGGTGATTAAAAACGGAGTTTTAACCGTGCTTGCATCAAACGGGGCTGAGTCTGCAAACGGGGGAGACATTATTACAACAGATACTTATAAGAATTTTGACCTCAAAGTTGATTTTAAAATTACAGCAGGAGCTAACAGTGGTATAAAATATTTTGTTGATCCGGAATTAAATAAAGGACCCGGTTCTGCGATAGGATGTGAATTCCAGATACTTGATGATGAAAGGCACCCGGATGCAAAACTCGGAGTAAAGGGGAACCGGACTTTAGCTTCTCTTTATGATTTAATTCCTGCAGAGAATAAAAAGTTTAACGGAGTTGGAAAATGGAATACGGCAGAAATTATCGTTAAAGGAAATCATGTTGAACACTGGCTGAATGGCAAAAAAGTTCTTGAATATGAAAGGGGAAACCAGATGTGGCGAGCTTTAGTTGCCTACAGTAAATTTAAAGACTGGCCTAATTTCGGTGAAGCAAAGACAGGTTATATTTTGCTTCAAGATCATGGAAATGAAGTGTCTTTTAAGAATATCAAGATTAAAGTTCTATAATTATTTGAAATTTTTAAGGGTATAAAGAATGGGAAAGAATCATTCCAGAAGAAATTTTATTAAATTAACAGGGTTAGGCATTGCCGCTTCATCATTTAATGGATTCTCTAATCCTATTGCAAAAAAGATTATGGAAGGAAATCCAGATCCTTCCGAAAAATTGAATCTTGGTTTGACGTCGTATACATTTAGAAATTTTTCTTTAAGCCAGGTTATCCAGATGACAAACCGTTTGGCTCTAAAGAGGTTATCCTTAAAGGATATGCATCTTCCTTTAAACAGCACCAAAGAGGAGATTGATAAAGCAGTTCAAGAAATTAAAAATGCGGGATTAGAATTATATGGGGCAGGGGTTATTTATATGACAAATAAAGATGAAGTCAATAGAGCATTTGATTATGCTAAATATGCAGGGATAAAAATAATCATCGGGGTTCCTGAGCATGAGTATTTAACATTAGCAGAGCAAAAAGTAAAAGAATACAATATTATGCTGGCCATTCATAATCACGGACCGGGTGATAAGAGATTTCCCAGTCCTGAAAGTGTTTACGAAAAAATAAAAGATATGGATAAGAGGATGGGGATGTGTCTAGATATAGGTCATACTATGCGTTTAGGAATTGATCCTTCCGATGCATTTGAAAAATATTCGGATAGAATATTTGATATCCATATGAAAGATGAAGACAAAGCATCGGAAGATGGAAATACGATTGAGATTGGAAGAGGAGTAATAAATATCCCGAAATTTTTGAGGACATTATTGAAATATAATTATAAGGGAACAATTGCATTTGAGTTTGAAAAAGATAAAGAAGATCCTTTGCCCGGAGTGGCTGAATCTGTCGGATATGTTAAAGGTGTTCTGTCGGTATAAAGAGTTATATTTTAATTGAAGTTTCAAAGTGAATTTTAAGAACCTTTTAAGTTCATAAAAAAGATTTGTTTCAAACATTTATTAATAAAGGAGAATAAATGAAACAGACTAGACGGGATTTTATAAAAAATGTATCGGTTGTTTCCGCAGGATTGACATTTGGATTAAATGCAAAAAGCTACAGTAGAATTATGGGGGCAAATGACAGGATGAACTTTGCAATTATAGGTTTGCATGGAAGGGGGTATGCACATTTAGGGAGTATAAACGCCTGCAAAAATACTACTGTCACTTATATATGTGACGTCGACGACCGGGAATTAAAGAAGTTTGGGAAGGCAGCAAAAGAAAAATATAAACAAAGCCCGGTTGAAGCTAGAGATTTCAGAAAAATGCTGGAATCAAAAGATGTTGATGCAATTACAATAGCTACTCCCGAACACTGGCATACTCCAATGGCTATTATGGGGCTGCAAGCCGGGAAGCATGTTTATGTGGAAAAACCCTGCAGCCATAATCCTCATGAAGGCGAACTGCTGGTGGCTGCTCAAAAAAAATATAATAAGCTAGTACAAATGGGGGATCAGCAGAGGTCATCTGCCTACACTATTGATGTTATGAAAAAGATAAAAGACGGTTTAATAGGAAAAGCGTATTTTGGAAAAGCCTGGTACAGTAATACAAGAAAATCAATCGGAACCGGAAAAGAGATCTCTGTACCTGATTATTTGGATTGGGAGCTGTGGCAGGGACCGGCTCCCAGAAGACCTTATAAAGATAATATCCATCCATATAACTGGCATTGGTTCTGGAACTGGGGGACAGGTGAAACTTTAAACAATGGTACACATGAAGTTGATTTATGCCGCTGGGCTCTTGGAGTTGATTATCCTAATTCCGTAAGTGCACCAGGGGGCAGGTATCATTTTAAAGATGACTGGGAATTTTATGATACACTGGTTACAAGCTATGAGTATGATGATAAAATGATTACATGGGAAGGGATTAGCTGCAACGGCAAAACGAAGTATGGAAGCGGACGCGGCGCTGCAATTCATGGAACAGAAGGTACCGTCATTATCGACAGGGACGGTTATAAAGTGTATGACCTTGATGATAAATTATTAAAGGAATTTAAAAAGAAGGATGAAAAGAATTCTACTCAGGATTTGTTGAGTATGGATGATATGACAGATGCGCATTTTCAGAATTTCTGTGGTGCAATAAGAGATGGTGAAAAGCTTCATTCTCCAATTAATGAAGGAAATATAAGCGTAACTATACTCCTTCTTTCAAATATCGCCTGGAAATTAAACAGGACACTTAACCTAAATAAAGAAAATGCTCATATTTTGAATGATGACGAGGCAATGAAATACTGGCAGCGGGAATATGAACCAGGATGGGAAGTAAAAATTTAATAGAAGTTATGCAAGAACCGATATTTAAAAGATGACATCTTTTCATCTGATAACTTATTCGACGGAGGAGCTTCTTTTGTAATAACTTTTTACAAGACCGTTTGAATATACGGTTGTTTCTAAGTGCTGTAAATTTATATCCTTTTCCAAATACCCGAATAGTGGAATACCGTCTCCAATAATGACCGGGACTTTAGTAATTATCATTTCATCAATCAAATCTTCTTTCAGAAAGTTTTGGATTGTCTTTCCACCATCGATATATAAGTTTGAGAAATTCCGATTTGAAAGATAATTTATTACTTCCCGCGGCGGCATTGAAATTAAATTAACATTCTCTTTTAATCTATCAGGGATGGTTTTAATTGTGGTGCTTAGTAAATAAACTTTTTTGGTGTAAGGCCAGTCGGAAAAAGAAAGAACTTTTTCATATGTTCCTCTTCCTATTACAACAGCATCAATACTGTTCATGAATTCCTTGAAGCTTTCGAAAATTTCATTGCTTTCGTACTTCGTCAGCCAGTCGATATCTCCATTTTCCCTGGCTATAAATCCATCCAGACTTACGGCGATATAAATTGTTATTTTCATTTTTTATTTAATTCAGCTTGGTTTATTTAGTAGATAAATTCGTTTGCGTACAACAAAATTACAAAATTCATAAATAAAAATAATGTAATAGGTTTGCAATGTTTATTGGTTTGGTTATCACAGTTACAATAAATAAAATTAATATGAGAGGATTTTGGGTTCATCCATTTGCACAAGAAGGAATTATCTGAAATTCGAGGATAAGATATGTTTTTATTTTTCGTTTTCTCTTTAAAAAACCCCTCTCAACTATGGGTTTTTGAAAAAACTTTGGGTGAGGCATGGTTATATATGGCTAAATAATTTTCTTTTTAAAAATAGGGGGTTGAGAGGCTTTTTTCTCATAATGTAACACCTGGCTGAGGAAGTTGCGGCTTTAATGAGAGTTGGCATTGCACCGAACTAAAAGTCTGATGTTAACCTTTTAAGCAGAAGGTGGTATAATTTTTTTCTTTAGATCAATGGATAAACCCATTGTTTAATGATATTCACACAGGCTCAAAATAAAATGGTGATTATGTTCTGTTTTTTATTGGAATAACGCCTGAATTTTATCCTTTCCTTTGCTTTTTATTTGTTATAAAATTATACAATAAGTTTCATCTTTTAAAAAACATAACATAAACTAAACAGAGTAACAATAAGGAGAGAGAACATAATGAAAAAATTTATTGTAATATATCATGCGCCGGTTGATGCGATGGCACAGACTGGAAATTCTAGTCCGGAAGATCAGGCTAAGGGGATGCAGCTATGGATGGATTGGGCGCAAAAATGCGGGAGCAATCTTGTGGATTTAGGTTCTCCTCTTATGAATGGGCAACAACTTAGTCCGGATGGAATGAGTAAAGCCAGCAGTAAAGATGTTGCCGGTTATTCAATTTTACAGGCGGACAATATGGGCGAGGCAAAAGCTCTTCTTAAAGGCCATCCTCATTTGGGATGGAATGCAGGATGCACCATTGAAATACATGAGACAATGCCAATACCAGGTATGTAACAAAGTTACGTGAATAAATTACACATAGGAACATGCAGCTGGAAATATGAATCCTGGAAGGGGATAATCTATCCGGAATTTGGCGAGATAAATTATCTTGAAGAATATTCAAGGCATTATAAAACGGTTGAAGTTGATCAATGGTTCTGGTCATTGTTTGATATAGTCAGACTTCCCAAGAAAAAAACAGTTGAAGAATATAAAGCATCGGTTCCGGAAGATTTCAAATTCATCATTAAAGTTCCTAATTCAATTACCTTAACACATTATTACAGTAAGAATAGAAATGAACCTCTCAGAAAGAATCCATACTTCCTGAACGTCAATTTATTAGAAGAATTTCTTCAGATATTAAAGCCGATTAGAAATCAAACTGCTTTCTTAATCTTTCAGTTTGAATATTTAAATAAAGAGAAGATGCCTTCACTTTCGCAGCTCCAAAGGTTGCTTCACCAATTCTTTATATCACTTCCGCCGGATCTTCCGCCAATGTCTATCGAAATCAGAAACCCTTTTTACTTAAACAATTCTTATTTCAAATTTCTAAGGGACTTAAACCTTTCCCATGTTTTCCTGCAGGGATATTTTGTGCCTCCTATAGTTGACATATATAATAAATACAAAGAATATATTAAAGGACAAACGATTATAAGGCTGCATGGTCCTGACAGGAGCGGAATAGAAAATATATCGGGAGAGAATTGGAGTAAAATTTATATAAACAGGGATGAGGAATTGACGGATATAATCAAAATGATAAAGGAGCTGCAAAGCAGGGAGGTGGATGTATACTTAAATGTTAATAATCACTATGAAGGGAGTGCTCCGTTGACAATAGAGAAAATTAATAAACTTCTTAGCTAATTAAAAATAATTTAAGTAATTCTTCTTTGTTCATTCCTTAAAGGTTTGAGGGTCAAATAAATCTTTAAAAATATTTGAACGCCGGTAAAGAAAATGGAGCTACCGGCGTTCGTGGCTAACGGAAAATTTAGAAATTTATACGCAAGGATAATGCCTATTAAAAAAAGTTGTAAAGTACTAATAAACGACAATTATTAATATTTCTATTGTATGTTTATGGACATAAATGAACGGGGCCGTACAATTGAGATTTTTAAATAGGTTAAATACATGTTAAATTGTTAACTCTTTCTGTGTCAAAAATGTCAAAACTGAAAATAATTAATTAGGAGATTCTTTGAAGATATTGATTTATAAAGCTCTTAAAAGATTATGAAAGCCGGGATGTAAGTTCATATATTTAAATTTCATTTTTTTGCAAACGATAATCTAAATCAAAAACTCCCGGCTTATCATACTTTCTTTAATTCAACTAATTTCCGAATGGTTATTTAATTTTATTTGTAAAAATATGGGTCCAGCACGGTCACTTCGGTTATATTATCAACCGGCAATTTATTTTGCTTTGCAGCTTTCTTTATTGCTTCTGCGGATGGTGCATCGTAAATACAAAATGTTTTTTTCTTATCTTCGCTTACATAAGATTGTACCCACGTAACCTGATCTTCTGTGTTTGTGGAAACTACGCCTGAACAAATGTCCTTTCCAGCATTATTTATCGGTATATTTAGACCATTGGGAAATGTTCTTTCTACAACATAGCGGTGCATTGTTACTTTTTCAGAAGAATTTTTTTGTGATTTGTCCTGGGCTATTCCAGAGTTTATAAAAGTTCCTGCCAAAAGAACAAACAATAAAAACAAGGATAGACTTTTCATTTTAACCTCCAAATTATTTTAGTTTATAAATAGAAATAAGGATCGAGAACTCGTACTTCCGTAATTTTTTCAACAGGTAATTTATTTTTATTTGCAACTTTTCTGATTGCTTCGGGAGTTGGTGCATCATAAATACAAAATGTTTTCTTTTTGTCATCACTCACGTAAGAATGAATCCATGTAACATTACCATCTGTGTTGACATCAACTACATTTAAGCAGACTTTTGCCCCCTCTTCAGAAACCGGAATTTGTAAACCATCAGGAAAGTTTCTTTCAATAAGATACCTTGGCATATTGCCTCCAGATTTTATAATTAAATAATTTTTATTTCAGGAGTTAATTTAGTTTTTAATAAGAAAGAAGAATCGGGAGGATTCCCTATATTATAAAAATCGCTTCCCTATTTTTTGTTTATTCCATTAGAGCGAACAAACTCCGCTGCTTCTATTCTGGAATGTATATCTAATTTTGAAAAGATTGCAGAGATGTGATGATCCACTGTTTTTGCAGAAATATAAAGCTTGTTTCCTATTTCTTGGTTGCTTAATCCCTTACCTACCAAATTTAGCACTTCTACCTGTCTAACGGTTAAACCATTTGGATTTGCTTTAGTTGTTTTTCTCGGTCCTTTGGGAATACTTTTTATTCCAGATTCCCTCATTTTTTGCTTAATTAGTTGAGAAGTAGCCGATGCGCCTAATCGATTAAATATTTCAATTGCTTCTTTCATTGCATGCTCATCACCTTCACTTAAAGCCAATGCTTTTTCATAAGGGCACTCTAATTTTTCCCACAATTTAGCAGCAGATTTCCAATCGCCTTTTATTTGAAGAAGATATGGATTTGCAATTATTTTAGGAACTTTCTTTAATTTATCATTTTTCCACAACCAATAAGCGAGCGCTCCAATGTACCAGGGATTTCTTGTGTATTGGATTTTAAAATATAGAGATTCTATTTCATCAGCTATTTCATTTAATTTATTTTGAAGCCAATAAGCTTCGGCAGTGGCGCCTTTGATTGTTACTATTTTATCCATTTCACCTAAACTTAATGATAGCCGGTTGGCTTCAGTCAATAAGTTCATCGCGCCCGGATCGTTTCTTCTTGCTCTTATTATTCCTATTATAAACAGCGGGATATTTTTATTTGCCTCAGGTATATATTCATTTTGGAAAACTGAATTTGCAAATTCAACTGCTGAGTCCCATTCTCCAAGATACAACTTAACATTGGCATGGTGAGCTAACATACATAATGTTAATGTGTGTAGATCTTTATCGCTGCAATATTCAGCTCCTGCCGTAAAATATTCATTTGCCTTTTTGAGCTCTCTTTTTTGAAGCAATACACAACCCAAATTTATATATGCTCTTGTTGTTTGTTCAATAAAATTATTTTTAAATGAAATTTGAAGACTCTTTTTAAGATATTCCTCTCCTGTAAAATCATCTACTAACATTTTGGCAGAACCGATATTATTAAGAGCATGTGCTTCAATATCTTTGTCTTTCATTTTTCTTGCAAGCTTAACTGCCTTTTCTCCCCATATTATTGCTAGTTCTGTTTCCTCTCTTAACATATATGTCTGTGATTTATTGCTATAAGCCATTGCTAGTTCTTTTCCAGGTGGTAGTTTTTCCAAAATTTCAATAGCGTTATCTACATACTGTTCTGCCTTTTTATCGTTGCAATCATACCATAACATTCTTGAAATACGTCTGTAATTTTCTCCCTCACGAATTGGATCCGGAAATTTCTGTAAAAGCTTCAGTACAATTTCCCCGTCTTCAATGCCCTCTTTAACTTTTCCATTAAGGTAGCACTCGTATGATTTGCTTTCATAAAAATCCAGTTGATCTTGTATAGAAAGTTCATCGGCAAATCTTAATACATTTTTATAATGTTTTGCAGCTAATAAATGGGCACCTAGTTTAGATGCCTGTTTTGCAGCTATAGGAGCATACTTAATAATACCCTCTTTATTGTGAGATTGTTCGGCATGATGAATTATTCGTGCTAAATAATTATTGATTTTTTCTTGTTTAAGAAATATTTGAAATACTTTCTCATTAAGCAGTTGTTTTTTAGATAAACTTAAAGATTCCTCAACAGCTAGCCTTGTTAATTCATGTTTAAATGAAACTTTATTATTTTCATAATAAATAATACCGGAATCATTACATTCATCAAGAAATTTTGAATTATTAGGAAAGGCTTTGTTAATTAACCATAATTCTGTGCTTGTAGGTATAATCGAAATAAATTCAATTAATTCTCTTGCAGATCTTGAAAGTCTTGACATCCTTGCTAAAATAGAATCTTTTATAGATGATGGAATTCCTTCATCCTTATTACTTATCATTTCTGAAATTAAAAATGGATTTCCGCCGGTTATTTTGAAAAGATTTTTTAAACCATGCACATCTGCGAGTTCATCGACCGTATTTTCCGAAAGAACGGGCAGTTTTATTCTAACTAAGTTTTGAGATGGGATATCACCTAATACAAATCTTAGCGGATGTTCTGAGCCGATTTCATCATCCCGGTAAGTTATTATTAATATAGAATTAATTTTATTCGCCCGGCGCCCTAAATATTTTATTAAATCAAATGTTAACTCATCAGCCCAATGTACATCTTCAATAACAATGATATTTGGTAATTTGCTTTCCTGAACATTGCTCAAAAATCTGGAGAAAATTACCGAACGTTCCGAGTGACTGTTTAACAAATTTATTAAATCATTTTTTAATTGAGCAGCAATATCGTAGAGTGGTCCTAATGGTCTTGGTGCAAATAATGCGTCGCAGGTTCCCCATAATGTTCTAGCTCTGCTATTAATTATTTTTGCAAAGTTCTCGACTAAAGTAGTTTTTCCAATTCCGGCTTCGCCTGAAATTAATACAACAAAACCATTTCCGTTTGATAATTCAAAAAATAAATTTTCTAATACATCTAGATATTTATCACGTTCTAATAATTCCATTATATTATTTTTTTTCAACGATCATTTATTTATTTAATAATAAACCTTCGCAAGCAAATACATCTTATTATTTTTTAATTTATAAAGAATAAAATATATTTTGTATTACTAATTTGAGAAATGAAGCATACTGAATATTTTTTAAATATAATTAAAATATCTAAAAAAGAAAATGTAAAGTCGGGTGTTTTGTGTAAGCAGTCTATCTAACTTTTCTAGCCGGGCACGCCTGCACAAAATGTTTGCCCTTTTAAGGTATTGCTATCCCCATGATCATGCACAATTTATATTATTCCCACTATGCCGGATTTATTGCATTAGCCAGCTAAGTTATTTTTTTGATTACTTGGAAGCTAAGTACCTTTTTCGAAACAATTTCTGATCATGTTTTTTGGCCGGAGCATAGTAATAAATAAAACCAATAAAAAAGGGCACCGGCTTTAAAGCAATGCCCATTAGGTTGTATTAAAGTTTTGACAAATATATTATTGTAACTATTTTGAAATAGTTAAATCGGTAAAAAAAGGCAATAGCTATTTAACTAATGCTCTTTATTAATACGATATAGCGTAGGTTTTAGGCAATTTTTTCACTTCTAAGCCATCGAAAATGGAGAAAGCCACCCTTTATCCCTACTTTTAAATAAACACCTCTTAAAAATCAGTTGGATTAAATCATATAAAATAAATGCAGCTTCATAAATCTAAACTTAAGCTGCCTGTAATTTTGCGACCGGCAGCTTTAATAAAATAAATTCTTAATTTCTTGAAGGGAACCGAATAATATTTAATTTTTATTAGATTATGTTTTCAATTTTAACTAACCATATCAATCAACTATCAATAATATGGATGTAACTACAAAAAGTCGGCACAATGACAGTGGGATTTTAGGATTATCACAAAATAAAAAAGCCTCAATTCAGTTAAAATTGAGGCTTTTTAAGTGGGCGCTCACGGATTCGAACCGCGGACCCTCTGCTTGTAAGGCAGATGCTCTGAACCAGCTGAGCTAAGCGCCCTTTTTAGTATACATTACGTGGTTTGTAATATGTTGTTTGTTAAACCATAAACTTTAAAAATGAAAGGCAAATTTAATTAAGAAACCAATAAACAACAAACTATTTATAACAAACAATGAAATTTTTTTGAGCGAGCGACGGGGCTCGAACCCGCGACATTCAGCTTGGGAAGCTGACACTCTACCAACTGAGTTACGCTCGCATTTCTTCTGATCAAACTTAATTTTTTATTCCATATTTGTCAATAATTCCCGAAGGTACTTTTTACTATAAAAGGTGTAACATTTACACCCACGTCGTTTTTCCTGCTGCAATTATTAAAATAAAAATATAATATTACGAATTCCTATGGCATAAAAAATGTTCCAAAGTACGCCTGACAAATTGCATTAGGATTTCAATAGGCATTAATAAAGATAATAATGGATAACGAAAAAAAGAAAATTTTAATTGTAGAGGATGAATTTATTGTTGCGACAGATATAGGAATGACACTCCAGAAACTAAATTATAATGTTACTTCAAGCATTGATAATGGTGCGGATGCAATTAGGATAACAGAACTTGAAAAACCTGATTTAGTTTTAATGGATATAACTTTAAAAGGAAACCTGGATGGAATTGAAACGGCTAAAATAATTATGAGTAGATTCAAAATACCTATAATTTATATATCGGCTTTAAATGATGAACAGACTATTTATAAAGCACTTTCGACTAAGCCTTTCGGTTATTTAATTAAACCTTTTGCCCCTATCGAACTTCATACCGCTATAGAATCAGTATTTGTAAAATCACAAGTATTTTAGTTCCAAAGACATAGGTAAAGTTGATATCTTATTAGAGAAAATTAAAAAAGATGTCATCTTTCAACTTTGCAAGTTTTATTCTTGTGTTATACCGGATTTAACGGCTGTCAGATGGCTGTTAGATATTCGATAATTAAAGCTTAAATGCTTTTTCAACCAGGTCTTTCTGCTGCTGCATGGATATCTTAGCGGAGCCAACGGCAGGACTGGCGCTTTCTGGTCTGCCTGCATAGTATAATCTCTGACCTTTGAAGAGGTCTTCGGATAGTCTCGGTACTAGAAAATTCCAGGCTCCCATATTCATTGGCTCTTCTTGAACCCATACAACCTTTTTAGTGTTTGAATAAGAAGCAAGTATATCTTTTATCTTCTCATTTTTATATGGATATAATTGTTCTATTCTTATAATTACAGCTTTTTCATCAAGGTTGTTATCTTTTCTATATTTTTTAAGATTATAATATACTTTCCCGCTGGCTAATATAACTCTTTCAACATCCTGTTTATTTTCGACCGGGTCGTCAATAATTTCCTTAAAAATGCCGGTAATGAAATCCTCTTTAGGTGATTTTGCCTCCGGATGCCTGAGAAGACTTTTGGGTGTCATGATAATTAATGGACGTCTTTCAACCCTTTTTATTTGCCTTCTTAAGAGATGGAAATATTGTGCTGGAGTAGTCGGATTACAAACCTGCATATTATCTTCTGCACATAGGATCAAAAATCTCTCAAGCCTTGCACTGGAGTGTTCCGAGCCCTGCCCTTCATAACCATGGGGGAGTAGCATTACAACACTATTAGGCATCTGCCACTTTTCAAAGGATGCTACAATAAAATTATCAATAATTACCTGAGCACCATTGGCAAAATCGCCAAACTGCGCTTCCCAGATAACTAAAGCCAGGGGGTCTGCCGTACTGTAGCCGTATTCAAATCCTAGTACAGCGGCTTCTGAAAGCAGACTGTCAAGCGGTTCAATTTTAGCTTGATTGCCAAACATATGGTTGAGAGGAATATATTCTTCACCTGTCTGTACATCAGATAAAGCAAGATGCCGCTGACTAAAAGTTCCTCTTACACTGTCCTGCCCGCTTAGCCTAACAGGTGTTCCTTCATAAAGCAAACTACCAAAAGCAATTGATTCGGCGAATGCCCATTCGGCTTCTGTCTCTCCATTTATAAAAGTTTTTCTTAAATCAAGAGATTTTTTTAACTTCGGATGTATAGCGAAATCATCAGAGAGTTTTGTTATACCGATAACAACTTTTTTTAATATCTCTTCACTTATAGCAGTATCCTTAACAGGAACTGCAGATTCTATTTTTTCTTTAGATACAGCAAGCGGAACATCTGTATTGAAGGAAGTAGCTCTCTTTTTAATTCTGTCGAATGCCTGGCTCAGTGAATCAGTAATTTTATTTTGCATTTCTTCTATCTCTTCAGAAGAAAGCACTTTATTCTTTAATAATGTACCGGCATATATTTCTCGAACTGAAGGCTGGTTTTTAATTTTTTCATATAAAAGAGGCTGTGTAAATCCCGGTTCATCCCCTTCATTATGACCGTGCCTTCTATATCCGAAAAGATCAATGACAACATCTTTTTTGAATTCCTGTTTAAATTCCAGTGCAAGTTTAGTAACCCAGAGAGCAGCTTCAGGGTCATCACCGTTTACATGAAATATTGGTGCCTGAATCATTTTTGCTACATCTGTTGCATATACAGATGACCTTGCGTCTTCAGGTCCGGTAGTAAACCCGATCTGGTTATTAATAATAATGTGAACAGTTCCACCCGTTCGATAACCGCTTAATTGTGAAAGGTTCAGAGTTTCGGCAACTATTCCCTGACCTGCAAAAGCTGCATCGCCATGAATTAAAACAGACATAATTTTTCTATGACTTTTGCTATCCCCGAGCCTTGTTTGTTTTGCCCTAGTAATACCTTCAACAACAGGGTTTACCCATTCAAGATGACTTGGATTTGATGCAACAGAAACAGTAATTATCTTCCCATTTTTTGTTTTAAATTCACCGATAGCACCCAAATGATATTTTACATCACCGGAACCTTGAATTGATTCAGGGTCTATTATATCTTCAAATTCAGAGAAAATCGAATCATAGGTTTTACCGATAATATTTGCGAGAACATTTAACCTTCCTCTATGAGCCATACCCAACACAGCTTCTTTTATATTATGATCAGCAGCTAAATTCAAAAGGAAATCCAATACAGGAATTAAAGTTTCCGACCCTTCAAGTGAGAACCTTTTATGCCCTATGAACCTATTGTGAATAAAGTGTTCAAAAGATTCAGCGGTGATTAGTTTGTTTAAGATGATTTTTTTCGATTCGGCGGAGAAATTCGGAATATTCTTTAAGGGTTCCATTTTGTGCTGAAGCCATCTTTTTTCTTCAGGGTGTTGAATATGCATATATTCAATGCCAATATTTTCACAATATGTCTTCTGAAGTATATCTAAAATCTCTCTTAAAGAAGCTGTTTTCCCTTCAACCAGTCCGCCTGTAATAAATTCTCTATCGTAATCCCAGAAAGTAAGTTTATAGGTGGCAGGGTCAAGCTCATCATGATAAACACATTGTTCATTCAGTGGATCAAGATTTGCAATTAAGTGCCCGCGAACCCGGTACATATTAATTAATTGCAGAACTCTTGCTTGTTTTTCTATCTCTTCAGTATTAGAGGATTGACTGAAAGCTCCAGGCTGATAATCTGTTTTCCATGTTAAAGGCTGAGCCGGAATTTTTAATGAATTGAAGATCCCTTCATAAAAATCGTTATTTCCGAGAAGCAGATCATTTACTTCTTTTAAGAATAAACCCGATTCGGCGCCCTGAATTATCCTATGGTCATATGTGCTGGTAATGTTCATTACTTTACTGACCCCCAGCCCTGAAATAGTTGCAGGAGACATAGCCATATATTCAGCGGGGTACTGAATTGCACCGGTGGCTATAATGGTTCCCTGTCCAACCATTAATCTAGGAACAGAAGCCACTGTTCCCAATGTACCCGGATTAGTTAATGTAATTGTAGTTCCTAAAAATTCATTAGGATCTATTTGTCCTTTTCTAGTACGTTTTACCAGGTCTTCATAAGCTTTCACAAATTCGGTGAACTTCATTCTATCAATATTTTTTATATTAGGAACAATAAGAGAGTGAGAGCCGTCTTTTTTTTCAATATCTATAGCCAGACCAAGATTAATGGATTTCCTTTTGATGATAATCGGTTTTCCATCTACTATTGAAAAAGCATAATTTAAGACCGGAACTTTCGGAACAGCTTTTATAATTGCCCAGCAAATTATGTGTGTAAAGGAAATTTTTCTGGTTTGTCTCTTGAGCATATACCGATTAATTATCATTCTATTTTCTTCAAGAAGCTTAACCGGTATTGACCTCTGAGATGTTGCAACAGGAACAGAAAGGCTTGAAGTCATATTTTCCAGAATTCTTTCCGAACTGCCGGCAATTATTTGGGTTTCATCATTTTCACCGGGCTTGGGGAATTCTATTCTATCTATGGCAGGAGTTAAAACAGCATTATGATTTTTTTTGCCGTTCCCATTTTTACTTCCATTTACATTACTGAAAAAATTTTTCCACTGATCCGGGACCTCAGACGGGTTTTCCTGGTATTGTTTATAAAGATATTCTACGAACCAGGTATTTGCTCCAAACTTTTCCAGTTCTTCTTTTTGTTCTTTGGTTGGCTCTGTCATTTTAATTCTATTATTTTTATTATTACTTAGTTATAAAATAAATTTCAAAAATATTATAAAAAATAAAAAAATCATTTCTAAAATAATATTCGATGTATTAAAACATCTTTATTATTTTTATCAGCTATTTATATATTAACTAAAAATGAGCAATAATGGTAGACAATAATAAGTTATCAAATTTAAGGGGAAGATATTCGGAAGAAGGATTAAGTGAAGAAAATGTTGAAAAAGACCCCATGAAGCAATTTTCATTATGGATGGATGATGTTTTAAAATCAGATATTATTGAACCTAATGCAATGGTGCTTGCTACTTCTGATGAAAACAACCAGCCATCGGCAAGGGTTGTTCTTTTAAAAGACTATAAGGAAGGCAAATTTATCTTTTATACAAATTACGAAAGTAAAAAAGCACATGATCTTTCCATAAACCCTAAAGCTTCGCTCTTATTTTTCTGGAGAGAACTGGGGAGGCAAATAAGAATTACCGGAACTGTATCGAAAATATCCAGGGAAGAATCAGAGGAATACTTTGTTACGAGACCATATGAGAGTCAAATAGGAGCATGGGCATCGAAACAGAGCAGTATGATCCCTGATCGTATATTTTTAGAAAAGAAATTTGAGAAAATGAAAGAGAAATATCCTAGTGAAGTTCCTCTGCCCCCATTCTGGGGAGGATACAAATTGCTGCCGGATAAATTTGAATTCTGGCAGGGAAGAGGGAGCCGCCTTCATGATAGGATCTCCTATATCAAAAATGATGATAAGTGGGATTTAGTAAGATTGTCTCCTTAAGTCCAGGTTCCAAGGTCAAAAGTCAAAACTGAAGAAGCTTAAGTTCAAGTAATTGTGTAACTTCAATGATTAATATATTTTGGAGACTTTTTTTCTTAAAAAAAATAAAACTTGATAAATAGTTGAAAACATGGAGATAAAAAAAATAAAAAATACAAAAAAACTATAGCTAATAAATTTTAATTCGAAATTCAGATTTCCGGTTCCATTAGATATATCTTTAAAAAAAATAAAGTCTAAAACTAAAAAAAGAAGTGCAATTACACCTAGACTTAATGAGGTAAATAAATTAATTCTTAGTTTTTTCATTGTATTGGCTGATTTCGTTTGAAAATGATCAAAAATTGCGAATGAAACTTAATGAGAATTGAATAAAATTGAGTTGTAAAAATAGATCTCCGAAAGATTTTTAGACACAAATCACACCCTTTTTCTGAATTTATATTCAACATTTTATATAACCATTCATATAATTCTATCACCGTTGTTAATAAAATTCAATATCAAAGAGGTACAATCTTTATTTTTGTTCAATTGTTTTTTGTAACAAGTTACTATTTTATTAAAAAATTCAATATGAGGTTTAAAATGAAGATTGTAAAACTAATACTTGGTTTAACGATGTTAACGATATTTTCAACATATGCAATGAAACAAAATAACCCTGCAGACGTGGAAGCAGTAAAACAGGTTATTCAAGATTATATTCAAGGTACAGACACCCGGAATGTTGATGCATTGGAAAATATTCTTTACCCAACCGGTAATTACTTTAACTTCAATTCAGTAACAAATAAAGTATCGGAGATGACTAATGATCAGTTTTTAGAAAAAGTTAAAAAGGGCCAAACAGGAGGCTGGGAAAGAAAGCTCAATATAAATTCCGTAGATGTTAACGATAATACAGCTATGGCAAAAATTGAGATTAGTGATGCAAGAATGAAACAACATGGTTATTTAACTCTTGTAAAAGAAGAGGGTAAATGGAAAATAATGAGCGGTGCTTTTACCCTTGAATCTTCTAAGTAAGTCAATCCTTTAGATATTGTCTCATAATTCTGATGATTATGAGACAATTTCATTTCTTCTTAACAAAACTACGTTATAACAACATTATATCACGCATAAATTCAATTCCTATTCTTAAAGCCTGCAGACATGGGGATAAATCGGGACTAAGTAAGGCAGTTTAGCTTTGGGGTATAAATTTTAAACTGAATTTAATTTATGATACATCAATTGTTATTATTTTTTTTTATAATAAACCCTTAGAACAATATTTTAAATATTGAAATAAATTATAAGAGGTTTTATGGGAAAAAATATAGTCCAAAAACTAATTAAAGCTCATTTATAGGAAGGTAAAATGGAGGTTTTATGGGAAAAAATATAGTCCAAAAACTAATTGAAGCTCATTTATAGGAAGGTAAAATGGTTGTCAGCTTTTTATAAATAACTTTTAATAGCATCATTAAGATTACTAAATATCATAAACACTTTGTCCATTCTTGTAACATAGAACATTGAATTTTCATTCTGTTCACTCCAAACAATCCTTAAATCTCCATTTGCAGCAGAAGCTTTCTTTAATGTATTAACAAGAACTCCCAAAATAGTTGAATCAACAAATTCGCAATTAGACATATTTACAATAAGTTTATTATAATTTTGTCTTAATATTTTATTAAGGAACTCTCCAAATGAACTTGCTATTTCTAAAGTAGCTCTAGATAGATTTACATTAATTATACTAATTTCTCCGTATTGAAGGTGTTCAAAGCTCCCGCTTTCTTGAAAAGAGCTGACCTGTTCCAGACTAATGGATTTACTATTTGAAATGAAGGTGTTTTCCGAATCTTTTGTCTTTTTATTGTCTTCAACTAAAACTGATTTCTTTTCAGTATTGTTTGAGATTTCAATTTTACCTGTTACTTTTGTGTAGCCATCCTTTTCTTTATCATCATCAGTAACCGGAGATTCTACGGGTAAATTATTGGACTTATCCACCTTCAAATTTCCTTTATCGATATTAAAGGAGGGTTTTTCTGATTCAAAGATTTGATTCTTCCTGGAAAGGATTTTTTGAGCTTCAAGTTCTGCAATCTTTTGAGCCTGGTTCTCAATTATACTGGACTGCTGCTCACCGATAAATATTTTTTCTTCAAGCTGTTTTTTTAATTGTCTTACTTCAATCTGGAATTCTTCAAGCTTTTCTTTCTCATCATTATCGGAATCTGTTGAGGGTGTACTATTTAATTGAGCGATAATATTCTCAAGTTCATTTAATTTATTTTCTTTATCCTTCAATTCATGTTCTTTAACAGCTAATGAAGAGTCAAATTTTTCTAACTTGGATTCCATACGGCTTTTCTGAGCTTCAATATCGAAAGTCACCTTTTTTAAAGAATTCATTTCAGAGAATATTTTCTGAAGCCTACCATCCAGTTCTTTATTTTTATCCAATAATTCTACCTTGTCAGATTTCAACAACTCGGTATTTTTTAATAACTCTCCTTTTTGGTTTATTAAATTATTTACTTCTTCCTTCAGGGAACTGATAGTCATGTTTAATGATTCAATAGATTGACTATTTTGTTCATTTACCTTTCTATCATTTAGCAGGTTCAAATCATTTATTGACTCATTTTTTAGAATTATTTCTTTTTCAAGATTCTCAATGATTCTATTTTTAGTTCTTTCTATTTCTTCCTTTTTATTTATATGCTCTTCGATTTCATTTTTTAGTTTAGTCAAACAATTGTTTTTTGAAGATAATTCTTCAGAGAGCCTATTTATTTCAAGTTCATATTCTTTTGACTTTTGTGTTCCATCAAAATCCGCAACAGCTTTAATACGTCCATTTAATTCAGATTCAATTTTTCTTATTTCATCACGATAGGTTTTTTCATTGTTTTCCAATTCAATGATTCTAGAAATTTGCTTTTGAATAATATCTTCTTTTTTCTGTTCAATATTTTTGTAATATTTTTCTTTTTCAATTAAATCTTCAATCTGATCATTTTGCCTGCTTATAGTTTTATTTTTTTCCAGTTTAAGTTTCTGGAATTCATTTTCTCTGGATTCGTAATTTTCTATTTCAAGACTTTGTTCAATTATTACCAGTTCCTGTTGTTTTGCCTTTTTACTTAATTCTTCACAATTTTGTTTATTTTCATTAACTTTCTGTTCAAGTTCTTTAATTAGAAGTGCGTTTTCTATATCTCTCTTTTGATAAGGAATTTCCTGATCTTTTAACTTTTTAATTGTTTCTTCATTTTTGCGTATTGCATCTTCTTTTTCTCTTAACTGAAGTTCTGAATTTTCCAGAACAGTTTTAAGACTTTCTATCTGCTTAAGTAAGTTCCGAATTTCCTCATTTTTCTTTAAATCCGATTCCTTAAAATCAACTTCAATTTTTTTCAATTCAATAATTCTTAAGTTCTGATTTTCAAATAATCGAGCTTTTTCTTCTTCCCGTTTGTTAAGGCTATTTATTTGTCCATTCAGATTTGCAATTTCGTTTATAAGTTTTTGAATTTCATTCTCAGAGCCGGAAACCTCAGTTTTAAGAGCTTTATTATCATTTTCCAAATGAAGTATTTTTTCGTTCAGCGCGTTAACAGCATTGTTTTTTTCAATTTCCATAGAATTGAATTCAGATTTATATCTGATCAATTTCTCTATTTCGCTCTTATTGAGCTCTAATTGTTTTTCCGCATTAGATAAAAGTTGTTTTACCTTTGAGAGTTCCTCGTTGTGATTTTGTAGTGAAATTTCTTTTTCATTTAATAATCTCTCATTCTCCTGAAGGTTGAGATTAAGTTTTTCTTTAAGCTCCTTATAATTTTCAATTTTGCTATTAAGATCATTTAGGAGATTATTATTACTTTCAGAAATCTTAGAGAGTTCAGACTGCAATCCGCTGATTTTTTCAGATAAATCCTTTAATTGTGATTCTTTTTGAGATCCTGTCTCATTAAGTTCATTTATGAGATTATTATTTTCTTCAGTAATATTTAAAACTTTAGATTCGAGTTCTGCAATTTTTTCATTTAATATTTTTGCTTGAACTTCTCCCCGGGAGCTGATTTCTTTTAGTTCTATTGATAAATTATTTTTATTTTCTGAAGATTTAGAAACTTCAAGTTCCAGTCCTGCAATTTTGTCAGATAAATCTTTTACCTGTAATTCATTTTGGTATCTTAACTCATTTAATTGATTTAACAGGTTATTTTTTTCTTCAGAAGACTTAGATAATACAGAATTGAGCCTGGTTATATTTTCCGTTAATTCTTTAAATTGAATTTCTTTTCCTGTCTTTAAATTGTTCAATTCAATAATAAGATTATTATTATCTTCGCTGGTTCGAGAAAACTCAGATTCCAGATTGGTAATTTTGTCAAACAGACCTTTTATCTGCAATTCTTTTTGGGCTTTAATTTCATTTAATTCATCCATGAGAATGTTTTTTTCTTGGGAAGAATTAGAAACTTCCAATTGCAGTTCGGAAATCCGGTTTGTTAATCCTTTTAATTCAAATTCCTTCTGAGCTTTAACATCCTTTAATTCAGTTAAAGTATTGTTATTTATTTCTGTTGAATTGGATAATTCTGATTCAAGATTAACAATTCTTTCTTGTAAATTTTTAACTTGTAATTCACTGTGAGATTTAATTCTATTTAGTTCATTAAGAAGGATATCTTTTTCTTCAGAAGTTTTAGAAGATTCAGATTTCAATTCATTAATTTTTTCATTTAATTCATTAATCCGGGCTTCTTTTTCGGATTTAATATTATTAAGCTCAACAATAAGGTTATTTTTAACTTCAACTGATTTAGAAAATTCGGATTCAAGATCAGTAATTTTTTCGGTTAATTCTTTTGTTAATATTTCATTTTTAGACTTAATTCTATTTAATTCAACAAGGAGAGCATTCTTATCTTCTGAAGATTTTGAGATTTCGGATTCAAGTTCCGAAATCTTATCGGTTAATCCCTGTAATTCTAATCTTTTTTGAAAACTAAGCTTACTGAGTTCATTTTCACGGTTTTTAATCTGATTTATTAATGCAGCTTGTTCCTCAACTGCTTTTTGCTTTTGATGGATTTCCTTTTGTGCTGAATTGAATTTATTACTTAATTCCGTTAATTCATCTTTAAGCTTATTTCTTTCTTCTTCATTAATTTCCTGAAATTGCAGCAGAGATTTTTCACTGGAGAGTAAGTGGGCAATTTTTAACTGATTTTTATTTACTATCTCTTCTAATTTTTCATTTTTTCGAGCAAGTATTTCGTTTTCAGCTTTATTTAACTGGATATCTTTTTCTTTAATAATTAAATTTTTAACTTCAATTTCCTTTTGTAAAGAATCCAATTCGGTGCTTAAACTTGAAATTTGAGTAGTTAGATTTTCGATTTTTTCTTCATATTCATTTTTGATTACCTCAAACTCTTTTTCTTTATTCAGTAATTTTTGTATTTCATCAGCAAGTCTTACAATTTCTGCTTCTTTTTCTTTTATTAGACCGGAATAATTTAATATTTCTGATTTATCAGAGGACACCTGTTCTTCTAGTTTAACCAATTTTGAACTTTGTTCATTTACTTTTACTTTAAATTCATTTTCAGATGTTAGCAATTTTTCTATTTGCTCTTTCTGATTTTCAATCAAGATATTCAGCTCTTTACTTGAAAACTGGTACTTCTCAATGCGCGTATTCAGCTGGTTAATTAAATCTTTTTGATTATTTAAATAATTATCTTTTTTAGTCCTGGCTTTCTCAAGATTAATAACTAGTTCATTATAATCTTCTATTTTTTTATTTAATACTTTAATCAACTCATCCCGCTCTATATTCCTTAGATTTTCAATTAAAGAATCAAACTGCTCTGAAGTTTCGGGATCAATAACTTCATAAAATTTTTTTATATTATTTACAACTACATTGTGCTTTTTAATAATCTTCTCTAAATCATCTTTAGATAATTGCATTAAATGTGAATCTTTAACAACAATAGCTACAGAATCTCTTTTTTCTTGTAAAAAACACTCCTGTCCAAGAAAATCATTTTCAGAAAGAATTAATGAAAGAGTCTTATCGGATAACCTTTTTTTCAGAAGATTGATTTCCCCTTCAATAATTAAATAAACCGAATTAGCTGGCTCTCCTTTTCGAAATAGAAATTCACCTTCTTTGAGGTCAATAAGATTAGATTTGAAGGCTTCAAAATCCAAAATATTTGCATCAATAAAAAGTTTATTATTTTTAAGAGAAGTTTTTAAATGGTCTTGCATAAAGAACCCGCCTGGATTAGAAAATAAAAGAAAAATTCATAGTAAAATAAATACAATTTTATCCAATAAATAATATCAAATCTCATGCCGATACATAGAGCATTATTAATCTTTAAGGAAACTCTATATTATATAAAATTTAGATAAAGTAGAATAAAGCTAAGTGATCAATTTTCACCAACAATCTAAAATTCGACATAACGACATTATAAAAATTACTAACTCTATTATTTAATTGATTTTATGGTATTCTTTTTGAGGAAATTCTATTAAGGTGTTCTTAATCAATCTTCCTTTTAATTTAAGCCTTTTTCCTTTGTATATATCAAAATATTTGCTAAACTTCACAACAAGAAATTTAGACCCATATTATTTTGTCTATAACAATTATAATAGTAGGGATTGTATGGTTGTAAATTTCTACAATAATGAAGTAAAAAGTAGAATATCTTTTCTAATCATTATTTTCATTATAATTAATTCTTCTCTGATTTTCTCTCAAAAAATAAGAATAATGCCGTTAGGCGATTCAATCACCAGGGATAGTTTTGGTGATAACCCACGGCCTGATTCTATTTTAACAGGATATCGTCAACTTTTATGGCAATTACTTCAGTCTCAAAATTATCCTGTTGATTTTATCGGCAGTGATTCTTCAGGATATGGAGTTATTCCTAAATTTGATCCAAATAATGCAGGATTCGGCGGATATTCCACCAAACAACTATTAAACTTATTAAAAACCGGATATGATGTTTTGGGAAATCAAGTAACTCCGGGACCATATTTTAATTATTATAATACCGACATAATATTACTTCATATAGGAACAAACAAATTAGATACAGCAACTACTGATCTTGAGGAATTGCTTAACTATATTGATAATTTTCAGGACACTACCAATTCTATAATTTGGGTAATTTTAGCAAAAATTATTAATAGAGTACCTTATAGCTTAGCTACAACTGAGTATAATTCAAATATTCAAAAAATGGCTGAGAAAAGAATTAGAAATGGTGATCATTTGAAAATAGTTGATATGGAAAAAAATGCCGGATTTGTTTATCAAATAGACACTGTTGCTCCTTACAATAATGGAGATATGTATGATTACCTTCATC
>CAVUGE010000046.1:0-66642 GCA_963740945.1 uncultured Bacteroidota bacterium | reverse complement strand
GCTCATTAAAAAGTGAAGCTATAAGTAGTAGTATATTAAAGATACTGCCTGAGAATAGTAACCTCTGCCAAATAAATTCAGATGATTCAAAACATGATAAAGTTTATAAATATTTTCGCGGTAACTATATCCATCCGGTAGCGGAAAGTTTTCATTATAATAATTGTAAAAATCAGAACCAAATCCTCCAAATAATTTAGTCATTCCAAGATCTGCTTCACGATGCCCATAATAAACCGCCGGATCAATTAAACATGCATTCCCGTCTTGATCTACCATATAGTTTCCGCTCCACAAATCTCCATGAAGCAGAGACGGTGGTTCGAGACTACCTGATAATATACTTTCAATTTTATTTTCAAGCTTAGAAATTCCGTTTCTTAACTCTTCGGTTGCATAACCATTCTTTTCAGCTAATTTAAATTGATACAAAATTCTTTTATTAAAATAAAACTTAATCCAATCTGTTTCTTCATCTTTTGCAGGTATATTTAATTGTATGTTCGCACCAATATAATTGTCTTCATAGAACCCAAAGGTCTTAGAATTATATTTGTGCAGTTCAGAAAATTTTATACCGAAATCTTTGAAGAAAGAATTTGATTTTAAAAATGAATTGATAAATTCCAGCAGAATAAAATTTGTTTCTGTCATTAAAACTTCGGGAACTTTTATTGCATTTGCTTTTTTTAATTCACTAAGACCGTCTGCTTCTTTAATAAACATATCACCACTTTGGGTATCATTAATTTTTAAGAGATAAACTTTTCCATCTGCCGTATTCAATTTGTATGCATTACTGATACTTCCCCCCGATAAAGAATTAGCAGAGACTATTGAAATGTTTAATTCATTTTCAATTCTATCTTTTATCTTCTGATTCAATATCATCCTTAATTTTATTAAATAGTCCTAAACATACATCTACTAAAATATCGATTACTATTTCAAAACCGGAAGCACGTCCGAAATAAGGATCCGGGACTTCGTCAACATTCGGCATAGTTGAAAATTCGATTACCTTATGGATTTTATCAATATATTTTCCTCCATGATCTAATTCCAGCAGTGTATAATAATTTTCATTATCCATAGGTATTATATAATCGAAATTATCGAAATCTGTTTTTGGGTCAAATTTGCGGGCGTAACTATCTAAAATGTACCCTCTTTTTTTAGCCGATGATTTCATTCTTGCGTCGGGTTGTTCACCTATATGGTAATCGATTGTACCGGCTGAATCGACCTCAATCAGTTCACTATAATTATTTTTTTTAATTATAGATTTCATGATACCCTCTGCGGCAGGAGATCTACAAATATTGCCAAGGCATACAAATAGAACTTTTTTCCTATTCATTAATTATTATTCTTTTTTTAGATATATTTTAATCCAATATAATATAAAATTTATAATTTTTTTTGAAATGAAGAATATAATATATCTAATTTTTATTTTATTATTTGTATGTACGAATATTGGTCTGTCACAGCAGTATCCAAAAAGAGAATTGCGTGGGGCGTGGATAGCCACAGTTAAGAATATTGATTGGCCTTCCTCTCCATCGGCTACTTCCGGTGAGCAGATAAGTGAATTAGTTCAGATATTTGATAAACTTAAAGCAGCCGGAATCAATACAATATATTTTCAAGTTAGAACAGAATGTGATGCTTTGTATAAATCGTTATACGAACCATGGTCCTACTGGTTATCAGGTAAACAGGGAGAAGCCCCTGATCCTTTTTATGATCCTTTAAAGTTTGCAGTTGATGAAGCTCATTCTCGCGGGATGGAATTGCATGCATGGATAAATCCATATCGTGCAGTAAGGGACACAGGGGAATATGAGAACGCCGTGAATCACGTCACCGACGTTCATCCTGAATGGATAATAAAATTTGAGAATTACAAAATGTTGAATCCCGGAATCCCCGGTGTTACAAATTATATTACCCAAATTGTAGCTGATATAGTTTCAAGATATGATGTGGATGGAATCCATCTTGATGATTATTTTTATCCTTACTCACCTAAAATAACAAATGAAGATTCTGCGGCATTTAGAACTTATAAAGGTACATTTATAAATGAAGATGACTGGAGAAGGAATAATATCAATTCAATGATTAGACAAGTCTACGAGGCAATAAATAAGATAAATCCAAAAATAAAATTTGGGGTAAGCCCTTTTGGAATAGTTGAAAATAAATATGCAGGTACTCATGGATTTAATTCCTATGATATGATTTATTGTGATCCTCTTACCTGGATTAAAAATAAAACAGTTGATTATGTTGCCCCGCAGCTCTATTGGGAAATAGGGAATAAGAATGCCAACTTTAGCAATCTTCTTCCTTGGTGGGCATCACAAAAAGATGAAAGACAAATATATATAGGATTATTCTCTAGTAAAATGACCGGTACTGACTGGAAGGGAAATCCTTCGGAATTATACAATGAAATTAGATTGACAAGAAAATTTCAAAATATTGGCGGAATTATCTTCTTTAGCGCAAAATCTATATCTGAAAATTACTCAGGCTTGGGGGATTCATTAAAATATTCTATTTTTAAGTACCCTGCATTTGTTCCCGAAATGAACTGGAAGCATTACATAGCTCCCTCAGCTCCCTCTGATCTAACAATAGAAAAAAAGGATTTGATCAGAACTCTTAAATGGTCTGTACCTATTTTAAAAAATGATTCAAATTTGAGCTATATTATATATAGATTTAACGGAAACGAAAGAGTGGATTTAAATAATCCTGAAAATATTATAAAAATAATATATAATGATACTTCATATACAGATAGTAGTTTAATTAATAATACTATAAATAAAATAACCTACGTTGTTTCTTCTTTAAATAGAGAACAGATGGAGAGCAAAGATTTCGCAATTAATACTGTTTGGCTGAAAAAGGAAGGAGTAAAATAATTTTGGTGCTTTCCGGAGAATCCATGCAAGATTATCAGTCTCCAAAGATAATTTTCATTTATTTTATTCTCTTTATAATGTATCCTGGTTAACAGGAAAAAAAATTTTAGATAAAATTAGCTTGCTTAAGCTAAATATCTCTTATAAATTAGTTTACTTCAAATAGAAAACACTGATTTATTCATCAGTTAATTAAATAATTTTACTATATTTCCTGTATTAATTATTAATTTCGAAACTTTTAACAAAATTGTTAAGGAGAATTATTAATGGCTTACATAATAACAAAACTATGTCTGGATTGTAAAGATGTTGCATGCACACAGGTGTGTCCGGTTGACTGCATATATGAATATTCAGGAGATGATCCTACTATACCCAAAAGCATGTTATTGATAGATCCGGATGAATGTATAGATTGTAACGCCTGTGTTCCTGAATGCCCGTGGGAAGCAATTTTTGAAGAAGATTTAGTACCCGATGTATTTAAAGATGATATAGAATTAAATGGACGGATAGTAGGCAAAGAGAGATTTGTTCCCAAGAGAGATGAAGAAAAGAAAATGCCTACTACAGACGAAATTCAAGCTAATAAAGAAAAGTGGGGTTATACAGATTAAATTCAAGATGTTGTTATCATTGGATAGTTGAGATTTCATAAACTTATCCGAAAATTTAAATAAGCAGGATAAGGATTAATCTTAATTGAATTTGATTGATTATTTTTAGATTGTTCAAATCTGCTCCGGTAATATTTCCCGACAGTAGAACCAATAGCATAAGACATGAATGCAGCGGCAATAGCATCTGAGAACCAATGCATCCCTCCTCTATTTAGAGAAGAGACTGAGAAGATCATATAAGCCACGTAACTATATCCTGCAATTTTTAACCATGTTTTATCCGGGTAAAAATTTGTTAAAGCTGAAACTACTGCCATTGTAGATGAGGTATGGCCTGATGGCCAGCCCCAGAATATTCCGCCTCGTAGAAAACCGAATTTGAAAGTTTTACTTAAAGATTCCATATCATTGTTGTTTCTCCAATCCGGATGGGGACGGCCTGTAATAGCTTTTAAGAACGAGTTATATAAAAAAGCCATTAAGGAGGATTGTATAACAGCAAATGATGCCCCTACGGCTTCATTATCGTGATTTAACTTTCCTAGAGCATATAATGAACCCCCAATCACGAATGGAAAATACATAGCTATACGGATTACAGGTCTGGCAGCATTTCCATATTGTTCATGTTCATTGAAAAAGTGTTCTACATGATAATCAGTATTAGTTGATATTAGCAGAAAAGTAGAAGCAATTCCGGCCAGATGCAGATATAGATTATCACCTTTAAAACTATCCAGAAAATTATTCCCCAAATTATCAAAAAGTTTTAGATCAGTCTCATGAGAATTGTCAGCAGTACTAAGAGATAAACCTGATCTATAGGATATTTGCTGGTTAAAACCTGAATAATAATTTTTTTTAATAATTAAATTGAATTGTGCAGCAGCGTTTTTATCGAAAAGAAATAATAAAAAAAAAGTAATAATTAGAATCACATTTATTTTCATTTTTTAAATCTAAACATTTCTACTTACGGCGACAAGCAGATCCTTATATTGCTTACAAATTAGCTTTATGTATCTTGTGTATATTCATTTCTTCAAAACTGTACAGCCTAAACTACACTCGAAATATAAACAAGCCGGAAAATTCCTTTTATGGATAGTTATCATTTGGCACCAGTTTTGGCTTATTCATCTGGATTCAAATTCTAAGGAAGAAAAAAAATGAAAGCTGCTTTATTTCTTTTATTTATGTCTATTTCTGCAAATATATTCGGGCAGTGGGGAATGGGCGCAATTAAAATCGGGCATTATAGTCCGTCTGCAACAGAAGGCGGATTTATAATTGGATTTGAAGGGGGAAGAGCAATTGATAGAAATCTTAGTATGGGTATAAGTTTAGACTGGTTTCACAAAGATTTCATGGATAAAAAGCTTGTTCAAAATTTAGATAACATATACGGTATAGGCGGAGGCTCAATAAATGAATTAAGAGCACAAACTAACCTCCATGATCTGCCGTTAATGTTTAATTTAACGGCGAATTTTCCCTTTGGGCCATTTGTTAATTTTTTTGCTACCGGAGGTTTAGGTGCGGAAATATTACTTATTAGTTATAGTAATTTTCAAAATCCGGATAAAAATGAATTTCAAAGTGCTTTTGATTTTAACTGGAGCCTTGGTGCAGGATTATCTTACATGATAGGAAGGCGCTCCGATCTTTTTGGAGAAATATCATACCATTCCGCTCAACCTGGCTGGCAATATGAAGTATATGATCCTCTGATAAATAGAAATAGAATATTTGAACGTTCCTTTGATATGAGCGGAATGCTATTTAGAATTGGTGTGAGATTCTATTATTGAGTTTCAGAATAGATTTTTGAGAGATGACATCTTTATTTTTTTTATGCTTTATTCTTATTAAAGATGTCATCACTTTAATATTAACATTAATAATTGTAGCCAAAAAACGTACCTGCCCGGTACCCTTTAAATTAGAATGTTTGAAATTTTGAATTTCGAAATTGGATTTATTTGTGATTTGTATTTGTGTTTTGGAATTTTAATCTCCCCAGATTGTAACAACCAATTTTCTTCTTCCACCGTTATTTCTATGTTCACACAAATAAATGCCCTGCCAGGTTCCAAGATTTAAGTTTCCGTTGGTTACAGGTGCGGTTATACTGCTGCCGAGTATAGATGATTTAATATGTGCCGGCATATCGTCCGGTCCTTCCGCATTGTGTTCGTAATAGGGTGCATTTTCCGGGGCCGACTTATTAAAATGTGTTTCCATATCCTTCCTGACATCAGGATCAGCATTTTCATTAATAGTTAATGAGGCAGAAGTGTGTTGAATAAAAACATGCATTATTCCATTTGAAATATTTTTTATTTCAGGGACGTTTTCTAAGATTTCTCTTGTTATGAGATGAAATCCTCTTCTTTTAGCTGAAAGAGTAATTTCTTTTTGATATACCTTCATTTATTAATAGGATAAGTTGAATGAAAAGTTATTCCGGTACATGAACCAGGAAATATGCTTTTGCAGTTTTCCCGATAGTACGTGCTTCTTTTTTTGTCATATGCATTTCATCGGGGGTATCTTCATCACGCCCTGCTTCGATTATAGCTAGATCAGAATTCTTTGCATTCTTCACCAGGTCTTCGCAGTAAGCAGTATCACCACCATAACAAATTTTCAAATCATTAAACGAAAACTTATACCCTAGAGCGGGAACCTGCCTCGTATTAATTCCATCGTGTAAATATTCTTTATGAATTACAGGGAAGGGTTTAACCGATACACTGTTACTATTAAAACTTTTTGAATCTTTTATTTCTTTTAATACGACTTTATAAGGAAGAGTTTTAGAATAAACTTTTTTGAAAGCATTATATATACTTTCGATTTCGATACAACCTTTAGGGAAATATATCGAAAGGGGAGTAACTTTATGCATGACTCTTAAGTAAGTCAATAGTGACCAGACTCCTCCAACATGATCATGATGACCATGGGTAATAAAAAGATTTGAAACTTTTAAAATACCTTTCATCCCTATTTCATTATTTAAATCTCTTAATATCCCGTCACCCGGATCAACAACAAAGAAATTTTTATCTGTTCTAATTAAAATACCGGTTGCAATATTTGGTATGGAACAAAATATTTTTATTGAAAAGTCTTTTTTCTTCCAGGTTAAAGGGTACTTCTGTTCATGCATATAATTATTTCATTTCTTACCGTAATATTTACAATTTTTAATATTCTTGCATCTCGCAAAGATATTAAACGAATAACTTTCCACCTCAAATCCTAATTCTTCACTTATTTCTTCAGGCAATTTATTAAGTCTCGGGTTGGTAAATTCGACTATTCTACCGCAATCCATACAGATTAAATGATCATGACTTTGTTTTTTATAACTGCTTTCATACCTGGAAATATTATCCCCAAAATTTCTTTTACTTATTAAATCACATTGAACAAGAAGTTCAAGAGTATTGTATACAGTAGCTCTAGAAACTCTCGAATTTCGATTCTTCATCTGGATAAAAAGGTCATCAGCGCCAAAATGCCCTTCCTGTGCCAGGGCAGCGTCCAATACTTCAAATCTTTCCGGTGTAATTCTATTTTTACCGTTTTTTAAATATTCTCTAAATATTTCAGAAGCTTTTAGGTTTTTCAACTGCTTTTATAAAAATGTTTGAAAATATAAGTTAAATTTTAGTAATAAAATCTACATATACCACCCTAAATCTAAACCTATATTTAATGCAGTAGTAAATATAGCAATTTTTACAGTTTGTCGAGAAAATCTTTTTTTCTCATCTATTAAGTTTAAACTTTCATCCTTACCCTAAAGGATTTTATAAAATTCAACCTCCTTATTTTATCTTAAATATTGAGTTTCGTATACTCATGAAAAAGAATCAATATAAATTAAAATAAATGGATGTGATGGCATCATAATTGTTCAAAATATATGGTTTGCCTCCTGGCGGGTATATTTTCATTTATAAGGGTGAAAATTACTTAAATGGAAATAATTATAATGGGATAATTTAAGCCTTATGGAAGATAATGAAAAAACCAAATCTCAGCTTCTTATCGAAATCGCCGAACTGCGCGAACAGGTTAAAACATTAGAATCTTCTAATTCCAATGGTAAACAAAAAGAAATTGAAGAAAGTTTAAAGCGTGAGAAGATCCTCCTCAAAACTATTATAAATAATATACCGGATGCAATTTTTGCAAAAGATGGTGAAGGGCACAAAATAGTAGCAAACCTTGCCGATTTAAGCAATATGGGGTGTGATTCGGAATTTGATGCAATAGGAAAGACCGACTTTGACTTTTTCCCCAAAGAAGTTGCCGAAGGATTTTTTGCCAATGATTTTTCAGTTATTAAAACAGGCAATTCGATACTCAAACGAGAGGAATTTTTTATTGATAAAAATGGCAAGAAACGCTGGCTGCTTACATCTAAGTTACCGTTAAAGGATGATAAAGGTAATATTGTTGGACTTATTGGTATAGGACGTGATGTAACAGAACAAAAGCATATGGAACAGGAGGTTCAAAAAGAGAGGACATTACTAAGAACTTTAATAGATAATATACCTGACTTAATTTATTTTAAAGATAACTCTGGCAGATATCTGCTTAATAATAAAGCACATCTTCATTCTATGGGAGTAGAAAAGCAGCAAGATGTAATTGGAAAAACTACATTCGATTTTCATCCAAAAGATTTAGCTGAAAATTATTACAGCGATGAGATGAAAGTTATACAGACAGGAGAGCCTTTAATTGATAAGGAAGAAATTGTAATACCTAAAAACAATAATAAAAAAAGCTGGCATTTAACGAGTAAAATACCATTATGGAAAGATGGAAAAGTTAATGGAATAGTTTGTGTCAGCAGGAACATAACTAATCAGAAGATTGCGCAGCAAGCCTTTTTAGAACAGAATGAAAAATTAAGGCTGATTTTTGAAAATGCTTTCGATGGTATGTGTGTATTTGAAGAAAATTATTTGCCCGGTAAAAGAAGGCTTATAGAATGCAATCAAAGATATGCTGAGATGGCAGGAAGAAGCCGCCAGGAACTGCTTGAGATTGGAGACCTCGATGAAGCTGGTTTATCGGAAAACTTGAGTGAAAATAATAAAACATCTATCAACGAAGGGGCTGCATTTAAAGGTTCATATACTTGGAAACGTCCTGATAAGAAAGATAATATTATAGAATATACCGCTGTTCCAATTCGTATGAACGGAAAGACATTAACAATAGGTATTGATCGTGATGTTACTGAAAAGAAACATGCCGATGAGGTAATACAGAATGAAAGAAATCAGCTAAGAATTTTAATTGACAGCCTTCCCGAATTAATCTTCTTCCAGGATACTAGCGGTAGTTATATACTTAATAATATAGCACATTTAAATTCTATTGGTGCTGCAAAACAGGAAGATGCCATCGGCAAAACAGCGTTTGATTTTTATCCAAAAGAAATTGCCGAGAGAGCATTTAGAGAAGAAAAACAAATAGTGGTTTCAGGAGAACCTGTTCTTGAAAAAGAAGAAACTAATTTTAATAAAGACCTGGACGAAAACCACTGGTACCTAACAAATATAATTCCGGTTAAAGATAAAAATGGTGATGTAAAAGCTATATTAGGTGTAAGCCATGATATAACCAATCGAAAACTTGCTGAAGAAACATTAAAACATACTTTTGAAGAATTAGAGCAGACAAATAAGGATCTTAAAAATGCAAATAAAATAAAAGGTCAGTTCCTCGCAAATATGAGTCACGAAATTCGTACTCCCCTTAATGCTGTTATTGGTATGACCGGATTATTGCTGGATACTTCTTTAAATGAGAAACAACGTGATTTTGTTGAAACTATACTTAACAGCAGCGATATTCTTCTAACTTTGATTAATGATATCTTAGACTTTTCCAAAATAGAAGCACAGAAAATTGAATTAGAAAATCAGCCCTTTAATGTTAGAGATTGCCTTGAAGATGCTCTCGATTTAGTAGCATCCAAAGCTGCCGATAAAAAACTTGAGCTTGCTTATTCAATCGATGCAGGGTTACCCATGAGTGTTACAGGGGATGTTACACGTTTGCGCCAGATAATAGTCAATTTACTAAGTAATTCAATTAAATTTACTGAAAAAGGTGAGGTCGTTGTAGGGATTGAAGGGCAGCTGCAGGATAATTACTCTTATATGCTCCATTTTTCAGTTAAAGATACAGGTATTGGTATACCACATGACCTTCAGGACCGATTATTTAAATCATTTACACAGGTAGATTCTTCAACTACCAGGAGATTTGGGGGAACTGGTCTCGGTTTAGCCATTAGCAAGCAGCTAAGTGAATTAATGGGAGGAACCATGTGGATTGAAAGTAAAGGAATATCTGGTGAAGGTTCAACTTTTCATTTTACAATTCTTACAGAATTATCTGTTGAAAATGAAACATGGATAGATATGTCTAATCTTTCAGGAAGAAAAGTATTAATTGTTGATGACAATAAGACCAATAGAAATATTTTAACCCAGCAGACAGCATCCTTACAGATGCTTCCCACCTCTGTACAATCTGCAGAAGAAGCTCTTCAGATCCTTAAGACCGACGACAGATTCGATCTTGCAATATTAGATTATCAGATGCCTGGTATGGATGGTGTGATGTTGGCTCAAGAAATTAGAAAAATCCCGGAAAGAATGAATCTTCCTTGTTTCCTTTTATCCTCATATGGTTTCCGCGAAAAGGGCATGAATATTTCGCTGTTTGCCGCAACTCTTACAAAACCGATTAAATTTTCACAATTGCACAACGCACTTATAACGGTTTTAACTAAGAATAAAGTAGCCTTTAAAAAACACCGTGATATTTCATCAATGCAGTTTGATTCATCTATAGGTAAACAATATCCTTTAAAAATTCTGTTAGCTGAAGATAATAAAGTAAACCAAAAGGTAGCACTAAGGTTCCTGGAAAAACTTGGATACAGGGCGGACATTGCATTTAACGGTATTGAAGTTTTAGATGCATTAATTAGCAGGACTTATGATGTTATTTTAATGGATATTCAAATGCCCGATATGGACGGGGAACAGGCTACCGTTGAAATAAGGAGAAATTTCCCGCTTCATCAACAGCCTAGAATAATTGCTATGACCGCAAATGCTATGGAATCGGATCGCAGCAGATATATTGCAGCAGGTATGGATGATTATATCGTAAAACCATTTAAGATCGAGGAATTAGTCCGGGCTTTAATTGAAAGTCATACCTATTTCCATCCCATGGAAATGTCAAAGGGTAAAGAAATAGATTCTGAATTGGCTGATTTTAACTAAAATCGGTACTATGATTGTTTTATTCGAAATTTTAAAATCCTGACTACTATCTTTTGAAAATTAATCCGTTTTTACTATCCGGCAGAAAGTTTAATTAAATCAGCAAGTATACGCCCGGTTTCATTCAAATAAGGGTCATTATTTTTATCTTTATTGAGATTAGTTTCTCCTTTTTCGAGCAGCTTTAATCCTTTATTTTTTCTTCTTTCGTTTTCTCTCTCAAATCTTTTATTATCGTCATCTTCCTTCTCTTTTTTCCTTATCGATTCATTTAATGAAATATACTTTTCAGCTTTTGCTTCTTTATATTCCCCGATATCTTCAAGAATATTATCAAATTCTGCGCTGCTATCCATTCTTTCCTCATGCATTTTTTCCAATTCAGGAATAAACTTATCAAGGTCAGTAAAGATTTGATACTTTGTTGAATGGATCTGATCCCATGGTAATGCACTCGGTTCGGAACTCTCTCCAAATTCATTAGGATCAATTGCCGAAGGAAGTTTAACATCGGGGACAACGCCTTTATTTTGAGTGCTTCCTCCATCAATCCTATAATATTTGGCTATGGTCAATTTAACCTGACCATATTTATCTCCGGAACTTCCAACTAATCTATTAAGATCAATTAAATTCTGTACACTGCCTTTACCATATGTTTGTTCACCAACAATTACACCGCGTTCATAGTCTTGAATAGCTCCGGTAAAAATTTCTGAAGCAGAAGCACTAAATCTATTTACTAAAACAGCTAAAGGGCCGCTATAAACAATATTAGGATCGGGATCAGAATCTACATCAATTTTTCCGTCAGAATTTTTGACCTGTACTACAGGGCCATCCTTAATAAATAAACCGGTTAGCTGGACTGCCTCATCCAAAGCTCCGCCCCCATTATTTCTTAAATCAATTATTATCCCATCGATATTTTCATCTTTCAATTCTTTAATTAATTTTCTCACATCCCTTGTTGTACTTTTGTAATCCGGATCTCCCTTCGCCCTGGCTTCAAAATCTATATAAAAGGCAGGTATAGTAATTATTCCAATTTTATAAGGAGTATCGTTTTCATTAATATTTAAAATATCTTTCTTTGCCGATTGTTCGAGGGTTACTTTATCCCTAACTATTCTGATTTCATGGGGGATGTCATTCGGTCCTTTATCAGCCGGTATTATTTCAAGACGGACAGTAGTTCCTTTTGGTCCCCTAATAAGCTGAACTACATCTGAAATTCTCCAGCCTATTACATCAACCATTTCGCCTTCAGCACCCTGAGCTACACCGATTATTTTATCATTTTGTTTTAGCAAGCCGCTCTTATATGCAGGTCCGCCGGGAATTATTTCATTAACTTTTGTATAATCATCTTCCTGTTGAAGCTGAGCTCCAATTCCCTCAAGAGAACGGCTCATATCGATTTTAAAATTTTCTGAAGTACTAGGTGATAAATAATTTGTATGCGGGTCAATCGCTTCAGTATAAGAATTCATAAATAATTGAAATACATCTTCACTGTTATACTGCGAAATTGCCCTTTTAAAATTTTCATATCTTTTCTTTAGTGTTTCTTTTGCAGCTTCCCATTTTTTCCCGGCAAGTATTAGATTTAGCGCATCATTTTTTATCTTTTTTCTCCATAATTCATCCATCTCCTGCTGTGATTCGGGCCAGCCGACACTATCTCGATCCAATAATAGTTTTTCATTTTTAGTAAAATCAAAACCTTTATTAAGGAGAGTATCTACATAATCGGTTCTTTCGATTACTCTCTTTTTAAATGTATTAAATATATTGTAAGGCTGATTCAAATTGCCGTCCTGAATATCATTATCCATTTGAAGACGGTAACTATCCAAATCTTTTATATCGGAGACGAAAAAATAACTTTTACTGTTATCCAATGATTTTACATATCTGTTAAAAATTACCGATGATAATGAATCATTCAGATTGAATTTTCTATAGTGATACCTAGATAGGATTGTATTTATCAATTGGTCCTCTTGGGACATATAGTTTTGTGGAACAACATCCAGCGAATCATTAGATACGGAGAATTTATTATCCGGTATACTAATACTTAGAGAATTAGCAATTAGTAAGGTGGCAATCAAAATAGGAAATATCCATAGCAGGCTTTTTTTCATGTAAATTCCTGAGTATAAGTAATATATTTGTTGAAATAAATATTTAATACAAAATTCAAAGCTATAAAGTTCCTAAAGAATTGTAAAGGAAATGAAATTGTATATTGAAACTGAATATATAATTATAAAAAAATTAAATTAAAATACTTAAAAATTCCAACATCACACACTATTTATGTAGAAATTTTAATATTATTGAATTATAAAGATATTAAAATCCTTAGAAATGCAATTTACAGGAATTAAAGCATATCAAAGAAATAAAAGATTATATATATTAACACCTTATTTTTAGGAGTATATGAATGTTGAAAAGCAAAGATATTTTGGTTCAGAAAGCTAAAGAAGTTAAATCGTTAAAGTCAGGGATTGAAGAAGATAAAAACGATATACCCAGAGAAGAGTTGCATCCCAAAACTGTTGTAGACGAGAACGGAAAAAAAGTCTTGATATTCAGTGATCCTCTTTATTCGCGTGAAAAACGCAGTATTGTCAACTATGCAATGTTTAAGGGAAAATGGGAATTTGAAAATCTAGATAATATTGACGAAACTGATATTGAAAAGTGTGCAGTAAAATTTGTTCCGGTAAAAGATGCATCAAATTTTACTATTGCATTTAAATCCCTAAAGGATCGTATCGAATTCATGAATTCAATATATAGCGATAATGAAATGAAACAGACTGGTTCCGGAGTAAATCTTGAAAAAATTGCCAATTCAAAAGTTCTGAAAGCAACGGGAGGATTAATCGGTCTATCTTATGCTGGTTATAAAATATATAAGCTATTGAAAAAGGAATAGTGATCCTGGTCCTAAAATCTCATTCAGGGGGTGTCCAAAAAGTAATTATTTTCTTAAAAATAGAACACTGATGACGCAGATTTTAACAGATTTACTTTTTGGACTGCCCCTTCAAATTCAACCGTTTTTATCTTACAAGATGCTAAATTGCATGATTGTCTTTTAATTCCTGTCCCGCTTGCGGGATTGTAATTTTGTAATTTTCTTTTCCCGATATCAAGCGAATACAAAATTAAAAGCTTATTCTAATTCCTTCGCATCATCAAAGACCTGTTGAGCATGTGATGCTATATCTGTTACATTTATAATATTCGCTATATTTCCTTTTTTATCCACTATAAAAGTTACACGTTTGTCCACACCATTATCCTTTAGAACACCATATTCCTTTGAGACCGATTTAGAACTGTCTGATAAAAGAGGGAAATTTAATTCATAATCATCAATGAATTTTTTTATTTCCTTTGGTGAATCAACACTTAATCCGAAAACTTCAATATTATTTTCCTTGAACTTATTTTTATCATCCCTTATTCCACAAGCTTCCTTCGTGCATCCTGAAGTTCCTGCTTTAGGATAAAAATAAACAACAACCGGTGATTTACCCTGATAATCTGAAAGTGTATAAGATTTACCGAAAGCATCATGAAGTGTGAAATCGGGGGCTTTATCCCCAACCTTTAAGTCAGTATTTTCTTGCGGCATTACAGTAACTTGAAAAAATAATAAAACAAGGAATAAAAAAGAGAACTTCATTTGAACCTCCAATAATTAATTTGCTTCAACACTTCTTGAGAAAATGTAATCAACATTCTTCAACATTTTTTTATAATCAAAGATTTCATTTATTTCTTCTTCAGACAAGTATTTTTTAATATCATGATATTTCAGTAGTTCATCTTTCAAATTTTTGCGTTTATCATTCCATACATCCATTGTTGCAGTTTGAACAAGCCTGTAAGCATCCTCTCTTGAAATTCCTTTAGTGACAAGTTTAAGCAGCACAGTTTGTGAAAATATCAAACCCCTTGTAATATTCAAATTATTAATCATATTTTCAGGGTAAATAATCAGATTCTTTGTGAGCTTGATCATTAAGTCTAGAACGTAATCCAATGCTATACAACTATCCGGTATAATTATTCTCTCAACCGATGAGTGTGAAATATCTCTTTCATGCCAGAGTGCCACATCTTCCAAAGCGGCTATTGAATTGCCTCTTAGAACACGAGCTAGTCCCGTAATTCTTTCACTAATTATAGGATTTCTTTTATGCGGCATTGCCGAAGAACCTTTCTGACCTTTTGAAAAATATTCTTCAGCTTCCAAAACTTCTGTCCGTTGCAGATGTCTTATTTCAATTGCAATTTTTTCGAGAGTTGCTCCGATAATAGCAAGAACAGATAAAAATTCTGCATGTCTATCCCTTTGTATCACTTGTGTAGAAACGGGCGCTGGTGTAAGTCCCATTTTTTCACATACGTATTCTTCAACCTTGGGAGAAAGATGTTCAAAAGTGCCTACTGCTCCGGAAATCTGGCCAACGCTTATTGTACTGATTGCATTTTGAAGACGCGTGATATTTCTTTTAATCTCTTCAAACCAAAGAGCGAATTTCAATCCCATAGTAGTTGGTTCAGCATGAACTCCATGAGATCGGCCAACGCAAATTGTTCTTTTATGTTCAAGCGCTCTTATTTTTAAAATATCTTTAAGAGAATTCAGCCTTATCAGGAGGAGTTCACCGGCAGTCTTCATCTGGAAAGAAAGAGTTGTATCAAGTATATCCGATGAAGTCATTCCATAATGAATATGCCTGGATTCAGGTCCGACAGATTCAGCAACGTTCGTTAAAAAAGCAATTACATCATGTTTAGTGGTTTCCTCAATTTCCAAAATCCTTTTAATATCAAAACTTGCTTTTTCTTTTATAGCATCAACATCTTCTTTAGGGATTTCTCCCATTTCGCTGCGGGCTTCGCACGCAAGTATCTCTATTTCCAGCCAGGTACTAAATTTAAATTCATCCTGCCAGATTTTCCCCATCTCGGGGAGTGTGTATCTTTCAATCATATTAATTTATCTGGGATTGTAAATGAAAAAATTTGATTTCAATATACATATTTTTTTAGAATTTTTTTTATATTTCATGCAATTCATTATACCTCTGCTCAAAAAGGTTAACATTATATGAACTCTATCTCAACCATAAATCCGAACATGTTCTTTAACTCAAATTAGAGATTTTATATTAATATTATGAGTTACACAGTTGTAAAGATGACATATTTAATGGGAAAGCCATTACAATTTTTTTTATTATAATGTAAATCCAAATACAACTTTATTTGTAAAAATTAAAGAAATCATCTTTCAAATACTGGTACTGATGTAATTTAATCTTTTCACTTTTCCTCCATTCTTTAATTTTTCAATTGAACTTGAAACGGAATTTAACCTTTTTAGTACAATAGTTTTACAATATTACGATTAACATCTTCATTTTGAATAAAAATTATAAAAAAGATAAAATAATATCTTTAACACTTTCAATTCTGATTCATGGATTCTTTCTTTTTATTCTGATAATAATTAAACTTGAAAATACTTCAGAGTCCAAATCTCCCTATTTAATATTAAATTTTAGTGAATATAAACAAGAAGAATCAAAACCGTTGATTAAAACAGAAGAGGAGATTGAAAAACCTTCGATTCCTATAAAACATGCTAAAAAAGAAGGAATTAATAAGAAAAGTAATGAAGAGTCAGAAAAAACTGAAATTGATACTATTTCAAATAAGAAGAGAATAAAGGTTACGGGAACTGTACAGCTTGACACAATCTATCACAATTTAAATTTTGCCGCTACATTACTGGATTCATTTTTAGTCCGTCACCCGGAATACAGCCATTATATCTTACAGCAGCAGGCAAAAGAATTGGTAGAGAATAAAAATATAAAAAAATTCTCAAGATTAGCTTTAGAAGAGAAAATCAACGAAGAACTTGATAAATACTTAAAGGAAAACTATCCCGAAGGTTCCGAACATGCAATGAATCCGAATGGAGGACCTGGTATGCAGATTCCTATTGACGGTCTCATTGATGCAATAAAAAAAATCTTTAATTAAAAAAGTAATGGATGACCATCTATACGCTTATTTAAAACCATTTTCTGCATTTGAAAGATGACATCTTTATCTTTTATAAAAACAAGGTATTATCCGAAAATATTTTTTAATAAATATTGAAAATGTTTTTTCTTTTAAAGATGTCATCTTTAGGTCTGTTTAATTTCACCCGAAAATTAAATTTTGATTTTAGCGTTTGGTTAATGTCATCTTACGTGATATATTCTTACCATCTCTTAATAAATTCAAAGTGATAGTCTGTCCTACGCGAAATTCCTGGAAGACACTTTCCAGCGTCTCCGAATCATTAATTTTATAATTTTCCACCTGTACAATTATATCGCCAGCTTTTACGCCAGCTTTATCCGCTGGAGATCCCTGGATTACTTGAGTTACAATAACCCCTTTCGTAGTGCTGAGATCGTAATATTTGGCAATCCCTTCATCAATAGATTGAATACGTAATCCCACGGAGAAATCCCTATCAACCTTTCCGTTTTCCTTTAATTCTTTAACAATTCTTTTTACTTTATCTATCGGTATTGCAAATCCTAATCCAATATTTCCTTGATTTCCACCGGCAGTAAAAATCAAAGTATTCATACCAATTACTTCACCGTTACTGTTAACCAGAGGGCCGCCGCTGTTCCCGCCATTTATTGCCGCATCAGTTTGAATCATATTCAAATAATACCTGTTATTTATAGGCTGAAGATTCATTCCCGATGAACTAACTACGCCGACCGTAACAGTTGGTTTATCATTTATCTCAAACAAACCGAAAGGATTTCCAAGTGCAATTACCCATTCTCCAATCATTATATCATCTGAATTTCCCAATATCTCATACGGAAGGTTATCCGCATCAACTTTTATAAGGGCAACATCAGATGCTTTATCCGAACCAACCAATTTAGCATTATATTGCTTCCCGTTTGTCATTGTTACAGTTATCTGAGAAGCATTACCGGCGACATGATCGTTAGTAACAATATAACCATCAGGGGAAATAATAAACCCTGAACCTAATTCTTTCACCGTCTGATTATAATCTCTCCCTCCGAAGAACTGCTTAAAAAAAGGATCATCAAACAATGAACCTAAAGGGCTTTCATATTGTCTAATTTCCGTAACGTTTATTCCTACTACAGCCGAACTTACTTTCTTTACGGTTTCTGTTATAATATTTTTCCTGGAATTCGTAATCTCATCATTTTCCTGAGCTCTGCTTTGGTATTCCGCTACCGAATAATTGTTGTCAGCCTCGTAGAAATCCTTTGGTTTAGTTGAGCGGGTAATAAAAAATAATACAATAATTACAGTTAAAATCAAACTAAAAATTAAAATTACTTTTTTTGAATTATTCATCAGATTTCCCTTTTAATAAAATATTTTTGTTCTGGATAAGTTCCCTTAACGGTTCTATGTGTCTAATAAAAACTAATAACGATAAAGCAGAAGAAAAAAGAAGAAGCGATGAGATCGAATCAGCTTTCGGAAAAGAATATTTAAAAGCAATATCGCTTGATAAAAAAATTATTACTAATGTCATAACGTTTGCCCAGACATTAGCTAATAATATATCTTTCCTGGCAAAATAAATTGTAAACCATAATAGCAGCCATACAATTACCATAAAAGGAAATAATAATATCCCACCTCCTGCAGCAGTTGCCAGTCCTCTTCCTCCTTTAAATTTTAACCAGGGATTATAACAATGACTTAATACAGCGAATAGTAATGCCAGAGCCGGGAAAATAAAATCAACCGGAAAAATTAATAGTGTCAGATAGACGCTAAGCAGTCCTTTCAGCGCATCAATAATTAAAACTAACATTCCAATAATTTTCGAATGCGAAATTTCAAATGAATTCATTGCACCAACGTTCCCGCTGCCGGTTGCAGTAATATCAATTCCCCTGGATTTTTTTAATATGATAAATGCAGTCGGGAATGACCCTAGTAAATAACCTATGATACAACTAATAAAATAATTCATTTTTATTTTTTAATATTATGATAATAATTTAATAAATTTTTCAAACTTTATTGTTGGAATAAAACATAAAGATATTTAAGATTATAGTCTTAAATTTCTTAAATCATTTAGTTATCAATAACTTACAATCTGAAATATGCAAAGAAATGGTATATTAAAGATGACATCAATAACAAAAAATTGTAAATGTTATCAGTTATACTCTCAGTATAAGTAAAAAGTTCTTTCTTCATATCTTAAAAACAAAAAGGAGCAACATGAAAGTATTAGGCGGCTTTATTTTATGTTTAATTGTTATAGTCATAGTAGGGATCATATATATTTATTCAGGCAGCTATGATGTAAGTGTGAAGAACAGAGATGAAGGAATAACAGGGTGGATTTTGTCTACGACTATGGATAACTCCGTTGAGCATCATGCGAAGGGTATTGCTATTCCTTCTCTTTCCGATTCAACTATGATATTAAAGGGATACGCACATTATAGTAGAATGTGCGGTTGCCATGGCTCTCCCGGACATGAGAGCGGCAAGGATTTTAATCCAGAACCGCCTGAGTTATATAAAACTGCCAGTGATTGGCAACCAAACGAGTTATTCTGGATAATAAAAAATGGAGTTAAAATGTCTGCCATGCCTTCGTTTGCAGAGCGTGCTTCGGATGATGAAATTTGGGATATTGTTTCATTTGTTCAGATCCTTCCAACTATTACACCTGAAGATTATAAAGCTATGGGTGTAAGAGCCAAGGCTGCAGGTTTTGTAGAAAAACGTTAAATATGAATATTAATTTTATTGGATATTTTAATAAATTAATAATTAAATGAAGTTACGAAAACGTAAAGATGACATCTTTAAAATGTATATTCATTTTTAATTTTTTATAAAAATGTAAGTTTAGATACAGCCTTATTTTTAATAATTAAAGATGTCATCTTTCAAATACCCGTTTTATGCCTAACTTCAATAAATAATTATATTACATACTAAACCTTTTCATAAGGAGAGTTATTATGCGTGCAATGATTCTTCCGGAATTCGGAGATAGAGACTTATTTGAATTAAAGGAAGTCGATAAACCAAAAATTGGAGTAAATGAGGTATTGGTAAAAATCATTGCTTCAGGTGTAAATCCGGTGGATGCTAAAATAAGAGCGAGCGGATACTTGGGCAAGACAAATCTTCCAATTATTCTTGGTTATGATGCTTCCGGAATTATTGAGGAGACAGGTGAAGGAGTTGTTGATTTCAAACCGGGTGATGAAGTTTATTACACACCAAAATTAAAGAACAATCCGATCGGGACGTATGCAGAATATAATTCTGTGGAGGCTTCAATTATTGCAATAAAGCCTAAAAATCTTTCTTTCGAACAAGCCGCTGCAATTCCATTGGCTGGTGGTACGGCATGGGAAGCAGTAATCCGTAGAATAAAAATATGTCCCGGAGAAACTATATTAATTCATGGAGCAGCCGGTGGTGTTGGTACTTTTGCCGTTCAATTTGCAAAAGCTGCTGGAGCTAAGGTAATCGCAACTGCAAGTCCGAAAAACCATGATATTCTCCGCGAAATAGGAGCCGACATTACTATCGATTATCACACTAAGGATGCTGCTGAAGCTGCTCTTGAGGAAACGGATGGAAAAGGAGTAGATGCTGCATTCGATATTCAGGGTGATGATATTGTATCCAGATGCCTTCCCGGAATTCGTCCTTTCGGCAGAGCAGCCTCTATTCTTCCGCCAAAAGGTGATTTGACGTTATTATACAGAAATAATATTACTCTTTACGGTGTATTTATTACGAGAGATAGAAAAAGACTTGAAGAAATGAGACCTGTTTTTGAAAGAGGATTGGCAAAACCTGTTATAGATAAAATTCTGCCTATTGAAGAGGTAGCGAAGGCGCATGAAAGAATGGAATCTCACCATGGACTCGGGAAGATTGTATTAAGAGTCGCACAATAATTGAGATATTCTTCCTAACCTTATTTTTAGTCATGACCTTCCGCGTTCTTGTAGAGGTATCTAATCATTTTTATTTTTTGTAAATAAATAGTATAATGGAATGAAAATATAATTAATTAAAAAGGAGTAATTGATGGCGTTAGATGCAAATAAAGTAGTAACTATAAATTTCATCCTAAAAGATGAAGATGGAAATATATTGGAATCAACAGAAAATATGGAGCCTTTTTCATTTATCAGCGGAAATAACCAGATATTACCTAAACTTGAAGCAGTAGTTAATCAAATGTTAATAGGTACAAAAAAAGATGTCAAAATTGAAGCTGCGGAAGGATATGGAGAATATAACGAATCAGCTATACAGCAAGTTGATAAAAATGAATTCCCTGAAGATATTAAATTAGAAGAAGGAATGCGTATGATAGCTAATTCACCCGATGGAAAGCAGATGCCTTTTATTGTAAATAAAATTGAAGAGAATGAGGTGACTATAGATTTCAACCATCCTCTTGCCGGCAAAAATCTTGAATTTAATGTTGAACTTGTGGACGTTAGAGATGCTACACCTGAAGAATTGGCTCATGGCCATGTCCACGGAGCAGGGGGGCATCACCATTAAGACATATGTAAAGATGACATCTTTAAAAAGAAAAATCATTTTTTAATTTTTTACTAAAAAGTAAATTAGATAAAATCTGATTTTTAAGTAATAAAGATGTCATCTTTTAAATAACTACTCCTACATAACTGAAATCAATTAACTTAAATTTCTCTTTTCCAGATTAATCAAATACTGTTTTCTCCAGATGCCGCCGCCGTAATTTACCAATTCTCCGTTTGAACCGATTACTCTATGGCAGGGGATAATAATCGAAATTCTATTATCTCCATTAGCCTTCCCCACAGCCCTTACAGCTTTTGGATTGCCGATATTTATTGCTTGAGTCTTATAGCTTACAGTTGTTCCATAAGGAATTTTTAATAGCTCATTCCAGACCTTCATTTGAAATGGAGTTCCTTCAAAAGATAAAGGGATATTAAAATCTTTCCTTTCGCCTTGAAAATATTCTTCAAGTTGTTTATTAAGTTCCGAAAAGAAGGAATCATTTCCGGGAACTAATTCAGTATTAAATATCTTCTTAATTCTTTTTAATTGAGTTTCCAGCATTCTTCTGTCTGTAAATTCAAGCAGACAAATTTTATTATTTATCGCACCTGCAAGCATAGGACCAAGTGGCGTTAAAATCCTGGTAATTTGGATTAAACTTTTCTGTTTGCTTTCTACCGGAGTAAAGCCGGTGGTTTTTTTAAAAGTGGAGTTAAATCCGCTTAATGATTCATATTCTGAGGAAAAAGCTGCTTCAATTACCTTTTCTTCTCCGAATTTAATTCTGCCGAAAGCCCCGTTAATTCTTAATGTCCTCAAATAGGCCTGAAATGTCATTTGCAGGTTTTCCTTAAACCATCTTCTAACTCTATAAGGATTTATTCCTTTTTTTAATAGATCGGTATCTTTGATTCTCAATGAGGGATTGCTATTAATTTCATTGAGTAACGGTTTCAACCATTCAGGCATTTCCCCTTTATATTCTAACGGATTACACAACTTACACGGTCTGTATCCATAAGATAAAGCATCTTTTACAGAAGGGAAAAATTCCACATTTTCTTCTTTAGGTTTCTTAGCCCTGCAGGTGGGACGGCAAAATATTCCGGTTGTTTTTACTCCCACAAAGAAAGTTCCTTCAAAAGTGCTGTCCCTTTCCATTAAGGCTCTGTACATTACAGAACTATCGGGTAAAATATTTTGAGTAATCATAATATCAATTTGTTTTAATTATAAAATTTGTAAATGAAAATTTGATAAAAAAAGATTGATACATCAACCGTTTTTTTTACAAGTTATTTTTCATTTATCAGCCGGTATCTTTCTCCAAAAATTAAAAGAATAAACTCACGGATAATAGTCACTTCGATGTCTGATTTTCTTTATAATCGTTGACTATTTGGTGCCGGTCGGCGACTTTTATGTCGTTAAACTGAATTGTTTTAATATTATGTCAAACGTTAGGACTTTTTAATAATCGGATGGGTATACACAGAAGGAGGTAAATCTGGTGTTTATATTGCAGGAGCTAGTTTTTCTATACTTATCTTTTTTTTAGTTTTTATTATATTAAAATAAATCATATAATTCCCACTAAATTAACCGGAAGAAGTATGAGGTTTTGTAAAAACTACCTTTTTTCTTCTTCAGGATTAATGATGAAATAACTAATTAAATTGTCATTTGAGTAGAATAATCTTATTAAATCTAAAAATTTTTTAATATTCAGATTCTTTTCTCCAATAAGATCATTCGAAATTTTGTAGGTTATTCTAATCTTCATCTTTTCACCTTTTATCTAAAAAATATTATCAACTTTCATTATTTATTAAATCAAATAATGCGCCAAAATAAAATTTGATTTTAGAATTGCTTTTCATGTAAAAACGATAAGGTTTTAATAATTTTTTAAAAGTGTCTAATTATTTAGACTGATCTAAATTGCTAAAGAATACTGAGTCCTAACAGGATAACAGAGATTACAATTATCCCTAAGATTGTACCGAAATATTTAAATGAAATATCTTTATTGATTTTCCCGGTATAGTATGGGACGATAAATGCCAGAGGTGCCAGCCATAGCAGATGAAGTTTATTGAACCCCAATACAACAGAAAGCACCAATATAATCCAAAGAATTATTAAACCGATTTTTTCATGTTTTGATTCAAATAATTGATGCAGACAAAATGTAACAAGTGCCGTAATACTGGCTAATCCAAAGAAAACATAAGCTTCAAAGAATCCCATATAATTTCATTCCTTATTTTTATTGATTTTTATTTCTACTCAAAAATGATAAATAAGGATTGACTTATCTACCACAACTGTAACAAAAATTGGAACTTATGTAACATTTAAGATTTTAATGATTGAAGTGAAAGGTGGAATGGTTAAACAGAATGAAATAGGATAAAATATTTGAGCAAGAGGCGCCGGTCGGATTCGAACCGACGAATAAAGGTTTTGCAGACCTTCGCCTTAGACCGCTTGGCTACAGCGCCTTGTCAATTATTTAAAAATTAAAATCCACTAATGTGGATTTGGAGCGGGAAACGGGACTCGAACCCGCGACATCAACCTTGGCAAGGTTGCGCTCTACCAACTGAGCTATTCCCGCATTATCTTCAATTTTTGATAAAATTTTGCACTTTCAACAAAAAGTTAGAATTAATCCCAAATATAATGGTTAACCTCCATTCTTGCAAAAAGTAAAAAAATATTTATTAAATCCAACCATAGCTGTCCAAAATAATTAAAAAATCAAAAATAAATTTAATTAGAGAGGGTTCAAGAATATAGTAAATTCCGAACCCATTCCAACCCTTCCCTTGAAAATGGAAGGGCTTATTGGTAGAATCAACTTTAACATTTTCATTCTGACAATTTATTACATTACAATAACTTACAAGCTAATAAGTTAAAAATAGGTTGACGCCTATGTCCCCTACCGGGGACTTTGGTTTCTTTGGGTTGTAAATTTTCCATGGATATTGAGGGTGACCAAAAAGTAGAGATTGTCATGCTGAACTTGATTCAGCATCTGTTTTCAGCGCAAAATTACAAGGTTAGATTCCGGGTCAATACTGATTTACATCAGCACAGGTCCGGAATGACACTTTTTAGTCAGCCCCTAGAAAGTCTCAAATAACCATAAAATGATTTTGTCAGAATAGAGATAAAAATTGGATAGATTATCAATATAGTGAAGTCCCTCTAAGGGAGAAATAAAGGCCCTAGTGTTACCTAGGAGTTACCTAGGAGTTACCTAGGAGTTATCTTGGATTTATCATTGATTTACCCTTGAGGAACGAAGGCGATTGTGCACAAAGTCATTTTATGTTTGAAATGTGAAAATTTGATTTTAAGGGGTGCATTTATTGAAGCTAGGGTTAAGGTTGGGTTAAAGTAATTTAACTACTTAGAAGTAAAAAAATGGCTGAAAACCTACGCTATTTCGTAAGAATTTTTGGAGCTGATATTCACACAGATTCTCCACCCATTCTACTCATTCCATCATCTCCTCGTTCCTCTCATGAATCCCCTAAATGGTAATGAATACTGAACTGTTATAAAGGCATTAGGATCTATAGTCTCAATTAAATTAATTACTTTCTTTTGTGTTTTTCTGGGAGTAATCAGTAAAATAATCGATACTCCTCCCGATCCGCCTTCACCGGGAAGAATCGTTACACCGTATTTTGATTTTCTCAGAGTATCAGCAATAAGATCTGTATAATGTCTTGAAATAACACTTAACTGGACATGACCTAAACCTATTTTTTGTTCTATTGTTATACCTATTATATTGCCTAAACCATAGCCGGTTGCATATCCGAATAGATTTGCAATATTGTCAAGATGCTGCATTATAAATCTAATTGCAAAAATCCAGATTAATACTTCGACAAATCCAGCGATACCGGCTAAATATTTTTTGCCCTGAATAACTAAAATCATTCTAAAAGTATCAATAGATACATCACAGATTCTCATACCCATTATTAATAGTGCACCTAGTATAATATTTATTACTTCATTCATATTTCGGATTTCAAAAAAGAATTATTAGAACAATAAATTTATAAAATATTATGTTTATTTTTGTATAATATTCTAAAATCTGAAAATAATATTCAAATGTTTGAAACAGAAAGACAGGAATTAGTTGATAAACTATCTTTGAACGGAATAACCGATATCAATGTGCTTAAAGCAATAGGTTCAGTTGAAAGACATCTGTTCATTCCTGAAGCCTTAAAACCTCATGCATATAAAGATGTTGCATTGCCAATTGGTTATGGACAAACAATTTCCCAGCCGTATACAGTTGCCTTTATGACTCAAGCATTAAATTTGAAACCGGATTCAAATGTCCTGGAAATCGGCACCGGTTCGGGATATCAGGCTGCAATTCTAAAATATATGGGCATGAAAGTTTACAGCATTGAACGGCAATTCGAAATTTATTCTAATACTCAAAAACTTTTTGATAAATTAGGAATAAGAGTTCACACAAAATTTGGTGACGGAACTATTGGATGGAAAGAATTTGCTCCGTATGACGGAATTATAGTAACTGCAGGTTCACCATCAGTTCCGGGTGCGTACATAAAACAATTAGCTGTTAATGGCAGATTAGTTATACCGGTAGGAACCAAACATTCGCAAATGTTAAAAATCATATCCAAGATAGATGAAGAAAAATTTGAAGAAAAGGATATACCGGAATTTACTTTTGTACCACTGATCGGCAGAGAAGGTTGGAACGAAAAATAATCGTAATAGCCGGTCCTACCTGTTCAGGTAAAACAGAATTAGGTATATTAATAGCCGGGTTTTTTAATACTGAAATTATTTCTGCAGACAGCAGGCAGTTTTATAAATATCTTGATATTGGCACTGCAAAACCTGATGCCGATACTTTGAGGAAATTTAAGCATCATTTTATTAATTCGTTAAATCCCGATGAATACTATAATGCCAGTAAATTTGAAAATGATGCACTGGAGGTTGTCGAAAAACTTATACAAAATAATAAAATACCTGTAATTGTAGGAGGTTCGGGATTATATATTAAGGCTGTAGTTGACGGGATTTTTGATTCGGCAGATATTAATACAGAATATAGAAATTTTTTGCTGAAACAAAAGGAATTATATGGAAATGAATATATTTATAATGAACTAAAAAAAGTTGATCCTTTGAGTGCTTCAAAGATGCTGCCGCAGAACTGGAAACGTGTTTTAAGAGCTCTTGAGGTTTATCATCAAACCGGAGAGCCGATCTGGAAGCAGCAGCAGAAACATGATAGAAATCTTGATATAGAATTCTATGAATTCGGACTAAATTGGGAACGTAATAAATTATATTCAAACATTGAACATAGAATTGACCAAATGATTTCGAGCGGACTAGTTGAAGAGGTAAAAAATATTTTGAATATGGGCTATGATAAAAAGTTAAATTCATTAAATACTGTCGGATATAAAGAAATTATTTCTTATCTAGACGGAGAAATTACTCTCGAAAGGGCTATTGAATTAGTAAAACGAAATACAAGACGATACGCAAAGAGACAATTGACATGGTTTAATGGAGATAAAAGAATCATATGGTTTAATATTGAAAATAAAGATGATTTATCTAAAATAGCTAAGGAAATTCAGAAGCAAGTCTTAGCCTTATAAAAGAAAAATTTATGAAAGATAAAATAAAAATAGCATCGGGACAGGGTTTTTGGGGTGACCTCATTGATGCACCTTACCACCAGGTAACAAAAGGAGATATTGATTACCTAGTAATGGATTACCTTGCCGAAGTAACCATGTCTATTCTTCAAAAACAGAAAATTAAGAATCCCAATTTTGGTTATGCACGCGATATTCCTGATTTAATGAAAAAAATTCTTCCTATATGTAAAGAAAAAAACATTAAAGTAATAACTAACGGCGGCGGGGTGAACCCAGTTTCATGTGCAGAATCAGTTATACAAATAGCCAAAGATATAGGAATAAAAGAATTAAAGATCGGAATTGTTATAGGAGACGATATTAAGGATAGAATTGATGAAATCATTTCAACAGGTTCCGAATTAAATAATATGGAAACAGGCGAATCTATTAAGCTAATTAAAGATAAAATATTAAGTGCAAATGTTTATTTTGGTGCCTTTCCTATTGTCGAAGCTCTGCAAAAAGGAGCTGATATTGTAATTACAGGAAGAACAACCGATACAGGCTTAACTTTAGCTCCAATGATTTTCGAATTCGGATGGAAAAAAGATGAATATGATTTGTTATCGGCAGGCACAGTAGCAGGGCACATTTTAGAATGCGGAGCACAGTCTTCTGGAGGAAATTTTTTAGGTGACTGGGAGTCAATTGATAACCTTGCAGAAGTCGGATTTCCAATTGCGGAAGCCTATTCTAACGGAGAAATAATTATAACAAAGCATCCTAATACTGGTGGAAAAGTTTCTTTTGATACGGTTGCCGAACAACTTGTTTATGAGATAGGAGATCCGGTTCAATATATTACTCCCGACTGTGTAGCTGACTTTACTTCTATTAAATTAGATGATCAAGGGAAAGACAGAGTAAAAGTATATAATGTAAAGGGGAAAAAGGAAACGGAATTTTATAAGGTTTCCTGTTCTTATTCTGCGGGTTTTTCAGCCTCCGGAAGTTTAACTTATTCATGGCCTCAGGCGCTAACAAAAGCTAAGGCAGCAGATAAAATACTTAGAAAAAGAATACAGAATCTTGATTTGAAATTTGATGAGATAAGAACTGAATTTTTGGGATATAATGCATGTCATGAATCGCTGGCGAAAGAAATGGATGAAGAAAATATCAATGAAGTAGTTTTAAGAGTATCCGTAAGATCAAAAGATTATAATTCTGTTGAAAGATTCGGTAAAGAGATAGCCCCATTGATCTTAACAGGTCCTCCGGCTGTTACAGGATTTGCAGGTGGAAGACCAAAACCAAGTGAAGTTGTTGCTTACTGGCCTGCTTTAATTCCTAAAAAACTTGTTCAGCCGGAAGTGAGAATAATATCATTGTTTGAACCTAATTCGGGTATATCATTATGAAGATACAATTAAAAAATATCTGTCATGGCAGAAGCGGGGACAAAGGCGATGCAGCCAATATTGGAATAATTGCTTATGATGAAAAAGGTTATAATATTATACTGAAACAATTAACAGAAGAAAGAGTTAAAGAACATTTTAGAGGAATATGTAAAGGTGAAGTGGAGAGATATGAATTACCAAATATCAGGGCTTTAAATTTTCTTTTGCACGATACTTTAGGCGGAGGCGGGACTGTATCACTTAAGCATGATGCTCAGGGAAAAACACTTGCTGCCGCCTTAATGAGAATGGAATTAGAAATTCCAGAATAGTAAATAGATTATAAGTATTTTTAACTTTTAAATTTTGACCTTTAACTTTTGAGGATTATATGTACGAAGAAGAAAAAAAATTATTAGACCAGTTTAACTCCAGGATCGAACATCTACGAGGTTATCTTTGACGTCAATAATAAAGATTCCAAAATAAAAGAACTTCAGAACCGGGTGCTTCAGCCTAACTTTTGGGAAGACCAAATGGGGGCGCAAAAAGTACTGCAGGAAATAAAATCATTAGAGTTTTGGGTTAAGTTATGGCAAAATCTTGATAATAAAGCCAAAAGCATAGAAGAGTTTATTCAGCTTGCCCAAATGGAGGAAGACACTTCTTATTTTGAAGAGATAGAGGACGAACTGCAATCTCTGGAAAAGTCTCTTGAAGAAGTAGAATTTAAGAATATGCTAAGCGGGAAGGATGATGATAAAAGCTGCATTCTTACAATTCATTCAGGAGCCGGGGGAACAGAAGCACAAGACTGGGCAGAGATGATAATGAGAATGTATTTGCGGTGGGGAGAGCAGAATGATTTTAAAATGACAATTGTTGATATCCTCGAAGGAGACGGAGCCGGGATAAAAAGCACAACAATAGAAGTTGACGGTGAATTTGCTTACGGTTATCTTAAAGCAGAAAATGGAGTTCATAGATTAGTACGAATTTCACCATTTGATTCAAACAAAAGGAGACATACCTCTTTTGCATCTGTATTCGTAATTCCGGAAATTGATGATACAATTCAAATTGAAGTAAATCCTGCGGATTTAAGGGTCGATACTTACCGTTCCGGCGGTAAAGGGGGACAAAACGTAAATAAAGTTGAAACTGCCGTTCGAATTACACATCTTCCAACAGGTGTAGTTGCTGCATGTCAGAGCGAACGCTCACAGCTGCAGAATCGCACAAATGCTATGAAGCTGTTAAAATCAAAGCTGTATCAACTTGAAGTTGAAAAACAAGAAGCAGAATTGGATGAGGTTGAAAAGAGTAAAATGAAAATAGAATGGGGAAGCCAGATTCGTTCTTATGTTTTTCATCCGTACAATATGGTTAAGGATCACCGGACGGACGAAGAGACTTCAGATGTGCAGGGCGTGATGGACGGAGATTTGAATAAATTTATTAAAGCATATTTACTCAAGTCAAGCCAGCACTGATTTCTTTTGCCGCGAAGTGATTCTTGTTTATTTATTTCATCCCTTCGGGATTTGTGTATTGCTACATTATATATTATCTACAATAATTTCACACCTTCGGTGTTCAAAATTCTATTCAGGAATGCAATATAGTCTCTAATAATATTTCGCTCCTGGAGCTAAGAGCATTTTATTCTCCGAAGGGAAAATAATCTGAGGTTAAGCATCGGTTATTACAGTTTCGTTGTTCAAGTGTGTCTTGAGTAAGATATTTTTATTAAAATTAACATGAAATGTTTAATTTTTCTTATAATTTTGCTATTCTGTGATTCTAAAATTTGTAAAGGAAATATTTTGCTTATTACAGATAAACCAAAGATTACAGGCAAGCAAACTAAATATTTAAACAAGCTTAAAGACCTTGATAAATATTATTCGGGGAAAAAATTAGGAACTTTTATTGAGAATGGTAAAACCTACTTTAGATTATTTGCACCAAGTGCCCTGAAAGTATTGCTTTTCGTTTTTGCTTCGGTTGATGATAGTACCGGCAATTCTTATGAAATGAAAAAGGATGAAGATGCTGTATGGGAGTACACAATGGAAGGTGATAATTACGGACTATTCTACGGATACCGTGTTTATCATACCGGAGATTTATTATCTGATCATGTAGAATTATCAATTGATCCATATTCAAAGGCAGTTGCAACTTTCAATACATACTTCAATCCAAGAAAATCTATACTAGTGAAAGATAATGATTATGATTGGCAGGGGGATGATTGGATCCAAAGAGACTGGCGTGATCTTATCATTTATGAAATGCATATAAGAGATATGACTGCACATCCTTCCTCAGGAGCATTAGAACCAGGAACATATCATGGACTAATTGAAAAAGGTAAACCAGGAGGGATTGATTATATTAAAAGTTTAGGTGTTAATACTATTGAATTATTACCTTCGCAGGAGTTTGGAAATATTGAATCACCTTACGAGAATTCCCTTCATGGGAAGTATAACACATGGAATCCGTATGAAATAAACCACTGGGGATATATGACAGCAGCATTCTTTGCACCGGAAGCATATTATAGTATAAATACAAAAAAAATAGAATTAAATAAATGGCACGGCGAATCAGCGAAACAGGTAAATGATTTTAAGGATATGGTTAAAGCCTTCCATAAAGAAGGAATAGCCGTCATTATGGATGTAGTCTATAATCACATATCGGAGTATGAATTAGGAAATTTAAAGCAAATTGACAAAGAATATTATTTCCGTCTGGATGAAAAAGGAAATTTCATTTCCGAAAGCTACACCGGGAATGACTTTAAGAGCGAAAGACCGATGTCCCGTAGAATGATTATAGAAAGTATATTATACTGGATGGAGGAATATCATATTGACGGATTCCGCTTTGATCTTGCAAAACTCATTGATTGGGAGACTATTGAAGAAGTAATTAAACAGGCACGGTTGATAAATCCCAATGTTGTTTTTATTGCAGAACCATGGGGCGGAAGCTACGATCCTGCGGGATTTTCTTTGAGAGGGTGGGGAAGCTGGAATGATCAATTTAGAAACGGTATAAAAGGCGAAAACCCAATAAAAGGTTTAGGATGGATATTTGGTCACTGGTATGCGCTTAATAATTTTGAAAGAATTAAAAGCTATGTAAACGGAACTCTCACAAAAGATGAAAATGGTTTATTTCAGAAGAAAGAACATTCGGTTAATTACCTGGAATCTCATGATGGATACACTCTTGGAGATTTTATTAGAATAGGGACTAAAGAAGTAAAACCTGAAAAAGTTATAAAGAATGTCGACAAACATGCAAAACTTACCCCCCTTCAATTAAAACTAAATAAATTATCCGCACTTTTTTTATTTACTTCTCAGGGGATGGTAATGATTCATGAAGGACAGGAATTTGCAAGAAGCAAAGTAATATTTCCCCAAGAAAATATTCCTGACAATAATAAAGGGATGATGGATCACAATAGTTATGAAAAAGATAACCCGACAAACTATATAAACTACAGCCATGTACAGCTAAATGAAGAGCTGCATGATTATTATAAAGGATTGATTTCATTAAGAAACAGATATGAGTCTTTTAAAAAAGCAGATTATGAAAGTATAAAATTTATGGATGTTGCGGATAATCCATTTGCATTAGGGTATTTAATAGGATACAGCGGAGAAAATTTTATTGTACTTTTTAATGCAAATCCTGAAAAGCAGCAGGCATTTTCTATACCGGAAGGTGAATGGAAAATATTAGTAAATGAAGAAAAAGCAGGAATAGAACCTTTAGGAATAATATCAGAACAAATTATTCTGCATGCATCAACAGGAGCGGTACTCCGGAAGATTTAATTTTTTAAGCCTTCCTTTAACGATTTTTCTACCGCAAGTTTGAATAGACTTAAGTTTACAGGTTTATGAAAAACAAATTCAATTCCGAGCCGGTTATAATCATCAACTTCATTCCTGGTAATGTCTCCGCTTAAAATTATTATGGGAGGTTTACCTTTGCTGCTGGATTTGTTAATAGTCTGTACAAGCTCGTAACCATTCATTACAGGCATATTATGGTCGGTAATGATTAAAGCAGCCGGCGAAATATTAATAATATCGAGAGCTTCTTTCCCGTTTGAAGCAAGTGTAACATTATAATCGGGAGTAATATTTTTTAATATCTTAGAATACAGCAGTCTGTCTGTTTTACTATCATCTACAAGCAAGATATCAGCCGAAGCAATAGGCAAAGTAAATTTAAAATCGGAACCTTTTCCATATTCAGATTCAACCCAGATCTTACCGCCATGCTTTTCAACAATTTCTTTTACGAGTGAAAGTCCGAGACCGCTCCCTTTTTCACCCGAAGTTCCTTCCGATGTATATTTTGATTCAACTTTGAATAAATATTTAATATTACCTTCTTTTATACCAACGCCATTATCTTTAACCGAAAACTCAATAAATCTGGGTTTCTCAGTTGGATTAACAGAAATAACTATGCTTCCGTTTTCTCTTGTGAACTTAATTGCATTTGAAATTAAGTTATTAAATACCTGTCCTATTAATTCTTTGTCTACAAAAACAAAAATATCATCCCTGACCAATGATTTGAGTTCAATATTTTTTTGGAATGCAGAACCCGAAAGTGCATTTATGGACTTTTCGACAATAAAACCAGCATCCGCTCTTTCCAGCTCGAATTTAATCCTTCCCGTTTGTAAACGGGTCCAATCTAGAAGAGAATTAACAAGTGAAAGCATCGATTTTGATGAATCCCTGATATATTTTATATACTGATTTTTTTCTTCTTCGGTTAAATCCTCGTCAGTTAGTAAAAGATCAGTGAATCCAAGAATTGAGCTGAACGGGGTTCGTAAATCGTGAGAAACAATTGAAATAAACTTATCCTTAGTTTCGTTAAGTTTAACCAGATTCTCGCTAGTTTTAATTAATTCTTCCTCTGCCTTTTTTCTTAGAGAAATATTGCTAATTAATCCATAAACTTTTTGAATTCTTCCGCTATTTCCTCTAATCACATTTATTTTATTCCGTATCCAGACAATGTTTCCGGTTTTATTTATAATCCTATATTCAATTTCTTCCGAACTAAGAATTCTGCTTTTAAATAATCCTCTAAGCTTTTGTTTGAAAGAAGAAAGATCATCCGGATGTATTATTTTCACTAATAACTTTGAATCATTTAAAAATTCATGCTGTGAATACCCTGTAATTTTTTCAACCGAAGAAGTAAGAAAAACAGGCTTAAGTATATTGTGTATTCTTTCATAGGTATACAGAAAATCATCTATACTCTCAATTATATTTCTATATTTCTCTTCAGAATCAGTAATAGCACTCTGAACTTTTTTCCTTTCGGTAATATCCCTTGCGATAATTACAGTGAACATTTTATTATTCATTTCAAAAACCGAAGCTGAGATTTCAGCATAGAAATTAGAGTTATCTTTACGTCTTCCTAAAAACTCCAATCTTCCCAAACCGATTTTTTTCTTTTCAATAAGCTGAAAATATTCTGCATTTCTAAGTACATCGCTGCTGGCTGTTATTTCAAGGAGATCCTTATTTACAAACTCTTCCCGGTTTTCATAACCAAAGATATCAGCAAATATTTTATTTGCATGAATTATTTTACCTTTAAATTCTACAGCAATTCCTTCAGGAGAAGATTTAAATACCGAATTAAAAAATCTCATTTCTTCATCAATATTAAACTCATCTGTAATATTTTCAAAAAAGCAATTTATGTTTACTATTTTCCCATCCTCATCATGAACGGGATTAAAAGTAGATGAAAGAATTATCTTTTCACCGTTACCAGTTATAAAAGGTATATTTGACGCGGGGGTATTTAAATAAGATCTTAATTCAAATGACGTTTCCCTTATGAAACCGGGATCAATTATATTCCTAATATTCTTGTTTAATAATTCTTTTTCGGAATATTTTAGTTCGGAAATTAACCTTTTATTTGTATTAATTATGTAACTGTCGGTATTCAAAACACAAAGAGGTTTATCAATAGTGTAGAATATATTTCTGAACTTTTCTTCGGAGTTCTTTAATTCCTTTTCCCTTTGATTTTTTTCAGTAATATCGGAACAGATTACTATAATATTGTTATCCGATTCTTCTGATAATGAAAACTTTGAATAGATTATTTTTTCGGAATTATCTTTAGTTAATATAGTTAATTCGTCATTCCATGTTTTTGATGTCTGTAAGCGATTTTTAATATCAGAGAAATAGATCTGATCAAAATGAACAAAGAACCGCCCTAAAAACTCTCCCGTGATTTCTTCCTTTGTATAGCCGAATAATTCTTCAACCGGGCCGGTCCAGAAATTTATATTGCCATCTTCATCAATAATGAATACGGGATCAGATGAGGAATCAATTATATACCTATATTGTTTTAACCTATTTAATTCTTTCTGAATTAATTTTTCATTTTTTATTATTTCTGTTATTTCATTAAGCCAGATAAAAATAAATTGTAAGTCCCCGTTATCATTCTGAAGAGGTTCAATGATACAATCGTAGTAGTATATAACTTCGTCAACAAAGAATTCTACTTTACATTTCTCAGTAATTAACTTTTCTTTAGCAGATTCAAATTTATGACTAAAGTCTTTATGGATTTCCCGGTTAAACATTTCATAGACAGAAATATCTTCATTTCTTGATAGGTCGGATCTTAATCTCCTGTTATTTTTACCGAAATAATATTTGATAAAGCCCTGAGGATCTGTAATTAACAGGAGATTATTGTATCTGCCGGCAGCTTTTTCAAAATGATTGAGGGTAAGTGCATTTTCATCATAATTCTTATCGATAATTTTAAGATCTTCGATAATAAGAATCCCACCCGCAAAATTTTCATTCTCAAAAATGGGGGAAGCTTTAACTACAAGGGAAATTCTTCCGTCTTTAGTTTTTATATCTGCAATTTCAGTTTCGAAGGAGTATCCCTGCTCTAATTTCTTTAATTCCAGGGAAATGTCGTAAGAGGGAAATAAAGGATATTGGAGTATATTATTTTCAATTATTGAAGAAGTATTTATCTGGTAAAGACTTCCGAATTGATAAAAATTTTCATTAACAAAGTTTATCTTCCAATCCGACGAAAATAATAAAACTCCTATAGGTACATTTTGGATAACTTTGAAAAAAGATTCAATATTAAAACTATTATCTTCCGGACTGCTATTCATTCTTGTTAAAAATTCGTTTTAATTTTATGAAAGTCAAGAGCAAAAAAAATATAAATGGACATTGGATTAAAACCTTTAGTCTCAGATAACATCAATAAGTATGCAAAAAAAAAACCTTGATTTTAGCATATTATCCAGGGAATTACTGTCCAAAATAAAGCCGAATGAAGATTATGTATCAATTTGAAAAATAAAAACTTATACAGAACTCACATTATTTTAAATAAAGAACAATTCTCAAATTTGGTGGAAATTATAAAGTACTTGAAAAGAAAACAATCGGATTGCACGATGTTATATAAAAGCTTCCGTCTTAATCCCCGCAGAAATCAGTAAATGAACATTTCAAAATAGGAAAAATATTATTTAAACACCAAAATTATAATTAATATCAATTTCTTTTCGGTCTATAAATATGTGTACTTTGCCCGAAGAATACCTCCGCTGCCTCCATTAAGGTTTCAGATAAAGTCGGGTGGGGATGAATAGTCAATTTCAGGTCAGTAACATTAGCAGCCATTTCAATTGCCAGGACTCCTTCGGCGATTAACTCTCCGGCGCCCGGACCGCAAATCCCTACACCAATAATTCTTTCGGATTCGGGATCAATTAATATTTTAGTAACGCCGTCGCTTCTATCTAATGTAGTAGCTCTTCCCGAAGCAGCCCAAGGAAATTTTGCAACCTTATAATTAATATTATTTTCTTTGGCATAATTTTCTGTTATACCTGCCCAAGCAATTTCAGGATCTGTAAAGACAACTGCGGGAATTGCCCTTGGTTCGAAAGCAACTTTATGCCCGGCAATTGCTTCAACAGCAGTCATACCTTCATGGGAGGCTTTGTGTGCCAGCATAGGCTCACCGACAATATCACCAATTGCATAAATATCAGGATCATCTGTTCTAAGCTGCTGGTTAACCTTAATCCATCCTCTTTGATTTATCTGTACTTTTGTATTTTCCAGGCCAAGTCCTTTTGTTTCCGGTTTTCTTCCGATTGACATTAAAACATAGTCATAGACTTGTTCAAATTCTTTACCGTCTTCACCTTTTATTTTGACATTTATTCCGTTATTTACTTCTTTCATTTCCAGGACTTTTGAATTCAGCATCACCTTATCAAAACTTTTATCAATTCTTTTTGCAAGGAATGATACCAGGTCACGGTCAGCTCCGGGTAATAAACCAGGCATCATTTCGACTACAGAGACTTTTGAACCTAAAGAATTATAGACCGAGCCTAGTTCCAGACCAATATATCCACCTCCAATTACTAAAAGACTTTTGGGAATTTCAGGCAAATCCAATGCTGTGGTAGAATTTAATAGTCTTTTACTTTCAATATTTAATGAAGGGATAGTGGCAATAACAGAACCTGAAGCTATAATTATTTTATCAAAAGTAAGTTCATCAGCCGATCCGTCATTCCTTTTCTATTTTCAATTTTTTTGAACTTATAAAAGTAGCATTTCCCTGAATATAATTTACTTTCCTCTGTTTAGATAAAATACCCAATCCGCCGGTCATTTTACCGACAACTTCATTTTTCCATTCCCTTAATCTATCGATATTTATTTTGGGTTCCGGGAAATCCAATCCCATATGTTTTGCTTCCCTTGTTTCATTAATCAGTTTAGCAACATGAAGTAATGCTTTGGAAGGGATGCATCCACGATATAAGCAGACACCACCGGGATTTTTTTCCCGGTCGATAAGTGTAACATCTAAACCTAAATCTGCTGCAAGAAACGCAGCGGCATATCCGCCCGGTCCTGCACCAACTACTGCTAATTTAATTGCCATTTATTATTCCCTTAAAACTTGAACTTCTTGAACTTAAGCTTGAACTTACTCTTGAACATGTTCACCCTTCCACCAGCAATTTCATCGGCTGCTCCAATGCTTCACACACCCACCTTAAAAACCTTGCGGCATCTGCACCATCGATTATTCTATGGTCATAAGAAAGAGACAGCGGAAGCATTAAACGGGGTTTAAATTCCCCGTTATTATAAACAGGTTCATAAGTCCCTCTGGAAACTCCGAGAATGGCTACTTCCGGTGAATTGACGATAGGAGTAAATGAAGTTCCGCCTATTCCTCCAAGATTTGTAATTGTAATACATGCTCCCTGAAGATCTTCGAGAGAAACTTTCCTATTCCTTGCTTTTTCAGCTATGTTCCCTAATTCAACGGCAAGCTCTGTAATATTCTTTTTATCTACGTTCTTAAGTACCGGGACTATAAGACCATTTTCCGTATCGACGGCAACGCCGACATTGAAATATTTCTTGTAAATAATTTCCTTTTTATTTAAATCAATGCTGCTATTGAATTTTGGAAATACTTTCAAAGCAGATGTAATAACTTTTAATAGTATTGCAGTAACAGTTAATTTGCCCCCTTCTTTTTCAACGTTCGGACCGAATGCTTTTCTCATCTTCTCAAGTTCTGTGATGTCAGCTTTATCATGCTGGGTAACATGAGGAATTGAAGCCCATGCATAGCTGAGATGTACCGCAGTTGTTGAACGAATCTTATTCATTTCCTTTCGTTCAATTTCTCCGAATTTTGAGAAATCGGGTAGTGTTTCCTGCTGAACAGGCATACCGGGAGTTATAGTGCGGCCTTCATTTAACTGCTTTGCAAAAGATTTAACATCATCCATGGATATTCTTCCGCCAGGGCCGGAACCGGGAACCTGTCTAATATCAATACCGATTTCTCTGGCAATTCTTCTTACTGATGGAGCGGCAGGGGCAGCATCTTTCATAATGGGGGGTTGATTGTCAATTTCGCCGGGCATGAAAGTAGATCTTTCACCTTTAGGAGTTTCTTTGCTTTCCGCAGCTTTCTCTTCTGCAGCCTCACTTTTCTCTGCGGCGGGTTTTTCTACCTCAGTCTTTTTTTCTTCCTTATCCACTTTAGCAGCTTGTTTGCCAGTTTCAACTTTCAATAAAGTCTGTCCTACTTTAGCTTTATCACCGGGTTTTACAAGAATTTCTACTACTTTGCCTGTAAGTGTAGAGGGAACTTCAATCGTAGCTTTATCCGTTTCTATTTCTAAAATTCCCTGATCCCTTTGAATATTATCTCCTTCTTTCACAAGAATATTCAAAACATCTGCCGATTCAATATTTTCACCGAGTTCGGGTAATTTTAATTCAATTACTTCTGTACCCCCTTCAGGTTTTTTAGGTTCGGGAGGTGCTTTCTGTTCGATTTTCTCTTTAGATTCTTCTTTGGAAGAAGTTTCTTCTTTTACAGCTTTCCCGGTCTCCTTATTTTCCTCTTTAACGTCAGGTTCCTCTTTTTCATTTTTCTGACCGGCTTTAGCCTTATCTTCACCATTTTCCATTATTAGAATAGTTTGACCTACCTTTACACTATCACCCTGTTTAATTAAAACTTCTTTTATTTTACCAGAAATGCTGGAGGGTACTTCAATTGTAGCTTTATCTGTTTCTATTTCAATAACGCTCTGTTCTTTTTCAATTTCATCGCCCGGTTTAACCAAAACACTTAATACATCTGCTGACTCTATATTTTCTCCCAATTCAGGCAGTTTGAATTCTTGTGCCATAATGATCCTTTAATAAAATTATTTTTAGTTCGATTAAGTTTGAATGCCAAAGTTTTTTAACCGCATTTATTACTAAATCATGAAATCATAGGATTTAACTTTGATGGATTTATTTCCAGATTTTTTATTGCCTGTTCAATCTGTTCTATTTTCATTTTTCCATCTTTATATAGTGCATATAAAGTTGCGAGCACTATATGCTTTGCATCGACTTCAAAAAAGTCCCTAAGTTCATTTCTTCCTTCACTTCTTCCGAAACCATTAGTACCCAGAGAAATCAGATTGCCGGGAAACCATTTGGAAATGGAATCGGGTAGAGCTTTTACATAATCGGATGCAGCTACAAATACACCTTTTTCATCTTTAAGAGTATGCGTTATATAAGAAACCTTAGATTCTTCTCCAGGATGGAGCATATTCCATCTTTCGACATTTAATGCATCGCGTCTTAATTCCTTATAACTTGTAATACTCCAGACATCTGCTGATACCTTATATTCATCTTCAAGAATTTCCTGAGCTTTTAATACTTCATTTAATATAGTTCCGCTGCCGAACAGATGAGCTCTCATTTTAGCACTTTTCTTAGAAGAAGATTTAAACTTATACATACCCTTAATAATTCCATCTTTAACACCTTCAGGCATCGGAGGCATAGAATAATTTTCATTCATTATTGTCATATAATAAAAGATATTTTCCTGCTCTTCATACATTCTTCTTATACCGTCTCTTACGATTACTGCAATTTCAAATGCGAATGCAGGATCATAAGCAACGAGATTTGGAATTGTATATGCAAGAAGGTGACTATTGCCATCCTGGTGCTGCAGCCCTTCACCGCTAAGTGTTGTTCTGCCTGAAGTACCTCCAAGCAGAAATCCTTTTGCCTGGATATCACCGGCAGCCCAGAAAAGATCGCCGATCCTCTGCAGACCGAACATGGAATAATAAACAAAGAAAGGAATCATGTTAATGCCATGGGTTGCATAGGCAGTTCCGGCGGCAATAAAAGAGGACATTGCCCCGGCTTCGGTAATGCCTTCTTCAAGGATCTGACCATTCTTAGCCTCTTTATAATATAGAAGACTTTCTTTATCAACGGGTTCGTACAGCTGACCGACGTGAGAATAAATACCTACCTGCCTGAATAAAGCCTCCATTCCAAATGTTCTTGCTTCATCAGGAACAATCGGAACTATATATTTACCAACTTCTTTATCTTTAAGAAGTTTGGCAAGAAGTCTCACAAAAACCATTGTTGTAGATGCTTCACGTCCTTCCGTTCCTTTATAAAACTCTTCAAATATATCTTCGGGGGGAGTTTTAATAGGTCTAATATCTGTTTTTCGTGTTGGTACAAAACCTCCCAATTTTTCTCTGTGCTCTTTTAAAGTACTGCATTTCATGAGTATCATCGCTTGGCCTGTAAAAAGGAGCCTTTGCAATTTCCTCATCGGAAATGGGGATACCAAACCTGGCTCTAAATTCTTTTAATTCTTCTTCATTTAATTTTTTCTGCTGGTGTGTTATATTTTTACCTTCACCGCTTTCACCAAGTCCGTAACCTTTTATAGTTTTTGCAAGAATTACTGTTGGAGAGCCTGTATGTTCAACAGCAGCTCTATAAGCAGTATAAACTTTCTCAGGATCATGGCCGCCGCGTTTCATTTTTCTCAGCTCTTCATCGGAAAGATTTTTAAATAGATCTTCCAGGTATTCATCACCATCAACAAGATGTTCACGAATATATTTCCCGGTTTCTACAGAATATTTTTGATATTGACCATCTACAATTTCACCTAATCTTTTTACTAATATTCCTTCTTTATCTTTTTCCAGGATAGGATCCCAATCGCTTCCCCAGACTACTTTTATTACATTCCAGCCTGCACCTTTGAAAATTGCTTCCAGTTCCTGGATTATTTTTCCGTTCCCTCTTACGGGACCGTCCAATCTCTGGAGGTTGCAATTAATAACAAAAATAAGGTTATCTAATTTTTCTCTTGCAGCAAGACTAATTGCTCCAAGAGTTTCCGGCTCATCAGTTTCACCATCACCTAAATAGGCCCAAACTTTTCTATTCTTATTATTTTTCAAACCTCTATCTTCGAGGTATCTATTAAATCTAGCCTGGTAAATTGCCATGATAGGTGCCAGACCCATCGAAACAGTAGGGAATTCCCAGAAATTAGGCATCAACCATGGATGTGGGTAAGAAGATAGACCTCCTCCCGGTTTTAATTCTCTACGAAAGTTATTCATTTGTTCGATTGTTAATCTACCTTCGAGGAAAGCACGTGCATAAATGCCGGGTGAGGCATGACCTTGAAAATAAATCTGGTCTCCATCGTAATTATCACCTTTGCCATGAAAAAAATGATTAAAACCGACTTCATAAAGAGTAGCAGCTGAAGCATAAGTAGAAATATGCCCACCGATACCGCTTTCCATTTTATTTGCACGTACCACCATTGCCATAGCATTCCAGCGAATTAGACTTTTTATTCTTCTTTCAATTTCTCTGTCGCCAGGGTAGGGTGGTTGTTTTTCTCTTTGGATTGTATTTATATATGGAGTATTAGCAGTAAATGGTATTTCTACCCCGAATTTTTGAGCACGAATTTGCAGTTGATGTAAAAGGTCTTTTACACGTTCCGGACCACCATGTTCAAGAACATAATCAAGTGAATATAGCCATTCTCTTGTTTCAATCTCCTCAACTTCCAAATCTATATTATTTCCATTGTTCATGTTATAACCCTCTTTTTACCGATTTTGTCAGTAATAATTATTAGAAAAACTTACCCTAAGGTGATTTAAGCCAAAGCAAAGCTTATTTTGGTAAGTATACTTGTGATATTGAACAGGCAAATTATAATTTTTGAGCTATAAATACAAGAAACTGCCGGTAGCACAAATCACGGAACCCAAAGTAGGGGGTAGGTTGTGGGGGTTGGTTGGTTGGGTTGTCGTATGTAGTATGTTGTGTGTAGTTTGTAGTGTGGAGACAAACCTCCGGGGTTAAGGAAAACCCCGGAGGTTTTAAAGCTCTACATATAAATTTTTGACCGTTTATCTATTCATATCACAAGTCATGGAAAGATTTTAGAATTAATAAAAAATAACTTGACTTGAGTTGGTTTTTGCCATAAGTTTGGAAACCGAAAATACAAATAGAGTTTCCTAAGTAGAAAGGAAACAGAAAAGCTGTGAAATCAGCTTATTTTTTAGAAAATATGGAAACTCTATAAACTAAATAAGTTTCTACAGGAGTTAAATTCAATGACAGATGATATTGAAATTAAAGACCGGATTTTAAGCAGAGCAGAAGAAATGTTTCTGAAATTCGGATATTCTAAAGTAACAATGGATGAAATTGCTGCAAATATAGGAATGAGTAAAAAGACTTTATACAAATTTTTTCCGAGTAAGGAAGAGCTAGTTACGGGAGATTATTTACAAAATGCGCTGCGGAGTAAAAGATTATGTAGATGCACTGCTGGCTGATGATGAAATGGATTTTGTTGAAAAACTGAAAAGGATGATGAATTTAATAGGGAATCAATCTTCGAAACTTCAAGGACCTCTTTTAGAGGACCTGCATAGGAATATTCCTGAAGTTTGGCAGCAAATAAATGAATTTCGTAAAGAGAACGTGAGACAAAAATTTACCCAATTAATAAATACAGGTGTGGAGAAAGGAATATTCAGAAAAGATATAGATCAGAGGTTAATAGTTTTAATTTATTCAAGCGCAATACAGGGATTGATAAATCCCGAGATTCTATCCCAGATGCCATTTTCAGTTGAGCAGGTTTTTGAATCCGTTATAAAAGTAATTTTTAGCGGTATTTTTTCAGAAGAGGGAAGGATTAAATACAATTCTTATCAAATTGAAGATCAAGCAAAGGAGAAAGATATTAGATGGATGTCAGAAAATATATAAATAAAACAGTCATGCTGTTGATTTTCTTGTCGGCAGGAATTTTCGCACAGGAACAAAGTACACTTACACTAGATGAAAGTGTAAAAATCGGGCTGGAAAATAGTCATATGCTTCATTCGTCAAAAATGCAGGTTAATTATGCAAATGCACGGTTAAGTGAAATAAATACAAATAGACTTCCTTCACTTAAATTTTCAGCTGCATATACAAGATTAAGTGCAATTACACCGTTTATCCTTAATACTCCTTTTGGTGATTTTAATATTTCACCTTCAATTCTGGATAACTATAACATGAAAGTTACACTGCAGCAGCCGATTTTTACCGGATTTAAATTATCAAGCAGTTCAAATATTGCGGAATATAATTATAAAGCAACGCAGGAGCAGTATAATAGAGATGAACAGGAACTGATATATAATATTAAAAATGCGTACTGGAATTTGTTTAAAGCAAAAAAGGTAAAGGAAGTGACCGATCAAAATGTTGAACAGATTAAAGCTCATTTGATGAATGTACAGAATTTTTATGAGCAGGGATTAAGTACAAAAAATGACCTCTTAAAAGTCCAGGTTCAGTTGTCGGAATCGGAACTTAGGCAGATAGACGCAAAAAATGCCGTTAAGCTTGCAAGAATAAATTTGTATAATATTATAGGTATACCTCTAAATGCAAATTCTCAAATTCCGGATTCTATTGATATTAAAACTAAGGAAGTAAACGATCTTGATGATTACATAGAAAAAGCGATGACCAACAGACCGGAATTGAAGGCTATGCAGTATAATATCAAAGCGGGTGAAGCAGGAGTAACACTTGCAGAATCAAACTGGTATCCTCAAATATATCTTGCAGGTAATTACTATTATTCAAAGCCAAACCAGAGAATTTTTCCTGCAGAGAATAAATTTAAGGATACATGGGATATAGGTGTTTCCGTATCAGTAGATTTATGGAACTGGGGTGCAACGGTTGATAAAACTGACCAGGCGGAAGCCCAATTGGAACAGACTAAAGATTCTTATAAAACAATTAAGGACAATATTGTTTTGGAAGTGAATTCAAACTATCTCAATCTTGTTCAAAGCAAAGATAAAATTGCGGTAGCCAATGAGAGTGTAAGACAGGCTCAAGAAAATTACCGTGTTACCGATGAAACATTTAAGAAGGGTTTGGCTTTAAACTCTGATCTTTTAGATTCGGAAGTGGCTTTACTTCAGTCAAACACAAATTATATACAGGCTATGGTCGATTATGAATTGGCAAAAGCCAAATTAGAAAAATCAATAGGCGAAAAATTAAAATAATTAAAAGGATAAATTATATGAAAAGGTTAAAATATTTCATAATAGCTTTTATAGTTGTCGGAGCAATTTTGGCATTGCTGCTCAACAACAAAGCAAAGATGGAAGCAAAATCTGAGAATGCAAAAATAGAAGCTTATCCGGTGACGGTTGCTGAAGTTGCAAAATCAAAGGCAGAGAGAAATCTTGAACTGGTAGGGACAATATCAGGCAATAATGATGTAGCAATTGTTTCCGAAGCGCAGGGAAGAGTAACAAAGGTATATGCGGAAGTTGGAGATTACAAAGCTGCCGGTTCCCCTATAATACAGCTTGACAATGAATTAAAACTAGCTGCTTTTAAAACAGCGGAAGTTAATTATCAAAAGACAAAGAAGGATTTTGACAGATACCAGGCTTTGCTTGCTACAAAAGCTGTAACAGATGCTCAGTTAGAAAATGCAAAATTAGCATATCAGAGTGCGGAAGCCCAGTATATTACAGCAAAAAAAGAATATGAAGATACAAAAATAACAACTCCAATCTCAGGAGTAATTACTTCAAGAACAGTTGATATAGGAAATTATGTAAACAAAACTATGGTAATAGCCGAAGTAGTAGATATATTGAAATTGAAAGTAAAGCTTAATGTAGCCGAATCTGATGTATTTAAATTAAAAGTAGGCGATAAGGTGAAGATTTCAACCGATGTTTATCCGGGAGTTTCATTTGCCGGAAAAATTGAGACGATAAGTGATAAAGGAGATGAAGCCCATACATACCCGGTTGAAGTTACTTTTATGAACAGTAAAGAACATCCGTTAAAAGCCGGAATGTTTGGAAAAGTATCATTTAACTCGGTTTCCAAAGTCGATAAACTATTAGTTCCCAGAGATGCATTGTTAGGCAGTATAAAAAATCCGCAGGTATTTGTAGTTGAAAAAGGTACAGCTAAAATCAGGGATATAGTTGTAGGCTCAACCTATAATAATAATCTTGAAGTCCTGAGCGGATTAAAAGAAGGCGAAAAAGTTGTTGTTAACGGACAAAATAACCTGGCAGATAATTATAAAGTAATGGTTGTTCAATGATACAAGGCAAGAGAAAGAGCAAGAGCATGAGCAAGAGCAAGAGCAAGAGCATGAGCAAGAGCAAGAGCATGAGCAAGAGCAAGAGCAAGAGCATGAGCAAGAGCAAGAGCAAGAGCAAGAGCAAGAGCAAGAGCAAGAGCAAGAGCATGAGCAAGAGCAAGAGCAAGAGCAAGTGTTAAAACATGAACTAAAAAATAAATTAAAAAGGATTTAGTTATGACTATAACAGAGCTATCGATAAAAAGGCCCACACTTATTGTGGTTATATTCGCAGCTTTGGGTGTTTTAGGCTTATACAGCCTCAGTCAATTAAATTACGAACTTTTACCGAAGATTACTCCTCCAGTAATTACGATTGCGACTGTATATCCGGGTGCTTCTCCATATGAAGTTGAAACATCAGTATCAAAGCCGATTGAAGATGCAATATCTACATTAGATGAAATTGATAATGTGAATACAACATCATCGGAAGGGATCTCTTTTGTAATGATCCAATTCCAGCAATCGGCTGATGTTGATGTTGCTTTGCAAAATGCACAGCGGAAAGTCAATGAAATATTATCGACTTTACCAACGGATGTAAAAACTCCTACGCTTTCAAAATTTGCACTGGATGAAATTCCGGTAATCAGGATGGGAGCAACGAGTGATATGCCGTCTACCCAATTCTATCAATTTATAAAAGATAGAATACAGCCAAGGCTGGCAAAAATACAGGGAGTAGGGCAAATTACTTTAGTCGGAGGTGAAGAAAGAGAGATCCGTGTAAATCTTAATGCGGATAAGATTAAATCGTATGGTTTATCGATTTTACAAGTAACACAGGCGATTAAATCTTCAAATATGGATTACCCGACCGGAAAAATTGAAGACAGCAAAAAACAGTTTGTTGTTAGAATTGCAGGAAAATTCAGCTCGGTGAATGCTCTCAGAGATTTAGTAATAGATAAATCGAAAGTAGGCGGTGATATAAAGCTGTCGGATGTTGCTGAAATTGTTGACGGTCAAAAAGATGTAACTACTATAAACAGAATTAATGGTATGCCGTCGGTAGGTATACTTGTACAGAAGCAGACCGATGCTAACGCAGTAGATGTTTCCAGGTTAGTAAGAAAAGAACTTAAGAACATGGAAGCTGATTTCTCGCAAGAAAATGTAAAATTCAATATTGCACAGGATGGTTCGGAATTTACAATTGATGCTGCGAACGGAGTTAAACTGGATCTGGCTCTTGCAGTTGTACTTGTAGCATTTGTTATGCTTCTTTTCCTCCACAGCTACAGGAATTCATTTATAGTGTTGCTTGCTATTCCGGCATCCTTAATATCTACATTCGTTGTAATATATGCTTTTGGCTATACGTTAAATTTGATGACCCTGCTTGGATTATCTCTTGTAGTAGGTATTCTTGTGGATGACTCTATCGTTGTTCTAGAAAATATTCATCATCATCTTGAGAAGGGTGAGAATAAAGTAAACGCAGCAATAAAAGGAAGGAATGAAATAGGGTTTGCCGCTCTTGCTATAACTATGGTTGATGTTGTTGTTTTCGTACCGCTTGCATTAACCGGCGGTCTGGTAGGAAATATAATAAGAGAATTTGCGGTTGTTGTAGTAATCTCAACATTATTAAGCTTGTTCGTTTCATTTACCGTAACTCCGCTTCTAGCTTCCAGGATAAGTAAGCTGGAAGGCTTAAGTCAAGGAACGTTAATAGGACGGTTCGGAGAATGGTTTGAAAGAACCTTTAAGAAAATAGCTGATAATTACATCTCCGTACTGAGATGGGGATTAAATAAACGGTGGGCAGTAATAACAATTTCAGTTGTATTGTTTTTTGCAGCCTTATTTTTAGTTCCGGGCGGTTTTATTGGAAGTGAATTTATTACACAATCAGACAGAGGTGAATTTGCGGTAATATTGGAATTATCTCCTGGTTCTTCAGTTGAGAATACCAACTTTGTAACGCAGAAAGTTGAGAAATATATTGAGAGTCTGCCGGAAACGAAAAATGTATTTACAACTGTGGGAGCATCAAATGAAGGATTGGTTGGGCAGTCTTCGAATTATGCATCTGAACTCGATGTTGCTTTAGTGCCTAAAGATGAAAGAAACAAATCGACAGATGAGATAGGTGAACTGATAAAGAAATATGCATGGAAGATACCCGGAGTTGAAGTAAGAGTAAATCCGATAGGTATTTTCGGTACTGCAAACCAGACACCAATACAAATAATTGTTAACGGTGCCGATAGGAATGATGTAAAAAAAGGAGCAGATATAGTAGCGGCGGCGTTGAAAAAAATTCCTGGAACTGCAGATGTCAGATTATCCTCTGAAGAAGGAAAGCCTGAAACCAGGATAGAAATAGATAGAGAAAAGCTTGCAAATTTCGGCTTATCCATTGCTGATGTCGGTGCTGCTTTGAGAGTTGCATTAACAGGTGATGATGATTCCAAATTCAGAGATGGAAATGATGATTATGATATAAGGATTTCATTGGACAAGTTTGACAGGTCAAAAATGTCCGATATAGGAACTTTAACATTCCTAAATAAAAGAGGCGAACCGGTAGAATTAAATCAATTTGCCGATGTCTACCAGACAACAGGTCCGACCAAGCTTCAGAGAAGGAACAGGATAAATGCTGTCACTGTCTATTCTCAAGCGATTGGGAGACCGAGCGGAAGTATCGGGCAGGATTTAAAGAATCAGATTGCTAAAGGAATTCTGCCGAAAGGTGTTGATGTAGCATATGAAGGTGACTTAAAAAATCAAGCAGATTCATTCGGCAGTTTAGGCTTAGCGATGCTTGCTGCAATTATATTTGTTTATATGGTTATGGTTGCGCTGTATGATTCATACTTAGATCCTTTTATAGTACTTTTTTCAATTCCTGTAGCTATGGTAGGAGCTTTGCTTGCACTGGCATTAACAATGAAAACTTTGAACATTTTCTCAATCCTTGGAATAATAATGCTGGTAGGATTGGTAGGTAAAAATGCTATCCTTCTGGTTGACAGAGCTAACCAGGTAAGGAAAGAGGATGGACTTTCACCTTTTGAAGCTATAATTGATGCGGGTCAAAACAGGTTAAGACCAATATTAATGACAACAACCGCAATGGTTATAGGGATGCTGCCCCTGGCATTGGCTACGGATTCCGGTTCCGAATGGAAATCCGGTTTAGCATGGGCAATTATCGGAGGATTGATTAGTTCAATGTTCTTAACATTAGTTTTGGTTCCGGTTGTTTATTTGAAGGCAGAAACATGGAAAGAAACAGTCCCTGCATTCTTCAGACGGCATTTTGGTAAGAAAGAAAAGAATGTTAAAACCAAAGAAGAAGTTCGTGAGTACACTTTCCAGGAAGATTAAATTCAGAACCCCCCTTAGTCCCCCCTTTAGTAAAGGGGGGAAACTCTGTGCAAAGGATGTAATGATTTTAAGGGTAAGGAGCGTATGTGAAGCGTACCTGGAGCGTATGTGGAGCGTATGTGAACCTTATGTAACTACCAGATATTTAATGCAACGTTAGTAATTTCTTATGGATTTCGAGCATGGCCAGGGTGTCCATTTTACAGTATTCTTTTAAATCTTTTATCATTTTCTCTTTTTTAATATCATCGTATTTCTTTTATTAATGTGTTCCAGATGTACTGTGCTTCATCTCCTTTTCTTACTTCAAGCTGGTTGTAATTTAATTCGGGTACTAGTACCGGCAGGATATTTTTAATGGAATTCGATGATTCGAAACCGGGATGTTTATAATATTTTCTGAAAATAATCAGTTGATCCCAAAACCTTTCAAGCAAGTCCAGGATCCGGATTTCCAGTTCGGGAAACCAATCAATAAGATTTCTTAACCGGCTTCCTTCGAAGGATGCATTATATACGATAATGCTTCCCTTTGTACCTAAACAATTAAGTAGATTTTCAATGAACGGCTTCCTTGGATCGGTTTCATCTGTGTGTAAATATTCAAAATGCTCTACATTACCATTCTCATCTAATTTGTGACAGCTGAACTGGAAAGGAATGACATCATAAGGATGTAATCCGTTAAAACGGGGGATTGCAGGGTTATCGGTTTCAAAGTCTAAAAAATAAAACGGATAGTTAAGGTATTGTAATTCATCTTTAATTGAATTTTTATTTATTACGGGTTTATTAGTCCGCAGCATTTCCAAAAATTCTTCCTGGTTTTTTGAAAATGTATAATCATCCGGAATATCATCTATTAGAATTATACCCTGATTAAGCAAATCGTTTCTTTTTCTAAAATCTAAGCGGGGTATTTCAAATATGGTGTGTGAGTTATATTCTTTCCAGCAGAAATCAGTATAGACACAATTTTTTGCTTTAGGATTACAGCTTATTCCCAATTCTGCAAGAGGAACATCCTTTTGAATTAAAATGTTTTTTAATTCATGTATTTTGCCGGGCAGAGTTTCAGCTATCTCATTAACTTGATTTGTTACATCTTCGAAATAAAAAAGGTCTGATAGATCAGGGTAAGTACATTCATTGTTTATCAGCATTAATTTAGCAGCGCTGATGTTTATACCGCAATTCTGAATTACGTATTTTTGAATTGCAAGATCGGGGATATTCTCATCCTTTGCCCTGGTAGATTGCTTTACTTCGATTAGTTCCCATTTGTTGTCCTTTAACGGTTTAAGTATATCGGCTTTTATTAAAGTATCATCGAATAAGAAGACCCCCTCAAATATTATTTCTTTGTCCCTTACCAACCTCATTGTTTCAATTAACGATCCCGCAAGATTATCATAACCGGCAGCAACGAACTTACCATCCGGAAACTGCTTCCTTGCATATTCACCGACCAGAATACCCTGTTCTAATATTTTTTTTATGCCTAATGAAACAGGTTGTGCATCCTCCGGTTGATGAGTGGAAAGCCATAAAGCTTTGGGACAGTTAAAACCGAGAAGAAATTTTGATTTGGTTAAGATATATTTCCTTTCCATTATAAAAACCCCTATATCACAGATAAATTTAATGCAAAGTAATGGAATGGGTTTTATTATGCAAATTAATTTTTTATAGATAGGTTGTGGTTTATCGTTTGTGGGTTGTAGTCACGAAGCGTTGAGTAATTTTTTGGAAGAAGCGGACTTTCTGTAACCGATTTGATTATTTTGTTTTGAAAAATTCTCAGTTTATTTAAATAATATCAGGTCGTTCTTTCGATTGTCTTAAGAAATGTGTAAATAAGTTAAGTCTGCTGCAAATGGAATTTCAGAAATCTGGTAATTATGTCATGTCATGACTAAGTGCTTTGGTTCATAAATATGATGACGTATTTTATTGATCCACGAGGATCTTGACAATGGCGGGGAGTCTCTTACTACAATAATGGAACATCTACGATGTTCTATTAGATACGCAACTATATTTATGAACTTATGTACTAAGTTGGAAGTTTAGGTTGATTTCAAAGAATAAATGAGGTAATTAGCCGGTATGATTTGAGGAAGGTTATAAAATAAATTTCTAAGATTTACATTTATTTAATGCCTGGAGTTGGCATTTTTATCTCACCCCCTAAGCCGCTTTATTAAATAAACCCTATCCAACCTTTCCCTTGCAAAGGGAAAGGCTTATTGACAATGGTAACTATCGTTGATCATGTTGTCTGGTTCTTCAAGAGCGCGATTACTTTCCTTTACTTTTGTTATATAAATATTCATTTTGTATATATAAAGGGAATTATAGTTTATTACCAACAATTAAATAATGGTTAAAAGAAAATTAATTGAATCAGAAATATTAGAATTAAAAACTTCTCTTTCAGAAAAAGAAGAAATTCTTGAGACAATTTCTGCTTTTTCGAATAAAAGAGGAGGTAAAATACTATTCGGAGTTGAGCCATCGGGTAGAGTTTTAGGAATTACTATTGGAACTAACAGAATAAAAGTACTGGGATTCCGAATCTTCATCTGCTAAATTAAACGATATTTCTCCTTCAAAGGTAAAAAGCTTTGTTAACAAATACGAAGAAGAAAGAGATGTTATTTTAGACGGTTCAAAATCAACAGAAGCAATTATTAAAAAATTGAAATTGTTAAGTGGTAAAAAACCGACTAATGCCGCAGTTTTATTATTCTCAAAAGAGCCTCAATATCATTTTTACAATTCTCTTGTGCGGTGTGCGAGATTTAAAGGAAATGAACCAATAGACTTTGAAGATATGCAGGATATTAAAGGAACAATAATAGAACAAGTTCCTGCTGTTTTATCTTTTATAAGAAAACATCTGAATATTGCAGCTTCTATTAAAGGAAAACCGGAAAGGGAAGATATTTGGGAAATACCAAGGGATGCATTACGTGAGGCAATAATTAACGCAATTTGTCATAGAGATTATGAAAGCACTGCAAATGTTCAAATAAGGATATTTGATAACGGTTTGGAAATATGGAATCCCGGTTTACTTCCTAAGGATATTTCATTAGATGAACTAAAAAAAGAGCATCCCTCGATTCCCCGTAATGAATCTATTGCACGCTGCTTTTATATGATTAAATATATTGAACAATGGGGAACAGGGACTAACCGCATTGTACGTCTTTGTAGAGAAGCGGGAATGAAAGAACCGGAATTCAAAGAAGCCGGCGGAAGTTTTATTGTAAGTTTCCCGAGAGTATTTGAGAAAAATCACCAATCAGATAAAATTAAATCCAAACTCAAAGAGAGATATTTTAGAATATTTAACTAAATTTGGTGAAACTTCGAGTTCAGAGATAACAGAAAATTTTCATATAGATCCAAAACTGTCATCGAAATATTAAGCAGATTAATCAATTATTAGCATGGACTGGAAAAACAACTAATGATCCGAAAGGTAAATATACTACTAGAAACAATGTTGATATTTCTAAAATGACGGAGTAGTGACGGAGTAGATCTTAGTAACCCGATCATCTAAACATTAGAAAACCTTATTACCTTATCTTTTATGTATGAACTTATTTCCACTTAATTAGAAGATTTTAATTTACCCGGCTGGTACCCGAACTTTCTTTTAAATGCTTTTGCGAAGTGATGGGGCAGACTATAGCCTAAACGATCGGATACTTCCGAAACATCAGTATTACTCCTCGAGGTTTTCCAGAGCACTTAATAAATTCTTATTTTTATTAGATTTTTATTGACAGTTAATTTTTTTCGATATAAGTTGAATTACTTTTAGAAATCCTATTAAGCTTGGAAAAGAGAAAATGGGAAAATTAGATCTATATAAATCCCTCGATGAAAAGAAAACTCATTTTAATAATGATAAGAACAAAAATGATGTGTCTTACTACAAAATTGATCATGCTTATCAATTCAACGACTGGTATAACGAAATTACTGCTGCAATTAAAGATGAGGGTGTAAATAAGAGTAAATATAAAACTTTTTTTAGAGGCACCAACGAGGCTAAGTATAAACTATATAATTCTGCCCAGCGGTACTGGATTCAAAACAATCTTATGCAACTAGAAAGCCTAACGCAGCCGGTATCTTATCTGCAAATGATCCAAAATATGGTTGATAATGCTAAAAATGTTAGATTATTGCAACAGGTATTTGAATATTATGAAATTAGTTCAGAGCAAATGGATTTCCCGCTTTTAAGTATATTGCAACACTACAAAGCCCCTACACCACTTATGGACTGGACATATGATTTAAATATTGCATTATATTTTGCAATTAATGATGTAAAAAAATCGTATGAGAATGATGTTATAGATGATTATATATCAATTTATCAACTTCATAAGGATACACATAGTTCGTTTTTAAAAAACAATCTGAATTATATAAGCGCTAATGTTTTTCCATCTGTTTCAAGGTTAGGAGAATTGCTTATTAAAAGTAATTTGGTCATATATATTTCGGATTTTGAGATAGAAGAATTCGAGGATTTAGGGAATAGAAAGGTTAAACCAATAACGACATATTATAACTTGAATATATTAGCTCAGAAAGGGATTTTTGTTTTCAATCCGCATGAAGAAAAACCATTGGAAGATTTCCCAGAATTACATGATACACCAAATGAAGACAATAGGATTTATTGTTATAATATATGTAAGGATTTGTCTGAACTTATCAAATATAAGATAGGGAAGGAAGGTATAAATCTTGAATTCCTGTTTCCGAATCTTGAAAAATACTCCGAAAAGATACTGGATGATTACTTAAAATTTGTTGTCGGATAGTAGTTTTTGAAACACTTATAATAGAGAGTTTAAAAAAGAACACCTCCATTCCCCGTAATGAATCTATAGCACGCTGTTTTTATCTGATAAAATATATTGAGCAATGGGGAGCACGAACTAACCGCATTGTAAGGTTATGTAAAGAAGCTGGAATAAAAGAACCGGAATTCAAAGAAGCCGGCGGAAGTTTTAACAAAGATATCTCTAATCAGCTATTGTTTCTAAAGATTCCAGCTGGTACATTGGAGGAGCCTATGGTTCAAAAAATTAACAATAAATAATTAAAAATTATTTTTGTTTATAAGATTAATAATTACTTTGATTATTGTATCTTTTTCTCTTGGATTGCTTTCGGCAACCAGCAAACATAAAGCGACTAAAGCGTTATCTGCAATTCTTTTTTCTCCGTCAGCCTTATAAAGATATTTATTTTTATTAAGGAACATTAAAAACAGAGCTGCACCAATTCTTTTATTTCCGTCAATAAAAGAATGATTTTTTATTGCGAGATAAAGAAGCATAGATGCCTTTTCTTCAAGACTCGGATATAACTCTTTTTTATCGAATGTTTGATAGATTGTTCCCAATGTACTTCTAAAAGATTCGTCTTTTGTAATACCAAAGAGAGATGAGCCGCCGAATTTCTTTCTAAGATTGTTTATCAGATCAACAGAATCTTCATAATTGATTTTATATTTTTCTTTCTTTTCAACTTTATCTACTTTCAGCTTTTTATGATCATACTGATCAAGAATATCGAGGGCATAAGTATAATCGGAAATAACTTTAATGATACCGGTAAATTCATCCTGTTTTAATTGATAATTATCTGCAACTCTTTTAAATACTTCTAGTGATTTTTCCAGTTCTTTTATTTTACCGGTTTGTTCTTTCAATCTTTTTTCATTTATAGAATATCCTTTTACAAGATAATCTTTTAGCACCTTATTAGCCCAAATACGAAATTGAGTTCCCCGTTTTGAATTGACTCTATAGCCGATTGATATAATCATATCGAGATTATAAAAATTAGTTTGATAAGTTTTTCCATCCGAAGCAGTATGTGCAAATTTTGCACATACTGATTTATTCACTAATTCACCAGAATTAAATACATTTCTTATATGCTTTGTAATTACGCTACGTTCCGAATTAAAAAGAGATGATATTTGTGACTGAGTCAACCAAACCGTTTCGTCTGTAAGTTTTACATCTATTTGAGTATCTCCCTCCGGAGATTTATAAATTACTATTTCGCCTTTTGAATCTATTTTACTCATCTTAATGAATTATTCGAAATTTCCGAACGGTTTATTAAAAAAATATGTTGAAAACTGCAAATTGATATTATTAAAATAATGAAATTTTGAACTTATCGGAATTTCCGGCAAGTTGAAATTGATTATGTGAATTTATTATTTCAATTATTCTTTATACGGCTTCCACTTTTCATTTATTAGACTATATTCTTTATGACGATAAAATGGTATAATGGGATGATTAAGTTTATTTCCAGTAGGTGAAATGGGAATTCTCTCACGAAATCCCTAATACTCCCTTATTTTTAATAACCGTAAACCGTTACTTATTCAAGGTTCATATGTTACTTTATAATTCAATGAACAATTAAAAATTATTTTTGTTTATAAGATTAATAATTACTTTAATTATTGTATCTTTTTCTCTTGGATTGCTTTCGGCAACCAGCAAACATAAAGCGACTAAGGCGTTATCTGCAATTCTTTTTTCTCCGTCAGCCTTATAAAGATATTTATTTTTATTAAGGAACATTAAAAACAGAGCTGCACCAATTCTTTTATTTCCGTCAATAAAAGAATGATTTTTTATTGCGAGGTAAAGAAGCATAGATGCCTTTTCTTCAAGACTCGGATATAACTCTTTTTTATCGAATGTTTGATAGATTGTTCCCAATGTACTTCTAAAAGATTCGTCTTTTGTAATACCAAAGAGAGATGAGCCGCCGAATTTCTTTCTAAGATTGTTTATCAGATCAACAGAATCTTCATAATTGATCTTATATTTTTCTTTCTTTTCAACTTTGTCTACTTTCAGCTTTTTATGATCATACTGATCAAGAATATCGAGGGCATAAGTATAATCGGAAATAACTTTAATGATACCGGTAAATTCATCCTGTTTTAATTGATAATTATCTGCAACTCTTTTAAATACTTCTAGTGATTTTTCCAGTTCTTTTATTTTACCGGTTTGTTCTTTCAATCTTTTTTCATTTATAGAATATCCTTTTACAAGATAATCTTTTAGCACCTTATTAGCCCAAATACGAAATTGAGTTCCCCGTTTTGAATTGACTCTATAGCCGATTGATATAATCATATCGAGATTATAAAAATTAGTTTGATATGTTTTTCCATCCGAAGCAGTATGTGCAAATTTTGCACATACTGATTTATTCACTAATTCACCAGAATTAAATACATTTCTTATATGCTTTGTAATTACGCTACGTTCCGAATTAAAAAGAGATGATATTTGTGACTGAGTCAACCAAACCGTTTCGTCTGTAAGTTTTACATCTATTTGAGTATCTCCCTCCGGAGATTTATAAATTACTATTTCGCCTTTTGAATCTATTTTACTCATCTTAATGAATTATTCGAAATTTCCGAACGGTTTATTAAAAAAATATGTTGAAAACTGCAAATTGATATTATTAAAATAATGAAATTTTGAACTTATCGGAATTTCCGGCAAGTTGAAATTGATTATGTGAATTTATTATTTCAATTATTCTTTATACGGCTTCCACTTTTCATTTATTAGACTATATTCTTTATGACGATAAAATGGTATAATGGGATGATTAAGTTTATTTCCAGTAGGTGAAATGGGAATTTCTCACGAAATGCATAATACTCCCTTGCTTTTAATAAACGTAAACCGTCATTTATTCAAGCTTCATATATTGCTTTCTGCATCAGTTAGTCCAGTCAGTCTCGTGTTGCAAAAATAGAAACCGGAGATCCTTCTCTGTCTATTGATCTTATCATTAGATCATTGCTAGCTCTCGGAACATCTAAAAAGATATTGCAAGAACTATTTCCTCTTAATTTTGGTTTTTAGTACTACCGTAATAGTGAAAGTTGCCAATGCTTCGAAGGGTAGTTATATTTATCTAAAATGTGAATCTTTGCAATTATTACTTTCATGGAATTCAGATTTAACAATCTCCCTTCCCCAGATATTATTTCCTGCTCTTTTAGGTTTATTCATAAACTTTTGATTTCTTTCTTTAAAATATCTATCTATCGCATTTTTGCATTCATTAACAGACTTATAATCACTATTATGAATAATCGCCCTTGTCATTCCACTAAAAACTGATTCAATTACATTCAAAAATTGTGCTCTATTTGGCAATGGAGCTAGTTTAACAATAGGAAACTTCCTTTTAAAATGATATCCACAATTATTTATTTCATTTACCTTGTTATAAAGTTCTTTAGAAGCATGCCAAGATGCAGCATCCCATGATAAATAAATACATTCTTCATCTGCGTAGTTTTCAAGAAGGATTTCAAGTAATTTAATCATTTCCTTAGTATTCTTTTCTTTTGAATAGAAGTGAGTAATTTGATTTGAAGATAATTCGAGTGCTGCAGTTACAATTACATACCCTTTACTTATTTGCCATTGAGGTACAATTTTAATTTGATTTTTAGGTACTAGTGAACGTCCTCCATGAATTTTTATTGCAATAGGTCCTAGTTCATCGATAGAGAAAAACTTTTCATTAATTTTAAGATTGGAAAGTATTTCTTTTATATTTTCAACTTTTTCTAAGTAGTTTGGATCATTACTTGTTAAAACAATTTTAGCTTTTCTAAGGCGATATCCTTCGTTTTTAATAATTTTACTAATATTGTCTTCAGCTAAAAAAAGCCCTTTTTTAAACATAACGATTCTAATATCCGATATTTTCCAAGTTGTCCTGTTGAATCCATATAAAGCAGGTGGTGTATGCATTATCGCAAATATTGCATTTTTATATGCCGGCTCCTCAAATTTTCTAAATTTTTTCCAACGATTTTCAAAAAGTATATCAAGACCACCCATTTTATATTTTTTAATATAATTTTTTAGTGTCCTTTGCTGAACGTTTAATAATATTTTTAATTGATTAAAAGTAATACCGCTATAATAACCCAATAACGCTAAGGATTTTATTCGAGAACGAGGTGAATTATTTCTAATTTCCTGACAAAGTTTTTCTAATTCTTTTGTAGAAATTTTATTTGAAACTATTTTATTTAAATAATTTAAATTAATACTCCCTAATAAAAATTGAATCATCCAAACCGGAATTAAACGAGTTGGAGTTTCGATATGGTATTGCATATTTATTTTTTGTTCTTTTTTTATTTTTGCAACATAACTATTAAGTATTGTAGTACCGCCCTGATATCCTTTATTTCTAAGTCCCTTAAACAAACTAATTCCAGTGACATGGTTTGCTTTTAGGAAATTATTAATATCATCTTTAAACTTATCAACCTTTGATTGAGTAAATAATTTCTTCCTGTTATTTCCCCAATATTCAGTTGATTTGATTACTTTTCTTATAGTATTACGACTTAAATTTAGATAAGAAGCTATTAGTCTTGTCCCTAAATTTGGATTGTGCTTTATTATATTTTTTACAGTAATCCAATCTTCTTTTGTTATCAATTCTTTTATATATTTTACTAAAACAAATTTTCTTGAATAATATGTTTGGGTCTAAAATCTCCAATAATTACGAATGGATTTGGAGATGTATAATGATAAATTTTAGTTGTTCCTAAAAAGAAATAATAATCTTTAGTTTTTGCAAAGTCATCAAAGTATTTCTTTTTTACATCTTCACATGCCTTCTGTTCATTTCCCTTTTGTCTTATTAATGAATTCCAGAATAGCATACCAGTTTCCCAATCTTCAATCATAAGTTTTGAAGTTTTTACCTGCATCATCTTGAAAACTAAATGAGAACTTATATGGAAGTTTATTTACAACTTCAAATTCTGATATATCTTCTTCATTTTCATTGTTAAAAAGATTTAGCTGCAACTTTTTTGATTTTAGATAATCAAGCTTTTCTTTTTTCCATTCCCTTTCAGTTTCCTCATAAGTGAAACCAATAATTTTGGCAGGTTTAAAGACAGCTAATGATGTGCAGATTTTGTCATTTTTTGCTTCTGCTATTAACCGTTCAAGATTTGTGTAGACATTTTTAAGTACAAATTTTCTTCTTTCTGACCAGGTATCTCTATCTGATTTAATTATACCATAAGAAACCATATCCTTAAGAAATAAATCCTTAGGTCGATAAGATTCCGGTCTAAAATCACTTTGGTTTTGTTCCAAATCCAGTTCTATCCACTCATATTTTCTAAATTGTTTCTCATAATTAAGCTGCCTGAAGGGAATTGGATAAACTCTAATCCATTTACCTTCTTCTGTTATTCCAGCTGTGCAAACAGTTTCATTATATTTTTTGGAAATTGCCGGATAGGCTTTAACAGTTATTAAAACTTTTGTCTTCATGATGTCCCCTAAAGGTGTTTAAATATGGACTCCCTTTTATTTATTTCTGCCTGCCTATCGAACAGGCAGGCCAAAGCGTTAATTGTTCGACTTCTATGGCAGTGATTATGATCTGCTTCAAAACACATTAGAGCTATTCTTTTATTCAATAAAAAAATATTATAAAGTTCTTTTAATGCACCTTTATTATCAGTTAAAGTATTCTCTTCATAATCTTTAAAAAGTCTTTCGTAATCTTCTTTAGAATTTAACTGCTGCCTTTTATCAGAAGCTATTCCCAGCTTAGGAATATGAACATATTTTATTCCCACATTTTCAATAATTAACTTTAATTGTTTCTTTGAAAATCCATATTTCATGCTGAAAGCATTTTTACGAATATCGCATAATACTTTTATATCTTCTTTAATTAATTGGTTTGTAAAATATTCAACGGTCTTCCCCTCATAGCCTATGGAAAATACAGCATATTCACTCTTGTGCGGTTTATTCTTAAGAACAGCTTTAAATTGATCCTTAGTTAAAATTTCTTCGGCAATTGAACTATTAATTGCGAAATATGGATATTGCTTATAAACATATTTAATTAATTCACTACCCTGTAAATAATTATAATTTGCATAAAGTTTTGTAAGTAAAACCTTATCATTCATTTTTAATTTACTGAGGAAATTTGTTTTATCCTTTAAGTTCCAGGATTTCTCCGATTCTTCAATCAGGTTATATTTTGTTAAAGTTGACATATCCTGATTAGCCTGAAAAGAAAAGCAGCCATATTTATAAGGGATAAAATCAAAGAAAGGATCCGACTTCCCGGTATCTAATAGAAACAAATATTTCTGGAAATCAATTTTGGGCAGTGAGCCCCCAAAAATCTGAAGCAGGGCTAACAATATTTTTCTTCTGTAATACATATTATATTGAATATAAAAATACTCTCTCTTTTTCAATAATCAAATATTAGATCACATATTAAACAGATTTTGCAATCTGTTATCTCTTAATTTATTTACTGAGTTAATTGCTCTTTCTGAATTTGAAGTTATAATTAATAACTTATGTTACGCAAATTTATTTTTTTGTCATATTGGGGGAAGCGAAATATCTTCCAAATGGTTCAAATTATAAAACCTTGAGATTCTTCGCAGGAAGCGGGACAGGTCACTTCGTTCAGAATGACAACTTTGCGTAACATGAGTTAATAACTTATTAAATAATTTATTTTAAGCAAAAGGGAGACCATTAAATTTGATTAAAACTCCTGAACATAAATCATTATTCTCTTTATTTATTAAAAAAATTGTGTGATTTAGGATTTTTTTATGCAATATAGTAGGTTCATAATGCATTGAATATGAAATAAGGTCACTTCCCATTTAAATTGTTAACTATTTCTTTAAAACTCTCCAAACCGGATTCGAGGTTTTCTACTATTTCTTGAGCTAATATATCCGGATCGGGAAGGTTATCCATATCTCCGAATGATTCGTCTTTTAGCCAGAAGATATCAAGATTTGTTTTGTCTCTTGAGGTTATTTCTTCATAAGTGAATTTTTTGAAGTTATCTGCTTCTATTCTTTTGAATCTATTCTTCGGATTGTAACATTTAATAAAATCCTGAAGGTGTTCGTATTTTAGCTGCTGAGTTTTTAATGTGAAGTGCTGATTGGTTCTGAAATCGTATATCCATACTTCTTTTGTCCATGCATTTTTGCTTGCCGGTTTGTTATCGAAGAAGATTACATTTGCTTTCACTCCCTGCGCATAGAAGAGACCGGTCGGTAATCTTAATATTGTGTGAAGATCGGTTTTCTGCATGAGATTTTTTCTTACTGTTTCCCCTGCTCCACCTTCAAATAAAACATTATCCGGGACGGTTGAATTGATGAATGATTATAAACAGCATCTTATTGAAAAATTTCAAATATTTTTGGCTGGGATAAGTAGATATCATTCTATCGCTATCTATTGCAGTGGAAAATATGAAAATCGGTTTTAAGGGGTGAATTTTTAAAAGGGAAGGGTAAGTAAAGGCTCAATGAGAATTGAAGGGCTTAGAAGCGAAAAAATTAGCTAAAACCTACGCTATTTCGTAATGATTTTTAGTGTTGAGTGAGAATTATAATAAGATTTAGGGAAAAACTACGCATCATCCTTATTATTTGTCAATTATACAAGCAGGCAGATTTCAAAAATCCTCGATTTTACATTAAATCTTCCGGGAAGAAAGTACTTCATAAAAATGTATATAGGGTGTTTTATTTTAATTCTGCTTGCCTTAACCTTAGTAGCTCCGATTATCTAAACATTAGAAAACCTTATTACTTCTGTTAAGTTGTTAAGAAACCGCAAGGCGTTATTAGAAACCAAAAATGGAGAAAGTAAATAATCGAATGTATTAATTGCTCCGTTTTCTTGATACATTGTAACAAATTCAGAATAGGTACCAAATATCAAAATGGGGGATACTGAAAGACAAGCAAAAATAATTTTGTTGGCTCAAATTTTGTTATTCTATTTCATAAGATTTATTAGATATAATATGAGATTTTAGTAATGCTGAATAAATCAAAATTATTAAAAGATTTGAACATTTGGATGTAAAATCTATCTAATTTCTTTAGATGAGTTGTGAGTTGATAAAGTTAAAGCTTTTCTGATTTTTATTGTATCTATAAATTAATCATAATAAATTAATAACAAATACAGGTAGAAATTGGGGAAAATGGGGAGCCTTACAAGAAATCTCCGACTTTTATTTTTTTTACATAAACATTTTATTGTGAAGAAAAATTATGATAGAACATACTTTTTGTCATGTTGGCGGGATTGGAGCCAAATTAGAAAAATTTCTTTGGAGCTCAAAAATTTATGATTGGCAAACATTCTTTGCTGCAAATAATGTTCCTTTATCGCAAAGAAAATTTGAAATCATATATAAAACTCTTGAAAAATCAAAAAAAGAACTAAAAAATCATAACCATAGATTTTTTTCCGAAGGACTTCCACCTAATCAACATTGGCGACTATTTAATAACTTTAGGACTAAAGCAGCTTATCTAGATATAGAAACAACTGGTTTATCTCCACAATTTAACGTTATAACTACAATAGTTATTTATGACGGGAAAAATATTAAATATTATGTCAATGGTGACAACCTTTCTGATTTTAAAAATGATATTAAGGATTACGAATTACTTATAACTTATAATGGAAAATGTTTTGATGTACCATTTATTGAAAATTTTTTCAAAATCAAATTAAAACAATCCCATATAGATCTTAGATATATACTCAATAGTTTAGGTTATAGCGGCGGGCTTAAAAATTGTGAAAAAGGATTTAGTATATCGAGAAATGATTTGGAGGGAGTGGACGGCTATTTTGCAGTATTATTATGGAATGAATATAAGAAAAATCATAATAGGAATGCGTTAGAAACTTTGCTGGCATACAATATAGAAGATGTTGTAAATCTTGAATATTTAATGGGTACATCCTACAACCTAAAAATTAAAGAGACACCTTTCGCAAAACAATTAGCGGTAGATATACCACTTAAACCGAAAATACCATTTAAACCAGATATCAGTTTAGTTAGACATATTAAAGAAAAGATGTCTAGCTCATTTAATAACAATTATTAATATTGAACAAGGTTTTATCTAGTATGGAATAGTTATGAATGAAGGAGCAACAAAGGGTATTCTAGTTTCAACAGCTGATTACGGCCCTGACACATATGTATTTGCTAAAGGAAAACCCTTAACTCTTTTAAACGGTTCTAACCTTTTACATTTATTAGAGAAACATGGAAACCATGCCAAAATTGATTTAAGAGAAGCAAAGAAAATTTTAGCTGAAAAAGATGGAGCAGCCTTTTAGCAAGACCTTGATGAAACAATGAAAACTCTAGTTTTAATAATTATCATCTCTTCCTTTTATTTTTTAATAAAAGCAATTAATGAGGCCAACCGGAAATCTCAGGAAGCGGCTAAATTTAGAAGCATTGAAAAGGCTAAACGCAAAGAAATTGCATGGAATAAAATAAGATTTATCCAAAGTTTATCTGCGGATACCAGGAAAAAAATATATGAGAAATATGAAGGGGTATGCGAAAAATGTGGTTCAAGAGAGAAACTTTGTTTTTTCATAAAATCTGATAGTAGTTCCGGATGGAATTGGGAAGATGTAACTCTAAAATGTTCAAATTGTAAAGGATTTTCTGTTAATTATCCTTTCGATCGAAAAAAACCTTACAAAACTGAAGAACTAGTCTATGATAGAGATAATGGTGAATGTATAGGATGCGGCTCAACCACAAATTTAAATTATGACCATATAATTCCTTTTAAATTTGGCGGAGCATCTGCTGATGCAGATAATATGCAGTTACTTTGCAAAACCTGCAATTGCAGTAAGAATGCCAGCTTTAAGTATTAAATTTGATTACAAAGGAGTGTAAATTTGGCTAGAATGATTCCTTCAGAGTATAACAATGTTAATAATAGTGAAGCAGAAAAAAATTTATATTATAAATTAAATGAAGTATTTGATGATAGTTGGATAATTTTCCATTCGTATGATTTTGAAAGCCGTAACCGGGAAAATAAACTAATCGAAGCAGAAATTGACTTCCTTCTTCTAAATAAAGAATTTGGACTTCTTGTATTAGAAGTAAAAGGCGGACAAATAAAATACAAAGATGGCATCTGGTATCAAAATAATAAACTAATCAAAGATCCTTTCAAACAAGCTAAGACCAATAAATATAGTATAAAAAAACACTTATCAGATTACTTAAAAGATGAACCTCCTATAGCAATCGGCTATGCTGTTTGTTTCCCTGATCATTTCGGTGCTGAGGAGAATTTGCTAAGGGGTCAAGGTGATAACGTATTTACCGGAGAAAATATTAACTATATATCTGAGTTGATAATAGATTTGATGAAAGATTTTAAAGGTCCAGGGTATAAAATTGATCAGAAAATGTTTCGAACTTTAGGGAAAGCATTATTGCCGATTTTTGAATACGGTACAAGTTTAATAGATTTATTTGGACAAGGCGCAAGAAAAGTATTTTCATTAACCGAACTTCAATGTGAACTTTTAATTGCATTATCAGAAAAGAAAAGAATTGTTATTAAAGGATGTGCCGGATCCGGAAAAACAATAATGGCTGTTAAAAAAGCTAAGCAGCTTGCTTTAGAAGGGAAATCAGTGCTTCTGTTGTGCTATAATAACTTACTTGCTGAAAAACTTGCAGCGGAAACTAAAGATTATCCCGGTATAATTGCAAAAACATATCATAACTTTTGTGGTTCTGAATTAGATAAAGCCGGAATTAAAACAGAGAATATAAATTCAAAACAAGAATTTTATCAAAGAGAATTGCCTGAAAAATTCCTAAATCTTATAGCTGAAAAGCCGATAAACTTTGATGCAGTAATTGTTGATGAGGGACAGGATTTTTTAGAGCAATATTGGATAACGATAGATGAATTAGTAAGAAAAGATAGTTATTATTATATCTTTTATGATCCTGATCAGAACCTGTTTAAATCTAAAATAGAAATTCCTAATCATGATGAACCAATAATTCTTAATAAGAATTGTAGAAATACGAAACAGATATTTTCTTATCTTGAAAAATTTTCTTCTATGAAAATTAGAATAGACAAAGAAGCTCCGGAAGGAAAGGAGGTAAAAATATTACATTCTAATGATTCGCAACCGCGTAGGAAACAACTAAGCCAAATACTGCACAATTTAATTAATAATGACAATATAAAAGAAGAGCGTATTGTTATATTAGGAATTCATCGGCTTGCGCATACATCTTTAGGTGAGAATAATGTAGTTGGTAAATTCAAAATCGTTGATAATGGTCCGGCAGCCTTGAATTCTATAGCTTATTATACTTGCATGAAATTTAAAGGCCTGGAATCGGATGTTGTAATTTTACTAGACTATGACAATGCTGATTGGGATAATAAAAAAAGATATACCGCAATATCCAGAGCAAAGTATCTTTTATACATTCTTGATGGACCGGAATCTATTTAGAACAACATCTGTATAATGTTAAGCTTATTCCTCTTTTTTTATCTAATTCAAAATAAACTTGTTCGGAATTTTCCTCCATATGTTTTTTCAGATTAAGCATGAAATTAATTCCTTCAGATGCTTCTTCATTATCCAGAACCTCAAGCGTTGGAGACAACATAGGTTTTGGGATAAATATAATGGTTTTTGCTTGAGCCCTGGTCATAGCAACATTTAATCTGTTTAGGCTATAGATAAATTCTCCCTCAATTGTTGCTTGTTCCGGATCTGAAACACCATAGCTTATAATACCAACTTTAGTTTCCTGTCCTTGCATTTTATCAACGGTATCTACAAAGAATGGCTGATTTAAGTCTAAATTGGACAATTCCTTTTTGATTCTATTAATTTGTTTATGATGAGGCGAAACAACAAAGAGCCCTTCCCTCCAAAATTCTTTATCACCATCCGGAGATTTAGGATATATTTTTCTATTAGTGGAATCTAAAAGATATTTCCTATATTCCGAAACAACCTCTGCAACAAGTTTGGCTTCAATTTTGTTCTCAGCACCAGCAACTACCCCATCCATTACTGCTAAAACTAAAGGATATTCCGGATCCAGAATTGTATTAAGAATTATTGAACTGAATGTTTTCTTAGATAAAGAAGCTTTTCTGTTAGCTATTTTATTATTAAAGCTGCGATACTTAGAACCATAAATATATTGAGAGGGGAATGAGCAAAGCGTACTATTCATTCTAAAATTTTCAAATAACTGACAAGTTATTTTCCCTTTCTCATCACGATTTTTTATTACTTCAAAAATTGATTTATGGAGCTTTAGCTGATCAGTATCATCCGAAGGATATTTACCATGAATAATAGGCGGAAGCTGCTTGTCATCTCCAACAATTAAATATCGTCCTTTTTTCTTTAATGCACTAAGGGCTACTAGCGAATCCGGTACTTTTAATTGAGATGCCTCATCTAATACAACAATATCAAATT
>CAVUGE010000045.1:0-36342 GCA_963740945.1 uncultured Bacteroidota bacterium | reverse complement strand
GTGGGAGTTTATTGAAGTTTAATTCATACTGCCCAATAATATTTTGCAATTCCTTTAATTTTATTGAAAAGGAATGATTGCTTATTTCCTCTTCAATTAATTTTTGAGAAAGTGCTTTCACCTGATCAGGGCTGGTTGCAAATGCATCTGCTTTAATATCATTTATTTTTGCACTTAGTTTTTGTTTTAACTCTAATATTCTTTGCTCGTATTCTTTGACTTTTAAAGTAACATCTATATTTTCGTTCTTATGAGTCATAGCCAGATCTTTATTCATTTGAAGTTCGGCAATTTGCTTCTGCAGAACATCAATGTATGCCTGAGAAGATTGGCTTTCCAGATAATCCACAAGTCTGGGATCCTGTTTCTTTATTTCACTTTTATATTGATTGAGTACTGCATCTGAAGTCATTAAATCTATTTTTAAGGCATCTCTCTGAGAGTCAAGCTGCGATAACTGATTAATTAATGCTGTCGATTGTGCATCAAGAGCTACTATCCCCCCTCTTTCCTTAAAATTCTTTAAAGTATCTTCTATTAAATTAAGTTCCACTAACTTTTCTTTACTTTGATTTTCCAAAAATTTCCTGATGGTAGTAAGTTGATTCCGATTACCCTCAAGATTTAATTCTTTATATTGATCAGCACAGGTGTTTGCTATTAATGCAGCCTCATATGGAGAGTGAGATTCTGCGGATATTTCAACTATATCCATCCCTTCCTTTTGATCTACAGAGACAATATCTTTTAATAATTCAGCTATATTAACAATCTTTTTATTTCCATTTACATCCTTAGCTTCTTCAGACTTTAATAATGGAAAATAGCTTTGATCTTTTGATGTATAAAAACTGTCAATTAAAACTTTAGCATATCTTTCCCTGGTATCAAAGTTATTTATAACCTCTATTTCATTCGAAATAAATCTATCATTTACTAAATTATTTACTTCAGGGAATAATGAAGTTGATTGAAGTACGCTTTGCTTCTGTGTTGAAATTCTTAATGTAACTGTAGATTTATAAATACTCTTTGAAAAAATTGCATAAGAAACTATGGTAGTTATAATTACTGCTGAAATAGTTATAAATAAAGAAAGATTCGTGCGTATAAGCTGAACATAATCTTTTACTGACTTAGTATTGTGGACTAAATATTTATTTATATTACTTATATTATTTATATTTGAATTATCCATAAGGATACCTCTCAGGTTTTCTATTTATTTAAACAAGGCTTCGCCGGCTTCACTAACATTTATTATTGTTAAAAGAAATTCTTAAAACAATTTTATTCTATATTGTGAGGAAATTTTTTATATAATTTAATTTTTATCTTTACACCTATTTGCCTGGAGGTTCGGCAAACTTTATTTATTTTATCTTTATCTAGAAAATAGTTACGTTTCGTTCAGTTTTGACAAATAATATGCCGTTTGAATTTGGGCAGTTTAATGAAGTTTATCTGGATATGTATGTAATAAATTGATACATGGCAAATATTTCAAAACACTGTTTTTATATGCTGTGGGGTAAAAAAAATCCCCGCCTTAATGAGAGACGGGGATTTTTAATTATAAAAGGGCGGGCTTTATTTACTATCTTTTAAAAAACTCACTGCTTACTTTATTCCAATTCGGTTCATCAAGGCTTTCTAATTCTCCCATATAGATTTCGCTATCCATATATTCACCTTCCTTTACCGGCTTAAGTGTTTTCCTTCGAATATCTAAAAAATGCTCTATGTCATCCTGGTACAATGAAACTGCCGATTTACCAATCTTAAGTTCCTTTAATTCACTGTCGAATTGTTCTGCGTCGACTGTACAAATCCAGTTTGAATCATAGGTAGTAATATTCAATTTACTTACATCAAATTGCAAAGGTTTATTAATTTCTAATATTTTCCCGCTGATAGGTGAATTAAATGAAATTGCTTTTGAACCTTGTTTAATAGTAAAAAGTGGCTGTCCGCTTTTAATATTCATACCAAGGTTTGGGAATTCAATTGTGTCAATTTTTCCTACTAATTTTTTAGCAAAATCATCAATTCCGATTTTTGCTTTGCCATCTTGTTCCACACTTACCCAGCAATGACCTGTGGAAATAAAAACACCGCCTGGTATTGCAAAATCGACTAACATTGAGCTCTTTGCATCTGCAAGATGGGTAATATGAACTTTTGGTCTCAGCTGTTTTTGAATTTTGTCCTGTCTCTTTATTAAAGCTTTCTTTACGAATGCTAAAAGCTCATCATCAGTAAATGGTTTTTGAACGTAATCCATTGCTCCGTATTTCATACATTCAACTGCTGTTTCTACAGTTGCAAACCCGGTTATAATTACGACGTCAATATCCGGTCTCAAATGCTTTACCGCTTTTGTAACTTCCACACCGTCCATTATTGGCATCTTCAAATCTGTAAAAACAAAATCGTAATGGTGCGATTGGATTAAACCAATTGCTTCTTTACCATTTTCAACTGTGTCGACCGCATACCCATCCAATACAAGTATTTTTCTGAAGCTGTCAAGAATAACTGCTTCATCATCAACACATAAAATTTTTGCAGCTGGGTTTTTAACCTCTGCACGTTTTAAAGTCTTAGCTTCACTGCTAAAATCCAGTTTAAAACTTTCAGCTAAAACCTCTTCCCTTTCTTTTAGTGCTTTCTTCTCACTGATCCTTTTATTGAAATATCTAATTAAAATATCAGCGATAATAAATATGATTACTGCTAATATAAAAAGTGGCATATGATCTTCTCCTTCTTACAACCTTCCAGGTTAACATCTATTTTCTGCATATTGACCTTGAAAGTTATCTAAATTGATATTTTATATCTTAATTATTTTTCATTAATTTCTTTTAAGGTGTTTTAATTAATATGAAAACATCTTACCTCAAAAGTTTATTATAGTCTATCCGAACTGCAATTTGTCAAATTTTTTAATTCATACTCGCTGTCGGATGGTATTAACCTGTAAAACCAGCCTTCAAAATACGGATCTTTTTCAACCAAATTTTTATTTACGCTTATTTCTTTATTAACTTCAATTATTCTTCCACTTACCGGTGAAAGTAATATATGGATCCTTTCATTTTTATCTTTTAATGATGCACACTGATTTCCTTGGATTACTTCATCATCAATATCATAGAGCTCTACATCTGAAAGATTATCTATTGTTTTAAGAAATAGGTCCGTAACCCCAACTATTATTGTGCCCTGGCCTTCTTCTGCTGCCCAGCTTGAATAACCAAGTCTGTAATATTTTGCAGGACATGGGACATAAACAATTGATGAATCGTCATTTTTAAAATTATTTATAGAATTTTGAATTTCAAGATATTTCATTCCTCTAATTACTGAATTTATCAATTCATCTGCAGTAAAAGGTTTTGGTATAAAATCTATTGCCCCATTATATAGAGATTTTACCGCATTCTCAACTGTTGAATAACCGGTGGTCATTATTACAGGGATCATGTTTTTCATTATTCTCAGTTCATCTAAAAACTTGAAACCATCAATATCAGGCATCATTATATCACAAATAATTAATCTGTAACTATTTTTATCGAATTTATGTAAAGCATTCTTTGCATCAATGGACCAATCCACACTAAAACCTTCAGACGAACAAATTTTTACTACTGCATCAATGATGACCTGTTCATCATCTACTATTAATATATCCCATTGTTTCATCATTATTATTTATTCTGCTTTAAAGGCAAATGGATTATAAAACTAGTTCCTTTATTTATAACACTTTCAACATTTATTGTGCCGTTATGGTTATCAATTATTCCCCAGATAACTGCTAAACCTAATCCCGTTCCTTTTTGTCCCTTTGTACTATAAAATGGTTCAAAAATCTTTGATAAATTTTCTCTTGTTATACCGCATCCTGTATCTGAAACTCTGACTTCTATATATTCTTTTAATCCGCCGATATCCACTGCCTCCCACTTCTGCCATGAACAATTTTTTGTTAGACATCCTTCAATATTTCCCTGTGAAAGTATTTCAAGGCTGTAAATTGGTGCATTGCAATCTGGGCATTTCTTATTTGGTTCAATCAATGAAAAACCACATTTAGGACAAACAATTTGAAATTCATTACCTTCAAGTTTAAATGGCACATCAAAATGGTGTTTATTCCTTCCATAAACAGGGTCAAGATTTACAAATCCTTCACTACTACCCGAAATAATTTTCAATTTTATTGAAGGCATACCATCAATCTTGAATTCATTATCCATTAAGTCATGTCTTTTAGGACATGTTGCTTTTTTTATATGTGTAATTCCGTAAGGAGACAACTTTAATAAAGCTGTTGAAATAGTTATAATGCCTCCTTTTGAACCTATTGCATCCGATGCATTAACTAAAAGATTAATAAATACTTGCTGCATTTGGTTTGAATCCAGCGTGGTTTCAGGCAGAGTTTTCTCAAGTTCCTTTTTTAACTGTACATGATTTAAAGAAAGCTGGTTTTCAACTACTGTTATTGACCGCTCAATTATTTCATTAATGTTTACTACATTCTTTTTAGGTACAGATTGTCTTGCAAAATCAAGAAGGCTTTTGACAATTTCACGGCTTCTTTTTGTCTCTCTTACAATTACTTTTAAATCTTCGTTTATCTCTGGATTATCTTGTGTCTTTTTCAATAAGAAACTGCTATAAGTTAGGACTCCGGTTAGATGGATTATTTATTTCATGAGCTACACCGGCAGCTAATCTTCCAAGTGATGCCATTTTATCCGATTGGAAAAGCTGCATCCTTGCTTCGGACAATTTTTGAGTCATATTATTGAATGACCTGGCTAGCATTCCGAATTCATCATCTCTTTTATCTTCAATAGTATAATTTAAGTTGCCTGTTCCAACCTCATGAGTTGCATTTAATAATTCCTTTATAGGTTTATCAACCCATCTTTTTACAAAAAAACCTATTAATAAACTTAGTGCAACAACAGCGCTTAAAGCGAATATAACTGTATCTATTTCTCCTTTATGAATTTGATTATCTACATCTTTTAATGAAATTGTAACATCCAGAACACCGAGAATAGTTTGGTTCTTTGAATGTGCATGGCAGTCGGCTGACCAGCAAGAGTGTTCATTATAAATCGGGCTAATTATACCTAAAACTCTTGTTGAATCAGGGTCTAATCTGAAAATTCTTGTCCTGTCTTTTATTGGTAACCTTTCAAGCGGTTTATTAGCAGCATGACACGCATAGCAGCTCTCCGCCTTTTTATCTACCATTTTACCAATATCCTCTTCATGAGAAGAATAAATAATTTCTCCGATTTTATTCAAAACTCTTACATCATGGATCCCCGGCTGTTCACCAATTGTATTTATTGTTGTATGAATTCTATCTCTTTGATTAAGAAGCATGTCATATCTTGTACTATGCTTCACCGTTTCGCTTAATTGATTTGCATGTCTTTCAACTTCTGCAAGAAGAGCATTACTGTGGGATCGAATATTATAGAATGAGAACACACCTATTATTAATACCGCAGTAATACCAACAACAATTATTAATTTAATACCTATTTTTTTCAACATTATCTTCTAATCCCAAGTATAACATCATTTTCCGGAAATCTTAATTATATTTCCCGGTTTATCCTTCGGAAAACTCTTATCATCATGACAATTTTTACAGCTTGGTTCTACGGCAAAATTATTATCAATATGACAATCACCGCATTCAAGTGCCGAATGTGTTTCATTCAATTTTAATCCTGTCACATTATGGTCAAATGAAGTTGCTGTAAAATTTTTATGACAGCCTGTACAGTTGTTATCAAGTTTTACAAAATTATTATTTATATGGCATTTAATACATTCAAGTTTTTCATGAAACCTGTTCAGAGCCCACCCTGTGCTGATTTCATGATTAAATGGTTCTGCAGGTTTTTCAAGATGACATTTGCTGCAGGGATCATTTGCATGACAGTTAAAACATGGCTGATGATGTTCGCTCTGCGATTTTTGAATTTTTATAGGCAGCTTAGATGGGATAACCTTACCATTAATTTCTTTATCATGGCATCTTGTACAATTTTCTTTCTGGTGGCAATTTACACATTCTACGCCAAAAAGATTTATATGTTGTTCATGAAAAAATGTAACAATTTTCCCTTTTTTATAATTTGTTTCATAAACTAATTCTTTAGGCCGTTCTATATCCGGGTGATCTTTCACGTTGAGCTTTTTAGCTTCTTCCTTTTGAACCGCCATTTTATCAGAAATTTTAAGTGCATGGCAAGAGACACAATCTGTAGAGTGGCTCCATTCTTTATGGCAATTTATGCACTGACGGTGATATGCTGCCTCAAGATCAGGTTTACTTACATCCTCTCTTTTTCTTTCAGTACTGTGACAATTGACGCATGATAATATTGGTCCAGCAGTATTGTAATGATGACAACCCCTGCATCCTCCTGACATCTGGGACATTTGGGCATGTATCTTATGAGAAAATACAACAGGCATATATTTATTGACAAGTTCATCAAGTTTAACAGTTTCAGGACCTTTTTCAGGTGATTGATCTACTGTAATCATTAAGTCCCGTGGACAGGAATTTAAACAAGGGTCCTGCTTAGTAGGAACATCACAAGAATGACATGTCCTACAATTTATTTGCTGAAGTGAATGATTCTGAAAGCTTTTATCTGCTTTAACCTTTGAGTGGCTTTGACCAAATGCAAATGCTGCAAACAATAATATTCCCCAAATAACCCCTTTCATAATTTTTATCCCTTAATAGTATATTTTGTTGTTATCATATATCGCTTTTCCGGTTGACTTATAACCGGGAAATTTATAACGATTATTCTATAAATTAGTATTAATAAAGCTGCAAATCCTACCGTCACTGAAATCTCTCCAAAAGATGGAAAATATGAACCAAATGAGTAAGGCGGTTTGTAAGCAACTATGAAATTATCTATCCTGTTTAATAATACACCGAATATTACCAGTGAAGAAGCCGTGAAAAGGAGAGATGGTGTTTCAAGAACTTTTTTGGACAAGAACATCCTTAATGGTATTATTATTCCAAAAACAACTTCAATTGTAAACATTATGCTTGCTGTATTTATCTCTGTAAGGTAGACAAAAGTTCCGCGTATTACCATATCTCCAATTTTAAATGCTAAGTAAATCCCTAACAACGGTGCTACTGAATAACCTAATGGTGTTAATATTTCCATTTCCGGTTTTTCACCAAACGATTTTGCAGCAATCATTGATTCAAAAATTACCATTGGAAATCCGACTGAGATTGCAGATAATAAAAACAGTAAGGGTAATACTGGAGTCTGCCACAAAGGATGCATTTTGGGTCCTGCTATAATCATTAATGTTCCCAATGATGATTGATGCAAGGTCGATAATACCACTCCCAATATTATAAATATAAAAATAATTTTGCTTAATCCCTTATCTAATAAAATTAGTAATTTTTCCAATGGCTTGTTTAAAAATGAAAATAATCTCTTAAAATTCACTTTCCCTATAAATCTTTCAGTTACAACCGGAAGGAATTCTATATAGAGAACTGTAACATACATCATTACGCAAATACCTACTTCAAATAATGCAGAACTCCCGTTCCACATTATTAATGGATGCCAAATGTAATACCATCGCCCTATATCGGTAAAAACTCCAAATGCTACGAACGAATAACCCAGCATTGCTGTTAAAAGTGCAGGTCGGGCTATTGCATGAAATCTTTCTCTATGCATTATATAAACTAGTGCCGCACTTGTAAAACCGCCGGCAGCAAGTGCTACTCCGGCTGCAACATCAACTCCTATCCACAATCCCCATGGATATTGGTTGTTTAGATTTGTTACAGCCCCTATTCCGAATAGAAATCTTCCCGCTAAAAAAATTAAACCGTTTACAGCAAGTACAATTAGAACAATAATACCCGGAGTAAAATATTTTTTCTTCATCGGAGTAGGTCTAAACAATGTCTCCATGATTTATTTCTCCCCCTCTTTTTCATTCCTTTTCTTAGCCAGCCACATTATTCCTGCTAACAATGCATATAAAGAAGCCGGAGGAACAAAATAGGCAAAGATGCCATGTTGAATTGATTCTGATACTCCTGGTGCCGGTTTTATACCGAGTTCAGGAAATGCAAACTTGGAAAAATCCTCGCCTGCCAGATACATCCAGGAAGTTCCACCAACCTCATTCTCGCCGTATATATAATTGACATATCTTTCCGGGTATTTCTTAATTCTTTCTCTAGCTATATTTATCAGTTCATTCCTATTCCCATAAGTAATTGCCTCAACCGGGCAAATTTCTACGCATGCCGGAAGTTTTCCAACTTTTGTCCTTTCAAAACAAAAGTCACATTTTCTAATTTGAGGATTTAAAGCTTTGTCATATTCAAAAGAGGGTACCTGGAATGGACATGCTACCATACAATACCTGCAGCCTATACATTTATTTGTATCCCATGTAACTGATCCATTTTTATTCTTTGTCATTGCTCCCACTATACAAGCAGATACACAAGCGGGGTGATCACAATGCATGCATTGAACCTTTACATTATAAGGAATGTTAATGTCATTTATATTTTCATATTGATTTACAACCGTAAGTGCTGATTCATCGGGTCTCCTCATTTTTTTAAAAACTGATTTGTCATTATAAGATTCAAACCCCGCAGTTGGTAATTCATGAGCTTTTTTACATGCCCATTCACAATTTCTGCATCCTATACAGACCGTTGTGTCAACAAGCACACCCATTCTATCCTCTGATAAGATATCTTCAGACGCCGCTTTGGCTGTCTTAGTTGAAATACCGGAAATTGAGGCTGTTAGTAATCCTGCAGTTTTTAAGAAGTTTCTTCGATTTTGTTTTTCCATAATTCCCCTAAATAATAAAGCCCATTATATATTTTTCATTTATCATTTATAGTTGTCTGAAGTTGACAAAAAGTAAGCCAATGAAAAGTATTGTATTCTTCAACAATTTTACTGACTGTTTTATCATTATTTATAAGAATTATTCCAAAGTTCTTGCTTATAGGAAAATTCTATATTTATAACTGTAGATAAAACTTCTGCGAAACTGATTAAGGTTTTGGTGTTGAAATTTTCAGCAATATGGGTGCTTATGAATTCAACAGGAAAACATTCCTTTTTGTTGAATAAATAAAGCATCACTCTATATTTCAAAAATTAGTGTTTATAAATTCAACAGTTTCTAATATCTTATTTTTACCATTTAATGGATGCTAAAATTACTTATAACTCCTTGAAATATAAGAAATTATAACGGGAAGAATTACCAAAATAACTTTCCGGCATATCTCTTGCCTATTTATTAACGTGTTTTCAAACTAAATATTGAGGAAAATAAAATGGTCGCACTTTATGTTTTATTAGGTTTTATCCTTCTTTTATTAATAGACGCATTTGTTATAAGAGCAGAAAAAAAATACCATCCTGCTTTTAAGAAAAAATACGAAATCATCGAAAATGTCGTTTTCGATAATATCAGTGTTGCAGTTCCTGCCGATTCATACATCTCAAAAGGTCACACTTGGGCTGAACTTTTAGGGAATGGTTTAGTAAAGATTGGTGTAGATGAATTTGTATTAAAATCAGTAGGTAAATTCATTGTAACCAAAATTACAAAACCCGGTACTTTAGTAAAAAAAGGAGAGTCTCTAGTTGAAGTTAAACTGGGGGATAAATCTTTAAGTTTCCGTTCACCTATTGATGGTACAATAAATTATATAAATGATAGCCTTATAGGTAAAAGTATTTCAGATCCTTATGGTGAGGATTGGGGAGCAATAATTTCACCCATTAATTTTGAAAGAAATGCAGCTTCTCTTAAAGCCAATGAAAATGTTGTGGAATGGATGAAAAATGAATTCTTAAAGTTAAAAAATTATTTAAGGGATAATGCGCTGCAGTTAACTGCCGGGCATGCCCAGCTAGCAGGAGCAACGATGCTTGACGGTGGAAAAATAGTTGAAGGAGCTATTTCCCAGCTTAACCTGGAATCTGTTAAAAAATTTGAAGAAGAATTTTTAAAGGTTTAAATGAAAAAGGTACATGGTATAACTTATAACTCGTATACCCTTATACCTTGATACCCAAATACCTAATAATTAAAAAACACTTGAGAAAGGTAACGTTAAAATGTCGGAACAAATTGGTCTACTCTTCGATGCTTCGGAATGTATAGGCTGTGGTAGTTGTTATGAAGCTTGCAAAAAAGAAAATGAACTTCCTGAAACAAATAAGGATTATCTCAAAGATCATTTATCGGATAAAACTTATACAGTCGTTGAAGAATACGGTGATAAATATGCAAGAAAAATGTGCATGCATTGTAATGAACCAACATGTGTATCTGTTTGTCCGGTAGGTGCCTTTGAAAAAACAAAATTAGGTCCTGTTGTTTATGACGCTGATAAATGTATTGGCTGCAGATATTGCATGCAGGCGTGTCCTTATAATATTCCAAGATATGAATGGGAATCTACTTCCCCAAGGGTCCGGAAATGTATTTTATGCTATGATAGATTAAAGAAGGGGAAATTAACTGCTTGTGCGGAAGCATGCCCGGTTGAAGCAACTATTTGCGGGAAAATGTCTGACATTATTAAAGAAGCAAAGAAAAGAATAAGTGAACATCCCGACAAATATTATCCCCACATATATGGACTTGAGGAAGCCGGCGGCAGTAATGTTTTAATAATTTCTCCAGTCCCCTTTGAACAACTCGGATATTCTTCAAAAGTACCGAAACAATCAATGCCTACTTTTACCATGCAGGCAATGGAGAAAATTCCTTCTGTTGTTTCTGTAGGCGGAATTTTCCTTACAGGAATGTATTGGCTTACTAAAAGAAAAAATCAAATAGCCAGAGAAGAACAACTTAATACAAAAAATGGGGAATAAAATGAAAAATTTCTTTTTGAAAATGACCTTCTGGAAAGCTGCAAGCATTATTATTGCTATAATTGGAATCTTCTCTTTGATTTATTAGATTTTCACAAGGGTTAGGTGCATCTACTCATCTATCCGATGCAGTTCCATGGGGACTATGGATAGGTTTTGATTTTATTGGGGTTGGTTTAGCCGCTGCGGGATTTACTATCGCAGCAACGGCACATATCTTTAATAATCATAAGTATGAATCAATCGCACGCCCCGCCATTTTGACCGCTTATATCGGCTATATGATGGTTGTTGCTCTGCTTGTAATTGATCTCGGAAAGCCGCAGAATTTCTGGCATCCGCTGGTTATGTGGAATGTTCATTCCGTAATGTTTGAAATCACCTGGTGCGTGATATGTTATTCTACCGTATTGACTATTGAATTTGCTCCTGTGATTCTTGAAAAATTTAGACTAAATAAGCTGGTAAAAATAGTCAAAAAAATCACCATCCCGGTAGTTATCTTCGGGGTACTTTTTTCAACATTACACCAGTCTTCATTTGGTTCCCTTTATTTAATAGCGCCTTCAAAGGTATATCCTTTATGGTACTCTTCATTTTTACCAGTTCACTTTTTTATTTCTTGTATTGCCGCGGGTTTATCAATGATAATTCTTGAAGCATATTTATCGGCTCGCGCTTTTAATCAAGGATTAAATATAAGAATCCTCTCAGGATTGGGCAAAGGTGTACTTATTGTTATAATAATTGAACTGATTTTTAAGTTAAGCGATTTATCTTTAACAGGAAAACTGCCGTTAATGTTTGCACAAGCTAATGAAACTTACATTTTTTGGCTGGAGATAATTTTAGGTTCAATTATTCCTATCTTAATTCTTACCCATCCGAAATATAAAGTCAATAGAACAGGGTTATATTTTGCTTCGATATTTACTATCTCCGGTTTTATTCTTAATAGGATGAACGTCTGTGTTACTTCTTTGGTAAGATCTTCAGGACAGGTTTACCGACCTTCTTTTGAAGAGATTGGTATTACCTTATTTCTTTTATTAGCTACAATGGTAGCTTTTAAATTAGTTGTTGAAAATTTTCATGTATTTACTCACGAGGATTCCTCCAAAGAAAGGAAAGAAGAGCTGTTAACTCTGCAATCTAAACAACAAATTTTATCAAACGATTAAGTTTTTAATAATAAAATGAAAACTAATAACAATAACCCATCAGGTCAATCCAAAGAATTAAAATGTATCTGGATGACCTCGCAGCAGGTCGCATATAAATTATGTGACCGGGAATTTGATTGTGAAAATTGCGAATTTGATAAAGTGTTTAAAAATCAATCAAAAAAGATGACAGAAACATTACCCCAACATAATACGAATAATGATCTGCTTGAAAGTATTATCATAAGAATTGAAGATGAACGTTTTGATGAAAATATAATTTATCTGAAAAATCAGCTTATAATGAAAAATTTATTCGGAAATGCATACTATCTCGGAATAAATCCTATAATTCTCTCCCTGATTGAAAATGTAAACTCTATTCAGGAATTTCCGGGAAATGATATTAAGAAAGACCATATTATTTTTACGCTTGAAGGTAATTGGGGGAAAAAAGATTTTTTTTCACCCTTAAATTTTTTAATAATTGGTAAAATTAGTATTACTCCCCTTAAATTCAATCAGAATAAATGGTGTTCTGTCATTTTATTTAATAATAATGAGATAAATAATATACAATTATCAAAAGATGATTGGATATTTGAAAAAAATCATGCGCTTACATTACTGAAAAACCAATTAAAAAATAAACCGGGTATTGGAAAAAGTTTAATGGATGGCGGAGAACCCGTTCGATACCTTTATCAATACCTTGGTAAAAAAGAATTTTTAAATCTTTTAGATGGAATTTTTCTATAATAGAAGCGTTCTAATAAAAATAAGTTGAAAGTGAAGCGATATTTGTCTAAGTTTGCTTAAAGATATGTTAGGGGAGTATGGATGAAACCAAAATTACAGAACCGGCTTAGTGTACGATTGATTGTTGCAATTTCAATCATTCTTATTACTATTCTGTCTATTTATACATACATATCTATTACTAATCTTGATGGATATTTAACCAGAAACAGTTTTAAAAATGCTAACAATATCAGCGATTTGATTAAAAAGTCTACACGTTATAGTATGCTTTTAAATAGGCGTGAAGATGTTTATCAAATAATTAATACTATTGGTACCGAAGAAGGTGTTAAAGGAATCAGAATTTATAACAAACAGGGAACCATAATTTTTTCTACAGATTCCAGCGAAATTAATAAAAAAGTTAATCTTACTGCTGAGGCTTGTATTGTTTGTCATAATTCAAAGATTCCCTTAAATAATCTTACGAATCAAGGTAAAATGCGAATCTTCACTACTCCCGATAAAAAAAGAATTTTGGGATTAATAAATCCTATTCATAATGAGGAAGATTGTTATTCTGCAGACTGTCATGCACATCCCTCTAAGATTCAGTTTCTCGGCGTACTTGATGTTATGGTCTCGCTGGCTCCTCTTGATTCTATAAAAACTGAAACTGCTAAAACCACCATAATAAATTCTGCTATTATTACAATTGCCACTGCAATAGCTTGCGGTGTTTTTATTTTATTATTAGTTAATATCCCTATGCGGAAATTATCCAAAGGAATTGAAGAGGTTGGAAATGGAAATCTTGACTATAAAATACCTATAAAGTCCAAGGATGAGCTTGGTAAAATGGCAAAACGCTTTAATGAAATGTCTTCGAAATTAAATGAAGCATATGAAGCTATAAAAAATTGGTCTGAAACTTTAAATGAAAAAGTTAAGGAAAAAACAGAAGAATTAAAAAATATTTATAACCAGGTAAATGAGATAGAAAAACTTGCCTCTCTTGGAAAACTTTCTGCTACTGTTGCACATGAGCTTAACAACCCGCTTGAAGGCATTCTAACTTACAGCAAGCTTATTACAAAAAAATTAAAAAAGACAGAAACTAACGGAGAGTATTCACAGATAATAGACTATCTGCAATTAATAACTGACGAATCATCAAGATGCGGCAAAATTGTTAAAGATCTACTCTTGTTTTCTCATAAAGAAAATACCGAATATCATGATGAAGATATTATTTGCTTAATGGATAAAAGTGTCACCCTTATAAGTCATCATCTCGATATTAATAAAATAAAATTGATAAAAGAATATTCCAAAGATAGTCTAATGATCTCCTGCAACGCTCAAAAGGTTCAGCAGGCATTTATGGCTTTATTGATTAATGCTATTGAAGCTATGCCTTATGGCGGAAAGATAATAGTTAAAATTGATGAAGAAGACGAATATGCAGTAATTAGAATTAAAGATGATGGTACCGGAATTTCTGAAAAGGATTTACCCCATATTTTTGAACCTTTTTATTCTACAAAAGAAGCACCTAAAGGAACCGGATTAGGCTTAGCTGTAACATATGGTATTATTAATCATCACTATGGAAATATTAAAGTTGAAAATACTTCTCCGGAAGGGACTACATTTAAAATAAAATTACCCAAAATTATAATTTCTTAGAGGGGAATACTATGAATGGTAAGGAAAAAATCTTAATCGTTGATGATGAAAGAATTGTTAGGGAATCTCTCCTTCACTGGTTTGAAGAGGATGGTTATGATGTCGAAGCTGCCGAAGACGGCGAAATAGCTCTTAAGATGTTTGATAAAAGTAAGTATGATCTGCTCCTTGTTGATATGAAAATGCCCGGAATAAGCGGACTCGAATTGCTAAAGAAAGTTAAAGATATAGATAAAGAAACTATTGTCATTCTAATTACTGCTTTCGCATCGGTTCCCTCAGCTATTACTGCTCTAAAAGATGGAGCCTATGATTATGTCACAAAACCTGTAGACCCGGATGAACTGGCACACCTTGTAAAAAAAGCTCTTGAACAAAAGGCTCTTAAGCATGAAAATATCCAGTTAAAAGAAAATATTGAAGAGATTATCAAACCGGATAATTTTATCGGTGAAAGCCCTCAAATGAAAAAAATATTTGAGCTGATTCACACTGTTGCTCCTACGGATACTACTGTTATGATCAGAGGAGAAAGCGGCACCGGGAAGGAATTGGTTGCTAAGGCAATTCATATTAATAGTAAAAGAAAGTATTTTCCGATAATTCCTGTTAATTGCGGTGCAATTGCGGAAACTCTTTTGGAAAGCGAGCTGTTCGGGCATGAAAAAGGTGCCTTTACCGGAGCTCAGTTCAAGAGAAGAGGTAAATTTGAAATGGCAGATGGCGGAACTGTTTTTCTTGATGAAATAGGTTCTATCTCTTCCAAAATGCAGATTGAACTCTTAAGAGTTATTGAAACCAGGCAATTTAGCCGCGTAGGAGGCAATCAATTAATTAATAGTGATTTCAGGGTTATTATTGCAACTAATGAACCTCTTGAAGATCTTGTCAAACAAGGTAAGTTCAGAGAAGATCTGTATTATAGACTAAATGTTTTTTCTATTGTTGTTCCCCCTTTGAGAGAAAGGAGAAGTGATATTCCATTACTCGCATATTATTTTCTTAATAAATTTACCACTGCAATGAATAAACCCGAAAAAAACATTTCAAAGGAAGCAATAGATTTTCTAATAAATTATGATTGGCCCGGTAATGTTCGTGAACTTGAAAATGCAATTGAAAGAGCAGTTGTTATTGGTAAAGAAAATAGTATTTGCGTAAAGGATCTGCCGTTCCATGTTTCTGCAAATAATTTTGTAAATGATAATGGGGAAAAATCTCTTGCATCGATGGAATGTAAATATATACTTCAAGTGCTGAATGATAATAACTGGAATATTTCTCGAAGCGCTGCTATTTTGGAAATTGATAGGGTAACTTTATACAATAAAATAAATAAATATGGTTTGCGTCATAAGAACTAGTTAAAATGGATATAAATGTTGTCCCTATTCACCTTTCAAATTCCGGACTCCTTAATGATATTCTTTTAGAACTCTCTCAAAGATTTCATTCAAGAGTAAATTTACTTGAATTGGACATAAATATTGAATCGGCTTTTTCTATTGAACGTAAACAATTTTTTTCTACCCAGTTCCTTGCAAATGCTATTAACCTTTCAGATAGTATAAAGGGAAAAATACTTCTGCTTACCGAATTTGATCTGTACGTTCCTGCGTTAACTTTCGTATTTGGAGAAGCTCAGTTAAATGGAAAACATTCGATTGTATCTTTATGTCGCCTTCATGAGGAATTTTATTCAGGCAGAACCAATTATAAGCTTTTACTCGAAAGAACAACTAAAGAAGTGTTACATGAACTTGGACATAATTTCGGACTAAAACATTGTCGTGATTGGGATTGTGTTATGCATGCCTCTTTAAGCATTGAAGAAGTAGACATTAAAGGGAATCACTATTGTAAAGACTGCGTAACAAACATAGAAGGATACAAAATTTTTTAATTATTTTTATTTGTATGATTCGGAAAGAATATTGACTTGATTATATATTAACAAACCTTATTTATTTCTATATAAAATTTAAAGGATTTCTGTATAGTCAAATAATTACTGCATTTAATAATATTTCGGGGATATTAATGAAAATTGCGGTAATTAGTTTTTTTCTTTTCACCTCTTTTGCCTTATCTCAAACTAAAGTTATTTTATCCGGGTCCGTTAAAGACAGCGTTACAAAAAAACCCTTGACAAATACCAATGTTTTGATTGAACATGAAAGCAGTGGTACTGTTACAGATTCTGCGGGAGAATTTATATTAAAGGTCAAACCCGGAATTTATAATATTATATTCAGTTATGTTGGATTTGAAACTAAAACCATTTCAATCTCTCTGATAAACAATAAATATGATCTGGATATTGAACTATCACCTTCTTCTATCGAGCAAAAAGAAATAAATGTAACAGGAGAAAAATATCCCAGTTCTACTGTCATTCAGACAATTGAGGGAAAAAATATTGAAAGAATGCCTACAATTTTGTCTGATGCATTAAGGAGTGTAAAAATTCTTCCCGGTGTTGTTTCTAATGATGAACTTTCAAGTGGTTACAATGTCAGAGGCGGAAATTATGACCAAAATCTTATTTACCTGAATGGATTTGAAATTCATAGACCACTGCTGATACAGGAAGGACTGGAAGAGAACCAGTCTCTGATTAATCAGGATTTTGTAAAGGATATTCAATTTTTTCCGGGAGGTTTCCCTGCAAATTTAGGAGATAAAATTTCATCTGCATTAAATATAAATTATTTAGTACCTGAAAATGAATCACTTACTTTATCTTCAAAAATAAATTTATTAAACTTATCAGCTGCTGTGTCAAAAAAGTCAGGCCCTTTCTCCTGGATTACAGGAATCAGGTATTCCTATCCTTCCTTACTTGGATTATCTCTTCAAAGAAAAGGCAATTATAGACCTGAATTTTTTGACTTCCAGATTTATTCCAGATATAAAATATCCAATAAATCATATTTGGATCTTTTGACTATTTACGCTCGAAACAGATACAAAATTACTCCTGATAGCTGGAAAGGAAATTTCGGAAATGCCTTTTCTGCCATCCAGATATTAATAAATTTCAATGGAGAACGAAGCTACTCTTTTAATAATGGATTTCTTGGATTGAAATATAATAACATATTTAATGATCACTTAAGTTTTACTTTAGCCGCAGATTTTTATAACGATATTGAAGAAGATAACACAAATCTCACAGGTAATTATTATTATTCACCTGATGCTAGTAATTCCGGAATCGATCAGCAATATTTGAAAACCCATTATGAAAAATCAAGTGATAAGTTAAATCTAAATACCGTAGAAATTAAACCTTCATTAAATTACCAGGCAGGAATTCATTCTATTGAATCAGGAATTGATTTCAGATATTCCTATATGAATAATAAAGTTGATGAACAGAATTTTGAATCCGGCCCTGATTCCACCTTGGAATCTCCACTTCAAACAAAGATGAATCAATTATATAATTTCCGTTCGATTGCAGGATTTATTACAGATCAAATAACTTTTAATCCGGTAATAACTTTAAATGCAGGAGTAAGAATACTAAAATATTTTTATACTAACGAAATGTTAATCAGTCCGAGAGTAATTTTATTTTATACTCCGTCATTGAAACATACTTTTAACTTTACTTACGGATATTATTATCAGCCTCCTTATGTTTATGAATTGCGGGATAATCCGCTTTCGCCAGGAGAGAAGTTAATATCACAAAAAGCAGCGCATTACATCGCCGGGTGGGAATATAGACCCATACCTAAGGTAAAATATCAGTTAGAATTTTTCTATAAGAAAATGAACGATCTAATCCCTTATAATATAGAAAAATTACAGATACGTTATCTTGGTTCAAATATTATGAAAGGCTATTCATACGGATTTGATTTTCAGTACCAGGGTGAAATTATTCAAGGTTTAAAAAGTTGGATTGGCTATAGTTATTTAGACTCTAAAGAAAAATTGAAAGATGGTGCTGTTAAGTATCAAAGAAGCTTAAATGATCAAACACATACTATTAAAGTATTTTTGCAGGATAGAACAAAAAAACACCCAAACTTTCAGGTACATGTTAGAATGATTTTAGGAAGCGGACTTCTATATCATCCGCAGCTTATTAAAGTAGATCCGAATACAGGCAAAACCTATCTTACTTATGATTTAACTAAAGTAGGGGAATTACCTTTTTACTTCAGGATTGATATGGGTATGACATTCGATTTTAATTTAAGAATGGCTCGAAATTAACGTTTATTGCAGAAGTTCTTAATGTATTTGATAAACATAATATTGCCGACTATAATTGGTATAGAGTTCTTCCTTATTCAAAATATACTATCGGAGTTCCTCAATTATTTTCAGGAAGATTTTTTAATATTGGAGTTGATTATACATTATAAATCATCCAGATACGATACCAAATCCCATCATGAATATGTATCTGCATCCTGGATCTAATATCCTTTTATTTTTTTTACTGTATATTTTTCCCTTGTATATTGTTTCATCCGGCATCAACCTACCACCTACAACCAATATCCAACCACCATACAATCAATATTAAATAATCCCCTTTTCTTTCAATACCGATTCTATTGTTACCGCTCCTATTTCCTGTAATTCATATCTTACACGGGTAGATGGTTTATTGATTTTTAATATTCTTCCAAGATCAATTGGTGTACCGATTACAACTGAATCACAATCGGTATTATTTATTGTAGTTTCAAGATCTTTCATTTGCTCTTCACCATATCCCATAGCCGGTAAAAGTGTTCCTATTTTAGGATATTTTTTGTATGTATCTGATATTGAATTAACTGTATAAGGACGGGGATCAATTAATTCTTTTGCACCATGATTCCATGCAGCAATAACTGCAGCTCCGTATGCCATTTCTCCATGAGTTAAAGTCGGACCGTCTTCAACAGCCAAAACTCGTTTCCCTTTTATTAAAGAAGGATCATCAACAAAAATCGGAGAAGCAGCTTCGATAATTTCTGCATCCGGATTTACTTCCCTAATATTGTTTCTAACAATTCTTACATTTTCCGGATCAGCCGAATCAATTTTGTTAATAACTGCAGCAGTCGCTAATCTTAAAGATGTATTACCGGGATAATAATAAAGTTCATGTCCGGGTCTATGTGGATCAACAACAGTAAAAGTAACATCGGGTTTTATAAATGGGATATCATTATTCCCACCATCCCAAATAATTATATCGGCTTCTTTTTCAGCTTCTCTTAATATAGCTTCATAATCAACGCCGGAATATATAATACTTCCCATTGCAATATGAGGTTCGTATTCTTCAATTTCCTCAATAGTACAATTATATTTTTTTAAGTCTTCAAGTGATGCATATCGCTGAACCTTTTGTTTTACGAGATCACCGTAAGGCATTGGGTGTCTTATTGAAACAACTTTCTTACCTGCATTTCTTAATATGTCAACCACTCTCCTTGATGTTTGAGATTTACCGGCACCTGTTCTAACTGCAATTACTGCAACCACAGGTTTACTGCTTTTAAGCATAGTTTCTTCAGCACCAAAATCTTAAAGAAACACCTACTGCATTCACAATTGATGCTTTGGTCATTACATAATTAAATGGAACATCGGAATAAGAAAAAACTACTTCATGAATATTTAATTCCTTTATCAATTTTTTCAATTCTGATTCATCATAAATTTTTATACCGGACGGATATAATTTCCCTGCTAATTCTGCCGGATAATTTCTATCATTATATTTGGAATTTGAGTGGCAGTAAATGCTAAAACATTATATTCCGGATTATCACGAAAAAATACGTTAAAATTGTGGAAGTCTCTTCCTGCGGCACCCATAATTAGTACATTTTTTTTCTGCATAAAATATATCTCCTTTTATTTTTTGATTAAGGAAAATGGAAATATTCCTTTTGGGGATATCCTAATTAGAATTTTTTTAATGTTAAAAACCCTTTAAGATATGTTAGACCTAAATCTTATATTGACTGTATATTTTGTGAATCCATTGCTCATATTCCATTCACCTACTATTCTACTGTTACACTTTTTGCTAAATTTCGCGGCTGGTCTACATTCAATCCTTTTTTAACCGCAATATGATAGGCTAAAAGTTGAAGCGGTATAACTGTTAAGATCGGCATCAACATTCTTATCGTATCCGGTATTTTTATAGAATAATCAACAAGCTCATCTATTTTATTATCATTTTCACTTGCAATTGCAATTATTTTCCCTTTCCGGGCTTTTACTTCCTCAATATTGCTGATTATTTTATCATATGTAGAATCTTTAGGGGCAATAAATACTGCCGGCATATTATCATCAATTAAAGCGATCGGGCCATGTTTCATTTCTGCAGCCGGATATCCTTCCGCATGAATATAAGAAATTTCTTTTAACTTTAATGCACCTTCAAGTGCAACTGGGAAATTATACCCTCTTCCAAGATAAAGAAAATTCTTTACATCCTTAAATTGTTCGGCAATCTCTTCAATCTTATCATTTAACTGTAATATTTTATTTACTTTTTCGGGAATTTTCAGCATCTCTTCCCCTATTGTTCTTCCATCTATAAGGCTCATATTTTTTCTTCGTGCAATCAGTAAAGTAATTAATGCTAAAACAACCAATTGGGATGTAAAAGCTTTTGTTGAAGCAACACCTATTTCAGGACCGGCATGTGTATAAACTCCGGCTACACTTTCCCTGGCAATTGAACTTCCTACTACATTACAAATACCTAAAACCAAAGCTCCTCTAATTTTTGCTTCTTTTAATGCAGCAAATGTATCTGCTGTTTCTCCGCTTTGTGAAATAAAAATAATTGTATCATCTTTCGAAATAATCGGATTTCTATATCTGAATTCCGAAGCATATTCAACTTCAGTAGGAATTCGGGCAAATTGTTCAAACATATATTCTCCTACCAAACCAGCATGCCATGAAGTACCGCATGCAGAAATAATAATTCTTTTTGAATTAACCAATTGTTCTTCAACATTCAATAAACCACCAAGCTTTGATGTTCCTGTATCCAATAAAATTCTTCCGCGCATAGAATTTGAAATTGATTCGGGCTGCTCCATAATTTCTTTAAGCATAAAATGATCATAACCGCCTTTATCAATTTCATCAAGGCTCATTTCAATTTCATGTACTTCTTTTTCAATTCTATGATTTGTAATTGTTTTAGCAAAAAATCTATCTTTATATACCTCTACCAGTTCACCATCTTCAAGATAAACTACCTGTTTTGTATGTGCTAAAATTGCAGATACATCGGAAGCAATAAGATTTTCATTCTCTCCTATTCCCAAAACAAATGGTGAACCTTTTCTTGCAGCAATAATTTTATCCGGTTCATTCTGATAGACTACTGCAATTCCATATGTTCCTTCAACTTCAGATAAAGCCATTCTAACTGATTTGAATAATGAAAATCCTTTTTTTAGAAAACTATCAATTAAATGCGGAAGAACTTCGGAATCGGTTTCAGTGATAAATTTATAGCCAAGCTTTTTTAAGTTAGTTCTTAATACCTGGTAATTTTCTATTATACCATTGTGTATAACAAAAAGGTTTTTATCCGAATTGAAATGCGGATGTGCATTTATTTCATTAGGAATTCCATGAGTAGCCCATCTTGTATGACCGATCCCTATAGTACTCCCCCCATTTAAATATTCAATTTTCTCCTCTAATTGAGAAACTTTACCTTTATTCTTGACTATGTAAGAACCTGAATCGGTAATAATTGCAATCCCCGCTGAATCATATCCTCGATATTCCAATCTTTTTAATCCGTTAATAAGAATGGGGATACAATTTTTATTTCCAATGTATCCGACTATTCCACACATATATTACCTTTAATTTTTTATTTAAAAGGACTAAAGAGCAAAAATAATGCCCATGAGAAATTTGCTAAAACAAAAATAACAATAAGATTTGAAAAAAAGTAAGTCTTAAAATATTAATTAACCAAGTTACGAAAAATGTAAAGATAACATCTTTAAAAGAAAAATTAAGATCAGTTTTTTTATCAAAATGTAAGTCCAGATAAAACTTTGATCTTTAAAAGATAAAGATGTCATCTTTCAGATACCGAACTTATGTTAATTAACTTTAGCTAACTTACTTATTACCGATTTAGTTTTCCCCTCATTTTTTGATATCATCTTATAAAAATAAAGCCCGTTTGCAATTTTATCCCCATCCTGATCTCTTCCATCCCAGTAGATTTTATTAAATCCGATTTTTAATTCCGAAGAAGGAATAGAAATATCCCTTATCAATCTTCCGGCAACCGTATATATTTTTATTAGAAATTCTTCCGGAACATTTACCCCGTGTATTTCAAAAGTAAAATATGTATCATTTTTAAACGGATTCGGATAATTAAACACATTCACTAAATCAGGATTCTTAAATACATTAAAAATTATTTTTAACCCTGCAGAATCGGATAAATTTCCGGAGGCATCCTGTGCATAGATCTGCAGTATATTTTCCCCTTCCGGTAATTCCGGCTTCCATTCAATTTCCATTTGCGCATTCGGGTAAGGGGTAGTAGAAATACGGACTTCCTTACTAGAAAAATTAAACGGTTCGGCATTAAAATAAATTGTAAACAAATTCGTATCCATGGGTATGGGATTATTATCCTTTAATGTAATTAATATATCAGGTTTATATGGTACCACATCACCATTTACAATTTCTTTGCCGTCAAATGTAACTGATATTGCAGGTTTAATGGAATCTCTGATCACAAAAAAGGTTTTTGAAGCATTATTATTATAAGTGAAAAATTCCGGTTCTTTTAGTGATGCCGATGCTGAAATTTTGTGGTATTGTCCGCCGGTTAAATTACTTGTAGAAAAATCCTTGCTTACACTGACAGAACTATCTGCAGGGACATTAATTTTGGCGGAAGAGAATTCTGTATTTGAATTATCCACAAAAAATTTAATTAATACACTATCTGCTTTAGTATTTCCAATATTTAGTACATTCAAGTCTACACTATTTGATAATCCGTATTCTAATGAATCGGAAGCAAAAGAAATATTCTTATTGATTAATAATATTTCAGGTGGAGTATTGTAAGTCAACATTAACATTAGTCAGCCGGATCTGGTCTGAAGGATTATTGGCTGCGATACTTAATGTAAATTTTAATTTCAGAAATTCATATTTGCTGCTGTCTATCCCATTCATGAAAAATTGTCAGATACATTAGTAACAGTGTATCCAGCTGTTTTGTATTATTATTAAATCCAAGAACTGCAAGATTACTTTCAACACCGGTTCCTGTTTTATCAATTTGGTATGTCAAATGTCTCCAGCTTATAGCAGGTCCAATCAAAGGAGTTGTTATGGTTCCGGTATCATTAGTATAACTTCCTGCATAAATAGTTAACTTAGGCTTATTGGAACCAAAAAATACAGATGCATAAACTAAATTATTAGATTTATCATAACACCATGCATAGAATCCCTGGAACGGAGTTCTTGTGAGCCATTCTTCTTCGAATGAACCATCGGATAAATTATATCTTCTCATAAGTCCCGCTTCATAATGCTCATAAACAAAAAGATAACCATTTACGACGAAAAAATTAGTAAATCCTGCATAACTGCTTCCGGATAACACCATATCATTTTTAACTTTTTCCCATCCATTTGCAGGATCAAATGTTCTTAAAGTATATTTCGACTCGCCTAATACTATCTACTATACTTAGGTTATAGACATATTTACCATCTGTAGCCAGATCAAAAGCATTGCCCGCCGTCATATTTTCTTTAATCATTCCTCCCGGAATTTTTATTGTATCTGTAACACCGGTTTCAGGAGATACCTTTAAAAGTTTATCACTTTCTCCATAAGGTACATATATATATCCATCGGAGTAATAAAAGTATTCATGTATTATTCTACCATAAAAATTTGGAATTGCTCCGTAAAACTGACCTTTTATTGTACCATTGAATCCCGTACCTATTTTATAAATCCGGGAATTTCCTGTACCATTATAATTTCTTGCGTAATCATAAATATTCGCAAAATATATATAACTTCCATCGGTAGTTAAACAGGTGAGATTAACACTATCTAAGACACCGTAATTTAGATTTAAATCCTGAACAAATTTATCATCAGCCGGGCGGGGCGGTAAAACATTTTTATTTAATTCTAAACCTTTATTAACATTTGAATAATTGATATTAAAAATCTCTAAATTTTTAAGCAATTTATTTTCAGCATAAAATCCTTCTTTGGATTCCTGCAGAATAGAGAAACTTCTTGGTATGCTCCATGTTCCGGTATTTCCCTGACTATCCTTTGTTCTTGCTCTCCAATAATAATAACCTTGCTGAAGCTGTGGTGATTCCCATTTTAATGTACCGTCTTTTGGTGAAACTTCTGTGGATATAAGAAGAGGTGAATTGAAATCAATCGTTGTATCTATTTCTATAGAATAAGTAACATTTTGGTTAATATATGCCCCTATATCTGAAAAAAGAAAATCGATATTTGATTTGGTTGTACTGAAGCCATTGATTGGATAAATAATGTCAGGCTGTCCTAAATTAAATATATAAACAGATTTCGCTGCTGTATTGTTTGAATGATCTGTCTCCTGTATATGGTTATCTTCATTTACTTCCGCACGTATAGAGATATTTCCAGCTAATTGGGGCGTCCAGTTGAAATTAACCGAATCGATCTCTCCGAAGTTTGGTCTATATATATTCTTTAATACAAATGAAGTATCATTTGATGAAACAGTCAACTTCGCATATACACTATCATTTGGAAAAGCTTTTCCTAAATTATGAATTTTAAGTTTTATATTTACTTCCTGGCCTGAAACTGGAAATTCAGGAGTTGTTACTATATCTTCAGGAGTGACTGAAAAATCCGGTTCTTTAGGCAGTGCCAGTTCTAATGCAGGGTCACCTAAAAGTGTCAGCAATGCAACATGATCTTGAGTAAATTCATTCGAAGAATCTGCCAGGAATACAGACTTTGCAGCTAATATAGCATCGCCAACTACATATTTTGAATTTGTAAAAATCTGGTTAAATATTTCATTATTTATTGCTAAACCATAATCCCAGAAAGTCAGTCCTGTATGCCCCCAAAAACCAATTGATCCCTTTCCGGGCACTTTATCAAACTGTTCTCCAAAAACATCCTGGTTATCGAAATGCGCCGTATAACAAGTAACACTGAATATCATGGGTAAACGGCCGCCGTTTTCAAGCTGATAAATGTCATCATCAAGAAACACCAGGTCCCATTGGTATCCTCCCCCATGACCATAATAATTTGCAATAACACAGCCTTCATCCATTTTCTGTCTTATTTCCAGCCCTTCACCCTTAAAAGGAAGCTGGCTGGCATTAGTAGGATAACGGAAAACCTTACTTGTAGTATATCCTTTTGGTACTATAAAGTTATTCTGAAGGTACAGATTCTCATCATTAAAATGAAAAAAGTTTTCATCGCCTTCATCTCCGCCTCCCCCGATCAATAAGACATTTTCCTTCCATGCTTTTCCATTATCAGCTGGATAATTAATTATTTTATTAACTAAAATATTTGCCTCATCGGTAGTTTCGCATGAAAGTCTCCCGATTGCCATATCCGGAAAAACATCACTCCCGGAAACCGCAACAAAATTATTATCTGCTACTGCCTGACCATATCGTATCTGTTGATATGGAATTGATGGGACATAATTGAATCTGCTGGATGTAAGTAAATGCCTATAGTCATAGCTCATATCTCCCATTAATGCAACATATTGCGGCGGAGGTCCATTCCAGCTATTAAACGTGTACTTTATAAAATTTTTTATAGCATAAGGATCTAATAAACCGTAAGAGAATTCATCATAAATATCCTGAACATCGACAACTTTGACTCTCGGATTCGTATATCCTTCAAGGTGCTGTGAACGGTATCTTGCAAGATTATTTGCTGCATCAATAAATTTTGAATGAGTCACAATTAAATAATCCGCTCCGTTAGCAGTATTTCTTAAATCGGATGATTGATCTTTTCTGATAGAATCGGGAGTAAGGAAATAATCATTCGAGACACAAAAATATTCGGTTTTCTCACTGATATTATCATTGAACAATACTTCATTATTTGCATTTTTTAATATTTGAGGATTCAAAATCATTTCACCCCGCTGAGGGATGTAAATCATCATAGTATCCTGTTTCCAGTTTGTAATGCTATAAGTATTTGTTCCGGTCACTCCTTTAGAACTTTCAAATGTCAGGCTGCCTGGATCGGCTATCAGTTCCCTCCAGTATTCAACTTCATACCAGTTGACCCTAATTACATCACTGTTATTTATGGTGCTGCCGTCAACGAGAACTTCAAAAGTATTTTGGGGCCTAACAGGAATTCCACCGGTTCCAAGTTTAGCGCTCCCTTCGAAAGTAGCTCTTGTCTCTCCATCCCATGATATTGATCCGACTAATTCATTATTCAAAAAAACTTTTGCTAAATGATCCGGGTTATAAGAATCATAAGTTGTTAATCCGTGTAAATCTGTTCTGAGTATTATTTTATTTGAATCAGCGACCCAATTTTTCATTTCCGGAAATTGGACTCTAAAGATATCCGTATGAGTACCTTTTGATCCCTCTGCAGAACCCCAGAACCAAAAATCCCTATTTCCGTCAGGTGCATAACCCAATCTTTCATATAAAGAATCTTTTTCATAATGAAGTGTATAAAGTGTGCTTGTAATTTTATTATTTACAGTATGCGGGAATCCGTCAATTACTTTGAAAGTATCGGCCGGTGTATCACCCTGGTATGAAAACCAGTAGACATTATCTACATTATATATATTCTGAGAGCAGTATGGAGAGGCTTTAGGAAGATAACCAATAAATTGAATATAATCACCGGAGCCAAAAATTCCATCTCCCCCATCATGAATATCAATCGGTATATCTACTCCTTCATTTAAAATTTCAAGTTTTTCACTCGAAATGCCGCCTCCTATTGGAACTCCTGCGGTTATCAATTGTTCAAATGTTAATCTATAAACACCTTTATCTTTTAGAAAAATTTTGTAATAATCTTTGCCCGGATCATACCAGTTTGCTGTGGTCTTCTGAATTTGATTTATTGGTTTGTATATCCAGTTAACAGCTTGAGAATAATTAACTACCGAAGTTTTCAAAAAATCTTCAGTGAACTTATCCTGAATATTTTTACTACTTATCTCCTTATTATTATAATTAACTTTTAATACAATCTTTCTATTAAAAATTAGTTCACGGCTTATCGGATTAAACTGAAATGGAGAAACTTCCAACGATACTACTTTAGCAAACCGCATTAGGTAAGGTTTGTTAAACTTTGCTGCAGCCGCAGGAAAGTATTTATTACTTCCATATATTTTTGAATCAAGGCTGTTTACATCAAATTTCGCAAGGGCAGGATCATTTTCCGGTACCGGTATAATAAATTTATTATTTAAATTCACTTTATCGACAGTTACATAATTAATTTGCGGAGCGGAATTATGAGGTATGCTTAAATTTATAACAACACCCGGCAGCCAGGGAGCTCCTATTTTCCGGACTCCATTGCTTTCGCCCGATATATAATTGAAATTTTTCCCTTCTATAACCGTATCTTTTACTGAGAAAGAATTCTGGAAATCAAATTCGAGTTTTATATAATCAGAGGTTGATTCTAATACTTTATAATTCTGTGCGAAAACAGAATATGAGGATAGAAATAGAAGAATAAAATAACTACAATATTTCACAGACATTAAAAAATTTTTGCTCAAACTTAGACTTTTGAAATTGATTATTCAAGGTGAAAAACTTCCCAAATTATAATTTATTTCATCTTTTTTAAAATAAAAACTGTATTCTTGGATTGTAAACTTTTTCATAATAGTTGAGTTTCTATCAGTTTTTTATACTGACCTCGTAGAGGTCAAATTATTGTAGAAAACAGTTCCATTTCACACACTGAATCCTTGTAGAGGATTTATAAATCTTCTATTTATTAAACAATTACAGGTTTCCTGCTTGACGCTCAAAATGATAATGTTCGCCTTACTTCACTTCAGTTATTCAAATGAAATTCTCAAAGACGCTGAAATAATATGATTTCTTGTTTTAACATTATTATTTAATTTGTTAATATATTGATATGCCAGACCGCCATAGAATCCATAAAGGAATTCATAATCAACAGATAAACTTAGAAAATTTGTTCTTTCCCGTTCACCATCGAGAAGATTTGCAAACTCAGAATCGTAAAGACTTAAGTTTTGAAAAACATCCCCCCCCACATTCCTAATTAAATTCCCCTGTGAATCATAAATATTATTACCATGCAGTTCATGACTAAAATTTAATTTCGCAGAAAGTTCACGGGAAAATCTATAATCAACTTCTGCAGAAAACATAGTCGAATTCGACTGAATATCGGGACTTAACAGGTATCCGTTATTTGTATAAGTTAAAGCTCCCCGTAAACCGGGATGGGAAAACATGAAAGGCCTTATTTGAATATATTCTGATTTAAACGGTAAGATCACTAACAAGCAAGGGGTTGGTTAAAATAAGGCTAATCTGCCATGCAGTCCCGTTATTATTACCATTCCATTCTCCATTAGCCAGTCTTTTGAAGTTTATATCGTCAAAAATAATTGAAGAGCTAAGTTCCAGACCATCTGTTGCCAGATATCTCCCGTCAAATGAAAGGAAAGAATTATCAAGGTCATTTAAGGATCTTTGTGCAGATTCAAAAAATAGAAAAGGGGTTAAATAAGCAGCTTCTAAAGGACGGTTTGAATAAATAATCATTTGGGTAATTCCCAATGATAATTTATCATTCGGGCGAAATCCTAATCTGCTCATAGCTACATATTTCGAACCTTTAGTTTTGAAATCTCCGGCTAATGAATCAATTGGTGTAAAAGTTGGCATCTGTACCAGCCATCCATGCAGAAAATTATATGAAAGGCTCTTATATGATATATCAAACCTTATAAAATCAAACGGAGGAGGATTATCCGAAAGAATTAATCTGTTTATATAGCCTGTTCCCCATAACACTCTTTCCCTTCCTATTTGAAAGGAGACAATTCCCTTTTCGACGCGAGCATATCCTTCAGTAGCTGGGAAATAATTGATTTTAGTATTATTAAAGGTATAACTTTGCGCTACTCTCGGATCGAGCTCCGCAACAGAACGATTACCATTTACGATACCGTTAGTTCCGGAAAGGTAAAAACCAAACCAATTATCATAGCTCCCTCGTAAAATCCCCCCGATGTTAAACAACGAGCTGTTGTTCTTATAATGACTCGAATAAATGTATTTATATTCAGCAACCGGATTAATATAAAAATTTATATTTTTATCGTTGTACTTGTACAGGTGTTTTTCAGATTCCCCGAATAAATTTTTGGAAAAACTATCAGGGAAGTTATCAAATATACTTTCTGACCGGGAAGTATCTTTTTGACTTAAAGTATCATAAAAATCCAGTTTCTGTTTTAATCTGGCAAGATATTCCCTATCCGTTAAGCTTAATCTTTCTCTTTTCGAATCGATTTCTTTCAGGTTATCTAAAACTTTTTTTCTTGAAAGCGGGAGGACAATATCATTATAATCCTTCAATATCCCTTTTACCTGCATTTCTTTTAAAAATGAGTAGACAGGATTATCAGTTGATACATTCTCAACCTGAGCATTTAAACTGCTGTAAAAGAATAATAACAGAATTGAGATAAAAGATATTTGTGCAGATAAAAAATTATACCTTTTCATTCTTCAATATTAAATAAAAGGAGAGAAAAATAATATTCTTTATTAGCCAGAAAGATAGAAGGATTCTTTTTTTGACCTTGTAGGAAATAAAAATAACATTTTTTATCAGCCAGAAAGGTATTAAGATTCTTTTTTCTGACTCGTAGAGGTCAAATTATTGTAGAAATAAATTATTTAGCAGCATACATCCTCGTAGAGGATGAATATAATTATTAGAATAATGTGTTAATCTTAAATAACTGCAACAATTAAAACCCCCTGTAATCTTCTCAGATCAGCTAAAATCCGTTCAAATCTTCGTCATTTGCGTGCTATTTCTTATAACTCTGAAGTGAAAGTGCAATTAATTTTGAATTTAATTCTTCCGGCTCAAAAAGATCTGTCTCATAGTTAGCCTGGAATGTCGGTACATAATACTTGAATAGTTCAATCCAATCTCGCTTGGTTGTACCGCCGTTCATACTAGCGAACTCTCTTACCATTGATTCAATTGATTCTGCAGTATGCATACATACCAGACGTGCCTTGAATATTTTTTCATGTGAAGTGGAAATAACCCCTTCTTCTGCAGTAAGCACTTCTTCAAATAACTTTTCACCTTCCCTGATGCCGGTATATTCAATTTTTATATCTTTATCCGGAATAAGGTTATGGAGAAGAATAAGGTCTCTTGCCAAATCAAGAATCTTAACCGGTTCACCCATATCCAGTATAAAAACATCCCCGCTCTTTCCGGTTGTGGCTGCCTGTAGTACAAGAGCTACAGCTTCGGGAATAGTCATAAAATATCTTTTCATATCGGGGTGCGTAATCGTAATGGGTCCCCCATTTTTCAATTGCTCCATGAATATCGGTAAAGCACTCCCCCTGCTGCCGATTACATTACCAAATCTTACTGCCACAAAATCGCACATACTCCGCTTTGCAGCGCTCGTTACAATGTATTCCGCTATTCTTTTGGAAACACCCATTATACTTGAAGGGTTGACAGCTTTATCAGTAGAAATTAAAATGAAATTCTTGACTCCGTACATTATCGATGCATTTGCCAGATTATATGTCCCGATAATATTTACTCTTACTGCTTCTTCGGGAAATTTTTCCATTACCGGAACATGCTTATAAGCTGCTGCATGGAATATAACATTGGGTGAAAAATCTTCGAATATTTTGTCAACTTTGTGCTTGTTTGATATATCGCACAAATACATCTTAACTTTTGCGGTTTTTTGTATTCTTGAAAGCTGCATGTCAAGATTTGAAAGGTCACTCTCATTAATATCAAGTATTGCAATTTCAGCAGGTTCATAATAAGTAACCTGTCTGGCAATTTCAGAGCCGATTGATCCGGCAGCACCTGTTATTAATACACGTTTATTCTGGATATAGCTCCTTATATCTTTTGTATTAATCGATACAGCCTGTCTCCCGATTAAGTCACTTAAATCTATATCTCTTATATCTTTAATCCCTACACTGATTGAATTATATATATCATTTATAGTAGAAACTACTTTCACATCATTTACACCGCATTCCCTTGCGATATTTAATACCTTTCTGTGAAATAACCTGTCTGCCGACAAAACAGATATAAGAATTGATTCGACATTATATTTTTTTATTATTTCAGGAAGTTTAACAACGGGACCTAATACCCTGATTCCCTGTAAATATAAATTTTGTTTTGTAGGATCATCATCAACGAATCCAATTGGATAAAATCTTCTTGTTTGACTTCTGTTTATATCCCTCAATAATTGTTCACCGCTGCTTCCGGCTCCGATTATCAAAGTTCTCTTCAGCTCCGGTTTTATTATACTCTGTCTCATTACTTCCAGGTATAAACGTTTGGAAATTTTAAATCCGGAAGAAAAAAGAAAACTTAAGACTAGATCTATCAGGATAACACTACGTGGAAAACCTTGAAAAGCTGTAATATTAAATCCGTAAATGACAATAAATAATATTCCATTGCTCAGAAGGCATGCCTTCCCTATATTAGCAAGATCCTGCAGGGATACAAATTTCCACGAAATATCGTATAATTTGAACGTTGAGAATACAAGTAATTTTATTACTAGAAAAAGCGATATTGTTATATATAAATTAGAATTTATAACTTCTCCGCCTTTCAACTCTGCTCTAACTAAAAACGCCAGATATACGGCAATAGTAAAAGATACGGCATCAAGTAATAATAAAAGTAATTTGCGTTTTAAGTTTGAAGGATAAAATAATCGCGCTGTAAGTCTATTCATCGAATAAGCACCTTAAATGTAGAAAAAATTATTTTGAAATCGGTTTTTAGATTAGCTTCTTTTAAATATTTTTTACATAAAGCGATTTTTTGAGGTAATATTGTATTCAAATAAATTTTTTCATTATCATTTGAATTGTTCAAAAAGAGGCTTTCATCTTTAAATTCGATGGAAGCATAATCTGTTATTCCGGGTTTTATTTTTAAGATTTCCGAATAATCATCCGCATAATATTCAGCATACTTTAATAATTCAGGTCTCGGTCCTACCAGGCTCATATTACCTGCAAAGACATTGAAAATTTGAGGAAGTTCATCAATTTTGAATTTTCTCAATATTTTTCCAATACTTGTAATTCGGGTATCGTTGTAGGAAGAAATGCCAATCCCCATTTTTTCGGCATTTTTTACCATCGTTCGGAACTTAATTATTTTAAAAATCTTCCAATCCTTTCCAACTCTTTCCTGCAAGAAAAAAACAGGATATCCTGAACTCAATAAAATAATTAACGAAACTGCAATTATTAACGGAAAAAACAATATTATACCAATCAATGTTATTAAAATATCCAAAATTCTTTTAACAAAAAAATACATCCTAAATAAAGTTTAATTCTCAAAAAGTAAAACAATATTATCACATTTAGTAAATTTTACTACTTAACTCGAATTATTTTGTAAATTTTTTCATCAAAGAATTCACTTTATCAATAACTTGCTCAATTTGAGAAATTTTCATGCCAGGCCAAATTGGAAGGGTAATTATTTCAGGATAAACAAGTTCGGAAACAGGGTAGTCTTCAATATTTAGGTTAAATGTCTTCTGATAATAAGGGTGACGGTAAAGAGGGATAAAATGAACACTTACTCCAATTCCCTTTTCTTTCAATTCTTCAATGAATTTGGATCTTGAAATCTTCAAACGTTTAACATTTATTTCAACCGGATATAAATGATATGATGACACACGGTCTTCCTTAATTCTGTAAAGCTTTATTAGTTCATTATCTTTAAAACCTTCATTATACAAACCAAATATTTCTTTTCGTTTCTTATGCATCTCATCAACTTTTCTAAGTTGTGCCAGACCAAGTCCAGCTTGAATATCGGTAAAATTATATTTGTAGCCGGGTGCGACTACTTCATAATACCATGAACCTTCTTCAGTATACCTTTTCCATGCATCACTATTAATGCCGTGTAAACGCATAATTGAACATCTTTTTGCAATTTCTTCATTCTCAGTGCATATCATTCCTCCTTCACCAGTAGCTAATGTCTTAGTAGCATAAAAGCTGAAACATGTGACATCACTTAGAGTACCCACAATTTTTCCTTTATAAAATGAAGGTAAAGCATGTGCCGCATCTTCAATTATATAAAGATTATGCCTTTTTGCAATATCAATAATTTCATCCATATCGCAAGGTTGACCGCCATAATGTACAGGAATAATTGCTTTAGTGTTTTTAGTTATATTTCTTTCAATCTCAACCGGATCAATATTATAAGTATCTCTCTGAATATCAACAATAACAGGTTTTGCATTAAAATAACAAACAATTTCTGCGCATGCGGTAAAAGTCATTGCAGGTACTATAACCTCATCACCGGATTTTAGACCAATAGCTTCCAGGGAAAGATGTGCCGCTGCTGTCCAGGAATTAACAGCTATAGCATTACCGGTTCCTATATATGACTTAAATTCATTTTCAAACTTTAATGTCTTAGGACCTGTAGTCCACCATCCTGAACGTATTGCATCGGTAACTTCATTTATTTCATCATCAGAAATATACGGCCTATGAAAAGGTATAAAAGCTTTCGCCATTTACTCACTTATAAAAATTATTAATATGATTCCTTAGTGAGGTTCACCTTCAAGGTGAGCCTCACTTACAATCGAATGACCATCGAATAACCACCGAATGACAACTGAATGACCACCAAATGACTATAAATAACCATCATCCTTCATACATTACTCCAACACTCCATTTTCCCCTTTTATTCCACCAAATCCAAATTCCTTCCCAGAAATTCCACTACCCTGCTATTATCTTTTATATCGGTTGGCAAATTAAGAATCTTTCGGGAAATTTCTTTTGAATTTGGAAATAAATCAATATTTAAATCCCATAATTCATAGTTTTCTTTTACCGGATGAATAGGTGAAAGAAACCAATCTCCCAATATAACTTTTTCTTTCAGAGCTAAACTAAAAAATAATTCCCTATCTTTTACCAGCAAAGGATATTTTAGAAAAAGATGGTTCTCAAATAACCCCTCATCCACATAAGTTTTATTTTTGGATTTAAGATATTCGGTATAGTCATGAGCATTTTTTTTCCTCAGCTTATTTATATTCTCAAGGTCTTCCAGTTGTTTAATTCCGGTTTTTATCTGAATTGATGAAATACCTCTAAAAAAATTATCAGGCATTTCGGCTCCGATTAGCTCATTTCCCTGTGAGGAGCCTAAAATTAAATTATGTCTGCTTAGGAATCTAAACAAATTGACTAAAGGTTGTTCAGTGTAATTATTGATTAAATATTTTCTAAAAATTATTAAGAAGTATAAAATAGCCTTATTAATTCTGTTAGGTTTGATCTTTTCAGCTTCAAGTTTCCTTACCTTTTCAACAAGCTCAATATTATTTACAATTAAAAATCCACCGATACCGGTTGAAAACGGCTTATTCCATTGAGTAGAATAAAAAGCTGCATCACAGTATGAACCGTTAGGCTTTCCATTATAATAACCCCCAAATCCATGCGTACAATCTTCAACAGTATAAATATTGTGCTTTTTAGCTATCTGTATTACCCTTTCAATATTTGATGATAACCCGAATGTATTCTGGCAAATTATTGCCTTTGTTTTCTCAGTTATTGCATTTTCTAAATTATCTATATCCATATTATAATTTAAGGGAGAAATATCAACATATATTGGTTTTGCTCCTAAATATTTTATCGCATTTGGAACTACCACGCATGTAAAGGCAGGCAGAATTATTTCATCCCCTCCTTTAATTCCCATTGCTTTAAGAACAGCGTAGAGAGCAACCCTCCCTTTCCAGTATAAAAATACTTTTTCTGGCCCGCTATTCAGAACTGATGCAATTGCTTCTTTATACTTTTTTTCTCTCATTTACCTGCTTTTGAATAAATAATCAATTCTGAATAATCCTATGAGAGAACCAAATCCGTAGGAGAAATGAAGCGAAAGGAATCCCCAAAGAATATAATAAAAAGTTGAATTTCTATCTTTAATTAGTATACTAATAATTGAAATAGTTAATAAATAAACGGTAGTAATAAACAGTAATTAATCCTACAAAAGGAAACCAGGACATAAGGACAATGGGAATTATTAAGGAAGAAACAAAAACTAAAGGAATAAAATGCCTAACACTTAGAGAACTTAATTTTCTAGTAATATAAACTGTAAAAACATTCCAGAACCCATTGCCAAAATTATTTTTTGCAATAGCAGTAAAAGTTTCACGTACAAAGTATGTACATTTTGCCGAAGGAACCAAAATAATTTTTTTGCCGTATGATAATAATCTTTTTGACAATTCAATATCATGATTGCGTGCTAAAACCTCATTATATAATCCTATTTCATTAAAAATTTCCTTTCGATAAATTCCGAATGGAACAGTATC
>CAVUGE010000044.1:0-121430 GCA_963740945.1 uncultured Bacteroidota bacterium | reverse complement strand
AAAGATTGGCTCGCAAAACTCGGCTACGATGTTACATTTGGTGCCAGACCGTTAAAAAGAACCATTCAAAAATACCTGATTAATCCTTTATCGCAGGAATTATTAACCGGAAACTTTAACGATGGCGACCACATTGCCGTTACACTCGGAAACCATGGCAAGCTGGAATTCCACAAAGAATCTGTCTTAGCATAAAGGTTAACACCGGACTCCAACTGAAAGATCACTTGCCGTTGGATTTTATCCAACGGATAGGATCTCAGCCAAAGGTTCCTGACTTTTAATTAGGTGCACTTTATCAATGCTGCATATTTTGACCGAAATAAAATCCTAACATTAACACCCTAACTTTTAGTCCGGTGTAAGGCCACTCTTAAGCTCTTACTTACCCAAAAGTTGCGCTTTTAACTAGACTTTAATAACACTAAGAAAAATCCAACCTTATTGCATTATTTTTATGTATCTATCCACCTGCAAAAATCCCAAATAAATTATTAAAACAATTTCACCTAAAGCAATAAAGCAATTAAACAATTTAAAAATTAAGCATGTATTGCAGTTAAATTGCAATAATATTAAATTTGAATTAATAATATTACAGTATCCTTAAAATAAATTTACAAGGGGAGAAATGAAACGAATAATTTTTATAATACTACTTTTAATAACTCAAAACGTATTCTCACAAACATATCCAAACCTGGATTGGTATAGAATTTATAACGGCCCTATAAACTCATTTGATTTTTCCCATAGTACTAAGACTGATAATTCGGGAATTTACTTTGCAGGCGGTACATATATGCAGGATAACAATGCTGATGCGTTTTTAATAAAATATTCTTATGATGGTGATTCTCTTTTATCTATTCTTTATGCATCCCAACCAGGTAATCGTGATGAATTTAATTCTTTAGCAATTGACAATAATTCGGATATCTATTTAACCGGGGCAGCTTCGATTGATAATAATAATTATTATAAAGAAATGATCTTCCAAAAATATGATTCCTCCGGTAAATTAATCTGGTCAAGGGATTTCAATTTTAAGGCACGTGGGCTGAAATTACTCCTTGATAAAAATGATTTACCTGTTCTTGCCTATGATAATTGGGAAGGTCCTCATTATACATATCTTGCAATAAATGCATTTAACTCTTCCGGTGATTCATTATGGTCTGTCCCTTTCCGTGATGATACTAGCGCTTACGGGATTTCGGATTTAATTAGGGATAATGATAATTTTATTTATGCAGGTATCCTTCAGCTTCAAGTAATAAACGGACAAAACATTTATCATTCATATGTCGCTTGCATTAAAGATGGGGAATTAAAATGGTATACACATATTGAAGGGAGTACTATTAAAAAATTATTGCTCGATTCTGAAAATAATATAGTGACTTTTACACAATATGATTCAAGAATTTATAAGATTAATTCAACAACAGGTGAAATTATTTGGGAAAAGAATGTTAAGAATTCTACTGATTACATTACATATCTGTATGATATCGGAGTTGATCAATTAAATAATATTATTGCGATGGGAAATAATTCTGATTTGAAGGGGAATATTCAAATAAAAAAACTTTCCCCATCCGGAGTTGAATTATGGATAAAAGAATATGTTAGCTCGAATGGTTTGAATGATACTCCAGTAGCACTTGCTTTAGATAATTCTAATAATATTTACATTACCGGAAGTTCCGTTGATTCAGTTAACAAAAACTTTAATAGTTATGTGCTCAAGTTTTCAGATGCAGGAGATTTAAAATGGGTATATCATATTGATAGTCTAAATTATGAACAGCTTTATCTTTATTCTATAATTTTAAAGGATAACAGTCTATATTTAGGAGGAAGCTTATCTGATTCTAACACATTGAGTAATATTTTCCTTATGAAGTTAGATCAGGAATTGAATTTAAATGTTAATGAATTATATTCTAACCCTTATTCATTTAAACTGTCTCAAAACTATCCTAATCCCTTTAATCCTTCAACAAAGATTAATTATCAAATACCATCTTTTAATCATGTAATATTGAAAGTATATGATGTCCTTGGAAAAGAAATTACACAGCTTGTTAATGAAGAAAAACCTGCCGGTAACTACGAAGTCACCCTCAATGCATCAAATCTTTCAAGTGGAATATATTTCTGCAGAATGCAGGCTGGTAATTACACACAAACAAGAAAAATGATCCTCCTGCGATAAAAACAATTAACAAGAATCCCTTTAGGGATGATATAAATGATGCATATTCAATAGATCAAACATCATATTTTGACTCAGTTCACTTTCTATTTTTGTTCTTTTATTTATGTTTACATACATAATGAAGACTTTTAGAAACCTTTCTATAATTACCCTTGTATATTTATTTATATTTGTCAATTCTGCGCATGCAGACTATAACTCTGCAAAAGTTGAACGTCATCTTGGTAGAACAATACCGCTAAACTTAAATTTTGTAAATTCAAAAGGGGAACATGTACTATTAAAAGATCTAATAACTAAACCCACTGTACTTGATTTTTGCTACTACCGATGCGCCGGTATTTGTACCCCTTTAATGGTTGAACTGTCTAGCGTTATTGGAAAAGTAAAATATAATCCCGGTAAAGATTACAATATTATCAGTATTAGTATCGACCAGAACGAAACACCTCAAATGGCTGCAGAAAAGAAACGTACAATGTTAGAATTAATTAACCGAAAAACTCCTGATTCCGCATGGGCTTTCCTTACGGGCGATAGTACAAATATTTACAAATTAGCCCGTGCCGCAGGCTTTGAATTTAAAAGAACATACGGCGGATTTTTACATAAAGGCGTTTTGATCTTTGTTGATAAAACCGGTAAGATCGTCCGCTATATGAATCCTAATTATACAAGAAAAGGGGACTTTCAAATATTACCTGCAGCTTTCGAATTATCATTAGAAGATGCTACCAGCGGTATAGTGAAATCTACAATAGAGAACGTTTTAGCAACCTGTGCTTCCTTTATACCAAAAGGGAAGGATGCATATATATTTCTGCTAATTTTCATAGTTGGATTTTTAACAATCACTATAGTCATAATTATTATTAAAAAAGCAAAGATTGCAACAATAAAATGAATATTTGATTAAAAAGAATTAAGATTCTGTTTTATTATTATTCTTAAATCCTAAACTGGCAAAGCCAGAACCAAAAAGTTTTTTATTGCAAGATTACTAAATTGCAAGGTTGTCTTTTAATCTTGCCTGCCCGGCGAAACGAAGTTTAGACGGGTAATTCTGCAATTTTTTAATTTTGTAATTTTCTCCTCATTCCTCAACAATCCCTTTAAGCCCGAATATTTTTACTTTCTCCATTTTACCCTTTAATTGATATTCTCCTACATATTCTGTTTTAAGGTATTCGGGCAGTCTAAGGCTTTTCAGCATATACTCACTAACTAAAAAATCCTGACCATAATCTTTACACTTTTCCTGTAATCTTGCTGTTGTATTTAACACATCCCCATGATAAACAATCTCTTTTTTTATAGTCCCTATCCAGGTAACTGACACATTACCTGCATGCATCCCGGCTTTAAATTCAGGGTAAACATCATACTTTCTCAGATATCCATTTTTATTTAATTCAATATAATTTCTTATATCATAAAAGCAATGGATACATCTTGCATCTTTAATCCCTTCTGCAAATGACCATGTAAGAACTATTTCATCCCCTATATACTGGTATACTTCGGCTTTCGACATTAATATTGCATCGGTCATCTCTGCAAAGTAATCAATTAAAAATTCGCTATAACGCAGATTCCCAAGCTTTTCGGCAATTGAAGTAGATGATTTCAAATCTATGAAAAGAAATATTCTGTCAACTTCTTCAGGTCGGTGATATTTCCCTGCTACATATTTAATTAAATCACCGGGCCTGTGCAGTCTTCTTATCTGTATAAGTGCAATTAATACAGAAGAAATTATAATGATGATAATTAGATCTCGAAAATAATTTTCCTCGAAAAGAGCAGAGTTAAGGGCACCGGAAATTGTTAAATTCTTTGTCAAGAATTTCGTTGTAGAATTTACAAATAGTAAAAAAAAGGCAAAGACAAATGAATAAACTAAACTCCGGAATAATAAAAGGAACAGATATGTTTTGCTTCTGAACCTGCCGAGAAATAGAAACTCCTCGCAAAATCCGATTGCAACTCCGACAAAAAACCCTATTAACAATCCGTTGAAGGTTGGACGGAAATTATCAATTTTATCAATTTCCTGGAGTAGAAACCCGATTGCTGCCCCTGCAATAGTTCCAATAACCCAAAAGTATGTAACGTTCTTTAATTTATAGTTTCTAGTTAAAAACATTTTTACTTAGAAACTTAAACAAAATGTGAAGATTAGTCTAATATATTTTGTTTATCCGGCAAAAGAAACGTTAATAATAGATGCTGAGAAATCTCCCTTTGAAGCTGCTTTAAATGGTTAAGCTTCTATTCTCTCAATTCCTCCTCAAAATCCAATACAAACCTATTCTGTTTCTCACTAAACCTCCATTCCGGCAATTTTGCCTGCATAACATCAAAAATTTCCTTCGCTTTTTCTCTATTTCCATTATTCAAATAATACCTGCGATAATTGAATGAATAAATGCCTGTAATTATTAAATAAATTATTTACTGTCTTATCCGTATAAACACTCGGATTGTTAAAATTCCTATATCTATACTTTTTAAGGATTGTCTTCCAATTGTTGCGGCAAAATCGAATCCCCTTTAATGGCTACTAATTGTCGGATCATTCCTGCAGTCCTTAAATACCCGGATAATCCTAACATGCTGCTTGTATCAACTGAAATTGCAAAGTAAACCGGTCTTTCACGACTGTTCGTTTCAAGCAATTCGATTAATGCCTTATCCTGCCCTAACAATCCTTTTATCTTTCCAAAATTCCGTCCCTGGTATTTTACTGTTAGGGTATCTTCCTTTTCCTTTAATAATGGATCTCTGAATGCAATTTTTATCGATATGGACGAATCAATACGGGAAGGTCGAAATTTATTTGCGTTAAGTACATCTGAATTAGCCGGGAATAAACGATAAGTCTGTTGTAATTGCTCCACATAATAATTTGTGTTTAAAAGGCCCAAATTAATTACAGCAACTTCATTACGAACACCTTCAACACTCTGCAAATACATCAATGGAAAAGTATCATTGTCTCCATTAGTAAATAATATAGCATTTTTACCACATCCGGCAAGCAAATTATAAGCAAAGTCATTCGGGAAGTAGTATCCGCTTCTATCACATTTGAACCAATTAGTAACAATAACATTTAAAGGTAGAATTAAAAATCCAAGTAATGAAAAAATAATTATTGAACTTTTCTGTGTAAGGATTATTTTCCGTAATAGGTTATTAACCAGACTCATCAGAAAGTACAACCCTATTCCAATCCAAAGTATAAAAACAAAAAATGAAGGAATGAAAAGACGGTCAATTTCTCTGATAAACTCAAAGCCTTCCTGGATATTCGAATAAACAACTAACCCAAATGAAAAGAAAAAGAATGCTGCGAATATTAATACCCATATCTTAAACTTTTTAATTAAAGAATATATAAAACCCGTTATTCCCAATAAAAACGGTATATAAGAAAAATAAATCTGATTGAATATTGTCCCGTTGCCTTGAGTACCTAAAAAGTTCCATCCGAAATATCGGAAATACATATGATTTATTTGATAACTCCAGAATGGCCCTCTACGGTTAAAAATTATCGAGAAGTTTGATTCACCGTACCGTTTCATATCTATCCATGCAAATAATTGAGAGATATTTTGAATATCATCCATTGCAAAAGGTGGATGAAGCGGCGAGCGAATTAATATGAAGAGGTTTAATGAAAATCCTAATAAATATAGACCTGCTAAAATGAACCAGAACCGGAATATTTTTAATTCTTTTCTTAAAGGAAAAATTAATAATAATATAACAACAGGATAGAAAGGTGTATTCAAACGATGTGCTGTATAATCTATTCCAAGAATAAACACGGTTAAAAAAATCAGCCTTCTCTTTTCCGCCTCATCTTCGGAAAACCAAATCTTAACCGAACAATAAACAATAATGCTGGTTAATAACAAACCCGCAACATATATTCTCGATGTAATTGATTCGGTCCATATACTGTATAAAAAGGGGAGCGAGAGTCCTGTAAAAAATGAAGTTAAGATTTTTCCCGTTTCAGGGAATTGTATAGGTAGATTATCTATGATTATTATCAAAGTGTAATAAGCAAAGACTGAAGCAAAACATGCCGAAATTATATTTACAAGTGTTACTGCTTTTATTGCAGGTAGGAAAAAGAATATAACGACAAATACCCGTCCTAATAAAACATAAAGTATTGAACCTCCCGGATCCGGTATGCTTAGGTTGAACGCATTTGAAGCGTAAATTCCGCTGTCCCACCAGCCGATTGAAGGATACGATGTATAATAAAGCAGAATAAAAATTAAAATGAAAAGAATCCCCGCTGCAGCCCGTTTAAAAAACAAATTCTCACCCTCTAATTCTATTCAATACTCATAACTTAATTTTATTCAGTTAAAATTACAAATTAATAATGCCGCCGACATTCATCCCATCTCTCCTCAGGCCGGAATGTTTGCTTTTGTTATTCCGGCCCAGAGTCTGAATCTCAATCTGTATTTTGAACTCCTCGATTCTATTATCGAACTCCATTTCATCCCGTCCCTATTTGTTTATTCCTCAACTCTAAAAATACCATACGAAATAGCGTAGGTTTACGGCCATTTTTTTACTTCTGCGCCTATATTTTTTACTAATCCAATACTTACCCCGCCTTAAAATAAACTCCTCTCCCCGCATTATTTCTTTGACCTTATATTTCATACCCAAACCTAATAAACCAAATCAATCCTCTCATTTTTATTGAATGGAATAGTGATCATAAACACATCTAAATAATCTCTTATTCTCTATAATTAATTAAAATATTTGTATTGAGTTTAAAATATTAATAGCACGTTCTCGCTGGTTTATTTATAAGTTGTTATTCTAGTATTGCATTCCTTTGGTTCGTTTCCATTAGCTCTTATCAGTGTTTCTTTATATCCTTTTTAGGTGTTCTAAATATTCATTATAGTTTTGAAAAAGAAACGGTACAGCATTATCTTTCTTTTTTATCAATTCTATTATAACTAAATACAGTTCGCTCAGCTAGATAACATTTATACTGTCTGGTTTCGTTTCATTAAAATAATTTTAAGTTCATGTAAATTATATTTGAACAAAAAATTAATGGAAAAAATGAGAAAAATTATCTCAAATAAACCATTGGATAATAACTATGCTGTTTACACTTCTATTTATAAGATAATATTCGCTTCACTTCTTTTTTATTTTCAACTATCGGCACAAAACAGTCAGGTTTCATGGTCATCATTCTCATCAGGATTTGGCGAATCAGTATCAACTAATTCTATATTAAAATCAAATATTGGCGACCAACTGGCAGGTACTGGTGCAAATACAGGCAGCATTATTTCCAGCGGTTTTTTCTCAAATACTATCTTTTCCATAATTATAACCGGCAAAAATAATGAAGATTCAAACATCCCTTCTTCTTTTGAATTATATCAGAATTATCCGAACCCCTTTAACCCCTCAACAAATATAAAGTTCTCATTACCTGAACAAAGTATTGTTAAAATTATTATTTACGATCTGCTTGGAAGAAGAATAAAAACATTATTGGAAGAAGTTCACCCTGCGGGCAATATTACTGTTCAATGGAACGGAGAAAATGAGTTTAATGCGAAAGTCAGCAGCGGGATTTACTTCTACAGTCTTAATGCCTTGGGTATTGACAATAATAAATTCACAAGTTTTAAGAAAATGATCTTATTAAAATAAAAGTTTTAAAATCATCTACTAGATAGAGGAATGTATGAGAACTTTTTTTGTTTCATTTTTGCTCTTAATTATCTTGATTTCAACCGCAGCGTTCTCTCAAGTACCGAAGCAGATCTCTTATCAAGGAATATTAACTGATACAACTGGAAATGTTAAACCAAATGGAGAATATAATTTTACCTTTCGTTTATATGAATCTATAAATAATGGAAGTGCCCTTTGGAGCGAATCTAAAAAATTATTTGTAAAGAAAGGACTTTTTAGCACAAATCTAGGCGATCAATCTCCTTTCGGCAGCGATATAACATTTGATAAACCCTACTGGCTTAGTATTCAAATAGAAAATGAAACTGAATTATCTCCAAGAATAGCTCTTACTTCCGTCGGCTACAGCATATCTTCCATAAATTCAGATACGGCTGAATACGCAAAAGATTTTAATATAGGTATTGGTAAAGTAGTTAAAAGTATCAACGGGATAAAAAATGATGTATCCTTAAAAGGGAGTGGCGGTACAACTATAAATACAAATGGTAATGAAATAACTATCTCAAGTAGTGGAGGAAATAATACCGGGATACAAAGTATTAATAATTCAGATAGTACTTTAAATATTACTAATCCTAATGGACCGGCAGTAAATATAAATGTCCAGATACCTTTTAAACTTAACGGTTCATCAGATGATTATCTGATATCAGCTGTAAACTCCGGTTATGGTTATGGTATCTATGGTAAATCTGAAGGGGTAGGCATTTACGGAGAAAGTAATGATTCTTATGGTGTTTATGGTCATAGCCCGAAAGGCGTAGGAGTTTTGGGTGCAAGCATCGACAACAATGGAATATATGGTGGCAGCAACAATTCTGTTGGGGTATCTGGACAAAGCAATAATGCATCAGGTATTCGTGCACGAACTTACAACCCATCAAGCTATGCTCTTGAAGCTTTCAACTCAAGTTCCGTAGATGATCGAACGTTCGGTGCCCTGGCTTCTAATGAATATGGTGCAATTGGTCAAAATAATAATTCCGGTAATTACGGGATCTTAGGATATAACTATAACGGGGTCACCGCAGGTGTTCTTGGTGTTTCCACCGGAAAATCGTTAAATAATATCGGTGTGTTGGGCTTTACAGATGCTGGTGGAATTGCAATAGAAGGAGAAGCTCTTAATGGTGATTATGCTGGACGTTTCTATGGTAATGTCGATATAGTTGGTGGTACTCTCACCTACAATAATGTTAGGTTAAAGATTGATCATCCCCTGGATCCTGCTAATAAATATTTAATTCATTCTTCTGTTGAATCTCCTGAGATGAAAAATATCTATGATGGTGTGGTAACAACCAATGCAAATGGTTCCGCAATTGTAGACCTCCCTTCATATTTTCAAGCCCTAAATAAAGACTACTGTTATCAATTAACTGTAATTGGTCAGTTTGCTCAAGCTATTATAGATTCTAAAATTCAGAATAACCGTTTCATAATAAAAACCGATAAACCTAATGTGGAAGTTTCCTGGCAGGTGACTGGAGTACGTAATGACGCATATGCAAAAGTAAATCCAATGGTCGTAGAACAGGAAAAAGCTGCTAATGAACGTGGTAAATATTTATTGCCTGAATTATTTGGGCAGCCCAAAGATGAAACTATTAATTATGTTAAACCGGCTGCGTTGCCTGAATTAAATAAATTCAAAACGAATAAATAAGAATAAAAAAACCGGGAAATAATATGACATTTTATAAACTTTTATTTTTTATCTCGTTTATTATTGAAATCATTTATGCTCAAAATCCCCCTGCTGATTTCAAGCTTGTGGCCACAACAGGCGGTACTGCTCCATGGTCGGTTTCTGAATCAATTACACTCCTTGCAGATGGAACTGCCGAATATGTTAAAATAAACGGAGAACCACCGCAAATTTTAATCGATACAACTTTCAATATAAGTACCGCAAATTTACAGCAAATCTGGCAGGCAGTTCAAAATACTAATTTCTTTTCTCTAAACAATACCTACATTGATGATACGGTTCAAGATGGTTCGCATGCTATATTCACAATAACGGCAAATGGAATAACTAAACAGATCCTTATTAAAAACATTAAACAACAGGAAATACAGGATATAATTACTGCTATAAATGCAAATGTTCCTGCGGATTATAATTTAAATTATACTCCGCCTGAGAAGCTAAACATTATTCCGCAAGACCCTTGTAATTCAACTTTTGGGTCTTCTTTTTCAATTGATAAAAAAAATCTTTCGAAAGCGAGTCTCGCTGGTTTACTTACGAAAAATAATTCTGTTAATTCGGCACAAGAAACTATACCGGTTCCTCATCCTCCTGTTGAAATAGGCTACGAAGAGTCCCTCTTTGAAGCCGTTATGAATGGAACCGCTTCTCTTCAGGCTAAAGGTGACGGTTATTATGGCGATGACGTCTCCATTACAGGTGATTATTCTCCTGATTTTACCCCATCAAGTAAGACTGTTGACATTAAGCTGCACCTTGAATTTTATGGAGCTTGTGACAATGATGCAAATGAATTAAAGGTTGTCAAAGATATTTATAACAAATGGAATGGTGTTATGACAAGTAATGGGAAAAAAATTCAAATGGATATAAGTGTCGTTTCCCATCCCGGTGCTGCTGCACCTCCCGGTACTCCAGGCTTTGATGATATTGAACTCGCTTGCGGAGATGGAAGGTCTTATTGCAATAGCGTTGGAACTCCAAATGCAGATATTACCACCGGAGGAAAATGGTTCCCCTCCGATAATCGGCCAGGTGTATTTGGTCATGAAGTGGGACATTTATTAGGTCTTGCTGATCAGTATACCGATTGGAGTAAGCAGCCTGATGGAAGCTGGAAAAATTCAAAGGATGGTACAACTTTGAATAGTGATGATTTCTTGAACTTATTTCATTCTAGGCATCCTAAAGACGATATAAATTATGATAAAAAAATTATTGAAAAAGCAAGTCTGATTGGAATTGCTGTTGATAATCATATAGATGATTTAATGGGGGATATAGACAAGCCTCCATTGCAGTCAGATATTGATAAAATTGCTGCTCAAGCAGGTTTGATTATAAATATTAATCCCGGTGATATATTAATAAATACCGATAATCTGTTTCAGAATTTTACAGTAACGCATCTTGGAGATTTATTTCTAAAATTAGGTGAATCAGAAACTTTAAATGGTATATATGCTGCTTGTATTGATCACTTCGCACTGCCTCCCGATCCTGCCATGAAACTAGCTGTGGCCCCTCCCCTTAATACATGGAATGGAATAAAATCAGCTCCGCCTCTTCTTAAACTCCTTCACTATATAGATTCTCTTGGGTATTACTGTAATTTATTTGATTACTCTTTTGCCCAGGAAGCAATATGGAAAATTACCGATAATGCTGCTCCTTTTGATTCGGCTGCTGACTCATTATTAATTAATGCCGGCGTAGACATTAGCCAGACGTTTGACTTTCCTAAAATGTTATACAATCTTAATGACTCCGCTTCATCCTCCTATATTCCCGATCAGCTTTTTGTAGCCGATATTGAACCTAAATCAGTAGATGCAAAAATCAATGAAAAGGTTAATTTTTCTGCAAGCCTTTCCGCTCCTTCTGTTGGTCATTTCTCTACAGACTTTTCATGGATTCTAAATTCACCAAACCCCAACGCAGCTCAGTTCATGCCTAATGGTGCAGATGCAAGTTTAACTCCTTTACAAAGAGGCTTTTACTCACTAAACCTTGACGTTACTCTCAATGATTCCACTGGTTCTATAAGAAATCTAAAGCCTGCAGCTACATCTTATGCAGTTGTTGCTGATAAATTTACTGAGACTTTTGAACATAATAATCTAAATGATCTTTTTAATTGGAAGACTTATGGAGATGCTCCATGGACTATAACAAATAAAACAGCTCAAACAGGAAATTTTTCCCTGCAGCCGGGAAACTTTGGGTCATCTACATTAGAAATGACCATTGATTTACCTTCTGATAGCATAATAGCATTTGCCGTTAAATCCAATACATCTACGGGCATCCTTGTTTTTCTTATTGATAGTACTGCATATGGTTTCTATTCTCAATATAGCGACTGGACCTTTGTAACCCACCCTGTTCCTGCAGGTATACACACCTTAATGTGGATTTATCACGGCACTGAAGTTTCATCAAATACTACCAATGGAATTTGGCTGGATAATATATTTTTCCCTACTAATTCTAAACTTTTAACTTCTGTAGAATCACATGAAAGTCTTCCATTATCTTTTAGTTTATTTCAAAACTATCCGAACCCCTTCAACCCCTCCACTGTTATTAAATACTCACTGGCTAAAGAAAGTTTAGTAAAACTGATTTTATATGATGCTCTGGGAAGGAAGATAAAAGACTTGTTCGTTGGTAGACAAAACGCAGGTATTCATGAAATCAATTTTAGTGCTCCTAACATAAGCAGCGGAGTGTATTTTTATACCTTAGAGGCTGCTTATGATGAAGGCTCCTATAAATATACAAGAAAAATGATTTTATTAAAGTAACTTAATCCGTTTTGTGGGTAAACAATACCTGCTGAGGGTTTTTAAACCTTTATTAACCTGATTTCTTGTCCTAATAACACTAGCCTTTTAGGTTTACTGAATCCTTTTTAACTTGTCTTAATCTAATTGACATAATTTAAGAAAGGAATCAGATAATGAAAAAAAACATAGGCTCTGCAGATAAAATAATCAGAGTTTTATTAGCTGTTTTATTTGCAGTATTGATTTTTACAAATGTTATATCAGGTTTATTAGCGATAGTTTTGGGTATATTCGCTCTAGTCTTTTTATTGACCGGTCTTGTAGGCTTTTGTCCCCTATATGCTATATTCAAATTAAGTACAGCTAAATAGATTATTAGTCAGGTGGTCCTTAAAAGTATTCCGGGTTTATTTACCCTATAGTGACCCGGAATCTCTCACACATGAAATGACTAAAATAAAATTTTGACTAAAACTGCCTGTCATAGCCGCTTCAGTCGAAGACAGTTGCAGAGTGGCCTATCTTGAGTTTTGAGACAGCCCTTTAATTATTTACAAACGACAATTAGAACCCCGCTGCCTCCAAGCCCCAGCAATCCTATCAACTACCACAGCAAACCTTTTAATTTATTGTTATTAACAGTTTTCTTTTTTAACTTTAACCTCAATTCCACGAACGTTCCCGTATTTTAAATAATTTTCCATATCAACATTCAATTAAGGAGGGTTTCTATGAAAAAGTTCCATCCGTTCTATTCTATTTGTATTTTGTTAGTTTTTATGTTCAGCACATTTTCAGCAAATGCTCAGGACCAGCCGAAAGATCAGCTCTTCTGGGTTCATGAGGAAAAAGCAAAAATAAGCATGCTGGACCAATATGAAAAAACTAATAAAGATATTATAAATATGTTCAAAGAAGGCGGATTAAATGTTGAAATGAATGTATCCGAACAGGATGACAATCTTTTTTATTTTCTAATCCCGATCTCATCGTATGCTGATATTGATTCAATTTATAAAAACTTCAGATCAGCTTCTGAAAAAGTGGGGAAAGACAAATGGTCGAGTGCAATGGTAGAAAATTCTGCCGCAGTTGAATATTCTAAAGATGCTGTAGTCACTCATTCCGGGAAATATTCTTATATGCCTAAAAATCCCCGTTTAAAACCGGATGAAGTTAAATTTATCCACTTTGATTATTTTTATGTATTGCCTGAAAAAAGGAAAGAGTTCTTTGATTTAGCCAGACAGTACAAAGAACTAAACGAAAAAGATAATATCGATATGGGATATAGCGTCTGGATACCGGAATTTGGATTCGATAATGACATGGTAGTTGTTACAACAGATGCAAAAGGTGCGGTTGATTTTTACCAGACCAATGATATGGTTAATGAAAAATTAGGAAAAGATGGTGACATGCTCTGGAATAAAATGATAAAGACACTTAAAAACTTTACACACATAAATGGTCACCCACGGTATGACCTCTCTATGATGAAAGAAGAAAAATAATGTAATATGTGCCGGTCACTTTAAAGGTGACTGGCACTTTCTTACTAAGATAATAAGTTCATCTCTCAATTCTTTTCTTTAATAAAGTAAAAGCCACAAGAATGATAAATTGCAAAGGGAATAAAAGAGGCCCAATTAACGAATTGATAATCACAAACTACTATCCTGAAAATTAAATCCTAAAAGTAATTTATCTCTGAGTTTTCGAGTCTTTGTGTTCCTTCGTGTTCTTAGTGTCTTAGTGGTAAAGAAGCATTTCCCTTATTTAAAACATCTAGTTCAACCTTAATAGGTTTAACATTCCATATTTTCTCCGCATATTCCTTAATTGATCTGTCCGACGAAAATTTACCTATTCTTGCACAATTAAGTATAGATTTTTTTGTCCACTCATCCTGGTTTCTATATAAATTGTCAACTTTTTTCTGGGCTTTTATATAAGGATCATAATCGGGAAAAAGACAATAATAATCATAATCCAGTAACCCCTCTTTAATCGGCTGGAATATTCCCGGCTCATTTCTGTTAAAGTAATTCCCAGCAATCATATCAACAATCCTTTTAATTTCAGGATTTTTGTTATAATATTCTTTCGGGTTGTATCCGCTATTTTTTAGCTTAACTACTTCATCTGCTAATAGCCCGAATATTATTATATTCTCTTCCCCTACTTCCTCCCGCATTTCAACATTTGCTCCGTCCATCGTTCCGATAGTTATTGCACCGTTTAATGCAAGTTTCATATTACCGGTTCCCGAAGCCTCGAATCCTGCTGTAGATATTTGCTCCGAAAGATCCGCAGCAGGAATTATCTTTTCTGCAAGTGTTACTGAATAATTCTTAAGAAAAACAACCTTTAATTTATCCCCCACATCCTGATCGTTATTTACTATTTCTGCAACTGAATTAATTAGTTTAATTACAAGCTTAGCCATATAATATGCCGGTGCAGCCTTTCCACTGAATATTACCGTCCGTGGAACCATTTCAAGGTTGGGATTATCTTTTATTCTATTATATAATGTAATTATATGGAAAACATTTAATAGCTGCCTCTTATACTCATGAAACCTTTTTATCTGAACATCAAACATCGATTCCGGGTTTATTTTAATATTATGCTCATTCTGAATATAACCTATTAATAATTTCTTCGTAAGCCATTTGCTGCTTCGCCAGTTTTCCCTGAATTCAGGATCATCAACATATTTTTCTAGCTTTTTTAATTCCGTCAATTTGGTTATCCAGCTAAAGCCTATCTTATCGGAAATTAAACCTGACAATAACGGGTTAGCAGTTTTTAACCACCTTCTTGGTGTTATTCCATTTGTTACATTAACAAATTTTTCAGGATATATCTTATAAAAATGATGAAATATATTTTTCTTTAATATCTCCGTATGTAATGCCGCAACCCCGTTTATATTATGACTCCCGATAATAGCCAGGTTTGACATCCTTATCTTCTTCTCCGGGTGTTCCCTTACAATTGAAAGCTCTGCAATTATTGAATCCTCCGTTGTATAATTTTTTACTATAAATTCAATGAATCGTCTGTTAATTTCATAAATTATCATTAAATGGCGGGGTAAAAGATTTTCCATAATTGTTATTGACCATTCTTCCAGCGCTTCCGGAACAACTGTATGGTTTGTATAGGAAAATGTTTTTGTCGTTATCTCCCACGCATCATCCCAGCTTAAATTTTCTTCATCAATAAGAATTCTCATCAGCTCCGGTATCGCTATTACCGGGTGCGTATCATTCAATTGTATCGCTGTTTTTTCTGCAAACTTATCGTAGGTTTTATGATTGATTTTATATTTTCTTATAATATCCTGGAGAGTAGCTGATACAAAAAAATATTGCTGCCTTAACCTTAAATATTTCCCCTTATCAATTGTATCATTTGGATATAATACCTTTGAAATATTTTCTGAATTGTTCTTGCTTTCTACTGCTGCTAAATAATTGCCGCTGTTAAAGTCTTCAAAGTTGAAAGATCTCGTTGCTCTGGCTTCCCACAATCTTAAATTATTGACCGTATTTGTATTGTATCCGGGTACTGGAACATCGTATGCAATTGCCATTACATCCTGTGTTTCTGCCCATTCAAATTTTAATTTATCGTTTGAACTCTGGACTACCTTTCCATAAAATTTAACTCTGTATGCTAATTTTCTTCTTAAAATTTCCCATGGATTTCCGAATATTAGCCAGTTATCCGCTCTCTCAACCTGGTAACCATTTTCAATTTCCTGTTCAAATATTCCGAACCTATACCTTATACCGTATCCGAATGCAGGCAGCTCCATTGTCGCCATTGAATCTAAAAAACATGCTGCTAACCTCCCTAAACCACCGTTTCCTAACCCCATATCATTTTCATAATCTCTGATAGCTTCTAAGCTGTAGCCGTTTTCTTTAAGGATATTATAGCATTCATCATAATATCCAAGATTAATAAGTGCATTTCCAAGTAGTCTTCCCATCAAATATTCCATTGATAAATAATAGACCCTTTTGGCATCTTCCTGTGTATATTTTAGCTGCGTTCGTAGCCATCTCCTTACAAGCCGGTCTCTTATTGACAATGATAATGCATAGTATGCATCTTCCCCTGTTGCAGTAAATTTATCCTTTACCAGCATAAATTCCATATGTTCCGCAAATTGGTTGGTAAGTGAATAACTTTCAAGGCTTTCTTTATCTGTAAAAAATACAGAACCGTTTTTAAGTCCCATGAAACCTCTATAAAAATTCTGGTTAGAAATTTGAAATTTTAATATATCTATATTTATTTATAATTAATTTTCACTCATCATCAAGTTCCGAAAGTAAATTTATAACATCCAAGTGTCTTGTTTCCATTTGTAAATGACCTTCGGTATCAATCGGCCATTTTTCTTCTTCTCTATCTGCATACAATTCAACCCCGTTTCCGTCCGGATCGGTAATATAAATTGATTCCGAAACCCCATGATCCGATGCGCCGTCTATCTTATAATTAACCTCAAATAATCTCTTTGCTATTCTTGCCAGTTCTTTCCTGGAAGGATAAAGTATTGCAAAATGGTAAAGTCCTGTATGACCGTTGGGAGGAGGTGTTGCCCCTTTCCCTGCCCATGTGTTTAATCCTATATGATGATGATATCCTCCGGCAGATAAAAAAACTGCAGAATCTCCATAACCTTGTGTTATTTCAAATCCCAAAAGATCTCTATAAAATTTTAACGACCGGTCAAGATCAGAAACTGTTAAATGTATATGCCCTATTCTTGTTTCCGGATGAATTCTAAATTCCACAAACTACCCTTTCATAAAATTTTCAAAATTCAAAAAAATATCATTCCTGTAATCTTATATATCTTCTAAAATTACAATTTACAAACCATTCATCCATTCAATCATTCATTAATTCTAAGAGAATCCATAATAAAAATAGAGCCATTTCGTAATTACCAACATAAAATGATATCAAACAAAAAATCTAAACAGTTCTTAACTCATTTACAAATTGAAAACATTAGATTCCCCCAAATAAATCCCTTCTTCCCCTCAATTATATTTTGTTATTCGCAATCTTTAATATCTATCTAAATAGATTCCACTCCATCCTCCATCATTCCACGACTCCACTACGAATGACAATTGAATGACCACCAATTGACTATAGAATGACATAACCCCAACACTCCACAACTCCATTATTCCATTCCTCCCTCACTTCTTCATCCTGCTAGAAATTTCCTCCATGAGCTCCACCTGTATCTGCTGTATCTCAAGCATCCTTTGCCCGTGCTGAACAAGCATATGATCTATCTTATCATGCAGCAGTCTTATCTCAACTTCCGCTTTTAAATTAACCTGGTAATCATGCAGTGACCGCATACGATCCTTTTCCTCCTGCCGGTTTTGACTCATCATTATTACCGGCGCCTGGATAGCGGCTATACATGAAAGTATCAAATTTAAAAGGATAAAAGGGAAGGGATCAAAAGCTCTGGTTGTAAGGAAAATGACATTTATAATCATCCAGACAATTAAAAAGGACATGAAAAAAATGATGAACTTCCAGCTCCCTCCAAATTTTGCAATATTGTCTGAGAGTCTCTGCCCGAAAGTTATTTTTTGATCAATATCCTTCTCAACATTCCTGGAAATTAAATCTCTTTCAACAATACTATCCAGCACTTCCTTGTCGTTCGCATTAAGTACCCCCTTTTCTTCCTCCATTACACTTTGAATATATTGCTTTCTGTATTTATTCAGATCATCTAAACATACATAACCTTGAGGATCAAGTTCATATCCATCCTTATTAATAAGCTGTAAAATCAGCTCTCTAATAGAAACAACAGGACGCATTTGAGAAATCTTTTTTTCTTTCTTACATACCTGACATATTGCGGAATCACGGTTCAAATTTTTCATATTCTCTGCTCCGTTACTAATAAATTATTTTATTTTCAGTTTCAATATTATATGAAAGGTAAAATAAAATATTATTTCCTAAATATCATAATCCTTTTACCCCGCGGCACTTGCTCATGCTCTTGAACTTGCTCTTGCTCATGCTCTTGCTCTTGCTCTTGCTCTTGCTCATGCTCTTGTTTACCTACCGGCTTGTCCACCGAAACCTTTAGCGTGGTAAGCTATTCAACATATCCTCATTCTTCCAGATTCAGCTCATTATTAACCCTAAACGCATCTGTATGCCATTCAAGCAGCATTTCAGCATGGCTCCTTTCCACTTCTGATTCTACCGATCCTTTAAGAACTATTCTATTATTTATCACTATTATGTGTACCGGCGGGTCTTTCATGAATGCATATTTTTCAAACTCAGGACTATTATAAATTGCTTCGGCAGCCTTATAACGCAGTTCGTCTGACCCATTTGTCTTTTCTATTTTATCTGTAACAAATTTTACCCCGTCTACCTTTTTAGCAATTTTTTCAAAATAAGTTTTATCCCACGGTAAATGAGTATAACCCTTAAGCGTTACTATACCGTCATGTGTTTCTACAGTTACCCAATCGAACACACTATAAAATAAGTTACTCCTTATTTTTTTCTGTACAGCCTTGGTGATATCCTGATCAGAATTATTATTGCTCTTTCCATTACCATATAAAGGGAAAGAAAGCAATAATGTTGATAAAAAAATGATAACAAAAATCCGCATCCTATTATTTTTATATCCGCTCATTTTAAACCTCTTTTTATTTTTTTACCTAAAAACAAACAATTCGGTTTCTTCTACTACGGATAATATAATTTCAATCACAGGATGATATACTACTGATGTGAAAATAGGTAATCTTGTTCTTGAACTTGCTCATGCTCTTGCTCATGCTCTGCTCTTGCTCTTGCTCTTGAACTCCCCTTCCCCTGGTTCAGACAATATACCCCCTCCGACCCCCAAGGCATTGTAATTAAAAAAAGCGCACTAAATAGTATCTCTTGAAGGAGGAATCCCTTTTTTACCTTTGACTTTTGACCTTCCGTCTATCGACTCAATACACAATACTAAATGAGTCTTGCAAGCAATTCAACCGGATGCATTACACTACACCCTAATCCTTCGGAAATTTGATCTCTGCACGAAATTCCGCTTGCAAGCACCAAAATATCCTCTTTACTTCCCGCTGATTGAATTTGCTTAAACAAATCCTCGGCATCACGCATACTTAACTCGTAAAAGTCCTTTTTATATCCGAAACTTCCTGCCATACCGCAGCATTCAACTCGAGATTCCATAACCTTTATTCCCAGCTTATTAAATATCTCAGCGGTATAAACTGCTGCTCCAATTGTTTTTTGCTGACAATGACTATGATAAAATATTTGCGCACTGGTAGGAAGCTTCCCGGTATCAAATATTTTATTCAGATCTAATTTTTCTTCAGTTGCTAAGTCATTAAGGTACTCTAAAGGCTCGTAACAATGAGCTCTAAGCTTATTAAATTCTTCTTCATTTTTTAACAAATGCTTATAATCACGGCGGAACATAGCAAGAACACTCGGTTCAATTACTATAATATCATATCCTTTATCAATCCATTCTATTAAATATCCGGCTGCTCTCTCCGCTCGTCTTTTTGATGTTTCAATCAATCCCTGCGACAATGCCGCCCTTCCATCGGGTAGCACCTTGCTAAGTATCAAATTATTTCCGGTATTCTTAAATATCTCCAAAGTTGCAATACCCCTGGAAGGATATAGATAATTTGTATAAATATCTGCAAATAACAAAAGATTCCTTTTTGAACTTAACTTTTCATTTGAACTATATCCTTGAAATTGTTTCACTAAGGTTTTATCTGCAAATTCAGGCAGCTTTCTTTTCCTGTTTATTCCTAAATATTTTTCCATTAGGATTTTAACGGTACTGCTGTTCTGAGCATGATTCGATATTGATGCAAACCGGCTTCCTAATCTTGCAAAATGATAAAAGTTTCCAAGAAAGAGTTTCTGTAAGCTTCCTTTTTCATGGCTGCTGTCCTTTGGTAAAAGACCTTTAAATATAAACGAATATCTTGATTTTTCTTTTTCATTTAATCTCTGATGAATAACCTCATTTAACCATGGTATATCAATTCTTACCGGGCATTGGGGTATACATCGGGAACAGCCTGTGCATAATTCACTAAATCGGGCATTTTCAACTTTACCTGTTCCGGTCTCCCACGCTCCTCCAATACCTCCTGAATAAGTCTCTCCCCCGAATGCATGTCCTCCAACAGATTGAAAGTTTGCACACACATTCAAGCATGCTCCACATCTAATACAGTAAAGTGATTCTTTCATGACAGGATCTTCTCTCATTTTCATACGACCATTATCAATCAGTACAAGATAAAATTCACGTTTATCTTTTTTCTTATTATTAAATGAAAGTAAAGGTAAATCCAATGGCGGCTTTATAATATTTGTATAGGATGTCAGTGGCTGACCGGTACTGCTTGGCGCTAATAGTTCAATAAAAGTGCTTAAATCCTTTATTGATGGAAGAACTTTCTCTATACCGGCAATTGCTATATGGACTGAAGGAAGACTGTAAGTCATTCTTATATTACCTTCGCTTTCAACAAGCACAATAGACCCTGTATCTGCAGCTATAAAATTAGCTCCTGTTATTCCAACATCTGCTTTTATAAACTTTTCTCGCAATTTTCCCCTGGCAAATTTTGTTAGCTCTTCTCCTGTTTCAAGTGGTACATCCGGATTAAATTTCTCCTTAAATAATTTGGAAATCCTCTCCCGGCTCTGATGTATGGCAGGCCCTACTATATGTGAAGGCTGCTCTCCTGAATATTGTAGAATGAATTCAGCTAAATCGGTTTCGGCTACTTCAATTCCTCCGGCTTCTAATGCATGGTTCAATTTGATTTCTTCTGAGGTGATTGACTTGCCTTTAACCACTAATTCGGCATTATGTTGATGGCATATTTTCAATATATGTTCACATGCACCCTTAGCATCCTTAGCAATATAGAAATGACCACCGTTTCTTTTTACTGAATTTTCTAATTGATCTAACAATTGTGGAAGATTCTCAATTGCATATTCTTTTAATTTTCTTGCTTTATCTTTTAGTACATCATAATCTTCCATTTTCCCCGTTGTTATATAATGATTTAGATTAAAAGTCTGCGTATTCTTTTTTACCGCTTCGCTTTCAATTTCGAGAGACATTTTTATGGCTTTCGCCAGGTTCTCAGGGTTACTTTTATTTGCTATTTCTCTCGCCTTAATCATTAACTTTCCAATAAGATTATGTATAATTTGGCTGGACCGTGAGCACCTCTAACTAATTCTCCCATATCTGCCGTTGCACTTGGCCCGGATATATAAACCCAGCCTCTTTTTTCCGGCTGTTTTAAAATATACTGCTCAAAAATATCTCTGGGTCGTGCAACTATCCTATTCGATTCAAGCACAGCTATGTGCGCTTTAGGCAATAAACTAATATAATTATTTAAACTCGAATCAATTGAAATGCAGATAGAGCCTGTACTTGAAACCCCTGCAATTGCATCACTGATTCCAAAATCCGCAGAAGCTAATTGATTTGCATTTGGCTGTTCTATAATATCTCCATTCTCTTTGAATAATTTAAATAGCGATTGAGGAATATTGTATGGCTCTGACATTACAATATTTTTTGACCCTGCAGTAATATTTAATAATACGCTATTTATTGTTTCTGGCGAAGACTTTATCTTTTCTACACTTGCACCCGTACGTTCTGCCATTTCAATAAATTGTGAGACAAGATGGAAATTATTATTCACAGTTACCTCAAGTACGCTTCTTGTAAACCGCCGTCGACATTTAATATTTGACCCGTTGTTTTATTTAATCGAACGACTTTATCAAACTATCTTGATTTCTCCGTTTTCCTTGCAGAAGAATATTTCTCAATATTATAATTAATAATTCTATCTGGCATTGGAAGTTTTACTATTTCAACCCCGCTGTCAGTATAAAATTGTGTGGCAAGTGTATCATGAAAATCCGAAAATACCGCCACTCTTTTTATTCCCGCCGCTATTAATGCCTTTGCACATGTTGTACATGACATATTTGTAATATATGCTGTGCAGCCTTTTACCATGGCACCGTGTATAGCTGCTTGCGTTAGTGCGTTTATCTCTGCATGGTTGGTTCTTACACAATGATTATCTACAACAAGACATCCGACATCTTCGCAATGCGGCTGCCCGGGCAGTGATCCATTGTATCCCGTTGCCAATACAAATCTATCCTTAACTAAAACGCATCCGCAATGCATCCTTGGACATGTCGCCCTTTCTGATGCTAACATTGCAAGTTTTAAAAAATATTCATCCCAGGATGGTCTTTTTATTTCTTTTCCCATTTGCTAAATCTTTGAAAACGTTAATTAATATTATTATAAAGTGCAAACTATTCAAAATACAACAATAAAATCAAATCCCCTGAATTGATTTTTTATTAACCACCTGATAAAAATGAATTCTCTTTTATCATACAAAGTTGGGCTATAAAAACCATCTATATGATATCTCCAAGCTAAATCCGCTCTGAAACCGTTTTGAAATCGATTTGAAACCGTTTTGAAACCGTATTGATTCCGTTATAAATCCGTTTGAATTCCTTTTTTCGTAATCGTAATCATGCTCGTAATCGTACTCGTAATCTTAAACTGGCAAAGCCAGAATTAAAAGTCAATGCTTATTAATCGCTATTTGTCAATAGAACCTCGATTAACTATTAACTATTAACAAATAACTTTTCCACTTTGCGGATAATTTCTGAACTAAAGGAATAATCGTGATCGTATTCGTAATTTTAATCTTACATATAACACAATCTTTATCCGAATCTTCCCGTTACATAATCTTCGGTTTGCCTGAGCTTAGGATTGGTAAATATTTTAGTAGTTTTATCACTTTCAATTAGTTCACCTAATAAGAAAAAAGCTGTATAGTCGCTTACCCTTGCCGCCTGTTGCATATTATGAGTTACTATTACTATTGTGTAATTCTTTTTTAACTCAAAAATCAATTCTTCTATCTTACTCGTTGAGATTGGATCTAGTGCGCTTGCCGGCTCATCCATCAAAATAACCTCCGGCTCTACTGCTAATGTCCGTGCAATGCATAAACGCTGTTGTTGCCCTCCTGATAAATTTATTCCCGGATGTTTTAATATATCTTTTACTTCATCCCATAACGCTGCTTGCTTTAAATATTTCTCTGTGATTTCCTTTAGCTTCTTTTTATTATGAAAACCGTTTAATCTTAATCCTGCTGTTACATTATCCGCTACAGACATTGTAGGAAATGGATTAGGCTTCTGAAATATCATTCCAACTCTTTTTCTTAAATATACCGGGTCATATTTCATAACATTTTCACCGTCAAGCAAAACATTCCCCGTAATTGTACCTCCTACTTCTTCGTGCATTCTATTTAAACACCTTAAAAAGGTAGATTTGCCGCATCCGGAGGGACCAATGATAGCTAAAACTTTATTGGGAGGTATTGATAATGTAATATCCTTTATAGCATGAACTTTCCCAAAAAATGCGTTTAAATTTTCTGTTTTAATTCGGTCTTTATGTTGAGCATGGCTATCAATATTTATATTATCTTTCAATAAAATTCCTGTTTTAACCATTATTTGAACCTAATTTAAGCAAACCGTTTCCTCGTAACTAATCTAAAAGTAATATTTATTAACATGATCAACATGATTAGTACTAAAGCTGCAGCCCAGGCTTGCCGGATCCAGTTATCAAAAGGTGCTTTTGAATAATCATAAATAAATACGGTAAGTGAAGCAATTGGCTGGTCCAGCTGTGTCGACCAGAATCTATTTCCAAGTGCTGTAAAAAGCAAAGGCGCTGTCTCTCCTGCCGCTCTTGCTATAGACAAAAGTATGCCTGTAAATATTCCTTTAAAAGCAGCTGGTAGAATAACAAATAAGGTTGTTTTCCATCTCGGAATTCCCAAACCAAGGGCTGCTTCTCGGAAAGAATGGGGAATTAGTTTAATCATTTCTTCAGTTGTACGTGTAACAAGCGGCATCATTAAGATTGCAAGCGCAACTCCTCCTGCAATTGCTGAAAATCTTTTCATTGGAAGTACTACCATTACATAAGCAACTACCCCTATTACAATTGATGGAGTACCATTTAAAACTTCGGCTAAAAATCTAACGGTTTTTGCAAACAATGATTTGCTGTTTTCCGATAAATATATTCCCGATAAAATCCCAACCGGCAATCCAATTACACTTCCTATTGCAATAAGAATTCCTGTACCGACAAGTGCATTTGCCATTCCCCCTCCTGCCTCTCCGGCAGGTTTTGGCATTTGTGTGAAGAATGCCCAATTAATCGAACTTACACCTTGTGAAACAGTATAATATAATATTATAAACAGTGGAATAATTGCTACAATTGCGCAAATTATGCTCAAGATCATCATAATTCTACTTTTTATTTTACGCCATCTATAATATATAGTGCCCTGCATTACATGTCTCTATAATATTTTTTGGTTACACTCCAAACTATTACTCTTGCAATTGCATTTAAAATTATGGTTATAACAAAAAGTAATAATGCTATCTCAATTAATGAACTGATATATAGATCAGACGTTGCCTCTGTAAATTCGTTTGCAATCACGCTGGCCATAGTATAGCCCGGATCAAAAAGAGAAAACGATATCTCCGGCCGGTTTCCTATTACCATCGTAACCGCCATCGTCTCTCCCATTGCCCTTCCCAAACCCAAAAGAGTTGCTCCGAGTATTCCGGATTTTGCTCCGGTTAACACAACCTTGACAGCTTCCCATTTTGTTGCACCAAGAGCATATGCCGCCTCTCTTTGGGTATCGGGTATTGATTTCATTATATCCCTTGATATAGAAGTAATTATTGGCAGGATCATTATTGTTAAAATCAATGATGCGGCTAACATTCCTAAACCATATGGGGGACCCTTAAATAAAAATATAAATCCAAGCCGTTCCCCTAGAAACGGCTCAATAGTTTTTCTTAACCATGGCGCCACTACAAACATTCCAAACAAACCATAAACTATACTTGGTATAGCTGCTAACAATTCTACCAATAAAGAAACAGGTTGTTCTAGCCATCTGGGAGCAAATTCGGAAAGAAAAATCGCTATTCCTACACTTAAAGGGAGCGCGATAAAAATAGAGATGAGAGAAGAAAATATAGTACCGAATATAAAAGGAAGAGCACCATAATTATCATGTACTGGGTCCCATGTTGTGTTGGTTATAAATCCCCATCCAAACTTGTTTATTGAAAGGTTTGATTGACGGAACATTTCATATGCCATCACTATCACTAAAGAAAACACCACAAACGCGAAAAATCGGATTATATTTTCGAATAAAAAATCTCCGATATTTTTTCCGGCTATCCTTGGTCCAGAAAAAGAAGCAGCAAGCGATACATTTTTTATTGCATCAGCTTGCTGCCCGCTAATTTTTTTTTTTACTTTACCTATTAGACTCATTATTTGGTTGAGATTGTCGCGATCTTCTTTTCATCTAATTTTACTACTTCTTTAGGTAATGGGGCATAATATAGCTCTTTGGCATATTTTTCGCCATCGGTTACTGCCCATTTTAAGAAATTAACAATAGCTTTCGCTTTTGTTTTGTCCTTCATGTTCTGGTAAATCAATAACCAGGTAAATCCGGATATTGGATATGAATTTTTTCCATCTGCATTAGTTATTTCTACTCTTAAATCTGCTGGCATATTTTTAATAAAGCCTGCTGCCGCTGCAGAAACTGCATCAAATGTTGGCTCAACAAAATTCCCCGCCTTGTTTTTTAATGCTGCATATGGAAGATTATTTTTTTCTGCATAAGCCAGCTCAACATAACCAATTGAACCTTCTGTTTGTTTTACTAAACCCGCAACCCCTTCATTTCCTTTACCACCTAATCCAACTGGCCAGTTGACAGATGTACCTTGACCAACTTTACTTTTCCATCTCTCACTTACCTTTGTAAGGTATCCGGAAAATATATTTGTAGTGCCACTTCCGTCGGAGCGGTGAGTTACAAAAATTGCTTCATCAGGAAGAGCTAAACCGCTATTAATAGCTGTAATTTTCGAATCATTCCATTTTGTAATATTACCTAAATAAATATCTGCAAGAACGTCAGGAGTTAACTTTAATCCTTTGCCTACTTTCGGAAGATTATAAGTTACTACAACTGCTCCCATAACAGTTGGTATGTGTAAAATATCGGTGCCCTGTTTGTTTTTGACCTCTTTCATTTGTTCTTCACTCATAGGAGCATCTGAAGCACCAAAATCAACTGTACCTTCAATAACCTGCTTTATACCACCGCCGCTGCCAATCGATTGATAATTGAATTCTATCCCTGTCTTTTGATGATAAACATCAAACCACTTGGAATAAATTACATATGGAAACGTTGCCCCTGCACCGTTTATTTTCATCTGTGCACTGCTGACTCCAACTAATACAGCTAAAAATAGAACAGAAGTTAATAAGATTTTTGATTTCATAATTATCATCCTTTTTAAATTATAGAAATTTGATTTAATAATAAACTTGCATTCGTTAGAATTCCCAATAGAAAGTGATTCTTGGTACAATATCATTACTATCCCCATGGTTAGGTGAATCTGCCTGATATGTAAAAACTTCTACGTTTGGAGTAATACTAACATGCTCAACCGGGTTAAATTGAAGACCCGCCAGTATTAAATTCTTACCGTCCTTATTTGAATTAGAATTGGTATTTGGATCATAGGTATCGAAACGACCAACTATTTGGGCTTTATCGCTTAAATTAGCATATGCCCAAATCGATAAACCAAACCCGGATTTAGAACCTAAAGAACCATTGGGTGGTGCGTAACTGTTTTGCTGTGATTTTAAGAAAGCCTCCAAACCAATTGAGAACTTACCTTTCTGTCTAAAGTTGATAAAGCCTGCACCCACAAAAGCATTAACATCTTTTTTTGCTACTTGAGGATAAGAAGCATAATCACCATAAACAGTAATTAATAGTTCAGGCGAAGGATCAAATTCTAATAAGCCATAAACTCTTTTATCTTTATTTGCTTCTGGAGAATTACCCGAATTATTACCAATTTTTACCCAATATTTTGCACTGCCGCTTTGAGATAACTTCCCCTTTAAATCAATACCAAGATCTCGCGATGGGACAATTCCGTCTAAATCCATAATTGTTTTTTCAAGGTATCGATGCCCCCATGCTCCTTCTGAAACATCAAAAGCCGGTGTCGGTGATATACCGAAGATTAGATCTGAGCCTGTGAAAATATCTTTCCATTTTAACCATGCATCTTTTACCATTGTAGTAATCTTACCATTATTTGTAATTTCTCCCTGATCTGCTTCCATTCGGAAACGGGTAGAAAAATTATCTGAAATGGTATAATCGCCGGTTATATAAATTCTCCTGAACTGAAACCCGTTGAAATTTTTTTGAGTCGAATCATGAGCAGCTGCATTATAAAAATAATCACCGAACATGAGTCCGCTAAATTTAGCTTGAGCGTTAATTTTAACCACTCCAAATAGCAAAATAAGTGAAAGGACAAAGAGTAAGTTTTGTTTTTTCATAGTTTAAGCACCTTTTTTATTTAATAGACCTACAAACATAAAGAGCAAATGTTATCACAATGTTAATCTATTGTTAAGGAAATGTTAACATTAGGTTAAGTATTTTTAAGTTTGGTTTTTTGCAAAATATTTTTCTTGAAAGGTAAAATATATCGGTTATGCCTGGAAAATTTTTAATATGAAACAAATAATAAATTTATTAGGTATCTTAGGATATGTATTGAATTTGTATAAGAATTACTGAAGTTTATGGATGTAAATAAATATTCTTTATAGATTTTTTATTAACCTGATAAGAGCAAAATGTCTGAAACCTTAAAAAATAATGATATAAATAAAGATATCGAAAAAATCTTCTCAACATCAAATTCTCCTGATGAACTTTTTGATACCTTTAGAATCGCAATTGATCAAAAAATTGAAGTTGTAGATCTATATAAAATTCTCTTGTGGAACAAGGCCCTGTCAAGTGACGAGCTCGGTATGTTTTCTGAGAAAATAAGTAAAGAATTTCCCAACTTTTCTTCTGAGATTTACCTCACTGTCGCCAATGTACTAGATTCTGGCTCTACATATAAAAACAAGGAACTTGCCTTCGTTTATATTAAAAAAGCTGCTGCCGGTAAACCTTCGGTTAAACCTTATGAAATCGCATCCGAACTTTACAATAAAGAATTAAACCTGCCGGATTTTGATAGAATTGTAAACTTTATGGAAGAAGGCTTTCAATACGTTGAAGAAAAAAGTAGGTTAAGTTTCATTATTGCGAAATTATACGGGAAAGTTGGCGATATTGAAAAAGGGAAAAGCTATAAAATAAAAGGAGAAGAGTATAAAATGAATGGACAGTAAATAAATAATTTGTAATGCGAAACTCCGTTTCGCAAAAGAGGCATAAAACAATGTGCTCAAAAATTAATAATAATAACCTATCGAAAAGTAAAATATAGTCTCTCCCCAGACTACGGGATTCCCTGCTTGAGTCTTTTCAAATAAAAAACTTTTCCCCACTGAAAATTTGGCTGGTCCTATTGGTGTATCGAAGGATAAACTTGCTCCTATGCCATGGTGTAAATCCTTAAATCTTATCTGTTCCTGCTCTGGCCATACATAACCCAGATCATATCTCGCACTGAAATATGTGTCAAAGAAAATTTCAAATGGAAGTTTATATCTGTACTCCAGCGAAGTCAGAAATATCTGCCTCCCCCTATATTCATCTTTTCTTAACCCGTAAAATATCTCCTGTCCACCAAGAGAATATTGCTCACTTATTGGAAGTGTCTTATCCGCAAAACCTATTCTAATTCTGGGTGAAAATGTATGCACTCTTCCAAAAGTAACATAACCCCTGTAATTGAATCCCACATTAAAATATCCAACATCCCCCCCTAATACCGTTTGTGCCGTTTCATAGAATCCGGAAAAATACAATCCTTTGTCTGGAAATGGATATTTATCCTGAGTATCTATTGTTGAACTCGCTTTTAAGCTTACAATTTTCAACTTATATGCGTTAAATCCCGTTATGCCTTGTTTAATCTTAACCTGATCGAATTTATATATCCCCTGGAATATTAAATTTCCGAATTTTTCAACCTGCGCTCCCAGCGATAGAGAACTACCATAATATATTTGTCTGTATTCTCCATTAATTGACCTTGAAAATTCTCTTTCTGAAATCGTGGAGTCATTTTTATATGTATATGCATCATCAAATTGGTAGAAAGCATTAATCTTATATGTAAAATATGTATCAAAAATTCTGTTTGACTTATGTTCTAGTACATAGGCCCTGTTCCTTGAACCTCCGAAGAGTAATAAGCCTAACTCTGTGCCCGTTCCAAATAGGTTTTCATCCCTGATATCCATGCTCATTTGAAATTTATCTTCATTATCTACTCTAAATCCAAATCTAACAAGGCTTGATATTTTTTCTAAAACATTGATTATCAGAATATTCTCATTATTCTCCCTTTTCACTGTTAGAATTATATCATCAAATAGATTAGTGCTCCTAAGATCAATTAACCCTTCCTTTACCTTATCATAAGAAAAATAATTTCCGTCCCTTAATGGAAATTCTCTTAAAATAATACTTGGTTTTGTATATTTATTTCCTTCAATTACAATTTTTGATATCATCCCTTCATCAAATGTTATATTTAAAACACCTGTATTGGGCTGGAATTCACAGTTATCAAGATCCGCCAGCGAATAGCCTAGACCTCTATATATTTCCAGAACCTTTATGATTTTTGAATATAATTTTCTACTGTTTAATGGTTTACCGGTTAAGGATTCAAAAATTGATTCCGCCTTTTCTGTATCTATTAGACTAATTCCTTTTAAATTAATTTTTTCAATAATTGGATTCTTTTCTAAAATAAAATTTAGTTCGGACCTGTTTCCATATTCCGTTACCCTGGCTTCAATATTTTTATAATCACCTGATTCTAAAAGATTTCCTAGTGTTTTTACTATCTCGTAGTTTGAAATTGAATCGCTGTATCCTAATTTAACCAATGATGGATAGCTGGTAATTGAAAAGTTGTTCTCCAGGGTTACGTTCTTTATGAAATACTTATCTTCACTTTTTTCTAAATTCTTATTATAAATTGAATCTATTTTCTCTTTTATTCTTTGAACATAGGTAAGACCGCTGTCATATCCTTTTTTAACCAATGTGTCTATCTCTGTAAAATCAACAGGATCTTTGTCCGAAAGGTTTGGATTTATAATAACATTGGCATTATTTAATTGCTCTTCATTTAATATTTTCATAGGAATGCTTATAATTTGATCCGCAATTATCCACGGAAGATTAAGGTCCGATTTTGAATGTAGCCCGCTTGTTGTATTTACTGCTATTATAAAATCTCCTCCGCTTTTTGAGGCTATATTTACCGGAACATTTGCAACTAAACCTCCGTCTACCAATATCAATGAATCCATTTTCACCGGAGACAGAAAGAACGAAACGCTTGAACTGGCTCTCATTGCCTGACTTAAAGAACCGCTTTTAATTATTACTGGATTTCCGGTTACTAGATCAGTACAGACTGCTCTGAATTTATATCTTAAATCATCAAAATTTTTTTTTACATGAATTGGTGCTTGGAAAACAAGTAGGTTTAAATAACTTGTTAATCTCTGCCCGTTATTTATTGAGGTTGGGATTATTGGCGTAAGCCCCTTTAATCTTAAGGAAAAAATAGCTTTATCCTCTGTTATTTTTTGATCTACAAACAGCTCCTTCCTATCGGTTTCCCTGGCAGGAGCAAGTATATCTTCCCAATTTGTATTCTCTGATATGGAATCGATTTGAGCGAGGGAATATCCTGCCGAATATAAGCCGCCTATTACACTTCCCATGCTGGTACCAACTATAATTTCAATTGGTATATTGTTATCCTTTAGTGCTTCTAAAACTCCAATTTGGGCTAATCCTTTTGCTCCTCCGCCGCTTAATGCAATCGCTACTTTAGGACAAAACGCCGGAACTTGATATGTTAAACCAAATGGAAGTTTTACCGTTCTTGTCGGCACCTTAATGGTTCGAATAGTTTGAGAATAAATAATTAATGGCAGAAATATTATTATAACTATTTTTCTAAAATAAATCATTTATGATTTACTACTTTTATCCCCGCATTGCAAGGATGTGGTTCATAAAATTTATAATCGAAAAATAAACATTTTTTCAGGATATGTATGGGCAATTTCCTATATATATTTGAGAGTGGCTCTTCTTTTAATGCTTTCTCCTCTGTTGCTGCACTTTTGAATTCTGCTCTGCCGTTTCCATCAGCTTCTGCATAAAGCCTTTCGATTTCTTGGGGTTCTTTACCGGCTGCAGAACCATTCCATCATGCTTATGATTAATATAATATTGTTGTGCAATTGAGAATACATTGAACATAAAGTAATAAAGATTTAGCCCGGAAGGGAAACTCATAAACATTATTGTTAAAAATACGGGCATTATATAAACTAGAGATTGTTGTTTTGGGTCCTTAACACTCATTTTTTGTTGAACGAATGTAGTAACACCCATCAGTAATGCTAACCCGCTAAGTTGATCTATACCGAAAATTGGAAGCTTGAATGGTAAATTATATATAACATCAGGCTGCGAAAGATCTTTTATCCACCAAAAAAATGGCTGTTGTCTTAAATCAATTGCAATTTTTAGCAATCCCCACAACGCAATGAATATTGGCATTTGAAGAAGAAGAGGAAGGCATCCGCCCGCCGGATTTACTCCATAGGTAGAGTAAAGTTTCATCGTCTCTTTATTTACTTTCTGCGGATCATCTTTGTGTTTTTCTTTTAACTCTGCAATCTTTGGTTGAAGAAGCTGCATCTTCTTCATTGATTGATAGCTGGTCTTCGTCAATGGATAAAGTACAAATTTTATAATCAGTGAGAATACTACTATAACTACGCCGTAGTTCGGAATGAACAGATGAAGAAAATTAAATAATGGAAGAAGTATATATATGGCGATTGGTCTTACTAAAAATTTCAATCCGAAAAAACTGCCGAAATCTACAATTGCGGATAAATTGTTTCCATATTCATTTAATATTCCATAATCTACCGGGCCGATATATAATGTAAATGTATTTTTTTCAAAATCTGTATTATTAAAGGGAATAAATAATTGCGCATCATATTTTTCTACGACTCCTTGGTTCGCTATCTCTTTTCTGTTTCCGTCAATATAGGCACCCCCTATATTTGATGGATTTTGAGGAGCAATAATTACTGCAAAATATTTATTTCTCATCCCTAACCAATCTATTCTTCCGTTGAATGTCTTTTCCTCTTTCTCATTCGGATGTGAAGCATCAACAACTACTTGTTCCCCACCATAATAAACACTCGCATCTGAATAACTTGCCTCGTCAACAGAATTATATTCAACAAACCTAATCCCGTTATCCCACACAAGATCATATGTGTTGTTGCTTATAATACTATTCATCCCCCTAAGTTCAATCTCACTGGTTAAACTATATTTGTCTCCGTAAAAAATATATATTTTTCTTATATACTTATTCTCACCTAAATTTAACGTGAATGTTATTGTAAGGGAATCATTCCCTAAGATCTTATATTTCTGCTCGCTTAATTTAACATCAAAATCAAGGTTTGCTGTATTTATTGCTTTCCCGTCTGAGGAAACAAATGATAAATCATATGAGCCTCCTTCCGATGAGTTAATTAACTGCACATGTGTTTGATAAAAATTTGATGTATCGTCTTCAACTTCAGCAGAATACCAGTTATGAAATTTCTTTAAATAATATTTCTTAATATTTCCGCCGTGGGTTGAAAATTCCATTTTAACTAGATTGTTTTCTACTGTAATTATTTTTTCCGGTTTCGACGGCAATGAAAAATATTTTCCATACTCTAAACTGTCGCCTGTTTCCGCCTGCGGGTTCTCCTCTTTCGATGGTTTAACAACTTTTTTTGCTATAGATTCTTTTCCCTTGATTGGTGTCCTAGCTGATGTATCTGCCGTTTGTGTTGAATCAATTTGTTTTTGGGGTATCTGTTTTTGTGGTTCAGGAGCATTTATATACATCCATATTATTAATAAACCACCAATTAATATAAAAGCTAATACTGTTTTTTTATCCATTTAAATTCCATTATTGCAGCGGATCATATCCGCCTTTATTAAAAGGATTACATCTTAAAACTCGCCAGATAGTCTTTGCACCGCCTTTTATTGTTCCATACTTTGTAAAAGCTTGAATTCCGTATTCAGAACAGGTAGGATAAAAACGGCAAGACGGAGGTAATAACGGCGAAATAAATCTTTGATATCCCTTTATTATTATTACAAATATTCTAGACATCTTAAATCGTGCTTTTAATCTTGAACATTATGTCTATAACTTCCGGCATAATATATTTCAGATTCAAGTTTTTATTCTTCTTCTGGTTCAGTAAGTTTGGTGAAAAAACAATTTTCACCAAAGATTCTTTCTCTTTCGCATAACTAATTAAAATATCTTTGTTTAACCTGTAAGATTCTCTTATTAGTCTTTTTAATCTATTCCTCCAAACTGCAGTTCCTGCTTTTTTATAAACTGCCGGTGCTATCTTTACTCCCGGATTGTTTGGCTCTATCTCAACTATATAATGCGCCTTAATTTTTTTGTTTGTGGAAAATAGAATTTTTCCGGAGGTATATATTTTCTGGAAATCTTTCCTGCTTTTTATTCTTTCACTAAACGAAAGTCCAAACTGATTCAAGTATTTTATTTCTCATCACTTACTGTTAACTTTTTCCTTCCTTTGGCTCTCCTTCTTGACAATACTTTTCTTCCGTTTTTAGTCTTCATCCTCTCTCTGAATCCGTGCTTATTCTTTCTTTTCCTGTTGCTCGGCTGATATGTCCTTTTCATTTATTACTCCTTTTTTCAAAAGACTTTAAAAATAAGTATTGATATTTTTATAAACAAGATAATTTCTTTTTCATAAAATTAATTTCTCTATTAAAATAATATTTAATTTTTATAAAAATTAATTTGCACTGCTCAATATTACTTCCTATTTTTTCACTAGGTTAGACAGCCGAAAATAATGTTAATATCTTGTGGATAATTTTATTTTGTGAAAACGTTTCACAGTCTACTATGAGCTTAATTAGGGCGACAACATTTATATCGATGTGGGTTCATTTAAAGCAGAAAAACCTAACTTATTGTATCTTAATCGTTTATGGGCAGATATTTAATGTGAATATCTTGTGGATAAACGCACTTTGTTTTTCTGGTGTTAGAAATATAAGCTTATTAATTTCAAAAAATAAATCTTTTTAATTGTGGATAATCTTTATGCTTAATTCTTTGATTTTTGAAAAAAAACTACTCTCGGATCATGAAACCCTCTGGAAAGAATGCTTGAAAACCATCAAGCAGAACGTTACTTTAATGACTTATAATACCTGGTTTCAGCCTATAAAATCCTTGGAAGTTAAAGATTCAACTCTAACTGTACAACTCCCCAGCCATTTCTTTTGGGAATGGATTGATGAACATTTCAACACCTTAATAAACAAAACTATTCACGAAGTGTTGGGTGAAAATGCTAAGTTGGCATATATTATTGCAGAAGAAAAGGAATCTAATGAGCGTTCACAAAAACCAGTTCACTTATCTTCTCAGCATATTGTCAAAAACAAACCTGACTTTGAAACTTATTTAAATTCCAGGTATACTTTTGATAATTTTATTAAAGGTGAAGGTAATCAATTAGCAAGAGCTGCTGCAAGTGCTATTAGTGATAATCCCGGTGGCACTTCCTTTAACCCCTTTTTTGTTTATGGTGGGGTAGGGCTCGGTAAAACTCATCTAATTCAGGCTATTGGAAACAAAATAGTTAACAGCTTCCCCGCAAAAAGAGTTATATATCTTTCCTCGGATATTTTTACTGTTGAGTTCGTCGAAGCTATTCAATCGAATAAAGTAAATGAGTTTTCAAACTTTTATAGGAATATGGATGTTTTGATTATTGATGACATTCAATTTCTTATTGGAAAAGAAAAAACTCAGGATCTCTTCTTTCATATATTCAATACTCTGCATCAATCAAGAAAACAAATAGTTTTATCAAGTGATAAAGCCCCGAAAGATTTAAAAGGTCTGGATGACCGTTTAATATCAAGATTTCAATGGGGACTTCCCGCTGATATTCAGCCGCCGGAACTTGAAACTAGAATCGCGATTTTAAAAAAGAAATCTGAAGATTTTGGTATGGAAGTTTCTAACGAAATCCTCGAATATATTGCAAACAATATAACTTCTAACATTCGTGAACTTGAAGGATGCTTAATAAAACTGTTAGCAAACTCCTCTCTTAACTCAAAAGAAGTTAATATTGAACTCGCAAAAAAAACTGTAAAGGAAATTGCTACTGATAGAAAGGTGAATGTTACAATTGAAACTATTACTAAACATGTATGCTCATATCTAAAAGTTGATGAAAATAAAATCAGGGACAAAACCAGAAAAAAAGAGATTGTCCTGGCAAGACAATTAGCTATGTTTCTCTCAAAGGAATTAACGAAATCATCTTTAAAGACTATTGGTTTGCATTTTGGAGGCAGAGATCATTCCACTGTTATCCATGCATGTACTTCTATTGAAAGCTCCAGAACAAAAGATGTGGCTTTGAGAGAAATTATTGAAACTCTGAAAAACCAGATCGAAATAAGTTCTTCATAATTTTATCTTATGTGAGACTCACATCCGGAGTGAGTCTCACTTTTATTAAAAACCCCCAACTCCGTAATTTTTCCCATCATAGTATGCTCTGAAAAAAAATTATATTAAAAAAAAACAAATGTGTAGAAGTTGTTTATATCCCAACTATAACTTGTTAAGAAATTTATATTTATCAACAGTATGTTTATAAATTGCTTTTTTACTAAGACTAATCAACATTAAACAATGTATAAAAGTCTCTGTTTTTAATCGTTATATTCATATTTATTACATATCCACATATTCACACCCTTATTACTATTATTAATTTTAAATTAATATTTAAATTATAATAATAATGTTGTTATCAACTTGACTTTTCTATTCAATATATTTCTATTTTAGACTCTGTTTTTCATTGAGAATGTTGCTTATTTTTATTATTTTGTATCGTTTAAAAGGAGATTTTATAAATGAAATTCAAAGTAAACAGTAAAGTTTTAGAAAAACTTTTATCTAAAATTATACCGGCTGTTCCAACCCGTACCCCTATGCCTATTTTAGAAAACTTTCTGTTTGATGTTCATGACGGTTTGCTTACTGTTAGTGCTACCGACCTTGAAATTGCTATAAGATCTTCTATCAATGTTGCCGCAGATGAAAATATTCAGATGGTAATACCGGCAAAACTTTTATACGATATAATTCGCTCTTTAGGTGATACTCAAATCAATTTTGAAACTGAATCTAATTCAAAATTGAAATTATCAACCGATAACGGATTATATAATATAGGCTTTTCATCTCCGGAAGATTTTCCGGAAATACCTTCTGTCCCCAAAGATAAAGAAATTAAATTGAATGGAAATGATATTAAAAAAGCTATTGATCAAACTTCTTTTGCTATGAGTAAGGAAGATATGAGACCAGCAATGACTGGTACCTTGCTGGAATTTTCGGAAGATGGCCTTAGGTTTGTTGCAACCGATGGTCATAGATTAGTTAAATATGTTAACAAAACCTTAACTTCAGAAAAAGAAGAACAGTATATTATACCGGAAAGAGCTGTTTCTGTTCTTTCAAAGCAATTGTCCGATAGCGATGTTAATATTTATTTAAGTAAAACAAACATTTTGGTGCATTTTGGCGACGTTGAATTCATATCAAGATTAATCGGAGAAAAATATCCTTCCTACAACAGTGTTATTCCTTTGGAAAATGAAAATATATTAAAAGTAAAAACAAATGATATTCTTTCAACTGTTAAAAGAATGATGCTTTTTTCAACTTCAACTTCCAAGCAGGTTAAACTATCGATCAATAATAATGACTTGGAAATATCCGCTGAAGATATAGATCATGGTTCAAATGCTAAAGAAAAAGTCTCTTGTGAATACAATGGCGACCCTATGGATATCGGGTTTAATACTTCTTATATGAACGATATTTTATTACATATAAATAAGGATGAAGTAATTTTTAAGTTACATTCACCAACTAAAGCATGCATTATAGAACCTTTGGAAAATGATGAAAATGAAGAATTGATGCTTCTGTTAATGCCGGTACGCTTAAATAACTAAATATGATCCTTTCCTCAATTTATCTAAAAAACTTTAGAAGTCACAAAAACACCAGCATAAATTTTTCAGATAAAATAAATTATATAGTTGGAGGAAATGGCCAGGGAAAAACATCTATTTTGGAATCAATCTATTTCTTATGTACAACCAAAGGCTATAATTCAAAAACTGATAGTGAAGTGACTAGGTTTAAGGAAAAAGAATTTGAAATTAAAGGTTCTTTTAGAGATTTAACAGAAAATAATGTGAGGGTTTATTTTTCCTTGGAAGAAAACCGTAAATATTATTTTCAAAACGATAAACAGATTAATCGTTATGCGGATGTTATTGGCAAATTTCCTGTCGTTATTCTAATTCCCGCTGATCACTCTATTACTCAAGGTCCACCGGGTGATCGAAGAAAATTTGTCGATTCTGTTATCTCTCAATCAAGTGAAACATATCTGAAATTATTGTTAGATTATAATCGCACTCTCCGGCAGCGCTCTTCACTTTTAACCCGGATAAAGGAAAATAAGAAAATTTCTGCAAACTGGAATAATGAATTGGATGCATGGACATTAAAATTGGTTGATGTTGGTTCCGAAATAATCGAACATAGAATGAAATTTGTTAATGAATTTAACTCTTATGTTGAACTTTCCTATTTGAAAATAATGAAGACTGATGAATTACCTCAAGTGCACTATTTGTATTTGGAAAATGAAAACGATAAGTCTGTCGATTTGTCTATAAAAGAAATTTTTATAAATGTTCTGAATATTAAAAAAGACGAAGAACTTAGAAGAGCCGCTAATTTGGTTGGTCCGCATAGAGATGAATTTCTTTTTGAAATTAATAATAAGGAATTAAGAACCTACGGCTCACAAGGGCAGCATAAAACTTTTCAGATTGCATTAAAGTTTGCTCAGTTTTTTTATCTAAAAGATAAGACTGGCAGAACACCAGTCTTCTTATTAGATGACGTTTTCGGTGAACTTGATGCCCGGCGTTCATTAAAAACTAGTGAATTCTTAAGGGAAACTGGTCAGGCATTTATTACCCTTACCGATTTTTCAGACATGTCTTTTCTTAAAATTACCGAAAATGATAGTTTGATAAGATTAAATCAGGGGGAGGTGATTTATGAATAATGATTTTATAAGCTTGGGCGATGCAATTGAAAAAGAACCATCCCTAAACAATTTTAGAAAAGCAATAAAAGACTTTGATATTATTATAAATTTTTATGAAATATTTAATGACTTAAAAAAAATAGCTGTACCAAAAAAAATAAAAAATAATATTCTTTATTTGGAAGTGGAAAACTCTGTGTGGAGAAGCGAGTTAAAATTTAAGGAACAAATTATTATTGAAAAGATAAATAACTTCATTAAAGAAGAACGTATTAAAAAAATAAAGTTTATGTAAACAAAATTATAAATAAAAGTTGGATTGAAATTTATGTTAAACGATAAACCTAAAAGTGATTATAGTGCCAAAAATATAAATGTGTTAAAAGGTCTTGAAGCTGTACGTAAAAGACCGGCAATGTATATCGGTGATGTCAGCTCGAGAGGGCTGCATCACCTGGTTAATGAAGTGGTTGATAATGGTATAGACGAAGCTTTAGCTGGTTATGCCGATTTTATTGAAGTTATCATAAATAAAGATGAATCTATTACCGTTATTGATAACGGTCGGGGTATCCCGGTAGATATTCACCCTGTTGAAAAACGATCAGCTCTTGAAGTTGTAATGACTATGCTCCACGCGGGTGGGAAATTTGATAAAAATACTTATAAGGTTTCTGGTGGTCTGCATGGCGTTGGTGTTTCTGTTGTTAACGCTCTTTCTGAATGGCTGAAGGTCGAAGTAATAAGAGATGGGAAAGTTTATTTTCAGGAGTATAGGCAAGGCCAGCCCCTAAAACCTGTTGCAGAAATTGGAAAAGCCAAAAAAAATCAATCCGGAACAACTGTTACATTCTTCCCCGATAAAGAAATTTTTAGAGTAACCACATTTAAATATGATACTCTTGCTGAAAGAATGAGAGAACTTGCTTATCTTAATAAAGATATCACTATTAATATAAAAGATATCAGAAATGGCGGAGAAGAAGAAACTTTTCATTTTAAAGGTGGATTAAGTGAATTTGTAAAATATCTTGATGAATCAAGGGAGCCTCTGCATAAAACAGTCTACATCGAAGGAGAAAAAGATAATACTCCAATTGAAGTCGCTTTTCAATACAACGGTTCATATAGTGAAAATATTTTTTCTTATGTGAATGATATAAATACTTCCGAAGGCGGAACTCACCTCGTTGGCTTTAAAACTGCACTTACTAGAACCTTTAATAATTATGCCGCTAAAAATAATTTAGTTAAAGAGGGGAAAATTACATTAACCGGAGATGACTTTAGGGAAGGTCTTACTGCCGTAATCTCTATTAAAGTTGCTGAACCTCAGTTTGAGGGTCAGACAAAAACAAAACTCGGCAATAGCGAAGTTAAATCTGCTGTTGAAACTTTAGTCGGTGAAAAATTATCTGAATTTTTAGAGGAAAATCCTTCTATCGGTAAAAAAATAATTGAAAAATGCCTCCGCGCTGCCGAAGTAAGAGAAGCCGCTAGAAAAGCAAGAGACCTAGCAAGAAGAAAAAATGCTCTAGATACTATGAACCTTCCCGGTAAACTCGCTGATTGTTCTATTACAGATCCCGAACATTGTGAAATATATATTGTGGAAGGTGATTCTGCCGGAGGCTCTGCCAAACAGGGTAGGGATAGAAGATTCCAGGCTATTCTACCGCTTCGCGGTAAAATATTGAATGTCGAAAAAGCTAAATTGACTAAAATTTTAGAGAATAATGAAATTAAAGCAATTATTTCCGCTGTCGGGGCTGGCCTAGGCTCCGATTTCGATCAAAATAAATCAAGATATGGAAAAGTAATCCTAATGACCGATGCTGATGTAGATGGAAGCCATATTAGAACTTTACTCCTTACTTTCTTCTACCGGCATATGAAAGATTTAATTACTGCGGGAAAAGTATTTATTGCTCAGCCACCCCTTTATAAGATTAAAAAAGGGAAAGAAGAACATTATGCTTTTGACGATAATGAACGTGATGAAATATTGAAAAGATTTAAAGTCAATGGAAAAGAAAATTCTAACTCCGAAGAATTAGCCGAAGAAATGATTGAAGAAGGTTCCGTGAAGGGTGTAAATATTTCTAGATACAAAGGACTTGGGGAAATGAACCCGGAACAATTGTGGTCAACTACTATGAATCCGGAAACTAGAACGGTATTGCAGGTTACTATAGAAAGCGCTGCAACTGCTGATAAAATCTTTGAAACCCTTATGGGGGACAATGTAGAACCAAGAAGAGAATTTATAGAAAAAAATGCAAAATATGTTAGAAACTTGGATGTATAGCTTAATAGTTGTTACAACATATGATGGTAAATATTTTAAAACAATAAAGAATAATTATTTTTGATTTAATCAGAGTGAATTATGGCAACAATTTTTGAAAAAATAGTACCTGTTTCATTAGAAGAAGAAATGAAATCTTCTTATATCGATTATTCCATGTCTGTAATTGTAGCTAGAGCTTTGCCCGATGTAAGGGATGGATTAAAACCTGTTCATCGAAGAGTTTTATATGGAATGCATGAATTAGGAATGCCTTATAATAAGCCCTATAAAAAATCTGCAAGAATAGTTGGGGAAGTGCTCGGAAAATATCACCCCCATGGTGATACAGCTGTTTATGATTCTATGGTTAGAATGGTGCAGGATTTTTCCCTGCGCTATCCTCTTGTGGATGGTCAGGGTAACTTTGGTTCCGTTGATGGCGATTCTCCGGCTGCTATGCGGTATACCGAAGCTAGGCTCGCAAGAATTTCAGAAGAAATGCTCCGTGACCTCGATAAAAATACGGTTGATTTTGCTCCTAACTTTGACGACTCTTTGCAGGAACCTGTTGTCCTTCCTTCTTATTTACCTAACCTTTTAATAAATGGCTCTAGTGGGATTGCTGTCGGAATGGCAACTAATATTCCTCCGCACAATATTAGTGAAGTTATCGATGGACTCATTGCCTTAATAAAAAGCCCTGATATTACTTCTGAAAAACTAATGAAACATGTCACGGCTCCTGACTTTCCTACAGGAGGTATTATTTATGGATATTCCGGTGTTAAAGAAGCATATTTAACAGGACGTGGCAAAATTATAGTCAGGGCTAAAGCAAATATCGAAACTCTTAAAAATGGTCGTGAAAATATTATTATTACCGAACTTCCTTATCAAGTTAATAAAGCAAATCTCATTGAAAAAATTGCCGAATTAGTCAGAGCTAGTAAAATAAATGACATTTCTAACATTAGAGATGAATCCGATAGGGATGGGATGCGTGTGGTCATCGAATTAAAACGTGATGCCCAGCCTCCGGTTGTTCTGAATCAGCTATTTAAACATACGCAAATGCAGACTACCTTTGGTGTTATTATGCTTGCATTGGTTAATGGAATTCCAAAAGTACTTGCTCTTAAGGAAACAATGCAGCATTTTATTGCACATAGGATGGATGTTCTCATAAGAAGAACTAAATATGAACTCGATGCTGCAGAACGAAGAGCCCATATCCTGGAAGGATATATTATTGCTCTTGATAATATTGATGAAGTAATTGACACAATTAAAAAATCTAAGGATACGGAAACTGCAAAAAATAATTTGATGAGAAAGTTCAAATTATCTGAGATTCAGTCTAAAGCTATCCTTGATATGCGTTTGCAGAGATTAACCGGTCTTGAACGTAAAAAAATTGAAGATGAATACAAAGACGTTATTAAATTAATTGAAAAATTAAAAAGCATTTTGGAAAGTGAGGAGAAAAGGTATCTAATTATTAAAGATGAACTTCTTTTAATTAAAGAAAGATATGGTGACGAGAGAAGAACTGAAGTTATTCACGATTATGAAGAATTCTCCTTGGAGGATATTATTGCCGAAGAGGATGTTGTGGTTACAATTTCACACTCCGGCTTTATTAAAAGATTCCCTGTCAGCGGTTATAGAAGGCAAGGCAGGGGTGGAAAAGGGGTTACCGGTGCAGGTACAAAAGAAGATGATTTTATTGAACATATGTTTATTGCTTCTACTCATCAATATATTTTGTTTTTTACCGACAAAGGAAAATGTTATTGGCTTAAAGTGCATGAAATTCCGGAAGGTGGCAGAGCTACAAGAGGAAGGTCGATCGTAAATTTATTAGAAAAAGAAAAAGATGAAAATATAACCGCTTTTGTTGCTGTAAAAGAATTTAATGATACTCACTATTTGATTATGGCTACACAGCAGGGTACTATTAAAAAAACCGTCCTTTCTGCTTATGGTAATGTAAGAAAGGGCGGTATAAATGCCATAAATCTAAATATGGATGATAAATTAATTGAAGTAAAAATGACGGACGGAACAAATGATATTGTCCTTGGAACCAGGAATGGCTTTGCTATTAGGTTTAATGAAAAAGATGTTAGGGATATGGGAAGAGTAGCAACAGGTGTTAGAGGCGTTAAGCTGAGCAAAAATGACATCGTTGTTGGTCTTCTGGTGATTAAACGACAGGGTACAGTCCTGGTTGTCACGGAGAAAGGTTATGGCAAACGTTCTGATATTAACGATTATAGAATCACAAGACGTGGCGGGAAAGGTGTGATAACTGTTAAAACAAGTGATAAAGTCGGCAAAATGATTTCATTGATGGAAGTTCAGGATAATGATGAACTCGTAATTATTTCTACTCACGGTATGGTTATAAGACAGAGCATTAGAGACCTGAGAGTAATGGGCAGGAATACTCAGGGAGTAAGAGTAATAAGGCTTAATGAAGGAGATAATATTGCCGATATTGCTAAAGTTATCTCTGAAGACGAAGAGGATGCTCCCATAGTCATAGAATAATAATTATGTATATGAAAAGGTGTAATAAAATAACCATTGGTTTGGGAATCTTATCTCCTAACTAAAAGGTTAAAGTTCAAAAATATCTCCTTTTTTTGGGAAATAGACCGAATGGTATCCTTTGCTGATAATCTTCTCTTTTAAAGGAAGTGCCTGCTCTTCTTCACCATGCACAAGAAAGATATTTTTTAGCTTATTTGGAGGAGAAAATTTCAAATAATCGAGTAATCCTTTTTGATCCGCATGTGCACTGAAATAATCCATCTTTTTTATTTTGCTTTTAACTTTATATGAGTTTCCTAAAATATTTACCTCTTCAGCGCCATCCATTATTTTTCTTGCAAGTGTTTCCTGTGCTGCATATCCGGCAAATAAAATTAGATTATTCGAGTTTTCAATATTATTTGCAAGGTGATGTAGAATCCTTCCTCCCTCAGCCATACCCGATGCAGAAATTATCATACATGGAGTTTTAATATCGTTTAATTCCTTTGATTTATCTACATCCCTTATGTAGGTCAGCCTGTTAAACCCAAACGGATCTTCATGGTTGTCAATAAATACTCTATAGGTCTCTCTATCAAAACATTCAGGATGCATACGGAAAACTTCTGTTGTATTTACCGCCAGCGGGCTGTCAACAAAAATAGGAAACATGGGGATTCTATTTTGATTAAATAACTTGTGTAGCTCGTAAACGAGTAATTGTGTCCTTCCAACAGCAAAAGCCGGAACAATTATTTTTCCTCCTCTTTGAATAGTTTCGTTTATAATTTTGGCAACTTCTTCCTCAACTTCATTTGTAATTGGATGCAATCTATTACCGTATGTGCTTTCCATTATTAATATATCAAGATCCTGTAGAATATTAGGGTCTCTTATAACTGGCATATCCGGCCTGCCGATATCTCCGCTAAATCCGAGTCTTACCACTTTTCCCTTATCTTTTATTTCCAAAACAATCCCCGCTGAACCAAGTATATGTCCTGCATCTCTAAAAGTAGCCGTTACACCAGGTACTGCTTCAATCGTTTTATCATATTGCAATCCAATAAAATTATTCATTGCTTTCTCAACATCTTCTACCGTATATAATGGTTCAAAAAGCGCTTTATTATGCTTTAGCCTTTTTTTATTTACGAATTTTACGTCCCTTTCCTGTAAAAACGCTGAATCTCTAAGCATTATCTGGCAAAGATCAACCGTGGCTGAAGTAGCATAAATATGACCGGTAAAACCGTTTTTAACTATATTGGGAATGTTTCCTGTATGATCTATATGAGCATGAGATAAAAGCATTACATTAACTTCCTTTGGTCCAAAGGGGAAGTTTTTATTTATTTCAAATGCCTCCTTCCGTTTTCCTTGATAAAGCCCGCAATCAAGCAGAATCTTTTTACCGTTAACTTCCAAAAGATGCATTGAACCTGTTACTGTTTGTGCTGCGCCGAAAAATTGAATTTTCAAATTGTTACCCTCAGACCCTTAAAAAGTTGTTGTCTTTAACAATTAAATTAGTGACCACATAAATTTTGCTATACACTCTAATATGTCATTCTGAACGGAACGAAGTGGAGTGAAGAATCTCTCACTCAATTACTTGCACAATTTAGAATTAAAGAAGCAATATTTATTCCATCAATTTATTCTACAGATTATCATAATTATATTTTTTACGCCGTTTTCTTCTATTAAATTAAATAATCTTTAATAATCTAAAAAATATTTAAAATATTTTTCTTATTGTTTCGTCTTTATTATTAGAACAAATTAAGGTTTAATGACGTCACAGGCCAAAATAGTTGAGCAGACTCTTGTTAAAGAAAGAGGCAGGTTATTTAATTTCATTAAAAAATATGTCCCTTCTAAAGAAGATGCAGAAGATATTCTTCATGATGTTTTTTATCAGTTTATCGTAGGGTTTGAAGATATCATTATGCTTGATAGAATCTCGGGATGGCTATTTAAATCTGCCCGGAATAAAATAATTGATAATACAAGAAAGAAAAAACCTGAATATTTCTCAAAGATTGAAAAATCCTTTAATGAAGAGGATGAATATTTATCTTTTGCTGATTTACTCCCTTCATTTGATTTTTCACCTGAAGATTTATTCATACAGGATGAATTTAATGATGAATTCAAAAAAATACTGGATGAACTTCCCGAAGAACAAAAAAACATTTTTATTATGAATGAAATAGATGGACTTTCTTTCAAAGAGATTTCTGAAATCACGGGCTTAAAAGTAAATACTCTTCTTTCTCGTAAACATTATGCAGTAACTCATCTACGAAATAAATTAAATAAATATTTAAATAAATAGGTACAACAATGAAACGACATTTTAGTAAAAGATTCTTTTTCCAAAGATTTTTCTTCATAATAACTGTCATCGCTTTTATTTCTCTCATTATTTTGCTTCTATGGAATTGGTTGATGCCTTCAATTTTTAATCTCCCCGATATTAACTATCTGCAGGCTCTCGGAATTTTAATCCTCTCCAAAATTTTATTCCTGGGAATAGGCCGGCATGATCACAGAGACCACTGCAGGGATAGAGAATATTGGAAAAAAAGATTTGAAGAAAACAAAAATCCTTTTTCCGAAAAAGTTGGTGAAACTAATGATTAAAAATCTTTTAATATAAAATTGAGGCTTACATGTATTTCCAAAAGGAATGGTGTAAAAAATTTTTATTTAAGAAAGGTGCTTATTATGGAAGTATTAATTCTTAAAACAAATATAAATTCTAAGTTTGACTTTAAAAGAGTCAGTCATTCGTTAAATAATACTTTCAAAATCAATGAGTGTACAGTTGACCTTGGAGATAGAGATAAAGTGCTAAGGGTTGTTGGAAATGAACTGAGTATGGAAGATGTCATAAATAAAGTCAAAGATTTGGGTTATAATTGCGAAGATTTGATATATTGAACGAACAAATTATTAAAATTACAATAATAAAAAACCCCCTTAAAAAAGGGGAGAATTAGAACAATGCCAAGATGATAGTAATCTGTTTAACAAAATAAATTTATTATACCCTGTTTAAAAAAAGTAATATCTTTTCGTTTACAAACTTAGGGTTCTCGATTGGCGACATATGCCCTGATTCAGGAACAATATAAAATTCTGAATTGGAAATTTTATCTGAAATTCCTTTCATAATAGCTGGCGGGGTAAGCTTATCTTTCTCACCGCATAGTATCAATGTGGGTATTTTTATTTGAGATAAATACGAAGAAGTGTCTGTCCTTCCTGCCATCGCTAGAAGGCATCCTTTTACACCCAAAGGATCAAAGCTTAAGGAATGTTCTACAATTTTATTATATTCATTGGAATGTCTTTTCTGAAATTCTTCTGAAAAACAGTTTTTTATAAAATCGGGTATAAAGCTCTTCAAGCCTTCTTCATTTATCTTCCTAATGCCTTCTGCTCGTTTTAGTTTTGCTTCATTATTATCTGCTTCCGGTTTTGTATCACACAAAATTATCCCGCTAAATTTATCTTCCATTTTTTCAATGGCCCTGAAGGCTATATATCCGCCCATCGACAAGCCGCAAAGCAATGGCTTTTTTAAATCAAGTTCTTTAATGATTAAAGAAATATCTTCAACAAATGTCTCAATACTATATTGTCCGTCTCCGGAAGAAGATTCTCCTAGACCTCTTATATCATAAGTGATACAATAATAATCGGAAATAAATTCATTTGTTTGCTCTTTCCACATATTATGATCAAAGGGAAAACCGTGAACAAATAAAATAGACCGTGACTCGCTGTTACCACTTTCAAAAATATTAATATTGCCCATTATAAATTTAATTAATTATTTATATATATTGTCCTGTTTTAATTTTTATAAACCCTAATAAAATAAGGAATTGACTAATGAAAAAAAAATTAACATTAACACTTATTCTCACTTTTTTATTTGCTTTTTATTCTTACTCGCAGCAAGATTCTATTAAGCTAAATACTTGGTTACCCACAGCAGCAGCCGGATTAAATATAAGTCAATTGGCTCTTAGTAATTGGACACAAGGGGGTGAAAATTCTCTTACCTGGGCTTTGGTGGGTAATGGCGGGTTAATTTATAAGTCCAGTGAATTGACATTTAAAAATAATCTTAAATTTGCCTATGGAAGAACTAAGTTGGGTGGTAGCGACTTCAGAACTAATGATAATGAGCTGTATCTTGAATCCGTACTTTCTAAAAATATTAGTTGGGTTGTTGATCCCTATTTCAGTAATACTGTAAGAACTCCAATTGGTGTTGGATATTCTTATGATACCAATCCTCCCACTGAAATTGCCGCTTTCTTCGATCCGGGATATCTATCCCAAAGTATCGGTTTTACATATCAAAAAGAAAAAACTTTTAATACTCGTTTAGGCTTGGCAGTACAGGAAACCTTTACAAGAAATAATACTCAGTTTTCAGATGATCCGAATACAACAAAAATTGAAAAGTTTAAAGCAGAAACGGGTATTGAGGAAGTCTCTGATTTAGAATATATTCTTGCTCAAAATCTGCTGTTAAAAAGTAATCTTAGGCTATTTACCAGGTTTAAAAGCCTCGATGTTTGGGATGTTAGATGGGATAATTCTATTGTGGCAAAAGTAAATGATTTTCTAAACGTTAGTCTTAGCTATCTTCTGATCTATCAAAAAGATCAATCTGTGAAAACACAAATGAAAGAAGGTCTTCAGCTGGGTTTGGTCTATACTATCCTCTAATTATCTGAAAGGGAGAGAATAATAAATTCTCTCCCTTTTTCGCTAATTCTCTTCTAATATTATCAAAAAATTCTCAGCATGCCTGCCATAGCTTGAAAAGTAATAAGAATATGTCTTATTGTCTCTGATAAATATTTACTAATAAATACCGTGAATATTCTGATGATCCTGATACGAAAAAACTCGAGGCGTTTAAATTTGAAACTGGCTTCGAATATGTCACTTCAGTTCAGCAAACTATTTATGATAATTTAATGGCTAAAAGTAGTTTACGTTTTATTTACAAGATTTGAAAATTTGGATGTTTGGGACGTAAGATGTAATACTTCAATTATTGCCAATGTTAATTACCTGGTAAGTGGTTTATCAAAAACAGCAATCTTTAGATGTTCAAATTAAACTGACCCTGCAGGTAAGTTTTATTTATACTATTTTTCAGGTATGATAAAAATAATAAAATCAATTTTTTAATAATATAAAACCTACAAAATGAAAATTGCATTTATTTCATCCGAAGCGGTTCCATTTGCAAAGACCGGCGGACTGGCAGATGTTGCCGGTGCCCTCCCTAAAGCTCTTGAAAAATTAGGGTGTGAAGTTAAGCTTTTTATCCCTAAATATTCGGTTGTTGACGAATTAAAATATGAACTCCGATATAATTGGGAAATTGGAGAAATTAAGATCGATATCAATAATGAGTTCAGATCAGTTCATCTTCATCAGGGAAAACTGCCGGGTTCAAATATTGAAGTAAACCTGATCGATTGCCCTCATTACTTTTTTCGTGATTCTATTTATACAAATGATGTTGATGAGGACGAAAGATTCATCCTTTTCTCTAAGGGTATAATCGAAGTGCTCCATAGGTTAAACTGGGCCCCTGATATTTTACATTGTAACGATTGGCAGACGGGACTGATTCCTTTATTTATAAAGGATAATTATAAACACTATAATATTTTTAATAATACCGCAACTTTATTTACCATTCACAATATCGGTTATCAGGGGATTTTTTCTAAGAAAACTTTAATAAGTGCAGACATAGATCTCAGATATTTCAGCAATAACGGGCCAGTCGAATTTTATAATAATGTATCTTTTATGAAAACCGGAATTCTCCTTTCGGATATAATTAATACGGTGAGCAATACTTACGCTAAGGAGATTTTAACTCCTGAATATGGCGCTGGATTAGATGGTGTTTTAATTAACCGGAGTAATGATATCTATGGTATCTTGAATGGAGTCGATTATTCAATTTGGTCCCCAGAACATGATCCTCTTATACCCTTTCGCTATTCCATATCTGATCTTTCCGGCAAATTAAAAAATAAAAAATTTCTTCTTGAACATTTAAAGCTCCCCTTCGATGAAGAAGTTCCACTGATTGGAATCGTATCTCGAATGGTTTCTCAGAAAGGATTCGATATCTTTTCCGCTGTAATTAAAAGTATCATGAAAAAGAATGCTCAATGGGTTATCTTAGGTAATGGTCAACCACAGTATGAGGATTTATTCGCAAAACTTGCTGTTGATTTCCCTTCTAAAATGTCTGTTTACATTGGTTTTAATAATGAACTTTCGCATTTAATTGAAGCCGGATCAGATATTTTTTTTATGCCCTCTTTATATGAACCCTGCGGATTAAATCAAATATATAGTCTGCGGTATGGAACCGTCCCGATCGTAAGAAAAACCGGCGGTCTTGCTGATACCGTGCAGGATTGGGATGAGTTAAAAGAAAAAGGAATGGAAACCGGTACGGGGTTTTCCTTTACCAATTATGACGGCATAGAATTATTCGATGCCTTTCAAAGAGCTGTTAATACCTTTAAAGATAAAGTTTCATGGAGAAAAATTCAGAATAATGGAATGCAAAAAGATTATTCTTGGGAACTTTCCGCAAAAGAATATTTAGTCCTTTATGAAAAAGCCATTGGAAAAAGAAAAATATCAACCGTGTAGTTTACTTAAAATTAAACCCGGAATATTTTCCGTAAATAAAAGAACCCTTTTTAAATGATAGGTTAATTTTATTGGATCGTATCAAAACCCGGACGAATAAATTTGCTGTAGTCTGGGAATTCAGTCTCTGCTAAATTTAATATCTTTCCAAGAAGAACTAAAAGATCTGAAATTTCTTTAGAAAATTCTGGTAAAATAGTATATAAGTTATTTAATGCTGCAGTAGATTTGTTTATGCCGATTATAGCAATTTTCGCTGTTCCATCCATATCATACTTGCTGATTTCTTTCATCTCTTCATCATCTTCTCTTACCATTTCATCTTTTCCCCATAAAGCTCTTTTCAGTTTCACATGAATAAATGTATGAAACCATGAAAAAACATCAAAATTGTCATGAAGTTTCTTAAAGAACAGATTATTCAACTTTTCTTTTTGATAACTGTACATATTATATTTTTTATCTATCTTTATAATCAGAAGGTGCGCCTGATGAAAATATTCATTTGATAATTCTTCAACCGGGTGTGCTTCTTTTTCAAAAATATCATCCGCATCGTTTTCTCCCTCCTCAAAAGGATCAAAGTCTTCATCGGATAAAAAATCCTCCTCCTCATCAAAATCATTGAAATCATTAAACTCTTTGGTCTCTTCTGTTAATTTATCCATCTCCTTTTGAAACATTTCACCTATATTTGAAAGATCACCATTATGTAAAATTTCATATGTCGAAATTTTTGATTCCTGCGAAAAAAGAAGGCAATTGGAAGTGAATTTACATTTTTCACACCAGCGGTCACAATAATTATAAACCCCCTCTATATACTTTTTCTTTTCATTATTCATAACAGCAATATAAAAAATTTTCTTTTAAAAATATTATGCAAAACCTTATACAAAATCTATATAAAATTAATGTATATATTAAACTTTTATATATCCTAATCATATCTATCATTTATTTCTGCTGTGGCTAAATTTCCCGGATTTCTGTTTCAATTTTAGTGTTTATTTCAACTTTTACCATATCAAGCTTTTCCAGAAGCTTTCCTATATCTACTTTATACTGCATTTCTGTTTCAATTAAAGAATTACAATATATTTCTGATATACATTATCATTTACAAGTTTATAAACTGCAGCAATATTAACAGCTTCTGCAAGTGCCGATGGTAGAAGGTCTACGCTATTATTCATTTGAGAGATTTATTGTGAATAATCTAAAATCTATTACAGAAAAAAAAGATTATTTATATAATTTATATAATATACCAACCTTACTTTATGTATTGAATTTCGGAATTTAGGATTGTAGTAGTCTTTTATTTTTCGTTTTTTTCTTAAAAACCCCCTCTCAACTACCCGTTTTTAAACAAAACTCAAGGTTAGGCATAGTTAGGTATGGCTAAATTATTTTCTCTTTAAAAATGAGGGGTTGAGAGCCCTTTTTCTCAAAGTAAAACATTGTCATATAGAATTTAATGTCAGTCTTTTTGCTTTGGTTTCTCCTTTACGATTACAGAGGAGAGCAAGCATAATAAGTAAAGAGAGCATTAAAGCAGAATTTATACGGAGTATAATATTGAAAAAGCTGCAAAGGCGGTGGAAGATAGTTCATTACCGGACGAATATGCCGAAATGTTGACAAAGGCATATTAATTTGTAAAGAAGGGCTCTACCACTTACCTATTGAGATCAATAAAAAAATAAAAATTTATTCAGAATTCACTTGACAAACAAAATTATCTATATATATTAGTAAGTAAGTGATTACATATTTATTTGGGTAATTTGAAATGTCAAGGGAAACTACAGATATCAGACAGGAACAGATAAAAAAAGCAGCTTTGGATATAATTGCCGATGAAGGGCTGCATAATTTCTCAACCAGGAATCTTGCAAAAAAGATAGGATTTACCGAAGGGGCAATTTTTCGCCATTTTTCAACCAAGCGTGACATTATCAAGGGAATAATGGATGACGTTGCTAGTGATTTAATCGGATCGTTAAGAAACATAGTTATAAGCCCTGTAAAAACCGAAGAGAAATTATTCAACTATCTTTGCAAAAATGTGAAATATCTAAAGGAAAATAGGGGTATTACAATACTGTTGTTTTCTGAGGCAGCTCATCTGGGGGATAAAGAGCTAAAAGAAAAACTAAATCAAATTTTAGCTGAACAGAAGCAACTCATAATAAAAATGGTAAATGATGGAATAGCAGAGGGTGTATGGGATAGAACTATATATCCTGAAGATGTTGCGATGCTTTATATGGGTATCCCAATTACATTTAATATTGAATTAGTGCTGAATAAAAACGGGCTTAATGTGGATAATTTTTGTAAAAGAATGTACAAGTTGATCTTGAAAGTATTGAAGAAATAAAAAAATTTATCAACTAATGTAAGTAAATGATTACTCATTTGTTAAAGTTGAAAAACAATGTTTGATGAAAGGTACTTGCGGGTAAAAGATGGAAATAAAGTTTGCATTTCTTCCTCAAAAAGAAAAGCTGAGGAAACTGTAATTCATTTGCCAAAAATTAAATAAAGATAAATATGCTGTATATAATAATTTCAATAATCATTTTGGGAGCATCCTTTTTATTTTCTATGCTGGGACTAGGCGGCGCTCTAATTTACGTTCCGGTTCTTAAATGGGCTGGTCTTCCGGTTAAGGAAGTCGCAATACCATTAGCTTTGTTACTAAATGGTCTTACTACCCTTATAGCCTTAATTGCATATTTTAAAAATAAATTGGTAGACGTTAAAGGTGGTTTAGCGATGACGGTTTCCGCTTTCTTATTTGCTCCTGTCGGTGCACTTGTTTCCGATAAATTGCCAGTAAATGTTTTACTTATACTATTCTCTGCTGCAGTTTTAGTCGCTGCGGGCAGAATGTTGTTTATGTCTAAAAGACCTGAACCTAAAGAAATTATGCCATTTAAAAAACGTGCAATTATAGGTGCCGTAATCGGCGGGTTTGCCGGCTTTATGGCTGGTCTTCTGGGAATCGGAGGAGGGTTTATTATGGCTCCACTACTTATGTGGATGGGATATGAAACTAAAAAAGCTGCGGCAACTTCGGCTTTTGCAGTAACTTTTTCTTCATTCTCCGGTTTTCTTGGTCATGCCTCTCAAGGGCACTTTAATTGGACATTAACAATTATACTAGCAATCGTGGTAATTATAGGTGCCTTCCTGGGCAGCAATTTTCTTGTGAATAAAGCTAAGACTAACAGAGTAAAACAAATATTCGCTGTTGTCTTATTTGCAATTGCTATTAAAATAATTATCGGTGTGACTCTTATCTTGTAAAGGGAAACAATATAAAACTTGCTGTGGATAATGGATTTCAGCTTGTATCAAATTCAATATTTTTTTAACAATAACTGGGAGTACAAAAATGGTTAATCCAACTGAATGGTTAGAGTTCGGACAAAAATTTCACGGGCATAAATGCCCTGCAATGCCGCTTGGTTTAAAAGTAGGTGCTGCTGCTATGAATAAACTTGGTGTTGAAAGAGCTAAGGATGGACAAATTGTTGCTTTCGTTGATCTTGGTGAAGATCACTGTGCTACTTGCTATGCTGACGGATTGCAAGTAATAATGGGAACGACTTTTGGCAAAGGCAACATCAAGAAAACTCACAAAGGTAAATGGGCTGTTACACTTGTTGACAAAAATACAGGCAAAGCGGTTCGGGTAACACCAAAGGCAGAAGCCATGCTTCAGAACAAACAATCGGACTTTTTCAAAAACTACAGGGAAAAGGGGATTCCAGCAAGCAAAGTTCCCAATGAAGTGGTTGAGCCTCTAATTCAAAGAGTTATAAATGCGCCCGAAGAAAAGTTGCTTAATATTTCAGATATATTTGAATATAAGCTTGAACCGCATAAGGACAGCTTTGCTGGTTTCGTATGTGAAGAGTGCGGAGAGATGACAGTTGAAGGATATGGAAGACTTAAAGACGGTAAACACGTTTGTATTGACTGCGCAGCTAAATAAAGATTCTTTTTAAAATTAATTTAAGAATCTTGGAAGGAGAAAATCAAAAATGACAATAAAAATATTGGGGACAGGCTGTAAAAAATGCCTTACTCTTGAAAGTAAAGTGAGAGAACTGGTTCAGAAATATAATTTAGATGCCGTAATTGAAAAGATAACCGATATACAGGAAATTATGAACTATGGAATAATGATGACTCCGGGATTGGTCATAAATGAACAAATTAAAAGTATCGGCGTTATTCCGAAAGATGATCAATTAATAAACTGGTTAAAGGAGAATTAAAATGGGGAAAATCATTTTCTTAATTGCATTTATGATACTTTTCTCTTTTTCAACTTATGCACAAAAGAAAAAAGAAGGGAATCAGATTAAGCCAAAAGTAACCTTTGTTGAACTTGGCTCTGTAAATTGCATCCCTTGTAAAATGATGCAGCCGGTAATGAAAAACATTGAGAAGAAATATGGTAATCGAGTTAAGGTAGTTTTTTACGATGTATGGACACAAGAACAAAAACCTTTTGCAGAGAAGTACGGCATTAAATTAATTCCTACTCAGGTATTTCTGGATGAAAAAGGAAAAGAGTTTTTCAGGCACGAAGGATTTTATCCTGAAGAGGAAATACACAAGCTTCTCAAATCGAAAGGATTAAAGCCAAAGGATAATAAAAGTTAAAATGTTTGAGGGAATTTTTAATTCACTTTACGAAGCTATGACCGGCGCAGTTTGGATTGCAGTGCTCTCTTCTTTTGCATGGGGAGTATTGTCAATATTGCTCTCTCCATGCCATTTATCAAGCATTCCGCTTGTTGTTGGATTTATAAGCTCTCAAGGAAAAATATCTATCGGCAGGACATTCAATATTTCGCTCATTTTTTCAGTAGGTATTTTAATAACAATTGCATTCATTGGTATAATTACAGCATCACTCGGAAGACTAATGGGAGATATAGGAAGCATTGGAAATTTTCTTGTTGCCGGTATTTTCTTTTTAGTTGGTCTATATCTTCTGGATGTGATAAAACTCGATTGGAACACATTCGGTTTAAAACAAACCGCAGCAAATGGATTATTCGCCCCTTTAATTCTAGGGTTACTTTTCGGTTTGGCATTAGGACCTTGCACATTTGCATATATGGCTCCGGTGCTGGGTGTTGTATTTCAAACAGCACAGACAAATTATTTTCTTGCAGTAATATTTCTTTTAGCATTCGGATTAGGGCATTGCTCGGTAATTGTTGGTGCTGGAACATTAACCGGGAGAGTTCAGAAATATTTGAACTGGACTGAAAAATCAAAAACAATTTTGTGGATAAAAAGAGTATGCGGTATTCTCGTAATATTCGGCGGATTCTATTTAATATTTACAACCGGATGATTTACTTATGAAATAACTAAACAAGTATGGTAAAGGCGCAGTGAAAAACTTTATCAAAGGTGGAAGCTTTCATAGAGAAGCGGGAATCGTTGAATGACAAACGATCTGTTCTGCTAACTATTTCATATATTATTCTCAAATTCCTTTACTTCATTATTCCAAAAAATTAATTTCGGTTTTAGAGTGTCTAAGGATTCATGAGGTGTTTTATTTTTCGATTTTTGATAAAAAACCCCCTCTCAACTGCCGGTTTTTAAATAAAACTTAAGGTGAGGCATAGTTAGGTATGGCTAAATAATTTTCTCATTAAAAATGGGGGTTGAGAGGGGTTTTTCTCAAAATAGAACATTTTAATTGTTTGAATGAATAGTAATTGTCAGATGTATACTGGTATAAAGATGATAAGTTGAGAAATTATTGAAAGAAAGTATGGTAATTGTTTCACTGATGTTTTCAATAAAAGCGGAATCCCGATTAAATGGACAGAAAACTGAAAATCAATTAAAACTCAATTGATAAAAAGATTTAATATTATTACTGAAGAGAATGAACAAGAGACCCATTATTCTATTAGAAAAAATGGGAAATTGATAAAATCTTAGACTGCAGTGAACCTTTGATGAAAAAGGGGATAAACAAATACGAAAACATTTCGAATATTAATTATAAGTTACGATAATTAATAATTTTAGATTGATAATTTTAGGTGATTAAAGATTTGAATTTGTACCCTAAGACTGCATTAATTGTTGAAGATCAGGCTGTAGCTGCGATGGATATACAATCTACTCTTAATGATTGTGGATTTATAAATTCTATAATCGCAAATTCTGGTAGGAAAGCAATTACTCTGCTCGAAAATAAACCATTTTCTTTTGCTACACTAGATATCAGGCTAGCAGATAATGTATCCGGGATTGAAGTGGGGAAAATACTAATTAAAAAAAATATTCCATTTGTTTTTATTTCTGCTTTTTCTAATCCGGAAAATTTAGTACTTGCGAAAGAATTAAATCCCTTAGGAATATTTGAAAAACCTTATGACCGGGATACATTTATAACAATGCTCCATAGTAAATTTAACTCAAATACTTAAAGAGTTGGCTAACCATGTTAAGATGAAATTAGTTCCTGTTTATGTTAAGTGGGTTTATTATTTCCTTCGCAATCGATTAAAAGATTAACTCCCCAAATTAATTATCTTTATAAAGCCAAACGAATATTAAAAAACAACAATTAGAAATTTTAAGATTTAGTTAATTGAAGATTTTACACCAAGAAGAATCTAAACCAGTTCAAATTGCAGTTGGGCTTTTTCAACACTCTCATACAGATTAGTTTGGTCAATAGGCTTTCTTATTATACTAATTGGATTCAGATAGTATGAATTTATGAGTCTACTAAAGTCATCATAAGCAGTAATAAAAATATAAGGGATGCTATAGTTGCTCTCTAAACGGGCTATTGCTTCAATACCATCCAGTTGACCATTCAGGTTAATATCCGTAATGATAAGGGAAGGATTTAAAAGTTTCACTTGCTCCATTAAATCTTCACCTGTAGTAACAACTGGGAAAACTTTGTGACCAAAGGAGGCAAGACAGTAATTAAGCTGGGTTACAACTTTTGAATCAGTTTCGGCAATTAAAATATTCATAGGTATGTTCATTATGTATACTCTTTCTTTGTTAGATAATAGGTATAAACAAATCCAAATACAAGCTATTAGCATTAGTAGTACAATGGAAGGTTTAGGTGAGCAGCATGCTCGGTTTAAAGAATAACTCTATCCAAAGTATAAGTGGGGTCTATCTTTCTTCAACTAAAGGAATTTTGAAGAACAAAAGTTTCGTGCTCAGCCAAAGGGATTAATCCATTTTTCATTCTTTTGGTTGATGTTTTATTTACAAAAAATTTTAATCTTTCAATTATTGAAATTATAATGTTTGGTTTTCAAATTTCTAAATCTCGCAAGCTTAGAACATTGATACGCTGTTACGATAATTGATACGATATTAAGATAATTGATATGTTGTTAAGGCAATGATATACTGTGAGAAAGGGGATTTGCCCGCACCAAATGCGGGCATTTTTTTATTGCATTAACCCGAACCAATAACTATAGAATGAGAATTTCGCTTGTTATTAAAGGAAATTTAAATAATATATTTTAAAAGTCTTTAATTCTCGAATAATTATCAGAACTGAAGAAATCACACACCCTCCTAATTCAATATTTTCCACTTGACAAATAAATTTTATTCTATTTATATTTTAAGAGTTTCCAGAATCTTCTTTTCCAAACTACAGTCCTGGCTATTTAATAATATTTATCCAATTAAATTTATGAAAATAAAAACATACTTAACTTTAGAACATATCCTTCATTTGAAGTGAGATTTTGAATATGAGTTCCAAAGAGTGGATTAGAACAAGTATTTTAATCCCCAATAATTTTTTTGAATTTTTGTACCCAACTCAAATTTATTATTTTGTTGTCATTCTTTGTATTTCATCATCAACTCTCATTGCCCAAAATACAAAGCTAAAAACTTTCGAACATTTAAATCCCGACCAGGGTATGAATTCATATATTGCTCCATGTTTGATTCAGGACAAAACAGGTTATTTATGGTTTGGAACATATAATGGTGTAGACCGTTATGATGGTAATGGTTTTACTTCTTATAAACATGAACCTGGAAATCCAAATAGTATTAACAGCGGTTCCGTGCAGGCACTTTGTGAAGGTAAAGATAGCAATATATGGATTGGTACATCACTTGGCCTAGATATGCTGGATCCTACCACCGGTAACTTTTCTCATTTTGTTTTGCCTCCTACTAGAACCGGAATTAATTTCAGCAACTATATTCTTTCTATATGTGAAGATAAATCCGGTATACTCTGGGTAGGTACAGGAGATGGTTTAAATAAATTTGATAAAACCACCATGAAGTTTAAAACTTTTAAACATGACAGCACCAATACTAGTAGTATAAGCAACAATTATATTCATGCACTATTAGTAGATAAAGAAGGTTCACTCTGGATTGGAAGCGGTAATGGACTAGATAAACTTGACAGAAAAACAGGGAAATTTATCCACTATTGGCATGATCCAAAAAATCAAAATGGATCTATAAGTATTGGGTGGGATAATGCAATTGAGTATTCTCTACCTTATCAAATAAATTCCATCTATGAGGATAATTCGGGAATGTTGTGGTTATGCACTAATGGTAAAGGATTAATCGAAGTGAATCCCAGAGATGGATCATATACAACTTATAAACATAATTTAAAAGATACGGAAAGCTTAACAAGTCTGTCTAGTGATAATATCGAATCTATAAGTGAGGATCATAATGGCATTTATTGGATTGGTACAAAATATAACGGGCTTTGTACATTTAATAAGCAATCAAACAAATTTATTCATTATTACCATAATGATTATGACCCGGGAAGTTTAAGCATTGATATGATCCTGGCAATTTGTTGTGAACGTTCCGGTACAATTTGGATAACTTCGTTTAACGGCTTAAATAAGGTTAACCGGAAAAAATTTCCATTCAAACAATATAATAATATTGAAAATTCATGGGATAAATCTTTTGGAACGGGTGCGTCTGTTATAAGCAGCAATAACGGGAAATTATGGGTTCAAACAAATAATGGCGAAATACTAAAATTTGATCCTGAAATCAATACATTTGTTCCACGGTTTAATAGTTACGAAACTGGTAGAAATTATATCGCAGAAGACAACCTGGGAAATATATGGATAAAATCATATGCCGGCGGGATTTACTTGAAGGGAAAAAATGGACAAATTACACGAATAAAATATTCCTCGGGAAAAGAATTTAATCAACAAGTCTATTGCATTTACACTCCCCCTTCAAATGATACCGCGTGGGTAGGAACACTTGAAGGCGGTATTTTTTTTATTAGTAAACGAAATAAAACAATTTCATTAATTAAATCAATTAATACTTCAATTAAATGTATATACAAAGATTCTTTTGGACTGCTCTGGGCAGGAACAAAAGATGCCGGTTTGATCCGGTATAATATATCTCAAAAGAAATTTGTTGAATTTAAATCGGATGTAAATAATTCCCGAAGCATTTCAGGTGATTTAATTACTGCAATTTATGAAGATAAGAAAAGAGATGTCTGGTTCGGATCAAATATCGGACTGAATAAATATATTCGTCCGACTAATTCATTCACTCACTATACTGAAATGGATGGCCTGCCTAATAATCTAATATTTGCAATTGAAGGGGATGCTCATGGAAATTTATGGTTCAGCACAAATAAAGGTGTCTCAAAATTAAATCCTGAGACGGGGAAAATTAAAAATTATGATGTAACATATGGATTTACAAGCAACAGATTTTATTTTACTGGCTGTGAAACAGAAAACGGAGAAATTTATTTCGGCGGACCCGGCGGAGTAACCCGTTTTCATCCAGACAGTATAAAAGACAATCCTTATATCTCCCCGATTGTTATAACCTCCTTCAGGATATTTAATAAACCGGTTCCTTTAGAAAAAGAGATCAAAGTTCCTTACGACAAAAACTTTTTATCATTTGAGTTTGCTGCATTAAGTTACCTGAGTCCTGAAAGAAATCAATATGCTTTTAAAATGGAAGGGCTGGATCGAGACTGGATTTATTCAGGTGCAAGACATTATGCATCATATCCAAATTTAAGTCCAGGTACCTATACATTTAGAGTTAAGGGTTCAAACAATGACGGCATCTGGAATGAAGCGGGAACCTCAATTTTAATAATTATATCACCCCCCTGGTGGAAAACAAATTGGGCTTATATCTCCTATGGTTTAGTTTTAGTTCTAACTTTATACGGGTTAAGGCGATATGAACTGAATAGAGTAAAATTAAAAGATAAAATCAAAATGGATGAAGCGGTTTTTAAAGAAAAAGAAGAAACAGATAGGATGAAATCTAGGTTTTTTGCTAATATTTCGCATGAGTTTAGAACACCCTTAACATTAATTCTTGGACCGGCTGAAAAAATTAATTCTCAGACTTCTAATGATATAATTAAAGATTCCGGGATAATAAGAAGGAATTCAAAACGTCTTTTACAATTAGTAAACCAGCTACTCGATCTTTCAAAGCTGGAAGCGGGGAAATTAAAGCTGGAAGCTTCAAAAAATAATATTGTTTCTTTTGTAAAAGGAATTGCACTATCATTTGAATCTCTATCGGAGGAAAAAGATATTTCGTTAAAGATATTATCGGATAAAGAATTTATTGAAGTGTATTTCGATAAAGAAAAGATGATGAAGATATTATCAAATATTTTATCAAATGCTTTTAAATTTACCCCGCAGGATGGGAAGATAACAGTTTCGATTACAGAATGTAATGCTGAACTTGATTCAGCATCTTCCACTAAAAAACAGATCCCGAAACAAGTTCGGGATGAGATAGAAAGGTTTGTGGAGATAAAAATAAAAGATACCGGAATTGGAATTCCTAAGGAAGAAATTCCAAAACTATTTGACAGATTTTACCAGGTTGATTCTTCAATTAATAGAGAATATGAAGGAACAGGTATTGGGTTAGCATTAACAAAAGAATTAGTTGAACTTCATCATGGAAATATTAGCGTTGAAAGCGAATTAGGTCAGTGGACGGAATTTACAATTTCACTCCCGCTTGGTAAAGATCATTTAAAAGATGATGAGGTAGCAACAAAAGAAAAACAAGATGAACCGGAAATGCTGATTGACGAGAAAAAATATCTCCTTTCAAAAAATATTAATGAGGATCTTGTTGAAAATTCTCAACTAAGTTATTTAAAAGATGATAAGACAATTATTCTTATTGTTGAAGATAACTATGATATGCGTGAGTATATTAAAGAATCGCTGGACAGCAGCTATATAATTGAGGAAGCTGTCAATGGTGAACAAGGATTAAGAAAAGCTGTAAAAATCATTCCGGATTTAATAATAAGTGATATGATGATGCCGAAGATGGATGGGAATGAAATGACCAAAATTCTAAAGAATGATGAAAAAACCAGTCATATACCTGTAATAATATTAACAGCAAGATCGGGACAGGAAAATAAACTTGAAGGTCTGCAAACTGGCGCTGATGATTATCTTACAAAACCATTCAATATAAAAGAATTGCAGACAAGAATTAAAAACTTAATTAGTATAAGAAAAAAACTTCAGGAAAAGTTCAGTAGATTAGAAAACAAAACACCCAAAGCCGAAGAGAAAAAATTAAGCAGCGTTGATGAAAAGTTTATGGTTAAAGTTATTGATATAATCGAGAAACATATTTCGGAAGAAGATTTTAATATTGAAGATTTTTGCAGCGAAGTGGCAATGAGCAGAACTCAATTGCACAGAAAATTGAAAGCATTAACAGGGAAATCTGCCAGTATCTATATAAGATCTGTAAAATTAGAAAATGCCAAAAAGATGATAGAAAATCGGAAAGGAAATATTTCCGAAATAGCTTATTCTGTTGGATTTTCAAGTCCTGCCTATTTTACCAAGTGTTTTAAGGAAGAGTTTGGTTATCCGCCAAGTGCTATTGTTTAATTGATTTCACGCCATAAAGATTACACAAAAATATACTTTCCAGGTTCGTAACTGAACTTATTCGGAAATCTTAATTTTACTCGTAATCCTAATCTTATAAATATACAGAAAGAGTAAGGAAAAGATCATATAAGTTAATTAGACTATTGTAACATGTGCTATAATTTATATAAACGGAACAATAGTATAAGTAAAAGGCACAATAATAATATGCTCCCCTTGTTTTGATTTCGTTTATTTGCCGAAGAAAATTAAAAAGGAAAGGAAGCATTATGAAAGAGTTTTTTTATTTGAAACTGTCAATAATGTTAATAACAATATTTTTATTCGGTTCTGTCTCTTTATACTCTCAGGAGATAAGTTATGGTGATTCTGCATCCTTAGGGAATGGTACAATAAAAGTTTGGATAAAAACAGATTCTGTTAATAATCCGCAAAGCATTGGGTTTACTCTAACTGAAGATGTTTTAACGAACCTTCCAGCAATCGGGACCATGATTCATTTAAATTTACCCAAAAACGCGTCAGATACATTATTCAACCATATATTATTTGATTGGAATCCAATGGGACACCCGCCTGCAGGTATTTATACTTTACCTCATTTCGATCTTCACTTTTATATAATTAATAAGCAAGAACGCCTGGCAATACCTGGCGGCCCTGATCCAATTAAAGTAGAACCCCGTTTTGTTCCACCTGATTATGTATCAGATCCAACGGGTGTTCCTCAAATGGGAACTCACTGGACTGATACATCGGCACCGGAGTTTCAAGGACATGTTTTTGATAAAACATTTATTTATGGATATGCAAAAGGTAAGTTTAGCTTCTACGAACCTATGTTTACAAAAACTTATCTGGAAACTCATCCACATTTTGCAGGAAGCATAAAGCAGCCTGCAGATTTCCAAAAAGAAGGATATTATCCTAAAACTTATAAGATAGATTATGATTCGGCCAATCATGTTTACAATTTTGAAATAACAGATTTGGTTTGGCATGATGCTGCTGCACCTTTGGGTATGCCTATTACCAGATTACAGCTTTGGCTTAGAGCTGATACCGGTTTAGTTTTTAATGGTTCTAAAGTAAGCAGATGGAAAGATCAAAGCGGTAATGGAAATGACGCTATCGAATCAGATACAAGCCGTCAGCCTGTGTTGGTAAATAATATAATAAATAATAAACCCGTAATAAGTTTTGACGGAGTAAATGACAGGTTAGGATTTACCGGTACAAAAAAAATGAGTCAGATCAGCCTCTTTATGGTTTTCAACAACAGAACCGGTGCTTCTGGTTCTAATCCTCCCGGATTTGTACTATCATTAGGTCCCGGTGGCACTTTTGTAGCCAATGAACACATGGCCATTAAAATGCGGGGCATGGATAATGGCGACAATGATATTATTGTTGGTACCGAAGATCATAATGATTATGTGGTATTTACCGGTCAGAATATTGCGAAATACAATGAATGGAGAAACATTTTCATTGTCCGAGACAGAACAGTATCTAATACAACCTTAAGATGGAATGGAGTTTCTGCTCCTTCGTCAGCTTCCGGAGCTAATATTTCTATTTCTGTTCCACTTGGTGATTCCACGGCTTCCGGTGGAGGAATTGGATCAACTGATAATTTTCCGGATTTGGGGAGAGTCCTTGCCAAATGCGATATTGCAGAGATAATAGTTTATGATACCGTTCTTTCTGATCCGGACCAGTCAACAATAGAGAAATATCTTAGCAATAAGTATAATATAACCGTTACCGGAGTTGAAGATTCTCAAAATAAAAATATCCCTGAAAGTTTTACACTTTATCAGAATTACCCGAATCCGTTTAATCCTTCTACTACTATAAAATTTTCTATACCGCAAGCTTCTTTTGTAACTCTGAAAATTTATGATATTCTCGGCAGGGAGGTTACATCATTAGTTAATGAAGAAAAGACCGCAGGAAATTACAAAGTTGAGTTTAGTGGAAGTAATATTTCAAGCGGCGTTTATTTTTATAGATTGCAAGCTGGGAGTTTTACAGAAACAAAAAAATTTATATTAATGAGGTAGTATTAACGGATAAACAATTTAATTGGGTTCCTCTTCATCCACTATCATCAATTTTTTTCGAGGTCTATATGAAAAAGCTCCATTATATTTTCCTAATTATTCTTGTTATCTTTTTTTTTGAAACCAAAAACATTAATGCACAAATTCCAAATGGAGATTTTGAAAGCTGGACAAATGGAGGTCTTGATTCATGGATATATTCCCCATTTCTTATAACTCAATCTAGTGATAAATATTCGGGAAATTTTGCGGTTAAAGGAGTTGCAGATACAATGTTTGGTTCTTTTGGAGCACCTGAGTTGCTGAACTATTTCCCTATATCAAATACATACGCAAGTTTAACCGGTTATTATAAGTTTACAGCGATGGGTCCCAATGATGTAATTGAAATTGACGTTTCAGAAATTAGTGATACTACTTTTAATAATTATGGAGCGGGAACTCTATTAATATCCGAACAGACGACATCGTTCAAACAATTTACAGTTCCGATAACTAAATTTGAAGATGCTTCCATTTCAAATCATATGGATATTGAAATAACAATAACCGATACTTCAAATAATTCTTCAAACACTCCTGCCAGAGGCTCTTTCTTTATAATAGATGACCTTCAATTAAATGAAACTGCAACCGGTATAAATGGTCAGGCTTTTTCTCCGCCTAAGGAATTCAAGTTGGAACAAAATTATCCTAATCCATTTAATCCTTCTACAAGAATCCGGTATAGCATTCCAGATGGATCAAATAATTTTGTGACTTTAAAAGTTTATAACCTTCTTGGTAGTGAAATAGCAACTTTAGTTAATGAAGAAAAACCGGCTGGTACTTTTGAAGCGGAATTTAATTCAATAGATTCACAAGGCAGACCTTTGCCCAGCGGTGTTTACTTTTATAAATTAACTGCCACACCAGTTGGCAGGCAAGGCGGCAGCTTTTCACAAACAAATAAAATGATTCTTTTAAAATAATTTATGAGATGGATATTCCGTTCTAAAAAGTAAATTTAAACCATAAAACTAAAATCAAATATATGCAAACATTAAAAATATTTTTAGCAGGCGTACTTTCAACATATTTATTATTTGCTTATTCAGTAAATACAAAAGTAAATGATCATAAAGAGAATGTTTTAAATGAAACTACTTTTATTAGAAATGCCAGCTTCTCCTGTATGCTTGATGGGAAAGAATTTTCAGGAAGCGGAACTGATGAGAATATCAATGCTGCCTTCCATCTTAAAGGTGATGACAAAGGACAAATATTTTTTAGGCTTTCTGATTTGAATGAGCCTGGAGAAAAATTGATGTTTGAGGCACCAGGAAAGAAAGGTTCAACAACTTTAAGTGCTACACCCACTTTTGGCTATATAGGATATATAACCAAGGACTATATAAACTACCTGGATAATCCCTTAACTGTTACTATAACTTCAATAAATGCTTCAAGGGTATCAGGAACTTTCTCAGGCAAATATACTTTATCCGAAGGGAGCAGTGATAGTAATGCAAAGAAAACCATTATTGTAACGGAGGGAAAATTTGATATCCCGTTTTCCACATCGGCTGATTGGAAGAAATTTTATAACGCCGAATAAATTAGAGCTTACAGGTAAATATTTTTTAATAAATAACAATTAATTATATACAATGCTTAAAAACAATTGTTTTTCTTGTTTTTTGGAGAACAATTCTATTCTATTCGTACGGATTAATAAATAGCATCTTTTATTTTAACTTAATCAATTCAGCAAAAATATTTTCCCATTCCTCCTGTATAGAATACTCAGGTATTTTTTTATTTGCATGTGAGTACCAATATTGCGCATTAGAATTATCACCTTCTTTTCGATGCAGATATGCATGAATCCATGAACCGTTTTCGTTATCTATTGATTGAGCTATTAGATGCAAATTGTATTAAAGAATTCGGTAACGAATTAATCGGATGTGTTTTGTATCTGCTCTTTAAGAATAATCAATATTTCAAATAGCTTATTAAAAAAATATTCGTTATTTATCGGAAGCTTATTTTATACCATTTGGATAGAATGAATTAAAATATCCCATCATAAGCTATCCACCCTCTTTACTATTAGTTTCCTTTTATTTTTCTAAACAGTTCATTTTTACAAGGCCTCTATATGAAATATTTTATATTATTTTTATTAACATATGTAACTATTTATGCACAAAATCCTCCACAGGATTTTAAACTTGTCGGCACTACCGGTGGTGTAGCGCCATGGGCAGCATCTGAAACAATTACTATTCTTGCAAACGGCCAGGTACATTTTTTTAGCTCTCAAGGAGGAAGTTCACCGCTGATCCTTCTTGATACAAACTTTACGATCAGCACTTCTCAGATTCAGCAAATATGGCAGACTATACAAAACGAAAATTTCTTTTCATTAAATTCAGATTATAAAGATGATACTGTAAGGGGTGGTTCAATCGCATTATTTACTATTACTGCCAATGGTATAACAAAACAAGTAAGGGTTAAAAATTCAGCTCAGCAGCAAATACAAAATATAATTTCAGCAATAAATTCAAATGTGCCGATAGATTATAATTTAAACTACACACCCCCTGAAAAACTAAATATTGTCCCGCAAGATCCCTGCGGCGTAAATCTGGGATTTTCTCAATCTATAAACAAAAAAAATTTTTCAAAAGCCAGCCTGGATAAAATGCAAGTAAAATTTAGATCAATCACCGCAGCAAAAGATGCAGTACAAATTCCGCATGGAGGTGTTGAAATTGGTTATGAAGAATCGCTGTATGATGCTGTGGGTAATGGCTCAGCTTCTTTAAACGGCAAAGGAGGCTTTTTCGGGGACGATGTTTCCATAACCGGAAACTACTATAATAATTTTATTCCTCCCGATAATAATACAATCCATATAAAGTTAAATCTTGAATTTTATGGACCTTGTGATAATGATGCAAATGAACTTAAAATAGCAAAAGATATTTATAAAAAATGGAACGGAGTTACTACAAGCGGCGGGAAAAAAATAGAAATGGATATTTCCAGTTTGTCGCATCCGGGTGCTTCATCACCTCCAGGCTCGGCAGGTTTTGATGATATTAAGCTGGCATGCGGAAAAGGTACCAGTTTTGTTGATCGGATTGGTACTCCAAACAATGGAGTTGATGGCGGTACCTGGTACCCATCCGATAATACTTCCGGAACATTTGCTCATGAGGTTGGACATTTAATGGGGTTGGATGATCAATATTCTTCATTCACAAAACAATCGGACGGCAGCTGGTTAAACGAACAGGACGGAACTACAAAATATTCTGCCAGTGATTTTTTGAATTTATATCATTCCAAACATCCTGGTGATAAATTAAGCGATGATCAAAATTTTCTTAATAATAACCAGCGTTCAGGATGGCCGAAAGATGGACATGAAAATGATCTAATGGGTGATCAAACAAAACCGCCGCTTCAATCCGATATAGACAAGCTTGCAGCACAAGCTGGGTTAATTATTAATTCTAAACCGGGAGATATATTAGTTAATACGGGGGATTATCAGCAAAATTTTGTAGTTAGTCATCTGGGTGATTTATTCTTAAAGCCTGGTGAGATAAAAACATTAAATGGAATTTATGCAGCTTGTATAGATCACTTTAAATTTGCTCCTGATTCGGCAGTTGCATTTGCTGTTGCACCCCCCTTAAATAAATGGAACGGGATTAAAGCTGCTCAGTCTTTGTTAAAGCTCGTTCAATATATCGATTCACTGGGCTATTATTGTAATCTCTTTGATTATTATTTTGCCCAGAATGCTATTTGGAGGATCACGGATAATTTTCAACCGTATGATTCAGATGCCGATTCGTTGCTTATAAATGCTGGTGTTAATATTAATCAGACTTTTGATTTTCCTAAAATGACATATAATCGTCAAGACAGTGTATCATCTAGATATATACCTGATCAACTTTTTGCTACTCATATAGAACCAAAAATCACAGATGCCAAATTAAATGATAAAACTAATTTTACGGGGAGTGTTTTTGCACCTTCCGTCGGACATTTTACCACAAACTTTGCATGGATACTGAATTCCCCTAATTCTAATCCTGATCAGCTTGCTGCCAATGGTTCCACTGCAGATCTTACTCCTTTACAAAGAGGCGTTTTTTCATTAAATATGGTTGTTAATGTCAAAGATTCTACCGGTGCAGAAAGAAATTTTGAATCATCTACAACTTCTTATGCAGTTGTTGCAGATAAATATACGGAAACATTTGAGCATAATAATTTAACTGATTTGTTCCAATGGAAGACTTACGGCGATGCTCCCTGGCTAATAACTAACAAAAACGCCCAAACAGGCAGCTTTTCAATTCAACCGGGAAGTCTTGCCGGTAACCAGATATCAACTCTGGAAATAAGCATAGATATACCTTCAGATAGTGTCATAGAATTTGGTCTCACAACGAATACAAATCTTGGGTATTTGGAATTTTATATTGATAGTACTGCAATAGGTTATTATTATGAAAATAATGATTGGAATTTTTATACTTACAATTTACCGGCTGGTAAACACATTTTAAGATGGGTTTATCAATCCTTTTTAGGCACAAACACTGCCAATTCCCCCGAAATATGGTTAGATAATATATTCTTTCCAACAAATGCAATCCTTTTCACTTCCGTCGATTCACCGGAAAATTTACCCACAGCTTTTAATTTGTTCCAGAATTATCCGAACCCGTTCAATCCATCTACAAACATAAAATATTCTTTAGCTGAACAAAGCTTTGTAAAACTAACATTATATGATATTCTCGGCAGAAAAATAAATGATCTATTCATTGGTGAACAAAATGCAGGATCTCATGAAATTAATTTTAACGCTGCAAATCTTAGCAGTGGTGTCTACTTTTATAGTATTGAAGCAGTCTATAGCAAAGGAACGTTTAAAAATGTTAAGAAGATGATTTTGTTGAAGTGACAACATTTTTTTAATTTCATTAAAAATTATTAACAAAAAACCCGCTAAATAAGCGGGTTTTTTAATTACTTTTTGATTTTGTTTTATAGGATGTATTTATTGTTGAGAAGAATATACTATTCTACAACATTTATGTAGTATCTAAGAATACTCTTCATAAAATTTACCTAAAATATCCTCGAAGTAAGATGCAAAACCCATAAAAGCCCCCTTTCATTAATATTATTGATTTAATATACCCATTCATCAGCTAAAAGTTCGGCTTGTTTTAGTACGGTTTCTGTTGCGAGCGCTTGTTTATCTGGTGGATAACCATACTGCCGTAATGTTCTTTTCACTATTACTTTTAGTTTAGCTCTGACTGATTCTTTGATAGTCCAATCTATAGAAACATTTTTTCTTACTCTATCAACTAATACTCTTGCTAAATCCCTAAGTATTTCATCACCAAGAAGCTGTCTTGCACTTTCATTATTTGATACTGCATCATAAAAGGCTAACTCATCTTTAGTTAGGTTTAATTTTTCTCCTCTTTCATCAGCTTTCTTTATATCTTTTGCAAGATTTACTAATTCTTGAATTACTTCTGCTGCAGATAATATTTTATTCTGATATTTTTTAACAGCATTCTCAAGCATTTCCATAAATGTTTTGCTTTGAATAAGATTATGTTTTGTTCTTGCCTTTATTTCATCATTCAATAATTTTTTTAATGTTTCCAAAGCTAAGTTTTTATGTTCCATTCCTTGAACTTCTGCGAGGAATTCATCAGAAAGAATTGAGATATCAGGTTTTTTTATACCGGCAGCATCAAAAATATCTATGACCATTTGGCTTTAGCCTTTTCTGCAGCTGTTAAATCATCAAGTTTTAATTCATCATCAAGCTCTTTGATAAGAGTTCTGCCTTCTTCATCAAGATTTACTCTAGCAAGTCTACTTTCATAGTAAATAGGAACTGTAGCTTTATCTTCAACAGAATGGGCTATATCATAGTTATCAATATAACTTCCGAAAACTGCCGGAGTGCTTTTGTCATCAAATTCAATTGGAGTTCCGGTGAAACCAATGAAAGTTGCATTAGGAAGTGCATCTCTTAGATATTTTGCTAAACCATAAATGGTTTTTTGCCCAATAATTTTTCCCTCATCATCAATGATATCGATAGCGCGGGCTTTGAATCCATATTGAGAACGGTGTGCTTCATCTGCTATAACAATAATATTTTTTCTATCGGACAGTAGATCATAAACGTTTCCTATTTCAGGATAAAACTTTTGAAGTGTTGTAAACACAATACCACCGGATGCAACTTTTAACAAATCTTTTAAATCTTCGCGATTTTGCGCCTGTAATGGTGCTTGTCTTAATAATTGTTTTGAAGCAGCAAAAGTATCATACAATTGGTCATCAAGATCATTTCTATCTGTTATTACAACTATGGTGGGATTATCAAGTTCAAGTACTAGTTTCCCAGAATAAAAAACCATTGTAAGGGATTTGCCTGGGCCGACTAAAAAGTGTCATTCCGGACCTGTGCTGATGTAAATCAGTATTGACCCGATATCTAACCTTGTAATTTTGCTCTGAAAACAGATGCTGAATCAAGTTCAGCATGACAATCTCTACTTTTTGGTCACCCTCTAGGAAATTATATTTCAGGATTAGTAGGATTTTTTAGATTATGATGGTCTTTTATTTTTCGATATTTCGTCAAAAACAGCCTCTCAACTATCGGTTTTTAAACAAAACTCGGGGTGAGGCATACTTATATATGGCTAAATAATTTTCTCTTTAAAAAAGGGGGGTTGAGAGGCCTTTTTCTCATAATAGGACATTATTGAATTAGGCTGTAAATCTTCGATTAGAACAGATGGGAACAATTAAATGCCTATCCCGCGTAATGCAAATGTAGCGGGAAGCTTCAGCGAGGCGGGAACTATCAATGACGGTGACCTATATTCATTCCTTCAAGCATTATTCCATCATTCTATCTTCAATTTTGTCATTCTTGTCATACCCCATCCCTATGTATTTATTATGCATTTCTACTCCCGATCCTCCTCCAAGTTACAACCAGATTACCTCCAAGTAAACACCACTCTAAAATTCCGTCAAAATCATTAAAATTTATCCCTGAAAATCTCTAGGGCATCTGCCAACATGACAAAATACATAGCTGCCATTGTCAATAAGTCTTTCCTTTTGCAAGGAAAAGGTTGGACAGGTTTATTTAATTAAATGACATATTCTGGGTATTTACAATAATTGAGTTATGAAATATCCCATGTGAATAAAATCTGACTTCTAATTCGCAGTAATCCGGTTCTGGTGTGATGATAAACAAAACATTCATTGGTTTTATTCATTAACATGCATTTGTAAAAAATAAAAATACTCTCCTGCTCCTGCATATACTTTCACTTCGTAAAATTAATAAAATAAAATGCTGAGGTATTTCTCGCCGCAAGCGTTTTATATTAGTTTATTTTTGCCTCTTCTCCCGTTGAAACGGCAAATATTATTCTAATATTCATTCTGTACAAGTTTATTATTATACATACACACTATCATTTTTAGGAGGGTGCAAATGGAAAATGTGAAAAAAATTATAGCCCTTTTCTCTTTTCTGTTTCTTTATCCGGTTTATGGTCAATGGAATAATATTGGAAATGCTGGCTTTTCGGCTGACCAGGCTTTTAATAATTCCTTATTTGTCTATAATGGCACCCCTTTCGTCGCTTATCGTGATGGTGGAAAAGGAAATAAAGCCACTGTTATGAAATATGATGGCGCAAAATGGATTAGCGTTGGAAATACAGGGTTTTCTGAAGGACAGGTTTATCATATTTCTTTATCTGTTTTTAAAGGCACTCCGTATGTTGCATATGAAGATGCTGTATTTGATGGTAGGGCAACTGTTAAGAAATTTAATGGCTCAAGCTGGGTTACTTTAGGTAATTCTGGCTTTTCTACTAGCGAAGCCGGACATATTTCTTTATATGTATATAATGGGGTTCCTTATGTGGCATTTACAGATGCCGGAAATAGCAGCAAAGCTACAGTGATGCTCTACAACGGTAGAACCTGGATAAATGTTGGCAAACCCGGCTTTACCGCTGGTCAAGCCGATTTGACTTCCTTATTTGTTTATAACGGTATTCCTTACGTAGCTTATTCTGATGCCCGCAATAATAACAAAGCTGCCGTCATGATGTTTAATGATTCCACCTGGATAAACGTTGGCAAACCAGGGTTTTCAACCGGCTTAGCTGATTTCATTTCCCTTTCTGTTTATAATGGTACTCCTTACATAGGATATAAAGACTTTGGAAACAATAATAAAGCAACTGTTATGTGCTTTGATGGTTCTGATTGGAACAATGTTGGAAAACCTGGCTTTTCTGCAGGTTCGGCAGATTATATCTCCCTTTCTGTTTATGATGGAAATCCTTATGTAGCCTATAGAGATGCCGGAAACAATGGTAAGGTTTCTGTAATGATGTATAATGGCTCGGAATGGAATAATATAGGCAAACCCGGTTTCTCCGCAGGGACTGCTTACTATACATCTCTTTATGTTTATAAGGGTATCCCCTATGTTGTTTATGAGGATTTTGTAAATAGCAATAGAGCAACTGTTCTAAGTTTTTCCGGTATGCTGCCGAAGCCTCACAACCGGATACCGGGCGAATAAAAATAATAGTTTTATGAAACTTATTTCTTAAATGAAAACATTGTTCGCCTTATTTACATATAATGAAGAACCAGACAACATGACCAATGCTAGCTACCATTGTCAATAAGCCTTTCCCTATGCAAGGGAAAGGTTGGATAGGGTTTATTTAATTAAATGATATATGGTATAAATCCAAAGTTTTTTTTAAGCGATAATTGTAATTCCTCTATATAATTCATAAAAAACCCCCAAGATTCTTACCTCAAAAAATATTAAATTGTAATTTCAATTATAAATGAGGATTACTATGCAGCTTTGTATTTTTGAAGATACCAACTGCAGTTTGCTTGAACCATTAACGTTTTACCGCCCCGTTTATGATCTTTGTTGCGGAATGAATACTCTGCGTGATAAAATTCTTAATGCGTATCCGGATACTAAACATGCTCTGCATTGCAGACAATATCTGGAAGATTTTGTTAAAAGCAACAATCCGAAAATCAGAATTAATCAAATAGACGATATTGAATGTTTATTTATAAATGGAAGAATACTGGCACCGCAAAATTTAATGGATATTATTCCTTTGAGAGGGGAGGATAAGCTTTACAAAGACGGTAATATGGTAATCGCCGCCAGAATGTCTGGTAAGAATCTTGGAAATATTAAAAGCAAATTAACAAATCTCTTAAGTATTGCTGATTTTGACTGTTTGCAGGTAGAAACAATTGAAATCCCCGTCATCAAATATATTTGGGATTTAATATATAATAATGGGAAAGAATTAATTAATGATTGCAAATTTGACGTTAAAAATAATTTAAAAGGTAAAATTTATGATGGAGTTCATTTAGTCGAGAAAGATAATGTATATATAGCCGAAGATACTGCCGTTAAACCCGGTGTTGTTCTTGATGCTTCTAAAGGTCCGGTATATATCGATAGGAATGTCAAAGTATTTCCTAATGCCGTTATCGAAGGTCCGGTTTATATCGGTGCCAATTCACAAATTAAAAGTGGAGCAACAATTTATGAAAACGTTAGTATCGGAGAAACATGTAAGATCGGTGGAGAAGTTGAAGATACTCTCTTTCTCCCCTTTTCAAATAAACAGCATTCGGGATTTATTGGGCACGCCTATGTTGGGAGCTGGGTAAATATAGGTGCGGATACTAATTGTTCGGATTTAAAAAATAACTATGGCAGCGTTAAGGTATTTGTCAGTGGAAAAGAGGTCAATACAAATGTCCAGTTTCTTGGTATTATTATGGGAGACCATTCGAAAACTGCTATAAATACCATGTTTAATACTGGTACTACCGTTGGCTTTTCATGTAACATATTCGGAGCAGGGTTTCCTGAAAAATATATCCCCTCCTTTTCATGGGGCGGAAGTGATTCGATGGCTGCTTATGATGTTGAGAAAAGCATCGAAACAGCCAAAAAAGTTTTAAAAGAAGAAATAAAGAAATGAATCCGTCTGAAGAAAATTTGTTTCGGAAAATTTTTGATTTAACTAAAAATGAACGTATTGAAAAAGGATATTTAAATTAATCTATGGATAATATTGAAGAAAATAAGCTGGAAGAGCATACCGTCACGGATTTATACGATGGTGTTAGAGGTCTGGCAGTAAAAATTCTTAATAGGGTCGAAAGAACCGATGCTTATTTAGAGAAATTATTAGATAATGAAATGCGTAATGCGGAACTAATTAGCGCTGATAAAGCTCTGCTCTATGAAATTGTTCATGGTGTGGTTAGATGGATGGGAAGACTCGATTGGGTCCTAAATGGCTTTTATAAAGGACAGTTCTCTAAAGCAATTCCAAATTTAAAAAACGGCTTGCGGGTTGCTCTTTATCAAATTCTATTCTTAGATAGAGTTCCGGATCATGCTGCCGTCAATGAAGCTGTTGAATTTGTTAAAAAACTTCAAGGACAAAAACCCGCCGACCTTACTAATGCAATTCTGAGGAATATTATTAGAAACAAAAATGGTATTAGATATCCCGATCCTAATGAAGACCTACCTGGTTATTTAAGCGCTTTTTATTCTCACCCGTCTTGGATGGTAAAAAGATATTTGAATCGATTCGGTAGAGAAGAAACTGAAAAATTACTCCTTGCAAATAATGAAAAACCTTTCTTGACTTTAAAAGTAAATACTATAAAAGTAAGCCCTGAAGAATTTAAATCTCTTTTGGATTCTGTTAATTTAAAGTATATATCCGGAAAGTATTTACCCGAATTTTTTAAACTAATGAACCTTACAAATATTACTGCGTGGGAATTTTATCAAAAAGGGTATTTTAATATTCAAGATGAAAGCGCCGGCCTGGCATGTAAGCTTTTAGCTCCCGAACCCGGTATGCGCGTACTCGATTTGTTTTCAGCTCCCGGTGGAAAATCAGTCTATATCGCCAGCCTTATGAATGACCGTGGAGAAATTGTTGCCGTCGATAAATATGAGGGCAGACTAAAATTAGTCCAAAAAAATATAATTCGTTTGGGATTTAAATCAATTAGAACCATCACTAATGATGCGATGGAATTTAATTCCGGACTCTTTGATAGGGTGCTGGCTGATGTTCCTTGCTCCGGCTCGGGAACTATATCAAAAAAACCTGACATAAAATGGAAAAAGGATCTTCTTGATATTAAATCAATGAATGATATGCAGTATAAATATTTGGAAAAAGCTTCCCATTTAGTAAAAGTAAATGGGACCCTTGTGTATTCAACTTGCTCCATTGAGCCGGAAGAGAATTTTGATATTATTAAAAAATTTTTAGCAGAGAATGAAAACTTTCAACTGATTAATGCCGGTCAAAGTTTCCCGCAGGAACTAATTGATGAAAATGGATGTATCCAGACCTTACCGCATATCCATCATATGGATGGTGCCTTTGCTGCGAAATTAATTAAAATAAATTAAATATTTAGAATTCATTTATTAAAGATAGAACTTTATGATGTTTGATAATTTGGCGGAAGAGTTAAAAAAAGCTAGGGGAAAAAATAAATTAACTATTCAGCAGCTTTCCTCCATTACACGTATTGATTTAAAATTTCTTGAAGCTATGGAATCCGGCGACTTTTCTTTTTTACCGGAAGTATACGTTAAAGCCTTCACCAAACAATATGCTAAAGCCGTTAATCTGGATGAAAATATTATTATTAAAAAATATGAAGCAGCCAAAAAGGGTATCCCTTATGAGGATGAAGATACTCAAAGGAATTATACGAAAAAACCAATTGAATTGGTAAAAGAAGAAAAAACTGAAGTCCATTCTGATGCTCCCCCTCCGCCTAATGTTTATAATGCAGTCAAATCTCCTGTAGTTAATCCTGCGGATCTTCCAAATAACAATAAAAAAATTGTTCTGAGTAGTGTACTGGTTGGTATTATTGCTCTTTTTGCTATTATTTATTTCTTTTTCCTGCGGCAGTCTCACGAAATTATTGTGCCCGAAAAACCTCTCGATGAAGTAATCAAAGAAAATAAACAAAGATATATTCAAAATGAGAAGGCAGATTCTACCGCTAATGAATCTAATACCTCTGATAGCTTGAGTTTGACCATAGTTTCAAACGATACTTCCTGGATCAAAATCATTGTAGATGATAAAAAAGTTGATGATTTTATCTTATTTCCACATTCTCAAAAAGATGTTGCCGCTGAAAATAATTATAAAATCACTTTTGGAAATTCCGGTGGCATTAAACTGAATCTCAATAAAAAACCCCTGAATTTTGAAGGTAAAAAAGGTAAAATTAAATATGTGTTAATTAATAAAAATGGCCTTGAATATTTAACTAATCCGCCTTCACTGTAAAGGCTCGTTCTATGGATATTGAAAAAAAAATTGAAAATCTTCGTGAAAAAATTAGGGAATATGATTACAAATATTATGTTCTGACAGAACCTTCCATTGGTGATGAGGAATATGATAGGCTGATTAAAGAACTTGAAAGACTTGAAAAAGAAAATCCGGGTTTCATTACTCCCGATTCTCCTACTCAGCGTGTCGGCAAAGACTTAACAAAAGTTTTTAATTCCGTTGAACATAAAATACCTATGCTGAGTTTGGCTAATACTTATAATGAAGAAGAACTTTTTGATTTTGATAGACGTGTTAGAGAAGCTCTGCCTAAAAATGAGAAAGTTGAATATGTGGTCGAATTAAAAATTGATGGTGCTTCGGTTAATCTCCATTATTTAAATGGGTATTTACATACTGCCGCTACAAGAGGGGATGGATTTGTTGGTGAGGAAGTCACTACTAATGTTAAGACTATTAAAGCCGTACCTCTTAAATTTAAAAAACTTAGCTCTATCACTTTCTCTTTAAATGATATTGAAGTTCGCGGTGAAATTTTTATGAATATTGAAGATTTTTTGAATCTCAATAAAGAAAGGGAAGCTAAAGGTGAAAAGCTTTTTGCTAACCCAAGAAATTCTGCTGCAGGTACTTTGAAAATGCAGGACCCCAAAATAGTTGCTAAACGTCCTTTAAATATTTTTGTTTATACATTAATTTCTCCTGAAGATAATCTTGTCTCTCAGCATGAAAATCTTCAAATATTAAAAAAACTTGGTTTTAGAGTTAACACTGAAGTAAAATTGTGTCCAGACATAAACGAAACTTTGGAGGTATGTCATAAATTAGAAGAGAAAAGAGAATCTTTGGGTTATGAAATTGATGGAGCGGTTATAAAAGTTAATTCTCTTATGCATCAAAGGATTCTTGGTAATATTGCCAAATCTCCCCGCTGGGCTGTAGCTTATAAATTTAAAGCGCGGCAGGCTTTTACTCGAATAAATAATATAATTTGGCAGGTTGGTAGAATAGGCACTATTACTCCTGTAGCTGATTTAGAGCCTGTTTTTTTATCAGGTTCTACTATTAGCAGGGCAACTCTCCATAATTTTGATGAAATAAAAAGAAAAGATATTCGGGAGGGTGATAAGGTCATAATTGAAAAAGGTGGTGATGTAATACCTAAAGTTGTCTCTGTTATTTTAAGTGAAAGAAAGAAAAACAGCAAATCCCCGAAACCTCCTGAATTTTGTCCGGTTTGCGGCTCTTCTTTATTTAAACCCGATGAAGAGGTCGCCTATTATTGTGAAAATTCTGAATGCCCGGCTCAGGTAAAAGGAAGAATTGAACATTTTGCTTATCGGGGCGCTATGGATATTGAAGGTTTGGGTGAGGCATTAATAAATCTTTTTGTTGAAAGAGACTTTATAAAAACTTATGCCGATATCTATGATTTAAAAAATAAACGTGACGAATTAATAAATATTGAAAGATTAGGTCCTAAAAGTGTAGATAATTTGTTAAATTCCATTGAAAAAAGTAAAAAACAACCTTTTGATAGAGTCTTGTTTGCCCTTGGTATTAGATATGTCGGGGCTGGTGCTGCAAAAAAATTAGCTAATCATTTTTCTGATATTGATACTTTGATAAATGCCTCCGAAGAAGAGATCTCCTCTGTACATGAAATAGGACCGAGTATTAGTAGAAGTGTAAAAAAATTCTTTTCTAATAAAAATAATATCCATATAATTGGGCGGTTAAAGAAAAACGGTTTACAGTTTTCCGGCACAATTAAAATTAAAAAAAATACTCCTCTTTCAGGTAAAACTTTTGTATTAACCGGTTCTTTAGCGGAATTTTCTCGTGAACAAGCATCTGAAAAAATCTCTTATCTGGGTGGAAAGGTTACTTCTAGTATCAGTAAAAATACAGATTTTGTTTTAGTTGGAGAAAATCCGGGCTCAAAACTTAATAAAGCAGAAAGTTTAGGCGTAAAAACGATTAATGAAAAAGAATTTATTAAATTGCTAAATGAATTTGAGTAAATTATGCTTGATTTAATTAAAGACAAAATAGCACATACCGTTGTCGATTGGAAATTAAAAGACAAAAAGAATAAAAATCAAACTTTTACCGAGTTTGTTAAAAGATCCTTTAACTTCCTAATTTTAATGCCTCAGAATGACGCTGATTTTGCTCACTCCATCCAGGTGTTGTATTACTTAGAAGATAATAAAAAGCATGCCTCTGCATTAACCTATGATTTCAGAGTTAGCCTCATGCCTTTAAGGTTCAGAACCAGGGTTATTGAGCATACTCTGGCTGATGCTAATGTTTTAAAGCTGCCTTCAAGCAAAATTATTTCCAAGCTAAATGGAATGATGTTTCAAGTTGTTTTAGATCTAAATAGAAAAGAAAATTTGTTTTATAGCTATATTTCCTCTGTAATAGATGTCCCCATTAAGGTGGGTTTTGATAAACCAAATTCAGATTTGTATTATAATGTGCAGATTAGAGATACTGAAGCGGAAGCGGAAATTTCTTATAAGAATTTTCTGGAATGCCTTAAAATTTTTCAAGGTTGAAAATGAATTTCGAAATTAAAAAAATTGATAGTATTACAATTTTTAAATTGAATGAAAAAAGATTGGATACTAATATCTCCGGTTTAGTCAAAGGCGAATTTACTCTTCTTTTAAAGGTTGAAGAAAATAAAAAACTTATTCTTGATATGAGTGAAGTTGAAACTTGCGATAGCAGTGGTTTAAGTGCTATACTAGTCGCAAATCGTATATTGCATTCCACCGGAGGCAGTATGAGAATTGCCGCTCCTTCTGAAAAAGTTTATTCTCTAATAAAAATAACCCAGCTCGATCGTGTCCTGCCTGTTTGTAATACCGTAAACGAAGCTTTCGATGAATTGAAAAAAGAATAGAGAAGTTATTTGAAGGGTCACACTCTCGACTATATCATTATAGCAGCTTATCTTATCGGGATCGCTATTTTTGGTATTATCTCTGGAGGAAAACAAAGATCAATTAAAGACTATTTTTTAGGCGCAAACTCTGTACCCTGGTGGGCTGTTTGCTTTTCAATAGTTGCCGCCGAAACTAGTACATTGACTTTTATTTCTATTCCTGGACTTGCTTATTTAACAAATCTGAATTTTTTACAGGTTACATTTGGCTACCTTATCGGCAGAATAATCGTCGCTGTCTTTTTTTTACCTGCTTATTATAAAGGCAATCTTAAAACAGCATATTCCTATTTAGAATCAAGATTTGGTGGGAAAACCCGTTCTTTCGCTTCAATAGTTTTTTTATTTACAAGAACTGCTGCCGATGGTGTACGATTAGCGGCAACTGCAATCCCTCTTTATTTAATGCTTGGAATAAATGAAACCGCCGCAATTATAATTATTGCTGCTGTTGCTCTTATCTATACTTATACTGGCGGAGTTAAAGGGGTTATTTGGGTCGATGTAATTCAAATGTTTATCTATCTTGGTGGCGCCTTTATCGCTGGTATTTATTTAATAAATTATCTGCCGGATGGATTGAATTCTGTCGTTAATATTGCCTCCGCCGGAAATAAGTTACAGGTTATAAATCTTGGGTTTAATGATGGTATAGCAGGATTTTTTTCACAGCCTTATACTTTAATTGCAGGACTTGTCGGGGGAGCCTTCCTTTCAATGGCTTCTCATGGCACAGATCAACTTATTGTTCAAAGGTTATTAACAACTAAAAATCTTAAAGATAGTAAAAAAGCAATTATAGGTAGCGGTATAATTGTGATAATTCAATTTGCCCTCTTTCTTCTTGTAGGTGTTTTACTTTATGCATACTATGGAACAATGGATCTTGCACTGATTGGTATCTCTAAACCGGATGAAATTTTTCCGAAATTCATTATCAATGCTCTGCCTCCCGGAATTACCGGGATTATTATAGCAGGTTTATTCGCTGCTGCTTTATCTACTCTTGCCGGCTCAATTAGTTCTCTTGCTTCCTCAACTATGATAGATCTGTATATCCCTTTTTTCGGAAAATTAGATAATGAAAAAAAACAATTACAGATTTCAAGAATGTTTACAATTATGTGGGCTGCTCTTCTAACTTTTTCGGCTTTCTTTTTTATCTCTTCACCTCGCCCGGTTGTTGAAATTGCTTTAAGTATTGCTTCTTTTACCTATGGCGGTTTATTAGGAGCGTTTTTAATTGGGATTTTTATTAAAAAAGCCGCGCAGGAGGATGCACTTGCAGGATTTATTGCCGGTATTTTTATAATGATTACTGTTATAAGCTTGAAGTTAGTAGCGTGGACATGGTTTACCTTAATCGGTGTTCTTACCGCTTTATTAATAGGAAAAATATTATCTGTTCTATCGAATAAGGACAATGACTAATATATTCCTTAAATCCTCAAATATCTTGACTTTTATAAATATCTTCAGTCTCCTCTTTATTTTCGGAAATTATTGCTTTTACTTTAAGTTTTTTTACCAGTTTTCCGATTCTTAAACCCTGAATAATAATTGAAAATAATACCACCATGTATGTTATTGAAACAATAAAACCTTTATGCATGTTATTTTGCAATGATAAAGCAAGCGCTACCGATATCCCCTCTCTAGTCCGCCTCATGTAAGGATTCATATACTTACAACTGCCACCCCATCATTAAATAACGATTCACCTGTAATTTTTATTTCAAGACTTTTGGGAATACCGGCATCCTTTAAAATACCTAATACTCAGGAAGCTTAACATTACATTTAACAATATTTGCGAAAAATCTATATTTTGAATTGCTTCTACCGCATCTTTTTTAAATCCGGGACTTACATTTCCGATTGCCACTATAAATAATGAAGATACAAGGGCAATAATCATCATCCCAATTGTAAATGGAAGTCTCAAATAACGGAAATTTATATATGCATAGGCAGCAGATAAAACAATAAGAATAGCAAAAGCGTGATAAAGTTCCATAATCTATTATATTCTATAAAATCGTATAATTATTTATATAGACATATTGCAACAATTATCAAATGACTGAAAATAAGTCATAAAAATCAGTAATAATTTTTGTGTAAAAACTAAAAATGGTAAGTAAGAATAAAAATATGTTATTTGGAATGGAGATATTAATCTCTCTAATCTCCAAACAGATTAATTAGCATTTTTTAATACCATGTTCTTTAGTGTATCAATCCACAGAGGAGTATCATTTAAACTTTCAACAAGCTGTACTTTCTCCCCGCCGTTTTGAACAAATAAATGCTGATATTCAATTCCAATTTCAACTATCGTTTCCAAACAGTCTGCCACAAATGCCGGACTAAATACCAGGAGCTTTTTTGCACCTTTCTTTGCTTGTTCAACTATAACCTTGTCTGAAAAAGGTTTAAGCCATTTTTCATTAAGTCTCGATTGAAAGCTGACGGTATAATCTTCTTTTAGAATATTTAACCTTTCTGCAAGTAATCGCGTTGTCGCATAACAAACTGCTTTATAGCAAAATTTGTTTTCTTCGGTAATTTCATTTTCACAATTGTGGGCTGAGCATGGTTTCCCGTCAACATGGACTTTGTCTACCTGTCTTTCAGGTAAGCCATGATAACTAAATAAAATATGATCATAATCATTAATATTGTATTTTTTTCCTATCTCTGCAAATGAAGCGATATATTCCTCATCATCATAAAATTGATTGATTATACTTAATTCCGGAATAACCCACCATTTACTTATTGTTTTTAATGTTTTATCTATTGCGGAACCGGTACTTGCAGAAGCGTATTGAGGGAAAAGCGGTAAAACTATTATTCTTTTATAATTATCCTTTTTCATTCTCTCAAGTACGGCATCCATGCTCGGGCTTTGATATCGCATTGCTAATTCAACTTTAAAATTATCTCCTAATTTCTCCTGGAGTTTTCGTTGTACCCTTTCACTATATATTAAAAGAGGTGACCCCTTCTCTGTCCACATCTGTTGGTATATTTTTGTCGACTTTGGAGCTCGAAAAGGAACTATAATTACATTTACTAAAAATTTCCTAAATAAATATGGAATATCAATAACTCTGGGATCATTTAAAAATTCACTTAAATATTTTCTAACATCTGTTACCGTTGCACTTAATGGTGTACCTAATTGTATTAGTAAAACTCCTATTTGTGGTTTCATAAATATTGGATTTTAATTTTTAATCTTGAGTACGGATGGAATTTATAGATTATAAAATTCCATATAATCATCTTTTGTCATTCCATAATAATAAAGATCCACAAGTTCACCCCAATAGGTCTTATGATCTTTCTTTAGTGTACCTTCTCTTGAAAATCCGCAGCGTTCTGCCAATTCATAACTTCTATTATTATTTGTCATTATTCTCAGAAAAAGTCTATTCATCAATAGATTTTCAAAACTGAATTTTATAATTGTAGACAATGCTTCGGTCATAATTCCCTTGCCTTCATATTCCTTGGAAATAATGTATGCTATTTCTCCCCTTGGTATAACCCAGTCTATATTTTTTAAGGAAATATGACCAACAAATTTTGTATTTTCTTTGAACCATATACCGAAATTAAATGCTGATTGTTCATCCCATTCTTCTATTTTTTTCCTGATAAAATATTCCGCACTATATTCATCACGAATATTTGAAAGCATTATTGGGAAATTGTCGAGCATCCTATCTCTGTTCATCTCAATTGTTTCATAAAGTATTTTTCCCTCGCCTGCTCTGTATCTTTCTAACGATACTCTATTTGTTTCCAGTTTAGAAACAATATTTACCAGATCTTCCATAATAAATGATTGAAAATAAAATAATTTAAACTATAGTGATTCTTTTGCTTTTTTGCTCTGTAGCTAAATTAAAAGATTTATGCAATAATTTTACTGCAGTATCAACATCTTCCTGATTTGTTAAATATTTTGAAATCCATCCGCTCTTAGGTAATATATGATGAACTTTTGCCAATCCGGCAGCAATAATTTCACTTTTTATCTTTTTAGTAAAAGGAATATCTACTACATAATTTCCGTGAATATGACCTATTTCCCTTTTCCCTAAATTGAATTCAAGTCCTCCATATCGATGAGGTTTATTTGTTACTCCTTCCCATTCCATTACGGAGGTTTTAATTTTTTCTATTGCATTACTAACCGGCATGCTTTTTCATCTGATTTAACATACAATTTACTGTAAATATAAATTATTCGGCAATAATCCGCCAAATGTAAAAATTAGATTTTGTAGGTCATGTGACCTGTGTTTTTACTTCAAGACAAAAGTGCGAAGCTTATGTTTTGTAGAATTCTTTTCTATTTGTAAATCTCTCTCATCTCCTTGGTTACAATGGTGCAAAATGATTATTTGTCTAATCTAAATTTGCCTTCTCAAACAGATGAATATCATCAAGTTTCAATATTACATCACCATTTGAGTCAGTATTAAATGATCTTATAAATTTTGCACCCCATACTATCTCATCAAAAGTATAAGAATATCTTGAATGAACTACCTGGCTGAATGTATCATCGTACCCCTTTATCAGGATTAATACCTCAAATTGTTTCTCCTTTAATTCATCTAAACTCCGTCCCCATATCGGACTTTCTTCATCAATCGGATGAACAACTGTCCAGCTTAATGCAAAAAAATGTACACTGTATCTTTCAAGACTCATATCATAATATTTTCTGTTATAATCTTTATCTACAAGTACTGCCATTACCTTAGCCTCTAAATCCATCAGATTATTATTTCTCTGATTGACTATTCTGAATTGTAGTGATCTAATCCCTTTATATGGAGCAACTATTGCATTCTTGCTGTATAAAATTCTTGAAAAAGGATGCGAGAATCTTCCATACAATAGACCGGTAATTAATGCAAAAGCCAAAACTCCTGCCATTGCTTCAATTGTAACAATAAAGTTGGTTAACATCCCTTGCGGAAGAATGCCTCCGTATCCTATAGTGGTGGAAGTCTGAACACTAAAGAAAAAGCAGTTAAAATAATTCTCTAACGAAGTCGATCGTATAACCCCTTCTAAATTTTCTACCCCTGTTAAAAAATAAATTAATCCGAATAATGCATTAAATATTATATATGATAAAACCGTAAGCCCGAAAAATTTAACCCATGAAAGATTAATAAGGAATTGGTATATATCTTTCGGATGAAATTCTGTTCCGGAGCGCGTTACATTGAATGACCCGTCTTTATTAATTACTCTTTTTGTCATTCCGAAATATTTCTCTCCTAAACCGGGATCAATACTCTGCTGCATATAACCTCTTCTCCTATTAAAAATTACTCTTTTCTTATTTTCATTAAAGAAAATGCTACAATTAAACTAACTAATGAGGAAAAGTAGAAAGGAACCGAAGAACCGAACGTATCCCATAAATAACCTGTTAAAACAGAACCGGAAAACATTGCAATACTTGATGCCATTGTAATTAAACCTACTGCAGAAGCTACTTTTTCATATGATACAATATCGGAGACCCATGCTTTTAATATACCCTCTGTAGTAGCCGCATAAATACCATATATAGCAAAAAGAATCCATGTTAGAATAAAATTATCTGAAATGGCAAACCCCAAATAAACTGCAGAAAACATTATTAATCCGCTGATATATATCTTTTTCTTCCCTATTTTATCTGATATAATACCTGCAGGGTAAGAAAAACCGGCATATATTAAATTATAGAAAATATATCCCAGTATTGCTGTTTCATCTGAATTTGAAATATTTCTTGATTTCAAAATCAAAAAAACATCGCTGCTGTTTACAATTGAAAATATTGTTATTAAAAAAACCAGCGATTTATAAACCTTTGGAGATTCTCTCCAGAACAACATATATCTCTGTTTTTTATCTCCTTTAACTTCAATTTTTTTATCTTTAACAAAGAAGGTAAATGTTACGGCAATTATTGATGGGACAAATGCAATAATAAAAATAATATTAAAATTATAATTGTATATTTTTAAAAGTAATAGTGCCGCTAAAGGACCTATAACTGCTCCAATTGTATCCATTCCTCTATGAAAACCAAAAATGGCACCGGTATTATTACGGCTTGAATACCCTGCTAATAACGCATCTCTTGGTGCTGTACGAATCCCTTTTCCTATTCTGTCGGTAACCCTCGAAACAAGTACGGTAAATATACTTGGGAAAATTCCCGGTAACGGCTTTGACAAAGCCGAAATGCTATAACCTCCAACTACAAAAATCGATCGCTTGCCTAATTTATCCGATTGAAATCCGAAATACCCTTTTAAAAAACCTGCTGTAATCTCCGCTAAGCCTTCTATTAAACCCACCGAAGCCATTGAAGCTCCTAATACTGATGCAAGAAATATAGGTGTTATCGGGTACAGCATTTCACTTGCTGCATCTGTGAATAAACTAACTATTCCTAAAATTATTACCTGCTTCGGTATTTTCTTAAGCATTAATAATATTTAAAATATTTGAAGATGGTTTAATATAAATAAAATCTATTTTTGATTCTGTAAGGAGCAATAAGGATTACTCAAGCTCTATTCGGACAAAATCATTTTAATATTTATTTAAGACTATTCTATAATCCCAAGGGATTAAAATATCGACAGAAAATAGACAACCCAAAGAAACCAAAGTCCCGCTAGGGACGACATATGGTTCTTATTTTGAAAGTATTCGGATTAATTGAAAACCTATTGAATTCTAAATTTATTTTGATTTATTAAATTATTAATTATTTGGACAGCTATATCCTGCAATAGAGTTTTTTTAGATACCGTTTAAGTTTATTGACAGTTTTAGTAAAAAATTATAAGTTTTGAAATGAAACTATTTTGAAACTATAAGGATATAATGATGCCAAGTATAACTATTAAAAATATACCGGATAAAATTTATAAAAAGCTTAAGACTAAAGCAGAGAGGAATAAAAGAAGCCTTAATAATGAAATTTTAAATTGTCTGGAATCTTCCGTAGAAAATAGAAGAGTAAATGTAGAAGGATTAATTAAAAGAGCCCGGATGCTTAGAGTAGGAGTAAATTTCGTTATTAAAAATGAAGAAATAAACAGACTTAAGCAAAACGGCAGACTATGATAGTTGTTGATACAAATGTAGTTGTTAATTTTTGGTTGCCTGGCGAGTTAACTGCTAATGCAGAAAGACTTCTTGAAACAGAACCTGATTGGGTTGTCCCTATACTTTGGCGTTCTGAATTTAGAAATGTTATGTCTTTATACTTAAGAAAGAAAATACTCTCTCTTGATAAAATATTAAATATTATTGAAGAAGCTGAAGAACATCTTAAGAATAATGAGTTCTATCTTGCAAGTACGAATATAATGGAATTAGTAAATAGTTCTAATTGTTCAGCTTATGACTGTGAATTTGTGGCTTTAGCAAAATATTTGAATATAAACCTCGTTACAACCGATAAACAAATTCTAAAAGAATTCCCTTCCATTGCCAAATCATTAAGCAATTTTTAGTAAGGGTGATTTGCCCGAATCACCCTTTGCAAAGTTTAAGTAACTGAAGTTACGCAGATCTTAACTTTTTTTTCAAATCCCCTTTGCCTCACTGTCTATTAATTTTATCTCATAGCCTAAATCTTTTATCCCTTTTTCAATTTTAGATTGATCACCAACAACTACCCATATCATGTTTCCAGGCATTACAACTTTTTTTGCGGCTTCTGTAATATCACTCATTTTTAAATTCTTTACTTTATCCGAATACGTTTTATAATAATCAGGAGGAAGATTGTAATTAACAATGTTGGTCAGATAGGCAGCTATGTTATCAATAGTTTCCCATCTTCCAGGCAGTTCAAGGGTTTGATTGAGCTTCACTTTTTTCAATTCATCGGGCGTCGGCGGCTTTTCTCCTACAAATTGAGTTAGCTCTTTTTTCATTTCCTCTATTGCTTCTTTGGTTTTATCCGTTTGTACTGGAGCGTAGGCAATGAAAGGTCGTTGAGCTTTTAATTCTCGTATAAAGCTGAAAGCCCCGTATGACCAATGTTTATCTTCTCTTAAGTTCATATTTATTCGTGAAGTAAACAAACCTCCCAGAATATTGTTCATGGTTTCAGTTGCAATATCATTCATCTCGGATTTTGGAGGAACTATATCTGCAGCAAATATAACTGATTGTTCTGCATCTGGAATATTTATTAAATATACCATAGGTGTTTTGGTATTCTTTACATCCCCGATCTTCTTTTTAGGAGTTTCTCCCTTTTTCCATCCGCTGAATAATTTTTCCAGCTTCGGCTTTAACTCGTCAAGTGAAGCATCCCCAACAATAATTAAGGTTGCATTATTCGGCTTAAACCATAAATCATGAAATTTTATTAAATCTTCACGTTTAATTTTATCCATTGATTCTTTGTTCCCGTTTCCTCTCCAGGTTGTTCCGTAAGCACTGCTTTTCCCGTACAAAAGAATTGGAAGCACCCTGATGCCCGCCATTACCGGCGAAGCTTTTTCCTGTTCAATCGCTGCTATCCTTTCCTTTTTTAGTCTTGCAAGTTCCTTTTCCAGAAAAGAAGGATGAAGTATCACATCTGCAAAAAGTTCCAATGACTTATCCATATTGGAATTTAAGGTCGAAAGACTAACACTCGAATTGTCAACGCTTGAATTGGAAGACAGCCTCGCACCTAGTTTCAATAGTTCATCACTTATTTGTAAAGCATCCATATTATTTGTTCCCTCATCCATCATATCCGAAGTTAAGCTGGCAAGTCCGGGAACACCATTCTGATCTGCTGAAAAACCTGCATTAACAATCAAATTAAATTTCACCAGAGGAATTGAAGTTCTCCTTGCCAGCAGTATTTTTAATCCGTTCGAAAGAGTTGTCTCCTGGTAATCTGGAAATTTAGCTTCAGGAGGCGTTTCTGTCTCCGGCAGCTTTGACCTATTTACTGTTGATGTGCTTATTTTAAATTCGGGGTAGGGAAGGATTTCTAAAATAAATTTGCCGTCTGAAAGCCATTTATTCCCCGTTTCTTTTATATCTTCAATCTTTGAACTGCTGATCCAGTTAAGCCTGGTTTTGTAAAAATCCGGTGTACCCGTAAAAACTTCTCCGGTTGCCAATATATCTGATTTACCGCCAAAACCCCCTATCCTTTCTATACCTCTAACAAAATTAGATATATAATTCGTTTTTGCTCCTTCCAGCTCTTCTGCCGTTGGACCTTCTTTTAATAATTTATTTAATTCTTCATTAATTTCCGTTTCAATCTTATCTAATGGCACCCCTTCTTTTGCCGTTGCATTAATTTCAAACTGACTCCCTATTTCTCTTGAATTAATATTGGCATTAACATCTGTGGCGATTTGTTCATCGTACACTAACCTTTTATATAACCTTGAATTTTTCCCTAAAGTTAAAACATCACTCAAGAGGTCTAAATATGCCAGTTCTTTTGAACCATATTCAGGTACATTCCAGATCTCGTAAACCCTTGATTGGGGGACTCTATCCTGCATAACCATTCTTTTGATCCCGGACATTTTAGCTACCCAGCTCTTTTGATGCTCAATTGGAGGACCCGGCGGGATATCACCGAAATATTTTTCAACTTTTAATTTTATTGAATCTGTGTTTATATCTCCGGCAATTGATAAAATTGCATTCGCTGTTCCATAGTATTTTTTAAACCAATCTTTAACATCTGTCAGGGAGGCGGAATCAAGATCTTCCATATATCCGATTGTCTGCCAATGATATGGATGATTTTCAGGATATGTATTCTCGGAAATGGCCCAATCTACTTTATCTCCGTAAGGTTGATTCTCTCCCTCTCTCTTTTCATTCTGAACCACCCCGCGCTGTTCATTCAGTTTAGCCTGATCAATTGCTCCAAGCAAATGCCCCATTCTATCAGACTCCATCCATAAAGCTAAATCAATTGCCGATGTCGGCACGTTCTCAAAATAATTAGTTCGGTCCTCATTTGTTGTTCCATTCATATCAGTTGCACCCACCCGTTCCATTGCCTGAAAATAATCATCATTAAAATGCTCACTTCCGTTAAACATTAAATGTTCAAACAAGTGAGCAAATCCCGTCTTTCCTTCTTTTTCATTTTTTGAGCCTACATGGTACCATACATTTACGGCTGCAATAGGAGCTTTATGATCTTCATGTACTATTAACGTTAATCCGTTGTCCAGAGTAAACTTCTTGTATGGAATATCTATTTTTGATATATCCTGCGGGACAATTCTAACTGAAGTTAAAAATAAAAATGCAAGCACTAATAAAGTTGCGTTCCTTTTCATTTATTACTCCTTTGATATGAAAAATTATAAAATACAATATTTTACTAATCCTGGAATTTACTTTATGATGATTGGAAAAATAATTACTCAAATGGTTAATCCAACTCCGTTTCATTATCTATTTTTGCTATATAACTTATTAGCTTTTAAGTTATTGTAATGTAATAAATAGTCAAAAAGATAATGTTAAAGTTAATTTTACCAATAAGCCCTTCCATTTTCAAGGGAAGGGTTAGGATGGGTTCGGAATTTACTATACCCTTGGACCCTCTCTCCTATGCGCTTTTGCGGGGAAGAATCTCCGGGTTTAAATTTGAGCAGTTTTTTGATACTTTCTCTTTTACTCTTATTACATATTTATTCATCTTGGGTAGCTTCACTTATTTATTTAATGGATTATAAAGATTTACATCTGGAAGTCAAAAATCACTCTAATAAACAATTAGGAATTTTCCTCCAGCGGTTCTTCAAAACCGGGAAAGGAGAATATGCCGAAGGAGATATTTTTGTAGGAATAAAGGTTCCCGTTTCAAGGAAAATTGCTTCACGCTTTGTACATTTAACCTTTACTGATCTGCAAAAAATTATTAAATCTAAAATTCACGAAGAAAGGCTTATAGCTTTATTTATATTGATTGCAAAATTCAAAAAAGGGGATGAAAAAGCAAGAGAAAAGATTTTTAATTTTTATATAAAAAATATAAAGTATGTTAATAACTGGGACCTTGTGGACCTTTCTGCTGAAAAGATCATTGGTTCATTTTTAATTGATATAGATAAAGAATTACTTTTTGAATTAGCAGAATCTGAAAATATCTGGAAACGAAGAATCGCAATTATGTCCACATTTTATTTTATTAAAGCACATCAATATGCCGTAACTCTCCGAATATCTGAAATGCTGATAAAAGATAAACATGATTTAATTCATAAAGCCGTCGGCTGGATGCTTAGGGAAATAGGGAAGAGAGATATTCAAGCCGAAGAACTTTTTCTGCAGAGATTTTATAAAATTATGCCCCGAACTATGCTTAGATATGCAATAGAAAAATTTCCCGAAACAAAACGTCTCGATTATCTAAAAGGAAATATCTAAAATCACTACGCAAAAACATAACAATAAAACAATTAAGCAATTAAACAATAATAGAGCATCTAACTTTGTCTGTTTATAGAATGAGAACCTCAATTTATATATATTCTATTTAGGAACGATTTCACTCAAAATACTTTGAATTACTTCCCATCCTTGTATTACATGATTTTCAGATGTCCTTATACTACCGATAGTCATTCGAATAACATACTTATTATTTAATTTTGTGTGCGAAAGAAATAATTTACCTGTTTCATTTACTTTATTCATAAGTTTACTATTCAATTCTTCAAGCACATTTTCATCATTTTCTTCTGGCGGATGAGCCCGGAAACAAATTGTACTGAATGGTACAGGTGCCATTCTTTCAAATAAAGGATGAGCATCTATTTTTGATGCGATATCATTAGCTATTCTAATATGTTCTCTTATTCTGCTTCTTATCCCTTCCACACCGAAATATCTTATTATAAACCACAACTTTAATGAACGGAACCGTCTGCCTAATTGAACTCCGTAATCCATATAATTTTCAACGATTGTATCTTCTTTTGTTTTTAAATATTCATGAACAAGGCTGAATGCCCTCTTTAATATATCTGGTTTTTTGGTAAAAAAAACGCTTAAATCTAGTGGGGTGAACATCCATTTATGAGGATTAACGACCAAAGAATCTGCTTTTTCAACTCCATTAAATATATATCTCTTCTCAGGCAATAATGCTGCTACTCCGCCATGGGCAGCGTCAACATGTAGCCATATATTTTCACTCCTGCAAATATCTGCAATTTCATCAACAGGGTCGATGCTTGTAGTTGATGTTGTCCCTACCGTTGCACAGACGCAGAAAGGCAGCCACCCGTTTTTTCTATCTTCACTTATTGCCTCTTTAAGTTTTCCTGAAACCATTTTAAATTCGTCATCAACCGGAATTTTCCTTACTCCTTCAAGTCCTATCCCTAAAGTTACTGCTCCTTTTTCAATCGATGAATGTGCATGCTCTGAAGTATAAAGTCTTAATCTCTGTAAATCTGCTCTGCCTCCCATCCCCTTTGAACGAATATTTAAATTAATATCTTCTCTTGCTGCTGCAATTGCATGCATTGAACTTACCGAAGCTGTATCATAAATTATTCCCCACCAGGCTTCATCCAGACCAAGCATTTGTCTGAACCAGTTTAAAGTTAGCTGTTCCAATTCTGTTGAAACTGGTGAAGTTTTCCAGATCATCCCGTTTACATTAAATGTACTGATTAATAATTCAGCTAAAATCCCTGGCATACTTGCAGACGAATTAAAGTAAGCCATAAAACTAGGATGGTTCCAGTGCGTTATTCCCGGAACAATTATCTTTTTAAAATCAGATATAATTTCCTTCATATCTTCCGGGTTTTGCGGAGGTGATATAGGCAGCTGTTTTATAATTTCACCGGGTTTTACTTTCGGCAGAACAGGATAGGTGTCAATGTTTTGTATATAGTCTGCAGCCCAGTCAATAAGTTCATGTCCGAACTTTCTAAATTCCTCAATAGGCATATCACCTAATTTATTTGAATCAGTTTCCTTCATTTTAATTCTCTATTTTTCTTAATTACTTTAGTTATATATAATTTCTTAGTTTTCATTACTAACTTATGTTGCACAAAAAGATGTCATTCTGAACGAAGTGAAGAATCTCAAAGTTTACAATTTTTAGCGTTTTGTATATTTCGCTTCATTCAATATTACAAATAATATAAATTGTTTAACACGAGTTACTAAAATATTTTATTCAATCATGGATTCAAAAATAAAAAATTTCTTCTATCCTTCCTCTGTCTGCATAGCTGGGGCATCAACAAAAGAAAAAAGCATTGGTTATGAATTATTGAAATCAATTAAAGAATATCAATATTCAGGGAAGGTTTACCCTGTAAATCCGAAAGCAAATAAAATATTGGGCTATAAATGTTATAAATCTATCTCGGAAATTAAAGACAATATAGACCTTGCTATAGTGCTGGTACCTAAAAGTGCGGCTGAAGAAATAATTGATGCGCTTCTTTCAAAACATGTTTATTCCATAATTTTAGTAACTGCCGGCTTCAAAGAAGTAAGTAAAGAAGGAGAAGCCGCCGAAAAAAGAATCCTTAAAAAGATAAAAGAAAAAGGCGCGAGATTAATCGGTCCCAATTGTATGGGAGTTATTTCAACTTTCGATGAAATAAGATTAAATGCAACATTTGTAGCGGAAAAACCGGAAAAAGGTTCTACCGGGTTTTTATCCCAGAGCGGAGCAATTGCTGCTGCAGTTTTAAATTCCTTACGTGAAACCGGTATTAAGTTCGGTCATATGATTAGCGTCGGCAATAAAGCAGATATCTGTGAAAATGATATTATTAATTTCTGGCAGTCTGATGATAGTATAAAAACAATTACATGTTATCTGGAAAGTTTTGAAAAAGGAGAAGAATTAATTAAAGAATTCGCTTCAGGAAGTGTCTCTAAACCGATAATTGTTTTAAAAGCAGGTAAAACAAAGAGCGGAATGAAGGCTGCTGCTTCTCACACTGGAGCCCTTGGAAGTAATGAGAAAGTTGTTGAAGCAGTATTAAATCAATTTGGTATTATAAGAGTCAATACGTTGAATGAATTATTTAATACTGCTAAAGGTTTTGAAGACTTTCCTATCCCTATGGGAAGTAAAATTGCGGTAGTAACTAACGCCGGTGGTCCCGCTATTCTCGCTGTAGATTCTATTGATAAAGAAGGATTAGAATTAGCTCCTATAACTGAAGAAACTAAAAATAAGCTGAGGAAAATAGTCCATCCTGAAGGCAGTGTTAATAACCCTGTAGATCTCTTGCCTATAGGTTCGGCAGAACAATTTAAAGAAGTTAACAATATACTTCTTATGGATAAAAATGTAGATGCAGTTGTTTCTATTTTTGTTGAACCTGTTATGGTTGATGCCTTTGAGGTTATTGAAAAAATAAATTCAATTAATTCGGATAAACCATTATATCAGGTGGTTATGCCCCTGCCTGAGTTCTGGGAAGAATACAGGAAAAAATCTCAAATAAAGTATCCCCTATTCAGACAGCCGGAAGAACCTGCGGAAATAATTTCAAATATATTATTCTATAAAATAAAAGGAGGTAGGAATCCCTTAATTATTGGAGATAAAAATTTAATAAATATTAATTTTAAACAGCAATTATCTAACGGCTGGTTATCTAATGAACAGATAAATTATCTATCAAAAGAGTATGGCATACCGGCAGTAAAAACGTTATTGATAAAACCTGACGAACTGATTGAAAAAGTTAATGAGTTTGAATATCCATTAGTTGTAAAAGGTATATCAAAAGATGTTTTGCATAAATCTGAGTTAGGTGCTGTGAAGATAAATATTAAGAGCCCTGATGAATTATTAACTGTTAAGGAAGCATTATTAAAGTCTTTTGAAAATAATAATATTGTACTCGAAAATTTTTTAGTACAGCCTTACCTTGAACCAAAGTTTGAAATCTTTATTGGAGGATTTAGGGACAACTCTTTTGGTCCTATGTTAATGTTTGGAACCGGAGGAAAATATGTGGAAGTATATGATGATATTTCAATAAAATCAGCTTATTTAAATGAAGAAGATGTAGATGAAATAATTTCTAAAACAAAAATAGGACAAATATTAAAAGGAGTTAGAGGAGAGACCCCTTTTAATCTTAATAAAATAAAGGAACTATTGTTTTCCTCAGCACAATTGATGCTCGATCTTCCTGGAATTAAAGAATTTGATTTTAATCCCATAATAATTACATCATCTCAGAACCTCTATGCTGTCGATATAAGAATCAAATATGAGGAAATATTTGACAAACCTTAATTCATTCATCCGTTTACCCATTTAGAAATTGAAATTTGTCTTTTGTCCTGTAACGCGAAACTCCGTTTCGCAAACTATATTTACAAATGGAATATTTCCGTATTTTCACATTTAAACTTAAAAACCCTTTTAAGTACCTGACAGTTAATTTATTTAAGAAGGAGATATATGAAAGAACTATTGTTAGAGACTGCAAAAAGATCTATTAAATATAGAGAAGAAATAAATAGTCGTTCAGTTTCACCTTCTCAAAATGCAATTGAAAGATTAAAGGAATTGGATCTTCCTTTCCCTGAGCACCCTGTTGATCCGTCAAAAACAATAGAAATCCTTGATGAGATTGGTTCTCCTGCAACCATTGGAATTTCCGGCGGAAGATTTTTTGGATTTGTTATTGGAGGTTCCGTACCGGCTTCTGTGGCTGCCAATTGGTTATCAACTGCATGGGATCAAAATGCCGGTCTCTTTGTCGGTTCACCAATTGGTGTAGTCTTGGAAGAAATATGCCTGAAATGGCTCCTCCAAATTTTTGACTTACCTCCGCAAAGTGCCGGCGCTTTTGTCACCGGAGCTACTATGGCTAATTTTACTTCACTCGCTGCTGCAAGACATTCTATATTAAAAAATGAAGGCTGGGATGTAGAGTCGAAAGGATTATTTCATGCACCTCCAATAAATGTTATTGTCAGCGAGGAAGCACATCCATCATTATTTAGAGGACTTGGATTATTAGGTTTAGGTAAAGACAGAGTTATAAAAGTTCCTGTAGATGATCAAGGTAGGATGCAATTGAAAAGGTTTCCCAAAATCAAAGGTCCATCCATTGTATGCACTCAGGCTGGTAATGTTAACACCGGTTCTTTTGACCCTGTTAAAGAAGTTTGTGAAATTGCACATGAATCAAATGCATGGGTGCATGTTGACGGCGCTTTTGGTCTATGGGCTTCGGCAGTTTCTTCAAAAAAATATTTATCCGAAGGAATAAATCTTGCAGATTCATGGGCAACAGATGCACATAAATGGTTAAATGTTCCTTATGATTCTGGTCTGGCATTCGTAAAAGATTCAGAATCTTTGCGATCAGCAATGTCCCTAACAGCAGCATATTTACCTCAGGGAGAACATAGAGAACCTTCTCAATATTGTCCCGAATTATCAAGACGCTCAAGAGGGATTGAGATATGGGCCGCTTTACATTCGCTTGGTCGCTCAGGCTTGTCTGATTTAATAGATAGAACATGCAGGCATGCTGAAAAATTTGCTGATGGTCTAAGGTCTGCCGGATTTGATATCTTGAATGATGTTGTTATTAACCAGGTATTAGTTTCATTCGGAAGTCCGCAAGAAACTAAAACGATTATCAGAGAAATTCAAAATGACGGCACTTGCTGGTGCGGTGGAACAGAATGGCAGGGGAAAACTGCCATGCGTATAAGCATATGTTCACATGCAACAACCGAAGATGATGTTGAAAAATCTTTAGAAGCAATGATCAGAATAGCCAAAAAAATAAAATCCCCATAACCTTTCACGTATTCCCGGCTTGTTTATACAAGCTCAATTAGTATTAATTCCCTCCCCCTCGCCTTAATAAGGAGAGGGGGCCAGGGGGTGAGGTTAATTAAACTTAAAAAATCGCCCAACTAATAATAATGCTTTCTCTCTTTAGGTAAAGCTAACAATAAAACAATTTAATATGGATTCTCAAGGCGTAGCACGCTATTATGTAGCAAACATACCTTTATTCAATAATTCTTTTAACCAGTCTTAACCGTTTTACTTTCCCCTCTGAAAACCTTAATGAATTATAAATTTTTCTCTCTGCTTCTCTCATCTTTTCTTTCGAAGATGTATGAAGTTCTGCAATTACATCCCCCTTATTAATTTTATCTCCTATTTTAGGATAAAATATTATACCTGCTTTTGGATCAATCTTATCATCGATTTTCCCTCTTCCCGCCCCTATAATCACCGATGCCATGCCGATTTCATAATTATTAATATACTCTAAATACCCTTCCCCTTTTGATTTTAATTTTTTAATGAATTTAGATTTCGGATATTTTTCTAAATTTTCAATATAATCTGTATCTCCCCCCTGAAGTTTTACAATTTCAAGGAATTTATCTAAAGCTTTACCATTTGAAATCAATTCCGAAGCTAGTTTTATACCATCATCAATTGTTAAAGCCTTTCCCCCCAGATAGATCATTGTTCCTGCCAGTGTTAGGCTTAACTGAAGCAAATCATTATTTATTTCACCCCTTAATACTTTAACTGATTCATAAACTTCCAGCCAGTTGCCGATATAATTACCCAATGGTTGATTCATATCTGTTATATATGCGATAACTTTTTTATCGAAAGATTTGGCAGTATTTATTAGAGAATCGGCTAATCTGACAGCATCGCCCATTTTTTGCATAAAGGCACCGCTTCCCGTTTTCACATCAAGGACCAATCCGTCAATTCCTTCCGCGATTTTTTTACTCATTATACTTGCAGTTATTAATGGAATGGATTCTACTGTTGCGGTCACATCTCTTAAAGAATATATTAGTTTATCTGCAGGTGCAATTTCTTTAGTTTGTCCAATTAAAACAGCTCCGCATTTATTGAGAATGGACTTATATTCGGAAAGGTTTAGATTAGTTCTAAATCCGGGTATAGATTCGAGCTTGTCTAATGTCCCTCCTGTATGACCTAACCCCCTTCCGGAAATCATCGGTACTTTGATTCCGGCTGCTGCTGCAATCGGCGCTATTATTAAAGATGTTTTGTCACCGACTCCTCCTGTGGAATGTTTATCAATTTTTGACCCTCTTATGGAATGGAGATTAACTGTTTTGCCGCTATTAATCATTGATTCGGTTAGTGCGGAAGTCTCTTCTTTATTTAAACCTTTTAGAAATGCCGCCATTAGAAATGCGGAAAACTGATAATCAGGAATCCTATTTTTTGTATATAAAGAAACTAAATAATCTATCTCATGACGTGTTAATTCTTTACCGTCTCTTTTTTTTCTTATTAATTCTACAATATTCATAGAATTAATTTACAAATTATTTACATTAACTGAGATAACCTGGTAGGCAAGATTTCTTTATTGGAGGTGACCAAAAAGCAGGACAGACATTCCTGTCTGTTCATAAATGCTTTGAATACAGCTTTTATAGTAAACAGACAAGAATGTCTCGTTTACATTTTAATGGTTTTTGGTCACCCCGGTTTAACAAATAACTCTATAATAACTAATAAGTCTTACTTGTGTCTCTCATACTATTTGTTTTTTTCTTCTAATGTTTTTTGGTTTTCGACGTCCCGGTATCCATCATAGTATGCGTTCTTTTCTTCCCCATATGATGTTTTGTATCCATCTTCATACCATTTGAATTCATCATATTCTTATTTGATGAATTCATGTTTGAATTATTCATTCCCATTTTATTTTGATCATGAAACTTACCTTTATAAATCTCATCTTTACTTTTATCTTCAATTATATTTTTCTTTGCATATTTATAATATGCCATTGACTTATCATAATTAGCATCAGCCTGTGTTGAATTTTGAGTCTTCATATTCTGATTTCTATTTTGATTTCTCTTTGTCTGCTGATTATTTTGGGAATATGAGTAACCGCTGACCATTAAAAATGATAAAACAAACATCCCTAATAAATTCAGAATCTTTTTCATATCCATCATCTCCTTTTTAAAGTTTATGAACTTATTTTTTATTGCTCTTCTAATATGTATACGTCAAAAGAGAGTTTCTGTGAGCAGAGTATTATTTTTGAATCTAATGTCTCTAGTCACACACAAATAATATAAAATTAAATCAAAATCCCTCAAAAAATCAAAACAATGCATCTATCTCAACAAAAGAGTGAATACGCTATGATTATACTATGAATACGCTATAATTCCATTTATCCTTCAGTTTTCCTGTTGGCGCCTTGGAGTTTCAAAGAATTTTAATCCGCAATCCGAAATCAATCAGTACCACCTCTCTTTTAAGACTGTTTGTAATTTGGAAATTTATCATTGGAGCTTATTTGTCATTTGTCTTTTGGAATTTTCCTTTGTATTCCTTCGTGCCTTGTTGCTTGTGGTGAATTAAATTAACCCCAACTAAATATAGAAGAATTATTTTCTCTTATTTCTTGAATTTTATTATTTCACTTGCAAATGTGTTTTGAGAAATCATTTCCTTTCTTGTAACTTTTAATCCGGCAGAGATTAGGTAATCAGCCAATGCAATTGGACGGCAATTTGTTAGAAGCGAAGGAAAATATTTCGAAAGTAAATACCAGAAATTGTTATACCACTTCTTTCCCATCGACATAGTAATTATTACACCTTCTCCTTTATCCTTCATCACCCTAACAAATTCAGTAAGAATGTTTTTAAAATCTTCTTCCGGTAATAAATCCAGAACATAACTGCTGATAACAAAATTGAAGGTGCCATTCATATAAGGAAGATTGTAAATGTTACCTACTACCAGGCTATAATTTTTATATTTGTTCTGCAGTTTTTCTTTAGCTTTAGAAATCATTTTCCTTGAGAGGTCAAGACCGGAATTGAATCCATATTTATTAATAGTTAGTAATTTTTCGAACAATTGACCTGTCCCAACTCCTATATCGAGAATATTCATGTTTTCATTAAGTTGTGAAATTAAAAGAGCTTCTTGAATTGCCTTTTTCTCTGTCAATCTTCCCCAGAAATCATAAATCCATACAAACTTAGAAAAATTTTTCTGCGTTTGTTTAATGGTAAAAGATCTTTTCAATGTCTGTTTCATTATTTAAAATTTAATAATTTATAAATTATTTTAAAGTGAAGGGGATAACAATTGATCTATAACCTAACATGGGAGAAGGAATTTGGAGTTATAAATTACAAGCTAGTTTTCTTCAACAATCTAAATTTCAACTTTTGCTTCAAGATGCGTTGTTAAAATATAAGATAAATAATTTTGAAGTTACCGGAGGTCGGTTTGTACTTAATTTCAGCTTACAGAGAAAACAGCATGACTATACTATACCGCTTCATGAAGGAGCGGGGGTTGTAAATGCACTCGTTTCAGGTGCCGAAACTATGGCAAGACATATAGGCGTTGAGTTAAAATTTTCGGGTAATAAAACCGGTTCATTCAGCTTAGTCTCTTTAACGGGAACGGGGCTAACAATGTTTCAAATCAAAAGAATTTTCTTTACGTAAACCACGGAAGTTTGTTCCTTCTAAATAATCCGGATTCCAGATTAGTATTAGGCTACAACCTTTCTTACCGTGGTGCTCATAATTTACAATTCAGTAAAATATTCGGAAATAATTATTCATTTACCGGGATTGATCTCCGCTTTGGTTTTGAAGCTGAATTGAACCTTGACAGTCTTGAATTGCAATCCGAATACATCGAAGCTTATCTAAGCAATCGAAAGGCTTATCGCTGTTACGTACTGGCAGATTATATGTTTGCCGTGAAAAATTTAGTTGCTCTTTCAGTTGAGCAGTTTAATGATTTAAATCCTTCAACCATCGATAAACCCTATTACATAATAGGTTATTCAAAAGTGAGTTTCCGTGAACGGAGTAAAACTTTTAAATTTAATGTCTCTAGTCACACTCAAATAGTATAAAATTAAATCAAAATCCCTCAAAAAAATCAAAACAATACTTCTATCTTAACAAAAGGGTGAATACGCTATGTATACGCTATGAAAACGCTATGAATACGGAGTGAATACGCTTTGATTACGCTTTGATTATACTATGAATACGCTATAATTCTATTTATCCTTCAGTTTTCCTGTTGGTGTCTTGGAGTTTCTAGGAATTTTAATGCGCAATCCGAAATCAATCAGTACCATCTATCTAGAAGGAACGTTTGTAATTTGGAAATTTATCATTGGAGCTTATTTGTCATTTGTCATTTGTCTTTTGAAATTTAACTTAGTGTTACTTCATGTCCTTGGTGCCTTGTATGTTTAAGATTTAATTTTTAATAGCTCTTTCTGTTCTAAGTTTTCTTATTAAATCAATATTAAAATATCTTAGTGCTGTCTTGTGTTCTGTTTTGACGTTTGACTTTTGACCTTTGGAGCTTATTTGTCATTTGTTCATTTGGAATTTTATCTAAAAGTTCTTAGTGGAACTTTGTGTCCTTGGTGACTTAGTGGTAAAACCCGCCATAGAAATATATTTGTTTACCCTTTTTTAATTATTTATTTTTAATGTCTGATTTTATCAATTTGGAGTAAGTGATATTAAATGGATTTTAAAAGAAGAACACATACTTGCGGTGAATTAAGAATATCTAACGTTGGTGAAAACGTAGTTCTAAACGGGTGGGTTGATACCAGACGTGATTTAGGCGGACTGATTTTCATTGATTTACGCGATCGTTATGGGATTACACAGATTGTCTTTGAACCCGGTTTTAATGAGCAGGCTCATCTCGAAGCCGGCAAATTACGAAATGAATTTGTAATTTCTATTGAAGGGATAGTAAGAAAAAGACCCCCTGAAACAGATAATTCAGAGATAACCACAGGTCATATTGATGTAATGGCAAATAAACTCATTATTTTAAATGAAGCTAAAACTCCTCCATTTCCTATAAAAGATAAAGTTGAAACCAGCGAAGATATAAGGCTTAAATATAGATATTTGGATTTAAGGCGAAATTCTGTTCAGAAAAATCTTCTTTTACGGCATAAAATGTACCAGCTGGCAAGGCGTTATTTCGATCAGCAAAATTTTGTTGAAGTCGAAACTCCCGTGCTTATGAAAAGCACTCCTGAAGGCGCTAGAGATTATCTTGTACCCAGCAGAATTCACAAAGGTAAATTTTATGCTCTGCCGCAATCTCCCCAGACATATAAGCAAATATTAATGGTCTCCGGTTTAGATAAATATTTCCAGATAGTAAAGTGCTTTAGAGATGAAGATCTTCGTGCCGATAGACAGCCGGAGTTTACTCAAATAGATGTGGAAATGTCGTTCATCGATCAGGAAGATATTTTTGAAGTAGTTGAAGGTTTAATGCAGATCCTCTTTAAAGAAATTTGGGGGCAGGAATTAAAGCTTCCCATCCCCAGATTATCATTTGACGAAGCCATGGAGAAATTCGGCAGCGATAAGCCTGATCTACGATTTATTCTTAATATGGTGACATTAAATGATGTTTTTACTAAAACTAACTTTAAAGTCTTTAAAGACCAAATTGAAAATAAAGGAATTATATCGGGATTAGTTGCTCCTAAATGCGGCGATTATACAAGGAACCAGCTTGATGTTTTAACTGACTTTGTAAAAAAGCTTGGTGCCGGTGGACTAATATGGATGCGCGTTAAGGAATCTGCTGCCGGTATAGAATTAGAAGCTCCTGTAGCTAAATTTTTATCCGATGAAGAAAAGAAAAATTTAATTGAAAAATTAAATGCAAAACCAGGCGATTTGATATTTATACTTTCAGGCGAAAGATTAAAAGCATTATCAATTATGGGTCAGTTAAGATTGGAAATGGCCCGTCGTCTTGATTTGATTAAAAAAGATTCGAATTCACATTTGCTGTGGGTAACTGATTTCCCTCTCTTTGAATGGGATGAACAAACTAAACGTTATTATGCAATGCACCACCCCTTCACCTCGCCAAGACTTGAAGATGTCCAATATATGGAATCTGACCCGGCAAGAGTACGTGCCCGTGCTTATGACCTCGTTTTAAATGGAAATGAGATAGCAGGTGGAAGTATCAGAATCCATAACGCCGAATTACAGGCGAAGATGTTTCAAGCATTGGGCATTTCTGATGAAGAAGCTGAATATAAATTTGGATTTCTAATGAATGCATTTAAATACGGCGCTCCCCCTCATGGTGGCATCGCTTTTGGATTTGATAGATTGGCTATGATTTTTGCAGGTGAAAACTCAATACGTGAAGTGATTGCATTTCCCAAAACCGCAAGCGGTATTTCATTAATGGATGATGCACCTTCAACTGTTAGTGAAGAACAATTAAAAGAATTGCATATCAAAATAAGATAATAAAAAATAAACATATTTCATTAACCCATGGATTTATCCATGGGTTTTTAGCTTGAAAAATGAAAACCGCTTCCTTCAGATTCTACGAAGAACTAAATGACTTCCTCCCTAAAGAAAAAAGAAAAACAAGATTTGAACATAAATTTGCAGGTCAAACATCTATAAAGGATATAATTGAATCTTTAGGTGTTCCTCATATTGAAGTTGATTTAATCTTAGTTAACGGCAGTTCGGTTAATTTTTCTTATATGGTCAAAGATCAGGATGATATAAGCGTCTATCCTGTCTTTGAATCTTTCGATATTTCAGATATGCAGCATTTAAGAGCCAAACCATTAAGAAACCCTAAGTTTATTTTAGATGTACATCTGGGAACTTTAGCCAGATATTTGAGAATGCTCGGATTCGATGCTAAATATGAAAATAATTATGTAGATGATGAAATCGTTAATATTTCATCAAAGGAAAAGAGAACGATTCTAACAAGAGATAAGGGTATATTAAAAAGAAATAATGTTACTCATGGATATTGGATTAGAAATACTATCCCTGAATTGCAGCTGAAGGAAGTTGTTGACAGATTCCATCTGAAAAATCAAATCCATGAATTCGAGAGATGCCTGGAATGCAATTCAAAATTGGAAAAAATTAATAAAGAAAAAATTATTGATAAGCTTCCCCTAAAAGTTAAAGAAAGACAAAATAATTTTTGGTTTTGTGGAAACTGTGATAAAATTTATTGGCAGGGAACTCATTACGAAAAGATGAAAAAATTATTAATAAACTTTGATACCCTATAATGATACAATCTCGAGCATGTCATTCTGAACCCGCCAGGGTGAAGAATCTTCAAACTAAAATTTTGCAGTTATTTATATTGAAGGGGAACTTTCTTATGAATAAATTGTTATAAGTTTTTTTCAAAAGAACAATTCTTAATGCAAAATATAATACGGATTTTTATTGCTGCTCTCCTATTATTCTTAGTTGAATATTATTTTACAAAAAAATTAACAAAAGCTCTTAAAAATACATTCCCTAACTTCCCCACTCAAAAAAGAAAACTAATTATTACAATCTTTCTTATATGGATTAATCTATACCCTCTTTTTATTATTCTTGATTGGAGTTATGCCGCAATTTCAAACACCTATGTTTGGATTCCGCAAAATTTCTTCTTCGACTTTTTCTTAATATACCCCTTCTGGACCGGTCTATTCTTAGTTGTTCAATCCGATTTATTCTTTTTAATTATAGATGTTTTAAGATTTTTAATACTTCCTATATGGAAAAAATATAAGCAAAGACTCCTTCCAATCGAAGCAAAAATAATATTATTTATTACAGTTTTCTTTTTGCTTTATGTCCCCGTTAGAATAATTCATGACGAAACTGCAATTTCAATCAGAATCGTTGAATATAAAAAAAAGGATTTGCCGGAAGCTTTAAATAATTTTAGGTTAACTTTTATATCGGATATCCAGGCTGACCGATACACGGATAAAGCTAGGTTAACTAAATATATCGGCAAAGTAAATTCTACACACCCTGACCTTGTTTTGATTGGAGGAGATATTATTACTTCTACACCCGAATACATAAATGAAGCAGCTGAATATATTGCGAAAATAAAATCCAAATATGGGATTTATTCATGTGTTGGAGACCATGATAACTGGGCGTATCATGACAATTATTCAAAAAGCTTAATGGAAGTGGAATCTGCTCTTAAAAAGCAGAGTATTGAAATGATTGATAACGGTAAGAGATATATAAATGTCAACGACTCTAAAATTGAGATTACTTTTGTGACTAATACTTACGTTGAAAGAATACCGGTTGATAAATTAGACAATCTGGCAAAACTAAGCCAGGATTACGGATTAAAAATATTTCTTGCTCATCAGCCCAGAGCTTTTTTAGCTGAAGCAGCATTAAAATATAACTATGATCTTTACCTTGCGGGGCATACCCATGGCGGACAGGTTACTTTTTTATTTCCATTTAAAAATTTATCCCCTACTTTAATTGAAACTCCCTATGTAAGAGGAGATTTCCATTTCGGAAAAATGTTAATGGTCGTAACAAGAGGATTAGGTATGTCCATTGCTCCGGTAAGATATAATTCAACTCCTGAAATCACAGTCATAATAATTTCTAGGGGTTAATAGATTCTTAATACCTACCTCCGAGGTTTTTGAAACCTCGGAGGTTTTCTCAAAATTACAAATTACTTTTGGCTGGAATATTAATTCAATATTTTAATGCTGATAAATTTCAGAATTTGATTTCTTAAGAATGACTTTCAAGGTTGCATATGAATATAACAAAGAGTGAAAAATTATTCGCTGAAGCAAAAAAATATATACCAGGTGGCGTTAATTCCCCCGTCAGAGCTTTTAAATCTGTAGGAGGAAATCCTTTATTCATTAAAAAAGGAATTGGCTCAAAACTAATTGATGTTGATGGGAATGAATTTATTGATTACATCGGAAGCTGGGGTCCCCATCTCTTCGGTCATAACCCTCCTTTCATTAAAGAAGCTTTACTTGAGGCTATCGAAAATGGTACGAGCTTTGGTGCTCCATCTGAACTTGAAGTTAGTGCAGCAAAATTAATTACGGAATTAGTCCCTTCAGTAGAACTGGTAAGAATGGTAAATAGCGGGACTGAAGCAACGATGAGTGCCGTTCGTGCTGCACGCGGTTATACAGGAAAAGAAAAAATTATCAAATTTGAAGGATGTTATCACGGTCATGCTGATTTCTTTTTAATTAAAGCCGGTTCAGGAGCTTTAACTCTGGGAATTCCCACAAGTCCGGGAGTCACTAAGGGGAATGCCGCTGATACACTAATTGCCGATTATAACAATATTCAATCTGTTAAAAATTTAATCGGTGCAAATAAAGACCAGATTGCCACACTAATTATTGAACCTGTCGCCGGAAATATGGGAGTAGTCAAAGCATCAAAAGAGTTTCTAGCTGAATTAAGAAATATCTGTAGTGAAGAAAAGATAGTTTTAATTTTTGATGAAGTTATGAGCGGATTTAGAGTTTCTAAAGGCGGCGCACAAGAGTTATTCGGTATTACGCCAGATTTATCAACCTTTGGAAAGATTATAGGCGGCGGACTTCCTGTAGGTGCATTCGGCGGTAAAAAAGAAATTATGGAAATGATTGCTCCAAGCGGTCCGGTTTATCAAGCCGGTACATTAAGCGGAAATCCTTTAGCCATGGCTGCTGGTTATGCCACTTTGAATTATATAAAAAATAATCCTAATCTTTATAACGAACTCGAAGAAAAATCTTCTTACCTTGAAAATGGAATTAAAACTAATCTAAAATCATTAGGTAAAAACTTTACCATTAATAGGGTCGGTTCAATGCTTACTTTATTCTTCAATGAAGAAGAGGTAAATGATTTTGCAGCAGCCGTAAAGTCAAGTACTGTTATGTTTGGTAAATATTTTAATGAAATGCTGAATAGAGGAATTTATTTGCCCCCCTCTCAGTTTGAAGCCCTGTTTATTTCAACTGCCCATACAAAAGAAGATCTTAATAAATCGATAGAAGCAAATTTAGAATCATTAAAATTAGCTATAAAATAGTGAGGCGAAAGAAAAAACTTTCGCCCTTTGAAATCCTCTTTAAAATATCCTATAATCCGAACAAAACTCCTACCGATAATTGAATTCCGTTTGTTTTAATACTTTGGTTGTCGGTTGAATTACTTTGGGTATTGCTTAATCCCAAAGCATAACGAACATCAAATACTAATGATGTAAATGGAGCAACTCCATATTCAACACCTGCTCCAAAAGCCAAACCAAATTCAGTAGATGATGTGTTGTCTTTATCATCTGTATCATTCGAACCACTTTGACCATTAGCCGTAAAATCTGTTGTAACCGTTGATGACATATTAAATCCAATTGTTGGTCCCGCTTCCGCATATGGTTTTATTCCCGGTACCGGTAGGTTAACTCTCAATAAAATGGGGATCTCTAAATAAGAAAGTTTATAAGTCAATTTTAAACTACTTACCGGGATACCGTTAATTGAAATGTTATTAGCTTCGGCCTTTCCTCCTTTTTGTATATATGTGGGTTCAACTTCTAAAGCAATTGGTCCCGCAAAACCTAATTGAAAAATTCCTCCAAATAGAAATACTGCCCTGCTGGATGTCGAAGCTCCGGGAATGGTTGTAGTAACATCAGGATCAAAAGAAAGATTTGCAATATTCAATCCCACTCTTCCCCCTAATTTTATAGGTAATTGCGCAAAAGTAGTACTACTTAATATGAATAGGATTAGAACTGCAGGTAACATTATACGCTTCATAGGACTCTCCTTGTTTTTTTGACGATTTTGTTAATTAATGGGATCCAATTAAATAAACTTAACATAAGTAGATCTTCTAAAGTTTTTTAATCTTGAAAGAAACGGAACAATATGATTGGTGTAAGATAAACAGGGTAGTTTAATTTGTCAATATGGATAAAAATATTTAAGAGCGGTTTGTATTAAACACTAAAGCACAAAGGGCACGAAGAAGCACCGAGAGGGAGGTTTACCACTAAGTCATAAAGGACACGAAGAATCGTGCTTAAATATTATTATTAAGACGTAAACTTTGAATTTTTACCTACTTAATTTAAGTTAGAAAGTTATTTTTAATTCGTTATTCTTATTCACAAACTAAAGATGATATTATGAGCCTCAAAATTCTTGATGAAATAAAAGAAAAAGCTTCTGAAAAGAAAAAAACTATTATTTTGCCCGAATCCCATGACGAAAGAGTATTAAAAGCAGCGGAAATTTTAACGAAAGAAAAAATTGTATCTGTAATAACTCTGGGAAATGAAGAGGAAGTTAAAAGCAAAGCCTCATCTGCAAATATAGATTTAAATGGAATATCAGTGATTGATCAGCTTAAATCAAAAAATCTCGATGATTTTGCTGCTGTTTTTTATGACTTAAGAAAAAGCAAAGGCATTTCTGTTGAACAGGCTAAAGAAACTATAAAAAGTGATCTCTTCTTTGCCGGAATGATGCTCCGGGAAGGTTTAGCTGACGGTGCTGTTGGCGGTTCTATAGCCTCTACCGCAGATGTTTTGAGAGCTGGGATTATGTGCATCGGATTAAAACCCGGAATTTCAATAGTATCAAGTTTTTTCCTAATGGTACTACCCGAAAAAAATTACACCTTTGCAGACTGCGGTGTTGTAGTTGACCCGGATCCGCTCCAGCTTGCAGATATAACGATCTCTTCTGCAGATAATCATAAGAAACTTACCGGTGAAGAACCATATATTGCTATGCTCTCTTTTTCAACTAAAGGTAGCGCCAAACATGAAAAAATTGATAAGGTTTTGGAAGCAATGTCTCATATTAAAACTAAAAGACCTGACCTCCATGTTGATGGTGAACTCCAATTTGATGCAGCTGTCATAGATTCTATTGCTAAAAGAAAAGCTCCGGGAAGCGAAGTTGCAGGTAAAGCAAATGTCCTGATTTTCCCCGATTTAAATGCGGGTAATATTGGCTATAAGCTCGCTCAACGATGGGGAAATGCTGAAGCCATTGGTCCATTGGTTCAGGGGTTAAATAAACCATTTTCAGACCTTAGCCGTGGCTGCAGTGCAAATGATATTGTCATAAATGCTTCAATTGCTGCATTGATGAGTTAAGCAAGGTTTTTCTTCTATCGCGGGGTTGACTAAAAAGTGTCATTCCGGGCTTGACCCGGAATCTAACCTTGCAATTTTGCGCTGAAAACAGATGCTGAATCAAGTTCAGCATGACAATCTCTACTTTTTGGTCACCCCCGAGTAGTGAATAAATAAAGACGGCTTTAGCCACATATATTACAAAAACAAAAAATACATCTACCCCGGCCAGCCCCCCAAGAAAAAATATTTTATATTATTTTTTGAAAATAGTGATCATCAAAACAGCAATTGCGGAAATGGTAGTAATTAATGAGAGTGTAATATCAAAATAATCCAAAAAGAAAAATCTCGGTCTGCCGGGAATTAGTAAAACATCACTCGGTTTCAATTGAGGTATTTTTAACGGTTTTGTTAATTTGTCATTCCATAAAAGATCATTATAACTAAATTTAATCATTTTTTGAACTGAATCAGGGCCAAGTCTATAGATCCGGAGCTCATCTATTTCTGCATCATCTGTCGGTCCTCCTGCCAAAGATAATAGTTCATTAAGATTACTGGTTGATGGGATAACATATTCACCCGGAAATGCAACATTTCCCCATACCAGCACTCTCATATTTATCTCATCTGGTTTGGAATAATCAAAAAGAGCTCCTCTGTTTTCATTTAGGATTGCCCTTAAGCTCATTCCAATCTGAACATCTTCCTGGCAAAAAATATTTATGTTAAACAAAATGATAATTAATGAGGCTAACGACAAATATTTCAAAATTGATTATCCTTATTCCTGAAATTTTTTAATCACATCTATTAATATAAACAATTCTTAATTTAATCATTTTATAAAACTGCTTGAAGCTGTACAATAATAAGTATTAGAAAGATGTCATCTTTACACCTGCCGATTGAGCGTGAAAAAACTGGCTAATTGGAAATTATAACATGTAAAAGTTCTAAATAAGTAAAAAATACATGAGATATATAAAAATTCTTTGAAAAATATGTAAAATGAATTTATTTATTTTCAGTTGTAATAATTCAGTGAATGGAGATAAAAGTATAGGATATAAGGCATTAATCATTAAAATTTTCCCATATTCTTTATAACTCTATACCTTATACCTCTAAACCTATACCCACCATTCACTGACATTTTACTTTCAATTTAATATATTCTTGAATCAGGATATAAAAATCTTTTCTAATGTAAAAATGGTATACGGTTTGATGAAACAGACTACGGAAATTCGAAAACAAGAATTTTTTACATTTATATAAATAAAGGAATTTTTTATGTCAAAGTTTATTTTCAAACATTTGGCTCTTTTTTTCTTAATTATTTCTCTATCCGGTACTAAAGCGCAAAGCCTTGAAGAAACTTTATCTAATCTTTCATCCAGTGCTGCGGATGCATACATATCCCCTTTAATTTCAGCGTTTGGTTCCAATCTTAATTCAGGATGGGTTCAAAAAGTACCTGAAGCAAAAGTGTATGGAATTGATGTTAATTTAAAGTTTATAGGAATGGGATCTTTCTTTAACGATCAGTCTAAGAGTTTCAGTACTTCAGGGCTTTTCAGATTTAACAGTGAACAGGTAGACAGGATTTTAGCCGCCTCCAATATAAATCCATATACTCAGGCGGGACAGTCAATAAAGACCGAAATATTATCCCGTGACTGGAATGTTAATGTTTCCGGTCCTACTGTTGTTGGTGATAAAAAGGATAATTTATATGTTGAATTTCCCGGAGCAAATATTCAAGGACAGCAAGTCGGTGTATATAAAGATTCTCTTGGTGGAATCGGAGGATATCTCAATAATCTTCCTATATTTCCTTCGGCAGCAGTGCAGTTAACTTTAGGAACTTTTTACGGAACTGCAGTATCAATTCGTTATTTACCTTCAGTTAATATTCAGGATATAGGAAAACTAAGCTTTTTTGGTATTGGCGCAATAAACAATATAAATATGTGGCTGTCGAATCCTCTTCCACTGGATTTGGGTGTAGGAATATTTTACCAGAACTTAACTATAGGCGATATTTTTGAAGGGACTGCCCTTCAGTATGGAGCTTATGCAAGCAAAACTTTTGGAGGTACATTTGCTGTAACACCCTATGCAGGGGTAACTGTTGAAAGTTCCTCAACTACAACTAAATATTCTTACAATTTTGATACACCATATGGTCCCCAAACTGCATTGGTTTCTTTCGATGCAAAAGGTAAAAATAGTGTTGGATTTACTTTGGGAAATACATTCAAACTCGCAATTTTAAATATAAATGTGGATTACAAGCTAGCTCAAACCAATACTCTTAGCGCTGGGCTCTCTTTCGGTTTTTGATTGGAATATCAATCTTTATTTTTAGATAAAAAGGGACTTTGTATAGTCCCTTTTTTATTTTAAATTACCCTTTAAAAACGAGTAAATACAAATAATGAAGGAATCAGCAATATATATACATATTCCGTTTTGTGACCACAAATGTATCTATTGTGATTTCTACTCTATTATTACCGAAGAAAATATTTCTCCTTACCTCCAATCCCTGAAAAAAGAAATAAATTATTATTCGGATTTTTATTCTGCAGACAGAATTTTTAATTCTATTTATTTTGGCGGGGGAACACCTTCCTTAATGCACCCCCAATATATTTCAGATATTATTGCTGCTGTAAATAAAAATTATTCTATCTCAGATGATGCTGAAATTACTCTTGAAACTAATCCGGGAACTGTTGATAAAGAGAAATTAAAGCTGTTTCACAATATTGGAATAAATCGAATAAGTATAGGTATTCAATCTTTTCACAATGATGAGTTACATTTTTTAACCAGAATCCATGATAAGGATTCTGCAATAAAGACTGTTTTTGATGCTGAAGATGCCGGATTTCATAACATAAATATTGATTTAATTTTTAATTTACCCGGCCAAACCAGGGAGAAGTGGAAGTCAAATCTAAGTATCGCCGTTCAACTGCCTGTAACTCATATTTCAGCTTACAGTTTAATTCTGGAAAGGGGAACTATTCTGAATAAAATGGTTCTTGATGGAAAAGTACAAATTCAGGATGATGATTATGACGCCGATCTTTACGAAGTTTGTTTGAACTTTTTGGAAGAAAATCATTTTAAGCAATATGAAGTTTCTAATTTTGCAAAAACCGGATTTGAATGCATTCATAATAATGCTTATTGGAGATATAGAGATTATTTAAGTTTTGGTACGTCATCGCATTCATTTATGAACAGGAAAAGATGGTGGAACTACTCAAGCCTTAAAAAATACATCGGCGAAATAGAAAGGAATAATAAAGCTGTTGCTAATTTTGAAAATATAAATAAAGATCAAATGCTTGATGAATATATTATGCTTGCTTTGCGAAGCAGCGGATTAAATATAGTTGAATTTAAAAAAATGTTCGGAGATGAATGGTTGAGGACCAATTCCGGGTATTTAACTAAGTTAATGACAGAAAATTTTATTATTACAGATAATAATTATATCCGCTTAACTAAATCCGGTTATGCATTATGCGATGAGATTCTAGGTAATATTTTATAATCAGGGGAAATAAATATCCTTCTAATAAATTGAAAGAGTAATGTTTAAACTAAAGTTGCACTGGCAGATTTTAATAGCTTTTATTTTAGCAATACTATGCGGGTTGTTTTTGACACCTTATGTCAAATATGTAACCTGGATAGGAGATTTGTTTTTAAGAGCTCTTAAAATGATCATAGTTCCTTTAATTTTAACTTCAATTATTTCTGGAGTTGCCAATATAGGAGGGGCCTCCAATTTAGGCAAACTCGGGTTAAAGACTCTAACTTATTATCTTATTACAAGTCTCCTGGCTATTTTGATTGGATTAACTCTCGTAAATTTAATTCAGCCTGGCATGGGAGCAGATTTAGGTTTTCAGAAAAACGTACAGGAAATTGGCGCATCCGGAAGTTTGGGGAATATTCTTTTACGTCTTGTTCCAACAAATATTTTCGATGCTTTAGCTTCTGCAGATATGCTTGCAGTTATATTTTTCTCTATCCTTACCGGATACTTTATAACTAAAATTTCTGACGATTATAAAAATCCTCTAATTAATTTAGTAAATGCGGGATTTGAATTAATGATGAAAATAACTTCATTTATTATCAAATTTGCTCCGCTCGGTATATTTGGAATTGTTGCTGGAGTTGTTGCGGAACAAGCCGGAGATAAGGAAGCACTGCTAGGGATTGTTCAAAGACTTGGTTTATATATGTCATCCGTTCTCTTGGGGTTAATCTTTCATGCATTTATTACACTTCCATTAATATTGAAACTTTATGGAAAAGTGAGCCCGTGGAAGCATTTCAAAGCAATGACCACTCCTTTATTAACTGCCTTTTCAACTTCATCTTCATCCGCTACTTTACCCTTAACCCTTGAAGCTGTTGAAGATGAAGTCGGAGTTTCAAATAAAATTACCAGCTTTGTGCTTCCACTGGGCGCTACGGTAAATATGGATGGAACAGCTTTATATGAATTTGTAGCTGCAATTTTTATTGCACAAGCATATGGTATTCATTTAGGGTTTATTCAGCAATTTGTCGTTGTATTTACCGCATTACTCGCTTCAATAGGAGCTGCCGGAATTCCTATGGCAGGACTTGTTATGATTACTGTAGTTCTTTCTTCCGTTGGTCTTCCATTAGAAGGAGTAGGTCTTATTCTCGCCGTAGACCGTATTCTTGACATGTGCAGAACTACAGTTAATGTCTGGAGCGATTCATGCGGAGCAGTGGTTATTGCTAAATCAGAGGGAGAAACCTTAAAAATATAAATTTATTTTGACTTTATTATTGGTATCCCTATACTTCCATTAGGTTCCGTAATGCCAGTAAGATTGGCTATTGTTGGAGCGATATCAACTGTATAAACTGGCGTATTTACTTGCTGGGCCGGAACATGCCACCCGTAAAAAATTATTGGTACATGGGTATCATAATTATATCTTGTACCGTGAGTAGAACCTTTTTTACGATCAGCAATGTTGTTCGGCTCTATATTAAATGCTATATCTCCCGACCTCTTAAAATTAAACCCGTTTAATATTAAATTATTTGAATTTCTTTCAGCAAATTGTTCCAGTAATTCTTCTCTTGTTTGAATAAAAGCTGCTTGAGGTAAATTATTCATTATATAATTCACAAAATTTTCTTCCACTTCATTAATGTCAAGATTTTTATTCTCCATCAATTGATAATTTAAGAATATCTGCTGATTAGAATAATTCTGAATAATTTTTTCACTATTATATTTTTTTACCGCGAAAGATTTAAGAGAATCATATAGTGATCTCCCTGCAAATTCATCCCCGTTTATTTTTAGTCTTTTTAGAAAACCCGGAGATTCCATAACACCATGATCAGCAGATAAAAAAAGCAAGTAATTCCCTCTGCCGACTTGATTATCTAATGCGGTTAGAAGGTCAGCGATTTGTTTATCAAGTTTAATATATGTATCCTCAATTTCTACAGAATTAGGACCATATTCATGACCTATATAATCTGTTGAAGAAAAGCTGATTGCAAGAAAATCGGGCACTGAATGTTTGCCCAGTTCTTCATTCATAATGGCAGCTTTAGCAAATTCCAATACAAGCTGGTTTCCAAAAGGGGTTGAGATTAAAGTTGAATACTTCGAGCCCCTGTCTATATTTTTTAATGAATGTGGAAAAGAAGTTCTTCCTTCCTTAAATACATCACTTTCATTTGATGCTTCATCTGGATAACTAATTTGGTAATCAGAATCTGGGAGGGATAAATTCCATTCTTCTGATATGTACGAATCGGGTAATTTTCTATTATTAAAGTCTTCTACCCATTTAGGAAGCTTATCCATATAATAACTTGAAGTTATAAATTTTCCTTCTTTATGCGAGTACCAATATGCAGCATCAGCCGAATGACCACCCGGTAGTATAGATGCCCTGTCTTTTATTGAAATACTAATTACCCTGGCATTTCCGTTCGTTGCTATTTTTAATTGATCGGTTATAGTATTTGTTAATAATTTATTCGGTGAAGCTTGACCTTCATCTGTTTCAACTCCTATAGTTTGGACTGTATGATCTTCTACACTGCTAACCATTTGGTTAGTAACTCTATCAAACCAGTCATTAGCAATTATCCCATGAAAAAAAGGTGTAGTTCCTGTATAAATAGATGCATGACCGGGTGCTGTAAATGTAGGCACATAATTTAAATGTGCATATGTGAAATTACTTCCATCTGTAGTTAATCTGTTAAATCCGTCTTGCCCATAATATTTGTTGAACCTAGTTAGATAATCATAACGCATTTGGTCTACAACAATTCCAACTACTAATTTTGGCTGCTCTATTGTCTGCGAAAAAGATGGCAGTGAAATAAATAATATTACCAGTAAAAATCTAATAGCTTTCATAATAATGATAATCCCACTTTCATTATAAAAATATCAAAGTTGTATATAAAATTAAGCAAATTTTAATTAATTACTGAAGTTACGCAGACCTAAAGATGACATCTTTAAAATGAAAAATCAAAAGTAAAGATGTCATCTTTCAAATACTGATTCTTGCTTAACTTGAATAATTAATTAGATTTGTATATACAGAATTGAGCAGATAGAATTAATACCCATGAAACAAAAAAGCCATAAATTTAATTTTATGGCTTTAAGGGTAAGGGATAGATATAAAATCTTCTATTATTAATCCCCCGTATTAAGAATTTCTCAACCCCCCTTTAAATAACTAAAGTAACAAGTATAACAAAAATTAAAAATGCAACCTCAATGGCCAAACCATTAATAAACCCTCGCATGAAACTTCCTTCGCTATTCATAAAAACTATCCCTTTCCCGGTTTTTTTTGGACCACTTGCACTATATCACAAGCTAAAACTGTACCAAAATGATAAACATTAGATTCTACCTTAAAATAATTGGATTGAGGCTGTTTTAAATCTATCATGTACGAATATTTTTGATATAATACGAAATTTATTCGCTGTACGGTTTTATAGAAAGTATTGTTTTTGTGTCTTATTGCACATGTTCAATAGTGCCTACAATCCTATCAGTCACCTACAACAGACAACACACAACGAACCATATACAACTACCGCCATTTCATAAAAGCTGCTCTGGTTACTTCCTTTTGGGAAATATTGTCATGTATAGTAACTAAAATAACAAAGTTACCTGGCTTCGATTTATTCATATCAAGCTGAAGGAACATCTGTGAGTTTTTATCTTTTGTTTGATATCTTGAAGTTAAAGTGACTCCTTCTTTCTTCTTGTAAATTCCAACAAGATTTAGAAGAGAATTTACAGCTTTTGACACCCCATTTTCGTCATGTACTTCCTTAATAGTTATTTTCTGCTCAAAGTCCGCAATGCTGTCTTTACCGGTAGAAAGATTGTATACTTCATAATATAAATAGAGATTATCCTCCTTTGTAAATACAGAAGTTGGATTAGGCAGAATATTAAAGTCTCCTCTCTTTATAGAAAATGATTCTCTATTATCTTTGTCGATCTTTTCAGCCAATATAACGTCACTTATATCTAAATTATTTTTACTAAATTCTGTTGCCCTAAATCTTTCATGATTTGATGAAACACCTTTATCTGAAGTTCTTATAATTTCAAAAGCTAAGGTTCCCGAATCAGGTTTAACTGTCATCTCTGCCGAGTTAATCACATAGTTCATAGAATCGGTTTCAATAGTATTGGAAACCGGAAGTCCCGAAATATATCCTTTATTCTTATATATTGGATTAAATAAATCATCATTAAAGAAAAATCCCCAATCATATTTGTAATTGACTATGCCATTTCCAATCAAACTGGCATTATAATCGAGAGCATAATTAAAATAAATATCAGTGTTATTTTGTTTATCTGGATTTTTGAATTGAACTATATTATGCGGAATGCTAAAAGCAGGTCCTTCATATTTAGGTTTATATGTTTCAAAGCGTACCCTTCTAACATAATCTGCAAACGCTTCTGTATCTCCTTCATACTGAGGTATATACCGGCTTCCGGGAAAGGGATCGGAAAATACAAAATTACCCGACATAAATGTATCTTCAAAACCAAAGACCATATCATTATATTCCCACACATCTGTTTTTACTTGAACTACCGTCCTGCCGCCGGCATTTATTCTTGGCCTGTATCTTGTCCGCTTTAAAGGCTCCCCATATCTCAACACTATCTCTCCTCTGTCGGTTTTCCAGCCAGGTTTATCAGTTAGGCTAAACCTTAAATTTGAGTATGCTACCCTTGAATAATGCTCCAGCAGTCTCTCGTTATATTTTGTTAAAAAAAGAGGATCGCTTGCATTCCAGAAAGCATCGATAAATTTCCTTATATCTCGGGGTTGTAAAGAACCGATTAATTCTTCGGCAACAGGATCAAGTAGTTCTACAACAGAATTATATGTAAAATCCAATCTTTCGGAAATAGGCATTAACAGTAATGCTTCCTGATATTCTTTATAAGATTCTGATAATTTTGAAGTTCTATAGTAAAGGAGTCCTAAAAATAAATGAGCATCTTTATTATCGGGATAAATTTTTATAAGTTTTTCCAGAAGAGGCACTCCTTTTTCTGGCATACCGGCATCCTCATATAAAAAACTGAGCTTTAAGTAAGTATCGGCATTTGAAGAATCATATCTTAATGCCTTTAATAGGTATGATTCTGCTTCATTAAATAAACGATCCGCATAGCTGCCAAGGCTCAATTCATAACCCTCATCAATTCTGTTAACCGAATTATTGTAATCATCAAACTCTATGGATTTCAATCTTCCCATATTATACCAGGCATCAGCGCATTCACTATCAATTTCCGCTATGTCATTATATTTACTAAAAGCTATCCCTTTACCATAATTTTCCATTAAGCCGGCATAGAATAACCTCAATTTAATATTCTTTGGCTCTTTCCATATTGCCTTTTCTAAAAGTTCACGGGCTTTTCGTCTCCCTCGAATAGAATTTCTATCTATATAAATTTTTGATAATTCAAATAAGGAAGGTACATCGGAATTTTCTTTAACTGATTCTTCAAAAAATTGTTCGGCTGAGGCAACATCCTTATTTTCTAGGGCTGCTATACCATCTTTGTAGTAAGAAGATTTATTGGGAGTGATTGATTGCGAAAAGGAGTTCCCTAAAAATAATCCAAAGTAACAAATAAAGATATTTATTAAAACGAACTTCATTTCAAGTTTGATAAACCAGGATTGGTATCTTTTATTTAATATTAACTTTTGAATAAATACAAAGCACTGCGACAATAAGTAAGATAATTGAAAAGGAAGGAAAATTCTATACTAAAAAGTATATGAAAAAATATAAAATGCTAACTTAAAGACCCTCAAAGCTTAATAAAAGTTGAGATATACCGATTAGAAAATATTCAACCCAAAGAAACCAAAGACCCGCTAGGGACGATATATGGTTCTTATTTTGAAAGCATTCGGAAAAGAAACTGCAAATTATAAGATAGTATTTAAACGAATTACAGGAGATTTCCTGGTCTCCTTACCATCCATACGGTGAATAATTACTTCGGAATGTAGGTTTTTTGCAATTGTAGTTGCAACTTGAACCGCTATATTTCTTTTAGAATGAATAGAAAAAATATTTTTGTCCCCCTCACCAATCACTATCCAGCAATTGCTTCCTCTTTTTTTAACATGAATATTTTTATTCATATAAACACCACTTTAGATGTTATTAAAACTTTTGGTTATAATAATTCATAAAAATAGTACTGAATCTTAAGAGTTAGCCTTTAAGTTATAATTTTAATTTGTAACTATCAATACTAAATATAGTCTATTCTAATACGCTTACAAATGCACTTCTAACAGGGGCCGGCATCTTTGAATCTTTTCCTTTTATTGATTTCCAGATAATTTCATTTAATTCTATATCTGGAATATCATCTTCTTTTGCAAAATCAAACTCGCTGCTTCTTTGAGAACCATAAGAATCCGCTAGGTTCTTTTCTTCGATATTAATTAATGGATTTATAACATTATATGTGTCATAATTAGGCTGACCGGTAATTGAATAAAGAATTGGATTTGCAGAAAGATCATACTGGGTCATTGGCTTTAATCCGAGAATTAATTCAATTGTTTTTAAAACACTTGAAGTGGAATACATTGTATGATCTACAAAATTTCTCTTTATATATGGACTGATTACAAGAAGTGTAGATCTGTGCGCATCTACATGGTCAGAACCATCTTGTGCATCATCTTCTAAAACAAATATGATGCTTGTCTTCCAAAACTTACTTTTTGATATTTTGTCAATCATTAAACCTAATGCAAAATCATTTTGAGCTACGTAAGCAAGCGGGGTAAGACTCCCTTTTACGGTTCCCATTGTGTGATCATTCGGAAGCCTTATAAGGTTAAATGCAGGAAGAGAATCATTTTTTACAAATTCATTAAATTCCTTTTCCCATTTATTGTAGCGGTAAAGGTCGGATATATGAAGATCAAATCCCGGATATTCACTACATGTATATTTCGCTAAATTTGTATCAGTGGACATATAAGTTTTTTTGTTCCCTTCTTTTTCCTCAACAAATTCACCATAATTTCTTAACGATAATTTTTTATTTATCACTTCATTCCAGATGTAACCCGATGAAGGAGACGCGATTTTAGAGCCGCCTTCATAATCATAAAAACCGCCTCTGCCCCCATAATAAACAGGCCAGGTTTTTTCTACATAATCGGTGGCGTATGCTGCAGTTGACCAATTATGTCCATCCGCACTTACTTCGGCATCGCAATAGAAGTTATCATAAAGAGTGTAAGAATTAACAAGGTTGTGTTCATTCGGTGTAATCCTTCTGCCGAAAATACATAATGAAGAATCACCGTTACCTTCAGTAATATCTCCAAATACCTGATCATAAGTCCTGTTTTCTTTTATTATATAAAAAACATGTTTTAATTTTTCGCTTCTTTTATTATTAAATTCTGCAGGAATAATATTTTGTTCGGATTCTGCTTCTCCCGATTTATTTTTCCGGATATAGGGTGTATTGGAATAAACTTTTTGAGATAATGATTGTAGTGTCTTAGCATCAGGGTAATTAATTATAGATAATGTTCCCTTAAATAAATAACCGATATATTCATCATTTGCATTTTTTCTTTTTTCAGTGGGAACCGGACCTTCGGGATTCGGCTTTGAAGATAGCCCTTTTCCGTTGGCAACTATTATTTTATTTGAACTTAGCATCTTAACGGAAGTCGGATACCATCCTACGGGAATGAATCCAATACTTTTTGTCTTTCCTTTTTTACTTATATCGAAAAGTGCCAGATAATTATTATCTGCATTTGCAATAAGCAAGACAGATTCATCACTATTAAAACAGACAGCATTAGGAGTGCTGCCATATGGTGCATCCGGTTTGATAGAAGAAATAATTTTTTCAATTTCTTTTTTTGTATTTAGATCAACTACCGAAATGGAATTATTATTTGCATCCGCTGCAAATAACCTCTCATCATTTTTAGTTAATAAAATCTCACCCGGATGATCTCCCACTTTAATAACATTTGAGACTGAATAATTGCTTAAATTAATTTCTGCAATTGAGGATTCCGACCATAATGAGATATAAGCAAAAGTTCCAGCATGGTTAATTTTTACATCATAGCATTCGCCATCAAACTTTATTTTTTTTATAACTTTATGGCTTGAAGTATTGCATACATATAATGAGTTGCTTATTCTTGAAACAGCCAGCAATATATTTTTCTTTTTAAATAATCTACCCCTGCAATAGAGATCTTATCATCGGGGAAAGGTTTTCCTATAACAATTGAATCCTTTAACGATAAATGGCCCGAATTAAAATTAAATATATAAATTAAATTATTATTTGCACCCGATGCATAAAGTTTTGAATCATCATCATTAAATGCCAGTCCCCTCCAGGTTTTATTAACGTACATTCTCTGTATTTCTTTTTCCTTGGTTAAATCCACAACAGAAATTGAATTTTCTTTTGTCCCGCTGTTCGATGTAATAGCGTACTTTTCATCTTTAGTAATAATTAAATTTAATGGTAATTCCCCGATTCCTATCTGATTACCGGTAGGGGTCAGTCTCCAG
>CAVUGE010000043.1:0-157576 GCA_963740945.1 uncultured Bacteroidota bacterium | reverse complement strand
GGAAGCTGGATTGGAGGGAGCGCAAATATGATTTCCGTTAAAGAAAGTATAGGTACATCAGACTCCCTTTTAGGAACAATGGTTATTGTTGATACTCTGGTAGGTTACGGATGGATGGCTGTTGTTATTGCTTTTTCCGGATTTCAAAAGAAAATTGATGAGAAGAATAAAGTTGATGTTTCATTGACAAATAGAATTAATAAGAAACTTGAATCTTTGTATTCAAAAAGAGAACCTTTAGATCTAAAATCTTTTTCATTAATGATAGCTATTGCACTGACTATTGGTACAATCTGCCTTCAATTAGGCAAAATTATCCCCCCGCTGGGCCAAATTGTAACTGCATTCGGATGGACAATAATTTTAGTGCTGATAATATCCACTGCACTATCATTTACTAAACTCCAAAACATGGAAAGGAAAGGCGCTTCGATAGTCGGCAACTATATGCTGTACTTTCTTTTGGCTTCGATAGGAGCAAAAGCTAATTTAACTGCTATATTAAATGCTCCAATGTTTCTTCTTGCAGGCGTAGTATGGATATTAATTCATGCAATTGTTCTTTATACTATCGGCAGACTAATAAAAGCACCAATATTCTTAATTGCCACATCAAGTCAGGCTAATATAGGGGGAGTAGTCAGCGCTCCAATTATTGCAAGCATCTATCAGCCTTCTTTAGCACCGGTCGGTTTACTATTAGGAATTCTAGGTAACATTTCAGGAACATTTCTAGGCTTAGTAACCGCACAGCTCTGCCTTCTCGCATCTCATATCCATTTTTAGCAGTGAAATTCATCTCTTAAAATCTTACTATTAACATAAAAAAGTTATTTAATATTTTCGGAAAGAAATCCGAGATATATACCCCTATTCAAAGGAAAGATAAATTAAACTCTAAATAAAAGATGAATACGCTATGAATACGCTATGAATACGGAGTGAATACGCTCTGAATACGCATTGAATACGGAATAGATACGCATTTCTATCCAATAATATCAATATAGCTTACTGCTCTAAAACATTTCGAATTTTTAATAAGAACTTCCTTTTGGGTAATCTTTAATATTGTCTTAGCTCCAGAGGAGCGAAATATTATTAGAAACTTTTTGGTCACCCCCGTTATATTGCTTTAATTTAATAGATTTTAATGTAGTTTTTATACAGTCTCGATAGCATCCGTTATGCTAATGAAAAGTGTTTCTAAGCAGTTCTGTAAATATCTTTTTACCGATTTAGGAGTGCAGTTTTTTATTACCACTTTTTTACAACCATTAAATCCGGCAAAACTCAATAGTTTTTGAGATAATAGAAAGGAAATCTTATCATAATCTTTGAAATCATCTTCAAAGAAAAGATTATTAATTATTAAAGTTTTATTCGGACGGTCAGCTTTAGGATCAAGTCTTCCAATAAACCGGTCATTCAAAAGTATAGGCAGGACAAAATAACCATACTTCCTTTTTGTTGATGGTAAATAACACTCTATTACATAATCAAAATTGAACAGCCTTTTTGTCCGTTCTCTTTGTATAATTAGATTATCAAAAGGGGAGAGGAGATGAATGATAGAAGAATATTTTTTTCTTTTATTGATTACATTCAGATTTTCAGGAGATGAGTAATTTAATATTTTATGATCACCTTCTATAAATAAAGGAACAATCTCTCCTGATTCACATAATTCATCGATTGCTTTTTTCATGTTTTGTTTATCAACAATTTGAAGATCTGATACAGTCGTTTTACCAGGCTGCATAAATTTAAGAATTTCTTTTTCCGAAGCGACTCCGAGTGATGATATTGCGTTCCTTACAAAATATCTGCTTAAATTATCTGTGGATGGGAATGCGGTATCTATGCCGTTAGGCAGAACCCTTTCACGAAGATCATAATATTTCTGGAAGTTCTTTCTTTCCGAAATCATGAGATCACCTTGCCAGAATAAATATTCAAGAGCAGTTTTGGCAGGTTTCCAATCCCACCATGTCCCGCCTTTTTACCGGTATGATTTTCAAAGTCACTTGAACTTAAGGGCCCTTCGCTTTTAATTCTTTCAAGAACTGGAATGGAATATTTCTTCGATTGATTGAACCTGTACTTTAACCATTTACTTTTCGGCTTTTTAAAATTTAACATTCTAGGAAGCGAATACCTGTAATGCTCCATAGGGATGAATGACATTGCATGTGTCCAGTATTCAAAGATAAGCTTATCTTTAGCCTGTAGATCATGTAAGTATTTTTCAGAATAGTTATTATTTCGAGTCCAGAAGTATATGATGATGAGCCCGGTTGATAATTGAAATAGTATCGATCTGAATATATCCGAGTTTATTTATAATCTGGCAATCCCTTCTTTCCGGTTAACCTTTTGATTTGTCATCTAAAAGTTGTGTATTTAAGACAATTTGAAAAGCCTCATTAGGGGATATTTACATGTATTTGTCTCTTATTTGTGTCATATCACTCGATAAATTGGAAAGATTATGCAGGTTTTATTGACATTTACATTTACGAAATTTACGGAACATTTTTTGCCTTAGTACTGATTAAAGAAAATGAAAAGCACTTATTACCTTATAATTTAGCATAAATGAAATTATGATTAAGAAACTTAAAAAATCAAACCCATTAAATAGTACAATTTTACTAATAATGCTTAGCTTTTTTAGCTTTCGGATGATCCCTTTTCAGAGTCGTCTATACCGGTTCATTTGAATTTTTGTTTTTGAACTGGAATCTATTCCTCGCATTTATCCCATGGTTTATAAGTTCCATTATAATATTGAAAAAACTCCAGGATAAGAAATTATTAATGGTTATAATGATTTTATCATGGGTATTCTTTTTCCCTAATTCACCATATATATTAACCGATTTGTTCCATTTAGGAATGAGCACAAAAGCCCCGCTGTGGTATGATTTGGTATTAATCTTTTCATTTGCATGGACCGGACTATTATTCGGCTTTGTTAGTTTAATGGATATAGAGAAAATTATGGAAAATTATATTGGAAAAGGGAAAATACTTTTATTACAATTGGATTTTTGTTTGTAAGCGGCTTTGGAATCTATATTGGAAGGTACTTAAGATGGAATTCATGGGACGTTTTGGTTAGCCCGTTTGCGTTATCCATTGATATTTTAAGCAAAATTTCTCATCCGATATATAACTCACGAGCATGGGGGCTCACTTTATTTACGGATTGCTGCTTAATCTGATTTATTTCTCATTCAAGATTTTAAGCAGTCAGAACCAGAAAAGCTAGTATTAAATTAAGCATGCAAAGGAGGAAATAGTCTATTGGGAATGCATGTTTAATTGATTCCTTAAAAAATGCTGTTTCTAATCATAGCATCAGAATCTACCTCGAGGAAATGGAAGTACTGATTATTACATGTTTGGGTTTAGTTTCGGCTACATTTTATCCCCTTTAAAGTTAACTTTTGAATCCTTTTCCCGGAGTTTATGAGCTTTATCGGTTGAGCATAAATAAAGTCTTGCCGCAAGAGAACAAAATCTTTTTCAAGATCTCATGTTGATTATTATAGATATAATTTCAGTCGTAATTAAGAATGGGACCGAGCCATTTTTCTCTCTCTAAGACTCATACCTTTCCTCCTGTGGTAATCAAGCACCTGATCTTTACCGATCTTACCTACATTAAAATATTTAGATTCCGGATGAGCAAAAAATAATCCGCTTACGATGCAGCAGGATACATTGCCATATTTTCAGTAAGTTTTATACATGCATTTTCTTCCGCCTGCAGCAATCAAAAATAATTAGTTTTTCGGTATGATCAGGCTGGGCAGGGTAACTAGGTGCACGCGGATTCCCTGGTAATTCTCCTTAATTAAATCATCGTTATTAATTTCTTCTTCGGGTGCATATCCCCAATATTTTTTTCTAACTAATTCGTGCAGATGTTCTGCAAAAGCTTCCGCAAGTCTGTCTGCCAATGCTTTGACCATTATGCTGTTATAATCATCATGATCTTTTTCAAATTTAATCACCATTTTTTCAATTCCGGTTCCTGCTGTTACTGCAAACATACCAATATAATCTTTAACTCCACTTTCTTTTGGAGCAATAAAATCTGCTAAAGCAAGATTGGGCAGATTGTCTGTTTTTTGTTCCTGTGATCTGATAGTATGAAGTATTGACTTCACACCCTGTCTTGTATCATCAGTATAGATTTCTATATCATCATATCCTATTGTATTTGCAGGAAATAATCCTATAACTCCGTTTGCAGTTAATAAATTATCATCAATAATTTTATCTAAAAGATTAACAGCATCATCAAACAATTTTTTTGCAGTATCTCCATATTTTTTATTTTCGAAGATTTCCGGATACTTCCCTTTAATTTCCCATGTTAAGAAGAAAGGGGTCCAATCAATATATGATTTTAGTTTTGATAAGGGATAATCCCGAAAAGTTATTATACCCAATTTTTCAGGTTTTTTGATTTTTGATTTAGTCCAATCAATTTTAAGTTTATTCTTCCTTGCTTCTTCAATAGTTAAATAATTTTTAGCTGATTTTTTCTTTTTATGATTTTCTCTAACCTTTTCATATTCGTCTTTAACTTCCTTTATAAACCTGTCTTTAATTTTTTTATCAGGATTGATAAGATTGCTTACAACAGGCACGCTCCGGGATGCATCCAGAACATGGATAGTGCTGCCCGTATAATTTGGAGCAATTTTAACTGCTGTATGGGTTTTGGAAGTTGTTGCCCCGCCAATTAAAAGCGGTATCTGAAATCCTCTTCTTTCCATCTCCTTTGCAACATGAGCCATTTCATCAAGTGATGGAGTAATCAGTCCGCTAAGTCCGATTACGTCAACTTTTTCATCAATGGCCGTCTGTAATATTTTTTCAGAATTAACCATTACTCCAAGATCTATAACATTATAATTGTTGCATCCTAAAACCACACCGACAATATTTTTCCCAATATCATGTACATCACCTTTAACGGTAGCCATTAAAATTTTACCGGCTTCTCTTGTATCATTAGATTCTTCTTTTTCCTTTTCAATAAACGGGATAAGGTATGCGACTGCTTTTTTCATTACACGTGCACTTTTTACTACTTGAGGCAAGAACATTTTCCCTGAGCCGAAAAGATCCCCTACTACATTCATTCCATCCATTAAAGGACCTTCAATAACTTCTATTGGTTTTGAATATTGCTTTCGGGCTTCTTCGGTATCTTCTTCGATATAATCTACAATACCCTTTATCAGGGCGTGTTTTATTCTTTCTTTAACATGGAGTTTTCTCCATTCATCTACTTTAATCTCACCTTTTTCTTTTTGTTTAACAGTTTCTGCAAATTCCACTAATCTTTCGGTTGCATCTTTCCTTCTATTTAAAAGAACATCTTCTACAAGAGTTAATAAATCTTTTGGAATCTCCTCGTACACTTCTAACTGTCCTGCATTCACGATGCCCATATCAAGACCCGCTTTGATTGCATGATAAAGAAATGCAGAGTGCATTGCTTCCCTAACCATATTATTTCCTCTAAAAGAGAAAGAAATATTACTGACTCCCCCACTTACTTTAGCTAAAGGCAGGTTTTGTTTAATCCACCTCACAGCTTCAATAAAATCGACAGCATAATTATTATGCTCATCAATACCGGTTGCGACTGTTAAAATATTGGGGTCAAAAATTATATCTTGAGGTGGGAAACCAATTTCATCCTTTAATATTTTATAAGCGCGAGCACAAATATCAATTCTTTTTTGTAATGTATCTCCTTGACCTTTTTCATCAAAAGCCATAACAATTACTGCAGCTCCGTAACTCCTGATTTTCTTTGCATATTCCTTAAATTTTTCTTCACCTTCTTTTAAGCTTATTGAATTGACAATACACTTTCCCTGCAGGCATTTTAACCCGGCTTCAATAACAGACCATTTGGAAGAATCTATCATAATGGGAAGTCTTGCAATATCGGGTTCTGCAGATAGAAGGTTTAAGAACTTTACCATTGCCTCTTCAGAATCTAGAAGTCCCTCGTCCATATTTACATCAAGTATTTGGGCTCCTCCTTCTACCTGATTTCGTGCAACTGATAAAGCGCTTTCGTAATCACCGGAAAGAATCAATTTTGCAAACTTCTTAGAGCCTGTGACATTGGTTCTTTCTCCTATATTTACAAAATTAGTTTCAGGGCGGATTACTAAAGGTTCAAGCCCGCTTAATCTAAGATAAGACTTTATTTGAGGGGGGGTTCTCGGGGGATATTTCTTAGTAATTTCAGAAAATTGTTTGATATGTTCTGGTGTAGTTCCGCAGCAGCCGCCGACTATGTTTATAAACCCTTCCTTTGCAAAATCATCCAGAACTTGTGACATTCCTTCAGGCGTATCATCATATTCGCCAAATTCATTTGGAAGCCCTGCATTTGGATATAGACTTGTATATAAATTCGATATCCCGGAGAGCTCTTCAATAAAGGGTCTCATTTCAGGTGCACCTAAAGCGCAGTTTAACCCTATACTTAGTAAATTATGTGTATGTGAAATAGAAATCCAGAACGCTTCAATGGTTTGTCCGGATAAAGTTCTTCCGCTCATATCAACCACGGTTCCCGAAATCATTATTGGGATTTGATTGCCGGTTTGTCTGCATAATTCCATAATACCGTATAAGGCAGCTTTCGCATTAAGTGTATCAAAGATAGTTTCTATAAGAAGAATATCGGCTCCGCCGTCTATCAATCCGCGAGCCTGCTCCTTGTATGCATTACGTACCTGATCAAAATTAACTGCTCTGAATCCGGGATCGTTTACCGATGGTGAAATTGATAAGGTTTTATTAGTAGGACCAATTGCACCTGCAACAAATCTTTGTATTGAAGAATCTTTCTTATTGAATTCATTAACACAGTCCTTTGCAATAGCTGCAGCCTGTCGATTTAATTCATAAACAAGATGAGATGTTTGATAATCAGCTTGCGAGATAGAAGTTCCGTTAAAAGTGTTTGTACCGAGTATCTCAGCACCGGAATTTAAGAAAGCCCTGTGAATATCTTTTACTATTTCGGGCTGGGTTAAGCATAATATATCATTATTCCCTTTTAATTCATGCGGATGATCTTTTAATAATTGTCCGCGAAAATCTTCTTCACTCAAACGCAGCTTCTGGATCATAGTCCCCCTTGGACCATCCATTAGCATTATCTTCTTGGATAAAATATTATTAAGAATATTGAGCGTATTTTCCATCAGTTATTTTCAATAAAGTCATTTCTTTGTAAAAAAAGCAAATATAACTAAATTGCCTCCTAATAAAAATAAACTTAATCATTCAGGGTCATTATGATTATTGTAACCGGTGGTGCGGGTTTTATAGGGAGTGCAATTATCTGGAGACTTAATTCTTTGGGATATGAAGATATCCTGGTAGTTGATGAACTAGGATTTGATGAAAAATGGAAAAACCTGGTTGGTTTGAAGTTTTCTGATTTCATTAATAAGAATGATTTTATTCAAAATATAGAAAAGGAATGGAATTTAAATGCAAAGTCAATAATCCATATGGGAGCGAATTCCTCAACAACAGAAAAAGATGCAGATCATCTGATTAGAAATAATTATGAATATTCCAAAATTCTCGCAGCCTATGCTTTGAAAAATAATATAAGATTTATTTATGCATCATCAGCCGCAACATATGGAGACGGGACATTTGGATTTAACGATGATGAAACAAAGCTGAATTCACTTCATCCTTTGAATATGTACGGATATTCAAAACAACTTTTTGATCTCTGGCTGGCAAAGCAGGGTATTCTTAATAAAGTTGCAGGATTAAAATATTTCAATGTTTACGGTCCGAATGAATATCATAAAGGAGATATGCGAAGTGTAGTCAACAAAGCATTTGACCAAATTGTCGATACCGGGAAAGTAAAGCTTTTTAAGTCAAAGAATCCAAATTATAAGGACGGAGAACAAAAAAGGGATTTTATTTATATTAAAGATGCAGTTGAAATGACCCTCTTCTTTTTAGATAATAAAGATAAAAACGGTCTGTATAATATTGGCTCGGGAAAGGCGAGGACATGGAATGATCTTATAACAGCAATATTTACTGCAATGGATAAACCGGTTAACATTGAGTATATTGAACTTCCCCAACACCTATCAGAAAAATATCAGTACTTTACCGAAGCAAACCTTGAAAAAATAAAAAAAACCGGATATTCTAAACCTAAGTTTTCACTTGAGGATGGAATAACCGACTATGTTAAAAATTATATGTTGAAAAATAAATATTTGGGGTTATAAACTTAACAGAAATTCGAAAATTCTAATTTTAATTATAAGGTTCATCATCCTCTTCTAATAAATCTTCTTCATCATCGTTATCATCAAAATCAAAATCCTCTTCATAAAATTCATCATCGGCTGGTTCATCTTCAGGATCATCTTCGAGATCATCATCAAAGTCATCATCGTCATCCAAATCGTCATCACCAAAGTCATCATCGTCACTAAAATCATCGTCATCACCATGAGAAGCGGCACAAAGTTTATCCATTTCAAAGAAATGGTTATTAGTGCTTAATGAATATTCTTTATCTGAAATATATATTTCTTCATCAAAATCATTATCCGAAATATCTTTGAATTCGGTCATTTAAATATTCTCCTTCTAAATAATTTTTTTTTGCAGGTTAAATATTTCTAAAATTATTTAAATAGCAAAATAATTTTTTATATTTATTTCTAATAAAAAAACTAATACTATCAAAAATTAAATTAGTATTAGTATAGTGTCAATACAATTACAATAAAAAAATAAATAGTATGAAATTAGCCACACTCTGTTACATTATAGACAAAAAAAGAGATTCGACATTGATGCTTCACAGAATTAAGAAAGAAAATGATTATCATCAAGGGAAATGGAATGGCTTAGGAGGAAAATTAAATGAAGGTGAAAGTCCTGAAGAATGCGCAATTCGTGAGATAAAGGAAGAATCAGGTTTGACCATCAAAAAGCCATTTTTAAAAGGAATTATAACTTTTCCCAATTTTGATGGAGTTGACGATTGGTATGTTTTTGTTTTTACAATAGATGAATTTGAAGGTAAACTGATTGATTCGCCCGAAGGGAAATTAGAGTGGATTCCAAACAATAAGTTGACTTTATTGAATCTCTGGGAGGGGGATAAAATTTTTCTGGAATGGGTGTTTGGAGATAAACTATTCAGTGCAAAATTTAACTATGAAAACGGTAAGTTTTTAGATTATAACGTCAATTTTTACTAGAAAAAAATTTCAGACATTTAATAGCATAACTGAAGCTATTTGACTTTTGGAGATTTTGCAAAAGCAGGAATACCTTTGACTATCATTAATGTTTTGATTTATTTTTTGTATCTAAAGATAATTTAATTCAATTATTCTTTTAATCTATTTTTAAGACTAATTTCCCGATATTTTTATTATCTTCCAGATATCTATGAGCATCAGCAACATCTTTCCAGTTAAAAACTTTATCAATTACAGGTTTTAATTTTCCGGTTTTGAATTTTGGCAAAGAATAATCTGCAAATTCCTGAGATAATTTTATTTGATAATCGAGGCTTCTAGTCCTTAGAGTTGAACCGATAATTGAAATCCATTTAGACATAATTTTCCTAATGTCAACTTCTTGAATTTTAGAACCACTCAAGGAAGCAAGAAAAATTAATTTCCCATTTTGATTTAAGCTCCTAATGTTTTTTTCAAAATAATCTGCACCAATAAAATCGATAATAATATCAACACCGATGTTATTAGTAAAACTTAGAACTTCTTCATCAAACTGTTCCGATTTATAATCGATTGCTTTTTCAGCACCCAGCGATAGACAAATATGTAGTTTACCCTTTGATGCAGTAATAATTGCATATGCTCCAAAATCTTTAACAAGTTGTATAGCAGCAGTTCCTACCCCACTAGCCCCGGCATGAATTAAAACATAATCATCTTTCTTTATTCGGGCATTCCAGAAAAGAGCCTGGTATGCAGTTAGGAAAACTTCAGGAACCGCAGCAGCTTCTTCAAAACTTATTTCTTCCGGCTTTTTAATAGCCATATCTTTATGAATTTTAGCATATTCTGCATAACCGCCGCCTGGAATTAGTCCGAAAACATTATCTCCAACCTTCCACTTAGAAACATTTCCTCCCAATTCATCAACCTCACCTGAAATTTCCAACCCTAATATATCGCTTGCTCCATCGGGAGGCGGATATTTACCCTGGCGCTGTAAAATATCAGCACGGTTTAATCCCGCAGCTTTTACTTTTACTAAAATTTCATTTTCATTTATTACCGGTTTATCAACGGTTCCAAATTTTAAGTTTCCCACTCCTCCAGGTTTGTCGATAATTACAACTTTCATTTATAAGCCTTTTTTTACAATCTATTATAAAAAATTTTATTGACATAGGCTATGTTTTAAGTTAACTTTACCCGCTTCCTTGTAAATGAAATGAATAAGCATCTCTTGTTGTGTCATATTAAATAAAATAATCAATAACAAAAAGAAGGGTTAAGTTATGAAGAAAATTTATCCGTCATTACTTCTACCTCTGGTGATGTTGTTTATTTTCAGTTCTTGTCAAAAAGCGGGGGAAGAAAACAGGATGGTTTCAAATATAAAACCGGTTGTATATAAAGCTTTGGATGCTTTTGATCATGGTGATACCGATGCACTGGATAGTTTAACAACAGCAGATTTTGTCGACCACCAGGTTGATACAGTGCATACTAAAGCCAGGGGGCTGGATGCGGTTAAAGAAATATTCCGTGCTTTCCATAAAGCAATTCCCGACTTAAAAACTACAATCTATGCCGTTGCTATTACCGGCGACACAGTGATGGTTTACAATACTGCAAAAGGTACATTAGAGGATACATTAATGGGGATGCCCCCCACCAACAACATGGTATCTTTTCCAGGAGTTGATATCTTTGTAGTAAAAGATGGAAAGATTGCAGAACACTGGGGATTTTCTGATATGAATGCGATGCAGGAGATGATGATACCTATGCAGAAGAGGCCGGATGAAAAAATGGAAGGAAAACATAAATAAGGATCAGTTAAAAGATGACATCTTTACTCTTTTAGAAAAGTTATATTATAGAATTGAAATTCTTTCAATAATTAGTAATAATTGATAAAAGATGTCATCTTTCAGAAACGAATCTTTCGGAAAAAAAGCTCAGGATTTCTATTTAAATCTTAAAAGACCTATAGACCTTCCTTCAAACATTGAAATTGTAAATCCTTATGAGAATGAAGCTATAAAGATGATAGCCGGCAGTTTCTTTAGTAAATTCTATAATGATGATAATTCAAGGTATTTTATTTTCGGAATAAATCCCGGAAGGTTCGGAGGTGGTATGACAGGAATAAATTTTACAGATCCCGTCGCACTCCGGAAATACTGCGGAATAGAAAATGATCTTGGTAATAAACGAGAACTATCCAGTCAATTTGTATATGAAATTATAAATATTTTGGGAGGAGCTGAAAAGTTCTATTCAAAATTCTTTATATCGGCAGTCTATCCTCTTGCAATTTTGAAAGATCGGAAAAATTATAATTTCTATGATGACAGAAAGATTTACATTCAATTGAAGCCAAAGATAATTTCTTATATAAAAGAACAAATCGGATTTGGTGCAAAGGAAGAACTAGTTATCTCCTTAGGCATGAAGAATTATATCTACTTAAAGGAAATAAATGAAGAAATCAGATTTTTTAAGAGAATTGAATTTCTTGAGCATCCAAGGTTCATTATGCAGTATAGAAGGAAAAGACTTAATGATTTCATTAAAAAATATAAAGAGCTTTTGACTTTAACTAAGGATTAACCTTTACGGAATATGTAGTAAGATAGGATAAAGGATAAAAAAATGGGAAAAATGAATTTTGGTAAATACACCTTTAATACATCAAATGAAAAAAAGATATTCTTTCCCAAAAGCAAAATTACTAAAGGTGATTTGATAGATTATTATAACAAAATTGCCGATGTAATCATTCCGCATATTAAGGATCGCCCGGTTTCAATGCTTAGATTTCCGGATGGATTAAAGGGAGAAACATTTTTTCAGAAAGATGCATCGGATTATTTTCCAAAGTGGATAGAAACAAAAAAAATTAAAAAGAAAGGCGGATATGTACATCATGTAATTTGTAATAATAAAGCAACTTTAGTTTATTTAGCAAATCAGGCATGTATAACACCGCACGTATGGTTAAGTAAAATTCAAAAACTTAATTACCCTGACCGGTTAATTTTTGATTTAGACCCTCCGGGTAAAAAAACTGATTTTAATTCTGTTAAAAAAGCTGCCAAAATATTTTATAAGTTTCTAACTGAAGAACTGAAATTAAATACTTATTTAATGACGACAGGTTCAAGGGGATTGCATGTTGTAATTCCAATAAATGCCAGGGAAAACTTTGATACCGTAAGAGAATTTGGCCAGAATATTGCAAAAGTGATTTCCAAAAATCATCCTAAGGGATTAACAATAGAAGTTAGAAAAAATAAACGAAAAGGGAGAATATTTTTAGACACAGCAAGAAATGCTTATGCGCAAACTGCTGTGCCGCCCTATTCCGTTAGGCCCAAAGAAGGTGCTCCTATTGCAGCGCCAATAGAATGGGATGAGTTATCCGGTAAGAAACTTAACTCACAAAGCTTTAATATTCAAAATATCTTTGAAAGATTAGATAAAATCTCCGATCCATGGAAAGATATTAATAAAAATAAGAATTCTATAAAAAAAGCTTTAAAGAAAATAAATAAAATAATGGAGAACGAATAATTAAATTTATCCTGAACAGATAGATTTGACAAAATAAATTATTTTGCCTTTGTATCATTATCAGTAGCCTCCTGGACCCCTTTTGCAAGCTGGGGGAGTATTCCAAGACTTTCATAAATAGGTTTTACCAATGGTCTGATAAAAGGTAATTTTGACAGATAAAAAAGTGCACTGCTTAATGATGCTGCTGCTCCGATAATTAGAGTCAGGGGTGCACCGATCCATCCGCCTAAGCTGCCGCCGATTAAACTGCCGAACGGACTCATACCTCTAAATGCCATTGCATAGAAACTCATTACCCTCCCTCTCTTGCTTTCTTCTGAAATAGTTTGAAGTAGGGTATTAACAGAAGCAATGTGAAGCATCATTCCGGTTCCGGCAGTTAACATCAATACCACCGATAGAATGAAGATCCTTGAAAAGGCCATTCCAAACATACTTAAGCTTAGAAGAATCACTGCATAAGCAATAAGCTTTCCTAAACCTAAGACATTCTCTTTGTTTAAAAGATAAACAGCCCCAATTAGAGCTCCTGAGCCATAACCAGCCATAAGAAATCCAAAGGTACTTGCATTTCCATGTAAATAATCTTTTGCAAACACGGGAGACAATAACGTTAATGAATTACTCATTAAACTAACAATTGCCAGCAAGAGTATTAAGTACATAATAGGAGGGAATCCAAAAGTATATGAGAAACCTTCTTTTAGTTCCTGAACTATTTTTGATTCCTTTTTTCTTTTCGAAATAAATTTTACATCCATTTTTAATAATGAAACAACGACAGCTACATAGCTTAAGCTATTGATCAAAAAACACCATCCTTCCCCAACAGTAGCTATTAATATTCCGGCAATTGATGGCCCAACCAGCCTTGCAGCATTGACCATTGAAGAATTTAATGCAATCGCATTTCCAAGATCTTCTTTCTTATCATTGATCATATCGGAAACAAAAGCCTGGCGGATAGGCATATCAAAGGCATTTATTGTTCCCAGCAATACAGCCAAAACAATTAATTGCCAGATGTGAACAACTTCTGTAAAAACCAGAGCAGAAAGAACCAGGGCCTGAACCAAAGCAAGTGATTGAGTATAGAGTAGCATCTTATGCCGATCCCATCTATCCGCAAAAACACCGGCTAACGGAGCAATAATAAATAAAGGGAGCTGACCTGAAAACCCGACTATTCCAAGCATAAATGCCGAATTAGTTAGACGGTATACCAGCCATGTCATTGCAACCTGCTGTATCCATGTGCCTATTAACGAAAGGCTTTGTCCGCTGACAAACAATCTGTAGTTCTTATGCTTTAATGCACGAAACATCAGGTTGAATCTTGAACTGTTAAAGATGTTTTTAATCGCCATATATCTTAATAAAAAGAAGGGATAATATAAAGGATTTTACCTTAACTAAATTGTTACTGATGCAGCTTAAAGCCTCTGCTGGAACAACACAAGTTTTCCAGGTACTCATTAGAAAATACTAATAGTTGGGATGGGTTTGGAATTTACGATACTTTTGAATCCTCTAAAATCTCTCCCTTCTATTTTACTTCTACTCTTATTCCTTCCGAATGACTTGAAAATTCAGGAGCATACATGCTCTGAATTGTAGTTATTCCATTTGAAAAATTTCCTTTGTAAGTAACTCTTAGCTCATATTCAAAAATATAGGTACCTTTCGGGAGATAATTTATGAAGAAATTTGTTGAAGCATCTTTTGTGCTTTCATAGTACCATAATCCATCCTGGTATTTACTCGTTGAAATAATATTCACAGGCTCTAAACCGGCTGCTCTCATATCTTTCAGATGAATAAATTCCATATCACGGTCAGATCGTATTTCAATGCGGACTTTTATTAAATCTCCGGGAACTAATTTTGTATTATTATCAACCGGTGAAATCTTGGGACCGGTTGATGTATTCTCCTGTAGAAATAATTTTTTATTTATATTTAATGGCGATTTTGACGGCGTGATTTTATCAAGCTGTTCAAAATATTGCCAGTATAAAGAGCCCCACGCAACTACTTTATTATTATTTGTAACAGTCACTTTACCCATATCAGGTTTAATTTGATCATCATTCCAGGAAGTTCTGAAATATCCTGTCCCTGCTTCCGGTTTATTTGAACCTTCAAATTTGCTTTGATCGATAACCTGATTGCCGACAACAATAGTAGCCGGTTTGTTTTCGGAGAGCCAATCTTCTCCTCGTAATAAAAGGGCATAACAGGCATCTGCAGTTGCTTTTGTTGTTCTCCAGTCCTGTACCTGCTTTTGTTTTAATAACCATATTTTCATTAAATCTACGGAGTTTTCATCTTTAGAAATTTCATCAAAAGCCTCAATTAATAATGCCTGAGTTTCAATTGGCGCTTGATACCAGTACCAGCCGTTTTCATTTTTGAAAGTACATCCCCATCTCATCATTATAAACCGCATTTTCTTTCAACGATTTTACTATCTCATTAGCTGTTTTCTTATCATCTGTTCTAAAAAGTGCAAGAGCAATCATCCCCTGCATATACTTGTTATTTGACAACCAGTAAGTTTGCGCCTGGCTTTTCCAGTATTCAAAAGCTTTTTTGAAATTATCGGGAACAGGTATATCCGGATAATATGATCTTGCATATAAATATTGAATTTGAATATAACTGATATTCTTTTGAGATAAATCGGCTTTGTGCTCTATAAGGTCCTGATAATCTTCATTCATTTTTATATCAATATAATCGATAGCTTTCTTAAGCATATTCCATGTTAAATCATTATTTCGAATATTTTTAATTCCCAATCTATCAAGGTGTCCCATGCCTGCAACGATATGCTGCGTTATATATCTGTTTTCAGGCATTCCGGGAAACCAGGGCCAGCCGCCGTTGGCAAGCTGAAAATCCCGGAGCTTCTGTTCTGCACTACTTAATTCTCCTGCCATATGTGAAATATCAAAAAGCAGTCCCACTCGTTTTTTCCTTTCGGTTTCATCATGTGCATTTAAAACCCAAGGAGTTTCTTCAAGCAGTATGTTTTTTAAATCCTGGTTTTTCTCAAGATTTGAAAGAAGAGCCTTGCTATCTGTATTCTTCCAGCTTTCGAAAACCGCTTTTACTTTAGGACTTGAATTGGCAATATGAGATGCAATGCTGTTAGCATAAAAACGACTGAAAATCTGCTCCGAACATTCATATGGATACTCCATTAAATACGGAAGAGCCTGGATTGCATACCATGCAGGATTTGAAGTGAACTCAAAAGTTAATTTGTAATTTTTAAGCGTCGTTGATTTATTGTTCTTTAATTTATCCAAAACAAAAGTTTTTGTTGACATTCCTTTTAAAGGAAGAGGTAAGGATTCCGTAACAAGCATCCTATTAGGTAAAACCGGCAGAGCATTTTCCTCACCATCTGAAAAGTTGTCTGCTTTTGCAAGTACCTTATAGGTTACAGCATCACCCATTCCTACAGGGATATGAAGTTTCCAGCTTATACCGGTGCTTTGATTCTTTTTAATCTCGAAGTTAATAGTTGCATTATCATTTCCTAAAAGACTATCTATTGGCTGCATTGAAAAAGAATTATAAAGCATTAAGAGCCGCCGAACCTGATAAATCATTTTCCGAAAGGTTTGAAACTTTGGCAGTGAAATAAACTGTATCACCCTCTCTAAAAAACCGGGGAGGATTCGGCTGAATCATTAATTCTTTTTGAGTTACGGTCTCTTTGGTAATCAATCCGTATTTTAAATCTTTAGTATGTGCAAATGCCATAAATTTCCAGCGGGTTAAGGCTTCCGGTGCTGTAAATGAAATAATAATATCCCCATTTTCATCTGTTTGAAGATCAGGATAAAAGAATGCAGTTTCATTTAAATTTTTCCTTGCGGAAATATCTTCAAAATTAACCTCAGTTTTCTTTTCTTCTTTTTTTGTTTCATTTATTCCGGTTGCTGTTATATTAGTTACATCTTGGAGGGCAGTAATTGACATTGCCTCACTTGTAGGGCTAACCGGTGCAGCTTTAAAATCAGACTTAAAATATATCGGATTCCTCTTTGCATATCCAAAATTGAATAAGCTAAATCCAAAATAATTTAATTGATTATAATGCATTGGAGGAAAATTAATTAATTGATTCCAGCCTGATTCAAATAACATGGAAAAATTTGATGTAAACGAATTATCAGTGTTCCAATCAGTTCTGCCATATGAATATTCAGGATAAACATCAAAATTCCAGTTATTAACTGCAAAAGCATCTAGTGATGCATCATACATAGAAGCAAGCATTTCGGCAGTTTCCTTCTCCCCCTTTGAGCCGGTTATTCTGACTTTCCATTCTTCTTTTCCACCCGGTGTTATTTTGTTCCGGAAGGTTTCCAGGGAAATATTTAAATGCTTATTTGTCCATGGAATATTTATAATTACTTTTTTATAAATGTTTTCATTGTTGACAGTTGAAATAAAGTTCGCAATTAAATTACCCCTGTATTCTTCCTTAATTGGTATTTCAATTTTCTGCTGTTCATCGGCAATTGTTAACCATTCGGAATGAATAATTTTCCCATCATATTCAAGTTCATAGAGAATTTTGACATCGTTTAATGCAGAACCAATCAATAATTCGGCAGTTTCTCCCGGCTCCCCTGAGGTTTTTATTTCTGCTAACCAATTTGCACTATTTATTGGAACTTCATCTGTTGATGGGTCATATATGGTAAAATATTTCTTTAGTTCAATAGGTGTTCCATTTTTATCTTTGGTTTCTGCAGCTAAAAGATAACTTCCAATTTTCCATTTTTTTATTTCTTTATTGATATTCAGATATGAACTGTCTGATGTTGTAAACGAAGTCTCAAAAACTTGCTTCCCTTTTTCCCAATTATAGATTTTATCTTCATCATTATAAACATCGTGCGGGAATAGTTTATAATATTCTTGTTTGGATAAAATAAACTGATCGGGCTTTTCCCATAATCTTTTTCTAAAAACTCTTTCTGGTTCAATAAGCCGGTAAACTTTAACATTGAATTTTGCCGGCTGAAACTGACCGCTTAAATTTGTACTTGTAACCTTATATTTATTTGTGTCAAGTTTATTGATCGTTTCCGGGATTTGAATATCTGCCAGCAAAGAGATATATCCCGCACTCACTGATATTTCTGAGCTATGTGTTTCACCGGTAATATCAACGACATCAACATATACGGTATAATTAAAAATTGTATTTTCCTTCCTCGAATACGAAAGGTCCGGGATCAACCGGAAATCAAAGTTAAACTTACCTTCACTATCTGTTTTTGCTTCTCCATTTATGATTTCCATATCAGGTTTATTAGGTCTCCAATACCACCAAAAAGGAATTATGGCTCTTCTAACGACCCTATATTTTACCGTTGCATTATCAAGGTTTACACCAGAATAGGTTTTAGCATAGCCGGATATATTTACAGTATCATTTAGAGAATAATCACCTTCAATTTTATTTAGCTTGACTTCAAACTGAGGCCGTTTATATTCCTCAACACGAAATGACTCTGCTCCGGTTTCATTTCTAATAGACATAACACCTGTTAGAACACCGGAAGGAGCAATAAATTTGCCGTTAAAAGTACCATAATCATTAGTTTTCAATTTGAGTTCTGAAATCTTCTGATTATTTACATCATAAAACTCTACCGTTGTAGAAGTATTAGTCTTTAGATTATTTACTTTTTTCCCATCGGTTTCCATCATCAATCCTTTAAAGAAAACAGTTTGACCGGGACGATAGATTGCTCTGTCTAAAAAGAAAAATGTTTTAGTTACTATTCTGCTGTTATGATTTTGATAATTGGAATAAATGTTTTTAGATAAGAATTTATCTTTTCCTTTTTCAAGAAGAACCTGGAAATTATAAAATTTACCGGGTGAATATTTAAATATAAAAGAACCGGTTCGATCAGTTGCTCCCGATTCAATTAATTCCTGCTTATAATTGCTGCTCCTGCCGTCATAACTTTGACGGAACAAACTTATCTTTGCCTCCTTAACCGGATGACCGGATTTTCTATCAAGCACAAAAAGTTGAATTTTACTCCCGTCTGATTTATAAATGTAACTTAAATTAGTAACCCATGCATAATTATAAGCGACAGCATTTTCCTGGTAGGAAAATTCTTTACCGGTTCCAATCAAAATCAAATATTGACCCGGTTCTAATGCGGGTACTGCAGCTTCAACTGAATGCGGCTGGAAATCTTTTTCATCCGGAAGGTTAGTGCTCCATTCTTTAATCCCCGTCTGACTTCTAAAATAATCTATTAAAGATTTGCCCTTTAATTTATCTGCTTCCTTTTCTTTTGATTCATTCCAGGGAATTACTCGAAAATAAATTTTACTTACATTGGTATACTGAACCAGTACTCTAAAAGGTTGATCTATAATATTTGCGTACTCAACTCTAAAACTTAAATTTTTATTACTTATCTGACTTTTCAATGAAGCACATGCTTCCGCTCCTGCTGAAGCAGGGTATTTTTCAATTGCATTATCGCATATATCGTATGCTTTTTTCTTATCCCACTTGTATTGAATTGCAGTTTCAGGCTCAAATTGATTCCCTTTTTCATAATAATAAATTGCCTTGTTATATAAGATTAGAGAAGAAAAAGGAACTCCTGCATACTTATTTTCCATTCCATTTAAAGCGTTAAGATATAAACTGTCCTTATATTCGATAACACTATTGGCTCTTACAAAATTTAACCTTTTAAGATCTATATCGATTAAAGGATCTTTAACCGGATCATTTAAATGAAATGAAATTAAATTCTGCAGAATTTGAACGGCGTAAAATTTTAAGGAAAGAGAATCCTTTGTATGAAAATTAATATTTATAAATTGGTCAACTGGTAAAAAGGCATGGGGATCTTTTAACTCAAACTTAAAGACAGGTTCGGTAACAGAAGCTTCTTGGTTCGTATAAAAATCAAGCGCACGGTTTGCAAGGAAATCATATAAGGTCGGCCGCAGGTAACTCCTATCCTTATATAATACCAGTATATCCTTAAAATCGGAAACAGAAGTATTCTTTAAGCTGTCGGAGTTCGATAATGAAGCCTGGTATAAATTTATAATTTCTTTTAAGAGCCTGAAAAGATCCCATGTTTCGAAATCGTTATTATTAAAATTTATCGCCTCTGTTCTGTTAATGAATTTATAACGGTTTTGCTGGTAGTACTGCCAGAAAGCATCGGCAAGTATAGATTGTAAAATGGGCTTTGCCGGAAAACTTGAAGAATCTATTGTATTTTGAATTTGATAAATAATTTTCTTAGTGCTGTTTTCCTCTGTATAGTTAGTATATTTTAATTTAAAGATTAATGATTTTATAAGCTGGGGAGAATTATTTTCTATTAAAGATTTATTATATATCTGATCAACTATATTTAGAGCTGATCTTGTAAGCCCCTTATTTTCCAGTGAGTCGATTTCATGCCATTCCTTTTTATTTTCACTTGAAGAATTAAGCCTTGAATTTTGGTTTGTAACAACTTGATTGGTCAGGTAAAAAATTGTGTAAAGGATAAGAAAAAGAATATTGAGACAGAACATAATAAAAGAATTATTTTTTTATTCATATCTTTCCTGTTTTAGGTTAACTATAAAAATAATGAAACTTCTCCCTTTTTTTCACATTCCCATCATGAATCTTTTCATCATCTGCTCATTTTAACAAAGGGATTTTGAATTAGTTCCTTGCTGCAGAAAATTGCCCTCGGCTTTAGCCGGGGGATCAGTGAACAAAAAACAAAGATGGCTTTAGCTGTATGAATATCATTAACCAACGGATTTAGGGTCTGTTGCACAACTAGGCACATTATTTGTTTTTATGACAATAATAGCCTAAAAAGAGGGAAAGAAGAAATGCTAGGGAAAAAGAAATTTGAGCCGAAATTAGTTTATAATTTATCAATTGATGATCTTGTACCTAAGGATGAATACTACAGAAGAGTAGAACAAATCTTAGATTTGAGATTTGTTTATCAAGAATGCAAAAGCCTTTATGGAAAGACAGGGAATCCGTCAATAGACCCGGTAGTATTTTTCAAAATAAATCTATTTGGATTTTTAGAAGATATAACCTCAGATAGAGAGCTAATAAGGAAAGCCAGTGACAGAATAAGTGTGAGGTATTTTCTGGGATATGATATAGATGAAAAATTACCGTGGCATTCAACAATATCGAGGACAAGAATATTAATAAAGCAAGAAACATTTGAATTAATATTCGATAGGATATTAGAGAAATGTAATGAGGCTGGATTGATAGAAGGCAAACATCAATCAATAGATTCAACTTTAGTAAAGGCAAATGCGTCTTTGGAAAGTATAGAAAGAAAAGAGCCGAAGCTAAGTGTAAAAGAATTTGCGGATAAAGCCTATAAAGAAAATCTAGAGGGGCTCAAAGAAGAAAATGAAATAGATATTAAAGCTGAAGTGGAATTAAAATTAGAAAAGGCTGATAGTAAAAAGAAAAATCACAATCAAAAAGATAAAAATAAAATATATTTCAGTAGAACTGACCCAGATAGTAGAATAACCAGTAAACCAGGAAAGCCAACCGGATTATATTATTCAACGCATTATAGTGCAGACAGTAAACATAGAATTATCACTGATGTGTTGACTACTTATGCTGATAGAAGAGATTCAAAAGTACTTTTTGAAGTATATCAAAGAGCAGAAAGAAGATTAGAACAATTAGGACTATCCATAGAAGAAGTATCTGCAGATAAAGGATATAGTTCAGGTGAAAATTTAAGAGATTTTGAGAGATGTGGAACAAAAGCCTTTATTCCAACCCAGCGAATTAATCATCCAAAAGTAATAGCTAATAAGCAATTTAACTATAATGAAGAAGAAAATTTGTTTATTTGTCCGAATAATAAACCGCTGGAATATTATAGCTATGATAAGAAATATCAGCGTGATAGATATAAAGCTAGAGAAGAGGATTGTCTGGAATGTCCCTTAAAAAAAGAGTGCTGTCAGAATGCAAAAAGTAGAAGCATAAGCAGAACAATTTATTATAAGGAATACGAAAGATTAAAAGAAAGACTGAAAACACCACGGGCAAGACAAGCATATATAATAAGAAAAACAGTTTCAGAGGGATTATTTGCTGAAGCTAAGGCTAATCATACTCTGAAGAAATTTATGACAAGAGGGATAGCTAATGCACAGAAAAAATCATATTTGATAGCTTCTGTTCAGAACTTGAAAAGATTAATGATAGTTCTAAGAAGAAGACCAATGAAAGGAGTTCAATTTCTAAAATTCCTTCCCAAAAATATATTTAGGAATAGTAAATTATTAAACTTTTTGCCGAAATTGTCTCTGCTCATCTTCAATTTTAGGCAAGCAAAATTAAATAGTTGTACAACAGACCCTTTATCCATTGGTTTAAGAGGAAAATTACGCCCCCTCCTAGCGGTTTTTCTGTATTTTCACACAGCCTCTTTAACCGTGGGATCAAATACCTAGAACAAATTACAATTGAAGTGGTCTTTTATTTTTTGATTTTTCGTCAAAAACAGCCTCTCAACTACCGGTTTTTAAACAAAACTAGGGGTGAGGTATACTTATATATGCCTAAAAAATTTTCTCTTTAAAAATAGGGGGATGAGAGCCGTTTTTCTCAAAATAGAACATTATTGAATCGGGCTGTAAATCTTCGATTAGAATAGATGGGAACAATTGAATGTCTACCGAATAACCATCGAATGCCATTCTGAGCTGTTTCTAATGATGAACAGCCAAATAATAAAAGAAGAATTAAAAGATGTCCCTTCATTAAATATTTTAAAGTATTAATATACATTTTACTATTCTCCTTAAATACCTTACGAACCCTTTGGGATATCAATGTTCGAAAATTGACAAAAAGAATCATTTACCCCTTGTAACCAAACTTTTCTCCAATTCTAAATTGAATTAGTCCAAATATGAAGGTGTTAACAAGAAGAATATAAACAATGAACCCGGAATTAGCAAAGGTAAGCTCTTTAATGGTTAGTAACGTAAGAACTACGCCAAATACTGTTGCCAACCAAGGCCAAGCTAGTTCGGTATCAGGATATTTATATGACTTAACAATTGTCGGTACTGCCGCTAAACCATCTGCAACTATGCTAAAGAAGATAGCTATATTGCCGACTTTTGTTATTAACCACAAAATTAATCCAACAATAGAAAGAAAACCGCATACCAGGTCAAAGCTGGTTACTTTCCACTCAGCCTTTTTATTAACAAAAGAAGCACCAAATGTTAAAAATGGCAAAAAACCAGTACTAAACGTCATTAAAGATTCAAGACCAACACCTTGCTTGATTTGTGCGGCAAAAGCAATAAAAGGAGCTATCGACCAAAGCAAGAATGAGACCCTGTTTGGCCTTATCTTCCCCTTTACGACATCTATTAGATATGCAACAGCACCAACTACCCCAATGAGAGTACCAACAAATACGAAGTTTTGATTCAACATCTTTCTAAGTATAGTTTAGTGTATAACAATTCCCTTAAAGTTTTAGATCCATCGAAAAAGTTAAATTAAAGAGTACACTTTATAAATTGTAACCAACCAAAAAGATCAAACCCAAATTTCTCCAATCTCCAACTGACCAATTATCAAAATCATTAGGATGAATATTGGTTAAGCTTAATTGTCAGATATTTTTTCTCATACATTATTCCATAATTCCACTACTCCATTATTCCGTCTTATAATTGAAATTAACCACAATATTTGAAACTATAATTAATATTTTATAACTTTATAGTATTAAGTTATAACAATTAGTTATAAAATAAATAATAATTATTATTATAATATAAGATAAGAAAGGACAAGTATAAAATGTCTATTGAACCTGAAATCCTTAGGGATGCCATACTAGATAAATTCGGAAGCCAGATCGAATTTGCAAGAAAAATGGGATTATCGGAGCCTAAGGTTTCAAGAGGTGTAAAAAAGCAGTCCGCAAAATTTATGGCAGTTGTCCGAAAGGCGGGTATAAATGTAAACACGTTAAAGAATGAACAAGAGTACAGAAAACGCGGCAAGGAAGGTTCAAGGTTGATAGAACTGGAGAAAAAGGTTAATGAACTGGAGGATCTCCTTGAAAAACAGAATGAAATTATAAAATCTTATCAAACTATTTTCAAGAGTCAATTTAAAGAATCTAAATAAACTTCAAACCTCCGGGGTTTTTAAAAACCCCGGAGGTTTTATAGAATTGCATATACCTTTGCCCTGAATATGAGATGCTATAATGCCCCTTCAATTCTCATACTCAATTACAATTGAATATCCAATGACTATTGATTGTCACCACCGATAAAACTTATTTCCAAAATACCGATTTAAAACTTATCACCTTACTACCATCCATAAATGACTACGAATGACCATTGAATGACTATAAATGACCCATGACCTCTATATTTTTTAATCATCAATACTGTAATAATCAGTCAAATGATTAATATGTAGATAACAATTTACGTTTGTGCATTCTGTCACATATTATGGATTATTATTAATAAAATTATTCAAAAAAGTTAATTAATGTCTGTCTTTTATTGAATTGAATTTTAGAACGTCATTTAAATACTACTTATTAAGTTTTTAATCGGATTTCGAATTGTTTTAGAGGGAAATCTTAATTTTTAAAATTTTTCGTTTAGTAATGTTACCGTCACCGGAGTGAAAAATCAAAATCATGGTACGGTTCATACATTTTCATTAGAACAAAACTATCCGAATCCGTTTTATTCGTCTACAACGATTCGTTACACTAAAAGTTTATAGTTTACCTGGGAGAGAAGCAGCAGCTTTTGTTAATGAACAAAAATCAGCGGGAACTTATGAAGTTACATTCTCCACCGGAGGCGGATCCGCCTATGGCGGAAATGCTTCAAATCTGTCAAGCGGAATTTATTTCTATAGATTGAAGTCAGGTTCATATACTCAAACTAATAAAATGATTTTATTGAGATAAAAATAACAATATACTTTTCTAAATATTAAAGAGGTAGAGAAATGAAAAAAATATTACGGTTAGTCTTAGTTATTGTATTAATATTATTTTGTTCAACCAATTCCCTTTTAGCCCAATGGGTGAAAACGAACGGACCTTATGGCGGCAACATCAGTTGTTTTGCCGCCAGCGGAACAAATCTCTATGCCGGAGCCTATGGCGGAGTCTATCTCTCGACCAACAACGGGACAAGCTGGAGTGCCATCAATAACGGCCTCACAGACATTGGGGTGAACTCGCTCGCCGCTTCGGGCTCAAATGTTTTTGCCGGTACTCGTAGCGGTGTCTTTCTACTTACCGGCAATAGCGCAAGCTGGATAAAGGTGGATTCCGGCTTGACTAGTAATGAAATCAGAGCTCTTACCACATCCGGTACCAATATCTTTGCCGGAACCCTCAACAGCGGTGTCTTCCTATCAACTAATAACGGCACAAGCTGGACGGCGGTCGATTCCGGCTTGACGACAATCAACATCACTACACTTGCCGCCTCAGGTACAAATATTGTTGCAGGGACTGTTGGTGGTGCTTTTCTTTCCACAAACAATGGCACAAGCTGGACTAGGATTGGTACTTCTTCTTCTTTCTTTGACGTCAGCTCTCTTTTTGTTGCCGGCTCTAATATTTATGTCGGAGATTCTGATTCTCCCTTTCTTTACATTTCCACAGACAATGGTGCAAACTGGAAAACCGTTTACCCGGGTGAACCGACGGATGATAATATCAATGCTCTTGCCGCCTCCGGAACAAATGTGTTTGCCGGGACCTATAGCGGGGTCTATCTCTCCACCAACAACGGGACAAGCTGGTCTCCGATCAATACGGGTTTTCCCATCGGGGAGGTTTATGCTCTTATCGCCACCCCCGCCGCCAGCGGGACCGACACGAATGTGTTTGCCGGTACCGACGGAGCAGGTGTATTTCTTTGGAATAACGCCGGCACAAGCTGGAATGAGGTCAATACAGGTTTGGCGGCTACAACAATCTCCTTTCTTGCTGCTTCGGGTGCAAATCTCTTTGCCGTTGGCGATGGCGGTGTCCATCTTTCGACCAACGACGGAGCAAACTGGAGTGCAGTCAACAACGGCCTCACTAACCGTTATGTGAGGTCGCTGGTCATTTCGGGTTCCAATGTTTTTGCCGGAATTTACGACAACGGACTCTTTCTTTCCACCAACAACGGTTCAAACTGGAATGCCGCAGTCGATAGTGGGCTGACCGACTTAAGAATTACTTCACTCGCCGTTGGCGACACCGGCCTTTTTGCCACTCCTTATAACGCCGGCGTCTTTCTTTCTACGAATAACGGTAAAAGCTGGAGTCAAGTTCTGTCCAATCGACTTGTTTACGCTCTTGCTGCGTCTGGAAGGAATGTTTTTGCCTCGGAGTATCAAGGTGTATCTGTTTCAAACGATAACGGCGCGAATTGGACGTTTGTCACCAACGGTTTACCGCCGAGCGTGATAATTTATTCATTCGCCCTGTCTGACTCTATCGTTTTTGCCGGTTCCTACGATGGTATTTTCCGTTCGACCGACAATGGCTTAAGCTTGGACTGGCGTCAACAACGGTCTGACAGACCTGAATGTTAAGTCTCTTGCCATCTCTGATACAAATCTCTTTGCAGGGACTATCAATGCCGGGGTCTTTCTTTCCACCAACAATGGCGCAAGCTGGACTGAGATCAATACCGGGTTAGCGATAACTGATGTACCATCACTTGCCGTAAGCGATAAAAATATCTTTGCCGGGAGTTACGGCAGCGGTGTGTACCGGAAACCCCTGGAAGTGATCGTACCTGTAGAACTCACTTCTTTCAAAGCTGCTGCAAATGGAATGGAAGTTACACCGAACAAGAGCTGAATAACCGGTTATTTGAAATACAAAGAAAAATTGCCAGTAACGATTTTGTAACTATCAGCCGGCTTAAAGGACACGGCACTACAACTAATCCAAATCAATATAGTTATGTTGATAAACTGATTAATCGTGGAAAATATTATTATCGGTTGAAGCAAACTGATTTTGATGGTACGTTTGAATACTCCAGCGAAATTAATGTTGAGGTTAGTGTACCATATAAATTTACACTTGAACAAAACTTCCCCAATCCATTCAATCCGGCAACAACAATAAAATACTCAATACCCGAACTATCTTATGTTACACTTAAAGTTTACGATATACTTGGTCGTGAAGTTGCAACATTAGTCAATGGACAAAAATCAGCGGGTAGTTATGAAATTAATTTTGATGCTGAAAAGTTTGCTTCAGGCGTTTACTTCTATAAAGTACAATCCGGGCAGAGTATTCTAATCCGGAAAATGATTTTGATGAAATAAGGAAAATCTTCCGGTTAGTTTGGGAAAAATCGGTTACTTTTAGTATTATGAAAGACAAGAAGTAACTGGAAGAAAAAAAAACTAACCGGAGGAAAAATGTACACGACGAGCAAAAGTTTATATGATCGTTCTTTGGAAAAAACCCCAGAACAGTTGTTCATAAACTCATTAAGAAAAGAGTACAAGCTATCACCAGCAGAAAGTTTAGGGATATTAGAGCTAACTCGTTCAAAGTTGAAGTGATATGAAAATATTTTAATACGCAGTCTGTTTCCATCAAAAATAAAAATGATTGGCAATTCCAGGTTACAACAAAATTAGAAGAAAAAATATTGCATTCAGACAAACACAAAAAGCGGATTATCGGCTGTTGATAATGTTACCAAATGGATATATAAAGAACACCAACCGAAACTATCCTGTCGTTTACATTACAGACGGAGGGCTTTTTAATCGTAACCAGTATGCACAAATTGCTGATGCTGTTGCATTAAAAAGTATCCCCGAAGTGATCGTAGTAGGCATCGCCTATCCGCGCCAATACGGTATTTCTGATATTCGTCAATTTCGAAGCAGGGATATGTGTGGAGATACAAACGTTCATTTTGCAAAATTCATCGATAAGGAACTAATACCATATATCAATAAACAATATCGAACCAATCCATCTGAAAATACGTTTATGGGGAACTCTTGTGGAGCCATTTTCACAACATCAATGTTTTTTCGATACAAACCGGATCAAACCAATTCATTTAAAAATTTCATAGCTGTTGCACAGATCTTAGATTTCCAAAAAGAGTTTGATGAATTCAATCGAATAACAACTCAATTGCCTGTGAACTTTTATTTATCAATTGGTGAGCAAGATCTTCCTAATCACATGGATGCATTTAAGTCCCTTGTTAATCGATTGGAGAGTCGCAAGTATCCGGGTTTTCGCTTTGAACATAGGATTATTAAGGGAGCTCCGCACGGTGAAGTATCATCAACTCCCAGCTTTAAAGAAGCGTTGAGATTGTTTCTCGGTAGCTAAATAGATCACGACTATTAAAAATTAAGGATGGCTTAAACTATTTGATTGACGATCCGGATACTAACCTTACAAAATGTATCCCATATCCCGGTAAAATGTCCATGGAACCCCCTTCGATTTGATTATTATTTTATTTCCCTTCTTAATAATGTACTTTATTTAGAACTCTATCTTACCTCATTTAATAGCGTTTAAATAACGTAACGCCGATTTCTTTACTGCCTGTTTAGCATCCGATAATATCTCCCTATTTTGGAATGCACCATAAATTCTGTCAAATGCGTATGATTCCACTGAATTGACAATTCGGTCAACCTTATTTTTATTAAGTGGTATTTGATTCGGATAGCTGTACATAAAGCTTACATACCTCCTATCCGGCACAACTTGTATTGTATCGCCGGAAAATAATACACCCTTACCTTTTGCCAAATACATAACTGTTGCACCTTCAAAGTGTCCTCCGCAGCGAACTAAAGTTAATTCATCATTTAAGGCTAAAGTATCAGTGCCCCAGAATTTAATAGCTTTATTTTTCCTCATTACCCATTTTTTATCATCCTTATGTATATAAATAGGGACATCCCCAAATTCATGGCTCCATTCAATCATAGATGAATAATAATGAGGGTGTGAAATTGTAATTGCTGAAATTCCTCCTATTTTTTTAACCTCGTTTTTAGTTTCTCTGTCAATTAGACTAACGCAATCCCAAAGTATATTACCTTCTTTTGTCTTCACTATAAATGCCCGTTGACCAATTCCAAAATCCGGTTTTGTTTTTATACTTACTATTCCGGATTCTTTTTTTTCAAAAATATTCTTGTGACTTCTTCTAAGTTTATCTAAAGTTGTCCATTTCTGCCCTGCCCAATTAACATACTGACGTTCATCTTCACATATCAAACATTTTTTGGGATGTACGTTTGATGATTCATATTGAGTCCCGCATGTAATGCAAATAAAATTTTTCATGTTCTTGTAACTTTATATTAATTTTTTAATAATTTTTCTCCTAACAGGTATACTAGAGTATGATGAATTATTGATATCATGATTAAAACCCAGCCCAGAATGTGCTGGCCTGCTATGTATAATCCGGCAGCCGCCAGACCTGATATAATAAGTTCCTCTATCAAGCGCAAGGTTTCAGATGCCGAGCCAGCCTGATGGAAATCTACCATGCCCCAGAATCCAAATCCTAATATTGGTGCTCCAATTCCTAGCATAATTTTCATGCTCACACTTTTACCGATATGATAACCCCAGTAGCCAAATGCTGCTATAATGCCTGCCTCCATAATTCCACGCAATGTTATATTAAACCATTTTAGTTTAGCTGTCATTTTAACTTCCCTTTTCTCTATATATCCTTATTATGTACAGCGGTTTGTGGTCATATTCCAACCCAGTCGCGAATCTAACCATCCGCATTATACTATTAACAATAGAATTAATAGCATTGATATTCTTAATGACAAAGTGAACACATCTTATAATTTTTTGACTGGCTGATTTCTAATTACTTATTCTTATTTGCGTTCCATAAAATGAAATTAGGGTTATTATTATTATTAAAGAAAATATTGTTCTATAAACTGATCTGTGTCCATCTGAAATAGTCGGAATGAAAGCTACAAAAGAATATTTTCCAACTATATTAAATAATAACATGTTTGTTAAGTCGGTTGCCAGATGTAGCAAAATTGCTACCCAAATTGATCCGCTTATAAGATATACACAAGCAAAGATAATGCCCCCTAAAAGCCAGCTTATAAATTGATAAATGCTTACTTTATTTGTTAAAACATGAATACCTGCAAAGATCAATGTTGAAATTATTATTACAGCAGGAATACCATAAGAAATTGTATTAAGCGTTATATATCCTCTAAACAGAACCTCTTCCTGCAATGCTACTAGTAATAATACACCTATTCCAAACATCATTCCGGCTGCTTCTTTATTTTCCTTAAGTGGCATTCTAATTTCTATACTATATTTTTTGGTATGCTTCAGCCAATAAATAAAAATTACTGCTAATATAATAATCAGTATTATTGTTGATCCTGCAAATAAAAAATCTTTAATTGTAAACCTTAAGCCCAAAGAACTGATCGTATCTTTATCAAGAAATTTTATCAAAAATAGGATAAGAATAAGTATAATTATATTACTTATCGCACCGATTAAAAGAACATTACCGGCAGCACGATTTTTAATTTCTTTTAAATTCTTACCTATTTTCCTTATAAATTTTGAAGCAGTCAGAGCAATTAAAATATATATAATTACAGCTATGGAAATTCTTAATAGATTAACCAGAAGACTCACAATCCTTATTTACATTTTTATCTTTTTAATTTTTAGCACAATTATTCTTTATTGAGTGCTAATCTTTCTTTGCTTAGGTATTTATATATAAAAATTTTTTTTTAATATTCAAACTTTTCAAATAAGATTATCAATTTCTCAGTTATTATTTCGCTTTTAGTAAATTATTTTGATTAATATCACTATTTCTTCAATCCCCTCAGTATTAATCCTTCTGAAGTTAAACATGTAATTATGACCCACCTTCATACCGATCATGCCGGTGGTTTAAGTTATTTTCCTAATGCTGATATTTTAATTCATAAGAAAGAATTCAATAATGCCCTTGGTTTTAAAGGCTTAATGCAAGGATTCCTAAATAATAGATTCCCTGAGTGGTTGGCACCGAATCTTTTTGAATTCAATGATGAACCATTTGGTCCTTTTTCAAAATCTCTTAAATTCAAAAATGATATAACAATTGTACCCACATTTGGTCATACTGGTACTCATGTTTCCGTCATTGTTAACGATTATGATGTTAATTATTTTATTGCCGGTGATGCGTCTTATAGTCAGGATAATATGCTTCAAGAAAAAGTTGATGGAGTTTCTCGTAATAATAATGTTGCATTAAATACTCTGAAGAATATTAAGAATTTTTCTAAAGATTATTCTACTATATATCTTCCTTCACATGATCCGTTATCTGCTAAAAGATTGAAGAATAAAGAAACTGTGTTTGAGTCTTCAGAAATTCTGGAAACATTATAATCCACTTCCGAAGATTAAGCAAAACATGTGTAACTTGTTTTTTCACACGCATGTTTTGCAAGACTATTATTTAATTTAATTACATTGAACAACAAACTTTCAGCGGTTCATCTACTTTAAAAATCTCTAAAATACCGGGAAGGCTGTCGGCGTGAAATGCGTTAGGTAACTTTTAAAAATAATATTGAAAAATACCATACATTTCATTAACAATTGCAGTTAATATTAAAAGTATTCTCACCAAAATTCCTATTTGCCATTCTCGTGTTATTCGTCTCAACAAATCATTGTCATGACTTAAGGGATTTATAAATAAAATCTTATTCCTTGGATAGTGAAAACCATACGTAATTGTATCAGCTACTATAGGTAAAACAAAAGCAGCAACAAACAACCAATGGACTGAAATTGAATCCCAAATAATGTTCATGCTTTAGATAATTATCAACCTTTTTGTTTTTGTCTATAGTCAACCGGAGACATATTCATTATTTTATGAAAAACTCTGGAGAAGTAATACGGATCATCATAACCTAATTTAGCTGCAATTTCTTTGATGCGCATATCGGTAAAATCCAGGTATTGACAAGCACGCTGAATTTTTAAAATAGAAAAATATTCCAAAGGCGCATAACCCGATCTGTTCCTGAAAAGGTATGAAAAATGAGAAATAGAGAAACCGAATTTTTCAGATATTTCTTTTAATGTATAATTTTTGGAAAGATTACTTTTTAAAAAGTCTATAACCTGATCAATAAAGTTATGTTCTTTTTCGTACAAAAAGTTTTTAAAGTGATTAATAAATAGAAATGAGCTCAAGAAATGCCAAAGACACATGGATGAATATTGCAGGTTGTCTATACTGTATCCTTTATCAAGAGTTTGATATATTTCTTCAAAAAGCTGACGCCGGTCATCGATTGCATCATCTTTAACAGGATATATTTGATTTATTCCAACCAGTTTTTTCGATATATGAATAGACAGAGAACCCTTAAAATGTATCCAGTAAATACTCCATGGTTCGGTATCATCAGCACCATAAGAGTGCGGAGTATCGGGAGGAATAAGAAAGAAATTTTCCGGTAAAACATCATATATCCTTTTATTAAGTTTAACCCATCCATTACCGCCGACACAAAAAATTAATATATGCTGTTTACATCCATGCTGTCTTTCGCGATAATGATATTGTGCCCTTGGATAATATCCAATATCGGTAATATGAATTGGTGCGGTCAAAGGATTTTTTTCAAGCACGTGAATAACTGAATGCGGCAGCACTATAGCCTTTTGTCCTTCAAAACCTTCCTTCTTTTTGATAACTGTCATTTAATTTTCCGTTTTCATTTTAATGAACTAATTAAATTAAAATAATAATATTGTCCATCATATTCCTAAGATAGTCTATTTATTTAACATTTTTTATAAAATATTTTTGTAAAAAAATTTTTGATGCATAAAGAATACAACAATAAATATTTAATATTAATTACCTTTGTTTCGGCAATGGGCGGGTTACTATTCGGATATGATTGGGTAGTAATTGGAGGTGCCAAGCCATTTTATGAGGTTTACTTTGGAATTACAGGCATGCCCGGTTTACAAGGATGGGCAATGAGTGCTGCCTTAATCGGATGTATAATAGGAGCTGTAATTTCAGGTGTATTAAGTGATAAATACGGAAGGAAATATTTATTAATAGGTTCAGCTGCACTTTTCTTTTTAACATCAATTGCTACCGGATTTTCCAATTCATTCAATTTATTTGTGTCGACCCGTATTTTAGGAGGTGTGGCTATAGGCCTTACTTCCAACCTTTCACCTATGTACATAGCTGAAATTTCTCCAGCTGAGGTAAGAGGAAAATATGTTTCTATTAATCAACTGACAATTGTGGTTGGTATTTTAGCAGCTCAGTTGATTAACTGGATTATAGCCAAACCGGTCCCATTGAATTCTACCATCGCAGATATTTTTAATTCCTGGAATGGCCAAACCGGTTGGCGCTGCATGTTTTGGGCTTGTGCAATTCCATCAGCACTATTCTTTTTATTTATGTGGTTTGTTCCTGAAAGCCCTCGCTGGTTAGCGAAGAAAACTGAAAATCAGAAGAAAGTTCAATCTATTCTTACCAGAATCGGTGGGACTGATTATGCAAGAAGTCAAATAATTGATATAGAAAAAACACTTATTAATAATGAAAGTAAAGTTAAATTTAGTGCTCTGCTAAAACCGGGACTTCGTACCGTTGCTATAATCGGAATCACGATTGCTGTCTTTCAACAGTGGTGCGGTATAAATGTAATTTTCAATTATGCTCAGGAAATTTTTTCCGCAGCAGGATATGGGGTTTCGGATATTCTTTTCAATATAGTTATTACCGGCAGTGTTAATTTAATATTTACTTTCGTCGGGATGTTCGCTGTTGACAAATTCGGACGTAGAGCACTTATGCTTATAGGAGCGGGCGGTTTGGCTATAATTTATGCTATTATCGGAAGTTTGTATTACTTCCATTTTCATGGTTTACCTCTTCTTGTTTTGGTAGTTACGGCGATTGCCTGTTACGCAATGTCTTTAGCACCTGTAACATGGGTAATAATCTCTGAAATTTTTCCCAACAGAGTTCGCGCCATTGCAATGTCGGTTGCAACTTTTGCATTATGGAGTGCATGCTTCATATTGACTTATACTTTCCCGATTATTAATAATTCATTAAATTCTTTCGGTACATTTTGGCTCTATGGTTTGATATGCATTCTTGGTTTTGTATTTATATATAAAAAATTGCCTGAAACAAAGGGGAAATCGCTCGAACAGATTGAAAGAGAATTAATTTATGCACAACCAGAACCAAACATAAATTTAGTGGACTCTGAAAAATAAGATCAGTAACACATTTTGAGAAACATAAATAGATAGTGGACAATTCCATATTGTTCAATGTTTAATTTAATTTATATGGATTCAATACCACAATAAAAAAGAAAAATAAAATATGAATTCGAGTGTGAAAGTTTGGGAAGAAAATATAATAATTCCAACATATGGAGTAGGAAAGCCTGAAAAAAACCCTATCTTCCTCGAAAGAAGAGTTTATCAAGGAAGCAGCGGAGCGGTATATCCGTTTCCTGTCATTGAAAAAATCTTTGATGAAAAGAAAGACAAAACATATCATGCATGCTTTTTGGAAAACAAGTATTTGAAAATAATGATCTTGCCTGAGCTTGGCGGACGGATTCAAATGGCATTTGATAAAGTAAAACAAAGACATTTTATTTATTACAACGAAGTTATAAAACCGGCATTTGTAGGACTTACCGGTCCATGGATCTCGGGCGGAATAGAGTTCAATTGGCCGCAGCATCATCGCCCAAGTACCTTTGAACCTTTAGATTTTTGTTTTGAAGAGAATTCAGACGGCAGTAAAACTGTTTGGTGTAACGAGATAGAAAGGATGAGCCGTACGAAAGGTTTGATGGGATTTACATTATACCCTCAAAAAGCGTATTTGGAAATTAGCGTAAAATTATATAATCGAACTCCTTTTCCTCAGACATTTCTATGGTGGGCTAATCCTGCAGTACATGTTAACGATCATTATCAATCTGTATTTCCTCCCGATGTTCATGCGGTATTCGACCACGGTAAACGTGATGTTTCAACTTATCCGATTGCTACCGGGAAATATTATAATGTAGATTACTCCGCCGGTGTTGATATATCAAGGTATAAAAATATACCGGTACCCACATCTTATATGGCCGTAAGTTCTAAATATGATTTTGTCGGCGGATATGAACATGATACTCACGGCGGTTTACTTCATATCGCAAATCATAATATATCACCGGGTAAAAAACAATGGACATGGGGAAACGGAGATTTCGGGAAAACCTGGGATAAAAACTTAACCGATAATAACGGCCCTTACATCGAATTAATGTGCGGGGTTTTTACGGATAATCAACCGGACTTTTCCTGGTTAATGCCTTATGAAGAGAAAAGCTTCAAACAATATTTTATGCCTTACCGAGACATAGGCGTCGTAAAGAATGCAACTAAAGAGGCAATGCTTAATCTTGAGATAAATAAAGGCGAAGCAATAATAAAAGTATATACAACTTCATTATATGAAAATGCAAAAGTTGAATTGAATCATGAGGGAAAAATTCTGTTTAGTGAAACATTCGATTTTTCTCCTGAGGTATCATTTAACAAATCAGTCACTTTAGAGAGAGAAATTAAGAATCATGAAGTGTTAGTTAAAGTGACCGATTCTAAAGGAAAAATTCTGGTTGCATGGCTGCCGGAGAAAGATGAAATTGAAAAAGTTCCTAAATCTGCTGCACCGGCAAAGCCGCCGTATGAAATAGATGAAATTGAGCAATTGTATCTCACAGGCATTCATTTGGAACAATACCGCCATGCAACGTATGATCCTACGGATTATTATAAGGATGCGTTGAAACGGGATCCCGGAGATATCCGCTGCAATAATTCAATGGGCCTGCGGCTGATGAGGCACGGTCAGTTTGCAAAAGCCGAGAAATATTTTCGAAATGCCGTCTCGACAATTACAAAAAGAAATCCGAATCCTTATGACGGAGAACCGTATTACAATTTAGGCTGTTCGCTCAAACTGCAGGGGAGATTAGACGAAGCGTATGAGACATTTTTTAAAGCAGTTTGGAATGCCGCGTGGCAAGATGCCGCTTATTTCTCGCTTGCTCAAATAGCCGTTTATAAAAATGATTTTATTGAGGCAAATGATCTGATAGAAAAGTCATTAACTAGAAACCTGCACAATCATAAAGCTATTCATCTTAAGGCAGTAACACTGCGAAAACTCGGCAAAAGATCCGAAGCAATGGAATTGATCGAATCCTCACTTGCCTACGATAAATTCAACATCGGCTGTTTATTTGAAAAATATCTATCGCTGACCGGGGAGTTAAAATACGAAGAAGCAAGTGCCCTAATAAAAGAAATAAATAAATTAATGCGCGGCTGGGAGCATAATTGCATCGAATATGCCTTGGATTATTCGTCCGCCGGTTTATTTGATGAAGCCTCAAAATTGCTTTCGGAAACAATGGTAAATCAAAAAATTATTTATCCGATGATTTATTATTTCCTGGGATATTTTGCATCCTGTTCGGGAAATAAAACGGATGCGCTTAAATATTATCAAAAGGCATCCGAAATTAAACCGGACTATTGTTTCCCAAATCGTATTGAAGAGGTATTGGTATTAAAGGATGCTATTACACTAAATAATAATGATAGTAAAGCTCCATATTATCTGGGCAATTTCTGGTATGCTAACCGTCAATATGATGAAGCTCTTTCATGTTGGGAAATGTCCATATCACTGAATAATAAATTTCCAACTGTCTTGCGTAATCTTGCTCTGATATATTATAATAAATATGGGGAAAAAGAGAAGGCGCTCGAAGTATTAGAACGTGCATTCGAGTTGGATACTTCGGATGCCAGAATTCTCATGGAGCTTGATCAACTTTATAAAAAGCTGGGAAAACCGGCTTCGGAAAGGCTGGCTTTTCTTGAAAGATATTCGGCGCTTGTTGAATCGCGTGACGATTTATACCTTGAAAAAATAACGCTTTATAATCAAGTCGGCGAATATGAAGTTGCAAAAGGATTAATTTTGAATCATAAATTCCATCCTTGGGAAGGCGGCGAAGGAAAGGTAACCGGCCAATATGTTATCAGTCAGGTTGAATTAGGCAATATTGCTTTTAGCGAAAACAGATTCGGAGAAGCGCTTGAACTATTTTTCGCGGCTAAAAATTATCCGGAAAATTTAGGAGAAGGAAAACTATTCGGGACGAAAGAAAACGATATTGATTTCCATATCGGTTGTGTTTATGAAGCTGAGGGAGATAATCAAAATGCGCAAATCTATTTTGTGAAAGCTTCATCCGGCACTTCAGAACCTTCCAATGCATTCTTTTATAACGATCAAACTCCCGATAAGATTTTTTACCAGGGATTAGCGTTATTAAAGCTGGGACAAAAAGAAAAAGCTCATGACTATTTCAATAAATTGATAAGTTACGGAACAAGCCATTTATCTGATAATGTGAAGATGGATTATTTTGCCGTTTCATTACCGGATATGCTGATATGGGAAGAAGATCTTAACCGCCGCAATCAAATAAATTGTAATTACCTTATTGGGCTAGGTTTTTTAGGGTTCGGAAATAAAGAAAAAGCCCACTTTAATTTACAAAAAACACTGGAACTGGATATAAATCATCTCGGAGCTATTGTTCATCTGACCATTGCAAATGATTAACAAATATTTAATTAAAAATAAAAGTTAACTTTTCCAAAGGGTACTTATCATGAAAAACAGTTTTGTTAAAATTTTATTCTCGGTAATATTATTTTATTCATTCTGCAATGCACAAACATTGAAAGAACAAAAATTGCTCAGCGGCAAATGGCAGTTTACGGTAGATTCCACCGGAGTCGGTGAATCAAATAATTGGGCATTGAACGGTTTGCCTAATTCGGATTCAAGAACTGTTGTCGTGCCCCATACTTGGAATGTAATGCATGGTCTTGAAGGATATTCGGGAACCGCATGGTATCAACGTGATTTTGAAATTGCAAAACAGCAAATGAAAAAGCTTGTCCGGCTGCAGTTTGATGCCGTGTACCATGATGCAATTGTTTACGTCAACGGACAAAAAGCCGGTTCTCATATCGGCTGCGGATATACCCGCTTTTTTGTTGACATTACGCCTTTTATAAAACCGGGCTTAAATAGAGTTATTGTTAAAGTAAGTAATTCTTATTCGCGCGACAATATCCCTTTCTTAGGATCCTATGACTGGCCAAACGACGGAGGCATAATTAGAAATGTTTATTTGGTTTCAACTGAACGAAAGGCTATGGAATATATCCATGTTGCCGCAACACCCAATGGCAATTCAGGCGTAGCTAATATAAGTGTTAAATTACTTGATGCTTCGGTTTCAAATCCTGAGGAAATAACTTTTAACGCAAAAATTATTGAGGAAAATCAACCCACCGCAGATACGATATTTTCGGGAAAACTGAAAACGGTATTCAAAAAAGGTTCGTATAATTCCGGACTCACTTTGAAGAATATAAAAAAATGGGATTTTGATCATCCCGATCTTTATAAAATAATCATAACGGAAGGAATAGCAGGCAAGAAAATTGATGAACTTAGTGCAGTATTCGGTTTTAGAAGTATTAAAGTTAAAGGCCATCGCATTGTTTTAAGCGGTGAACCGGTTAGGTTAATGGGAGTAGAATGGATGCCCGGCTCAACATTGGAACATGGAATGGCAGAAACTAAAGAAGATCTTGTAAAAAATTTAAAGCTAATGAAAAAAGCTAACTGTGTTTTTACACGCTTTCATTGGCAGCAGGATGATTATGTATTTGATTGGTGCGACCGTCATGGAATATTAGTTCAGGAAGAAATTCCATACTGGGGCCCGGCAACTATGCTAAATGATACTTTACTGAAATTGGGATGCAAACAACTTAATGAAATGATTAACGAACACTTTAATCACCCGTGCATTATTGCCTGGGGTATTGGGAATGAATTGGAAAGCCGCGATACTTTAAATATTTCATCCATAAATAAATTGTATCACTTTGCAAAGTCAATTGATTCTTCTCGATTGGTAAATTACGTTAGCAACCGTCTCGGAATGCACAAATCAGATTACCCAAAACTTCCTGATGACGCTGGCGAAATAGGTGATGTATTGATGTTTAATGAATATTACTCAACATGGTACAAAGAAAGTATTGAAAGTATTCCATATCACCTTAAAAAAATATGTCAGGATTATCCTGATAAACCATTGGTAATTTCAGAGTGGGGACTTTGTGAACCGGCATTTAAAGGCGGAGATGCAAGACGCTGCCGTGAAATGGTTCAGCAAATTAAAATGTTTTCGGATGTGCCCAATATTAGCGGTGCTATATATTTCTGTCTAAATGATTACCGTACTCATATGGGTGAAGATCATACATATAATTATCCTCAACGAGTACACGGTGTATGTGATATTCATTTAATTACCAAACCTTCTTATGATACATTAAAGAGTATTAGTTCACCGGTAATAATCAAAAAAATAGAAAAGAATGATAACGATATTAGTATTACAATAATGGGAAATAACGGTATACCGGGTTATGCAATAATGGGATACCAAGTTGAGGCAGGTAATACAAAAACAATTATAAACGAACTTCAGCCAGGTGAAGAAATGAAATTTAAGGTAGATAAAAATGCTAAAGATTTGATAATAAAGCGGCCTACAGGATATGAAGTGTTAAAAACCAGTTTATGAATGTCATTAAGAAGGAAACGATAGCAACTTTTCTTTTATATTGAGCAGGTTCTTATCTCCAAAACTATGATTTAAAAAGTTAAGTAAACGAAGGTCGGAGCAAATAGGAATGAATTCTACCATTTTGTTTCGCTGTTCTTACTGCTTTCTTAAATTGCCTGCTTACATACTTAGTTTTTGTATGAAATAAAAGTTCATATCTTCAAAGTAAAAATCCTGGCTGCATTTCACAGCCAGGTTTTGTTCCGATTAAATTTAGAAAAATATTGTTTTAGATTCTTCTTCTTGCTTAATAAATTAAAAAGCAAGTGTCTCAACGTTCAGGTCTATCGTTTTCCAATCGCTGACAGTAACTACCAAATCGTTATTGTTGGGTAATGCTACTGCAGCATTTTTATTTACAGGAATAGCATTCGCCTTATCTACTGAGAAAGCTTTAACGGTGACATTTTTAGCAGAGCTTCGATTACCAAGTCTGAAAAGACTGAGATCAGGGGCTACAGTAACATCCATTTCCGTTCCGGGTCCCCCACCGACACCGCTTAGAGCTAACGATCTAACTTGATTGTCCACCAGCTTTGAAAAAGTAATAGTGAAATCTTTTTCGATTTGCGGTGCAAAGCGTATCTGTGAAGCATCCGAATTTACAAGCAGTGTATCTCTATGCCCTGGTTGTGTAGTAACATTCTCAAGCTTGATTGTGGTACCATCGGGCATAATACTATTGAAAGTGTAATTCCCATTTCCATTACCTACAATATCACGTGTAAAGCTTTTCCCAACCGGCAATAAATAAGCACCCTTAATCAAATAGCATGGATGACTGTCGGGCATTTCACTATAAATTTTATTATTGAAATTTCCGACTCTTAAACCATTTTCGTCGGTTATCTCCAAATCAGCAGGGCTCAATAAGAAATCAATAATAAAGCTAGTAAGCCCGAAAGGTCCGCTAAAAGGAAGATCATGATCTGCCAGATTATAATCACCGTTGGTCCAGAATCCAAGCGTAATTCCCTGTGTGCTGTCAAATTCCATAGCACCGCCGGGAAAATAAGAATAATTTAAAACACCGGAATCCATTCTAAACTCCAATCTGCAATTATTGCTGCCAGGATTATTACAATCCCAGCAAAATAATTGAACTCCATCCAGGCTTGAGATAGTTGTGCTTCCATCGGCACTGAGCTGAGGACCCGGATGACCATCCGGATAAACAAAGCGGTAAGGCATAATACAATGTGAATCGCTGAGCTTGTCGAAATAACCCGAATCCCAGACCTCACCCGAAGGAATGAAAAATAAAAGAGGAGCAACATTTCTGTCGCACCCCGTTAAAAATGTTCTTTCAATCTGCCTTGCTGTCAACTCTACTCTTGCAATCGCCTGCCTGCCCTGGTCATGAAAATGAAGTAGCGATTCGCGGCTGAGCAGCTTGCCATGGACTGCTGTAAGCAGCTTGTGAATGCTGTCTTTAGTTATAGTATGTGTGTCATTTTCACCTTTCCATAACTTATCGGCTACAAAGCTAGCAAGTGAAGTGCAGAAACCCGTTGCTAATCCTCCATTTGCTTGACCTTTCAAAAAATAATTATAAAATTCGTAATAAGCAGCTGTCAAAATCGGATGACCAAAAATAGGATCAAGTAATTCATGCCAGACTTCATCAGCTCCAAAAGTTTCCTCATATGTATCCCATGAAGGAATACCATCTGAAAAATTGGGAAATGGAAGATCGTTCTCACCAAAGGTGAATGGTATTTCTAGTATTCGAGGTTTTGTAGCAGTGCGCGTGTTGCTAACAAGACCGTCAGGGTTACGCACAGATACGGTGACAGAACCACCACTGCTGCCTGTTCCACCCGTACCTACCATTGTAAATGTTATTTGTGTACCATTAGGATTCACATTTCCCGGAATTGCATTCCCATCTATTAATACTGAAGCATTTACCAAAAATGCCTTGCCTGTAATGGTTACGTCGGTATCCGGAGCTAATGAAGGTGGAAGATTATCAAGCTGTGGTTTTACACGAATAGGGATACGGTTGCTTTCAGTATTATCGGAAGCACGTTGGACATAAACGGATTTTGTGCCCCCTGTAATATTTAGCGGTATTGTTACCGAGATGCTTTCATCAGCATTAACAATGGGTATCAATGAAGCAGAACCATTTATTATAACTCGATCGTTGGCAACAAAAAGGCTGCCTTTAATTGTAATTACATTACCTGGAAATACGTCATTCGGATTGATCTCGGTTATAAACGGTCGGGTTAATAATTCATTCCAGTCATCTTCTGAAAATTCAAAGAAGCTGTCATTTGCATCCGAACCGTTGCTGTTTCCATCAGCTCCGATGCTGCCAGGCTGACCCTGTGCACCGCTATTACCATTTTTTGCATCATGACATTTTTCTCCTGCACCGCTCCTGCCTCCCCGGCCTCCAAAACCACCCGAACCTCCCGGTGCACCCCTACCTATTTGACCTCCTTGATTTTTCCATTGAAACTGACCTGCAGTAACAGTTGCTGAAAGTGTTCCATCCAATACACCTATGGTTATATTACCACCATTACCTCCATTGCCGCCTCTTCCACCATTTCCCCCATGACCTCCGTCTCCTCCATTTCCCCCATCTCCTGGATCTTTACTGCACCATGAAGTGACCAGAATATCGGTAACCTCTCCGAGATGACCATCGGCACCGCTACCACCATTACCTCCATTTTGTCCTCTGCCGCCGATAATCCCATTCTCGCCGCTTAGATCAATTGACGGAACATTAGTTAAATTTTTTACCCACATTTCCAGACTTGGAGCATTAAGACCCCTTGCTCCATTAATACCACTTTCACCTGCTCTACCATCTTCACCATCCAAACCATCAAAAGAATTTGGCTTTGTTTGTACACCGCTCCATCCGCGTCCATTTAAATCCGGATTAGATAGTCTTCCAGGGGTAAATCCACCCGGTTTACGCCAGGTAATTTTTGCATTAGGTCCACAAATCACATTTTCGGCAATTATATAAAGTTTCTCAACATCCGGTTCGATTATAACTTGAGTATCAGTAAGATCAAGATTTCCGGCAATGATTACTGAAGTATTAAGCGGTAATGTTTTCAATGTAAAGGTTTGGGGCATTTGGCTCAATCCTAACCACAGTGATGGCGTTTTTGATTCAAGATTACTAACTAGTAAATCTTTATCTTTAACAGTTAGATCTATTTTATTGATATCTAATAGATCGCTAAGTTTAGTATTGCTGGGGTATAACTTAATAGTCTTTGTTAATGTTTCGCTTGTGAGTGTTCCTGTAGTGGTTGTTCCTCCAAAATTGGTGTGACTTAAAGTGGAGCCAATAGTGCTGCCTGCAGTGTGACTTAATGTAGAACCAATAGTAGTGCCGGTAGAGTGACTTAATGTGGAACCAGCAGCACTGCCGGTAGTAGCAGTTCCAGTTAATACAGCATCCAATTTTGCTGTTTTCAGAATTTTTAGACTATTCCTATTAGGTAAGAATTTCGCAAGTTGTGTTTGTTTTTCTGCAGTAGTAGAATTTTTAAAATTAACTGCTACGGATTTCCAATTGATTTTCGATGTGTCACTCTTTTTATTAGCTACTAAAACCTTCCCCTTCGATATTTTGGTTGGAACACTTATTCGGAGAGTATCCAGATCACTTATTTTTTCAACTCCGGCTGCATTCATAATCTCTTTAATTACCTGCAGACGAATATTACTTTCATCTAACCCTGGAAATACTTGTACAGGAATATTGATACCTAATTTAGCTTTTATTTTTTCCTGTAAATTGTTAGCATTTGTTAACCTTTTATTCCATTCGGCAGAAGTAAAAACGCCATTACGGATTTGAACATTTCCAATTATACCTTTATATTGATAAGCATTACCATCCATACCTGTACCGATTCTAAATCCTAATGTGCCCACAGGCTGCAAAGCACCGGGTAATGCAAGTGTTCCTACATTCTTATCATCAATTTCAAGGTTAAGATTGCCGTTTGCATCTCTTGAAAACCGCACATGATAAGATTTGCCTGCGGTAAAAGCCATATTACTTGTAATTGATTTCCATCCGGTGCTCACATTAACACTCCCAACAAGAAAGCCTTTATCATCGATAAATAAAGCAACAGGTGGAGTTTGAGATTCAATAATGTTCTGCCGGCTGCCAAGGACTGCTGTAGGAGCAACAGTAGCTTCAAGTGTAAAGACGCCTTTTCCATCGAGTCCGGGTAAAATACCTGCCTCAACAAAGCCTTTGTTAATTTGAAATTGGTTTTCAGTTTTAGTTGCTGCGATGTCACCATTTAATTTCAGTGAAGTTCCGTTCACTGATCCGTCAAAAATACTCTTACTTCCCGTACGAACGAACAATACTGTTTTCATAGTAATTCTCCTTATAATTAATAAATAATGCTTTATAATTTTTCACTAAGTACAAGTATTCTTAAAAATAATGCCGTAGAAATTTCCTAATCTTAAACTGGTAGAGACATAATCAAATGGATAAGTTCTCATATTATTATATTGCCTTATCTGCTAGGATAAATTCTAACTTAACTAACCATATCAAAATGAAGAGGGTATAACCAATAGGGGAAGAGTGAATTAGATAAGCTTCTTATCTTGTCTACCCTTGTTCTACTTTGATATACTCACGAATAAGTCTAATAACGTTGTAATTAAATCGAAACCTTAAAACAATAATATGAACAATGTAATTAGAAAGAGCTTATAATTAAGCAAGTGCTTAATAAGAATAGTACAAAAAACTAATCTTCTTTTTATGCAAACATAATTTAACCATTCAAGTTTATCAACCTTATTTGTAACATTTTTTCCAAATTATGTAACATTAATTTGCTGAATCTTCACTACACGAAACGTTTCGTGATCATGATTAACCTTATTACCTTATCAAATATTTATCAACCCATTTGATATACCCATCCTCTTAAGAGAATAGAATCATGCTAAAATCAGGTTGTCCTTTCTCACAACAATTAAAGATATAAAACTTTACCTTAGGCATAATCTTATTCATAAAGTCATTCCTATAAATTTTTAGGCAATCTTCTTAAGGAGTTTAAACATTAAAATTTTAATGCTCTGTTACGAGTATCCCCCAATTGGCGGTGGAGGGGCCAAAGTAGTTAATGGATTAACTCATGAGTTAAGCAAACAAGACTTTGAAATTGATTTAGTAACAATGAGATTTAAAAACTTCCCTGCTTATGAAAAAGTCGGTAATCTTAATATTTACAGAGTAAAATGTATTAGGTTAAATAGAACCATTTGCACTTATTCCGAAATGATTTCATACATCATTTTGGCGATCCCTTTAATAATAAATTTATGTAAAAAAAATAAATACCGAATAAATCATACCCATTTTATTTTTCCCGATGGTATTTTGGCCTTTGCAGTAAAAATATTGCAAGGCGTTCCGTATATTTTAACTGCTCATGGTTCCGATGTACCGGGATATAATCCCGATCGTTTCAAATTACTTCATAAAATTCTACTGCCGTTTTGGAAGATAATCACTTCAAATTCGGAAAAAATAATTCTCCCCAGCAAAAATTTAGAACTAATGGTAAAAAACATCAATCCCAAATTGAAAACAGCAATAATTCCAAACGGTATAGACTTGAATAAATTTTACTCAAACGTAATGAAGAAAAAACAAATTCTTATAGTTACAAGAATGTTTGAACGAAAAGGTGTCCAGTATTTTTTGGAAGCTATAAAAAACCTTAAGCATGATTATACAATCAATATTGTTGGCGATGGTCCTTATTTAAATATTCTTAAAAATATGTCGCGAGAAAAAAATCTTAACATTAATTTTTTAGGATATGTTGAAAATGATTCTGATCAGTTAAAAAGGCTTTATGAAGAATCTGAAATATTTGTATTCACTTCCGAATCGGAAAATTTTCCAGTTGTTCTTCTTGAAGCGATGTTATCCGGTATGGCTATTATTACTACATATGATACCGGCTGTGCAGAAGTGGTAGGCGATTCTGCAATTTTAGTTAATTCTAAAAATGCAAATACAATTAGAAATGCTTTGATTAAATTAATAGGTGATCCTAATCTTACTAGGTTACTGCAGCTTGCTGCAAGAAAAAGAGTTGAAGAATTATTTGGCTGGAATCATATAGCTCAAAAATATTTGTATTATAATTATTCCAAAATATTAGTTGAAAAATCCATTGCCAAACCAATACTAAAATTTTAATTTCCGCAATTTTAATGGCAAATATCTATCCATAAAAGATCTCATGATCTTTACAAATTTTAATTTTTAGAAGGAATAATATTTAATATTAGTTATACAAATTGTTAAAAAGATTAATTTCCAGATTATTCCACTAAAACAGACGGCTATTTAAACAAATTATAGCTAAAATATAATTTATAAAATTTGCTAGTACAATATGAGAATCTGTTTTATCTGCACAGAGATATTTGCATGGGGAAAGTTTGGCGGCTTTGGCCGTGTAACCCGGACTATCGGTAAAGAATTAGTAAAACGAAACATTGAAATCTTTGCCGTCGTTCCAAAACAAAAAAATCAAAAAGAATTTGAAAATCTGGACGGTATCAAAGTACTTGGTTTTTCAAAATCCAATCCTCTTTATGCAAAAAAATTATTAGTGGAATGTAATGCAGATATTTATCATTCGGAAGAACCATCCTTTATAACATATTTAGCTATTCGTGAATTACCAAAAAAAATCCACATAATTACTTCGCGGGACCCAAGAAATTTTTTTGATTGGATACATGAGCTTGTTTATCCATCTTATAATACTTTGCAAGTATTTTTAAATATTATTTTCGAAAATAATTTTTTGGTTTCAGAATCTGTTAGGAAAGCATCACACGTATTCTATACCGCAAAATTTCTTGAAGAAAAAGTAAAACAAAAATATCGTTTAAAAAATAAAGCTGAATTTCTTCCAACTCCAATTAGAATTCCGCAAAATGAAATAATTAAATCCGGTGACCCGGTCGTTTGTTTTATTGCCAGAATGGATAGAAGGAAAAGGCCTGAGTTGTTTTTTAAACTTGCTGAGGCTTTCCCTGAAATAAAATTTATTGCAGTTGGTAAAAGCCGTGATAATATTTTTGAAAATTATTTAAGAAAGAAATATTCAAAATTAAAAAATTTGGAAATTACCGGTTTTATTAATCAGTTTGAAACAAATAAAATAACGAGCATTTTAGAGAAGAGCTGGGTATTAGTAAATCCTGCGAAAAGGGAAGGGCTTCCAAACGCATTCCTGGAAGCATTAGCACACAAATGTGCAATTTTAAGTTCGGTGAATCCTGAAAACATCACCGAAAATTTTGGCTTTTTTGTTAAAAATGATGATTTTGCTTCAGGATTAAAAATACTATTAGAAAATAATAATTGGAAGCAGAAAGGCGAAAGAGGACAGATGTATGTTGCTGAAAATTATGAATTAAATAAATCTATTGAAATGCATATTACAATTTATAGAAACCTATTAGCTGCTAAAATTCAAAACAACTTGGAACTTTCGATCATATAGAAAACTTATCAATCAAAACCTATGTTTTTTTATGGGGCAAAATAAAGACGAATATATAATATCCTTAATAATTCCGACCACAAATAGAGATTCACTATCTTTTGTTCTACAGGCAGTAAATAATCAAACAAGAAAACCTGATGAGTTGATTATTATGGAAGATAAAAATCACCTTGGCGCAAGCGCAATGCGGAATAAAGGTTTTGAGAAATCAAAAGGAGATCTCATTGCTTTTTTAGACGATGATACCATACCTGAAAATAATTGGCTGGAAATTTTCGTTCAGGAAATTTCCAAGTACAATGCAGATGGCGTAAGTGGCAATTATATTGAAGAGGAACCGTTCCTTCAAGAAATTCGAATTCGAAGAAAATTTCCTAAGGAAGTTCAAGTTAATCCAGATGGGTTTTTCGGAATAGGGGGTAATATTATGTATAGAAGAACTTGTTTAGAGGCTTGTTTTAAAAGGGATGGATATATCTGGAACCCGTCTTTTATCAGTGTTAGCGAAGATATTGAATTAGCTTGGCGATTAAAAGCAAATGGTTATAAATTAGTTTATACTAATAATGATGTTAAACATTTAAAGAGATTATCTGTATTTCAATATTTTAGATTTCAATTTAAACGCGGCGAGGGGATATACAACTTGTATCTTTTCAGTAAAAAGTTACAAAACAAAAATAATCTTGGAAGCAGCCTATTGTGGAAAAATAAATCTAATTCATTTGAAATAAATAAATGGATAAAAATATTTTGGAAAAGAATCTTGGGACCCTTTGATTACAAAAGTTTTTCAAAGATCAGGTACTTTATACTGTTTTGGCTTGGAGAAAAATTCAAATCTGCCGGATTTGCATATCAAATGATATACAGAAAAAATTATTAAATGAATAGAAAAATTTTATTAGCAATAAAAATCTCTTTTACTTCTATTATTCTTGCTTATATATTTATCAAAATTCCGTTTTATAATATTTTAAAATCTATATCTTCGGTAAAAATAATTTTATTTCTTTTAGCTTTTTTAATAAGTATTCCGGTAATCCTGCTTTCGTCACTTCAAACAAAATACTTAACTACAATTCAAAAGATGTCGATATCCTTTAAGGAAATATTAATAATTTATTTAACTACTTCTTTTTATTCTTTATTCCTTCCAGGTTCTCTTTCGGGTGGTGCCGTAAAATGGTATAAATTCAAAAAGTTTGGCTCGAAGTCATCCGCAGCTGTTGTGGTAGTTTTTAATAGGTATCTTGAAATTTTCATTGTTATTCTTATCGGTTTGTTATGTTCAATACCAACACTAATTAGTTATAATTATTCACTTTTGCTAATAGTGTGGTTTAGTATCTTAATTTTATTATGTGCAAGTTACATTTTTCTATTAAATACTAAATTCCTAAAAATAGTTGAAAATTTATTAATCAAGATTCCTATTCCCTTATTTGTAAAAGATAAAATTGGGAATTTATTTAAAGCAATGCAAGAATTTCAGAACCTTGCATTTAAGGATCATGTTGAAATTATTATTATCATGCTTTCATATCATTTTTTGAGTATAATAGCTTTCTATTTATTGGCAGCATCAATAAATATTTCATTAAGTATTTTAGTGTTAGGCTGGATTAGATCAGTAGTAACTATCGCAAATATGCTCCCTATTTCCTATTCAGGATTAGGTGTACGTGAAGGGCTCTTTATCTACCTGCTTCATTATTATGGCGTACTGCCCAGCGATGCATTAGTTATGTCTTTCCTTACTTTTGCTAAAAATTTGTTAGGCCCAGTCGTCGGAGGAATTATTGAGCTTAAGGACTTTTTATTGGATAAGAGTTATAAATCAATTAAAGGAACAAATGTTTAGATATTTTGGAAGTTCATTTCGTTCCAAAGGGGCGTTTGGAAAATTGGCATCAACTGCCGATTGGCTTGCGGGTTCTGTCTGGCCTACATATTATACGGGAACGATTCCTAATAAACATGGTTTTTGCCATTACCTTCAATGGAAAAGCAGCAACAGATTATTTTATTTATGCTACGCCGACAATGTTCCTTGTGGATAAGCAACTAAAAATAATTGCTAAGCCGATGACTAATGATCGCCAAGGTTTTCGATAGCCTGGGGATAACCAACGGAATGTGCTAACAAAATTTTCTGCTCAGCCCTTAGTTTTAGTTTGGAAATCAATGCATCACGTTTGATTGTACCCCTGGCTCCCGTTGCCAGACCTTCGGAGGTACAAAACAAATATGTATTTTGCGAGATGTACCCGCAATCGATATTTGCGGTTTTCAATTTTCCTTCTTCTGAACTTTCGCTTCTTTTTGCTAAGTCGGCTATAAAGATCAATTGAACAGGTGCGTCAGCAAACCGTTGGTCGGCTGCTTGATTACGAAGATCTTCCTGTGTTACTTCAATCAGTCTATTATTTTTAGCGTCATACACATAAGCACCACTTTTTAGAAGCACATAAATATCAATTTCCTGTTTGTTACTGGCTGATGGTGCAGTCCTTCTTCCATCCGGACGATTAATCCCGAATGATGCCCACAGCAAATTAGAAAGCTGCTGCATTGAAATTTCTTTTGTATCAAAAGCCCGGACTGTAGTTCTTTTGGCCAACGCTTCCATTAGAGGTATTCCCCCGGTTTTCTGTGGTGCAGGAAGTTCAAGAGTTTGGCCAACAAGATAGTTATAGGTAAACAGCACAATAAATAGAAAACATAATTTTTTCATGTTAACTCCAAAATTAAGGATATATAAAGGGATTTTCACTATTGACACATATCCAAAACAGAGGGTATATGTAAATCCTTATTAAAAATGTATTAACCCGATTTGTTCCTTTTAAAGGAATTATTCACTCATAATTTCTATCATGGCATTGGGTAATCCCTGTGATTTAGCTGTCAGTTTAATTCTACCACTCTTTCCGGTTGTTTGAATAATTACGATGCAACGACCAAAACGAGCTTTTCGATCGTGTGATTTATAATTCTCCAGACTTGAAACATCACCATTATCAACTCCAATAATCTTCCCTTCTCCACTAACATCGAAAATAATACGATTATTGGCTAAAAATGTCCCGTTATTGTTTTTATCAAGCAGCTGAACTTCAACAATTGCAATATCCTGGTTATCCTCTTAATAGGGCTTACTTTATTTTGTCGGGGAATTTATCAACTTCCCATTTTGCCTAATAGAATAGTGAGTCTCCGGTTCGCTCGCTTCAATATTAATAGTAAATCTTTTTATAAGCTGATTTAAATTTTCAGTCATGCTATTTAAATCCTGAGCCGAAAAATTTATAATAAATTCAGCAGGTTGGATAATTAAAAGGTCTAACTATGAAATGTCACAAAATATAAAAGCCAGGTTCCCCGGCCTGGCTTTTTATCTCCATCTTTTTTCATTAAAATAACTAGTTAATAAATCCCCATCGTGAAAAATGAGGCAGCTGGGCATTGATAATCTGTAATTTACCAGATTGTTTTTCAACATAAATACTCTGATATTTTGCTTTATAATATTTGCCATCAGGTGACATATAAACGAAACTTACTTTAGAAGGATCAACTTTACTTAGATCAACACCCATAATAGTTAAATTATAAATTACAGATTTTGCCCAGGTACCGGAAGGCGAAAATGAAGCAGTGCCAAACTGATCATTAACAGACATAGAAACATATCTTGAACCGGTAAAAGAATAGCGCTGGAATCTTGCATTAGCAGTTATTGAAATCCATCCAAAAGGACCGCCTGCATAGCCGGTATTAATCTCTAATAAAGATTCCTGATCACCGTAGATAGTTTTACCAACGGAAATATCTTTTTTAAGAGCTAAATCATCAGAAGAAGGCAGGGTAATCCAATTCGGATTACTGACTTCCTCATCAGTATTTATTGAATTATTAACTGGTGAAACCATACTTGATTCATCAGTGCAGCCAATTACAAATAAGGCTAAAACCATGAGCATTGATAAATATTTTAACATCTCTTTCTCCTTATATTTTTTTTTAACATTTTTCAAACTGTGTATTTCATTCTTTTTTCAGACTTATTCAATGGGAATGCCAGAATACTTGAAAGTAATTATTACCTAACAAAATTTTTGTCAAAATATTTACAGTAATTATTACTCAGAAGGTTGAGCAATAGTTACTGTATTTAAAAAAGACTGTGTTTGAATTTGAAGCACATTTTTTTTTACTATGACAAATATGACCCCTATAGTACATATTACGAAGTTTATTTTATAATTCTTAATACCTGACTGTTTCTATCCAGACACGCTACCCCCTGGTCGCGCGCAATTTAAGACAATCTCATATCAATAATTATCAAGGTTAGATTTCCATTTAGTAAATTTTTTAGCGGTCAGCTTCCCGCGGTAGGGGAGTGGTATTCGGAGAGTATGTTAGTGCTAATCCAAGATTTTTTAAAAATTACTCATTTGTTTTCAAAGTAATTAAAATATTATTTATTAACTTTTACTTCAGGCAAATTAAAAATTACTGCGGTTCCCCCTTCCTTTTTATTTTCAATCCATATTTTACCACCCTGAGCTTCAACCGCAGTTTTGCAGAATATAAGCCCTAACCCGCTCCCTTCAACGCTTCCGGTTTTTCGCATCTCCAATTGTGAATACTTCTTAAATATTTTATTTTCCATGCCTTCCGTTATTCCTGGTCCATGATCTTTAATACAAAATTCAACTCCATTATTTTCTGAAGACTTGACTTTGACTATAATTTCTGAATTTTCAGGGCTAAATTTGATTGCATTACTTAATAAATTTGATAATACGCGGAGTAATAAATACTCATCTGAAATAAATTTATTGATATCGATAATGTTTGTTATCTTAATATTTTTTCCGGTTGCTAAGACCTTTACCTGGTCTGTTGCTGCTTTAACAATATCATCAATATTAATTTCTGAACTCTTTAAAGGCATTTTTTTACTTTCCATGCGATCTAGATCAAGAATGGAGGTTATAAATAATTTCATTTTCTCCGCAGATATAATGCTTAGATCAATAAGTTCCTTTAAACTCTCATCTGTTTCATAAATTGGTTCTTCCTTTAACAACAATAAGCTTGATAAAATATTAGCCAAAGGTGATTTTAAATCATGCACAAGAAAATGTGTTAGCTCCTCTTCCATCTTCATTTGTTTTTTAACATATGTCAGCAATGATGTTACAAGTAAAAAAAATCCTAATCTAACAAGAGAGTTCCAGAAAATAATTCCTGTAAGTGAATAAGTGCTTGATACCATCATATCAGCAATTAACCAGAGAATTGCTCCAGCAAAACAAAATATAATTCCGGGATTTTTACCGATAGTCCAGACTGACAAAGCTATGGGGATTAAATAAAAAATAGAAAAAGATATTTCATTCCCCGTTTCAAAATCTAAAAATGCAATAATTAAAAGAAGAAATATGTTTATGATTATCTTAAGAGAATAGTTGAGCCTTTCAAACTTATATAAAAGATCTGTCATAAGATTCTAATTTAAGAAAACTTTAGTTTTCGATTATTATTTGTAATTTATTGCATTAAAATATTCAACTGTGATATATTACTTAAAAAGTATTTGCCTCCCAAGTGATATATGCTGAAAATTATAAAATCGCACAGCTAATCGCAGAGAAGCAAATTTTATCTCCTCTATAAAACTATATAGTTAGTTAGAAATCCTTTATAAATCACACCCTTCTAATGTTTTAACACTTCCATCTTGACAAATAATTTTTTTCTTTTTATACTACACACTTACCAAATTCCACTTCAACTGATTTCGATCCAAAAATTCATTTTTCCTAGTTAGGTTTATTAAAACAAAGACATGCATGTTTTTTAATTTTATATATGAACTTAAATCATTTTTTTGCCTTTTAAATATTTTCATGATATTAATTCTATCTCGGTTGTTATATCCGCAATCGGATAGCTTAATTATTGAACATTATACAAGAGAGCAGGGTTTATCTAATTCTTCTGTTGAATTTATAAACCAAGATAATGAAGGTTACTTATGGTTTTCTACAGTAAAAGGTATTGACAGATATGATGGATATAGTTTTCAATCTTATGTAAATAATCCTGGAGATACTACAAGTTTTATTAATGCCTCTGCTATTTCAAGTTATTTGGACATAGATGGAACTCTTTGGTTCGGTACCAGATATGGACTTGAAAAGTTTAATCGAAAGACAAATACCTTCACAAATTATTTACCTGATCGCTCGAAAAAAGAACAAATTCTCGCAAATTTTGTTTGCTATATGATTGAAGATAATAAAGGCTTATTTTGGGTAACAACAGGTAAAGGAGTGTACCAATTTAATAAGGCATCGGGAAAATTTTTGTGCGTGGAATATGATTCACTTTATATTAGCGGTGTACCGTATGTTGATAAAGATGGTTCATTCTGGATGGGAACAGTAAGTGGTCTTGATAAATTTAATTATAAAACAGGTAAATTTAACCATTATTGGCATAATCCTAAAAATATAGTCGCAAGTTTTAATACCTCTTCAAAATATTATATCAGAGCAATCTGTGAAGATAAAGATGGAATTTTATGGCTGGGTACCTCAGACGGCTTGGTTGAGTTTAATAAAAAATTAAACACATTCACCAATTATCTTCCAGTTCCAAATGCACATAACGTTTATGGTGTTAATCGAGTCAATGCTATTTGTTTAGATCATTCCGGTTTTCTCTGGATTGGAACCAGAAACGGTATTTTTACTTTTAATTTAAAATCAAAAAAATTCTTTCCAAAATTTATTAATAAATCTATTCACAATTATTACTTAGGTAATAACTATATTACTTCGCTTTACATTGATCGTTCCGGAACATTATGGGTAAGTACTCAGACAGATGGTGTTTACAAAGTTATTTTAAAAAAGTTACCGTATAAAGAATATTTTTCGGGTGGAGTGACCGATTTAATTAAAGGGAATAATGGCGTATTATGGGTTAATAAAAGGTCTGAAAAATTTGTAAAATTCGATACAAAAAATGAGCATATGTCCCTTTCAAATTTTGACACTCCTTTTTTAATGTATGTTGATAGCTCTGATGCAATGTATTTCCGTGATTATAGATTTGATTATCTTAAGAAAGTTAAAGATGGTAAAACAACATTATATAATTTGGTAAAAACGGGATCAATAGGGTTTATCGAATCATCGGGAATGTGGTATGGTGCTTTTAATGGCGGGCTTTACTTTCTTGATTTTGAAACAGGTAAAACAAAAAAGATTGTTACTACTGAATCTTACGTAACTACTATTTATAAAGATTCATCCAAGTTGTTGTGGGCAGCCACTGAAAATGGGAAGTTAATATGTTTTGATACGAAAAATAAATCTGTTTCGGAATTTATTTCTGATCCTAAAAACCCATCTAGTATAAGCGGACGAATGGTTTTCACAATCTATGAGGATAAAAAAGGAAGATTTTGGTTTGCAACAAATGTAGGCTTAAATAGGTTTATTCCTTCAAGTAAAACATTTATTCATTATACTGAAAAAGATGGCTTATCTGGTAACACAGTAAATAGTATTATTGAAGACGTTCACGGAAATCTATGGTTAGCTACGGATAAAGGAATTTCAAAATTCAACCCGGAAACAAATCAATTTAAGAATTATGATGTATTACAGGGATTTTCATCAAATCCGTGGTACAGCCATTTAGCAGTTAAAATGGATAATGGAGAAATGTTTTTTGGACGTTCTTATGGATTAATCAGATTTTATCCTGATAGCATTAAAGAGAATAATTATGTCCCTCCAATTGTAATAACATCCTTCAAGTTATTTGATAAAGCTATCCCATTTGGGAAAGAAATAAAATTAACATATGATAAAAACTTTTTATCATTCGAGTTTGCTGCCTTAAGTTATTATAATTCTCAAAGAAATAAATATGCATATAAAATGGAAGGAGTAGATAAAGATTGGGTTTATTCTGGTACAAGACGTTATGCTTCATATCCAAATCTTTCTTCGGGAGAATATACATTCAGAGTAAAAGGTTCGAATAATGATGGAGTTTGGAATAAAACAGGAACATCACTTTCTATTATTATTACTCCTCCCTGGTGGAAAACATCCTGGGCTTACATATTTTATGGATTTGCTTTCGTCTTTTCTTTATATGGTTTAAGACGCTATGAATTGAACAGAGTTAAACTGAAAGATAAAATTAAACTTGATGCTGCGGTTCTAAAAGAAAAAGAAGAAACTGACAAAATGAAGTCGAGATTCTTTGCAAATATTTCTCATGAATTCAGAACCCCGTTAACACTAATTCTCGGCCCGGCTGAAAAAATAGTTTCTAAGACTACAGACGATAGTATCATTAAAGATGCCGGAATAATTAAGAGGAATTCAAAACGTCTTTTACAATTGGTTAACCAATTATTGGAGCTTTCAAGATTGGAAGCAGGAAAATTGAAACTTGAAGCATCGAAAAATAATGTTGTCTCATTTGTTAAAGGGATTGCACTTTCGTTTGAATCACTGTCGGAAGAAAAAGATATTACTTTAAAGATAGAATCAAAAGAAGAATTTATTGAAGTATTTTTTGATAAAGAGAAGATGATAAAAATTTTATCGAATATTTTATCAAATTCATTCAAGTTTACACCTCAAAATGGAAAGATAACTGTTTCAATAGCAGAGAGTTCGAGTGTAAGTTCAAGAATTTCAAATAAAAGTGTCCAAATACAAATAAGAGATACTGGAATCGGAATACCAAAAGAAGAAATTCCAAAACTGTTTGATAGGTTTTACCAGGTTGATTCTTCATTTACAAAAGAACATCAAGGTACTGGTATTGGTCTGGCTTTAGTAAAAGAATTAGTAGAGCTTCATCGCGGAAGTATTTCTATAGAAAGTGAAATTGGACAATGGACAGAATTTACAATTACACTCCCTCTTGGCAAAGATCATTTAAGAGATGAAGAAATTGTTGAAGAGAAGGAAGCGAATATCAATCTGAGTGAAGCAAAGAATCTTATCCCATCCAATATTGATGAGAGTAACATTGGTATCAACTCTAATAATGTTTTTGCAGCGGGTGAAGATAAAACAATCATTCTTATTGTAGAAGATAATTATGATATGAGAGAATATATAAAAGAATCTTTAGGTAGAGAGTACTTTGTCGAAGAAGCAATAAATGGACAACAGGGCGTAAGAAAAGCGGAAAACATAATTCCAGATCTTATTATTAGTGATATGATGATGCCTAAAATGGATGGCAATGAATTGACTCGTTTATTAAAGAATAATGAAAAAACAAGTCACATACCTATTATTATATTAACTGCTAAATCAGGACAGGAGAGTAAACTTGAAGGACTTGAAACCGGGGCGGATGATTATCTAACAAAACCTTTTGATATAAAAGAGCTGCAGGTAAGAATAAAAAATTTAATAAATATTAGAAGGAAGCTGCAGCAGAAAATAAGCAAAGTTGAAATGAATGCCTTCGATAATAAGGACAATATTTCAGATAAACCTGTAAAACTTAGAAGTATCGATGAGAAATTTCTAAACAAAATTCAAAAAATAGTAAATGAACATATCTCTGAAGAAGATTTTAGTATTGAAGAACTTGGAAATGAAGTAGGAATGAGCAGGTCACAAGTTCTTAGAAAGATAAAAGCTTTAACTGGTAAATCTCCAAGCCTATATGTTAGGTCAATAAGGCTATTAAAAGCAAAAGGGATGATAGAAAACGGGGATGGTAATATATCGGAAATAGCATATTCTGTTGGTTTTTCAAGCCCGGTTTATTTTTCCAAATGTTTTAAGGAAGAATTTGGTCACCCGCCAAAAAATTTCGTCTCGTGAGAAATACAAAAGCTATTCTCTCTGCTCTCAAATTTTATCACAAAAAACTCATTTCGATTTAAACTAATCTAAAGAAACAACATAAAATTTAATTTTTGCATCATAATATTAATATTATGACGCATAATTATTATGCCCACCTACCTTAAAAGCTGTTTATTTACAGTAATAATTAAAAAATAAAAAGAATGAAATATGAAAAAATTTAATTTTATTTTCTTTGTTTTATTAACTTCTTTACTCTGCAGTACAACTATGGCTCAATCTCCCTGGGTTCTTCAACGTGCTATTGGTTTGACGCAGTCAGCGGATCCTCAATTAGCCTTCTCAGCGGTTGATAAAAATATTTGTTGGGGTTGTAATTATACAAATTCCCAATTTATCCGAACAACTGATGGAGGAACATCCTGGAAAGTCGATACCGTAGGCGCGGGATTATATTGTTCTAATATTTCGGCAGTTGATTCTTCTACTGCATGGGTGTCAGTAGTTAATCCGGGCGGCATATATAAAACAACCGATGGTGGATTATCCTGGACAAAAGATACTACAATTTTTAAAGATGCTAATTCGTATCCGTTCATCATGCACTTCTTCGATTCTAACAACGGTGTTTGTGTGGGTAGCCCAGTAGGAGGCGATTGGGAGGTTTACACGACCTCAGACAGGGGAACAAACTGGACGCGTACAAGCAGTATTCCCCAACCTTTGGCTGGTGGAGAGTCTTCACTATTCAATGGTGTAGTAAGTTCCCCAACTGCTGTTGCAGGTAATTGTCTTTGGTTTACCACAAGAGAGGGATCTTTATACGGGACTACGGATCGCGGATTGACCTGGAGAGTTACACGTCATTTTATCGATAACCAATCATTTAGCCCGTATCCTGTTGCATTCAAAGACAGTTTAAATGGATTGGCATGCGGTTGGGTAAATGGAGCTGTACTTGCACGTACCACAGATGGTGGTGTTACCTGGACGCATCTTCCCATGCCGTCTCCTTTAACAAAACTTACACTCTGGAACATATTTTATGAAAAAGGAACAAACGGTACTTACTTTATTACCGGTATTAGAAATAATAAAGAGGGCTACCTTACGACTCCGGGGACAGTATTAACTACAGATAATGGTGCAACCTGGGTTAAGATTAATTCCTTACCGGTTGGGATAATGGATTTTGCTCCAGATGGCATAGGCTGGGCTGGCGGTGCAAATGATTCAGTTTATAAATGGATTGGAATTACAAATAAAATGATAATTATGATACAACCATACATCGATAGAACATTTGCAAGAAAGAATGTAGATTCTGTTTTTTTCAAGACAACATTTTTAAATTTCTCTAATCATCAGTTTACAGCTAAACTTATTTATATGAACTTAGAAAACACACAAAGAGATTCACTTACTCTTTATGATGATGGATTGCATGGGGACTCCCTTGCGAATGACGAACTTTATGGAGTCTATATTCCACCATTGAATGTTGATGATTATTTCATGTTAAATATAAGTACAACGGAAGATTCAACGAATAAGTATATTAACACTCCAATCAATCTTAGGTTTACAACAGTAGGTCCTATAAAACTAGATTCATTATCAATATCAAAATTATCATCTACCGCCTACAGCATTAAACCTTTTTTCAGAAATGAAGGGTCATCATATACGGTTAACGACCTCAAGGTAAAAATATCAACCCCTTTTACTAGCGTAATTAAACAAATAACACCGGATACGATTAGTATTGCAAGTATTGCTCCCGGGGCAACAGCAGGACCAGCTAATGATGTTAATATAACAGTAAGTTCACGTTTCTCCGGCTTGTTCAAACTTAATTTTGAAATTATGAGTAATGGATGGACATACTGGAGAGATTCAGTTTCACAAGTAGTAACCGGAGTAGATGATATTAAGCAAACACCACTCAGCTATGATCTTTCTCAAAATTATCCAAATCCGTTTAATCCGAGTACAACAATAAACTTTGTAATTCCTAAATCATCATTTGTAAATCTAAGTGTGTATGATATTCTGGGGAGAAAAGTATCAACATTGATCAATGAGGAAAAAATTGCAGGGAGTTATAAAGTGGAATTTAATGCGATCAATCTGCCAAGTGGGATATATTTCTACAAAATTAAGGCAGGAAGTTTTACTCAAACTAAGAAGATGGTATTGCTGAAATAGTTATTACAAGTTTTTTTAATCTATTAACATTTTGTCTCGTTCACATTTTATTAATTTCTAAACAAAAACACTTAAGGAGACCTTTATGAATTCGTTACCTCAACAAACCAGATATACAATTACAATATTCATTGTTGCACTTGTAATCTCAGCGCCGTTGTTTGCCCAAGAAAATGCAACAGACGGTTGGACTAAAGCACAAGCTGAAATGAAAGCAATGATGGGGAGTGTTCCTGTGATGTTTGAAAAAATGCCTATGGAAGCTCGTGTAAGCGCCTGGGAGTTGTTTAAGTCGCTTAATAATCCCCAAACAGCTATTCCTTCTAAATATGGAGAGCTAATAGGGCTTGCGGTTGCTGCCCAGATTCCTTGTGAATATTGTATTATCGCTCACACAACGTTGGCTAAATTATTTGGAGCAACTGATGAAGAGGTTAAGGAAGCTATAACAAAAGGAGCTGAAACACGTTTCTTGAGTACTGTTCTTAATGGTAGTCTGGTCGATATAGAATCTTTTAAAACTGATTGGTATAAAACGATTGAATTTATGAAAGCACATAGTAAATAGTTTTTCAATTTGCTTATATAAAGCCCTTCTGGAAGAGAACTAAAGGCATTATTTAATGAAGAAATAACTTTGGGAACTTAAGAAATCAAATTTAATTTGTGTAATCTTTCATCCAGTGTTTATTTCTACAGAAATAACCGCAAGTAATTTTGTTAGTATATGTTACAATATTCATCTCCTGCTTTTTATTTCTTTCATGTTCGGATCATAAAATATCTGCTACACAAAGACTACTTAACTCCGGATAATAATATGTTGAAGGAAGGATACATTCTCTCCCAGATAATGTATCCATCCCTTTTCCCCATATTGTTGCCAAATAAACTGCCTGTAGTCGTTCCGGCTAAAAAGACATTTCCCTGATGGTTTGTCGCAACGCTTGTCCCAACCTCTTCTTTATCTGAACCAAATTGCCTGCCCCAGATAAACTCTGGTTGTTGAGCCTTAGAAGTATAATTAAAACTAAAAAACAGAATAAGAAAATTTAAATAAATGTATTTTTTCATATATATAATTATTAATCATATTAGTAGAAAATATAAATCGCAGTTTTTAGCTTTGCACCTTTGTTCAACAAAGGATTATGCCTAGGCTCCCTTCGCCATGAATCCCTTATAACGTTATACCGTGCTTCTATATAATGTGTATTTTCATTTATTTTTCTCGGTTTCATAAGGAAGCGGACCATAAAGCTCTTTACATAAATCTTCTATTGTATTTCCTTTGGAAGCTGTATAAGCTGAAACATTACTTAAAATAACTATACCTACTCGTTCATTACGTTCAAATATAAGACCTGAAGTATATCCGCCGGTTGCTCCAAATGCACCAACATGATGCTTTCCTTTCTCATTATATGTTTCCCAAGCAAGACTTCCTGTAAAATGTTCGTCTGTAACATGTGTTGTTTTTTGTGCAAGATAGAAATATGTAGTATCATAAATGTTTGCTTTAATAAACTTTGCCAAATCTCTTGTAGATGACTTTATCCCTGTTGCTCCTATAGAAGCGTTATTAATAACACTGCTGGGTGGAATAGGATTTCCAAATTCATCTCTTCCTTGAACTAAAAGATGTTTCCTTTCATTGAATGAAATATAACTATTATTCATTTCCAATGGATTACAGATCGTTTCAAAAAATAGTTCTTCATATGATTTCCCGGATATTAAAGTTAAGATATGCCCCAACAAACCTGAGCCAAGATTCGAATATTTTCTTTTTTCACCGGGCGTTGATTCCAATCTCATTTCATTTGACAGATAATCATTCAGTCTATCATTTGTATAATTTTTACTAGGGTCATATCGGTCACCACTTTTAATATTACTTAGTCCAAACGGAAGCCCTGATGTATGATTAGCAAGATGAACAAGAGTAATTTCCACTCCGTTAAGTGAGCTTTGCTTGAGTGGTATATTTAAAATATTTTTTATTGGCTCATTTGGATTTACTATTCCATCATAAACAAGTTTTGCAAGCATAATCCCAGTAATTGGTTTTGTTATTGAACCAATTTCAAAAGTATTATTACTATTTTCAATATATAAAAGTGAGTCATTACGCCGCTCAATACCTACATAATTTTCTGTTTTATGGGTCATTATATATATTGATAGTTGTGTTCCGTTGGGAAAAAACTTAATATACTTATAAACAATTTCTGCTTGCAAGGAATCCAACAAACTTTGGGTATTTACTTTTGGTAATCTTATCAACTCTCTAAAATGAAAGTTTGAGCAAGATAGAAAATTTAACACTATCAAAGGAATAAATAATGCTAACTTCTTTTTCATAAAATTTACCTCTAACAGTATAACGCATGAACCCTTATTACGTTAACTATTTTACCACACTATTTAAATATTTCGTCCAATAATTCTTCAAAACTTTCGAAGAGTGGATACTGTTCCTTTAATAAAGGATTACTCTTTACTTCATTATTATCAATTAATCCAAAGCTGAACTCCATCAAGCTTAAATTTTCAATATATTTTTTCATTTTTTTCATATCTGAATTTATTTTATAAATTTCTTTTTGCAGTGCATCGTCCTTACTATAGTATGAAACGCTAATATCTGTAGCAATTACAGGATTTCCTCCAGACTCATTCACCATAATCGTAAACTCCTGATTAGTTTTCGATTCAACATACAATTTGAATACTATAAATGCTCCGAAAAATCTTTCCTCAGCATCAGGAAATTTTAATGTTATATGAAATCCTTTATTATTTGCCGAGATTTCATCAGAAATCTTTTTAATTTTATATTTTTTTGAAGAAAAATATTGTTTAAAGGTATCAATAACCGAAGAAATGATTTTATATTTTCTATCTGCCATTTTTTCGTTACGTAAATCTGTTAGCTCTTTGTATTCTTTCTTAAGGTTTTCTAATTCTTTTTCTATATCCATTTTTATTACTCCTTTTTTTTTATAATTTATTAAACAGCGTCGTGCTAGCAATGTCTGTTATCAAATCCCCACACAGTGTTTTTGAAATTAGCCATCATCTTCGCCTATTATAATATTTATTATGAACACAATAATTATTCTATACTAATATTTTCAGGAAGTAAATCTTCCTTTTCGATTGGCGCGACTTTTTTACTCAACATGAACAACCTAAATGAGGAAACAAAACCTGCTATTGTAACTCCATAAATTATTAGCGAGTCGGAAAGTATTGCAAGAACAAATAAAAATAATGCTGTTGCCAAATATCTGCTTGATTGAATAATTAATCCCGTTCGCTGATGTAGAAATAATTTCCCATGTAAACCTCTTCTGCTAGCTTTGTATCCAAGCACATTTGTCAGGTGTTGTGTATTAACTATTAATAACATTCCCCAGATAAATCCTAAGAAAAATTCCTGCAGTAGGTTTGGCATGAATAATAAAGCAACGGGCAACCCAATACCTGCGATTATTGTCGCTATAAAATGACGGAGATTAAATATTTTTAGTTTTGCTACTGATTCCTGTATTGCCGGATTGCCCTCAATTGTGTTTACAGGGTAGCTTTTATAGTGTTTTGAATAATGTTCTTTCCTTTCCTTTTCCTGTACAAGAGTTAGTAAATAATCGCTCCACATTAAGAACATTGTAATAAAGCCAATAATAACCGGATTATTCATTAAAAATCTTAATACCATTTTTACTCCTTGTATTTATACCATTTTATAAACACATAACTATATAATTATGAAGCAAAGCATTTCCCTTATTAGGAATAAAATACAGCTTCGCACCCTCAGTCACACTTCATGGTTTACAAGAATTTTTTATGCGTAGATTTGGAATAATGAAGATAACTTACCCACTTTTTTTAATGACACTCATAAATTATATTGAAAAAAATTAACTTTCAATCAAATTCTTTAAAAAATTAAAAAATACTTTTAATTGAATCTTTTAAAAAAGAGCCTCAACTACCCACCACTGTGCTATGTGTGGGTAAAGCTCAGCTTTCTAAGGAGAGGGGGCTAGGGGGTGAGGTAAAAATGCAAATTTCAGCCCTTAAATAAATTTAAATCTCTAATTTCCTTGATTTGTCTGAATTCAAGTAATACTTATTAAATTTGAATAAAAGTTTTATTGTAGGATTAAATTCTATAATAAAACAAATTCTCTTAATCTGGCCTTTAATCAAACCTTTTTATCTAATTGAAATTTATGTTGGACAGCTATAATATTTAGAGCTTTTTTTATTCCTATATTTTACAATATTTTTATTTGTTATTTTTGTTTTCAAAAGAAAGAACCAAAGTTAAAATCAATTTTGATAAATGAATAATTTTCCCGAACAATTCTTAAAATATTTAGACGATTCCAAAAAACATATATCCGATCAGGGAATTTCAAAATATGCCGATATAAACAGTGATTTGACTGAAGCCGAAAGAATATTTATAGAAGAACATATAGATAAATGCAAAAGCTGCCAGGAAAAGTTAAATCAGTTCTTCGATGAAGCAGTAGAAAAAGAAAAAAAGAGCTTTGAAATTGATGCCGCTCTTTCTACTAATAACTATTTAAACTTCACGGATACTGAAAATAATATTGATGGAATAATAAGTAAAGAAGATGATATTTTATATCTGAATTTTATCAAGCTGCCTCAATACCTGGAAAATGGAAGTATCCGTTTATATATTCCGGGTGATGGTATTCTAATCCGGATTGTTTCAGCTAAGTCAAATAAAAAATATAAAATAGAAGCTTCGGAGAATTTAAGTTTAAGAAACATTCCAAAAGTATATATTGATACTGTAGTCAATAAATTTAAAGTGACTGCAATATCAAAAAAGAAAAATTATATATTTTGGTATTCAGGTGCGGGCTTTTTAATATTGATTGCAATATTTCTTTTAGCCCGCCATTCCGAAGGTGGGAATAGAGTTAATTTAACTACATCGTCCCGCCCCCTATATGACAGTGCAATCAACATGGATAGAAATCAGGGTGTTCAAAGTCAAAGCTCCGATTCATCCAATCTAAAGGGAGAGATTGCCGAAAAAGTAAATCCAACCCGGCAAGTTAAAATTGCACCGGAATTTAGAGATAATTCCTATTTAGAAAATATCATAACAAAAAATAAGGATAACGGAATTATTATTAGTCCGGAAATAGGTGATACTTTAAGAAAACAAATCTACTTTAAATGGACACCCCTGGAAACCAAAACCTACACAATAAACATAGTGGATAATAAAAATAAGGAAATATGGAGTAAAGAGCTTTTTGATACCCGTGTTACTCTATTCGAAAAATTAAACTCGGGTCTTTATTATTGGAAGATACTGACAGACGGTAAATTAAAGGCTATTGGAAAATTCTTCGTTAAATAGATCATATCTCTTCAAAATAATAATTTAAAATAAATGGATTAATGAAGAACCAGACAACATGACAAATGCATAGCTACCACTGTAAATAAGCCTTTCCCTTTGCAAGGGAAAGGTTGGATAGGGTTTATTTAATTAGATGACATACTGGAATAGATCATAAAATCATCTTTATATCCGAATTATTCCCTAATTTCTCATAAATTAAATCCCTAACTACTTCGGAAGGTACATTTATCTTAAAATTTAAACTAAAATAATTCCCGTTCCTGCTGATATTAGAAGGTGTAACATCATATTTTAATCCGCTGGATGCATCTTCAATAGCCTTCAATATTTTATCCACATCTTTTCCAATTACCTTATAGGACCACTCGCAAGGATATTCAATTTCGGGTCTTTGCTTATTATTCGAGTCCAATATCATAAATATTAATTAACTCCATTTTTGACATATAGTGTTCAAATATTCAACATAAGAATTTATTTAGTTGAATTAACAAAATTATAATGATTTTCCTTTATAAAATCAAAATGTTATTAGAATACCGAAATTTTATTATCACTCCTAAGAATAGAAGATAAAAAATAAAAATTAAAGGCTCAAATCTTTAATCATTTCCACAATATTTATAAAGACGAATGGCACTCAATATGATACATATTAAGTTCAATTTCATTTAGATGAGGAGCAAATGGAGGAAAAAATATTTGATAGTTATAAATCTAAGGATAAAAGCAGCTTAATTCCTTTATTACAGGATGTTCAAAATCTGTATGGTTATTTACCGGAAAATGTTCTAAGGCAGATCTCAGATTTTGTTGATATTCCTCTTAGCCGTATATATGGAGTTGCAACATTTTATAATCAATTCAGGCTTAAACCACTTGGGGAAAATGTTGTTAGAGTTTGCCGTGGAACAGCATGTCATGTGAAAAATTCTTCTAATATTCTTTATGCTCTAGAAACAGAGCTTAAAATAAAAGCAGGTGAAACAACAAAAGATAAAAAGTATACTCTGGAAGTCGTTAATTGTATAGGTGCATGCAGTATTGCTCCGGTTATTACTGTAGATGAAGAATATTTCGGAAGAGTAATTGTTAAAGATGTTCCCGGAATTATAAAGAAAACTAAAAAAACTTCTAAGCCAAAAGAAACAGAAATGGAAGTAGGTGTTGTTAAAGAATGAAAAGCTTTATTGAAAAGTGCTGTGGAGAATGCTGGCATTCTTCTGAAAAACCATGTGAATTATTTGTCAGATGCTGCACCGAAGGTCCGTTATGTCATCAGAATCCTGAATGTGAAAATAGAATAAAATCTCTAAACAATAAATTAAATTATATTGAACACGAACTTCCCATAATTTTTATTGGAATGGGTACATGCGGTCTAGCTTCGGGAGCGAAAAAGGTTGAGGAAGCGATTGTAAAAGAACTGGATAGAATAAATTTACAAGCTCAAATTGAAAGAACCGGGTGCATAGGATTTTGTTCTCGCGAAGTTATTGTTGACATAAAGATTCCCGGCAAGCCCCGTATTTCATATTGTGAAATAACTCCTAAAATTGTTCCTAAGCTTATTCAAAAAACTTTGGTAGAAAAGGATGTTTTTAAGGATAAACTTTTAGGAGTTCATGGAGTATTGGATGGTATTCCGTCCATTAATTCTGATCCCTTCTTTAAACATCAACTGAAAATTGTTCTTGAAAAATGCGGTATAATTGATCCTGCATCAATAGATGCTTATTTAGCTTATAGCGGCTTCAAAGCCCTCGATAAAGTTTTAAGATTAATGAAACCGGAAGAGGTTATAAAAGAGATTCTTCAAAGCGGTTTGCGCGGTAGAGGCGGTGCCGGATTTTTAACTGGAAAAAAGTGGGAGCTTGCTCACAATCAAAAATCTACTATTAAATATATGATATGCAATGCCGACGAAGGGGATCCCGGGGCATTTATGGATAGATCAGTCTTGGAAAGCGATCCTTTTAACGTAATTGAAGGTATGATAATTGCTGCTTATGCAATCGGTGCTTCGGAGGGATTTATTTACTGTAGAGCAGAATATCCGCTTGCAATTGAAAGATTGCAGAATTCTATTTGTCAGTGCAAAGAATATGGATTACTCGGGCAAAATATCTTAAACAGTGATTTTAGTTTCGAGCTTAAAATAAAGAAGGGAGCAGGGGCCTTTGTTTGCGGTGAAGAGACTGCATTAATTGCTTCCATTGAAGGTAAAAGAGGAATGCCTAAACCCCGACCTCCTTTTCCTGCTGTTTCCGGTTTATGGGGTAAACCTACTGTCATTAATAATGTTGAAACTCTCGCAAATGTTACACCAATAATTAATAAAGGTTCTGACTGGTTCTCTTCCATCGGAACTGAAAAAAGCAAAGGGACAAAAGTCTTTGCTCTAAGCGGAAAGATAAAAAACACCGGGTTAGTTGAGGTCCCCATGGGGATAAAATTAGAAGATGTTGTTTTCGAAATTGGCGGAGGGATACCTGAAAATAAACGATTTAAGGCAGTTCAAATCGGCGGTCCTTCCGGTGCATGCCTGCCGGATAGAGTATTAAAAACGCCCGTTGATTATGAATCGCTAAGAAATATTGGAGCAATGATGGGCTCAGGCGGTTTTGTAGTTATGGATGAAGACACATGTATGGTTGATGTAGCTAAATTCTTCTTAACATTCATAAAGAATGAATCATGCGGTAAATGTGTCCCATGCCGTGAGGGTACTAAAAGGATGCTGGAAATTATTGAACGTGTTCCTACAAGCTATAAAAATACCAAGAATAAATTGGATCAATTGCAAAGATTTAAAGGAATAATTCACCTTAACAGATTAGCTGATGTAATCAGGGATACTTCGCTTTGCGGGTTGGGTCAATCTGCTCCGAACCCTGTACTTTCCGGATTAAAATATTTTAAGGAAGAGTATGAAGAACATCTGTATGAAAGAAAATGTTCTGCTAAAGTTTGCAAAGAGTTATTATCCTATAACATTGATAACAGTAAATGCACCGGCTGTGGTGTGTGCTTAAAAAGGTGTGCTGTTGAGGCTATTGCCGGAGAGAAGGGGCATGCTCACTATATAATTGAAGATAAGTGCATAAAATGCGGGATGTGTCTTGAAGCCTGCCGGTTTGATGCTATTACTGTTAATTAAGAATTTTTTCGGAGAAACAAATGGTTCAGCTTAAAATAAATGAAATCAAAATAAATGCAGAAAATGGGATGACTATTTTAGATGCTGCAAAGTCAGTTGGAATTTCAATCCCTACTCTATGTCATTTAAAGGGATTAGCTCCTACTGGCGCCTGCAGAATTTGCTCCGTTGAAGTAGACGGTCAACGAGGTTTAGTTCCTTCATGTGCATTTCCTATTTATGAGGGGATGGTTGTTCATACAAATTCAGCAAGAGTTAGAAGAGCCAGAAAGACTATAGTAGAACTATTAATAGAAAATCATCCGCAGGATTGTCTTGTTTGTGTTAGAAATAAAAACTGTGAGCTTCAGGATTTAGCTGAAACTTATAGCGTTAGAGAGCATAGGTATGTCGGTGAAACAAAATCCCACGCAATTGACATTTCCAGCACATCGATGGAAAGAGATCCCGCTAAATGCATCCTATGTGGAAGGTGCGTTAGGGTTTGTCATGAAATTCAAAAGATCGGTGCTATTGATTTTACACAAAGAGGGTTCAACAGTATTGTCACGACTCCATATAATAAAGGTTTAAACATTAGCGACTGCATTCTTTGCGGACAGTGCATTCTTGTTTGTCCAACTGCGGCTTTGAGGGAGAAGAGTTCTATGAAAGAAGTTGCTGCCGCATTAAACAATAAAAATAAATATACTATTGTTCAGGTTGCTCCGGCTGTCAGAGCAACTTTGGGTGAGGAATATAATTTTCCTTTAGGGACTGATATTACCGGGCAGCTTGTTACCGGTCTTAGAAGACTTGGATTTAAAAGAGTATTTGACACAAACTTTGCCGCCGACTTAACAATTCTTGAAGAAGCAACGGAATTAATCAGCAGAATAAAAAACAAAGGAGTGCTCCCCATGTTTACAAGCTGCTGTCCGGGATGGGTTAAATATGCTGAGAAAAACTGTCCGGATATACTCGAACATGTATCTTCATGCAAATCTCCCCATGAAATGGAAGGTGCCGTATTAAAAACATACTATGCAAAGAAGATGGGGATAAATCCTAAAGATATTTTTGTCGTATCAATAATGCCCTGTACTGTAAAGAAGTATGAATCGAGCAGACTTGAGCTTCAGGAAGATGCTAAACCTGATGTTGATGCTGTTTTAACAACAAGAGAACTCGTAAGATTTTTAAACTCGCTGGGATTGATTTCAAAGATTTACCCGAAGACAATTTCGATAATCCTCTGGGGGAAGCAACTGGAGCTGCCGCTATTTTCGGAACAAGCGGGGGTGTTATGGAAGCTGCAATTAGAACAGCATATTTTTATTTAACTGGACAAAACCTTGAAACTCTGGAACTAAATTCGATTCGAGGTTTAAAAGGTATAAAAGAAGCAGCTATAAATATAGATGGATTGCTGCTCAATGTTGCAGTAGTAAACGGGATTGGTAATATTAAACCTATTATAAATGATGTTCTAAATGGAAATTCTAAATATCAGTTCATTGAGGTTATGAGCTGTCCGGGCGGATGCATAAATGGAGGCGGGCAGCCTATCCATCAAAATCCTGAAAAGATAGAAAAGAGGATGAAGGCATTATATCAAATCGATTCAAAAATGAAGCACCGAAGATCTTATGAAAATGAATCTTTAAAGTCTTTATATAAAGAATTTTTTATTGAACCGAATTCACATAAAGCGCATGAAATTCTTCATACAAAATATTTCAACAGGAAAGATGCATTAAAGAATTAGTATTTTTAGGTAACGGCGAATAAACCGGTAGATAAAATGAATGATGGAATTGTAACTACAATACTGGATAAATGTAAAAGATGCTATTCATGTGTACGTGAGTGTCCGGCAAAAGCAATCAGAGTAATAAACGGTCAGGCAACAGTATTAACAGAAAGATGTATAGTCTGCGGTCATTGTGTTAAAGTCTGTTCACAAAATGCCAAACAGATATTAAGTGATGTTGAAAAAGTATTAAATGAGATATTAATTTCTGAAAAACCCGTAGCAATAATAGCCCCTTCATTTGCCGCATCTTTTCCGGATTCCTATTCAAAATTTCCTACAGCTTTAAGAAAAATTGGATTTTCAAAAGTTATTGAAACTGCCTTTGGAGCTGATTTAGTCAGTGAATATTATTTGAAAGAATTTCATTCAGAGAATAATAAAACTGCGATAAGCTCTGCCTGTCCGGCAGTGGTAAACTATATCGAAAAATATTATAAAGAATTAGTCCCAAACATTACGAATGTTGTATCTCCAATGATTGCCATTGGAAGATATTTGAGAGAAACAGAGGGTTCAAATATAAAAATAGTTTTTATAGGCCCATGTATAGCAAAAAAAGCCGAGTATATAGATGATGAACTTAACGGAGAGATAGATGCCGTTCTTACTTTTAGTGAAATTAAGAAGATTATAAGTAATAATAATATTGATATTAATGAACTTGAAGAAAGTGATTTTGATCCGCCGCATGCTTTTCTGGGGAAAGCATTTCCGCTGGCAGGAGGTCTTCTAAAATCTACGAATATTCCGGAGGATATACTTGAGAAAGAAATTGTTGTAGTCGAAGGTAAGAAAAAAGTCATCGAGATCATAGATGAGATTGCTAATAATAATATTAACGCAAAGTTTGTAGATATTCTTTTTTGTGAAGGCTGTATTAGCGGTCCCGCTATCGACAGCAGCCTTAATTATTATTCTAGGAGAGAAAAGGTAATAAATTATATTGAACAAACTGTTAATTCCGTTGATAAGCAAGTGTGGAAGAGCAATCTCTATAATGCACGAAATATAGATTTTACCAGGAACTTCAAATCAAAGAATCAAAAGAGACCATATCCTACAGAGGAAAGAATAAAAGAGATATTAGCCGAGACCAATAAATTTAGTCCCGGTGATGAATTAAACTGCGGAGCCTGCGGCTATAATACCTGTAGGGAAAATGCTGTTGCGATTGCAAAGGGGCTTGCAGAGAATGAGATGTGCTTGCCTTATTTAATCGACAGGATTGATAAGGCATATAAGGAATTGACTTCAGCTCAGGAGCAGCTTCAATCTGCTGAAAAACTCGCATCGGTTGGTCAGTTGGTTGCGGGTATTGCACATGAAATCAATAATCCTCTTGGTACAATATTAATATACTCATCTATGTTGAAGAAAGAATTGGCAGAAAAGAGATCCGACATTCAAAATATTGAAGATTTGAAGCTGATAATTGAAGAAGCTACCAGATGTAAAAACATAGTATCCGATTTATTAAACTTTGCGCGTCAAAACAAGCTTAAAATCTCAACAGTAAATATATATGATTTACTCGATGATGTAATTAAATCAGTTATAATCAATCAGAGATATAAAGATATAATCATTAAAAAAGAGACTGAGCAAAAAAACTGTCTTATTGACTGCGATCCTGATCAGCTTAAACAGGTCTTCCTAAATTTGATTAATAACTCATGTGAAGCAATGATAGAATGCAAAGAAAAAATATTAAGTCTCGATATTCAGGAAAGCAATAACCTTGTTGAAATTAAGGTAAGTGATACAGGCGCAGGTATTCCAAAGGAAAATTATAATAGAATCTTTACACCTTTCTTTACTACTAAAAAGATGGGAATGGGTACTGGTCTGGGTCTTGCTATCTCTTATGGTATAGTAAAAATGCATAAAGGTAATATAGATTTCCAAAGTGAAACCGGAAAAGGGACCTCCTTTAATGTGAGGCTGCCTAAGTATCTTGTAATACAAAATGTGAATTTGAATTAAGGAATGAAAATGGAAAAGAAGAAAATATTGTTAGTTGATGATGATATAGATTTGCTTGAACAAAGCAAAATATCATTCGAATCAAAAGGATTTAAAGTTTCAACTGCCGAAAGTGCAGAAGAAGGATGGACATTATTTCAAAAAGAAAAACCTGATTCTGTAGTAATAGATCTGATTATGGAGGAACATGATTCAGGTTTTATTCTGAGCTATAAAATTAAGAAAGATGAATACGGAAAGAATATCCCGGTTTATATATTGACTTCGGCGACATATTTGACGGGATACAAATTTGGGGTTTCTACTGAAGAGGAAAAAGAATGGATATATTGTGATGAAATTATAAATAAACCGGTAGTAATTGAAGACTTAATTGAGAAGATAGAAAATTATTATTTAAAAAAAGAAGATGTTCAGAAAGCGTGACAAACGAAATAAAGATAAATAATAACGGCAGAATTAAGGTTTTAATTGTTGATGATGAGAGAAGTCTCGGAATTGGAATTAAACGTCTGCTTGAAAAGGAAAATTATGAAGTTCAGCTCGCTGGAAACGGAACGGATGGAATACTATACGGTACCGGTGAAGAATTTGACCTTGCAATAATTGATTTAAAGATGCCTGATGTCAGTGGTATTGCTGTCCTGGAAGAAATCTTAAAAAAATACCCACTTACAGTTTGTTTTATCGCTACGGCTTTTGCTAGTTATGAAACCGCAATCGAATCAACCAAAAAGGGTGCTTATGGTTATATCCCCAAACCATTTTCTCCTGAGGAGCTTTTGTATCAGTTAAAGAAAGGATATGAAAGAAGATTCCTTTTGATGGAATCGGAAAAATTGAAAAAAGAACGTGAAGAAAGATTACTTGAGATTGCTTTTGAAAAAACCCGGGTACATACAATAATCAATTCGATTACAGAGGGAGTACTCGTAGTTAACAAAATCGGGGAGGTGGTTTTATTCAATCCTGCCGTATTAAAATATTTAGAAGTCAATGAATTGAGAATAGGTGAGACGGCGGCAGAGAAGCTGCATCCTCAAATATCTGATTTAATCAGTAAATATCTTGACGGCAATTCTGTTTTTAACAAATCTTATTCAAGTCAAATTGAGTTAAAGCCTAATCATGAATTCTTTATTGAAGCTACTTCTTCAGGTGTTCTGCATCCTGACGGTTCTCTTGCGGGTGTTGTGATTGTTTTAAAGGATATAACCAATTTAAAAAAACTGGAATATCTTAAATCTCAATTCGTATCAATGGTATCCCACGAGTTAAAAGCTCCTATTTCTGCTGTGTACGGATACTTAAAACTATTTAACGATGATTCTATAGCTATTTCAGAAGACCAAAAAAGAAAATTTATATATAGATCCCAGACCAGGCTCGATGCTTTAATTAAAATGGTAAATGATCTTCTGGATATATCCATGATGGAGATGAAAACGGTAAAAAGAGAAATAAATGATGTCAACGTAAAAGGAGTAATTAATAATATCATTGAATTGTTCCGGGTTGAATTAAAATCAAAGAATATCTCAATTGAAATTAAATCTTATCACGAAATACCAATTCTTAAAGCAGATATTGAAGAGATTAACCGTTTATTTACAAATCTTATAAGTAATGCTGTAAAATATAATAAGCAGGACGGCAATATAACTATCATTATAAGTTCAACTGAAGTATATTTAGTTGTTGAAATTAAAGATTCGGGGATAGGGCTTAAAGAGGAAGAAAAAAAGAAGCTGTTCCAGGAATTCTACAGAGCTAAGAATGAACTTACCAAAGATATCAGTGGAACAGGTTTAGGGCTATCAATAGTTAAAAGAATAGTAGATTCATATTCTGGGAAAATTGAAGTGGAAAGTGAATTTAAAAAAGGGAGCACAGTCAGAGTTTATCTCCCGTTTCTTTATAAAGAAATCAGTGATTAGAGGGAAAATTAGGTTTAATATTTTTCATAAATAAATAAGAAGGGGGTCTAATGACTCGCATAGCAATTATTGACGATGATGCCGATATACTTGATGCCAGCAGTCTAATTCTAAAAGCGAACGGCTATGAAGTAATAACGGCAGATAACCCGGATGACGGGTATACAATTGTAAAAGAAAAAACACCCGATCTAATAATTCTTGATGTAATGATGAATGAACCGGACGACGGGTTTTTTCTTGCACAAAGGTTCAGAAAAGAGAATATCAGAACTCCAATAATTATGTACACTTCAGTTTCAAAGGCAACAGGTTTGGATTTTGGAATAAGTGAATTAGTTCCGGTAGACGATTTTGTTGAGAAGCCTATTTCACCGGAAGAGCTGATAAGCAAGGTCAAACGGCTATTACCAATTAAACAGGAGGGATAAAAAATGCTGGTACTTGAAAGAAATGCTTTATCCGAAGAGATTGAAGAATTAATTAAATTATACGGGTCCGAACGTTCATCTCTACTTCAGATTCTTCAGGCAGTTCAACGCAAACATAAATATATTTCAGATTTTGCCCAGCAGGAAATTGCCAGGCTTATGAATATTCATCCGGTTGAAGTTTATAGTGTTATATCTTTTTATTCTTTTCTTCATTCAAAACAGCAGGGGAAGAATATATTAAGATTATGCCGTACAATTTCTTGTGATATGAAGGGAAAAGAAGATATCAAGTTAACGATAGAACGTGAGCTTGGAATCAAGTTCGGCGAAACAACTAGAGATAAAAAAATAACACTTGAATATACCAACTGTCTTGGAATGTGTGATCAAGGACCTGCTTTGATTATAAATGAAAGAGTTTATACTCATTTAAATCCTGAAAAAGTATTACAAATTATAAATGAGATAAAATAGGAATTAAAAATGGAATCAATCAATGAAAGAAAAAAAATAAGGCAGGGGCCTGTATTGTTTTCCGGTTATGTCCGGGGTGAAGGTGTTAAAAAAGCCTTAGAGCTTGGGCGGGAGAACATTTTATTTGAACTGAAAACCTCAGGATTAAGAGGCAGAGGAGGAGCTGGATTTCCTACTGCTACCAAGTGGATGTTAACTGCTGCTTCAATTGCCGAAGAGAAATTTGTTGTTTGTAATGCCGATGAAGGTGAGCCGGGTACGTTTAAGGACAGAGTTCTATTGCTCGAATATCCGGAATTAGTCTTTGAAGGGATGATTATTGCCGGTTTTACCATAGGCTCAAAAAAGGGCTTGGTTTATCTAAGAGGAGAATATGAATATATGCTGAAATCTCTTCAGGATTATCTTCAAATGATGAAGGATGAAAATTTATTGGGTGAAAAAATTTTAGGATACAATGATTTTAATTTTGATATAGAAATCAGACTCGGCTCCGGGTCTTATGTTTGCGGTGAAGAAACTGCATTAATCGAATCATTGGAGGGGAACAGAGGGGAACCTAGAAACCGTCCGCCTTTCCCGGTAAATACCGGCTATATGGGAAATCCAACAGTTGTTAATAATGTCGAAACTCTTTCATCTGTTCCACATATAATTACTAAAGGAGGAGAATGGTTTAGAGTTCATGGTACAAATAAATCAACCGGCTCCAAATTATTTTCTATTTCAGGGGATTGTGAAAAACCAGGGGTTTATGAACTGCCATGGGGGACAACCATTAATGAATTATTAGAAATTGTTGAAGCAAAAAATACAAAAGCAGTTCAAGTTGGCGGGGCTTCAGGTATATGTTTGCCTGAGTCACAATTCGGCAGGTCTTTGGCATATGAAGATGTTGCAACTGGAGGCTCGGTAATAATTTTTAATGAAAGCAGAAATATGCTGAAAGTTCTGAAGAACTTTATGGAATTTTTTGTTGAGGAATCATGCGGACAGTGTACACCTTGCAGAATCGGGAATATAAAACTGCTTGAAGGAGTAGAACTAATTGAAGAGGGAAAATTTACCTTTTCTTATATTAATAAGCTGAAAGAATTAGGTAGAACTATGCAGGCTGCATCCAAATGCGGACTGGGGCAATCAAGCCCTAATTCTTTTCTTTCAATTTTAGATAACTTCAAGGACGAAATCTTTCAGAAAAAAGAAAGGGGTAAATAAGAGATGTCAGAACAAGGAAAATCACGAATACCGGTTAGTCAGCAGCCGTTTACAGTTAAAAAACCTGAAGATATAACAATGATAGGCGGAACTGTTCATATTCAAATTAATGAAAAGAAAGTAACTGTTCCACTCGGCACTACAATATTAGATGCATGCAAAGAAAACCAGGTACATATCCCTACATTATGTCATCATCCCGATCTTTGTATTGCCGGTGTCTGCAGGATATGTGTTGTTGAAGTTGAAGGAATGAAAACACTGCAAACAGCTTGTTCATTTCCGATAACTTCACCTATTAAAATTCATACTTCTACTCCAATGGTCAGAAAGGCAAGAAGGCATATTATAGATCTCCTTTTAAGTGAACATTACGGAGAATGTTATGCGTGTTTTAGAAACGGTAACTGCGAACTGCAGGCGCTTGCCAAAGAATACGGTGTAGATGGTTTTACATTTGGTCATATAGATAAACCGCGTTATGAAGTAGACAAATCATCAGCTGCTGTAATAAGGGATATGGATAAGTGCATTTTATGTAAACGCTGTGTAAGAACATGCATTGATCTTCAGGAAGTTGGGGTTTTGGAAGCTTTAGAGCGCGGGCATGATACCCATATAGGAACGTTTTTAGATAAAGATTTAGCTGATGTAATTTGTATAAACTGCGGTCAATGCATCAATAGATGTCCTACAGGTGCATTACGTGCTAATGATCCTTCAGATGAAATCTGGAAGGCAATTGATGATCCAACTAAACATGTTGTTATACAAACAGCTCCTTCGCCTCGTGCGGCAATTGGTGAAGAGTTCGGAATTGAAGCCGGGAAGTCTTTCACTGGAGAAATGAATACTGCATTGAAACGAATAGGATTTGATAAAGTCTTTGATACTAACTTTACAGCCGATCTGACAATTATGGAAGAAGGTACTGAATTGCTCAACAGACTTAAAAAAGCTTTAGTTGATAAAGATGAAACAATTAAGCTGCCGCAATTTACTTCATGTTCACCCGGATGGATAAAGTTTATTGAACATTTTTATCCTGAGTATCTCGATTATTTATCGACGGCAAAGTCGCCACAACAAATGTTTGGGGCTATTATAAAAACTTTTTATGCAAGGGAAGAGAATATAGATGCAAAAGATATAGTAACCGTTGCTTTGATGCCCTGCTCAGCTAAAAAGTTTGAATGCAACCGTCCTGAAATGAATTCATCAGGATTTAAGGATGTAGATTATGGTTTAACAACTAGAGAGATGGCGCAGATGATTAAAGAGGCGGGGATTTATCTGCCTGAAATGCCTAAATCTAATTTTGATGATCCATTTGGTGATGCTTCCGGTGCTGGATTGATTTTCGGAGCAACGGGAGGAGTTATGGAAGCGGCTTTAAGAACTGTTTATGAACTGGTAACCGGAAGAGAAGTACCTTTTAAGAATTTAAATATAGAACCATGTCGGGGTTTTGAAGGAGTAAAACAAGCATCGGTAAAACTGGAACGGTGTGTTAGTGAATATAAGTTTTTGGAAGGTGTTGAGTTAAAATTTGTAGTTGCTCATGGTACCGCTAACGCAAAAAAAGTTATGGAAATGTTAAGGCGGGGTGAATTGTCTGATGTACATTTTGTAGAAATTATGGCATGCCCTGGCGGATGTTTAGGTGGGGGAGGTCAGCCGATTCCAACAAGTTCGGAAATCAGGAAGAAAAGAGCCGAAGCAATTTATGCTGAAGAAGAGACTTTAGAGATAAGAAAATCACATAATAATCCTCATGTAAAATATATATATGAGAAATTTTTAACGGAAGGGCCATGCAGTAAGCTTTCGCATAAGCTTCTACATACACAATATATTAAGAGAGGAAAGTACATATCATAAATGACTAATGACCAATGACCAATGACCGATGACCAATAATTCAATAGACTACAAATAGGAATAATGTTATACTAAATTATTATGATAACTCTAGTCCCTGCCTGGGCGCATCATTATGATTCATTCTGGGATGCGATAAAAAGAAGAAACAATTGGTTTATTAAGCTTCGTTACGGTGCGGTTTTAATGCTTATTGCTTTCCTCCTCTCTGCGGAACTAGTCCTTCATGCTGCATTTACTGACCTCCAGGTAAGAGTTTTTGTTATTTTAGTTTTAGCCATATTAACCTACAACATATCTTTTCAGAGGATAAGCAAAAATCTAAAATGTATTCCGGGTAAATTTAACCCTCTTCATCTTTCACTGGTTCAGATGCTCTTTGATTTATATGTACTTGTACTGCTTGTATATTATACAGGAGGAATTGAATCCCCGCTCTTTATGCTGTTTGTATTTCATATGATTATCGGGAGTTTGATTTTACCCGGTAAAATTATTTATAGTCTGGCCGGTTTAGTAATTATAATATTCTGTTCTTTAACTTTCGGAGAATATTTTAACATCTTTGCTCATTATAGTGTAAAGGGATTACTTCAAATTCCGATTTATAATAATCTCCACTTCTTACTGGCTTTTAATATCGTTTTTTCTTTTGTAATTATCTTTTGTGTGGTGCTTGCCAATCATATTGCTGTTCAACTATATAAAATGGAACAGGAGTTAGTTGAATCAATAAAGAACTTAAATAAGGCGGAAATTGAGAAGCAAAAGTATGTTATGGGTGTAGTTCATGAAATTAAGACTCCTTTGTCTGCTGTTCATTCCTACCTGGATTTGATTCTGCAAAAATATTTAGGACCTATAAGTGAAAAGGTTGAAGAAAAGCTCTTAAGGGCAAGGGTTCGTTCAGATGAAGCTCTTCAATTGACTGATGCTGTTTTAAAAATTTCCAAACTAAGACTTCTCGATGAAATATCTAACGAAGAGATAGATTTAAAAGAATTGCTGTGCCAAATACATCATCAGCAGAAAATAAATATACTGTCAAAGAATATAAGTTTTAATTTAATTGATGACCGGAAAGATGAAAGAAAAATTAAAGGCGATTTTCTTCTTCTTGAAATTGCTTTTTCGAATTTAATTAATAATGCCGTTAAGTATGTTAAAGAAAATGGAATTATTGAAGTAAAACTCTATTCCGATAATGAAAATATTCTGGTATCGATAATAGACAACGGGATAGGAATTCCCCATAAAGATTTGAAAAATATATTTATGGATTTTTACCGTGCATCAAATATAAAGCAAAAATCGTATGAAGGGACTGGTTTAGGTTTATCTTTTGTAAAGCAGATAGTTGAAAAACATAATGGTAAAATAAAAGTTGAGAGTCCTTCCGGTTTAGGGGATCAAAACAATCCAGGTTCATCTTTTATTATAACAATACCTTTTTAAGCTAAAAGTCAAAAGTTAAAAAATTTATGACACTTTGTTTGAAATAAGAAAGCTTTGATGCAGTAATGAAAAAGATTTTATATAGTTTGGTTCTTTGGATAGGCATATGTCCTGTCCTCTTTTCCCAAAATTCCATATTTAAAGGTAAAGTTATAGATAATGAAACTAATACTTTGCTTGAAGGCGTTAATATTTATAGCAGTATCGAAGAATTTAGTGATGTTACAGATAAATTTGGAAATTTTATAATTAAAAATATTCCTTTAGGAAACCATACTTTTACATTTTCTTTTATCGGCTATTTAACGCAAAACATTACTATTGACATTCAAGATTCCATAATTGTTAAAACAATTAAATTGATTTCGGCTCCCATTACTTTAGGAGAAATTACTGTAACAAGTACAAGGATTAATAAACCAATGAAAGAGATTCCTCTCCCTGTAGAAGTTGCCTATAGGGAATCAATCGAGAAGTCTATTGCTGTTTCAGCCCCGGATTTGTTAAGCAGTTTGCCCGGTGTTGCCATACAAAGAGATGGAATTTGGGCAACTTCAATAAACGTCAGAGGAATGGGAAGTTCGAGCCTTGTTGTGTTAATTGATGGTAATAGAATTGAAACTGCAACAGATCTTGCGGCCGGATTATCTTTAATTGATCTAAATGATATTGAAAGAGTTGAAATAATAAAAGGTTCCGCTTCTTCACTCTATGGAACAGGTGCTTTGGGAGGGGTTGTTAATTTTATTTCCAGAACTCCCGGTTTTTCAGAAAAACTAACGGCCGGCGGTTCCATTTCAAGTTATTACAATACTATTAATAATGGTTATTCACAAAATATTAATCTTAATTTAAGAAGGGATTTTTGGTATTTTAGAATAAACGGGACGCTAAGGAAAGCCGGGAATACTAAAACACCATCAGGGATTTTAAATAATAGTCAATATTCCGATAACAATGTTTCTGCATTGCTTAAAATATCTCCTTTTATCAACCAGAGTTTACTAATTGATTATCAAAAGTATAAAGCAAATGATGTCGGTATTCCAGGGGGATACCCTTTATTTCCTGATAATGCTTATGTCAAATACTCAAGTATCGAGAGAAATCTTTTTTCTGCTCAATATGAAATAAAAAATATTTCTACAGTTATAAATAATATCTTATTAAAATATTATAACCAGAATATTTATAGAAATGTTGAAAATATTCCTTATATAGTCCAACATCCATCTCCTTTACAGAATGTATACGTTGAAAAAATCACTCCTAATGCAAGACATTATACTAATGGAATCCAATTCCAGACCAGCCTTATTCCATTTTCAAATCAAATTATTGCGGCTGGGATTGATGCCTGGCAAAGAAAATTGGACAGCAGGAGAGAGAGAAATTTAAAAATAGAAATGCTAGATTCATCCGGTTCAATAATTGCTTCTAATTATCAGTCTGTGGGAGAAAGGCCTCTTCCGGAAGCATCTTTTACTAGTATCGGGGCTTATGTCCAAGATGATATAAGTTTAAATAATTTAAGGTTTTCGATTGGGGGGAGATTAGATAGAATAAATATAAGTAATTCCGAAATTTCTAACCCGGTTTATGTTGTAATAAACGGGGTAAAAAACAATTCCCCTAAGAACCAGGTGCTATATTGGAAAGCATATAATGCTAATGATATTTCATGGAGCGGGAACATTGGCGTAATTTATTCAATTAATGCGAAGGTAGATTTAACCTTAAATTTTGCCCGGTCATTTAGGTCACCTTCTCTTGAAGAAAGATATCAATATATCGATCTCGGGAATTTAGTACGGTTAGGCAATCCTGACCTTAAACCGGAAAAAGGATATTTCATCGATCTTGGATTTAGAGTCTGGGATAAGACATTATTAATGAAATGGAATGTTTATATAAATTATTTAAATGACCTTGTATCAGAAATACCTGGTACTTACGAAGACCGTCCTTCATTAATAAAAACAAATATAGGAAAATCAAAAATTTACGGTTCGGATATTTCTGTTGAATATAACTTCAATTCCATGAGTTCAATATATTTGAATGCATCTTATACTTTAGGAAAAGATATTTTGAATAATTCATATTTACCGGAAATTCCGCCTTTGAATGGGGAGCTAGGTTATAAATTAAATTATTTTGATTATGACTTTGATTTTTCAGTGAATTTATTTGCTTCCCAAAATAAAATAGCTCAAGGAGAAATTTCTACTCCTGGGTATGCTTATTTTAATTTACTTCTACAATCGCCTTCTTTTAATATAGACTTCGCAAAATGCAGAATTATAGGAGGAATACAGAATATAACAAATAAATCATATAGGAATCATCTCTCAACAAATAGGGGATTCATAAGAGAAGAACCCGGAAGAAATTTCTATATAAAATTGAATATCGGATGGTAATTTAATGAACTGGTTTTGGTTAGCACTCATTTCCGCAATCTTTTCAGCGGCAGCGGCTATATTTCAAAAAAAAATTCTTTTTAAGGCTGAAGCCTTAGAATTTAGTCTAATACTCTCAATTTTAAATATCCTTTTATTATTGCCGTTTTTCTTTTTACTTAATTATGAAAAGATATATTTTGATAATCTTCTAGTTTTATATATAAAAACGGTTCTGGAAGCTTTTGCATTCTGGAATGTAATGCTTGCAATTAAAAACTTTGAAATCAGCAAAGCCCTTCCTCTCCTTGCATTAACACCGGGTTTAGTTGCCATTTCAGCTTTTATATTTATCGGTGATTCATTGACCCAAATGGAGTTAATAGGAATTCTTCTTTTGATTTTAGGTACATATACTCTAGAAGTTAAATCGAAACAAAATTTATTGGCTCCTCTCAAAGCATTTATTGCTTCAAAGAAGCATTATTATGTAATTATTGCTTTACTGCTTTTTACAATAACGGCTGTTCTTGACAGGCTTCTGCTTAATAAATACAATCTGGAACCTAAATCGTTTTTAGTCTTCCAGAACTTATTTCTTGCGGTTAATTTTGTTTTGATATTCCTGTTTTCTAAAAAATCTTTTAATAGCTTATCCCCTTTTTTTAAGGGGAATTCATTAAAGTTAATAATCCTTATTTCCCTTTTGACAATTATATACAGATATACACAAATTGAAGCGGTTAAAATTGCACCGGTAGCGTTAGTGATAGCAGTGAAAAGAATTTCTATTTTCTTTGCGGCTGTAATTGGCGGCAGAATATTTAAGGAACACAATTTGTGGGTGAGAGCAGCTGCAGCTGCTATAATTATTATAGGTACTCTACTTATTTCAGCTTAATAAGTTTTTATTTATTTAAAGTCCTTCTTAAACTATTTAACAAATTATCTGTTTTCTTCCCTTCTTCTTCAGGTACCAATTGTTTGTATTTGAAAAATGCATTTATTGCATCATTATAGTTATCACTTAACGCATAAACCAATCCTAAATTGAAATATGTATTGGGGAAATCCGGCTCTATTTCAGCCGCTAATTCGTAGTGAAGTTTTGCAAGCCTGTAATCACAGACCTCAAAATAAAGATTTGCCAGATTGTAATGTGCTTCAAGATGTCTTTCTTCCTGCTTTAAACATTGAGAAAAACAATCAAAAGCTTTTGCTGTGTTCCCTGATTGCGACTCTAATATTCCCAGATTACAATAAGCATCGGCTTCACAATCCTTTGCTAAAATAGCTTTTAAATATGCTTCCTGTGCATGCGGATTATTATTTTCATCAAGCCATAGAGCTTCTTCGAAAGGAGTGAACCTGGATGGAAGATAATGAATATGAGCTTCCTGTTGATCAAAAAGATTTAATTGCCCCTTCTTTTCCAGTTCATCTTTTTTATCTTTTCTTGCTCTTTTAAAGCCTAGCTTTGCAGGAGCTTTAACCTGCAGCTGAATTATTTTTGCCATGTGTTACAAAAACCTTTTACAAACAGTATCCGAAATTACGAATAAAATCAATTGAAAATTAGGCCGATTTTCTTTTTCTTGCCTTTGCAGGTTTTTTCTCCACTTTTTCTTTTTTTGTTTCTCCTTTGGCTTTTTCCATCGGTTTTTTATCTTTCTTTGCCTGCTCAAGGCTTAGTTTTAAGGCAGCCATAATATCGGTAACCGGTTCTATTTCTTTTTCAGGAGAAACAATTTCCTTTCCTTCGACTTTTGCCTCAATCATTTCACGCAGTGCATCCTGATATTTATCTTTTAGTTCAATTTTATCCAAAGTGGTTGTCATTGATTCTACTAAAGTTTTAGCCAGTTTCAACTGGTCTTTATCTGCTTTTAAACCGTTTAACTGAGGAATACTGTTTATATTCCTTAACTCATTGGGGTAACGAAGCTTGTACATCATCATTGCATTTTCCTGAGGAGCAATCATTACAACATCTTCGCGGTCACGCATAACAACTTTTCCAATCCCCATTTTTCCGGTTTCTTTTAAGGTTTCAGTAAAAAGAGCGTAAGCTTTTTTACCCACTTCTCCGTCAGGACCAATAAAATATGGAGAATCGTAAAGCATAGGAGATACTTCTGAAATATTGACAAAACCTTCTATATCTATGGTTTTGGTACTTTCTAATTTAACTTTTTGGAGATCTTCATTTTCGATAATAATGTAATTATCCGGTTGAAATTCATAACCTTTAACAATTTCATCATTTGAAAGGGTTTTCCCGCACTTTTTGCATTTTTTTTCATATCCGACTCTTCCATGATCCTTATTATGAAGCTGATTAAAGCTAATAGTCCCTGAGGATTCAACTGCACTGTATAAATTCACGGGAATTGTAACGAGAGAAAAACGAATAAAGCCTTTCCAGAGTGCTCTCATTTCTTCACCTCATATTTTAATTGTTTTTACACCGGAGTAGTTAAAGTAAATTATTAAATAACGGGTAAATACAGGTTACTATTTTAATTTTAAATAATCAATACAGCAGTAAAACTAATATTAACTTAAACACAGAGAGCTATCATGAATCGAAGGCATGATATTATCGTGATAATCTAGAGGCTGTCCTTAGAGTAATATGCCACTCCCTCAGGAATGATATATTACTTTGTGACAGCCTTTTTATTTATAATAAATATCCACTTTTCTTTAACCACAGATTATTAATAAATCGGCAATTATTTTATTCTAATGTTTAGAAAATGTAATTTTGAATAAAAATTAAAGAACATTTATTATCCATGAAAAAATATAAACATATTATCTGGGATTGGAACGGAACTCTTTTTGATGATGTGGAGCTTTGCCATAGTATAATAAATGGACTCTTAAAAAGGAATAAAATAGAAGAAATCTCATTACTTAGATATAAAGAAATATTTGATTTTCCGGTTGAGGATTATTATAAGAAAGCCGGACTGGATTTCAATAAGACATCTTTTGAAATTCTTGGGAAAGAATTTATTGAAGAATACGAAGAGAGAAAATTTGAATCTTCTATTTTTTATGAAGTGAACGATATATTAGATACAGTTAAATCTTTAGGTGTAACCCAGTCTCTTTTATCGGCTTATCAACATGATTCTCTTGTTAAAATAATAAATCATTTCGGAATAACTGAGTATTTTATCGGATTAAACGGACTTGATAATATTTATGCTGCAAGTAAGGTTGAGATAGGGAAAAAATGGATTAAAAAACTTGGATATGAAAGTGGAGAATATGTTTTGATAGGTGATACGGTACATGATTTTGAAGTAGCATGCGAAATTGGAGCGGATTGTATTTTAATATCAAGTGGGCATCAATCAAAGGAAAGGTTATTGAAATGCGGGGTTCCCGTTTTTGAAAATTTAAGCTTGTTGAAAAATGAAATAATTTAAGGCATTAAAACAATGAGTTTACACAGCTTTAACCTCATTAAAAAGAAGAACTAAATGGTCATCCACTTCCTCATTCATTATTCCGTAACGCGAAACTCCGTTTCGCAAAACATATTTACAAATAACCCTATCACATAAAACATATCTCAGCGTATTCTCTGCGAACTCTGTGGTAAAGATTATTTAAGGATATAGTATTATTCGTATCTTAGGGCTTCAATAGGATCTAGATTAGAAGCCTTAACTGCAGGGTAAACTCCAAATAAAACTCCTACAAAGGTAGTAACAATAACGCCGATTATTATCCAGTCTACGGGTAAGATGGCAGAAACATGTAGAACACCTGCTATAATATTTCCTCCAATGACTCCTAAAATAATTCCTATTAGACCTCCTATCTGGCATAGTACAATTGCTTCCATTAAAAACTGAGATCTAATCATAATTTTTCTTGCACCAATTGCTTTTCTAATACCGATTTCTTTTGTCCTTTCGGTAACGCTTACCATCATAATATTCATAATCCCTACACCTGCAGCAACAAGAGCAATAAATGCGACTACCGCAGCTCCAACTCTAAAATATTTAGTTATATCATTAAACTGTGCAACAAGCTGATCATTAGTTACTATCTCAAAATCATTTTCTTTTCCGGGAGATATTTTTCTAATTTTCCTTAAAGCTCCAATAACTTCATCCATTGTTTCGGTAATCTTAGATTTATCAGGAGCCATAATGGTATATCCTGCGCTTCTTTCATCTCCATAATATTTTTTAAAAACCGAAAGCGGAACGGTAGCGAAATTATCCTGACCAGCCCCCAAAACACTTCCTCTTTTTTCATAAACTCCGATTACTCGAAGGTTCATTAAATCTATTCTTACCTCCTGTCCGATAGGGTAGATATTCTTAAATAATTTATCAGCAACATCACTGCCAAGAATACAAACCATATGTGTATACTTTTCATCCTGCTGGGTAAAGCTTCTGCCTTGAGCAATGACCAGATCATTAACTCTAAGTTCATCCAGATTCATACCTTGAAGCTCTACATTAGGATTAGTTCTTTCGTTGCTGTATTTTACAACCATTCCATTTTTATCTAAAGAAATTCCAACAGCGTCCGGAAGTTTTGTAATAGCTTTAAGCCTTTCACCCTGTTCGATTGTAAGATCTGGTCTATTACGATATTTTCTCCATTCCCTTGGACCTGTAATTGCTGGAAATTTTTGAACTACAAAATTGTTTGTACCCAAAGAATTAAAAGCAGATTCAACACTGCTTTGAATAGCACCAATTGCTGTCATTACTATAATTATGGAAAATAAACCTATAGCGATTCCGAGCAAAGTCAATATAGACCTTAATTTATTCTTTATAAGGGAATTTAAAGCCATTTTAACACTTTCCATCACAAGCATTTTAACTATTCCTTTCTTAAGGCTTCAACCGGATTTAACTTTGAAGCTTTGTAAGCAGGTAAAAATCCTGAAATAACACCGACACCCGATGAGATAATTAATGCAAGAACAACTATACTTACAGGCATAGCTGTTGGTAAAAACTGATTAATCAAAAGGCTTAGAGGGAAGGAAATAATGAGCCCGATAATTCCCCCTATGAGACATATAATAGCTGCTTCAGATAAAAATTGAATAAGAATAGACCAGGTTTTAGCACCGACTGCTTTTCTGATCCCAATTTCATTAGTTCTTTCCGTTACTGAAACAAACATAATATTCATGATACCAATTGCACCGACAAATAATGCAAGAGAAGTAATAACGATTCCGGCAATTGAAATTACACCCACTGTTTTATCATAAACTTCCTTAAACACTTCCTGCTGATTAATAGCAAAATCATCAGGCTGACCGGGAGGTACTTTTCTAATAACTCTCATAATTGAACGAATCTCTTCTTTAATGTCCTGTAAATTTTTTTCATTGGCAACTTTAACGTCAATTCTTAATCTGCCCCTTTGCTCACCGAATATTTTTTCAAATACGCCAATTGGCATAATTACTTGCCCATCCATACTAAAACTTCCAAATAAACCGCTTCCTTGTTTTTCTAAAACTCCGACAACTTTCATAGGTTCATTATTAACCTTAATTGTTTGATTGATCGGATTTCGATAAGGGAATAATGCATCCGCAATATCTGTTCCAATGATGCATACGTTTCTGGAAGCTTTTACTTCAAGGTCGCTCATAAACCTTCCTTCAGCAGGGATTGTATTGGCGGTTTCCATATATTCGGCAGTTGTACCGTAAACTACAGTAGATGTAGCGGTATATTTATCTCTTTCTATTGTAGCTCCAAAAGTTCTTTTATTAGGAGCAATTGCTTTTATCAATGGATTATCTTGTAGTTTATCCCTCAACCTTTCATACTGCTCATAAGTAATATCCTTTCTATTGCGGTAATAACTCCAATCCTGTCCTCCAAACCATTCAAATTTATCAATATATAAAACATCGGAGCCAAAGGATGAAATTGAACTAATAAAAGCCTTCTCGAGACCTACAATAGCAGTAGACATAGTTGTTACAGCAACAATACCTATTATAATTCCAAGAGTAGTTAAAAAGGCACGCATTTTATTCGCCCTGATTGCCCTAATCGAGATAAGAATACCTTCCTTAATATCTATTAGTGTTTTTTTCAACTTAAAACAAACTTTCTAATTTTACATGAAAAATAAATATAAGCATTAAACATGAAAAAATGCATGATTTATCTATTGAAATTACACAAATAAATCCATATGTGTCCTCGCTAGATTAAAGCAGAGAACCCGCTTTATCTTGTCCTATTCAGAAATCTGAACACCGAAAGCATGATATTATTAGCAGCAAAATTCAAAACTCCGAAGAAATCTGAACACTGAAGGTGTGATATAAATAATTATTGAGGTGGCATAGGGTGAGGCAATTCTGCAGACTCTGAAGGTGTTCAGATTTCTGTTAGTTTCAACTCTTAAAAGGACATTTTATTCTAGTGAGATTTAATCATAGGATTTTCAGAACATGAATTTTTTATTATTGTTAAATTGGCTTAATTTAGTATATACGTAATTTTTAAATATCTTAAAAGGGAACCTTATGCTCCGCACAATTTATTACACTCTGCCATTTGCTTTCATAATTTTAATAACCCTTCATGCCCAAACAATGGAAAGGAAAGATATTCCGGAAAAATATAAATGGAATTTGCAGGATGTATATAAATCATTAGATGACTGGAAAGCGGATTATAAAAAATTAAATTCACAAATAGGTGAAGTTGAGAAATATAAAGGTAAACTAGGTGAAAATGCAGAGACTTTTTACAATGCTTTAAACTCATATTTCAACTTGCAAAAAGAATTTGTAAAACTCTATGATTATGCGAGTAAATTAAGCGATGAGGACTTAAATATATCTGCCAATCAGGCATTAAAACAGCAGGCATCTAATTTGGGGACTAAAATCTCGGAGAGTACGGCTTTCATTAACCCGGAGATTTTAGAAATAGATTCGGCAAAGATAAAGCAATTTTTCAATGAGCAAAAAGACCTGGAACAATACAGTATGTTTGTCAATGATATCCTTCGCTTAAAAGAGCATACTTTATCGAAAGAGGGAGAAAAGCTGCTAGCTAGCTTTGGTTTAATAACAAATACACCATATGACGTTTTTAGCATATTTAATAACGCAGAAATGCCGAACCCGAAAGTTAAACTTTCGACAGGAGAAGAAATTGAACTTTCTTCATCTGCATATACAAAATACAGAACCGTCGAAAATAGGGAAGACCGGGAGAAAATCTTTAAAGCTTTTTTTGAAAACTACGGACGTTATCAAAATACTTTCGGAGCAAATTTAGGCGGGAAAGAAAAAATTGATTTTGTCTATGCAAAAGATAGAAATTATAAATCATCTTTAGAAGCTTCATTAGCTCCTAACAATATACCGGCTTCAGTATATGAAAATTTAATTACACAAATACATGACAATCTACCAACCTTAAAGAGATTTTTAGAATTAAAAAAGAAAATGCTGGCACTGGATACACTTCATTATTATGATTTATATACACCTTTAGTAAAGAAAGTCAAAATGGAATTTACTATTGAAGAAGGTCAAAAAACAATATTAAGTGCATTAAAACCTTTAGGAGACGAATATATCTCCACACTTCAAAAAGCATTTAACAATAGATGGATAGATTATATGCCGAATATTGGGAAGAGAAGTGGTGCATATTCATCGGGGGCATCCTACGATTTTCATCCTTATATTCTCACGAACTGGAATGGTGATTATGAATCTGTATCTACATTAGCACATGAACTCGGACATACAATGCACAGCTTTTTTTCAAATAAAAATCAGCCTTTTGCAAAGTCCGACTATCCAATTTTTGTAGCGGAAATAGCTTCAACATTAAATGAAAGTCTTTTAAACAACTATATGGTAGATCACGCTAAATCAAAAGAGGAGAAGCTTTTCCTTCTTGGCAGTTACCTTGAATTATTGCGAACTACGATATTCAGACAAACACTTTTTGCAGAGTTCGAACTTGAAGCACATAAAATGGCTGAAGAAGGAGAGCCAATTACAGGCGAAGCACTTACTAACCTTTATTATAAATTAACAAAAGAATATTACGGGAATGATCAGGAAAGCTGTATTGTCGATCCTTATATAGCATATGAATGGGCATACATTCCTCATTTTTATTACAATTATTATGTATATCAATATGCAACTTCATTAATTTATGCTACGGCATTATCTGAAAAAGTAATTAATGAAGGAAAACCAGCAGTAGATAATTACTTTAAACTATTAAAAGGGGGAGCTTCACAACATCCGATTGAATTAATAAAAGAGGCTGGGATTGATCCATTATCTGCAGAGCCTTTTAAGCTCACAATGAATAGAATGAATAAGATTATGGATCAGATTGAAGAGATTATTAAATAAATTGTGTCCAATAGCACAGCAATCACCTATAATAATTACTATTATTCTACAGTGAATTTTTAAGACTCCTGCAAAATAATATAATTTCCAAAAATGATGTAAATCTTTTTATAATAATGGGTGAAGTTTCTTTGTTTGCATCAGGAATGATAAAGGTGAGCAACTTCAGTTAATAATTTAGTAATATTTCCTTAATTCTATCTTAATAGAAGTGTATTAGTTTTAAGTAATCTTTTCTTCAATTAAATATATATAAAGTTTATGATCGAAATAATGATACAAAATCTAAGGGGCGGGCTGTCGGATGAAAAATTTAAAGGAGCCATATTTTATCAACTGCTGGTTGCATTAATAGCTGGATCCATTGGTTTTTTAACTTTTTTTACTACTTTAGTTATGATTAAATTATTTTATCACATGATAAGCCAATTTAATATTTTCACAATAGATATAAGTGATATTTTATTATCCTCTATCGGATTTTTGTGTTTATTCCTTATTTCATTTCTAGAAGGTTCCAGTAAAAAATAAAGAAAGAAAGATTTAGAAGGTTTTTTCGGTTCTGAGTAAGGGGAATTTTTATTTTACTTTCCTTGTAATTCCTCTAGCTTTTTAATTGATTTTTTTAAATCTATTCCTTTTCCGAGGACTTGAGAAAAAATATCCCCTATCTTTTCTATTCTTTGCGGAACATTTATAATAGTAAAATCTTTTGGAGATAATCCGGATTTCACTTCTTTCCAATATAACGGTGTAGCAACAGTTGCATCAGGTCTCGGTCTTACACTATAGGGAGAAGCCAGAGTTTGTCCGGCTCTATTTTGAAGATAATCCAAATAGACTCTTTTTTTTCTTTTAGAAGGACTTCTAATAAGGCTGGTGAATTCTGGTATACGGTTATTTACTATTTTCGCTATGACATGAGCAAAATCCTTAGCAACATTATATTCATATTGGGCATTTAACGGAACATAAATATGTAATCCGGTAGCTCCCGATGTCTTACAGAAACTTTCTATTTCAATTTCGTCAAGAACATCTTTGACAACCAAAGCAGTTTCAATTACTTTTTCAAAAGAAATATCTTCAGGATCAAGGTCGATAACGAAATAATCGGGAAAATCCAGCTTTGAAATTCGGGAGAACCAGGGGTTTATTTCAATACATCCAAGATTCGCCATATATATCAGGGTAGCATTATCATTACAGATCATGTAGTTGATTTCTTTATCATTTGATTCAGAATAAATTCTCTTTGTTTTTATCCAATCGGGAGGTTTTTGAGTAATATCTTTTTGAAAAAAACTTTTCTCGTAAATCCCATTCGGATGTCTATTTAACGATTCCGGTCTGTCAGTCAAATAAGGGAGGATATAATCGGCAATTTTGTTATAATAGTTGATAAGATCGCCTTTGGTATATTTTTCTTCCGGCCAATATATTTTATCAAGGTTTGTTAACTTTAATTTATGATTATCAATTATAATCTCCTTATCATTAACCGAAGGAGAATCTTGTGGCGGTTGTAATAATTGAGATTCTTCATCTGTTTTTTCTATAAAAACCTCATGCGGTGATTTGTCTTCTCTCAAACCAAGATAAATAGGATGTCTCATCAATCCTTCGTCAGTCCATTCAGAATAAGATACTTCACATACAAGTTTTGGTTCAACCCATGTTGCAGGCATATTAGTTTTGGGAGTTTCTTTAAAAGGTGATGTTTTTCTAATAAGAGGATTCAATTTTTTTCTAATCAGTTTCAAAGATTTTTCGGTGAATCCTCCACCGGAATGTCCGATATAAACAAAATTACTATCTTTGTAAGCACCTAAAACGAGTGCACCCAATTCATTTCTACTCCCCCGTGGTTTAGTAAATCCGCCAATCACAGCCTCCTGTTGCTTTCTAATTTTGAATTTAAGCCATTCATTACTCCTTTTATTCAATTGATAATAGCTTTTTTTATTCTTAGCAAGGATTCCTTCAAGCTTTTTTTCTTCAGCTATTTTATAAAGAGCCTTACCTTCATTTTCAATATGATCACTGAACCTAATATTAGGAATTTCGGGCAAAATCTTTTTAAGGATCTCTTTTCTTTCAATTAAAGGAAGTTTCTTTAAATCATATCCATTCAAATAAATTATATCAAATAGATAATAAATAAGATTTCCTTCACCGGTTTTCTGGAAATTTTGAAGCAGCTGGAATTTTGAAATACCATTTTCATCAACAGAAACTACTTCTCCATCTAAAACGACATTATAATCTATTTGAGTTAGTGACTTAACGACGGGTGAGAATTTTTCGTTAAAAGAAATATTATTCCTTGAATAAAGGTCTACCTTTCCTTTTTCTATTTCAGCAATAGCTCTATACCCGTCCCATTTTATTTCGAATAACCAGTTCTTATCATCAAAAATATTATTGGTTAATGAAGCCAGCATTGGTTTAATCTTGTGGGGCATTTCTTCTTTTGGCAGGTTTTTCAAGGCAGGAAAATCAACTTTCCCGCTGGCTTTTACTTTTTTTTTGACTCAACCCCATTTGCGATATCTTCGACAGTTCTATCGGATAAAACCGAACGGTCATCTTCCAGAATATCTTTAGTAGAAACAAACTTGTCTTTATGTTTGATTAAGAGCCATTGCTTTTCACCCCTATTTTTCATTTTTACAAGAACAAACTCACCTTTTAGTTTTTGTCCATCAAGGAAAAATTTGAAATCTCCTTTTTCATAACCTTCTCTTAAGATCTTCTCGCTTTTTTTCTTATCATCGGTATCGATAGCATGATAAGTACCTTCATCCCAAACAATAACTTCACCTCCTCCATACTCACCCTTAGGTATCGTTCCTTCAAAATCCCGGTAATCGTAAGGATGATCTTCTACATGCATAGCCAATCTTTTTACTTTTGGATCCAGAGAAGGACCCTTGGGAACTGCCCAGCTTTTTAATACACCATCAAGTTCAAGACGAAAATCATAATGAAGATTTTTAGCTGAATGTTTTTGAACCACAAACCGGAGCTGGTTTTTCCCCGATTTCTCATTCCCTCTCGGTTCCGAAGTTTTTCGAAAGTCCCTTTTCTTGTTATATTCTTTTAACCCCATCCTATTATTATTTTTTCTAAGGAAAATTAAATAAAATTATCTTTTAATATATGAGAAACAGAATAATCATTATTACCGGAATTCAGATAAGAACCAGTTTGCCTTCCTCTATCATCCCGATCATTTGGTTTATCAAAGGATAAAATTATCCATACTGTAATCACTACGGCAATTAATATGGCAATAAATAAAATAATAGTAGATCTTGTTTCCCGGCTTACTTTAGACATTATAGACTCCATCAAAAATACCAAAGGTATTTAATATCAAATTTAGGTCTAATTAGATTGAATAATCGTGATTTTTGACAAAATTATAATTTATTTAATAAAAAGAAGAATTAAACCAATAGCCAGAAAAGACATGTAACCTATTCCCAAAAGCTTTGACGGGGGCTTAAAAGAAACAGAATCGAAAAGTAAAAAAATGAAACCACCAAAGAACGCAAGTATCAATAAAGCAGAGCTTAATGATAAGATTCCGTTTTCCCAGGTATTACCTGAAGTAGTTAATAAAATAAACCCTATTAAGAATCCAAATAAATGAAGCAATAAGGATAGCACTGGGACGGGTTTCGATAAAAGAAAATTTATTAAAACATGCAGTCCGAATAAGAGTGATACTGCAAATGCTATTTCGAGAAATACCATTAACTTGCTCCTGTATAAAATTAAAGTTTTAATAAACAGATAAATAAGATACTAAATTCAGAGATATTTATTATTGAATTTTTTGGTTGAAAGAGTATAGCAGTCAATATAAATTTTACTGATATGATTTAAATCAAAGTTAAAAGGTTTTGACAGATTAGAAATCTGATTAAATAAATCATAAAAATTCGACTTAAATACTTATACGGTCGAATATTTGCTAATTTGTACGATTGCATTAATATGGCCAATCATTGTTGATCTTACTACAGTTATAAGGCTAACTTTGTATATGTTCTTTCACAAAATGAGAGGTAATATTGAAGTCATTAACGAAAATGTTTTTAATTTTGGTTATGCTTTCACTGGTCGGGTTCACGTTTGTTACAACTAATGTGAGCAAAGCTAATGAACCAGTAAAGGGAGAAACAGTTCCAGTTAATGAAGAAGTAAATACCAATAACGAAACAATAGTTAATTTTTTAGATAAGGGAGTAATGACTGCATCATGGTATGGACCCCGTTTTAACGGAAAGATAACTGCAAACGGAGAAGTTTATGATCAGTCTGCATTTACAGCAGCTCACAAAGAACTTAAATTTGGTACTCTATTAAAACTAACAAATTTAAGAAATGAAAAATCAATTATAGTAAGGATCAACGACAGAGGTCCATATGTGAGCGGAAGACAATTAGATCTTTCAGAAGCGGCTGCTCTTTCTCTCGGAATGGTAAAAAGAGGAGTCGTAAAGCTTAAAGTTGAACAAATAAGCTTAAAAGGAGTGAATTTTCCAGTTGTCAGTTTAAATTAATCCCTATCAATTATTCTATAAAACCCGGTTATTCGCCGGGTTTTTTATTTTTAAATCCGGACTACATATAAATTTAAATATATTCAAAATAAATCTTTAATTTGTATAGGATATTAGAATAAATTAATAACTCATGTTACGCAAAAGCTGTCATTCTGAACGAAGTGAAGAATCTCAAGGTTTTATAATTTGAACCATTTGGGAGATATTTCGCTTCCACCAATATGACAAAAAAATAAATTTGCGTAACATGAGTTAATAAATGAACAATAAAATTTTATGAAATTAAATCTGGGCTGCGGAAAGGATATAAAAGAAGGGTATATCAACCTTGATATAGTGGATTATGGCGGAAATCAAATTCATGATATAAATTCATTCCCGTATCCCTTTGCAGATAATACATTTGATGAAATTTTCTGCTCCCATATCCTGGAACATCTCGATAGTTTTCATAATACAGTAACAGAATTGTATAGAATTGCGAAGCCGGATGGACAACTAATTGTTTATGCACCATTCTTTTTAAATACGAAGTATTTTGGAGAACCAGACCACAAGATACCATTTTCAATACGGACATTTGACAATTATGAATATATAGGAAACCGAAAGCTTAAGTTTTATGAAAAATGGAAGTTAAATCATAGAACAAATTATGAAGGGAAAGCGCAGTTCGAAGTATTAGAAAAAAGGTTCATCACATCACATTTCAAAGCACTTAAATGGATAGATAGTATAGTAAACATAGAACCGGTGATTTATGAAAGGTTTTTTGCAGGAATATTTTCACCGGAGGAAGTTTATTTTAGATTACGGGTAGTAAAATAATCTATGCATCAGCTTATAAACTCGGGATATTGCACTGCAATTTCCTCGCATTCTTTGACTATTTCTTCACTAGGCCGTATTCCTAAACGTACAGCAAGTTCAAGGGCATTCAATCTGCCAAGGCATCCTGAAACCTTAGACAGGTTTCCGGATAAATCGAATTGTTTTTGAATTCCGGTTGCTATGGTTGCACAAAGAGTAAAAACGGCAACAAGGGCGCATGTCCATCGCCAGTTCATTAATGGAGAATTAGATGCAGCTGTATAGCCGGCTAAAATTGTTGCAAATGTACTTGTGAGCAGGCCGGTAATAATAGTCTGGGTGTTCGATCTGTGTAAACTATGCTTTTTACTTTCCGCCTTTTGTTTTTTATCCATTATCCACTGGATTTGATCATTTGATTTTTGCCGGGTTTCCTTTTCCATTCCTAACCTCCATAATTGTTAAAAATGTACATGTTTAATCATTTCCTGTTCTAATAATTTATTTCATTTTGAAGACCTGAATCCTTCAAAAATAATCAAAGTCCATCCAATTAGAAAACTGATCCCGCCAAGTGGAGTAATCATTGCGAAAAAAAGAAGTTGAGTTACTGAATAAAGATATAGGGAAAAGGAGAATAAAATTATACCGATTGTAAAGAACAATGAACACTTGTAAAATTTATCACTGCCGTATAAAGCAATTGATAATATAACTACTGAATGAATTAAGTGGTAGAGAATTCCTTTATTATAAATAGACATCATTTCGGAATTTAATTTTGGTTCTAGAATATGAGCGCCAAAGGCACCAAGAGCAATGCCTAAAAATCCTAAAATTCCGCTAATAATAATCCATGTTTTATTTTTATTCATTTTTAATAATAGATCATTTTACCAAACCAATTTACATTGAATAAGTAAACTAAATATTATTAACTTTATTTTCTAATATTAATTTAAGCTATTAATCCCCCCTCTCCTTAATAAGGAGAGGGGCTGGGGGGTGAGGTTAATTTATGGATAAATTTGAATTATTCTCTAATTATCAACCATCGGGAGATCAGCCTGAGGCTATAAAACAATTAATTGAAGGAATTCATAGAGGTGATAAATATCAAACTCTTCTTGGAGTAACCGGAAGCGGAAAGACTTTTACAATATCGAATGTAATAAAAGAAATTAATAAACCGGTCCTGGTAATCTCACATAATAAAACTCTCGCCGCACAACTATATTCGGAATTTAAGGGATTTTTCTCTAAGAATGCTGTCGAATTTTTTATCAGCTATTATGATTACTATCAGCCTGAGGCATATGTAGTTGCAAGTGACTTATATATTGAAAAAGATTTCTCCATAAACGAAGAAATAGACCGGTTGAGATTAAAAGCAACAACAGCATTGATTGAAGGAAGAAAAGACGTGATGGTTATTGCAAGTGTTAGCTGCATTTACGGCATTGGAGCGCCGCAGGAGTTTGCAAACCAAATAATCTTTCTAAATAAGGGGGACAGAATTCAAAGAAAGAAGCTTCTTAGGAATTTAATAGATATTCATTTTGTCAGGAATGACACTGAATTCGGGAGAGGCACATTTCGCGCAAGAGGTGATGTTATCGAAATTATTCCTGCCTACCAATATGAAGAGGCAATAAGGGTAGAGTTATGGGATGATGAAATCGAAAAGATTTCGACTATTGATTCTGTGACAGGCACAGTTATAAAAGAAGTTGAGACAACTGCGGTATATCCGGCAAAATATTTTGTATCAAACAGGGATCAGGTTCAAAAAGCGATATATAATATAGAAATTGAACTGGATGAACGATTAAACTTTTTTCGTTCACAGGAAAAATATCTTGAAGCTCAACGTCTTGAACAAAGAACAAAGTTTGATATTGAAATGATGAAGGAAATAGGATATTGTTCGGGGATTGAAAATTATTCGCGTCATATGGACGGACGTGCTCCGGGCACAAGACCATTTAACCTTATGGATTATTTCCCGAAAGAATTTTTAACTATTATTGATGAATCTCATGTTACAGTTCCCCAGATAAGGGGGATGTTTAATGGAGACAGAGCTAGAAAAGAAACTTTAGTTGAACACGGTTTTCGTTTACCATCTGCACTAGATAATCGTCCTATGAAATTTGAAGAATTTGAAAATATGCTTGACCAGGTAATTTTTGTCAGTGCTACCCCTGCTGATTTTGAACTTCAAAGAAGCGGAGGAGTAGTTGTTGAACAAATTATTCGACCAACCGGGCTGCTTGATCCTGAAATAATAGTACGCCCAATTAAAGGGCAAATTGATGATTTGATTGGTGAAGTTAGAAAAAGGGTGGAGAAGAAAGAAAGGATACTTGTTACTACCTTAACAAAAAAGATGGCTGAGGATCTTTCTGATTACCTGGATAAAATAGGAATAAATGTAAGGTATATTCATTCGGATATAGATGCACTCGAACGTGTAGAAATATTAAGAGATTTGCGATTAGGAGAATTTGATGTTCTGGTTGGTGTAAATCTATTAAGAGAGGGATTAGATCTGCCTGAAGTTTCCTTAGTAGCTATTATTGATGCAGACAAAGAAGGATTTTTAAGGAGTGAGCGGTCATTAATGCAAACGGCAGGGAGAACAGCAAGGAATGTAAACGGAAAAGTAATAATGTATGCAGATAGAATAACCGAATCTATGAGGAAAACTATAGATGAAACTAACAGACGGAGAATAATCCAATTAAAATATAATGAGGAGCATAATATATCTCCTAAAACTATCTATAAAAGCATGGAAGAAATTATGAGTTCAACTTCTATTGCTGATGTCAGAAAAAGGGAAGAAAAGGAAACATTTACATTCTCTAAAGTTGCAGAACCGGTTTTGAAATATATGAATTCAGATCAGAAAAGGGACTTAATTGAACAATTAACCGAACAGATGTACCTGGCGGCTAAAGATCTGGAATTTGAGAAAGCGGCTTCATTAAGGGATGAAGTTAACAGGTTAAAGAAAATGATGAAATAATAAATGGTTAGGGAGTATTGTGTATTGAGACCGAAAAAAATGTACCTCGTAGTTACATGAAGTCCAGATACGCTCCACATACGCTCCAGATACGCTTCACATACGCTATAGTTCCTTGTCGAATTTATCAATTCAATTCAATTGTAACGCGAAACTCCGTTTCGCAAAATCCTATTGTATTCAATATCATTAACCAATTCATCTATAGAAGGTAGACGGTTTTTCTGTATTTTCACACAACCTCTAAAGTCATATACGTTTTATCAATGATGCAGTTTTTCCCTAACCCAGTAGGGCTTGATATTATTGTAGATACAAATAAATAGCAGCGAAACCAAAGGGGTTGACTAAAAAGTGTCATTCCGGGCTTGACCCGGAATCTAACCTTGCAATTTTGCGCTGAAAACAGATGCTGAATCAAGTTCAGCATGACAATCTCTACTTTTTGGTCACCCTCGAAATAAAACCCTAACTTAAACGTCAGGTTAAAATTTTAAGATTTTTAGATTAAAATAATTATTCTACATAAACTTTATATCCCCAGGGTTTTAGTTCAGTACTATAATTGGATTTCAAGGATAGGTTTTCGTTATTAAAGAAGTCTTTATAATTACCGGTTATTTTTATATTGTTAATTACTACATTCTGTTTTGCCGGCGAGAGGTTAAAAACTACAAATACTTTATTATTATCTTTTTGCCTGACAAAAGAAAATATATAATCATCATTATTAGTTTTAACCCGTTCCATTTCACCACCATCCAGACCATTCCACAATGCTTTATTTTTTATTTTTAAATTAATAAGATCGGTATACAATTTTCTGAGGCTGCTTTTTTGCCATCTGATAGTATCTTTATCGAAAAACCTTAATGGTTTATCCATAGCAGCTTCCTGACCACTATAGACAAGTGGCATTCCTTTAATTACACCGCACAATACAGAAAAAGTTTTAACAGCATCACCAAATCTTTGAAAGACTGTACCATTCCAACTATTTTCGTCATGATTTGTAGTAAAAACCATCCGGTATGCAGCAGGATTATAATTATCCTTTTCTTTATTATAATATTTATCAAGATCCTTTACATTTTTTTTCCCCTTATAAATTTCCTTAATAATATTATGAAATTCCCATGCATAAGTCATATCAAAAGCATGTTTTTGCAGATCCGGATTTTCGGCTTCTGCCAGCATAAATACAGGTTTAATTTTCTCTAATTCCTTACGTACAAAATTCCAGAATGGAACAGGTACCATACTAGCTACATCACAACGGAAACCATCAATATTACACTCTTTAACCCAATATTCCATAGTATTTTCCATATATAGCCATAAATTCGGATTATTATAGTTTAAGGCTATTACGTCTGTCCAATCTGCAACGGGGGGTACAAAATTTCCCAGAGAATCTCTTTTATAAAAATCAGGATTTGTTTTTGTTAAGACATTATCCCAAGAAGTATGATTTGCCACCCAATCTAATATCACATGCATTCCCTGTCTATGAATTTCGTTAACAAGATTTTTAAAATCATTAAGAGAACCGAATTCACTGTTTATAGTTTTATAATTTTTTACAGAATAATAACTCCCAAGAGTTCCTTTCCTATTTTTCTCACCAATCGAATTAATAGGCATGATCCAAATAATTTCGATACCCATTCTTTTTATATCCGGAACATGTTTTTGAAATGCTTTAAATGTACCTTCGGGAGTATATTGCCGTATATTTACTTCATAAATCGAAGCATTTTTACTCCAATCCGGATGAACTACAGTAGTTTCCTTTTGAGCAAATATGTTTGAAGAAAAGTAAAATAAAAGGGATATGAGTATAGTCCAAACAGAATAACTTCTTCGGGGCATGTGCCTCTCCTAATTATTAATAGTCAAATATAAGAATGATTATTCAATAATATAACTACCCAAATGGGGAGGTTGTTAAAAAAATTTTTTTACTTATATTCACCATGATTTTAATAGAAAGCTTTCCATAAAGCAAGAGGAACTATCTCAATGAATAAACCACGACTTAGCTTTTGGCAAATTTGGAATATGAGTTTCGGATTTCTTGGAATTCAATTTGGATTTGCCTTGCAAAACGCAAATGTGAGCAGAATATTTGAAACATTGGGAGCAAAAATTGATGATATTCCCATACTCTGGATTGCAGCCCCGGTTACTGGTTTAATAGTTCAGCCAATAATCGGACACATGAGTGATAAAACTTGGGGAAAGCTCGGAAGAAGAAGACCATACTTTTTAACTGGAGCAATTCTAGCATCACTTGCTTTGTTATTTATGCCCAACTCACCCGTTTTATGGGTAGCTGCAGGTATGCTGTGGATAATGGATGCATCAATAAATATTTCGATGGAACCGTTCCGGGCTTTTGTAGGAGATATGCTTCCGTCTGAACAGAGAACAATAGGATTTTCTATGCAGAGTTTTTTTATTGGATTCGGAGCCATAATAGCTTCTGCCCTTCCTTATATAATGACAAACTGGATAGGGATTTCCAATGTAGCACAGCCAGGTAAAATACCGGATTCAGTTAAGTATTCATTTTATATAGGCGGTGTAGTTTTCCTGGCAGCAGTTTTATGGACAGTACTTAGTTCTAAAGAATATTCTCCCGAAGAACTAAAAAGATTTTCTGAATCAGATAAAAATTCCGTTCATTTAGAAAAAAGTCAAATTTCAAATGAACATGTTTCAGCAAGGCGGTTCTACCGTGGAGGAATAGTATGGACATTAATCGGATTGATTGGAGCCGCAATTCTTTTTTTAACTTTAAAAGAGACCGATTATGGACTTTATGTTTTGTTCTTTGGTGCAGTAGTCTTTGGAATTTTATTATTTATAGCTGCAAAAATGACAGCAATGAAAAAAAATGAAGGGGGTTTTGTAACCGTATTTAATGATTTTTTCAAAATGCCAAAAACTATGAAACAATTGGCACTTGTTCAATTTTTTTCATGGTTTGCTTTATTTGCAATGTGGATTTATACCACGCCGGCTGTTACCCACCATATTTATGGAGCTACAGATGCCACTTCGGAATTATATAATGAAGGTGCAGATTGGGTAGGTGTTTTAATGGCGGTCTATAATGGTTTTGCTGCTGTTATGGCTTTCGTTCTTGTTTGGCTTTCTAAAAAAACAAACAGGAAAACAGTTCATATGATAAGTTTAATTTGCGGAGGTCTTGCTTTCCTTTCATTCTACGTTATCAAAGATCCTAAACTTCTTTTGGTTTCGGAACTCGGCATTGGATTAGCATGGGCTTCAATTCTTGCTATGCCCTATGCAATTCTAGCTGGGTCTTTACCACCCGAAAAGATGGGTGTCTATATGGGAATATTTAATTTCTTCATAGTAATCCCGCAAATTACTGCTGCCGCAATATTAGGCTGGTTTGTTAAACACCTGTTTGGGGGAGATGCTATAAATGCTTTGTTATTAGGAGGTGCGTCAATGATTCTTGCAGGAATTCTGGTAATGTTTGTTAATGATGTAGATGAGGTGAAAGATGTTAAAGAAGAAATAAGTAATATTGAAAAAGAATTAAGTGTTTAACTTTTCAATTTGTTTGATTACTTCTTAGACGATATTCAAGCGATAAGACAGCCAATCTAATATTAAGGATTTATATATGACAACCAGGTTATTAGTTTTTTTCTTATTTACTTTTACTATTGTTTCCCTCCCGCAGGTGATAACTACATCACCCCTGCATCCAACAGTAAATGATTCAATTGTTGTTTATCTGGATGCAACACAACCCGGTGCACAAGCAATTCATAATTATCCCGGAACTTTATATGCACATACCGGTGTTAATACAAATTTAGGCGATTGGCAGCATGTTATAGGAAATTGGGGAGATAATCAAAAACAACCTTCACTAACAAGACTAAATACTAATTATTACAAACTTACAATTGGTTTTCCAGGAAAATTTTATAACGTTAATTCAAACGAACATATTAATTCTCTTGCATTTGTGTTCAGAACGTCGGATGGCTCTAAACAGACAAGCCCCGATATTTTTGTCCCTCTATACAGTACGGGATTAACTGTTAATTTTGATGAACCACAGGTTTCTACTCATTACGGAGACCCATTACGATCTCCTTATTTTATAAAATCAACGGATTCTGTCCATATTAAAGTTTCAGCAGTTGGACTAGAAACAAAAGTCTCAACCCTGGCTTTATTTGTAAATGAAAAACAAGTAATTCAAACCAGTAAAGATTCTTTAAAGTACTCTTTTTTTGGAGGGGATTATCAATCAAAAATAATTCAGGTTTCTGCAGTAGGAATTGATACTGCCGGAAATGCCGATACCAGTTCATTTGATATAGTAATAAATCCTTCTAAAACTAAAGCTCAATTGCCGCAAAACGCTCTATTAGGAATCAATTATAATTCTTCAACCTCAGTAACACTTGCTTTATATGCACCATATAAAAGTTTCGTTTATGTAGTTGGAGATTTTAATGATTGGAAAGTTGACCCTAATTATTTTATGAAAGAAGATTCTATTAAAAGTGACAGTGTTGTATGGTGGATAACGATTAATAACTTAACTCCTGGAAAGGAATATGCCTATCAGTATTTTGTTGACGGCAATTTAAGAATAGCAGATCCATATTCTCATAAAATATTAGATCCATCTAATGACTCATTTATTTCAGATGCAGTTTATCCGGATTTAAAAGCTTATCCATCCGGTAAAACTTCAGAGATTGTTTCAGTATTTCAAACTGATAAAGCTCAGTATAACTGGGAAGTAACAAATTATAAAAAGCCTAAGATAAAAAATCTTGTTATTTATGAATTGCTTGTCAGGGATTTTGTTTCAACACATTGGTATAAAACAGTAGAAGACACTCTCAATTATCTAAAAAGACTTGGGATTAATGCAATTGAACTAATGCCGGTAATGGAATTTGAAGGAAATATAAGCTGGGGATATAACCCTGATTTCCATATGGCACTTGATAAATATTACGGCACTCCTGAAGCGTTAAAATCACTAGTAGATAAAGCTCACTCGATGGGTGTAGCAGTTATATTAGATATTGTACTTAACCATGTAATGGGATCATCTCCATTTGCGAGACTATATTGGGATCAGGCTAATAACCGTCCAGCATCAAATAATCCATGGTTAAATCCAATTCCTAAACATGATTTTAATGTGGGAAATGATTTTAATCATGAGAGTCCGGAAACCAGGTACTATGTTGACAGGGTTACAAGCTACTGGATTAACGAATATCATATAGACGGTTACAGATTTGATCTCTCTAAAGGATTTACTCAAAAAAATACACTTGGAAATGTCGGAGCATGGGGTCAGTATGATCAATCAAGAATAAATATTCTTGAAAGGATGGCAAATAAAATATGGCAGATTGATTCAACTTCAATATTAATACTTGAGCATTTTGCAGATAATAATGAAGAGAAAGTTTTATCTGATTTTGGATTTTTATCATGGGGAAATATGAACTATAATTACAATCAAGCTACGATGGGGTATAGGAAAGGACCTTCAGGAGATGACCAGAGCTGGAATTTATCAGGAGCATACTTTGCTAACCGTGGATGGTCTAAACCAAGTTTAGTATCTTATATGGAAAGTCATGACGAAGAAAGGTTAATGTATAAGAATGAAGCTTATGGAAATCATGGCACTGACTATAATATCAAAGATACTTCTACCGGTCTAAAAAGGATTGCCGAAGCATCAGCATTCTTTTTTACAATTCCAGGCCCTAAGATGATCTATGAATTCGGTGAATTAGGATATGATTATTCAAAATTTTATGATATTAAAATTAATGCTGTTCCTCAGCCGTATGGGACAGATTATGCAAAAACTGACCCTAAACCTATTCGATGGGACTACTTAAAAAATCCAGATAGGTTAAGACTTTACAAAACCATGGCTGCTTTAATTAAGTTAAGAAATAATTATCCTATTTTTCAAAGAAATGCAACAACAATTGTAGCAGATTCATTAAAAACAATCCAGTTTGCAGATTCATCAATGAAAGTAAATATAATTGGGAATTTCGGAGTATATCAATCAAATATGAATCCGAGTTTTCAACAAACAGGCGAATGGTATGATTATCTTTCGGGGGACAGTATGAATGTTTCTAACCAGAACACTTTCATTTCTCTTGCTCCTGGTGAATACCATATTTATACAACCGTTAAGCTTCCTACTCCAGATTTAACAGTTCCAACCGATGTTAAAAATAATAATGACGGTTTAATAAAAGATTATAAACTTGAGCAGAATTATCCTAATCCATTTAATCCGTCAACTATAATAAAATATCAAATTCAAAAAGCAGGTATTGTAAGTATTAAAATTTATGATATACTTGGAAGAGAAATAAAGACATTAGTAAACAAATATCAACAAAGCGGTAATTACGAGATTCAATTCAATGCAGCAGGATTAGCTAGCGGTGTATATTTTTATCAATTAAGGGCAGATGATTTTATTTCAACAAAAAAGATGATATTATTGAGATGAAACGGTATAAACCTCCGAGATTTTAAAAATCTCGGAGGTTTTATTCTCCGGAACTGTTAATTATTTAATCTTCTTAAATAAATCTTTAATTTTTTGTTCAGCTTTATTTTGAAGCTGTTTTTTTACAGTATCAGCTTTCTGCTCGACTTGTTTTGTAACCTCTTGCTTTTTTTCTTCGACCTTTTGTTTTACTTCTTCCTTGACTGTCTCTTCAACTTTTTTTGCTGTTTCTTTAGCAGTTTCTCCACCGCTAAAGGAAAGAGCGGGATCATTTATTTTACCTTTAATTAATACATCCACCTTCACATTGTTGGAAGATATAACGCTAACATTCTTTTTAAGTAAACCACTGACCGCCTGATTTACACTGCTTTTTAGATTTCCTGCCGGGATATTTATTCCCATATTGTAATCCATTGATTTATCAATCCCATTTGAACCAGCTAATGAGATATCATAATTACCAACTTTATAATTTATAGGAGAAAAATAAAACCTTCCATCAGTAATTTTATAAGAAGTATTAACTTTATTTAAAGTTGGATTTGAAAGTTCAGAAACTTTTAATTTATCACCGATTAACTGGAAAGGTTTAAATCCTTTAATTTCAGCGTGTGAAATATTTAGGAATCCATTACTATTAAAAGAGTCCCAGTTTGGAAGCATACCATTATTTAAGGTAGAAGTCAGATCTAATTTAGCGCCAAATGTGCCTTGAATATATTGAGCCATAGGGACGAATTGTTCAACGGTTACAAAACTCTTATATGTATTCTGAATATTAAAATTATTTATTACCATTTTGAAAGAAATGTCAGGAGCGGCGCCTTTAGTATCATAATATCCGTTAGCTGTAAAAGAACCTCCTAGTAAATCTGCCGACAAATTATTTAAGTTTAACCTTTGATTTTTTAATTCAATTGTACCTTTTACATTATCCATTGTGAGATTATCATAAAGCAATTTCTTAAAGCTTGCATTTGCCACGAAATTTATATTTTCCGGCAAATCAACAGCTTTCAAATTTGAAGTATCAGTTTTTTGTTCATTATTATTCATCAAAGGATTTACATCAAAGTAATTTGATGACAAATTTAGTCTTCCATTTAATATACCGTCACTTAATAAAAAAGAGACTACATTGTTTAAATCTCCGTCAGCTTTTAGATCACTTTTACCAAGTGTCATATTCAAGTTCGAAAGCTTAAAACTTTGGGGAGTTAAATTTAAAGCTGCATTGCTGATTCTAATAGCTTCAGGAGTATTTTTCCCTTGATATAAAAAGTTATTTACAGCAACATTCCCAGAAGCATTTATACTTTCGTACTGTTTATTTTTCACATTTGCAATATTTCCTTTTAAAGAAAAATCAGCGTTTATAATCCCTTCTAAATTTGTAACATTTTCCAAATGGACAGCATTTTTTAACTGAGATAAATTAATTTTACCCTTCATTGCTGCATCGACGTAAGGACCTGATTGGGGCTGTTTAATTAAAATTTTTGCATCAAATGGTTCAGAGCCCAATTCCCAATGAAGCTTTTTAATATCGATTGTAGTATTATCAGGACTACCACCCGGATTATCTATGCTTAAATCAATATTAACGTTATTAACGGGAGTAGGAAGCTTGGGATATTGAAACATCCCATTATTAACCTTAAGAAGAATATTAAATTTTGGGAGATGATTTTCACTATAAACTCCATTTACCATTCCGCTAAAAAGTAATTTGCCGGACGATTTTAAGTCATTAAAATTTTGCGAATATATCGCCGGGATCAAAGAAATGAAATCTTTAAAATTTGTTTCCGGAGATTCGAATTTTATATTGATATCAGTGCTTTTCCCTTTACTTTGAACCGAACCATCAAATTTCAATTTTAAATTATTAACGCTTAATTCATTTTCTTTTAAGGTAAATTTTTTGGCAGGAACATCCGCATTTAGAGTCAAACTCAAGGCAGCCTTCACTTTATTCAAGTAGGTAACACCTTTGTTTTCAAAAGTTAATTCATCGATTGTTGTTTTAGTATCGATATTAAATATATCCTGAGTAAAATCACCACTGCCAGAATGATTTAAGTTTTTCATTGCAACAGCAATATCTGAAGTCTGATCAATATATGCTATGTTGGCATTATTAATAGAATAATGATTTAGAGCAACATTGAAATTTGCCTTTGAAGTGGTATCACTTTCATAAATATTGTAATTGGCTGAGCTATCTTTTAAGACATAAATTAAAATTTTAGGTTTTTCAATACTTAATCCTTTTATTACAATATTTCCGCCGAAAATTGCCTTCCAAACATCAACAGTTGCTGAAAAAGAATTTGCACTTAATAAAGTATCCCCTTCAAAAGGGGCTTTATTCACCAGGGAAATATTATCAATTGAAAGGGTAAAATCGGGGAAATGTTCAAACATGTTTAAACCTACACTGCTAAAATTCATTGTGGCTTTTATTCTTTTATTAACTTCATTTTTCACAATCCCTTCAATTTCACCTTTGAAAAAAAGGGGAATTACAAGTATGAGAATAATTATCACAACGAATATTATCCCGATAATTTTTATAATTTTTTTCATAGTGATTATCTTTTATATATGATTATAAATATTGAAAAGACTTTTTCTTAAAGATAATATTTATCCGGTAATTTTGGAACAAAATATTAAACTAAATATAAGTGTGCAAGTACTTCAATATACAAAGGTTATCAGTGTCTATTATTTATCTAAAATATAATGTTTCCCTCCATTTCATCAGATTTTTCCATTTTAAGAAGATTTAATATTGTGGGAGCGATGTCGATAATATGATATTTGTTTCCAAAGGTAGAGTTCTTTTAAAACTTTCTCCCACAGCTAATATAAAACCATCAGAACGATGATTTCCGCTTATCCCATCGAGGTTTTTGCCTGGAGCAGGAAATAATATTTCACCATAATCTGATGATATTATCTTAGAATAACCGGCAACAGGTTTAGATTTCCATTTTACAATAATATCAGGTAAATTATTAAACCCGTCTCCTTTACAAAATAAATTCATGTTTCTATCGATACTTTCAATAACTGCCTCATTGGTTTTTCCATCTCGAAAAGTTTTTAACCCATTGATTAATTTTTCACAAAGCTGTTCGTATTCCGCACCTTCTTCAACAATGCCTTTTTCTTCCCGACCTTTAAGATTTATTCTAATATATCCTTGCAAGTCAGATAGTAAATTAAATACTTTGGTTTTTTCCCAATCCGTACCCCCTATACGCCAATAAGCAGTCATTTTATCCTGCAGCTGTACCGGTAATAGTTTTTTAAAACTTGCTCTCCATTCAACAGGTATTTTCCTTCTAATCTTTTTTATTGTATTATCTTTTTTATTCGAAACACGGCCTTCATTTATAATATTTGAAATCATTTTAGGTAACAAAAATTCAGAAAGTGAACTATTTGGTCCCATACCGTGTAATGAAAAGACCAGAATTGTTACATCATCTTTAACCGAGTTGATAATTTTACCAATAGATCTATCACATGATTCATATACATCCCTCAACCAGGTTTTAAATATAAGTTTTTGTTCTTCATTAGGAGAATCCTTAACACTTGAAATGTCCCAGAATTTGTGGCCGGCTCTGTGAGTTGAAGAAAAGCAGCATAAACATAAGTCCCATTTCTCGGTATTAATTAAGTTAATTACTAGATCAGTTTCTTTCTTATTTGCAACGATTAATTCTTCTTTTATTTCGAATAGATCCTTTAGAGACTGGAGCCCGTTCATTTCATTAGTAATGGGAGGTTCACCAAAGTTTTCTATTACCCACTCCAGTTTATCAGCTGGAAATGCAGAGGCAGGAAATATTCCATCATGGGAAGCCCAACCGCATATTTCTATTCCATTGAATTGTTCGGGCGGAAAAGTCAGCGGCATATCTACAGCAATAACTTTACAATCATCACCAAGTTGTCTCCAGAATGGAACGGCATTAATCCAATCGGGACCGGGACGTTCATATTCCATTTTATTACTTTTCCACTGAAGGAAATTATAAAAGCCGTGTTTTCCAGGGCTGGTTGAGGTATAGAAAGTCGGCCAAACTGAACAAGCTAACCAATCTGCCGTTGAAGAGAGTTTTCCAAATGAACCTTTAGAACGAAGGGAGGCTAAATTTTTTAAATATCCTTCATCCATCCATTTTTCAATCAGGCTGGATTCTGCACCATCAATAGCTATTGCGAGTACCTTGGCTGGCTTCCGGTTGACAGAAGTTGGTTCCATTAAAAAGATTTCCTTCTGTTAAGAAAAAGATTCCCGGTAGTGTCAACCATAAATTCTTTATATAAATTGAATTTTTTTTTATTTCCCATTATAAAATACAACATTTTGAAATTTGTTTGTATTAATTTCTTGAGTTCCCAAGCTTTTAGTCAAATTAATTAAAACATGCAGTACCTCCTTAGGCTTGTTTTTGCTTTCCTACATTGTTACAGAAAGAAGCTGTCTTTTCAAAATTCCAGTTAAAATTAAGATATAATGTTCCCTTCCATCTCTTTAGGTTTTTCAATATGGAGAAGATTTAGAATAGAAGGTGCAAGATCAATTATATGATATCTTTTTTCAAAGGTTGAATCCGTCTTAAAATTTTCTCCAACTGCAATTAAAAATCCTTCAGGACGATGATTTCCGCTTCTGCCGTCTAAGTTTTTTCCTTGTGAAGAAAATTCCACTTCGCCATATTCCAGTGAGATGATTTTTTTATAATCTGCCACTGGTTTGAATCTCCAATTAACCAACAAATCCGGCAAACAATCAAAACCTTTTCCTTTTGTAAAAAGTTCATCTTTTCTCTTGATATTTTCTACTATTGGCTCATTTGTTTCTGCATCTTTGAACGTTTTTAAACCATCAATTAATTGAGTACAGAGTTTATCATATTCTTCTCCCGCCTCTACAATTCCTTCCTTTTCCCTTCCCTTCAAATTAATTTGAATATATCCTTGAAGATCCGCAACCAAATTAAGCGCTCTTGTTTTAGACCAATCAATCTTCCCGGTACGCCAGTAAGCAGTCATTTTATCCTGCAGCCAAAATGGAAGAAGCTTTCTCAAGTTGGATCTCAATTCAAGTGGGATTAGATTCCTTAAGCCGGTTATATAATCACTTTTCACATTCTTCTTGGATTCTTTTACCCCATTTAAAATGTTTGATATCATCTGCGGGAGTTTATCCGCCAAACTTGTGTTCGTTCCCATTCCATGAAGTGAAAAAATTAAAATATCCGTGTTATCATCTACCTCTTTTATAATTTCGCCGATTGCATTATCACAAAATTGATAAATGTCTTTTAAATGATTTTTAAAGTTTGAATGCTCTTCGGTAAGTTCATCTTTAATATTTGTTACATCCCAGAATTTATGCCCGCCCCTATGAGGAGCCGCCAAACAACATAAAAACAAATCCCATTTTTCATCTTTAATTAAAGAGGTTATTAATTGAGCTTCCTTCCAAGAAGCATCAACTAATTCTTCTTTTACTTTAATCAAATCTTTTATTTCTTGAAGTCCTCCTACTTCATCACCTATTGGAGATTTACCAAACTTTTTAATTATCCACTTCATTTTGTCTTCAGGATAAGACGCAGCAGGAAATATTTTATCATGACATGCCCAGCCTGAAACTTCTATTCCATTAAAAGGTACAGGAGGGAAAGTATTAGGAATATCTACTGCAATTACTCTATAATTATTCCCAAGCTGTCTCCAAAAAGGGATTGATGAAATCCAATTAGGATTCGGACGCTCATAATCCATCTTTTCACTTCTCCACTGAAGATAATGATAGAACCCATGTTCATCAGGCATTGTTCCTGTATAAAAAGTAGGCCACGGAGAGCCAGCCAGCCATTCAGCTGAAGAAGCCAATCGTCCGTAAGAACCTTTCGATCTTAGTTTGGCTAAGTTTTTTAGGTATCCTTCTTCCATCCATTTTTCAATTAAACTTGGTTCTGCAGCATCCAAAGCAATTACAAGAATTTTTTTACATGATACCATTTAAGAAAATTTCCTTTCCATTTTCATTTATAGATCTTATTGCGGCCTCAATTGCTATTATAGCCGATATTCCGTCTTGAATCCCCGGTACAGCTTTTTTGTTTTCTCTCACGGAATTAAAAAAATTGCTTAGTTGTGTTTCAAAAGATTTCTTAATCGGAGAAGTTTTTCTAAGGATTTCTTTTTGTAAAAAATCCATCGAATCTAAAAAATTTCTTTTAATAGAAACTTCCGGCAATATCCTTGTTGAGCCAAGCTTTATAAAAAAACTTTCAGTAGCAGTTCGTACTTTTATAGATTTTTCATTCTTATCACAATGTGCAATTATACAATTAAGAAGAATACCTTCCTGCATTTTAATTTTTATCTCAAAAATATTTTTATCTAATAATTTTGCAGATAATGAAAGAAGTGGCTTGTTAAAAATGAATTTAATCAGATCAAAAGTATGTGGTCCTAGATCATTTAAAGCATCCGCCTTAAAAGAAATGGGATTCCAATTATTATAATTTCCACTGAATATAATTTCGACAGAGATTACTTTTGAGCCTAGCAAAAGTTTTTCTTTCAGATCAATTATAGGCTTCCAATTTCGATGATTAAATCCCATCATTAAAGAAGCTTTTGAATGTAATTCAATTTTAATTAGCTGTTCCACTCCTTCCAAAGACAATGCTAACGGTTTTTCAACGAGTACATATTTATTATTTCCAAGAATCTCTGAAGCTATTGGAATATGCGTATCAGGCGGACTGCATACAATTACCGCATCAATTTTTTCTAGAAAACTTTTGTCTAGTGAAGAATAACCAAAACAATTCCTAAAATTTTTTCGTATTAGTTCTCTCCTTTGATCGGATGGATCCAACACTGCAGTTACTTCAATATCATTAAACTTTTTTAATGCAGGCACGTAAATTAATTCGGCAGCTCTTCCGCATCCTATTAGACCTATTCTTAATTGAGCAGACAACTAAATTCCTATAATGATTTGTGATTATGAAATTTGCTTACTTTGATTCATTCAGCCCTTTACGGAACCCGTTTGTCCACGCTGATAAACCCAAAATGACGATAGGGAAATAAAAAATAATTCTTATAACCCCGACAGGGTTCCATTGTATTGTTCTAACTGAAATATATATAAATCTCTTAATTCCAAAATAGATTGGGTAAAGTCTTAGTCTTTTGAGTTTATTTTCAGAAGAAGGAATTTTTAAATTAAGATAACCTCTGTAAAAGCCAAAGGCTTTATTATGCTCAAAAAATTCCATATAATTTTTTCTTCCGGCATGTTTAACTATCATCGCACTATTAAAATAAATTTTACCTTCGCATTTTCTTATAGCAGACTGGCTAAATTTGATATCTTCTCCCAATGTTAATTCTTCACAATAACCGCCTGTCTCTTTAAATAATTTTTTGGTAATGCCAAAATTGGTACCGGAAAAGTGACTGATATTTTTGGATGAACTATGCTTTTGAAAATCCGTGAACTGCAATAAATTATCAACTGATGCAATAGGATGAAACGGGTATAAGTTAATTATCGTCCCAACTACAATTTCACTATTATTTTTAAAAGAGGAATATGCTTCTGAAAGCCAATTTGGCAACGGGACACAATCCGCATCAAGGAAAACCAAGAAATCGGAGTGTGCTTTTTTAGCTCCAGCATTTCTTGCTTTCGCTCGATTTAACAATGTGGAAGAGGAAATCAAAAATGAATTTGGAAAAAACTCCAGAGTTTGTTTTACCTGCGGATCGTTTCCACTTTCTACAATGATTAGTTCATAAGGTTTATTAAAATTTTGTAAATGAATTCCTTTTAGACATTTAAATAATTCTTGTTTGTCACCATAGAATGGTATTATCACACTCAATACGCAATCTTGAATTTTAGAAGAATCTTTTATGTCACTGTACACATTCATCATGATTTCGACTTAAGCGACAAAAAGCCCCTTAGTGGAGAGAAAATCTCTCTTGGCGATTTGTTCAAAATTTCTTTTGTTGCAATTAACAAAATCCTAAAAGGAAATATTAAAAGAATTATAAATATCTGAAAAATATTTGCATGCATGCGAATAAGAGTAAAATAATTCTTTAATTTAGAGTATTCATATTGATCATTTTTTTCACTTCTACCTATTTTACCTCCTTTATGATAGATAATGGCTTTGTAATTGTAAAAAATCTTAAAGCCAGCTTTTCGTGCTCTTATTGAAAAATCAACATCTTCCCAACCATAAGGATAAAATTTTTCATCAAATCCTCTAACTTTATTTATTACATCTCTACTAATCAAGCACAAACCGCCGGAAGCAGTTATAAACACAGACTCATCAAACTGTCCCTTATCTTCCTGCCCACCTCCGATGTCACTAATAAGTCCCGTAGAAAAGTTAATTGACATTCCGCCTGCATACTTGATTACACCAGTATTTCTTACATAACATTTTGGGGAGACAATACCAATTTTATTTGCCGAATCAAAAGAACCGACCATTTCGGACAATGCATTTGATTCAATCGCAATATCATTGTCGAGAAAAAAGAGAAAATCGTAATTGAAGTTTTCATTTGCATATTTAATACCTAGATTTCGTCCTCCCGAAACACCGAGATTCTTTTTACTTAATATCAAGTGTATGTTAGAATATTTATCTTTTAAATCTTCAAATGAATTATCCTGGGAACCGTTGTCAATCAAGACTATTTCGAAAGGGGAGTATTCCAGTTTGGATATGCTCTCCAGAGAAATCAAAGTGTCGGTTTTATTATTGTAATTAAGAACAATAATTACAACTAATTTTTCTTCTTTCAAAAATCGTTCAAGTATTTTAAGTTTTCTTAAAGTAAAGATATAACGTTATAAATGTTTTATCTAAAAATAGAGAATAAAAATGAATTAAGGTGCAGCAAATCAACCTTTTGTTTCTTCAATTGATTTGTAACTTTTGCCAAGTAAAAATTCTTTTAATTCCAGAATTCCTCCGATTATCGGAACAGACAAATCCTTCGTAAAAGCCAGAAAAGAAATAACCAATGCTTCATGCGGAGATACTCCATAATAACGAAGGATATAAACTAAAATTCCCTCTCTAAGCCCCAATCCCGCATAAGAGATGGGCGCCAGGGATGAAAGAGTTACCACCGAAGCAATCCAGCCCAATACGAAAAAATTCACAGTAACATTTATGGATTGTGCAACAAGATAAAAAGATAAAATATCTATGACATGGTAAGTAAGCATTATACCGAGAATTTCAAAATGATCTTTTAATGTAATATTTTGAAATTCTCCAATTGCATCTAATAAGCGAATAGCTCTCTTTTTAACAAATGAAGGCATTGGAAATTTTATAAGTCCTTTCGAAATTCTCTTAAAAACTTTATCATTTATCAGTAAATAATAACTTAATAATAATAGAATCATAACAGCTGTCCATACCCATAATAAATATCCAAGGTTCGATTTAATTAAAGTCGGTATTGAATAAAGTATACCCAAAATAGCGACGATGAACGTTTCAAGATACCTGTTAAAGAGAACAACTGCGGCGGCTGAAGATTTCGAGCCATATTTAGCAAATTTATACCATTTAACAGCTCCGCCAGATACAGCACCGGGAAGAAATAGGGAATAAAATGCTGTCGTAAAGTAGATCTTCACTATTTCACTATATGATATAAAAATTTTCTGAATTTTTGTTAAGTATTTCGTTTGCTCGCATGAAAGAAATAAAACAATAAGAACGAGAAATACTGATGAAAAAAATAAGATCGGATTTACAGAAGACAGAGTTATTATAATTTTATTGAAGGGAATTTTGAAAAAAATATAACTAAGTAATAAAGAAGTTACAATAAGTTTGAATGCAAGAACAATTTTCTTATTCATATTCTATTATTTTTTCCAAGTATATTAACACAAGTATAAATTCAGTGTACAAAATATTCTACAACTTATAAAATTTTATTCTTTAAAAAAGGTTTTTTTTAATATTCGAAATTATTACAAATTTTAATACGCTAAAAGAAATCCTTGCTGTAATGAGAATATGCTATTCATTGTTATCAATATTTTGTTTTATGGTTAAATTGTTAGGTTTATAAGTTGATTTATAATATCTGCTAGATAAAAAATCTTTTAATTCAATTAAGCCTCCTGACAATGGAATTGACAAATTCTTGGCAAAAGTAAGCAGGGATATTACGAGTGCTTCACTAGCCGGAATACTATAATAGTGAAACAAGTAAATTATAACCCCTTCCCGAACACCTAATCCGGAATAGGAAACAGGAATTATGTTTGAAATAGTTACAATTGACCTTATCCAGCCTAAAACCAAAATGTTTAATGAAACATTTATGGATAACGCTATTAAATAAAACGATATTATATTCAGGAAATGGTATAAAAACATTATCGATAATATTTCAATATGGTCTTTTAGAACAAGATTTTGAAATTCTTGCATAGCTTTGAATAAATTCCCAGACTTATTTTTAAGCGATAAAGGCATTGGGATTTTGTTAAATACTTTTTCCATTTTCATCAAGGCATTCGTATTTAAAAGGAAAATGTAACTTGCACATAATAATAATAGTGCAACTGCCCAGATGGGCAATAAATATTCATATTGACTATTAATTACGGTGGGAATTGAAAAAAGTAATCCCAAAAAGATTATTATAAATAATTCAAGGTACCGGTTAAAAACAACCACCACTGCAGCGGCAGATTTTGATCCATGCTTTCTAAATTTATACCATTTAATAGCACCTCCTGATAGAGACCCGGGAAGAAACAGGGAATAAAAACTTGTCGTTAAATATATTTTTAGTATTTCTTTGAAAGATATCGCCATCTTCTGGATTGATGTTAAATATTTTGTTTGGAATGTGGAAAGAAGAATAACAGGGATGTTTAATAAAAGAGATAAAATAAATAAAAATAAATTCACCGATGAAAGATTTTTTACAATCTCATAGAAAGGGATCCTTATAAAGATATAAGCAAGAATGATCGAAGTAAAAAAAATCTTTAGGGCTAAAACAACTTTTCTATTCATGTTGTAAATAAATGATAATTTATTTCTTTTTTTTCTTCATATCCACATTTGAAATTATCCCTGTTACATCTTTATCGGTTTTCTTTATTTAATTATTTAATACCAATAAAAACAATAAAGGAGAGTAGGTAAAGAAACTTATCTATAATTCCATTGAACGAATTTTATTAATCTCCTCACTAGTAATCTGCGGGACATCGAATGTTTTTATGTTTTCTTCCAAATGAATTCTATTATTAAAACCAGGTAAAGCGCTTGAAACTCCTTTTTGCCGAAGTACGAATTGCAGCGCACTTTGAGCCATTGTTCTGTTTTTATTTATTAGGAATTGGAATTTATCGGCTCTACTTTTTCTTTCGATTAATAAATTTTTATCGTATGCCCATTTTTCCGCTTTGGTTTCTGAATTATGATCTGCCAAAAGCCCTTTGCCAAGAGGAAGTCTTGCAATAACACCAATGTTTTTTTCCAACGCTATAGGTAATAATTCCGATATTGGTTCTTGATCAATCATGCTCAATTCAATTTGTATAGCCGAAATATTAGGAAGTTTTAAACTTAGAAAAGCATGCTCAACCGAATCACATGATATTCCATAAAACCTAATTTTACCTTGCGATTTAAGTATTTCAAAAGTTTTACAAAAATCACCCGATTCTAAAATTTCATCTGAAGGATGATGAAGTAATAATAAATCTACATAATCAGTTTGCAGCCTCCTCAAACTTCCTTCAACGGTTTTAATAATAAAATCTGCCGAAAAATCATGGCGTCTTTGTGATTTGTATATATTTGGTAATGAATATTTCAGAGGATTTAAAATATTTTTAACCGGTTTCAAATAGGGTTTGATTTTTTTTGCTAACTTTCCAATTGTTGTAGAAGTTGTACCTACTTTTGTTGAAATAATTATTTTATCACGATAGACTCCCAATGCTCCTGCAATTAATATTTCACTTTCTCCATTACTATAATTTGGTGCAGTATCGAAAAAGTTAATTCCAGACTCAAATGCTTTGCTTAAAGTTTTTAAAGATTCTTCATCATCTCGATGATGTAAACTTTTTCCGATTCCGGAGCAGCCCATTCCAATAGCTGAAATGCTTAAACCGGTTTTTCCAAAAGTCCTATATTCCATATTCAAATTGATGTTTGTATTGAATATATTTTTGAAAGTTCAGAATCTTCCAACGGTACAGCATTCAAAGTTCCAAGAACTTCCTTCAATTGGATGTTATTAACTGAACGCGGTATTGCCGTGGACACCTGTTTATAACTAAGAACATATTGAATGGCAGCTTGCGCCAAAGTTCTTTTATTTTTCACAAGAAAGTTAAATTTTTTCGATGTTTCTTTTTTATTTTCGAATTCATTTAAATTCTTGGCATAAGTCTCGGCCATGATATCAGTCAATTCCTTTGTCAAATGTCCCTGGGCCCGCGGATTTCTGGCTATCAAGCCTTTTCCATTTGCCGCTGCTGCCTTAAGAATATTTTCAACATGAGAATTATCTAATAGATTTATCGTTATTTGGATTGAAGTAATTCCGGGATAATTCATATAAATAAATGCATCTTCATTTTCCGCACATGATATTCCATAATATCTAATTTTCCCCTGCTTTTTAAGCAACTCCAAAGTCTCAATAAACTCCCCATTTTTTAGAATTTCCTCAGAAGGTTTATGCAGCTGAAAGAGATCTATATAATCTGTTTGAAGACGTTTTAAACTTTTTTCAATTGCTTTGATTAAATATTTAGATGAAAAATCTTTTCTTTTTTGTTTAGCTCGCATTTTGTGAAAAGAAATTTTAAGCGGGTACATATATTTTCCGAACGGTCTTAAAATAAACCTAAATTTTAAAGCAACGAATGCAGGCTGAGAATATAAAGTTCCTGCTTTGGTTCCAATAATAATTTTATCTCTTTTCCCTTTAAAAGTTTTTCCCAATAATTTTTCACTTTCACCTAAAGAATAATGATCGGAAGTATCAAAAAAATTAACTCCAGCATCAAAAGCCATATTCAAAATCTTTATGGATTCACTATTATCTTTATAATAAAGTCCGCCTCCTATTGATTGACACCCGAAACCAATTTCAGAAACCATTAAATCAGATTTACCAAGCTTCCTGTAATTCATTTAGCACTATAAATTTTTTCCTTTAATTTTTTAAACAAAATTAAGTTATTGAATTAATTTTATTATTTTCCAATTCAGTAAGTTGGGGTGCGGATAATGAACCGACATTTTCATCTAACTCTTCCTGATTAACTGCCCGGGGAAGTACAACAGAAATGCCATCAAGCTGAAGGACAAACTGAATTGCAGCTTGGGCAATTGTTCGGTTCTCTTTCATAAGAAACTGAAATTTAGCTGCTTTATTTTTTCTTTGTTCAAATTCTTTTTTTGAAAAAACAGAACTGTCTCCCATAATATCATCTCTATTTTTTGTAAAAAGCCCAATTGCCCTAGGATGACGGGCAATAAGTCCAAGATTTTTTTCCTTTATAAGGGGAATCAATTTACTAATTGCTTCTTGATCAATTAAACTTATTGCAACTTGAAGAGAAGAAATATTAGAGAATTTTAGACATAGAACAGCGTCATTAACATTAAGACATGTAATTCCATAGTATCTTATTTTCCCTTGAGTTTTTAATTTTTCTAGTGTTCCTATAAATTCACCCTGTCTAATAACATCTGCAGAAGGTTTATACAATTGAAATAGATCCAAATAATCGGTTTGAAGCCTTACTAAACTTTTTTCAACAATTTTAGTTAGATATTCTCCAGAATAATCAAAACGCAATTGAGAAGCTCTAAAATAATGTAGAGAATTTTTAACGGGATATAATAAACTGCTAAATGGCCTTGCTAAAGCTCTTAATCTAAGTGCAAGAAATCCGGTTTGTGTATATTTAAGCCCTGCTTTGCTTGTTATGATGACCTTATCCCTTCGATTTTTAAATGCTTTGCCAAGAAGTTCTTCGCTTTGTCCTAAACTATGATGATCAGATACATCAAAGAAATTAATTCCGTAGTCTAAAGCTTTATGCAGTACTTTTATAGATTCGTTATTATCTTTATAATATAATCCTCCTCCAAGTGATTGACACCCTAAACCTATTTCTGAAACCTTTAAATCAGTACTTCCAAAATTTTTATATTTCATAAATTATTTTTTATAAAAATTCTTGTTTAATTATTTATTTATTTAAAATCTCCTCAATAACTTTTCCATCCAAATCATTTGGAATATTTTGATTCAGCAGATGTAACCAGGTTGGGGCCATGTCAATAATTCTTGCATTATCTATCTTTTTGTTTTTAGCAATATCCGGACCCAATGCTAAAAGGATCCCGTCAATTCTGTGACTCCCAGAAGTTGGCCAGTTCATATTTTCCCGCCATCTTTCTACAAAAATTGAATCTTTATTTTTATCATTTTCAGAAGGCATGTAAGCATTGTTAACAAATTCTATAATTAAATCCGGTGCAAACTCTAAATAAGGACCGCTATATAATTCTTCCCGTTTATAAATTTTACTAACAACCCTTTCTCCTGTTGAAGGATTTAGAAGGGCGGAAAATTTTTCAATAATTTGATCCCTCACATGGTCATAATTCTGCTGTTCAACTATTCCATTCGGATCTCTCCCTTTAAGGTTGATAAAAATATCCCCTTCCTTTCCTCGCGAAAATGCATTCGTTTTATTCCAATCTATATCTGATCCGGCAAGATAAGTTTGTATCCAACTTTTTAGCCAATGCACATTTTTGTTTGCAAAAAAGAACCATGATTTAGGAATATAAACTTGAACATTTTTTCTAAAGCCGGAAATTTTTGAACGGATAAAAGATTCTTTAAATGCCTGCTGCTTATCATCCGAATACGCATTTCCATTTGTCTTTTTATAAGTCAAAAAACCTTCTTTTTGAAGCCAGGTATTAATTTGAATTCCCGAAGTGAGAGGACCGGCTCCGCATTCCGAAAAAATAAATATATTGGTATTTGAACCTGCAGCTTTAATTAAACGATCAAGCGCAGCATCCAATGATTTATATGCTGTTTTAATTATATCTTTATATCCGTTAGTTTGCAACTGCATGTCTTTCCAAAAATAGTGCTGTGCAATAGCTGTAGCACTATAAAAAATCATAAAAAAATCCCAATCTTTGTTTTCAATTAAATAGGATAAAACATCCGTTTGTTTTTGTACATCTTCTTCAATTAATGTTAGATAGTCTTCTTTTTTTCTTCCGCCAGGGAAAATATCTTTCAGCCGGTACCTCCCAAATTCTTTTATTATTTCATCATAAAGATTATTTGGATATGCAATAGAACGGTGTGCACCCGGAGCATCTTCACCGGAGATCATAAAACCTTTAATTTTTTGCGGAGGATATGTAAAAGGAATATTCACAATCCCTGAGTATATATTATTATCACTTAAAATATTCCAGATGGGTTTAGCTTTAACTTGTGAACCGTTTACCTCTTTAAATTTTCCGTCGTTCCCTCTCTGCCAAAAATCAAATAAACCATGACGGCCAGAATTTTTTCCTGTTAAAATACTGCCCCACATTTGAGGGGTGATCATAGGTACGGAGGACTCTAATATACCAGAGGATCCCTCATCAAAAAACTTCTTAAATGTGGGTAATTCTCCTGAGTTCATCCATGGAATGATCAAGTCAAAGGTTGCTTCCGCAAGTGCAATTACTAATAAACGATTTTTATTTTTTTTCATTCATCTGCCTATATGAAGCTTTTTAATTAATCTTGAATCTTAATTATTAATAATAATTGTTAAGGCAAAGATTAACTGCTAAATCGGCATTCAAATCAACCAGTTTTTTTAGTTCTGTTATTCTTTGATTTAATTCCATTTTAATTTTGTAACGTTCTTTCCATACATGATCAAGTTTTGATATAAGGATATCAGAATCAATTCCAATAAGGTCAAGAGCATGATTTTCCATTTTAAGGCTCTCCGCAATACCCATCAGTTTAAGATCGTATGCAATAGTTACAAATGGTACATTGCAGGCGGTGGCAAAAATAACTGAATGAAGACGGGTTCCAAGTAAAAGAGAAAACCTGGAAATAATACCCATTACTTCAGCTGGACTATATTGCTCCGATATAATTTTCACCTTAGATGAAAGTTTCATTTTACTAATTATTACTTTTGCTATCTCCCTATCGTCATCAGGTGCAACTGTATGCATAGGGATAAATACAACCTGACCAAGTGTTGTTAGAAAATCAGCGGCATCAATCATAGTTTTTTGATATTGTAAAATATCTTTGTCAGTTAATTGCCGGTAATGTTCACCTCCAATTGAATGTTTAGGAGATAGATTTCTTATACTAATACCTATTATAAGATGAGTCTTATTTTCTTTAATTCCTTCTATCATTAATATTTCGTCAATGCGAGTTTTATCTACAGGTGCCAATATAAGTCCAGGGTCAGCTGTAAGAATAATTTTTCTCTTTACACCTATATTTTGGAATGTTCTAAGCGTAAGTGGATCCCTTATAGTAACCAGATCAATGTTTTCTAAAATATTCCTGTATAAAAATCTGTTTAATTGTTTATTTAAAGTTTGTGTCGCTACTGCATATGTCATAACATGACAACCAAAGATTTTTGCAACTGTAACAAAAGATGCACAAACAATGGCATGAGACAATTTATCATAAAAAGGAACGCCGCCACCTATTATAAACAGATCGCTGGTGCTCAGGGCATATAATGTTTTATGTATCTGGCGCCATTTGTTTAATGCCTCTAATTCCATCCCTGCATTTGCTGCATATCTTTCTATATATGTTGCATTTTCTGACAGTACAACAAATTTGGAATTCTTAATTCTATCTTTTAACAAACCAATTATAGTAAGAAGAATTGCCTGATCACCAACATTTTGGCTTCCATACCATGCCCCCCAAAGACATATTTTAATGGTTTTTTTATTTTTCTTGCCTCGTAAATTTTTCTTCATTTTAAATATCTGTGTTCATTAAAATTTTCTTTTTTGAATTAGTTAATAAATTTTCGTACACGACAATATGCCGTTCAATAGCCTTATCTAATTCATAATTTTCCATTACATATTTTTGACCAAGCTCCCCTTTATTTCTCCAGCTATCTTTTTTTAAAAGGTTAACCATCCCTTCAACAAAATTATTATTCTTAACTAAATATCCGAAGCGTTCCGTGACATTCTCCGGATTAAGGGAACTTAATATAGCGCACTTATGTGCAAGTGCTTCTAAAAATGAATTGGGCAAACCTTCTCTGGTAGCGCTATTTACTAAGATCCAGCTTTTATCCAATATTTCATCAATTTCATTGCTTTCAAATTGATTAATAAAACCGGTAATGGTTAAATTATTTAGATATGAATATTTTTCTCTTAAATATTTATCGTAATTATTATTTCGTCCCTTGCCCACTGCAATGAAATTAACTTTAGGCATCGATTCTACCAAACGAAAAAATAATTCCGGTTGTTTCCTTTTATCCCATCTTGCTAAAAAACATACCGTAGGAGAATCTGCTTTAATTATATTGTATGTCGGAACTTTAACAGGAGTCGGCAAAAATTCCAGTTCATTATTTAATGAATATTTTTGATTTGTTTTACTTTTTAGAAAAAGTGCAGTATAAAATACCTTGTTGGCTTTTCGGACTGATTTTTTGACAAGATAACTATCTTCAAATAGATAATTAAAAAAAACCTGAAATTTATTATACGATGGGTGAAAAAATTCCTTTTTCCAATCGCTAAAGTATTTTGGGTCTCTTGATGTAATCAGATGAATTTTATTAGGCATTTCCTTCATTGCGAGATAAGTCCCGAATGAAGGTTCTTGAGAATGATAAATATCCGCATCGCATTTTTTGAATAACTTTCTTGCATGAAATGGATATGATTTTTGAAAACCAAAAACTTTTATTCCATCCAAAATTTCAATTTCTTTTTGTCCATCCCTTCTTGGAACAACGGCGAAAACCTCAATTCCGCGTTTGACTAGTTCCTTTCCGATTATCCTTGTAGCGCGCCCAAAACCGCCATACTTGCCCCATTCAAAAATTTCGGTACAGATAAGACAAATTTTCATTTACTTTATTTAAATTAATGATGCCACAGATTTCTTATTTACTTTACTTTGGCCATGCTGCATATTTGGAAAGATTAGCTTAAATCAAATTTTTAGATTTCTGACACAGTTGAATTTAAACTTCTGCAGAAAATTCAAGTTCTCTCATATCATTCATAATTATGCCGTCCATATCCTCCGGGATAGGAACATCGAAATAACTAAGAATTGTTGGAGCAATATCCATAATGTTTTTTTCGTCAAGTCTTCCTAATGGTTTTATTTCTTTACCGTATGCAATAAAAAAACCATAAGTTTGGTGCGCACCGGTCCGTTTATCAGGAAGTTTGCCCATAACTGTACCAATGGGGGAAGAATAAAGTGAGCTTATTGGATTTTCACCTTCCCATTTTATTATAATATCCGGAAGTTCATTAATATATTTTCCGGTATAATGATTTCTCACTTTTATTACTTCTTTAACAGCTTTTTTACCGGTAGCTGGATTTATTAATTCCATGAACTGATTTTCTATTTCCGAGCATAAATCATCGTATTCTTTACCCGGATTAATTTTACCTTCCGGTTCACGTCCAATTAAATTAATTCGTATTGAACCTGTAAAATCCGATGGGACATGAAACGCTTTGCAAAGGTTCCAATTATTACCCACTGCTAAAATTCTTCTCGTCCACCTATCCCACAACTTTGCAGGAACCATATTCTTAGCCTTTTCTATCAATACAGATGTGGTAATAGTTTCAATTTTTTTTAATGCATATGGTCCCCATCTTTTTGCAGGAGAAATTTTATCGTAAATACTTTTGTTATTTTGAGTTTCCACATTTCCAGCCAAACCCATTCTTTTTAAAATTTGAGGTATTAGATGCTGCCCGGAATAATTAGGCCCCATTCCCGAATTAGAAAAGATAAAATATGTAGCATCAGGATATTTCTTCATTATTCCATTTATTGAATTATCAACTTCCATATAAATTTTAAGAATAGTATCACCGCAAATTTTTGCAATCCCTTCATCATAATTCGGGTTTTTCTCATCAGTTAAATGCCAAAAATAATGTCCTGCCAAATGCATTTCGGCAAAGCCTGCAAAAAATAGATCCCAATTTTCCTTTTCCAAAATCCATTCTATAATTGAAGTTCTTAATCTAACACCGTTTAAAATTTTTTGTCTAAGGTTTTTCCATTCATTCACGTCCGCATTCATTTTTTGATACCATCCTTCGATCGGATGATGTCCAAACCTGGAAAGAATTTCCTTAAGTAATTCCGGGGGATCTGAAGATTGTTTAAAATTTAATCCCTCTGCACCCCAACCTATTAATTGCACTCCATTAAAATGTTTAATAAGGTATATAACAGGGATATCAAAAATCGCAGTCTTTAAATGTGCATCGCTTAGTTTCTTCCAGAAAAATGGATAACCAATTTCTTCAGCGTATTTTTTAACAATCCAGTATGAACCACTTTTTAATTGCCTATGGTAAAAACCCATTCCGTGTTTTGCAGGAGAAACTCCTGTAGTTATTGATGGCCAGGTAGCTTGACTGGAAATTTCAGCCGTTGACATTAGCTTTCTCCAGCAACCATTTTCCATTATTTTAGAGAAGGTTGGAAGATAGCCTTCTTTCGTCCACTTCCAGAGCAAATTAATTTCTGCTGCTTCCAGCCCTAAAGCAATAATTTGCTTTTTTCTAATTTGTTCCAATAAAATTCCTAATGATTATTTATTTTTTTAAGATTTCTTCAGAATATTGACGAATATTTTGTCTTTTTTACTCATATAATTCATATACTATTTTATTTGGTTATTTCTGATAATTCAATTGATTTTGAAGAAATGATTTTTGAATAAAGTTCTAAATACTGCCTGGCAATATGTTCCCAGCTAAATAAATCTTCAACCCTTTTTCTTGCAGCTAATTGGAGTTTTCTTTTTAATTCGGGATCATTCATCAGGTAATGCAAAGACTCTTTAATTGATTTAACGTTGTTAGAATCTACTAATATTGCAGAATCGCCGACCACTTCCGCGCAGCCAGTATCATTTGTCGTAATAATTGCCATTCCTGAAAGCATAGCTTCAAGAAGAACAATCGGGAAATTTTCCGAGTTCGATGTAAATACAAATATGTCCGATTCTTCGTAGAGATTTTTCAATTGGTCGGAATTATTTTCAAGAAAGCCGAGAAAAGTAACATTAAGATTTAGTTCAAGTGCCATACTCTTAAGGTTCGGTAAATATGGTCCATCACCAACTATATTTATTATATAGTCGTTCTCAAGACCATGAAGAGCCCGAAGAAAATGCTGCACTCCTTTCCGTTCAAACATTCTTGTTACTACAAGAATTTGATTTTTCTTCATTACATTTGGGGAGAATTTTTCTAAGTTTATACCATTTGGAATCAATATTGTTTTTAGTTGAGGATTAATCTTTTTAATTATTGATTCCAAATTTTTACTTGGAACAATTATTTTTTTAGCGCTTGATACAATATTCTTCCACAAAGGTAAGAGAATTCTATGAAGTAATTTAAAACGGTCAGGATTATAATTAGGTACATCAGAACCATGAGCGGTTAAAATATAAGGAATTCCCATTAGAATTTTTGTAGCAAAAGCCAAAATTCCATCTGGAAAAATAAAGTGAGTATTGTTTATAAGGTATTTATTTTTTTTACACAATTTTAAAATTAAAGGAAGTGCCAGAATGATATATAAAATCATCTCTGGAAAAGTGCAAAGATTACGATTTACCCTTATACACTTAACTCTATAAATATTAAGATTACCTATTTTTTCAAAAGCAGGAAGGTTTTTATATCCCATTGTTACTAAATCAATTTCAAAATTTTTTCTGCTTAATTCACGTGTTAAACCATAAACTACCTTAGCGCCGCCGCCACCAATCGGAGGGTATTCGTAACAAAGCATTAAGATTCTAATACTAAACTCCGTGATCTAGTAATTTGTTTTCAGAGGAGGGTTTTTCTTAAACAAACAGTCATTTATTATTAAATAAATTTTCTTTAACATATACAATTTTTCTCTTTAAAGAAAATTGTTTTAAGATTATTCATAGAGATGTTATCTTGAGCACGTCTGCATCACTAAAACTAAAATTAAATATCTAAAATTGAGGTGTAGATGGTATCCAACCTAATTTAGAAGAATGCAGAAATAGTTAATAAATGTGAAAAAACAAATAAAATTAAATTAACAGAGAAGTAGTTTCTTGAAATATTATTAAAAGGGGTTTTGTTAAATATACAAACGAGCAAAACGGAGGTTTAAATGAGCTTAATTAATAATATAACTTTTTTGTTCATTTTGAGACCGTTTTTTCCTTAATAGAAGTTGATATGCAAAGCCATAAGATTTAAATTTTTCTCCCATCCAAAAAACGATAAAATATTTCATACTTGAAAAGCTTTTATAATCAAATGGTCCAAGTATTCTATTCCAAAATATTTTTATCCATTTGATTAAGTTAAAAGCCTTACTTTTTTCTTTCCATAAAAGACTATCACCGAGATTATTTTTTTTATAAAATATTTGCTTGAAATATATAAATCATAGATGCCTCTTCCCCGTATAAATTGAGATATGAAATACTGATTTACGGATACTCTTTTCAGATGTTTTACCTCATTTAAAACATAAACAAGTTTATAACCATAAGCTTTTAAGCGCCAGGCTAATTCAATATCTTCACCGCAAATTGTAAAATATGGATTCCATACATATCCGTCCTTTTTTAAACTTTCCTCCAAACATGCTCTTCTTAAACATCACATTTCCACCTATTCCGAAAAATCCATCAGGATTTATTTGAACTTCTTTTGGAAAACCTCTTCGTATTCTAATTTCCTTAAGAAATAAATCTTCTTCAATATAGTTGCTACTTACACTATCAGCATTATATTTAGAAATTGCTTCAACAAAATTTTCCAGCCAGCTATTACACGGAACAGTATCGTCATCCAATGAGGCAATTAAATTGCCTTTCGCTTTTTAAAACCTTTATTTTTCATAATATTAGGACCGAGTCTATCTTTATCCTCCATAATAATAATTTCATCAGGTTTTCTGGTCTGTTTATCTAATGCTGATAAAACGATAGAAAGGGTATCTCTATTACAAGTAGGGATTATTACTGATATAAAATTATTATCTATATTAAACATATTTTCATAAATAAAATCTATTATTGGTAACCAATAAAACAACCGTTAAAAATTCTACTTATTCACGTGTTAAGTCATAAACACTTTAGTACCGCTGCCGCCAATCTATGGGGTATTCGTAACAAAGCAAAGATTTTACTACTAAGATTAAATAACTAAAATTTTATCGGAAGGTCTTGCAATTATTTATCATCAATCAGTAAAAATTATAAATAAATTATGAAATTTTTTTCTTTAATAGAAATTGTTTTAAAATATTTAAGAATTATGTCACCCCGAGCACGTCTGTATATAAATATATTCTTAATGTTAGTATACTAATGTGATTTATAGTGAATGTTGAGCGTATCTATTCCGTATTCAGAGCGTATAAGCTATTCATCATACATGAATTGTTTTATATCAAGCAGCTTAATCCAACCAGAATGAAGTTATTTCATAATGTTCATATTATGAATGTTTAGAAATGTTTGGAAACAATGCTTCACTAATTTCGGATTGGTTTGATCCGAAATTAATTTCATTTATTCAAAATTGATAATTTGTTAATTTAAGTTTTATTATCATTGGGTTTTATAATGAAGGAATATAGAGTTCTGTTATTTTACAAATATGTTGATGTAGAAGATCCAGAAAAATTTATGAATGAGCATTTGAAATGGTGTTTGGCAAAAAATATTAAAGGAAGAATTTTTATTGCTCAAGAAGGAATTAATGGTACTATTTCCGGTAAAACATCTGATGTCGAAGAATATAAAAATAATTTAAGGAGAAATAAGGAATTTGAAGACATTGTATTTAAGGAAGATGAAATAAACGGGAATGTATTTAAAAAAATGCATATAAGAGTTAAGAACGAAATAGTGAATTCAGATTTGAAAAATATATCATTCTCAAATAGCGGTAAGAGATTATCTCCCGAAGGACTTATAGAAATGTACAAATCCGGCAAAGATTTCATTATTGTTGATGCAAGAAACTGGTATGAGAGCAAGATTGGAAAGTTTAGAAATGCTGTTACTCCTTCATTAAAAAACTTCAGACAGTGGCCGGAAGCAGTAGAATCCTTAAAAGAATATAAAGAAAAAACAGTGGTTACTTACTGTACAGGGGGGATTAGATGCGAAAAAGCTTCAGCATATATGATTGACCAGGGCTTTAAAGATGTTTATCAACTTGACGGTGGAATAATAAATTATACAAAAAAATTTCCTGATACTTACTGGGAAGGAGGAGTTTTTGTTTTTGATGAAAGAAGAGTTGTTGAACCAAATTCTAAGGATGAATTGAAATACATTTCAACATGTCATTTCTGCGGAGAACCTACGTCTTATTATATTAATTGTCATAACTTAGACTGCGATAAAATTATTGTCAGCTGTCATAAATGTAAAATTAAAAATGATTATTGCTGTTCGGAAGAATGTCGAAAATCATCGAACAGAAGGAGCAAATACTATGGCTAAAGAAGATAAAACACAATTAGCAATAATTTTTTCTTTGACTAAATGGACTTAAAAGAATTTTCCTATACAGATCTATTTAAGAGATGGCTTCCATCAATAATAATTCTGCCAATTTGCATTTATCTTGTCTTAAACAGGGGTATTTATACATGGATAGATAATGCAGATCTGGTAATCCATGAAGCAGGGCATATTTTCTTCATGTTTTTTGGAAGTTTTATCCATTCAGCCGGAGGAACATTAATGCAAATTATTCTTCCCTCTATAATTGTTTGGTATTTTTTTAGAAATTCATATCGCTTAGGAGTTCAATTAGGTTTATTATGGCTTGGCCAGAATTTTATAAATATCAGTGTTTATGCTGCAGACGCCCGCGCGAGAATTCTACCATTATTAGGCGGAAATAAAGTCAGCCATGATTGGCATTATATGTTAGGGGAGCTTAATTTGCTTGAATATGACAAATCAATTGGCTATTTGTTTCTGGCATGTTCGGTTTTAATTTTTATTACTTCTTTATTAATGCCTCTTTTAATTCGAGAATAAATATTAATTTTAATTCTTGATATAAAAATTTTAAGACTAAAATATGATCAAAAACCTATTAATAATTTATTTCTTTTTTTCTTTGAATATAGTATTTGCACAGGAAGGATTAATAAAAGCATATTATGATAATGGGAAATTGAAATCAGAGATAAATTATTCTAATAAGGTCAGGGAAGGCGAAGCTAAATTTTATTATGAAAATGGTAATCCAAAAGAAGAAAGAAATTATATTAACGGGAAAGTTGAGGGTCTGGTAAAAAAGTATAATGAGGATGGAAAACTTACGGAGGTCTTTAATATTGAAAATGGAAGACGTCAGGGCCCTACATCATTATATGATTCGGCAGGGGTTTATCTTTCTGACATAAATTTTGAAAACGGGATAAAAATAAAAGAGACTAAACCGGAGGAAGAAGCTGGAGCGGTTGTAAATAATTCGTCAAAATCTGAGAATAATGTAGTAAAAAATACTATTCCCAAAAAAACAAGAGGTGGACTCCTTCCTCCTGTTGAAGAAGAAGAGAAGTTTGAGAATGATCCTGCATATTATTTATCAGCTGAAGTTATGCCGGAGCCAATCGGAGGGTTCGATGCTTTGGAAAACAGACTCTTTTATCCATCTTTAGCAAAAGAAAAAAAGATTGAGGGAACTGTTAAAATTTTAGCTTTTATAAATCAATATGGAGAAGTGACTAAGGCAGATGTAATAGAAGGTATTGGATTTGGGTGTGATGAATCTGCTAAAACAACAGTGTTTTATAGCAGATTTACGCCAGGACTAATAAAAGGAAAGCCGGTAAATGTCCAGATGCTAATTTCTTTAAAATTTAAACTGAAAGAATAATATTTGGTTGAAACCGATAGTCCTTGCCTATTATAATTCTTTTCTTTAAAAGTCGTAAAATCTTCAATTGTTTTTTCAAATATTAAAACCTATTTTTTAATTTCATTTCTTAAATAAAAATATATTACAATAATGTAAAAACACATTAAATAAAACCTTGTCACTTAAATTGAAGAGAGGTTTAAATGCTGAGCCAACTACTCCAACCGGAAATAAAATCGTTGATTGAAAACAGAAAACTCGGCGAGTTGAAAGATATTTTAAGTGACTGGACCCCCACAGATATTGCCGAAGTATTACATGATTTGTCAGAAAAGGAACAGGCAATAATCTTTCGTTTATTACCTCGCGATCTCGCTGCGGATACTTTTGAGTACCTCGATTTTGATATGCAAATGGAATTGCTAAAAGCAATGGGGAAAACGGAAGTTGCATCTATATTAAATGAGATGTCTCCAGATGATAGAACTGCTCTCTTTGAAGAAATGCCAAGCACAGCTGCGAAACAATTAATTACTCTGTTAACTGCAGATGAAAGAAAAATTGCGCAGACGTTGTTGGGTTATCCGGAGGATAGCGTCGGGAGATTAATGACTCCGGATTATATTGCTGTTAAACCTGAATGGACTATAACAGAAGCATTAAACCATATAAGAGAAAATGGGAAAAATAGCGAAACTTTAAATACCATATATGTTATTGAACAGAAGGGAAAACTGATAGATGATTTAAGAATTAGGGATATTATTTTAGCCCCCTTAGATAAAAAAGTAATTGATTTAATGGATGAAAATTTTGTTGCACTACATGTATTTGACGATCAGGAAACCGCTGTTGCAGTTTTCAAAAAATATGATAGAATTGCCCTCCCTGTTGTAGACTCATTTGGTGTTTTGATAGGGATAGTAACCATAGATGACGTTTTTGATGTCGCTGAAGAGGAAGCTACCGAAGATATTCATAAATTAGCTGGTATGGAAGCATTGGGTGAGCCATATTTAACAATTTCCTTTGCGCAGATGGTCAAAAAAAGAGCCGGATGGCTTGTGCTTTTATTTATAGGAGAAATGTTGACGGCTACCGCTATGGGATTTTTTGAAAAAGAAATAAACCGGGCTGTTGTACTTGCATTGTTTGTTCCTCTAATAATTTCAAGCGGCGGTAATTCCGGGTCGCAAGCTTCTACTTTGGTAATTCGTGCTATGTCTTTGGGTGAAGTTAAATTGAGGGACTGGTGGAGGGTTATGAGAAGAGAGGTTATGTCAGGTCTTTTCCTTGGTATTATTTTGGGTGCAGTTGGATTTTTAAGAATTTCTTTATGGTCGACTTTTTCCGATATATATGGACCGCATTGGATTTTAATTGCTGCAACTGTTTCTTGTTCTTTAATAGGAGTTGTCCTATGGGGAACATTATCCGGCTCAATGCTTCCCTTTATTTTAAAAAAATTAGGAGCTGATCCGGCAACATCATCTGCTCCTTTTGTTGCTACTATTGTTGATGTAACAGGTATTATTATCTATTTTATTGTAGCAATCTTATTATTAAGTGGTACGGTAATTGTAAAATAAAAATTTTCAAAATAAATTTTATTTCTCCAGTTTTTATACCAATGAAATAATAACTCTTTAATTGTAATCTAATTTTTGCAAAAAAGAAGCTAAAATAATTAAAAATTAGTATTTTTATTCATTTAAATTTTAGGAAAATAAATTTGAAGAAAATTATATCGGTAGTTGGCGCAAGACCCAATTTTATGAAAGTTGCTCCAATACATAAAGCTTTTCAAGAATATAGTACCAAAATAAGACATCTTATTTGTCATACAGGACAGCATTACGATAAAAAAATGTCAAAAGTTTTTTTTGAAGATCTTGAAATGCCGCATCCAGATTTTTATTTAGGTGTCGGTTCCGGTTCACATGCAGAACAAACTGCAAATGTAATGATTGAATTTGAAAAAGTTCTTATAGCTGAAAAGCCGGATTTAATAATAGTCGTTGGAGATGTGAACTCTACTGTTGCCTGCAGCCTTGTAGCGGCAAAATTAAACATTAAAGTAGCGCATGTTGAAGCAGGTTTGAGGAGTTTTGATAGAACTATGCCCGAAGAGATTAACCGGCTGCTCACAGATGCCATTTCAGATTATCTATTTGTTTCAGAGAAAAGCGGATTAACAAATTTGAAAAATGAAGGTATTTTGCAGAATAAAGTATATTTCGTTGGAAATGTGATGATAGATAGTTTAATCCATTATTTGCCTAAAGCAGATAAATCACCAATCCTTCAAAGTTATTCTCTAACTCCTTCTGATTATATATTAGTTACTCTTCACCGTCCATCAAATGTAGATTCAAATGATTTCCTTAAAGATTTAATGGGATTGTTTGAGAATTTGGCAGGTAAAAAGAAAATAATTTTTCCGGTTCATCCGAGAACCAAAAAAAATCTTGAAGAAGCCGGATATGGAAATAATTTGAATGAAAATATTATTTTAACTGATCCTATCGGATATATCGATTTCCTTGCATTAACAAAAAATGCAGGATTAATTATTACTGACAGCGGGGGGATTCAAGAAGAAAGTACATACCTTGGTGTTCAATGCATTACGGTTAGAAATAATACGGAAAGACCGATTACTGTTGAAGTGGGGACTAATCAACTAATAGGAACAGATCTGAATAGTGTTGAAAAATGTGCTCTTGATATACTCTCAGGCAATATTAAGTGTGGTAAAATACCCGAATTATGGGATGGAAAAGCTGCAGAAAGAATTACCGAATTCTTAATATAAACTATTGCATCTTTTAGCAATGTTATTTTTAATTTTCTTAGATTTACATACTATTATTTTTGGAACATATATTGTTATTTTTCCATCTAATTTTTCTTTATATAATAAAAATTTTCTAAATTTCTTGAAAAATGTTTGTTAACACTTTAAAGGAAAAAACATGAAACTTATTGAAAAAGTTGAAAATAATTCTGTTGTGCTTGGAATAATCGGTCTTGGATATGTCGGTTTACCTCTGGCTGTTGAATTTGGTAAAAAATATAGAGTTATTGGATTTGACATAAATGAAAAAAGAATAAATGAATTAAAGAATGGAAAAGACAGAACCCTTGAAGTGAACAGTGAAGAACTAAAAGAGGCTAAAAAATTATCCTTTTCATGCAATCTTGAAGAATTAAAAGAAGCTGATGTTTTTGTTGTTACAGTACCGACACCTGTTGATGATTTTAAAATTCCAGATCTTACTCCTATAATAAAGGCGAGTGAAACAGTTGGTAAAGTAATTAAAAAAGGTGATGTTGTTGTTTATGAATCTACTGTATATCCAGGATGCACAGAAGAAGACTGCGTCCCGGTAATTGAAAAATTCAGCAACTTAAAGTTTAATAAAGATTTTTATTGCGGATACAGTCCCGAAAGGATTAATCCCGGAGATAAAGAGCATAGAGTAAGCACAATCAAAAAAATAGTGAGCGGCAGTACTCCTGAAATAGCAGCAGCTTTAAATAAATTATACCAAAGTATTATTATAGCAGGAACTCATCTTGCTCCTTCAATCAAAGTTGCTGAAGCTGCCAAAGTTATAGAAAATGCCCAAAGGGATATTAACATTGCATTTGTAAATGAATTATCAAAACTTTTTGATTTAATGGATATTGATACACTGGATGTTTTAGAAGCTGCCGGAACAAAATGGAACTTTTTACCCTTTAGACCGGGATTGGTTGGCGGTCACTGTATTGGTGTTGATCCTTATTATCTTACTCATAAAGCAGTAAAGGTAGGATATAATCCGGAAATTATTTTAGCGGGGAGAAGAATAAATGATCAAATGGGTGCATTTGTCGCAAACCAGCTAGTTAAGTTGATGATTAAAAAAGAACATAAAATAAATAATGCTAATGTTCTGATTTTAGGAATTACATTCAAAGAGAACTGTCCGGATATTAGAAATTCAAAAGTGATAGATATAATTAATGAATTAAAATCCTTTGGGTGCAAAATTAATGTGTTTGATCCCTGGGCGGATAAAGAAGAAGTTAAGCATGAATATGGAATTGATATACTATCTAATATTGACGAAATAAAGGATAAAAAGTTTGAAGGAGTTGTTTTAGCGGTTGCTCATAATCAATTTAAAGAATTAGATTTTGTCTCTTTACGTACTGACGGAGCAGTAGTTTATGATGTTAAAGGGATTCTAAAAATAGAGTTAATTGATAATCGTCTTTAGAAAAAATTGGTTTAAAATGCAAAAAAAAATTTTAGTTACAGGAGCTGCGGGTTTTATAGGATTTCATCTCTCGAAAAAACTTTGTGGAGACGGCTGGAACGTAGTTGGGTTGGACAATCTAAATAGTTATTATGATATTAAATTAAAATGGGATAGACTTAATATTCTGAATTCGAATAATAATTTTAAGTTTACAAAGATTGATCTTATTGACCGGGAAGCAATGAAAAAATTATTCGAAGAAGAAAAATTTGAATGTGTAGTGAATTTAGCGGCGCAAGCAGGTGTAAGATATTCATTGGAAAATCCTTATTCTTATGTTGATAGCAATCTTTCGGGGTTTCTAAATATTCTGGAAGGATGCCGCCATAATCCTGTGGCGCATCTAATTTATGCTTCTTCGAGTTCAGTTTATGGTGCAAATACTAAAATGCCTTTCTCTGTTCATGATAATGTAGATCATCCTGTATCCCTTTATGCTGCCACAAAAAAAGCAAATGAATTAATGGCTCATGCTTATTCCAACCTTTATAAAATTCATACAACCGGATTAAGATTTTTTACTGTTTACGGACCATGGGGCAGACCGGACATGGCTTTGTTTATCTTTACTAAGAAGATTGCAGAAGGGAAGCCCATAGATGTTTATAATAATGGTAAAATGAGACGGGATTTTACTTATGTAGATGATATAGTAGATGGTATAATTAAATTGATTCCTAAAATTCCAGAAGCGGATTTGAACTGGAACGGCAACAATCCTGATTCAGCTTCCAGTTTTGCTCCATATAAATTGTATAACATTGGGAATAACCAGCCGGTGGAATTATTAAAATTCATTGATGTTATTGAAGAAAAAATGGGCAAAAAGGCAATTAAAAATTTCATGCCCATGCAACCGGGAGATGTACCCGAAACCTATGCGGATGTTGATGATTTAATAGATACTGTTGGTTTCAAACCTAATACCTCAGTTGAGGAGGGTATTTCCAAATTCGTTGATTGGTACAAAGATTATTATAAAGTTATCTGAGGTAGTTTTCATCAGAAGATTACTATATTTATTCAATTATCAAATCTTAGAATAATCTCTCAGAACTTGCAAAATAAAAAAATTTCCTATACTATACCTATAGTAGCGTTAACCTTTCCACACATTACAGAATTATTGAAAAAAGGGAGAAAATAAAGTGTATAAAATAAATCTTAATTGAATTGTACACATTATTTTTTTTTATTAAATTATCAAGCTAATAAAAATAGTTTTGCATTTTTTACTCTATACCATTTGATTTATATTAAAGCATAAAACAAAAGCGGGTTTCGAAGTTGAAATATTTATCGTTATTATTTATTGTTTTTCTTTTCATGAATAATAATATATTCAGTCAGGAAGATGTGCAGATAGGAAGGAACTTAAAATCTCAGTTAACAACTTATAGAGGTGCTTATTTTGATTATTCGGATCCGGATGCAATAAATATAAAAGTACTAGTTTGGGGAAATGTCGAATTTCCGGGAGAATACATTATTCCTTCCACTAACAGCGTGAACGATCTTTTAGCACTTGCAGGTGGTCCAACAACAAACGCAAGGATGGATGACCTTAGAATTTTTCGCATAGGGCCTGATTCTACTCAAAAAATGGTTAAATTTAATTATAATGATTTATTGTGGAATGATGACTTAACGAAACAAATAAAAATTCCATCATTACATGCCGGAGATATCTTACTTATTCCCGGAGAACCGAGATTCTTCTTTAAAGACTATTTTAGTATTATACTTTCAGTGATTTCTGCCCTTACATCTATTGCAATTTTAATGATTAATATACTTAAGAAATAGTATGGAAAAGTTTGATTCTAATTATAATTATGAGGATACCGACACTAAGTCCTTAAAGGATTATATACTTCTTGTTCGAAATAACCTTTTCCCTTTTTTATTAATTACCATAGTATGTATAGTTGTTGCAGTGTACTACGCGTTGAGCAGTATGGATATATACGAGTCACAAACAATATTAAAAATTTCAAAACCGCAAGGGAATATTTTAGAAGCACCTATAACTCCTGATATTATGGATTTGGGTATGGACCGTTTCATTGCGAACGAAATTGAAATAATAAAAAGTTATACGAACAGAGAAAGAGTAGCTGGAGCCTTAGTTGATAGTTTTAAAACATCAACTAATAAAAGTGATTTTTATTTAGTGTTAAATCATGATTTTAATGAAAAGGGTGGAGTAATAAAAACAATTCCAAACCTAGTAAAATTATTGGATAAGGATGTTTCAGTTGAACAAAAAAGAGGGCTTGATATAGTAGATATAACTGCTCAATCGCCATCTCCATATGAAGCAGCTTTGATAGCCAACAGTTACGCGGCCCAGTACAGAAGTTTAAATCTGGAAGTAAACCGTAATCAGCTAACATTTGTAAAGAATTTTTTAAGTAAACAAAAAGTAGAAAAACAAAAGGAATTAGATGTCGCGGAAGATTCGTTAAGAGATTTCCAGGAAAAAGGGGGAATAATTGCATTAGATGAACAGGCAACAGCATTAATGAGATCAGCTTTCGCAGTTTGAAGCAAAGATGAATGCTGCAAAAATTGACTATATGGCTTCGAGTAATATTTTAAAACAGTATAAAGATGAACTTAAAAAGCAAGATCCGCGAATGGCAAATTACTTGGAAAGCTTAACTTCTGAAACTTATATAACCGCGCTTCAAAAGCAGCTTGCCGAACTACAGATAAATAAAGACCTGGCTTTGGCTAACAGTTCCAAAATAGATGTCACTGCAAAAATTAAAGAGTATGATCAAAAAATTTCTGAACTCAGAAAAAAACTAAATGATAAAATTGAGATTATCAAAGCGGGAATATTTGCAAGTAGCCCTGAAGAGGTTAAGGAACTTTCTCAAAAAATAATTGAGGAAGATGTAAAAAATAGTTCGTTAAGTACAACAATTAGAGGACTGAAGGAAATTGTTGACGGTTATGAAGAAAAATTTAACAAGTTACCTAAAAAATCAATTGAGCTTGCAAGACTTCAAAGGAATAGAGAATTTTTAGAAAAACTTTATTCACTTGTTGAGGGCAAATACCAGGAAGCAGTAATTAATGAACAGTCTCAGCCTGGAAACGTTCTAATAATTGATAAAGGAAGGATGCCTGAAAAACCTGCCAAACCAAATCGTATGCTTATTGTACTCATTGGCATTGTTCTGGGTTCAGGCTTAGCATTCGGATATGTCTTAATCAAAGACTACTTCGACGATACTATAAAAACACCTGAAGACATTCAGAAAAAAAATATAAATGTTCTTGCCTGGATACCACAAATTGAGGGAATAAATAAGAAAGGAAAAGTTGAATTTATTGTAGCTAACAAACCTAAATCTATTCCAAGTGAGGCATTCAAAGCCCTTAGAACAAGGGTTCAGTTTTCTAATGTAAATATAGAATCATTTAAGACGATTTTAATTTCATCTGCAACTCCTCAAGAAGGTAAGACAGTCATTTCTTTAAATCTTGCCGGCAGTTTTGCACAAGCAAGTAAAAATGTGCTGCTTGTTGATTGTGATTTAAGAAAACCACGTATGCATGGAATATTTGGAGTAAATAAAAATCCCGGTTTGGTTAATTATCTTTTTAATCAGGTTTCTTTAGATGAAATCTTATGGCGTTCTGATCTTTTAGAAAACTTCAGCTATATAACCTCAGGTACAATTCCACCAAATCCCGCTGAAGTATTACAATCTAAAGCGATGCAGAACTTTCTGGATGATATGCGAAAAAGATTTGATATGATAATTATTGATTCCCCTCCTATTGTATCTGTTACCGATTCGGAAATCTTATCTAGAATGGTTGACGGATCTATTCTTGTTGTTTCTGCTGAAAAAACCGAAGTTGATTTAATGAAACATGCAGTTGAACTTTTGAAAAATGAAAAATCTCCTTTCCTTGGGGTCGTACTCAATAACTTTGTTTATAAAAATGGCTACGGTTCTTATTACAAATATTATTATTACTATTCCCACACATCAAATGGAAACGGATTAAAACCTGCCAAAATGAAATCCTAATCAAATGAGAAATAATCTTCTAATTAATTATTTAATTAGATATCTGATTATCTCTTTAATCAGGCATCACTTGATGATATTATTCATCCGGCCGAAATTAAAAATTTGAGCTACATCTTTTTGGGGACAATCCCTCTCCCGATCCTGCGGAAGTATTGAAACCGAGAACATTACAAAATTTTCTTAACGAAATGCAAAAACGTTGTGATGTAATTATAATTGACTCTCCTCCCGTTATCTCAGTTACAGATTCTGAAATTCTTTCCAGAATAATGGACGGTACAATTTTAGTAGTTTCCGCTGATTTAACCGAGATTGACTTAATGACTAATGCTGTGAAGACTTATAAAGAATGACCATTCTCCGTTTCTGGGAGCTGTTCTGAATAATTTCGTTTATAAAAATGGTTATGGTTCATATTACAAATATTATTATTATTCGCATCCTAATAACGGACATTCTGACTGAATATGTAGAATAAACAATAGAAAAATAATTATACCCGGAGATCTATTTATTTAATTCTTCCTTCACCAGCAATTTTGCGGCAATAATATTAGTATATTCAATATTTAAAAGAATACCGATTTTTTTTACTAAATGCTCTTCATATTTATTTAGCTCATCATCTGTATAGATCAATCTCCATAAATTTTTAATCAGTTCATATTTTTCAGTATTTGTAAAATTTTCATTTATTATGGTTGTATATTCATATATACTGTCGCTTTCATTGATCTTTTTTTCAGATAATTCAATTAATTCATTTATATAATCTTCTTCAATATTAAAAATATTCTTCATAATAGAAATAATTTTTTCTCTTTCTTCAACGGTAAAATTGCTGTCGGCTTTTCCCATTTCGACAAGTAAAGTACATGCGGCAATTTGTATTTTTTTTTCATTATTACTAATTGAAGAATTATTAATATTCTCATTCTTACCTTGAGAACTACTTAATATCTTTTTCAAAATTTTTATCATTTTCAATGTCTCTATCTTTTTTATAAAGTATCTTCTTCGTTTACTTCCAGTTCAGGTTTTGGAGGTCTTTCATATAATTCCGCAAGCTGTCTGTATTTCTCAGCAAGATCATAAGGAACTTGATCCCACGTAAACCGCCATGTCCAATTTCCTCCTAATTTACCAGGAAAATTCATTCTAGCCCCGCCGCCTAAATTTAAAACATCCTGCATTGGAATAACAGCTAGATCAGCAACTGAAGAATAAGCTAGTCTAATTAATTCAAAAGTTAAATCATCGCCATAATAATTAAGGTATTTTTGCGCATGCTCAAAGATGTCGTTATCTTTATTTCTCTCTTTATTAAAAAATCCTTTTGTTGTATCATTGTCATGCGAACCTGTATATACAACACAATTAGGAATATAATTATGAGGGAGAAATCTTCTCTCCATTCCGGTTCCAAATGCAAACTGAAGAATTTTCATGCCTGGAAAATCAAACTCATCTCTTAATTTTATAACTGCTTTTGTTATTACGCCTAGATCTTCAGCAATGATTGGGAGCTCACCTAAATATTCTTTAAGTGTATTAAAGAATTTTTCACCCGGAGCTTTTACCCATTTACCTTTTTCTGCAGTAAGGGAACCACCTGGAATTTCCCAGTATTTATCAAAACCTCTAAAATGATCAACTCTAACTATATCCACTAAGCGGAGTTGATTGGATAATCTTTTCCTCCACCAAAAAAAATTATCTTTTTCCATTTCTTTCCATCTAAAAAGGGGATTTCCCCATAATTGACCTGTAGCGCTAAAGTAATCGGGAGGAACCCCTGCAACAATTAAAAGATTACCTTCTTCATCAACAGAAAATAGTTTCTTATCAGCCCAAACATCGGCACTGTCATAAGCTACAAAAATAGGAATATCACCAATAATTTTTATCCCTTTGCTGTTTACATATTCCTTCAACTCAAGCCACTGCTTAAAAAACTGGAACTGGACAAATTTATGATAATTAATGCCATTCGATAATTTTTCCTTCCAATTTTTCAAATCATTTTCTTTTCTTAAAACCAATTCTTTATCCCATTCAGTCCAGAGAGACCCTTCATGAAAATCTTTTGCAGCCATAAAGAACGAATAGTCTTCAAGCCAATCTTTATTCTTATCACAGAATTCTTCAAACGGAATTTTTGAAGGGTTTCTGTTTTTTTTATAATTATTGAATGCAATATTAAATAATTCATGTTTGTAATAAATTATGCCGCCATAATCAATAAATGAAGGATTGAAATCGGGGACATGTTCTAAATCTCTTTCTGATAATAGTCCTTCGTCTCTTAATTTCTCAGGACTAATAAGTAAAGGATTCCCGGCAAAGGCGGAAAAACACTGATATGGAGAATCACCAAAACCGGTTGGACCTAATGGAAAAATTTGCCATAGTTTTTGACCGGACGCTTCTAAATAATTTGTAAAATTATAAGCTTCAACACCTAAGTCTCCTATGCCGAATCTTCCGGGAAGTGATGTGGGATGTAGCAAAATTCCTGCTGAACGTTCAAATCTCATTTTCTTCTCAATAATTTATAATAATTAAAAATAAAAAATATTACTCCCTTTTTTAAATTTACAATATATAATACATTCATCTTTTTAAGGAAGATAATATCGGATTCCACTGGTAATTGCAAAATAAAACACAGAATTTCTGGTTGTAAATATGGGCCCGACCTGAATATCAGCCGGGATATAAAGATTAGTAGCAATTAAAAAATTAACTCCCTCCCCCAAACCTGATTGCCACGTATGGGCCTTTAGAAAAAAACCAAAGACTAAGACCTCCGTCAATATAAGGTTTTATATCTTTTCGGTTAATTGTTATAAAATATTTAAAGTAATTAGCCCATTCCACAGGCGTGCCCATTTGTGTATTTAAATTAAATTCGGTTCCAATAGTCATTTTATCATTGTTGGGATTAAAATTGTACTCACCCATCAATCCAAACTGTAATCCTGGTGAAGTTTCTGCCCCTCCCGCAACCGATAGGCCAACTCTACCGCCAACATCAAATTTACTTTGAGAATGTAAGAAACCGGCGAAAAAACATATAATTATTATTGTATTAAATACTTTATTCATTTTAATAATATTTTTCTTTGAATATGCTGCAACCAATTAAAATTAAAGTATTAAAATATATAAAGATGGATTAAAACTAAAATTCTGCAAACGAAGATGTTATGGGCAATGATATATATATAGTGGGTATATATAATAAGTGAATAATTAAAAAAAGCCTTTCAATTAAAGAAAGGCTTTAAATGAGATAATAAAAATAGAAGATATTAAGGTATTTCGTATCTAATACCGCTAGTTATTGCAAAGTAGAAAATCGTTTTACTGGTGCTTGGGGAATTAAATCCAAATACATCTAAGGAAGGAGTGCTATAGAAATAGGGCCCTAATTGTAGATCTGCAGGAATATAAAGATTAGGAGCTACTTTAAAATTTACTCCCCCTCCAAAACGAATTCCAAAAAAAGGACCACCTGTGAAGAACCAAAGGTCTAACCCGGCGTCAGCATATGGTTTTATATTTGGGTTATCCGGAACATCAAAATAGTATTTAAAATAATCAGCCCATTCTATTGGAGTACCTGCCTGTGTATTAATATTTAACTCAGTTCCTACACCCATATTTTTATTAAAAAGTAATTCACCCATAGGACCTATCTGTAATCCCGCAGTTGAACCATAACCACTCATAATAGATAAACCAAATCTACCTCCCACTACCCATTTTAATGAAGATTGAGCATAAGAAATGTAAGCTATACTTGAAAGAAAGAAAATTATAAAAAGGATCTTTTTCATAAAAAACCTCCCATAAAAAATTAAGTGGTTTAGAACAAAATAGTATACATTTTTTAAAATTTAAGTGAATGAAAATAATAATTATTATTTCTTTTAACAATAAATAGTATGTATTATTCAACATATTTTTTAAAAAAACTTTCTGGTCCATTTCCGTTTTAATCAAAATGAAGCATAGAAGACTTAGGCATAAAATTTGTTGCTTTTATAAGAGTTTTTCTAAAATAATATATTTTCTATATGTTTGCTCTTCATATTATGAGGTAATATTTGAAATTAATAAGGAAACTTTATGATTGGGTACTGAGCTGGGCAGAAACTCCTTACGGAGGTATAGCATTATTTATCCTTGCTTTTGCAGAATCCTCTTTTTTCCCCATTCCTCCTGATGCTCTTTTAATTGCTTTAGTTTTAGGTGCTACAGCCAAAGCTTTTAAATACGCTACGACATGCACAATTGCTTCAACTTTAGGTGCTTTATTAGGATATGCCATTGGTCATTTTGCTTGGTGGACCCCTTCCGGAGATTTTACTTCTTTAGCCGGGTTTTTCTTCACTCATATTCCAGGATTTACTCATGAACTCTTTTATAGAGTTCAGCATCTTTATGATAAATGGAATTTCTGGATAATATTTACGGCAGGCTTTACACCTTTACCCTATAAAGTCTTTACTATTTCAGCAGGTGCATTCAAAATAAATTTTCCTATGTTTGTTTTAGCTTCCATAGTAAGCAGAGGAGCTCGTTTTTTCCTGGTTTCGTTACTTATATGGAAGTTTGGTCCCAGTATTAAAATATTTATTGATAAATATTTTAATATACTTGCTATTACATTTACTGTCTTATTAATAGGAGGTTTTGTAGTAGTAAAATATCTAATATGAAATTTAAGGAATAAATTTATTTACTTCATTAAATCTTTTTTCTGCTGTTTCTTTTATGTGATCGGTTATTCCGGGAAACATTTTTAAGCAATAATCAAATACATCCTTATCAAGGGTGTAAAGATCACTATAAGTAATTGCTCTTACACTAGCGGTTCTATTAATATTTTTGAATAGAGCAATTTCTCCAAAAAAATCTCCGTCGCTTAATCTATTTTTAACCCTGTTTTCATCTCTGGAGATTACTTCTAGATTACCTCTTATAATGAAATACATTTCATTTCCTTTATCCCCTTCCTTAAAAACATATTCACCCGGCGTAAAAATCAATGGTTTTAAGTGCAGAGACATTTCCCTAAGGAATCTATCATCAATTCCTTTAAATAGCGGAATTTTTTCCAGGATTTCTCTTTTTAGAAATAATGATACCTCGTTCTGAAGGCCGGCCGGCAGCTTGGATAAAAATGCTGATTCATCATAACCCAGTCTTTTTTTCCAGATATATACATAATAGTCTCGAATCTTTTTTTGGAGACTTAATGGTATATTTCTAAAATTTGAAAAGGCTTTTAAACTTTCAATATTTTTGAAATACTGCTCTTTTGCAGGATCCCTTTTTGAAAGGATATTTGCAACATTACCAATAAGATACCCATAAACACCAACACCGAATAACATTACCAATATTGAATAAATATGTTGTGGATTGTCCTGGGGGGTTATATCACCATAACCGACAGTTGTGAATGTTTGAATACACCAGTAGAGTGAATCAATGTATCTAGTTGTGTTATCGGTTTTAGGAGAAAAACTGTATAAAACAACCCATCCGCATGATAGCCAATGAATCAGTATTAAAAGCCAAAAGATGAAAAAACCAAGGTTAAGATAATCGGCGAATCTTAGTACATGTCTTCTTAATTCATGCATATACTGAGCTACCCGTGCTAATTTTACTATTCTAAAAAACTGGAGTAAAGGCATGCCGAAAATTAGATGGAATGGAAATGCTGAAATAAAATCAACAGCTATCCAGGGCTTTGAATAACCGGATATTTCTTCCTTTTCGAAAAAAGAGGGGTTCTTGCTTAAATTTAATCCAACCAAAAAATTGTAGAATAAATCCAGCATGAAGATAATAGTTATTATCCAATCTAGATAAATTAGTCCTTCACCGTTCAAATTAATTACTATTCGGAGAGGGATATAAATTGTGGATAAAACGGTACAAAAAGTAACAATTGAACGCCAGAAATAAGAAAAAATATTATCTTTGGAAAACATTTTTTAATATATTAAAAAACAATGAAGATAAGATAATAAATTACTATAAAATTATTAAAGTTTTTTATTAAAAATGGATTAAGATGGGTTTTTATTGATGATTAAAAAGAGATCTGTGTACTTCTTTAAATACACAGATCTTGTAATTTCTAATTGTCAAATAAAGAGTTAAAATAAACTACAGCACCTATATTTGCAGTTAATAAATCGGTTTTCGATTTGGAAGTATTATAAATTACCTTGCCGTTTTCTATTAGTACCGAACCTTCCTTTAAATATTCTGCCTCTGATCCGTATAAATATCGTGCTTTTAAATCTATGAAGACTGAACTAACCTTTTCTTCGGGATCATCGGAAGAGAAAACTTGAATTAAAAAACCTCCTCCTGCTCCGTAACTCCATGCAAAATCATCAAAGTTTGTAGAACTAGCTACTTCGTCTACTCCCTTACTCTTAATAGATGTTTCAGTAAAAATATAAGAGCCGCCAAATAAACCTTCTGCATAAGGTCTGATTACTCCGGTAGGAAATGCCAGTTGAAAAAGTATATGAAAATTTACAATATTATTTGATCTGTCAACGTCAACAGTAACATCGGGAATAGTAGAACTGAAGGGCTCTCTTCTTGATTCACTGCCGTAGTTAATGAATCCTAAATTTAATCCGATTGAAAATGGATTTTGAACTGTTGGTGTAAGAAGAAGAAATTCACCGCTTACTCCAAACCCGGTTCGGGTTACGTTGTTTTTAAATTCACCCATCGGAAATCCTAAAGTGAAATTTAAACCGGCGGATTGCGCAAAACAACCAGATGAAATAATAACTAATAGAAAAAGTAATAAAATTGATTTTTTCATAATTTTCCCTTATTGAGTTACTTTATGTAACTTTTGTATAATTCAATTTATTTTATTTATTTTTAATTTTAAGTCATTGAAACTTGGGAATGTTAAAATATATCAACATTTCAATAAATAAAATGAATTTTTTATGAACGGCAATTTTTATTTATAAAAAGAAATATTTGCTTTTTATATGTTTAAACTAATTCTAAAAATTTTACTTCTTTTTACTTTAATTGCAGCACTATTTATAGTTGGAATATCCTCAGGGGTTATAAATATCTCAAAGATTGATACAACAAATAATTCTATTTTATCAAATTTAGAAGATATTGGTATTCTTCATCTAGATAAATTTAGTTTAAACTATGTTGTTAAAGATAGCGTTGGAAAAGATACTTTGATTTATGATAAATCTACTCCCGGAGATATATTATTTGCAATAATTAACGGTGAAGTAAACGCTTGCATTAATTTAAAAGAAATCACAAAAGGAGATATAAAAGAGATTGAAGATACTATACATTTATTTTTACCTGCGCCGGTTCTTTGTAATGCCAAAATAAACTATGAACAGTCAAAGATTTATGATAAAAATTTCAATCCGCATGTTCTTAATCGGGAAATATTTGATAAATATTTTCCAAATGCCATCAATAATATAAAAGCAGAAGCAATACGCATGGGAATTTTGGATTTGGCAAAAGAAAATGCAAAGAAGATTGTGTTATCTATATTAGAGCAAAGGAGCCGGAAGTTTATTCGCCTGGATTTTAGAGAAATGTAAGCTAATTTGATGATTTTATTTGTAAACCTTTTGGAACTAATAGTATTTCAAATAAATCAAATAATCCCTGAACTAAAAGTGCTAAAACTGCCGCCGGTACCGCACCTTCAAGAATCAACGAAACATTATCTAATCTTATACCAGTTAAAATTGGTTGTCCGTAGCCGCCTGCTCCAATTAGTGCTCCCAAAGTAGCAGTTCCCACATTAATAACCGCTGAAGTTTTTATCCCTGCCAAAATCGATCTTGATGCTAATGGCAGCTCAATTAGACGCAGCCTTGCAAATGAAGATATTCCAAGAGCTTCAGCTGATTCTTTAATTTGTATTGGGATATCTATTAATCCCGAATATGTATTTCTAACAATGGGAAGCAAACTATAAAGAAACAATGCTACTATTGCGGGCCAGGAACCAATTCCAAGCAGCGGGATCATAAAAACTAAAAGAGCAAGTGAAGGTATGGTTTGAATTATTCCGGTGATTCCAAGTATTATATTTGCAATTTTTTGATTTTTATACGCAATTATTCCAAGCGGGATTGCAATAATAATTGCACCTGATAATGATACAAGAACCAGAAAAAGATGCTCTTTGGTATAAAGCCATATACGTTCAATAAAAGTATCAATTTCATAGTTTGTTGCTATAAAAAATGTTTTTTTTATATATTCTGATGCAGCTATTGTTTCAGGCACTTTTTGAACCTTAACTTCCGCATTCATCTTAATCATTGTAGATTCAGGAATGTTTCCTTCAAGCCGTAGAATTGAATTCAATGTTCTTGGTGATTTTGATTCAAGTTCCGAGCGGTAAACCAGCACAGCATTATATTCCGGGAAATAACGTAAATCATCTTTTAGTACTTTTAGGTGGTAATATTCAATATCGGCATCGGTAGAATAAAAATCTATTACATCGATAGATCCGTTATCCAGGCCACGGTATGCAAGATCATGGTCAAGTCCTTTTATATTCCTTTGAGGTAGATTATATTTATTTTTCAAACCTGGCCACCCATCCTTGCGATCCATGAACTCATTGCTGAACCCGAATCGGAGATCCGGATGTTGCTTTAGATCCAAAATTGTTTTAATATTTAATTTATCTGCTAAGCTTTTTTTCATTCCTATGGCATAAGTATCATTAAAACCAAGTGGTTTACTTATATTTATGTGCATTTTATTTAATTCTTTTTCTAAACTTTCTTCATCTGTAATATTTTTCCCTGCAAATATTTCTTCCTTTATAGTTCCTGTATATTCCGGATAAATATTAATATCACCCTTGATCAATGCATTCCATAAAATTCTTGTTCCGCCAAGCTCTCTTAAATGTTTTACATTTGAATTTCTTAGACGCGCCAATTGAGTAGCAATTTCGCTCAAAATTACACTCTCGGTAAATTTTTTTGAACCTATTTTTATAGGATATTTCTCTTTCTCGGACTGAGGGAAAGCAAATATATTAACTAACAATAAAAATAAAATTAATTTAAATAGTATCTTACAATTCATTTTTAATGAATAATATTACTAGCAATTTGGGGACTGGGAATAAATTATGAATACATTATAATTAACAATCTAAATTTAAGTCTTTTTATCAAATTTATCTTGATAGTAAAGGGTCGTAAAATTTAATTGGTGATTCGAAATCCTTACTAATTCTATCTCCTTTATAAAACACATTTTCTAAAAATAAACCTGAAGGAGGTGCAGTATATTTTGCAGGTTCATTGGTCTTATTATTCAAATAATTCAATAAATCAGATTTTGATTTCTTTCCTCTACCTATTTCAACTATAACTCCTACCATTCTCCTAACCATCTTCCATAAAAAGTGGGATCCTACTATTCTTATTAAAATTAGATTGTTCTCCTCTTTCAATTGAACATCATCGATTAATACTTTCGTTGATTTTTCTTCATTATCTATATCTGAAAATGATATAAAATCATGCATTCCAATAAATTCTTGCGAAGATTGTTTCATATCGTTAAAATTCAAATCATCTTTAATCCACCAGATGAAATTTTTACCAAAAGCTGCTCTCCTTTTGGATATTTGATAAATATAACTTCTCGAAACCGCGCTATGACGGGCATGAAAATTCTTATGGGCCTTTTCAACTTCCAGAATATTAATATCCGGTGGTAATTTATCATTGAACTTAAATTTAATTATTTCAGGTGCAAGCATGGTTTTTACATCAAGGTGTGCAACCTGGCAAAGTGCATGAACTCCGCTGTCTGTCCTTCCCGATCCCTGCAAATCTATATTCGAATCATTAAAAATTTCCCTTGCAATATTTAACAAGATTCCTTGAATGGTTTTTGCATTTTCCTGCTTCTGCCATCCACTGTAACGGGTACCCTCAAACTCGATGTAAACTTTGAAACGTGACAATATTTTAAAATTTCATGTTTTGTGGAATAGGGTCTTAATACTTCCTTAAAATATCTAAAATTATTAAGGTATTAAACACTTTACTTGTTATTAATTTCAAAAGGCCACTCTTTTTTTACTTTGGATCTTGCCATGAATAAAATTGCTCCAATTATCATTACTGCTACTCCTCCAATCGCAAAGTATATGCCCGTGGAAAAAAATAATCCTAACCACATAATTATTGCTATTAATGCCGGCAATGGATATAACCACATTTTAAATGGAAAAAATGAAGCAGGTTTTCTTTTTTTCAAAATCAGAATACCCGCAGCCTGTCCGATAAACTGGATTAAAATTCTCATTGCTAATACGGCACTGATTACTTCTTTAAGCTTAAATAACATGCTAAATATAAAGGCAATTGTACCTAGAATAATTAAAGAAGCATCCGGGAAATGCTTTTTAGGATGTGTATGCGCAAATATTTTAAAGAAAGAGTCATCTATCGCAGCAGCATAGGGGATTCTCGAATAGCCAAGTGTAGCTGAAAATAAAGATGAAAAAGCTATCCATAGAATTAATATAGTAACAACTATCGCTGCTTTTGAACCATAAATTTTTTGAACAAATGTGCTTACAATAAATTGAGAATTCATGGCTTCATGCCAGGGTACTACCCCAAGCACACTTAACTGCATAGCGAGATAAAGTAATGCAATTCCTCCTATCGATATAAAAATACTTTTGGGGATATTTCTTTCCGGATTCTTTAGTTCCGATCCGAGATTACAAATATTGTAATACCCAAGGTATGTATAAATGGTCTGCACAGATGCACTTCCAAGTCCAACAAAAAAAATAAAAGATAAATCAAAGGCATTATTCGGAAAATCAAATGCGAGTTTGGGATTAAAATGAGTTATACCTCCCAATATTAACCAGACAATGGTTGCAATTACTCCAATCCAGAGGAATAAAGAAATTTTACCAATCGTTGTAATTCTTCGATATAGAAGAAGAATAATTGTTATCAACTAGCAGTCCTGATATAATTTTTTGCCCGGTCGGTGAAAGTGGCATTAGAAAAGTAAAATATTGGGCAAATCCTATTGACCCTGAAGCGATAACTAAAGGAGCTTGAAAAATAGTCTGCCAGATAAAAAGAAATGAGAATATCCTTCCCCAGCTTTTAGGTCCGTAAATTTCTTTCAAAAAAACATAGCTTCCTCCGGCAGCCGGCATTGCTGCACCAAGTTCAGACCAGACTGCACCATCCATAAAAGAAAGTATTGCTCCTAATATCCAGGCAAGCATGCATTGTGGTCCATTCATTTCTTTAATAACTATCGGAAGAACAATAAATGGACCTATGCCTACCATATCTATCATATTAAGAGCAGCGGCTTCTTTTAATCCTAAACCTTGTTCGAGTTTGTGTTCGGGAATATTATTCAAAGTAAAATTCTTCCTGGAGTAGTGATTTTTTATCTGACTTAAATATTAAATATTTGATTAGATCAGTTCAATTAGTAAAATATTTATATAAATTTTTGTGACTTATATTTTTAATACTTCTATTTTATTTGGGTTAAAAAATAATACTTTTAATTTAATAATTTGTAATTTTATTTTTCGAGTAAGTATTACATTATCATTTTTTCAATTTATTTTAATTTAATATGCAGTATCGGCAGTCAAAAACAGGTAAGTTATTAATAGAAATACTTCCAAACAAATGTGACTTTTGCGGATGCTGCGTAGGGGTTTGTCCGGAAGATGCAATCGAACTAAAAGAGGCTGAAATATTTATAATAGACTTTCGATGCACAAACTGTGCAAAATGTGTGTGGAGTTGCCCTATTGAAGTTATTAAATTTAATAAAGAAGGGGTATTGTTAAAATAATAAGAACATCACTGCATGAGAAAAGAATATGATATAATAGTAGTTGGCGCAGGTCCTGCAGGCTCTGTAGCTGCGAGGTTTGCAGCTGAACAAGGTGTCTCCGTTTTAATGCTGGAAAAAGACAGAGATGTAGGATATCCCGTAAGGTGTGGTGAAGCAATTAGTAAAAAAGGCGTTGAACAGTTTATTTCTCCTGATGAAAAATGGATCACTGCTCACATTAGCAGATTTTCACTTAATGCACCAAATGGAAATGAAGCTATAATTGAATTTGGCGAATCCGGCTATGTTCTTGAAAGGAGAATCTTTGATTATGAACTGGCAAAAACAGCTGCAGATGCCGGTGCTGAAATTTTAACCCGTGCTTATGTTAATGGATTAATTATTGAAAATGATAAAGTATCAGGAATAAGATACGAATTTCAGGGTGAGCAAAAGGAATTAAAAGCCAAAATAGTAATTGGTGCGGATGGTGTTGAATCAAGAGTTGGTAGATGGGCGGGAATTAAAACCTATATTGATTTTAGAGATATGGAATGCTGTACGCAAATTACTGCTTCAAATATTTCTGTAGATCCCCAAACACTATATTTTTATTTTGGAGAAAACTATGCTCCGGGAGGTTACTTTTGGGTCTTCCCCAAAGGTAAAAACATTGCAAATATTGGATTAGGGATAAGCGGAATGGTTGGGAAAAAAAGATCTGCACTTTCTTTTTTAAATGATTTTATGCAAAATAATTATCCTAATTCCCCTATTCTCACATCAATTGCTGGTGGCGTACCGTCCACTATTACTTTAAAAAATATTACTTCACCTGGAATAATGCTTGCAGGCGATGCGGCAAGGCAGGTTAATCCATTAAGTGGCGGCGGAATTTCATCGGGAATGATTGGGGGAAGTATTGCAGGAAGAATTGCAGGTGAGGCAGTTAAAATGAATAATTTTGATCATATTTTTAACTACGATAAAGAATGGTATGAAAAGGTGGGTAAAAGACATGAAATATATAATCGATTGAAAAATGGTATTTATAATTTTACCGACGAGAAGTTCAATAAGATAGCTGAATCATTCAATAAGGTTCCGAAAGAAAAAAGAACACTTGGGAGAATATTTATTACTGCCTTATTTAACCAGCCTTCCTTGCTTACCGATGTTGCTAAAGTCTTTATTATCTATATAACTCATTTAGCACTTGTTTTGTAAATATACATTGATAGAAATATTTTATAAATTTATCAATTAAGAAAATTTTTTTAGTATAAACCAGGAGGTTTAATTGAATATCGCAGTTGTAGGAACAGGTTATGTAGGATTAGTAACAGGTACTTGTTTTGCTGAAACCGGTAATAATATAGTTTGTGTTGATATTGATAAGAATAAAATTGAAAAGATGAAAAAAGGAACCGTTCCTATTTTCGAACCGGGGCTTGATTTGATATTTGAAAGAAATATAAAAGCAGAGAGGTTAAAATTTACTACTGATCTTAAAGAATCAGTTAAAAAATCAGATATTATTTTATTATGTCTCCCAACACCGCAGGATGAAGATGGCAGTGCCGATCTGAAATATATTTTAGGTGTTGCTAACGATCTTGGAAAAATATTTAATGAAGAGCCGGAAATTGGTTATAAAGTAATTGTTGATAAAAGTACTGTACCTGTTGGTACTAGTGAAAAAGTCAGGCAGGCGATAAAAAACCATGCTAAAAATTTCGAATTTGATGTAGCCAGCAATCCCGAATTTTTAAGAGAAGGTATGGCGGTTGAAGATTTTATGAAACCTGAAAGGGTAGTTATTGGAACAAGTAGTGATAGAACCAGGAAGGTTTTAGAAGAATTATACGAACCTTTTATAAGATCCGGGAACCCGATTTATTTTATGGATGAAAAATCTGCCGAAATGACTAAATATGCTGCTAATTCTTTTTTAGCTACTAAAATTTCATTTATGAATGAAATTGCAAATTTATGTGAATTAACAGGCGCTGAAGTTGATAAAGTTAGAAAAGGTATTGGTTCGGACTCCAGAATTGGAAAAAGATTTTTATTTCCCGGAGTTGGATATGGCGGTTCTTGTTTTCCTAAAGATGTAATTGCCTTAATAAATACTGCCAATGAAAATAAATATGATTTCAGTATCTTAAAATCTGTATATAATGTAAATAAAAAACAGGTTGAACTATTTTTTAATAAAATAAAAAATCATTTTAATGATCTTTCAGGAATTCACTTTGCAGTTTGGGGTCTTGCTTTTAAACCTAATACCGATGATGTACGCGAAGCGCCTGCATTAACATTAATAAAAAAATTAATAGATAAAAATGCTACCGTATGCGCCTATGATCCTGAAGCCATGGAAACAACAAAAAAAACTCTGGGTGATTGCATTAAATATTGTGAAAATCCGTACGAACCTCTTGAAAATGCAGATGCTTTAATAATTATGACTGAATGGAATGAATTCAGAAATCCCGATTTCAAAAAAATTAAATCAGCACTTAAATCTCCTCTAATTTTTGACGGAAGAAATCTATATGACCTTGAAAAAATGGAGGAACAAAACTTTACTTATTATTCGGTTGGTAGAAAAACTATTATTAAGAAATGATTAAGAAAAATAATAATGATATATCTAAAGCATGGTTTGCTCTATATACAAAATCAAGAAGTGAATTTAAAGCTGCCGCTCAAATTGAAGCTCTTAGCATTGAATATTATTTACCTGCCGTAACTAAATATAAACAATGGAGCGATAGAAAAAAGAAAATTACCGAGCCTTTAATTAGAGGCTATATTTTTATTTATGCCGATGAAAAAGAGAGAGTTTCTTCTCTTGAGCAAAATGCTGTTGTAAGGTGTTTAACTGAACGGGGTAGACCGGCTAGAATACCTGATTGGCAAATTGCCAATTTAAAAAATCTGCTCAAAAACGAAGGGGACTTTTATATAACCGAAGGTTTGAACCCCGGAACTAAGGTAAGAATAAAAGAAGGACCCTTTCAGGATGTTATTGGCGTTATTAGCGATAGTACCGGTGGTAAAACTATTGCGGTTTCAATTGATCTTTTAAATAGGTCTGTTATTACATACCTTCCGAAAGAGAGCGTTTTTGAAGTTGTTAAATAAGTTTTATTTGTAATTTAATTTCTTTTCTTTAAATCGTTTTTTATTTTATAGATAGTCTGTTCAATTTTTTAGAATAGGTTCAATGATTAATCAAACAGAATTAATTACCTTAAAAAAAGGGGATATAGTTAAACATTTTCTTCTTGTAAGAAAGTGTGAAATTCGGAATACAAGAGCAAATAAGGCTTATCTTTCACTAGAACTATCCGATAGTTCTTTAACCGTCTCAAGCAATGTATGGGAAAACTTTAATTCTTTTTATGAAAAAACAAACAATGGAAGTATTGTTTTTGTTACCGGATTCATAGAAGAATTTCAAGGTGCACCACAAATAAGAATTACTACCATTCGAAACATGGAGCCTTCCGATAATGTCAATCCTTCTGATTTTATGGAAAAGTCGAAAAGAAATATAACTGAAATGAAGCATGAATTCTTCAACAGGATTGAATTGATTTCAAATTATAAATTGAAATCATTAATTAAATTAATTTTTGATGAAGATAATTTCAAAAAGTTTTCTACTGCACCTGCAGGAAAATCCTGGCACCATTCATATATTCATGGTTTAATTGAACACACTTTGGAAATAATAAAAATATGCGATTTAATGTGCGATATTCATCCGGAAATTAACCGTGATCTTCTAATCTCCGGCGCTATGATGCATGATTTTGGAAAGATAGAAGAATTAAGCTTTGATTCTGCTTTTGAATATACTGATAAAGGAAAGCTATTAGGCCATATTGTTATTTCAGCAATGAAAATAAATGAAGAATCTAAAAAAATTCCCGAATTTCCGGAAGACTTAAAAGAATGTCTGCTTCATATAATTTTAAGTCATCAGGGAAAGCTTGAGTTTGCATCACCGGTCATTCCTAAAACTGTTGAAGCAATTGCATTATATCAGGCAGATGAGTTAAGTGCTAAAGTTAATGCGTACAAAAGAGCTGTTAAATCCGGAATTTTCAATGAAAATAAATGGACTAAATTTATCTCCCTTGCTTCTACGGATTTGTTTAACCATGGTATTACTTCTGATGCTGAAATAGAGGACGAAATTAATAAAACTCTCTTCGATTAATTTAATGGGGGCGACATGACATTATTATTCAAATCTTTCGCATTATATAGCTTCTTTGTTGGTCTCTTTTTAAACCCTCTCGCATTTCCCCAAACACTTGAGGAAATATTGAAACAGGGTGATAATTATCTGGATTCTGAATTCAATTTAGCCAAAGCAATGGAAACTTATCAGAATGCCAAAAAATTATTTCCCAAAAATTGGGAGATATATTGGCGTTTAAGCCGTACTGGTGTATATGCTGCCGAACAGATGCCGGACAAAACTGATAAAGAAAAGGATCTGCAGCTTTTAGAATATCAGAAAGCTTACAATCTTGCAGATACAGCTGCAATGTTTGCACCGGATAAATCAATTGCTTATTTAAGAAGAGGAATTGCAAATGGGAAAATTGCTTTATTCAAAGGAGTCTTTTCCGTTGCTTCAGTGGTAAATGCTGTTAGGGATGATTGCAAAAAAGCTATTGAATTAGGAAATGGAGGTAATTATACACAGGCATTGGCTCATTATGTTTTAGCAAGAACCAATGCAAAAGTAAGCGAAAAATGGGCTCCTGCCCGGGCTGTCTTAGGGCTTGGATGGGCTGATATAGATAAAGCCATTGATGAGTACAATATTGCTATCAAATTATATCCCAACTATAGAATGTTTTACCTGGACCTGGCAAAAGCTTATATCCGTGAAGAAGAATATAATAAAGCAAAAGAAATGTTAAATAACGCAATTAATTCTCCTAAAAGAGAATTTAATGATGATTCTGTATTAATTGAAGCAAAAGACTTGCAAAATCAGATTAAAAACGAGTGATTCAATTGAAAAATACTATTACCGTTTCCACTAAATGAAAATTCCTGAAACAGTAATTAATAAAATAGTATCTGCCAAAAGAATTGTTTTTTTTACCGGTGCAGGTATTTCTGCTGAAAGTGGGATACCTGTTTTCAGAGGGAAAGATGGCATCTGGAATAAGTTAAATCCTCAAGAGCTAGCTAATTTTAGTGCATTTCTTAAAAATCCCGGGTTAGTTACGGAATGGTATCAGCATAGAAGAAAAATTATTGAAGAATCAAAACCCAACCCCGGTCATCTGGCAATTGCGGACATAGAAAAGCTTTTTCCGGAAGTAACGGTAATTACTCAAAATGTTGATAACCTTCATAAACGTGCAGGGAGTAAAACCATTTATGAATTACATGGCAATATTGAAAGGAATTATTGTATTAAATGCAAAAAGGCTTATGAAGGTAAAATTTTGTTTGAAGAAAAAATACCTAAGTGTGATTGTGGAGGTCTAATTCGTCCTGATGTGGTTTGGTTTGGAGAATATCTGCCGCAGGATCAATTCAATGCTTCTCAAAATGCTTCGAAAAATTCCGATATCTTTTTTATTGTCGGAACATCTGCCATTGTTTTTCCGGCAGCTTCTTTGATTTATACAGCAAAGGAGTCAGGCTCATTTCTTATTGAAATAAATATTGAAGAAACGGAAATTTCCTCTCAGGTAAATTTCTCTTTATTCGGTAAAGCAGGAAACGTCTTACCGGAAATTTTAGAAAGATTAAAAATAGAAATTAAAAATTATAAAGGTTAAATGAAATTAAATCCTACTCTCATTTCATTGCTTTAGACCGATCAGTCTGCACAACCTTTGGAGCTCATGCTGTTCTGCCTCATTAAGAATCCCTATTTCTTCGGTTATAATTTTCAGTTGTTTAGGGAACACTATTCCAATTAATTTTTTACCCTTTTCAGTTAGATGAACATTAAAATACCTTCTATCAACTACTCCCCGTCTTCTTAAAACCAATCCTCGTTTTTCAAGGTTATCAATAACTAATGTAATATTTCCCCCGCTTTTCAGGAGTTTACTCCCCAAATTTTTTTGACTCATCGGACCCAAATGATACAGAACTTCCAGCACTCCAAATTGACTTTCGGTCAAACCTTCTTTAGCTAAGGATGTATTTAAAGTTGAGTTAAGAGATTCAACTGCTCTTATAAGTTTTATAAAAACGTTAAGAGCATTTACTTCCTTTTTTGAACCTTTATAAAATGTCCCCATTTATATTTGAATTAATAAGTATTAAACTAATAAAATTAAATTGATATTAAAATAAATTGTTCTAGCCTTTTCTTGGTGATAGAATATTTAAAACACCAACAAACAAGGCTGAGCCTATTATAGACCAAACCACGGGAAAATCTGTTCCCCCTATATTTAAAATAAAGAAATCCGGTAGTGAAGCTTTACGTGCGATCCATGATCCTAATAAGGCTCCGATAAAACCAACTATAATTGAAATTACGCAGCCTCCTCTTGAAAATCCAACCAAAGCCCGGCCGATAAATCCGCAGATTCCTGCAATGAGTAATAAAATTATAATTTCCAATAAAGACATGCAGCCTCCATAAAATTGTTTTGAAAGCTAATTCGTTTTAATTAAAGAAGCAATATTTGAAATTATTTGAAAAGTAAATTTTTTTATAAATGTCACTTTATGCCCGCTTTTAATATTTCATTGTTGATAATAAATCCATTATTTTAAAAGTACTACAATATAAGTAATTAAGAGAATAAAAATGAAAATAGCACTTGCTTCTGATCATGGGGGATTCGAATTAAAAAATAAACTTTGCGTTTGGCTTACAGACAATGCTTATGATATAATCGATTTAGGCAATAATAGTTACGATCCGCTGGATGATTTTCCCGAT
>CAVUGE010000042.1:0-29550 GCA_963740945.1 uncultured Bacteroidota bacterium | reverse complement strand
CGGTTCACCTTCTGTTATTGTCCCTGTCTTATCCAGAATTACAGTTGTTATCTTATGAGCAATTTCGAGACTCTCACCATTTTTTATTAAAATCCCCATTTGTGCGCCTTTCCCGGTACCAACCATTATTGCAGTTGGAGTTGCAAGCCCGAGAGCGCATGGACAAGCGATAATTAATACTGCTACAAAATTTATTAAAGCTGAATTAAAACCGCCTCCCGAAATTAGCCATGCTATGAATGTAATGATTGCTATCCCTATTACTACTGGTACAAAAATAGAGGCTGCTTTATCTGCTAAATTCTGAATGGGTGCTTTAGAACCTTGAGCTTCCTCTACCATCTTTATTATTTGTCCAAGTACGGAATTATCTCCAATTGCTGTTATTTCAAATTGAAACGACCCGGTTTTATTTATTGTTCCACCAATAACTTTTGCTCCGGCATACTTTTCAACAGGGATGCTTTCCCCTGTAACCATCGATTCATCTATTACCGAATTTCCCTGAATTATTGTACCGTCTGCCGGTATTTTACCTCCCGGTTTTACTATTACAACATCACCTGTCTTAAGATCTTCAATTTTTACTTCAACCTCTTTATCGCCTTTTCTTAATAATGCAGTTTTAGGTTTTAGGCTGATTAACTTTTTTATTGCTGTATTAGTCTTGCTTTTGGCACTGCTCTCAAGCCATCGTCCCATTAATATTAATGTTATAATAACTGCAGTAGTATCAAAATAAACATGAGGAATATCACCTGCTTTTAGAATTAAATCGGGGAAAAGAGTAACCAAAATGCTGAAACTGTATGCTGCTCCTGTTCCAACTGCAACCAGAGAATTCATATCTGCAGTAAAATGTTTTAAATTATTCCAGAATATCTTATAAAATCTCTTGCCTGATATAAAAACTATTGGAGTGGCTAGTATTAATAAAAGTTTATTTAGATAATCTGCAGATAAAGGAACCAGTTCATGAAAACTACTCCATAAATTCCCCATACTTAAAACTAAAATTGGTATGGTAAGAATTACGGCAAATAATAATTCCCTTTGAAGGGTTTTATGATATGCAGATGTTCCATCATCATCCTCTTCTTTTGCTTTTAATGAAGAAACGTCCATTTTATAACCCGCTTCTTCAACTATATTAGCTACATCTTTTATGTCAACTTTTCCCGTTTCAAACTCGAAAGTTGCTTTTTCAGTCGCCAGATTAACAGAAACATTTTTTATACCTTCAATCTTCCTAATCGATTTCTCAACACGTGCAACACAACTCGCACAAGTCATCCCTTCAACCGGAAAAGCAGCCTTTTCCAGTTTATTTAATTTCACCTTATTTGCCGTAACATTATTCATAAATATTATCCATTATCTTTTAACAAAACCTCCGAGGTTTTCAGAAACCCCGGAGGTTTGAATGACTATTATTCCACAACTTTATAACCCGCCTCCTCAATCGCATCAGCTAAAATCTTTTCATTCACTTTAGTCTCATCAAATTCAACATCAGCACTTCCGATTTGAACGTCGTTTACCTTTACATTTTCCAATTTACTAAGCTCTTTTTTTACTGCCATTACGCAATGTCCGCAGGACATTCCTTCGATTTTTAATGTCTCTTGTTTCATCATTTCTCCTTGAATTAATTATTTTACAAGCATAAAATATAGAAATCAAATCAACCGTTCGTTATACTTTACAAAAAAAGGTGTATAAAATTTTAAGATTCCTATTTGCCATTACTAGTAACGGCGATTTCTTTCGGTAATTTTAAATTACTTTATCGATCGGCTTTCTTCTTTTATACCTAAGATGTTTGAATTCGGTAGGTGTGAACCCTGTAATTCGTTTGAATTGGCTCGAAAGGTGCTGGACACTGCTGTATCCAAGCCTGTATGAAATTTCTGTCAATGAAAGTTCATTATAAATAATCAGCTCTTTAACCTTCTCAATTTTCTGGTTTATGATATAAGTCTCTAAAGTAACACCTTCATGGGAGGAAAATAAACTGCTTATATACTGATAACTTTTATTGATTTTTTCTATAATATAATCACTAAAATGCACACCTGTAAGCTTGTCTTCACTTTGCTTTTGAATCAATTCTATAACAATAACTTTTATCTTTTCAATTATTTTTGCCTGTTTATCGTCAATAAGTTCAAAACCATTCACTTCAAGTACTTCTCTGATTTTATCTTCATCAATTTCTCCTTTAGATGAAATACTGGCTTCTCCCAGAACAACATTTTCCACATTCAATCCCATTTTTTCTAATTCTTCTTTAACAACTTTTATACAGCGTGGGCAAACCATATTCTTTATATATAAAGTCTTTTTAACCATATCTGAAAAATTCCTTATTGACATATTTACAATTCTAAAGAATATTTAGTTCCAGAAAAACATAATAATCTGTCATTCTAAAGAAGAGGGTGACCAAAAAGTAATTATTTTCTTAAAAATAGAACACTGATGACGCAGATTTTTACAGATTCTCACTGATTTCAATTTGAAAATTACTTTTTTGGTCACCCTCTATTATTTCAAGGAGCCTGCACAATCGCTATTTCAAACGGCTGAATGGTTAACAAAACCTCAGTTTGTACTGGTCTTCCGAACCTAACATATGTTGAATCCTGTTTAATTGATAATTGTTCGTCATGTAATAGCTCCTGCCAGCCCGGAGCTGGAAGTTCTTTTGTAAACCTTAGAGATACAGGCGCGTTCTCATTGGTCATGTTATAAATTACATATTGATTTTGACCAAAGAGATACATTGCTACTTTACCTGGTGCTTGTAACGTTACTCCTAATTCCTGACTGAAGCTTTTCCTTATTGAATTGAGAGCTTCTGCAGGTATCTGCAATAAATCATAACTGTTATAGGGCATGTTAAGAATGTAAATCGATCCCGTCATGTATTGTGCCTGCATTAGCACGGCGTAATCATAATCCTCTTTAACTACTGCAACATTGCGCACATACGGCCATGTTGTAGTTTCTATACGGGGGAGCGAAAAAGATTTATCAGTTTTTACAGTCTCCTGCCTGAACCATCCTTCCCGTATTCGAAATTCATTTGAAGAAACTGTACCCCCGTAGTCAACTAAACTTAAAGCATTTTTAAATTCAGTATCCTGTAATTTTTTCCATAACTCCCATGTCATAAAAATATCATTTCCATTCTTAAGTCTGGCAAGCATCTGACTAGCAAGCTGTTCATGGGTGGTTTTGAAAAGTGAATGTAAGGTGAAAATTGCATTCATGCTTTCGGTAGGGAATTGAGCCATCGGGCTAATGGGGATCCCTGCCATTCCAAGATACCCGAATATGTTATATTCGCCTGTAGATCCGTATGGCAGATACATCGGAACCCCTCTTGAAGCTCCATTCAGCAGCCCTGCAGCTTTATTAAATTCGGGGAGCATATCTACAAAATGGGGATAGACATCACTCGATGGATTCGTAGGATAAAGCTGCCCCGCACACCAAAGAATTATTTCCGGTGCTTTGGCTAATACAGCCTGCCAGACCTGTGCCGTATAATCATTTGCGCCTCCCTTCATACCATAATTGTCCAGCCAGGAACCTATCCATTTTGAAGTATCAACACTAGCAAACCATTTTTGAAGCACATAACCGCTGTAAATAGGTATATGCTGATCCTGCGTTTCCGGTATCCTGGTCTCAATGCCTACAGCCATTTTATCAAACTGGTTTGTTTCATTTAAAACATCATAACCGTTCTGCCGGTGCCCCTCATACCAGTTTGGATATTTTATTATTACTTCTACTTTAGGATTGACTTCCTTTGCGGCATCGATTATATATTTTTTTGCTTGTTCAAGCAATAACTTTGTTCTGTAATCTGCCCAGCTCTGGTTCCCTCTCTCCTCAACACTTTTAGTATCGGTAGCTGTTGTAAAAAGCCAGTCGTCAAGAATAATGGTATCGAAAACCTGGGCTAATGCCTGCATCCGTTTTTTAAGTGATGCAAGATCTTCAGCATTGTTGTATGTTGATGGACCGCCTTTGGAAGAAACCGGTACCATCGAGCCTGATACCTTTATACCCATCTCCTTAAATCGATCAGAAACTTTTTTTAAGAGATTTATATCTATTTCATCCTGACTGTTCCCTTCAAGATAAACTTTATATGCTTTTACCGGAGCAAAATATTCCATTGTTTTTTTGAATTGAATAGAATCGGCAAGAAGATTTTCTATATCACCATGTGTAAAATAGATAGCATATTTCAAATTTGACCAGCCGTTTGTATTATCCATTTTTGCTTTTCCCCAAGAATTATTAGAACTTGTAAAAATAAAAACTAAAAGAAAAATACTTAATGGAAGTAATTTTTTTGAAAGGAAAGTTAAATAATTAATAACTATTTTCATTTCTCCTCCTCGGTTCTCTAATAAAGGAATGCTTTTATTATGAGCAAGAATGATTCAAATTTATCCCTTTCATCCCTTATGTGCAAATGCACTTAAACTTGAACTTGCTCTTGTTTACCTGCCGCAGCTTTAGCTAGGCAGTAACTTGCTCTTGCTCTTCCCCCTATTTTTAATATATTTCCGATATATAATTATTATACTACGGATTCATCCCTATGTCTTTTCTAGTGCTTGCATACCCCCGATTATCTCACAAAGATTTTGAATGGATACAAAATATTCGTTCAAAAAATGATGCACGATATTATAATATTGTAAAACCACATTTTACCATTGTTTTCCCGGTGACGGATGTTCAGCCCTCTGAATTTATTGCAGATGTGGAAAGGAACTCTGCGGGTTTCAAAAAAATCAATTTTATTACAAGGAGTGCCCTAATAGTCAAGGATTCCTTTAGCGAATTTACAGATGTTTTCCTGGTTCCTGATGAAGGATATAGCAGCATTATAAAACTTCATAATAAACTATATTCGGGTATTCTAAAAAATAATTTACGTCTTGATATTCATTTTATACCGCATATTGGAATTGCAGGCAGTAAAGATCCGTTGGAAAGCAAATCAATTGCAGATGAACTGAACGGAGGCAATTTCTCAATCAAAGGAATTTTAGATAAACTTGATATTATTACTTATGATTATCCTAAAGTAGAAACTATAAAAGAGATAACCCTTTTATAATTGCATTTAGTAATTAAGCAATTTGATACTATAGCCATAAAATAATAAAGCAATATAACAATAAAAAAATTCAGCCATTGAATTTTAATATTGCATCTTTCAAAAAAAAAAGTAATTATAATTATTTATTTATAAAAATTTCTCTAATCCCGAGGAGAATAATCATGACGAAATTTCAACTATTTCTATTTTCCTTTCTGTCTTTATCAATTTCTGTATTTTGTCAAAATGGTAATGCTTCAAAAGTTCAGGAAGCTGATAGCCTTGTCACAAACAAAGAATACCAAAAAGCAGAAACACTTTATAATGAAGTTTTGAAAGATGAACCGAATAATAATTCAATAATTTACAAACTTGCTTCTCTTTATTATTCCGAAAAAAAATATGATGATGCTATAAAAAATTATCTGATATTAGCACCTAATAAGAATCCGCTTGTGCTTTACAACCTTGCATGTACATATTCGCTGACTGATAACAAAACAGAAGCCTTAAAATATCTGCAGGAAGCCGTAAATAACGGATTTACACAATTATCTCTAATGAAAACCGACCCGGATTTAGCTAATATAAGAAATGAAAAAAAGTTTGATGAGATAGAGAAATCGATTAAATCAATTGAAAATTTTCCCGAAGCAAAGAAATTCGATTTCTGGGTAGGGGAGTGGGATGTATTTAGCCAGCAGAATCAAAAAGTAGGTGACAGCAAAATTGAAAAGATTCTTAAGAATGCTGTTATTCTGGAAAACTGGACCGGGCTTAATGGTTATACCGGCAAAAGTTTTAATATCTATGATATGAATAAAAAGAAATGGAACCAGTATTGGGTAGATCAGAATTCAGTTCCCGTCTATTTTGAAGGGAATTACGATTCTTTTAAAAAATGCAATCGTTTATTTTAGTTATGATCATGCAAAAGATGAATCTCCCTTTGTAAGAAGACTGACATTCTTTAACCTTGGCCCAAATAAAGTCCGGCAATTTTCCCAGCGTACTAGCGATGATGGAAAAACATGGTCAACAGAATATGATCTTATATATGTTAGAAAAAACACAGAAAATAAATAAGTATATATTCTGCCATCCCGCCATTCCAAGGGATACTGATTGCATCAGTAAAAGATCCCTTCGGTAACATCTTGGATTTGATCGAAAATCCTAATTTTAAATTTGATGAGAAGTAATGACTGAATAACCGAACTCATTCATTTTTGATCTTATCCATGTCTATAAGTTAAGCAGCTTTTCCAATTGCCTTCTATGCCTTAGAATATGTACAACTGCATGTTCAAGCCTTGCTTCAAGATTGGATTTAGTACCGTCTAATGCGAATACTACTGTATTATATATATCATTATACGTCATCTTCCATTTGTCTTCCAAAGTTTCTTCAGTATACTTCAGCATTTTATCAAAATTAATAAGCGCTTCTTTAGGATTGTTGGTCTGGAAGTCAGGTTTTATTTCAATTTGGTTTGTTGCTCTTCTAATTGAGTTTGCATATCCGTAGCCTGACCTGATTACGTGGCTGATAATTGACCGGGCACTTCTGCAATCCTCATCTTCTGTTGTAGAGTCAAGAATTTTTTCAAATTCGGATTGAGATAACCCTTCAATGATTGCAATCAATTCAATGGAAGCTCTTTCGTATTCATCCATTAACGCACCAATTGCACCTTCCCGGTATTTTTTTGACATATATCTCCTTTATAATATTATCTTTATTTTGTTTTTGAAGTTCTTGATTTATTTCTTTGAGACTCATTTTTAAGTAATTTTTTATTATTGTTCTATAAAAACTGAAGGTGAGACTGAAAATCTTTTACTTAAAGCTGCAACTTGTCTTAAGTTAAGTTGTCTTTTTCCGTTTAATATTTCTGATACTACTCCTTGACTTCCTATTTCTTTTAAATCACTTTGGTTTAATCCATGTTCTTCTAAAAGATATTTTAATACACCAATAGGATCTCCTTTTGGTTCTTCGATATTTCTATCTTCATAATCTTTAATTAGCGTACCCAGAGTATCAATAAGTGATTCTTTTACAGGATCACTTTTCTCATTTACTTCATCAATTAATTCATCGAGCATATTTACCATTCGATTATATTGTCCTTCTGTATGAATTGTTGAAACAACCTTAGATACTGTTGACCAAACTTTTATCGTTCTCTTTATCTCTTCTTTTCCTTTTATCATTTTTTCTCCTTCCAATTTCCTTTATCATACTCAGGATGCGTTAATATGTGACGAATATATATACGTTTTGTCGAAAAGTTCACATATGCTATTAGTCTATATTTATTTCCGCTAATGTTAAAAACTATTATTTTTCCAACTTGATCAGCTTGAGGAAATGTTTTCCTTAGTTCTGAAAACGAATTATAATTACTATGTTTTACTATTCTATACCATCTGTCTAAAGGTTCAACCGAATCAGGATATTTTTTACCGAATTCTGATAACCTTTTTCTTGTAATAATACGCATATGCAAATATATCTCATATCGAGATATCTGTCAAGTATAGACACTTTCCTTTTTTCAAAGCCCTCCTTTTTTATTTCTTTTCCCAAAACATTTAATTCCTTTGAGTTCGTGCATCCCAGCAACTCATAATTGCCGTATTGAAAATAGCTGTCTGGTATGCGGGGTAGGTAGGCTTAGCCCAACAAAGGATTATGCCTCGGCAGGCTTCGGTATGAATCCCTTATAACGTTATATGGCATTTATTGATTATAGATTCTTATAAAACCTATTATTGCATTATCAAAAATCTCGGGAATATTCAGATTCCAATTATGGTCTGAATAATCCGAAAGTCTATATAAGAGAAACACAATGAATAAGTTTTTGTAATTCACGGTAATCATAATATTGTGATTGGTAATTAACATTGCTTCTGTTGTAGAAAAATTTCAGAGTATTTTCTATCAATAGGCATAACTAAATTCGGAAGTAAGAAATGAATTGTTTTTGAAAAATAATTAGTTGTGTTTTTGGTATCGGATATTTTTAACGAAGAATATAATTTATTCATTTTTTCTTAAAACATTAACAAATTCTTCATTACTCAATTTTTCAATATCGTTATACTGTTAAATCGTTCTCGGATTTTATATCCACGGCATTTTGCAAAATCCGTTCAAACATCGCTGCTGCAGCGGCAATCACTACCGAGCTGAAAGTTATGAGGATGCCCATAAAAACCCCGCCTGCACGATCATCACTATTGCCCAACACAATGAAAATTTCTCCTACCGCGACAAAACCAATGATGGATATCGCACAATATTTTATAGTCCTCAGAGCTTTTACGGCGGCTTGCGAGAATACCTTATTTTGCCTGGCATATCCCAACACTTTGACTGCTTGATAGAGCGCCACGAAAAACGGGATAGACGCTATATACGCATAAGCAAGAAATGGATCTTTGAAGTAAATTTCAAAGAGCGTGGCATGAGCATTCCTGCCCTCGATGTGAGGTTCCCAAAGCATAAGAGCAAGAGCGCCGATTCCGATGAGCACGATGACTACTTGAAGAAATATTGAGCTTCTTTTCATAGGTGGTCCTTAAATTCCTCTACCTTTCACTTAGCCATATAACGATCTGCATTTAAGCTGCAGCCCAAAACAAGAATCTTATTTTATTTACAACTGCCAAATAATAAGCAAACCATGCTTAACTTATTTTCACAAGCATGGTTTGCAACATAATTAATTTATTTGACTACGTTGAACAAGATACTATATACGGATCTACTTCAAAGACCAAAAAATCCGAATGCGTAAAATGCTGTCAGCTTAAAATGCCACGTTGTATGCTTACTATTTTTAATATTAACATTACTATCATTGTAAAAAAAAATATATTTATTTAATACTCTTAATTGGTATTGGTAATACTGTCTCAAATCCCAAATCTGAATAAATTTTGTTTCTATATAATACTGAAGCATTAATAAAAACAATATACCCACTAAATAATGATAGCTTATATGATATTTTATCATTTGAATCATTCGTATGATATCCGACACCTATACCAAAACCACTTAACAATGGGAATTCGGATTGAGTTATCTCTGAAACTTTACCAATTTGACCTTCCATATAATAATATGGATATATAATGTTATTCTTTGATGATAAAATTCCGAGTGTTAGATTATAGAACATTCCTTTATTAAGGATTCCCAAACTTACTTTAGGGCCTATTATAAAATTACCATTAAAATCCCAAGAAATATTTACACCCGGACTTAAATAAATTCCACGAAAATCTTTGAAACGAATTTCTTGGGAATAAAAATATGATGAAGAAAACAAAATAAATATTAATATTGTTTTAAAGATTTTTCTCATTATTAAATACACATCTTTTTTCCAAATATCTATTACAACAAAGGATTATGCCTCGGCTCGCTTCGGCATGAATCCCTTATAACGTTATACGGTTTTATTATGTTTTTAAATACTCAACTTTTTTAATAATTCTTTGTTTCTTATCACAATTTCTTTTTCTAATTTTATATTCTGTTCTAACAACGCATAATATCCCACAATTATATTATTAACTTCGTTAAAATCTACATTTTTTTTATTAATTATTTGCCAATTCAAAATATTTATATTCTTCAAAACAAATTTTGTAGCATAGTTATTAATAAATTCTACTGTCATTTCTTGTTGTGACTGAATGGTTGTAAAAGATTCATAGTAATTGGTAATTTCTTCTCTCAAATAATAATCTGAAATTAGATTAAGATTACCACTATATTTTATAGATTCATAAGTATTTGATTGGGGATAAAATTTGGGAATTGTGAGAATATCTTGAAATAATATAACTGCTGAATCTATTGAAGAAATACCTTTGATGGTACTTGCAATATATTTTTTAAATTTAACTTCTTTTTCTTCATTCAATTTTAGAATTTCATTAACACTCATTGAATCTTGAACAACATCATTTTTAATGCTATTTAAATATTTGCTTTCAAGTTCATTAGATTGATAATCTTCTCGCCAATTATTTAATAAGAATGCAGCAGTAATCCCGATGAAAACAACTATCAATTCAATAAAATAATTTCTCCAATTAATCTTTTCCATATTTAACTTCCATTTCAAGTATTTCATTTTTTTAACCGTATAACGGCCCGCATTTAAGCCGCAGCCCAAAGCAGGAATATTACATTTATTACTAACGCCGAAGATTAAGCAAAATATGCGTAAATTGGTTTTTAATATTCATGTTTTGCAAGACGATTAATTTATTTGACTGCGTTGAACAAGAAACTAAAAGCAGCTTATCCCCCTCTGGCGGAGATCATCTACTTTAAATATCTCTAAAATGCCAAATGCCTAAACAGTTTTAAAAATTTAATTTATTTCCATTTTATCCAGTTGCCATGTCCGTTTGTTTCAGCTAAAAAAGTTTTTGTTTCTTGTTTGTTTTTATATTGGGTTAATTCTACAACTATCTCTTTTGTGTTGTATCGTTCTTGCAGCATTTTTATTCCCTCTACTGACAAAAAGTAATAATTTCTTTCTTTTCCAATTCTTTTAAGCATATCATAAAATTCATCTTTTTGTTCTTGAGAAAATTGATAAAGTACATGCGTTGCATAAACAATTAAATTTAGGTCCTTCTCTACCCTCGATATCTCTTTTTCAATATCTTGAGTTGAATTTCCTTGAACACGATTAATATTTTTTAGTCCGTCTAATTTTAGCGCTTCATCTATTGCTATATAACGTTCAAGTTGGTCAGCCCATATTAATGCCTTTAACCATAAAATTTCTTCACCATTAGTTGGGTCAATAATATTTTGGTCAATGCCGATTTTTGTTATAGGCTGATTGATTTTAAAAATCGTTGGGATGGCAGAATCTATAATTTTACTGTGAATTATTACTTTACTTTCACCAAAAACTTTTTGTTCGTTATACCAATATTCATATTTGTCAAAATTTAATGTTAGTCCGGCACTTGTTCCAATATCAATAATGGTAGTTGTTTTATTTTCCTCTGCAACGATCTTTGAAAAAATGGGCATCAAATAAGCACAACGAGTAATAACATTTGTTTGGACAATTTTTGTTGAGATGATTTTTCTAATTTCGGTTTCATGACCAATACAAAAACACTTAAAAAGAGAAAATGGGATTTGTTTGGTTGGTTTCCTAGAAACTGTAGGATAGTATTGAGCTAATTCACCCTCGGAGTTTTTTAGCAATAGATAATGAATTGAAGCTAAAAAAATATTTGGAATTGGTTGTCCTGCCCTTGAGAAAGAAGCAATTTTTAATAAATCCTCGTCCTTTGAAATTTCATTACTTAAATTATAGTAAAGTTCTGAATTACCTTTGCATTCAGATTCTGCAAAAGCTAAAAATCGGTTTCTTATTTTTACTAATTCCATAAATATTTATTTGTTATGTTTCAATATTAGAACGACTACCTTGACAAGTTAGCCGAAACTTAATGCAAAAGATGTTATCAAGTCGCCAAGACTTGCTATTATTTGTTTGGTATCAATATCATCTGATATTCCTATTGCCGAAATGTAACGACTAACTCTAAAATTTCTAAAATGCCGAATGCGAAAACTCTGTCGCCTTGAGTACCCCAAAAAGGCGCTTGCCTTTTCTCATCAAAATAGTGACCTGTTCATAACAGTATATTTTGAATTGTGTTGCAATATATAAATTCCGCTTTTGTGGGACAAGAATTAATTAACAAAAACTAATAAGCAGTTTGGCGGTCTCGTGAATTGGTGCACGTTTCCCGCAAAACGGGAGACAATGCCTGCCCTTGAGCATCGCTCTGAAGGATTGTCGCTCATTTATTGGTGTTAATACTCTAGTATATTTCTTTGAACTCGAGTGCATATTTTCCAATTATTTTTTTGCTTTATAATATTTTATTTTAGTATTTATTTCGTTCCCTAACAGTTTTATTTCTTTAATATTTTCATCAGAAGAATTACATCCGAAATAAATCCCTTCTATTTCTTCAGGAATAATAGCATAATCATTAAATAACAATTCTTTAGGAACCTGATTACTGTCGTAGTCATGATACGATTTCTCTATTGAATCCTAGTCATAACTCCACATACACGCCACTCTTCTTCATATTGCCATAGATCATACTTTATTTTCGCGTAATTATGAAATAAGTCATGGTCTTTTAATTTTTCAATACCCAAAGTATCTTTAATCCATTCTTGTAGTGTGAAGAATGTTTCGACAACTTCGCCGAAACGGAGCAACATTGCCAAAGATCTTTGAAATGCCGAACGCGATGTTGCGGTCGGGTAGAAACGCATGGTTAGGGCTCTTTTTAAATACTATAAAGTTTTAATGACAAAGATTTTTGTGGTAGTCTAGTTATAACGGAGAGAAATACTAATAAATTTTTTGATGTGGTATACAGTTAGAATTGTTCTATTAATAATTTTTGTGATTCTTGAAAATATTTAGAAGCTTCATCTATAGAATAAATTAATATATTGGTATCAATCAATAATTTATTCATACGCTCTTTCTCTAATATTTATATTGTCGAACTGCCCGTTTAAATTAAAAGTATGGATTTTCTTTTTTCCCCCTTGCTTTGTTTTTAAGGAGTTGATGTATTTGTATACTTTTTCAATAGTATCTTCTGGCAGTTTATCTATTTCCTTTTTTATTTTTTCTTTCGTTGTCATATTTGACCTTCTTTATTTTGACTATTAAATATATAAAATTTCTCTTAAATATTTCCAATTCTTTTTCAGAGCCCTAGAGACATGCATTTAAGCCGCAGCCCAAAACAAGATATTTAAATTTAATACTTCTGCAAAAGATTTAGCAACCTGTGCTTAACTTTCCGTTTACGCAAAGCACAGTTTGCAAGATAATTAATTTATTTAACTTGTTGAACAAGAAACATTATGCGGATCATCTACTTTAAAAATCTCTAAAATGCCGAGTGCGAGGAATCTTCTTAGCATTGTCAGGCAACTATTCGATTCTACTACTATAATCAATACAAAACCTAATGATAAAACCGCTGCAACAAAAAAGTCCTTGATAATTTTATGTCCCGTATGCGGGAATCAAATGAATTTAGTACTTACACTACAGCGTCTTAATTATTACGATAAGTCTCCGCCTTTAAATAATTTTTCCTTTTTTATAAATGAAGAACACTTAGCTATAAATTAAAATCTTAATAGTTCTCAATACTAATGAATTTATAATTACCCTTAAGCTGGTTATTGAAAAAAATCAAACTTAACCCCTTCAATATCTCTCTTTCGGACATATCCGGGTTTATTACTTCTATATAAATTTTATTGAAATTACAGGTAGTTGAGTAAGTCGCTTGCGGCTTAGTCCAACACAGGATTATGCCTCGGCAGGCTTCGGCATGAATCCCTTATAACGTTAGGCATTACTTAATCTTTGTTTCATAAGATTAATATGTTCAATCTTAAATTCATCGTTTAGGAACTCAGCTGGACTTCTAGATAAAATGAAATTATAATTTTGTCGTGAGCTATTGTCTTTATTGATTATAAAAACTTTTCTACTGTTGGAACATGATTGCGATTTTATATGTGGCAAGTTTGATAAAAATAGGCTTCTTATAAAGAAATCATCAGGCGACATACTAAGACCGATAATATATACATCATGTGTAAAGCTAAAAGCAAATTCTGGTTTGTACCAAAGAACTGCATTAGAACGTACATCGAAAGATTTACCATAGCCAGGCAATACTAGAAAGGGTTCAACTTCATCCAAAGGTAAAAAGTTTTGCCAACGTTCATAATTTAAAAGGGCTGATGAATGATATATTTCAACATCCATTATTCCATCTGTAAGGTGTAGTGATTTCCATCCCAATGTATTTATAACTTTACCTAAAGAGGTATATCTATTCAGCCTCCAGTTTATTGAACCATGCAATTTACATAATTTAATAGCACTATCGTTATCCCAATTATATGTATATGGTTTACCGATCTTCATCAAAGCTACCTCTAATAAACAATCCCAATTAAATGAGATTACAATATCATGCTCATGAAGTTGATTTGCAAAGTCTATGTACATTTGTGGAACTTCTTGAAGAGCTGGTGTATATTCGGCAATTGTTTTTGCAAGATAAAATCTTAAAGCTAACTTCTCCCTAGAACCTTCATTTTTCCATCTTTCTCCACCACCATATTCTCTTAGCTCTATGTATTCCAAAAAGGTACAAAGATTTGAAAAATCTATTTCTTTTGAATAATCAATCTTTTTATTATCATACCTTTCAATACTTTCATGTGCATACATATCAACTCGTTCGAATAAGTTAGGACATTCTTTAGAAAATTTATCCATTGTAAGCGATAATAAATTGCTTGTTAAAGGAATATTTGCATCCGCAGAGAATCCTGCACCCAAGATAAATAATCGATTCCTCTTTATATACTTATCTAACGAACTTTTTTTATCTTGTTTCATAATTATATGCCTAACATATTGATTAGCCGCCGAAAGCGTCTGTTTTTTATTTTCTATTATAAGAGAAATTTTCTTATACCAGAAAACTTTTTCTCTAAAATACTTTACAATTTATAAATAGTATATCATTCTTATTCTATCAATTTTTTGTTTGTAACTATTCTATCCGCTAACCCTAATTTTTTTATAATTCCATAATCTAATTCCCAATGTTTTTATTCTACGTTCCATGTGCCTCCTGCTGCTTTAATTCTCCTTCTAATATCTATCTCACTATATTTAACTCTTATACCTACCTTCCTTTTTTGTTTCTCTGTTCTCGATTCTGAATTCCAGATCCCCTTTTCGACTATTAATTCCACTGTTTTATATTTTATCCTCTTTTTCAGAATCGTATCTGTAACAGCACACAACTTAATCTGATCACTAGATAAATTATCAGAAGAGAAATACATTTTGCCATTTTAATTCTTGTTTGCATTAGGATACTTTTTCTCTAATGCATAATTGTCCCTATTTTATGCTCATGGAGTTTATTTGAAGAACTCTCATTCAATATTCTTATCTGTTTTATTAATTTTGTTTTTAGGTATAATGAATTGAGACTGTCTGTATTTAGTTTTTTTAATTCCATCCTCGAAATAGTTTTGACCTTTATTTCAAGATAACTGGTTATTTTTTATTATTTCAACATTGTGAAGCACTTCTCTTTAGTAACGGAATCCGTTTCGCAAAAGGGTATTAAAACGATGAGTTCAATTAGGATTCCGGCGAAATAGAGGATTTAGCTTGGAGGAATCTTGGAGTTATCTTGGAGTTATCTTGGAGTTGTAGTGGAGGTGAGCCGGAGTTGTCCACCTGCATACAAGATTTCCACCCATGCTAAAAAGCTTCCATCTACGCTAAAAAGCTTCGGTGGACAGTTCGGTATGGATAAATCGGTGGATAAGCCGGTAGGTAAACCAACCATCGAAAAGCTCTGTTTTGTCTAACATTTCTATGAAGGTTAAGTTATTATCTCTAATAAAAGGGATAATTTACTCGAGAGGATATGCAGCCCGAAATTCAATTCCATTCTTCCAACACTCCACTTTTTCATTTCTGAGAAACTCTAAATCTCACTCATAAAAATTAATAATTAAAAATATAGATTTATATTATAATACTTTGATTCTGAAAGAAATCGAACACTTTTTTACTATGGCACGGATTGTGGATTGGCTTTTGGTGTTTATAATTCACTAAATTTTCAATTACATTAGAAGCAAAGAGATGATTAAAGAGAAGGAAATCCATAATCTTACTGAAGCAACAGTTAGATTTGCAGGGGATTCAGGGGACGGTATGCAGTTGGCTGGAAGTCAGTTTAGCGATACAACTGCTATCCTTGGAAATGATTTAAGTACTTTACCCGATTACCCCGCAGAAATTCGTGCCCCCTCAGGAACAGTTTATGGTGTCAGTGGTTTTCAATTACATTTCGGAAGTAATGATGTCTATACTCCTGGCGATAGACCGGATGTTTTAGTTGCCATGAATCCGGCTGCATTAAAGAAAAATCTTCCTGAATTAAAACCTGGCGCCTCAATTATTGTTAATACAGATTCTTTTGATAAAAAGAATTTACAATTAGCAAAATATGATCATAACCCTTTAGAGAATGGGGAGCTCAAAGGATTTACAGTTTATCAGGTCCCAATAAATACTTTGACTGCTAAAGCTCTTGAAGACAATCCGTTAGGTCAAAAAGAAAAAGCACGCTGCAAAAACTTTTTTGCGCTGGGAGTAATGTATTGGCTTTACAACCGTCCTATTGAACCTACATTAAATTGGATAAAAGGAAAATTCAAAAAAAATCCGGATGTTGTTGATGCTAATGAGAAAGCTTTGAATGCCGGTTATAACTTTGGTGAAATGACTGAAATTTTCACTACAAGATATAATGTCGATTCTGCAAAACTTCCCTCCGGTACTTATAGAAGTATTTCGGGAAATGAAGCAACAGCTTTAGGTTTTCTTGCAGCCTCTGTTAAAAGTAAATTGCCTTTATTCCTTGGATCATATCCAATTACCCCTGCTTCTGAAATTTTACAATATCTCAGTAATTATAAAAATTTTGGTGTAAAAACTTTTCAAGCTGAAGATGAAATTGCCGGTGTAACTTCTGCAATAGGTGCAGCTTACGCTGGTAACCTCGCAATAACAACTACTAGCGGTCCGGGTCTTGCACTAAAAACTGAAGCAATTGGATTAGCTGTTATGACAGAACTTCCTCTGGTTATTGTTGATGTTCAAAGAGGAGGTCCGAGCACAGGTTTGCCTACTAAAACAGAACAGGCAGATTTACTTCAAGCTATCTATGGTAGAAATGGGGAAGCTCCTGTTGCCGTTTTAGCTGCCTGTACTCCAAGCGATTGTTTCTATATGGCTATGGAAGCTTCAAGACTTGCAATAAAATATATGATCCCGGTTATACTTCTTACCGACGGTTATCTCGCAAATGGTTCGGAACCATGGAAAGTTCCTCATGCAAATGAATTACCCGATATTCCAGTTAAATTTAGAACAGAAAAAGAAGGTTTTGCTCCTTATCTAAGGGATGAAAATCTTGCCCGTCCATGGGTTAAACTTGGTACTCCAGGTTTAGAGCATAGAATCGGCGGTTTGGAAAAAGCAAATATCACGGGTAATGTTAGTTATGACCCTGATAATCATGATTTAATGATTAAGCTGAGAGAGAAAAAACTAAGAAATATGGTAAAAGATATTCCAGATCTTCAGGTTGAAGGTGAACAACAGGGTGAAATACTTGTATTGGGATGGGGAGGAACTTACGGCGCAATAAAAGAAGCCGTTGTTGATGCTAGAAAAGCCGGCTTAATGGTTTCTCAGGCTCATTTGAAATACCTGAATCCTTTTCCTAAGAATACTTTCGATGTCTTAAAAAGATTTAAAAACGTTCTAATTCCCGAAATAAATCTTGGTCAGTTGGCAAAGTTAATTAAGAGTGAATTTTTAATTCCTGTAATTCAATTTAATATTGTAAGAGGATTACCGTTTAGGGCATCGGATATTGAAGCAAAAATAAGAGATATACTTGGAGGTAAGAATAATGGAAGAAATTAAAGTTGATCAGAAAATAAAATTAACTGCAAAAGATTTTTCATCAGGTCAGGATGTTAGATGGTGTCCCGGTTGCGGTGATTATTCTATTCTTGCACAGGTTCAAAGATCCTTCCCCGAAATTGTTGGATTAGATAAAGATAAAATAGTCTGGATATCAGGTATTGGATGCTCTTCGAGGTTCCCTTATTATATGGAAACTTACGGCTTTCATACTATTCATGGTAGAGCACCGGCAATTGCTACCGGAGTAAAAGTAAGCAGGCCTGATCTCTCTGTTTGGGTTGCCACCGGTGACGGTGATCTTTTAAGTATTGGCGGAAATCATTTTATCCATGCATGTAGAAAAAACATTGATCTTAAAATTCTTCTTTTTAATAACAGAATTTATGGTTTAACAAAAGGTCAATATTCACCTACTTCTGAACAGGGAAAGAAAACGAAAACGACTCCTTTTGGCAGTATTGATTATCCTTTTAATCCGATTTCTTTAGCTCTTGGTGCAGATGCTACATTTATTGCCAGAGGAATGGACAGAGATCCTAAGCATCTTCAAATGTTAATCAAACGGGCTGCGGATCATAAAGGTACAGCTTTTATCGAAATATTTCAGAATTGCGTAATTTTTAATGACGGAGCATTCGATATATTTTCAGATAAGAAAGTTAAAGATGAACATCTTTTGGTTCTTGAACATAATCAGCCGATGATTTTCGGAACTAATAAAGATAAAGGCATTAAGCTCGATGGTATGAAGCCTGTTATAGTGAATATTAGCAATGGTGAATATAGCGTGAATGATCTTCTAGTCCACGATGAGCATGATGAGTCTCCTTTACGTGCAATGCTCCTTGCCCATTTAACTGATAACCCTGAATTTCCAACTCCAGTCGGAATATTTAGACAAATATTAAAACCTACTTATGATGAAGGAGTTGAAAATCAAATTGAACAGGTAAAGAAATTAAAAGGCGAAGGCGATCTTGAAAAAATATTGTTCAGCGGAAATACATGGGAAGTAAATTAAGTCATTCTTGAACCTCTACACTAAATAGGGTGGTTGAAAAGAAAATAAATGTCAGAATTCTTTTTAGCCACCCTCATTTCGAGAAAATTACAAAAATACAAGATTACAATCCCGTAAACGGAACAGGAATTACAAGATTAAAAATACAATTACTTGTTTGCCGCTTTTTGATTAATAACTCATGAGCGAAATATCTCCCAAATGGTTCAAATTATAAAACCTTGAGATTCTTCCCGCAGGAAGCGGGACAGGTCACTTCGTTCAGAATGACAGCTTTGCGTAAATAACTTAAATTAAAATCTCCTGTAGCAACAACCAGCCTTCTTGTTTTGTGAACTAAAACACAATAAAGAAATGAGTTAGAGATATAATTAAAATTAATAACTAAATTTATTTTCGAATTTGAGTATATATTCAATAATGTTTTTCATAACAAAACAAGAGAAAATTTGATTTTGAAAAAAAGCTGCATTGACAAGAGTGCAGGTCTTGCGTATGTTTAGAATAAAATAATGCTTCTATTTCCACTAAATTGGAAACAAAGATAAGAAAATTGTTATATCCTCATTTGTATAATCATCAAGAAACAATTAAATAATTTAATACCGCTTATATAAGGTATGCTTATTTTATTTTAAATATATTATGGATTTTAATTTTACCGGTAATCATAGTTATAATCTTCCCTTTAATTGTGTTTTTAATCCTGTTCTCAAAATTAAACCCTATTTTTTAAGAATGATAAATACTAATTTATATTATAAACAAATTAGAGTAATTAAATGACCAAAGGAATAGTCGATTTATCTGATGTAATTGTAAGGTTTGCCGGGGATTCCGGCGACGGAATGCAGCTTACAGGTACCCAGTTTACAAATACTAGTGCTATTATAGGAAATGATGTCAGCACTTTACCCGATTTCCCTGCCGAGATCAGAGCTCCTGCGGGCACCACTTATGGTGTCAGTGGTTTTCAATTGCATTTCAGCAGTGATGATATTCAAACTCCTGGTGATTCACCTGATGTTTTAGTTGCAATGAATCCGGCTGCTTTAAAGACCAATTTAAATGAAATGAAAAAAGGCGGTTCGGTTATTATAAACATTGATTCTTTTGATTCAAAGAATTTAAGATTAGCCGGTTATGAATCAAATCCACTGGAAGATTCAACTTTGGAAGGGTTTAATGTTGTCCATGTTCCGCTTAATAAATTAACTGCCATGGCACTGGAAGATAGCGGACTTTCGGCAAAAGAAATTGCAAGGTGTAAAAACTTCTTTGCTTTAGGGATGATGTACTGGTTGTATAGCAGGCCAATTGAACCCACTCTTAAGTGGATAAATAGTAAGTTCAAATCTTCCCCTGAATTAGCGGCTGCAAATGTGAAAGTTTTAAAAGCCGGATATTACTTTGGAGAAAATACGGAAATATTTACTGTCCGCTATCAGGTTGCTCCTGCAAAATTATCACCAGGTACATATCGAAATATTTCAGGTAATGAAGCTTTAGCACTTGGGTTTGTTGCTGCATCTGTTAAAACCGGTTTGCCTTTATTCTTAGGTTCGTATCCTATTACTCCAGCTTCGGATATTCTACATGAATTGAGCAAGCATAAAAATTTTGGAGTTAGAACCTTTCAAGCCGAAGATGAAATTGCCGCAGTAACGGCGGCTATAGGTGCATCTTTTTCAGGTGCACTGGCTATTACAACTACAAGCGGGCCTGGAGTTGCATTAAAAACTGAAGCTATTGGATTAGCCGTTATGACGGAACTTCCCCTTATCATTATTGATGTTCAGCGTGGTGGTCCAAGCACTGGACTTCCTACAAAAACTGAACAATCCGATCTATTACAGGCAATGTTTGGTAGAAATGGTGAGGCTCCGGTTGCTATTATTGCTCCTTGCACACCTGCCGACTGTTTTAATATGGCTTTGGAAGCTTCAAGAATTGCCTTAAAATATATGGTTCCTGTTATGTATCTTTCCGATGGATATATTGCAAACGGATCTGAGCCATGGAAAATTCCTGATCCCGATAGTATACCTGAAATGAAACCGGAATTTGCAGTTGCAAAAAATAATGGTACTAACGTTCATATAGAATTTGACCCGTATACAAGAGATGAAAATTTATCCCGTCCATGGGCTTTACCTGGAACTCCTGGTCTGGAGCATAGGTTAGGTGGTTTGGAAAAGGCAAATATAACCGGGAATGTTAGTTATGATCCTCAAAATCACGAATTTATGGTCCGTCTCAGAGCTCAAAAAGTAAAAAATATTGAACATGATATTCCCGATTTAACAGTTACTGGCGATGTAGATGCTGATCTTTTAGTTATTGGTTGGGGTGGAACATACGGTGCAATAACTGAAGCTGTTAACAAAGTAAGAAAGGAAGGGAAAAAGGTAGCTCAGGCGCATTTCCGATATTTAAATCCTCTTCCGAAAAATACTGCACAGATATTGAATAACTACAAAAAGATTCTCTGCCCCGAATTGAATCTCGGGCAGTTTTCCAAAATAATTAAAAGTGAATTTTCTGTCGATATTATTCCTTTTAATAAAATTCAGGGTATTCCATTTAAATCTTCAGAAATTGAAGATAAGATCGAAACGATTTTAGGAGGTATTTCAAATGGCTGAAATAAATATAAAAACCGGGAACGGTAACGGAGTAAAGTATACTTCGAAAGATTTTTCTTCTTCTCAGGATGTAAGATGGTGTCCCGGCTGCGGTGATTATTCAATACTCGCTCAAATGCAGCGCATTTCTCCAGACTTAAATGTAAAAATTGAAAATTTTGTATGGGTTTCCGGTATTGGCTGTGCAGCAAGATTTCCATATTATATGAATACTTATGGTATTCATGGCATTCATGGAAGGGCTCCGGCTATTGCCACCGGGATAAAAGTAAATAAACCTGAATTATCTGTGTGGGTAGCCACCGGTGACGGTGATTTATTAAGTATCGGCGGTAATCATTTTATACATGCATGCAGAAGAAATGTTGATATCAAAATACTTCTCTTTAATAATAGAATTTACGGTTTAACAAAAGGGCAGTATTCACCGACTTCTGAAAAAGGAAAGAAAACTAAAAGCACTCCTTTCGGAAGTATTGATTTCCCATTCAATCCATTAAGCCTTGCTGTAGGTGCGGGTGCTACATTTATTGCTCGGTCATTAGACAGAGACCCTAAACATTTAAAAGATATGATGAAAAGAGCTGGGGAACATAAGGGAACCGCTTTTATAGAAATCTTGCAGAATTGCAATATTTTTAATGATGGTGTTTTTGAAATTTTAACTGATAAGGAAACTAAAGCGGATAATGTTTTATTCCTCGAACATAATAAACCAATGGTCTTCGGAAAAAACAGCGATAAAGGAATCAGACTGAATGGATTAACTCCTGAAGTGGTTGATATTTCAAATGGAAATTATTCAATCAATGATCTGTGGGTTCATGATGAATTTGCAAAAACTTCTGCTGCTGCTAATATCCTAGCCCATTTCGCTGAGATGGATGGATTTCCTACTCCGGTTGGTATTTTAAGACAGGAAAATAAATCAACTTACGATAATGATTTTCATGAACAAATAAATACTGTTAAAAAAACCAAAGGTGAAGGAGATCTGAGAAAACTGCTATTCAGCGGAAACACATGGGAAGTAACAGCATAAACAGTACATGACTGACTAAAAGATGTCATTCCAGATATATATTGTTAGGTCACCCCTGTCGGGGTTTGAATATTATAGCTATTTTATATTTATCTACAATAATATCACACCTTCGGTGTTCAAAATTCTGTTAATGACGGCTCTTCTAAAGGAATTTACTTTTTAGAAAACCTCAAGAGATGAGGTTGGAATCCGCAATTAGTGGTTTTGGATATTACAGCTATTTTATATTTATCTACAATAATATCACACCTTCGGTGTTCAAAATTCTGTTAATGACGACTCTTCTAAAAAAGGAATTAACTTTTTGGAAAACCTCATAGGGATGAGGATGCAATCTGCAATTATCTTTTATTTAAGCAGAATCATTTTTATAGTCTTTATAAATTTATTTTTAGACTGAAGCGAGATCGCCTCAATAGTCAAAAAATAAAATCCTGAAGAAAGATTCGATGCATCCCATTTTATATTATAATCTCCTGAAGATTGAATATCATTTGCCAGTTCGGCTACTTCTTTTCCTAAAATATTATAAATATTAATTTTCACCCTGCTTTGCTCTGGTATATTATATCTTATCCTTGTCGACGGATTGAATGGATTAGGAAAATTTTGTTCCAAAGAATAGGTTTGAGGAACATGATTATTATTTTTAACATCAGTTGCAGTTCCTAAATCCGAATACTTTATTGTTTCCGATTGATAAACTACCTTTGAACTCTTGCTCTGAACAAAAACAACTACTTTCAGACTGTCTGTGTTCCAGGCACTATTCAAATCAATAGCATTATTAACTTCTTTCATTTCATTATCATTAATTGTGAACGCTTCTCCGGCTGGTGAGGGAAGCATTTTTCTCATAACATTTTCATGGCGTGATATCCCGTTTCGTCCTGCGTAATGTATATTTTCTACTACAATATAATGAATAACAAGATCAGTTTGACTAATATTTCCGTTTCTGGTTATTACCGTTTTCAGATTTATCTTATCATTTCCCGTTGTCCCGGATAAATTTATTGTTAACGGACTTGAATTTTTAACTAATCCATCAAGCATTGTACCCCATGTATTATAACTATTCGGCTCACCTTTCCCATCAAAAAAAGCTTGAGGCGTTGAAGAATATGGACCATAATAACTGTTTCTAGCAGAAGGATCCGATGTGTTTGCCTGATATAGCGGATCATCACTGTACGGAAAAGGCATATGATAGAAAATAAAACTAACATGTTCTGCGCTTGTATCACTATACTCAAAAGCAGATAATGATTTATGTGCAGGGGGACAAAGCGGACAATGTGAATTTGTGAATATTTCTACCAATACCTTCCTTTGATTCTGTCCGTAACTTAAGGACACAATTAAAACTGATATGAATAAAAAAAAGAAAACATTTCTCATTACTTTCTCCATTACAATTGACTTAAAATTGTTATTCTGAGACCTTCAAAAGGCTGAATGTATTTGCATATTCCATTGGAACAAACCTGACCGCCTCGTTCATCTCCATATGATATTGTTAGTGTATGTGAATTCTCCAATCTATACCCCAATTCTCCGATTAACCAGTTTTTCCTTTGGGATACCTCTCTGTCACTTGTTGTATACTCGAAACGAATTGTTGCTGTGAATTTTGAATAGAAGGACCCGATAAGGGTTATAAGCTGGTTAAAATATTTATCAATGGTGGTACCGAATGTATTTCTTACAAGTTCATGTTCAGACTGTACTGTTAATGAAAAATCTTGAGAGAAAGCATTTTGAATTTGCAATGGTATTACTATAGAAGTAGTTATATTTGAACTTTGATCAGAAGAAAATTCATTAAAAAAAGTTTCCTGTCTTAAAGCAAATGCCAATCTAACAGAAGATGAAGAAGCATAATAATGTTCTCCTTCAATAAATATTTCATAATATGGAAATAGTTCTTTTTTTGTTGAAGGCATAAAGTCTGCAGATCTTGAAATCTTTGTAAAAGTAAATCCATCCGGATTCAACATATAGCTGCCATGTTTACTTGAAAGACTGGAATTAAAATTTATAGTTGTTTTGTCTGAAGGTGAATAAAATGCATCGACTTGTAAACCTACTTCATCATTAAAATCAACCTCATGCAAAGGGCGGGTTAATAGTGTATAGGAATATTCTTTCTGGACTATGGGAGGATTTTGAAAAGGCAGCATTCTTGTTGGTCTTCCGGCATCTGTTCTGCCGTACGGATCTAAAATATCGAAACTGTAATTTTTATAATCTAAAGTAACTCCATACCCGCTTCCGAAATAAGAAATAGCTCCGTATAAACCGCTTCCGGTTGAAGTATAATGACTTGTTAATACATTAGTCCATTTATGCGACCAATCAAGATATAAAGAAATATTATTTAAATTGAGAGAAAGATAAGCTTCCGGGATTTCAGCTTTTATATCATCTGAAGGCAATCCTAAATCTGCTTCTCCCTGAGGAATTATACCTTCTGAATAAATATAACTCCCTCCGATTAATAATTCCGGTAAAGGAAACAGTTCAACATTTCCTCCTCTGATTTTATAATCTTCATTCCTCACAAAGTTGATGGAATCTCTGAAATTTATTGTACCTCCCAGCATAGTTGCATTATAATAATCTGAACTATATTTAAATTTTATTCCGTCCATCCACGTATCATAAGCTAATCCTCTGTTTTCGAAAAGATTCAAAGCCAATCCTCTTCCGAATAATGTTGATGAATTGCCTGCACGTAAATAAATATTGTCTTTGCTATATTCTAAATACCTTCTGCTTATCCCTTTAAATGTTTCTCCGATTTCCGGAGGCTCGTCATACAATAATCTGAAGCCGATAACAAAACTTTCAGGTAGAGAAATCCTTGCATCAGTCAAATTTTCAAAATAAGTCTGGGGTATTTTCAAATTACCCAAAATTCTCTCTCCGTTTCCATATCTGAATAAATTAGAAACAGACGGTACAACATCTTGTGAAAATGTTAGTTGATTCAAACAAGCCACTATGAAAAATGGAAATATTTTATATCTCACTTTTCACCCAGCAGCAGTTTCCGGATTTCCTTTTCTAACTTTATTTCATCGCCCGGCAAATAACCAACATTCTTATATGCTATATTTCCGCTAGAATCAAAAAGGATTGAATATGGTATAGATTGACCGTTCATTTTCTGTAGATATTGAAAATCGGGATCTAGTGCAACAGGAAAATTTATATTGTGTGAAGCAATATATGCTCTTACTTTGGAAACACTTTTTGGCGAATCCTGGTTAATACCTAAAATTGTAAAACCTTTATCTTTATATTTTTCATATATTTGATTTAAATGTCTTATCTCTTCTTTGCAAGGCTCGCACCATAATGCCCAGAAACTAACCAATACCGGTCCTTTGGAATATAATTTTTCAAGCTCAACCTTTTTATTATCTATAGTGGAAATTGAAAAATTAGTTTTACTTTGAGCCGTAAAATCTCCTTGTAGGATAAGGATAAAGACTACTGTTAAAAAGTAAAAAAACTTCATTTTATTTATTATTTATATTTAGATTAGAAGTTAACCCTCTATTATTGTAAAAGAGTAAAAAAATTGTAACATATTTATAACTTTTTTTGTGTGACACAGCTAACGATTAAAACTATTGGAGAAAGATTAAACAATCATTCCTTTAAAAATAGTTAGGTTAAATGAGTAATCGGGACATGGGGAGCCTAATTGTTAATCGTTATTTGTTAAATGTTAATTGATAAGATGAGTGATAAGATTTTCAAAATGAGATGTGAGACAGGAAATTTGAAGGGTGAAAGTGCAGACGATAAGAAAGGTGAAACGATATGACGTGAAAACAATAAATTTCCTCTTTATCTAAAATTATCTAATTTTATACTCAATATTTACAACAATTGCATTAGTAAAATGAATAAAATAATTGATCTGAGAAGCGATACTGTTACAAAGCCGTCAAATGAAATGCGGAAAGCTATGTATGAAGCTGAAGTTGGGGATGATGTGTTTGGAGAAGACCCGACTGTTAATGAACTTCAGGAATATGCTGCAGAATTATTAGGTAAGGAAGCGGCACTGTTTGTCTCCAGCGGTGTAATGGGGAATCAAATCTGTTTGAATGTATTAACTAATCCGGGAGATGAAGTTATTTGTGAAAGAGGTGCACACATCTTTAATTATGAATCCGGCTCTCCTGCTGCATTGAGCGGTATTCAGTTGCTGTCTATAGATGGGGAGTTAGGTGTAATTACTGTTGAGCAGATTGAACCTTTAATAAGACCTGAAAGAGCTTATTACATGCCCAGAACAAAAGTGGTAGAAATTGAAAATACTCACAATCGTGCTGGGGGAACCGTTTTTCCTATAGAAAAAATAAAAGAGATAAAAGAATTAGTCAAAAAATATAATCTGCTTTTCCACCTTGATGGTGCAAGAATCTGGAATGCTTCGGTCGCTTCGGGAATACCGGTTAAGGAGTATGCGGTATTTTTTGATTCCGTATCATGCTGTTTATCAAAAGGACTTGGGGCTCCTGTTGGGTCTATTATAGCAGGAAGTAAAGATTTTATAAAAAAAGCTTTTCGTGTTCGGAAAGCATGGGGCGGGGGAATGAGACAGGTTGGAATTATTGCTGCAGCCGGTTTATATGCATTAAAAAATAATATTGACAGACTTCATGAAGATCATGAAAAAGCAAGGTCTCTCGCAGAAGCTATAAATGAAATACCTTCTATAGAAATAGATCTCAATTCCGTTCAAACTAATATTTTAATGTTTAAACCTCTTAAGATTTCGGTAGAAGAAGCTATTACAAAACTCAAAGATGAAGGAATTCTTGTCGCTCCGGGAGCTATCGGCTATATAAGAGCAGTAACTCATTTGGATGTTACTTTTGAAGATATCAATAATGCAATAAAAATCGTAAAAAAAGTTTTTCATGATTAAACCTAAACCAACTTTGGTATATTAGCTAACAATTAGTATTTATTACCTCAATTTGGGAGAGTTGTGTAATTAAAACAATTGTAGCGTTGCGAATAAATATTAGGTTGACTTCTGAGGGTGACCAAAAAGTAATTATTTTCTTAAAAATAGAACACTGATGACGCAGATTTTAACAGATTTTCACTGATTTTCAATTTGAAAATTACTTTTTGGTCACCCTCCTCTGTTTAACCAAATAAAATTACATTCTCACTTACTCTCGCACTTGCACTTGAACTTGCTCTTCATCCTTCCCTTTCTCCGAACCTTTTCATAGATTAAGATTATAAATTTTAGTGTGAGAGGAAAAATGGAAACAACAAATTTCAAACATAAAATAACTGTTAAAGTAAGGTTCAATGAAATCGACATGCTTGGTGTTTGCAACAATGCAGTCTACATAAATTTCATTGAAGATGCCCGCCTTCAATACTTTAAAGAATTGGGTTTAATTCCAGAGAAAGGAATTTTTTCCGATAATAAATTATTTTATGTAGTAAGAAATGAAATAAATTATAAGGACCATGCAAGGTTTGATGATGAATTAAATATTTATTCGAGAATATCATTTATAAAAAATTCCAGCTTTGGTTTTGAACATTTAATTGTCAAATCAAAAGAGAATATAATTGTAGCTGATGGAAGCGGAGTAATTGTCTGCGTAGACCCTTCAACCAAAAAGTCCACTCCTCTCTCAAAAGAATTTTACGAAAAAATCTCTGAGTTTGAAGATAATGTGGAAATATTAAAAGATGAAAATTAGATTTTAGACAGTATGGGTAACTGTAAATCCTGGAGTATCACTACGATTAACCATTAACTCTCTTTTTATTTTTCTATTATTCTCAGAATAGAAGGCAGCACAACCAGCAAAAGTGGTAAAGCAATTACAAACCCTCCGATAATTGCAATTGCCAGGGGCTGATGCATCTGAGCTCCCGTCCCTATTCCAAATGCCAAAGGTAATAATGCTATAATTGCTCCGAATGCTGTCATAAGTTTTGGACGCAGTCTAGTAGATATTGAATAAACAATTGCATCCTCTTTAGTTCGATCATGAATCTTAAATTCATGGTACTGCAAATATGTAAAGATAGAATTTTCACCGATAATGCCGACGATCATAATTATTCCGGTATAACTTCCAACATTAAGAGGTGTTCCTGTTATGAACAATGCAAGAAGACTTCCTGAAATTCCCAGTATGGCAATAAATATAATTGCAATGGATACTTTTACATTCCTAAATAAGAATAAGATGACTGTAAAGACCAGCAAAATCGCAAGTATTAATATAATCAAAAGATCACTGAAAGCTTTTTGCTGTTCTGCGTAAGAGCCGCCGTAAACGATTTCGTACCCAGTAGGCAATTTGATTTTTTGTTGAATACTATTTTGAATATCTTTTAAGGTACTTCCGAGATCTCTGTTGTTTAACCTTGCCGTTACATCAAACATTTGTTTCAAATTTTCCCTGTCAATTTCGGCGACTCCTTTAGCTAACTTTATCTCCTCAAATTCACTAACCGGTTTAATCCTACCATCATTAAGAAAAATAAAACCATGTTCTAAATCATTCATTGTATTATAAAGTTTGCCGTCAAACATTCTAATATTATAAAGCTGATTTCGTCCTAAAATATTCCCTACAACTTCACCATTAATTTTTGAATTCATTTGAAATTTCAAATCATTCGGTGTTAACCCATATTGAGCAAGTGCACCGGTTTTAGGATGAAAAATAATACTTGGTCCTGCAATTGTAATTCCGTTGAAAACATCTGCAGTTCCTGTGGTTTTATCGACAACATCCGAAACCTGGTTGGCAATTTCTTCAAGGGTGTATTGATCATCACCGAAAATATTTATTTCAATTGGCTGTTTTGCACTGATTAAATCACCGATCATGTCTTCAATTATTTGACCAAAATCAACCTAAGTCCCGGTAATTTAGCTTCAATCTGTTTACGGATATCATCTGAAACTTCTTCAGTGGTCAGTTTTGTTTCTTATTAATTGAATTGTATAATCACCGTATTTGGCTCTGTAATAAAAAAACCAAGTT
>CAVUGE010000041.1:0-31716 GCA_963740945.1 uncultured Bacteroidota bacterium | reverse complement strand
GTATTCTGTCTGCTTTAGAAAAATCACCGGCACTGGTTAAACCTCCCGGTATTACAAAGCAATGTATACCTGCACTCTTTGCAGATTTTAATCCTCTTTCTGAATCTTCAATTGCAATACACTCATCTTTTTGAAATCCTGTTTTTTCAACCGCCATAAGATAGGGATCCGGATTGGGTTTGAAACTGGTATAATCATCTCCTGTTAGTATAAAGTCAAAATATTTTAGAAGATCCGTAGAACGGTGAATAAGCTCAAAATGCATTTTTCTTGAACTGGTTACAATTCCCATCTTATAGGTACCGTACAGTTCTTCAAGCACATCTTTGGCACCTTCAATAACTTTACATTTATCCTGAAGTATTCCGGCGTAGAGATTATTCCGTTCATTCCTTAAATTATCGATATAATCTGCAGAAAAGCCTTTATCCTTAACCAGGTGCCAGGTTCCATTTCCTTTAATTAGAAAATATTCAATATACATCTCTCTGGTTAGATTTATTCCTGCAGTTAGAAGTATCTGTCTGGTTGCATCAAAATAAAGTTCTTCCGTATCTACAAGTATACCATCATTATCCCAAAAAATTGCTTTTATCATTTTTATCTTATAATCATTATAGGTTTGTTACCTAATATGAACTAAAATTTATAGGTAATTCTGTCATAAATCTTATATTTTGAATCCAAAAATAAAAAAAACTTACCAAATTATAATCTATGCTTGGTAAAATGACTAAATAAATATCAGAGACAGTTCTGTTCGAAATAAATTTGAATAAATGGAAAAGATTTCTTTATAAACGTTATTGAACAGATTTAGTAAATTCTTAGAAACAATCTACCTCAAAATGAATTTTCTTATCTATTTTATATTGAAAAAACATTTAAAGATTTATTAGGATCATTTAACCGTCCACTTAAAATATCTTTAAAAAATCTAGTGTTATTTTCCGGAATCCTAGTTCAGCTCGGTCTCTTCACCTACTATTCATAACAGACAAAAGTATCTCAGATACGCTCCACATACGCTTCATATACGCTCCATATACGCTCCACATACGCTTCACATACGCTAACGATGTTAGAAGGACTTATAGGCTAGACATGACTAAATAGAGAATCGGGGTTAATGATGAGAGGAAAATATTGTAATTAGCTGCGATAAATTGAGAAGTTACTGTGGATGTAATATTCAAATAATTTAAATTCCGAAGATTTTCTTTTAGTTTATCACTGAAGAAGAAGGCTTTAAAATAACGATTGGATGGTTTTCATTAAGTTTTACCTCAAGTACTTCCCATCCAATCAAATTCTAATACTTAACTTAATAAATTTTAGAACTTAAAATTGATAAAATTAATTATCAACTTCTAGTTTGCAATTTGGCATTAGAAAATTTAGAGTCAATAGTAGAGTAAAAGAAATTTATTTAAATTATGGTAATAGTTACTTCAAACATTAAAGATTTTAGGCAAAGTGAATTGAAAGATTTTAGATTTAAGGTAGTAACTCCGAAAGAATTATATAAAATAATTGAGGCTTAGAAATGAGTAATACACAAGTAGTAACATTACGATTACCTAAGGATTTAAAAAGAAGACTTGAAAGAGAAGCTAAATATCAAGGAGTTTCTATAAATCAATTAACAAGTTATTTACTGAATTCTCAATTAACACAATTGGAATCTATATCTATTTTAGAATCTCGAATATCTAAAAAGTCAGTGAAAAGTTTAAAAGATAAGCAAAAAAAATTCTTTCCAAAACACCATCAAGAGAAGTACCTGATTGGGATAAAATAGATTAAACATGTACTATAAAGATCGTTTTAAGGGAGGGATTTTAGTAAAGTAGGGATAAATGATAGCTTGTACTGTTTTTAATGGCTTAGAAGTGAAAAAATTGCCGAAAACCTACGCTATTTCGTACCTATTTTTAGAACTCAGTACAAACAGCAATTATCAAAACCCTGGTAATAAATGGATATTTAGAAAATAACTCCTCCCATTTTGATACTGAATTTTCAGGTACAGTTAAATAAACAAGCTTCGTATTTTCTTCGGTGTTTATAACTTTAAGGTGTTTTATTTGATTAAATATTTGAGTTTCTTCATAAATGGACTTTTTCCCGGTTAATATGATTTGTAAAACTAATGAATCGGGATTTGTACTACCCAAGAAAATAAATTGTATTGTCGAATCATTTTTAAAATAATTGTACCAATAATTATAATCTCCGGAATCTGCCAAAAGATAAATTGTTCCGCCTAAAAGAGCAGCTGAAATTTTTATTGAATCGAAACCTGATAAAAAATTAATGACGAAATTATATGAACAAGTATCTTTAAACTTTAACTCAAGTTCATTTGCTGTGCAGTATCCCGGAGTTCTATGCGGTATATAAATTGAAACCGGGTTTAGATTTCCCCTGCATGAAATAAAGTAAATCGAAATTGATATAATTATTACAAGACAGGTTCTTTTCAATTATATTACCCCTAAAAAATTCCGGTCAAGATTTTCAAAACTAAATAATATTTTTATTTACTCAAATTACTCTCAAGACCCAGTTATTTTTAGTAATAGAGAACAAATGTAAAAATAGTCCAAAAAGTTTAGGCAGTGAGATTCTTCCCGCAAGCGGGACAATTCTCTCCACTCCGTTCCGTTCAGAATGACAACATAGGCTTAACTTAAGGTTTTTAGCTAGATGTCAAATCTGATGAGTAATTTATTAAAGTTATCCGATTAAAGATTAATTTATTTAGCTTTTTCCCAGATATAACCTCCGGCCTGTTTTATACGCCCTTGAAGACAAATAGATATATTTTTTACCTTTAGTTTTTCGCTCGCTTCGCCAATAGATTTAAATTGTCCTACTACCTTACCGTCTGCTGTTTTTGCAATAACTGGAATAGGCTGCTTAAATCCGCCGCCGTGATTCTTAATTCTATTTTTATCTTTTGGATTTATATACTCTGCTGTAAAATCGCCGCTCTTTTTATCTTTATTTTTACATAATTGTCTGATAGTGTGGGCATTTAAGCCTATTGCTTCTGCAGCGTCTTTTGTTGAAGAAAATTTCGCAAAGAATTTACCCTTCTTTAATATATTTATTGGTTTACTTCTTGGGTTAAATCTCTCTGACTTCAATGGTACCTTTAAAGGTCTTTTGCCGTTTGCAAAAAGCCAGTAATAACCTTTTACTGCTATACCGTCTCTTACAGCATGTAAAATATTTGAGGGATGTGAATTTATTTTTCTGGCGGCTTCTGATACGCTGTCATATTTGCGTACATAAACCCCTGTCTTTTGCCTGTATGCCCATACAGATTTTGCATCTGCCATTAAATGCTCCTTTCGTAAAGTTTAATTTATCACATTAAATTAGATTATTTGTCGTTAATTCTGATAGTAACTATACTATAATCCCTTGTATAGTTTATTTTGATATCCTCTGAACACCTCAGAATTGCCTCCCTAATGAAATTTTTCTGATTAGTTATCTAAATTTAAGAGAATTTCTATGAAAAAAGCAAAAAAAAAATAAAAAACTTTATATAAATCAGATTTCAGATTAATTATATAGCTGAAATCCGGGAGTTTGACTTCAAGATCATGGCTAAAGCCCAATCCTTCTCATCTTTCCTGTCCGTTGGGACAAAGGTTAACACCGGACTTTCAGTCCGGTGCATAGGCTGGCTTTTCACGCAGCCTCTAAATCCCACAGCAATCTATAAATAAGATAATATTTTTATTACCTTTCCTTTTTAATTATAAAAACATTTTAATGAGCATAGTATATCAAATTCTCGGGAAACCGGGTAAAGACAACGCACTCTTTATCCGGTTAAATAGCGGTACAAAAATCTATAAATTATTGTTCGACTGCGGAGAAAAGACAATTGAAAGTCTGAAAAATTCAGATGTAAGAAGTTTAGATTACATTTTCTTTTCCCATTTACATATAGATCATGTTGCCGGTTTCGATTATTTTTTTAGAAGAAACTATGACCGTATAAAACCTATTTTTATTTGGGGACCGGAAGATACTGCAGAAATTATTCATCACCGCCTGCTCGGCTATAAATGGAATATTATTGGTGATACCGGTGGAAATTGGTTTATAACCGAGATAAAAGAAAATTCACTAAAACAGTTCTTTATAAAATTCCCGGATGGTTTTAGGTATAAAAATGTTGTCGGCACAAAGGTAGTCAAAGAAAATTTTCTTGAAACAAGAGATTTTGTAATAAAGTCGATTGGTCTGGATCATATTATTACATCAATAGGATATTACCTTGCCGAGAATCCTTCTTATAATATTGATAAAACCGAACTCGATAAATTACATTTATCTCATGGGAATTGGCTGGAAAAATTAAAAGACCTTTCCATTCCTGATTCTAAAAATATTGAAGTAGATGGAAAGAAATTTTCTTTCGGAGAATTAAGGAGTAAACTGTTAAAAACTACAGAAGGTGAAAGTATTGCATATCTAACAGACTTTCGTATTGATAACAATTCAAAAGAAAGATTAGTTAAATTTCTAAAAGGATGTCAAACGCTAGTATGTGAAAGTCAATATCTGGATGAAGATGCGGAACTGGCAAAAACTAATTATCATTTAACTGCTTCACAAGCAGCGTCAATAGCAAAAGAAGCCGGCGTAGAAAAGTTAATTATATTTCATCTTTCAGAGAGATATCAGCAGGATTTTACACTTTTATTAAAAGAAGCAAGAGATATCTTCCCAAATACTTTCTTCCCTGAAAATTGGGGTGATAATTAATCAACATACCCATTATATTCAATTTCTTTTAATTCACCATGGTCAAATGTGAAAACAAGATATTCCTGAGTTTCTTTTCTTCCTACGGAAATTTTTGAAGGGATATATTTTCTTACCTTTAAATCATCAAATTTACCTTTGAACTGATCTTTTGTCATTCCTACATGAATATCTTTACTTAATAGAATATTCTTATCACGAATAACTGCACTTTCAAGGAATTGCTCAGCAGGAAGCTTGTATATAATGAATTCGGAATTGCCTGCTTTAATTGTAAGGATAGAATCCACCTGGTTCTTTACATGCATGTTTTCAATTGGTGCTGCTTTAATTTCCAAATTATCAAACTCATGTTTTAAGTTTTCTTCTGTCACCTTGCCGAACTGAAAAGGGTGATCTATAAAACCTTCATCTTTTATGGTCAATTCTCCCTGTGTTGTATCTATTGGATTCTCATATCTCTTTTCTTTTGTAAGGATTTCTTTTTCATCTTTCCTGCAGGAGGAAAATAATATTGCAGCAAATAACATTATATACAATGTTTTTTTCATTATTTGAATCTTCTTTTCTGAAGTTGTATAAAAACCGGTATTTGAAAGATGACATCTTTATTTTTTTAAAAATAAGTTTTTATCTGAACTTACATTTTAATATAAATTGAAAATGCAGCTTCTTTTAAAAGATGTCACCTTTATACCTGCGCACCCAAGCTGCTTAGACAAATGAACACTATAAAAATATATAAAATGGATCACTAATTTTTTAATAGTGCTAAAAATATTTTAGTCTAATTTGAAATTGATTTATATTAATTCTTAAATAAGGAATAAAAATGAGTTTAACAATCAAAAGTAAAATAAAATTAAACAGCGGTTATGAAATGCCGTATATCGGTCTCGGGACTTATCCGCTTAGAGGTAAAGATGCAGTAAAAGCCGTCGAAAATGCTCTGGAAACCGGATACCGCTTAATTGATACCGCAAAGGCTTACGGGAATGAAAAAGAGATTGGAGAAGCTCTTAAAAAAAGCAATATTCCCCGTGATGAAATTTTTGTTACCACTAAACTAGATAATAATGATCATGGATATGATGAAGCGCTTAAAGCATTTGATGATAGTCTAAAAAGATTAAAGCTGGATTATATTGACCTTTATTTAATTCACTGGCCTTCGAGCAGACGAAGAAATAGAACATGGGAGGCATTCGAGAAGCTTCTGGAGAAAAAGATCTGCAGATCAATCGGGGTGAGCAATTATACTATTAGGCACCTTAAAGAATTATTCGATAGTTCTTCAACTACTCCCGCTGTTAACCAGGTTGAATTCAATCCTTTTGTTTATCAAAAAGAACTCCTCAGCTTGTGTAAAGAAAAGAATATTCAGCTGGAAGGTTATACTCCTCTGGCAAGAGCGAAAAAATTGACTAAAAAGGAAGTAAAAATCCTTTCTGAAAAATATGGTAAATCATCTGCCCAGATTTTAATCAGGTGGGCTGTTCAACATAATGTAGTTGTTATACCTAAATCTTCACATATCGATAGAATGAAAGAGAATATCAATGTTTTTGATTTTGAAATTTCTGATGATGATATGAAAATACTTAATTCGCTAAATGAAAATCTAAGGGAATCACCTGACCCGCATAAAATGGCATAGGCTACATACATAAAAGATGACATCTTTATTCCTTTCAAATAAGGTTTTATTTACACTAATATTTTAATAAAAAGTTGAAGATAATCTTTCTTTCTAAAGATGTCATCTTTACATTCATCTAAAACATTGAAGGATTTGAGTCATGACGTGGCGATCTCTGCTTCTTTATTATCAACTCTCGTCCCGAAGAAATAAAGTATCAGGATAAAGCATGCGGTAATTATTAAAATTGAAATATAAGGGGATAAACCAAAAGCTGTGGGAATATCTCCGAGAAGCATACATAAAATTGCAGTAACAACTGCATATGGAAGCTGGGTACGGACATGATCAATATGGTCGCAACCGGAAGCCATTGAACTCAATATGGTTGTATCCGAAATAGGAGAACAATGATCTCCGAAAACTGATCCTGCTAATACTGAGCTTATAACGCCATGCAGAATTATCATATGATCAGGATAAGAATAATGGTTTAATTCTGTTATATGATGACTTAGCGGTATGACTATAGGCATCATAATTGCCATCGTTCCCCAGCTTGTGCCTGTCGAAAAGCTTATTATTGCACAAACAAGAAATACAATTACCGGAAGAAATCTCGGATTTAGAGAATCACTAATAATGTTTACTACATAATCAGCCGTCCTCAGGTCCTGAGTAATTGAACCAATAGACCATGCGAGCGTTAATATTATGCATGCCAAAAACATAGAACGAAGCCCTGTAAACCATGCATCAACAGTTTCACTTAAATTCATGATCCTTTGGGTAAGTATCATAATTCCTGCCACAATACATGCACTAAAACTTCCCCATAATAATGAGACATACGAATCAGAATTACCAATTATTTCTCTGATCCCGTAATCAGTCAAACCTTGCTGCTTTGCAGAAGAAATACCGGTAAAAATTAAACCGGCTATTGTAACTAACACAAGTATTAAAATTGGAATTACTCCGTTATACCATTTTGCCCTTTCTTCATTTCCGAATATTTCGGAAGTTTCTGTTAGATCTTTTGATACAACTGCATCGTCTCTAATTACTTTCCCCTCATCAACAGCTCTCTTTTCGGCTTTTAACATGGGACCGAAATCCCTGTGCAGCCAGGCAAGAAGAAATATAAATATCAGCATCATTATAGGATAAAACCTATAAGGGATCGTTTGAAGGAATACATTATAGGCATTCTCATTTGAATGGATTGAAATGAGACTGTCATGGATCAGCCCAACTTCATATCCAATCCATGAACTTACAATAAAGATACTTGCTACAGGAGCTGCAGTTGCATCAACAATAAAAGAAAGCTTTTCACGGGATATCTTTAATTTATCCGTAATTGGACGCATTAAATTCCCAACTATAAGAGCATTTGCATAATCATCGAAAAATATTAGAATACCTGACAGCCAGGTTGAAAGCTGACCGGATTTCCTGGTACGTGCAAATTTAGTAACTAAATTTGCAATCCCTTTTGTACCTCCGCTTTTAGATATTAGACCAACAACACCCCCGAATAAAAGTGTAAAAACTACTATTTTTAAATGCGACGAATCACTTAAAGAATTTATAACATAAGTATCGATTAACCTTAACAGTGCTGTAAAAGGATTGTAGTCGAAAATAAAAACAGCGCCTATATAGACTCCAAACACTAAAGAAATGATTACCTGTCTGAATACTAATGCGAGGATAATTGCAAGCAGAGGGGGAATTAAGCTTAAAATACCCGGAAGGATCCTAATTTTGGAATCCGGAGCTTTTATATTCTCTAAACTTATCTTATAATCTCCGCTCCCTGAGAGGATGAAAGATGTATCTGATTTTCCATTCTCAACATCTGCATTTATGACTTTGGAAAATTTTTCACCCTGAATTAAAATCTTTACATTTTTTAATGAATCAGGCAGGTCCTTAATATTTAATGAAAATTTTATCCCTTCAAGACCGATTGAAGCATTACTTATGGTTTGAGGAAATAACGGATGAAGTGATAAAAAAAATATAAAAATTATATAAATATACTTTTGCAATAAAGAAATAAGATTATATTTTATTGGTGTAATTTATTATTTTTGGAATTAAACGAATTGAAATATAAATTCTAATAAGATTAAATCAAAAAATTCTATATATAAATATCTAATTACAGAACTTACGCAATAATCTATATTAATTAAGGTAAATTTGTCCCAAGCTGAAAATATCATACTAAATTTCGTAAGGGGCATTAAAGCTGTAATATGAATAACTCAATCAAAACCTGATGAAAAATATAATTACTATCTTATTGCTTACTTTTTTTATTATCAGTTGTAATAACTCTCCGGATATTAGACCTCTGGCAAGCGGACCGGGTATTGAAAAAACTATTCAAAGAGCAAAAATCGGTGTAATTTCTGCAAATGATTCGATTTCAACTTTACTCGGGTTATCTCTTTCTGAAAATCATAATTATAATAAATTAAAAATTGATAGCTTAACCCTCCCTTCTGCTAAATATTTTACTATTTTAATTGAATACCCTAATCCTGTCAATAACAAGTTTGGTATCTATAACGATTCATTGAAGACTTTATTATTGGATAAATCTTTGTACGGAGAATTATCTGAAGAAATAATCAATCTAAACGGCACTAAATATATTAAAGTAAATGAAGGTTTTACCGTTAAAAATAACCTTGAACTAAGCAGACTTTCTCTCTATAAAATTAAAAATGATAAAGCCGGATTAGTTTTTAGAACATTTACGAGATTAAAAGAGCCTGATGCAGAATATACTCAGGTCATAAATAGTTATTCAGATGCTCAAATTACTACTAAAATTAATGGTAATAACCAGGATTTAGGAGGAAATGGAGATACTTTTAATTTTGAGAGCAGTTCCGGTTCTTATGTAAGCAAGCAGAATTTATTCACCGATTTTGTCAAACGGGAAATTAGAAATTTATCTCATGATCAGGGATCTTTTTCACAGTAAAATATTATTTCACTCCTTTAATCCTTATTTAATGTAATGAAATCTAAACTTTCTCTCATTCTTTGGCTTTTTATTTTAACCTTTCACCCGGTATTTTCTCAGTCGGAAAATTCATTTATACCTAATGCAGTTTTTGACCCGTCTTTTGATTCTCAGCCGGGCAATGTTTATCGCAGTAAAAGTGGTGCTCCCGGTAGTGATTACTGGCAGAATAAAGCAGACTATAAAATCGCAGTTACTCTTGATGATAGTGAAAATACCATTAGCGGTAATGTTGAAATAGATTATACAAACAACAGCCCGGATAGTTTGTCTTATGTTTGGCTGCAGCTGGAACAAAATAGATTTAAGGCGGATTCTAAGAGTTCTTTATCTTCAGCTCCCCGAAATGAGTCTTTAACTTTTAAAGGGGGTTATAATATTAATTCGGTGAAGATTGAAAATAATGGAAATATATCAAACGCCGATTATGTAATTAACGATACAAGGATGCAGATAAGGCTTCACAAGCCTTTAAATCCGGAAGGAGGGAACTTAAAAATTTTTATAACCTATTCATTTGAGATTGCTCCTGTAGGATTAGGAAGGTTAGGCTTTATGAATAGTAAGAACGGGAATATTTATGAATTAGCTCAATGGTATCCAAGAATGGCTGTCTATGATGATTTAAAAGGTTGGAATAATCTCCCCTTTCTGGGGTCAGGAGAGTTCTATCTTGAATACGGCGATTTCGAATACTCAATTTCTGTCCCCTGGTATATGATAGTTGCCGGTTCCGGTGAATTACTAAATCCGGAGGAAGTTTTAACTGCGAAGGAAATTGAAAGATTAAAGAAAGCAGGGCAAAGTGACAGCACTATTTTTATTGTCGATTCTTTAGAAATTGCTTCTCCGGGTATGAGACCAGTAAAATCAGGTAATTTGACATGGCAATTCAGTATGAAAAATTCCAGGGATGTTTCCTGGTGTGCTTCCAAAGCTTACATCTGGGATGCCGCAAGGGTAAATTTACCCGGAAACAAGAAATGCCTGGCTATGTCTGTTTATCCTATAGAAAGTGCAGGTAACAATGCGTGGGGAAGATCGACCGAATACTTAAAAAGAAGTATTGAAATATATTCTAAAGATTGGTTTGAATACCCTTACCCAACTGCAATTAATTCTGCAGGCCCGGTCGGCGGAATGGAATATCCCGGTATTGTTTTTTGCAGCTGGCGTGCAAGAAAAGCCGGAATTCTATGGATGGTAACTACACATGAAATAGGACATAACTGGTTTCCAATGATTGTCGGGTCTAACGAAAGAGAGAATGCATGGATGGATGAAGGTTTTAATACTTTTATGAACATATATTCAACAGACGAATTTAATCACGGTGAATTTGCCCCTAAAAGAGATAATGAATATGCTCCCAAAGGCGGTAATCCGGCTCAGGAAATTATTCCCTTGTTAAAAGATCCTGAAGCTCCCCCAATTATCACTTTTGCAGATGCTATACCTTATAAGTATGTCCATCCACTTGAATATTACAAAGCTGCACTCGGGCTGGTAATGCTCAGAGAAGATGTTCTGGGGCATGAAAGGTTTAATTTTGCATTTAAAACATACATAAAAAGATGGGCTTTTAAGCACCCTTCTCCGGAAGATTTCTTTAGAACCATGAATGATGCTTCCGGAGAAAATTTGAACTGGTTCTGGAAAGAATGGTTTTATGAAAAGTGGACACTCGATCAAGCAGTCGACAGTGTTAATTATATTAATGGAGATTATACAAAAGGTGCTTTGATTACAATTAAAAATAATGATAACATGGTAATGCCTTTAATCGTACAGATTAAAGAGTCAAATGGTAAAACCGGAAAAGTAAATCTGCCCGTAGAAATATGGGAAAAATCAGGTTCTTTTCAATTTAAATATAATTCAGAGAATAGAATTGATTCGGTAATTATCGATCCTGATGAAACTCTTCCAGATATTAATAGGGTAAATAATGTTTGGAGTTCCTCCCATTAAAATTAGAAGTCAATGATATCCATATCCAGGTTAAATAATGTATAAACTTCTTTTATTTCTAAACAAAACAAATGAAGAAAACATAATAAATCATTTTAAGGACTTTACTTTAAAATATTTATCGAATGTATTAAAGCAGGAAATAAAGATCGGTACTGTTGAAAGTAATTTGCTTCTTGAACAAAAATATAGCCTGTTTATTGAGGTTTCCGTTAAATCAAATGAAGAATGGATTTCACTTATGGCTTCAAAAGACGGCAGGGAATTTAATAAAGATTTAATGGAATTTTATAAACACATCACCCCGATTTTCATTAGTTACTCATGAAATAAAAAAACCGGGTTGACGGCTACACAAGCTCATACTAACCGCTGCTTCCTTCCGGACCTGACGGGGTTGGGTAATCACATGTTAGCCGTTCCCGGAAATTCTTTTTATTATTTCATTTCGGGGATGTAAAGATTACAAAATTTTAATTTAACTTCAAGTTTTTATAAAAACATTCATTAATCTTCAAATAAATCGGGACCGGAATTCTTTGCTTTTCTTTGATTACTAAATGTGTTTCTCTCCCAGAAAACCCCATCATGAAAACCTTGAATTGCTTTATCTTTATCAGCTTCATCCAGTCTCTTTTCAGCAATACAGCAGAAGTTTTCATCTATTTCGATACCGGAATATTTTCTGCCCAATTTCTTAGCGACTACGGCGGTTGTTCCTGAACCAAGAAACGGATCAAATATAAAATCATCTTCATTTGAACTTGCAAGGATGATTTTAGCTAATAATTTTTCCGGTTTTTGTGTAGGATGGTCAGTATTTTCAGGCATAGACCAGAACGGAACGGTAATATCAGTCCATATATTTGACGGATATGTTATTCTGTAATTCTCATCACCGTCATTATTCCAGTCTTTCGGCTTCCCCAATTCTGTTTTGTAAGGAGCCATTACTTTCCGTTTCAGCTTTACATCTTCGACATTAAACTTATATTTATTAGACATTGAACAAAACCATATATCTTCGGAACAATTCTTCCAGTTAACCTTGGCTCCCCTGCCTTTTTCCCTTTCCCATGTTATCCGGTTTTGAACTTTAAAATATTTATTTGCAGAATTAAAAATTGCAGCTGAAGAATTCCAGTCACCGCATACATAGATTGAAGCATCCGGTTTCAATAGCCTTACCATTCTTCCAAGCCATGAATCGATCCATATTTCGTAATCTTCGCTCTTCATCGATTTAAATGAAGTACTGCTGAATTTTTTATTTAAATTATAAGGAGGATCGATAAAAAGAAGGTCTATGAAGCTATCCGGTAGAAGAGAAAGGACTTCAAATATATCCTGATTTATTATTTTATTTTCAATTTCATTTACGGAAACTGAACTATTAAGTCTAATTAATTTTTTCTTATACTTTTCAATTTCCTTTTCATTAAGATCTATTGTGCGATTATAAGGTGCTCTTTTCTTCATTATTATTAAAATATTAGAATTCGTAAATCATAAAAATAAGGAATTTTTTTTTGTCACATCGAAATTGCTCTTCAGACAACCCCTTTTACTCTTTCCCCTACGTTTTACTCTTTATGCTATGCCCCTTGCGCTAAGGCCTACATGCTGCTGTACTTTGCTCTAATAAATTCAAGTTCTTTAATTATTTTTCCAAAATCAAAAATAAGTGCATCACACAATTGAATTGTTGTTTCATCAATTCTGTTTTCTTTCCCCGCGTTTTCTAATTGAGAACTTATTTTGACAAAAAAATCGATTCCTAGCGTTAGACTGTTCCCTTTTAATTTATGCGCATAAAATCTTAATTTGTAATGATCTTTTTCATCTACTGCCGACTTTATTTTCCCAATAACTTTAGGCATATCGGATATATAAATATCCAAAAGTTCAATAAAGAAGTTTATATCCTGCGCAGTCTGAATGTCATTTATAAAAGTGATTTTTGATTCATCAATTATTTGCGACGGCCGTTTCTCTTTCTTTAGCTGTTCTATGATATCTTCCTTCTTTCTGTTGATCTTCTTTGCCCAATCGGAAACCAATGTAAATAATTCTTCCAACTTTAACGGCTTAGCTATATAATCATCCATTCCTTTTGATAAGCATTCGCTTTTATCTTCGTAAAAAGCATTCGCGGTCATGGCAACAATAACAGGCCTTTTATTCTCCGGAAATTCATCATGGATATTTTTCGTCGTAGTAAATCCATCCATTTCCGGCATAAATAAATCCATGAATATAATATCATAATTTATATTTCTAATTGCATTAAGAACTTCGTAACCGTTTGCGACCACATCGATCCTATAACCTAGCTTATCAAAAATTCTTAGAGCAACCTTCTGGTTTATTGTATTATCTTCAGCAAGTAATATTTTTAACTTAAAATTTTTCGCCAGAATGAGTTCATCTGCAGTCAGACGGCTTTTTAATTTAGCTCTTCTAATAGTCTTAAAATTAGAGATCAAATTATCATAAAGCTGGTGGTGCCTGACAGGTTTGGTAATTACCGAAATGTTCATTTTTGTATTTTCAACGGTAATATCCTTTTTACCTATTGAGGATAGGATGATAAAAGGAATATCCTTCCCTTTTTCCAGTTTGCTGATTTTTTCAGCTAATTTTACTCCATTCATCTCAGGCATGTGAAAATCAAGTATTGCAGCATCAAATTTTTCACTTTCGGAAACAATACTTAAAGCTTCAGATGGAGTTGCTGCAGCTTTAAATTCCATACCCCACTGTTCAACCTGTGCAGTTAATATTTTTATGTTAGTTTTATTATCGTCAACTATTAAGACTCTTTTCCCTTTTATAAGCGGAGTCTTTGCCTTTATATATATTTTTGACTGCGGAGCAACCTGTTCGGCTTTAATGTTGAAATAAAAAGTTGAACCTTTACCCGGTTGGCTTTCGACCCACATTTCACCATTCATCATATCTGTAAGTCTCTTGCTGATAGCTAAGCCTAAACCTGTTCCACCATAATTGCGGCTTGTTGAGGCATCAACCTGGCTAAAAGATTTAAATAATCTATCCATCTTTTCATCAGGTATTCCAATTCCAGTATCTTTAACGGAAAAGGAAATCTCGCATATTTTATCATCAAGATCCTTTGCAGAGGCTTTAACAAAGACTTCTCCTTCGTCGGTAAATTTTATAGCATTACTAATTAAATTTGTCAGAATTTGTCTTAATCGAGTCACATCCCCATTAACTACAATAGGTGTATTATTTTCAATTAGGTATACTAAATCAAGCCCTTTCTCTGCAGCTTTAGTTGCTAACAAATCCAGTGAATCCTCAATACAGTCCCTTAAATCAAAGGGCTGATTTTCAAGATCAAGTTTTGTGGATTCAATTTTTGAAAAGTCAAGAATATCGTTTATAACAACTAAAAGCTGATCTCCGCTAAGTCTGATTGTTTCAACATATTCTTTCTGATCTTCAGTTAATTCCGTATCCAAAAGCAAGCCTGTCATTCCTATTACACCGTTCATCGGTGTTCTGATTTCATGGCTCATTAATGCTAAAAATTCTGCTTTAGCTTTTACGGCAGTTTGTGCTTTGTCAACAGCATAATTCAGCTCTGTATTATTTTTTACCAGCTCATCAAGTACACTGTTCAGCTTTATAGCCGCACCAAAACTGGACGCCATTGTTCTTAATAAAGATTCCTCATCACTTTCCCACCATCTCTCGTACTGGCACTCATCAAATCCGATGAACCCCCAATACTTTTCATCAACCATTATTGGAACCAGAATTATAGACTTGATATTAACATCAATAAAAACATTTTTAATATTTCCCGGCAGCTGGTTTATTATGAATTTTAACGATTTTCCTAGTGAAAAATTTTCATAGAAATTCAAGGTTTCAAATCTTGAATAAGATAATCTCTGCAAGGCTTCATTCGGCATCTGAGAATATGATTCTTTATTTACCCACTCATAAAGCAGGCTCATATACATTTCTTCTGTATCTGGTTTAACTTTATGTTTATATATATATACCCTGTCAACATCTACAGACTTACCCAATATTTCCAGAGCAGAAGTAAAGCTTTCTTTTATATCCATGGATGATATTAAATTTTTCGTTGCTTCTGCTATTCCAAAAAGTAAACGGTCTTTCTTTTCCAGTAATGAATTATTTTTTATCTGTTCTGTTTCGTCTCTAAAAATACTCAAAACCATCTTTTCCCCATTTATATTATCTATAAATGAGTTGATCATTCTGATATTAATAGACTTTTCATTCCACAATTTAGTGGTTGTTGTATACTGAGTTTTTATATTTGAATCGCGGAAATTAATAATATAGCTGGATTGTATATGGTCACGGTTATTTTCTTCATATACCAATGAAAGCGGCTTCCCTTCTATTTCTTCTTGACCTTTATTCACAAGTTTAGCAAAAGCGTCGTTGCACATATAAACAGTACCATCACTCGTAGTCAATCTCATGCCGTCAATCGATTTGTCCCAGATTTTCTTTAATATCCTTTTATTATTTTCCGAATCAGTTTTATTCTCACGCTTTTCTGAGTCTAATTTCTCAATTAGCTCAAATATATTTGAAAGGTAATTGGTAAATTTTTTCGGAATATTATTCTCAATTAATATTTTTTTAAGGAATGCTTGAAATTCCAGAACCTTTTCAGGATCTAATTTGATATCTGAATTTAGTTTCTTTTTCAAAAAATCTCTAAATAACGGTTATTATTGTTAATGCTTGAGATTCGATCTACTGAATAAGTATCAAAAATAGAGCCAAAACGTATAACACAAAATATTTTAATTATTTATATAGAATAGATAAATATACTTCAAATAACGTGTAAAATATAAATTTTAATAACAAATAAATTCTAATTTTTTTATTCTATTTTATTATTCTTGCCAACTTGAATTTTATTCTCTAATTTTTGGTAAGAAATTTTTTAACCTTTAAGGGGATATATAATTATGAAACGTAATATCGTAGCTCTCCCTGGTGATGGAATTGGAAAAACTGTTTTGCCCGAAGCCATCAAAGTTTTAAATGCTGTTAACTTTGAAGCTGATTACATTTATGGAGATATTGGATGGGATTTTTGGTGTAAAGAGGGTAATGCCCTTCCTCAAAGAACCGTTGATCTTTTAGAAGAAAATAAAATAGGATTATTCGGTGCTATAACCAGCAAGCCTAAAGATGCTGCGGCTAAAGAACTTGATTCTTCTTTGAAAGATAAAGGGTATGTTTATTTTAGCCCAATAGTTGGGTTAAGACAGCACTTCAATCTTGACATTTGTATTAGGCCATGCCAGTCTTTTAAGGGAAATCCTTTAAATTTTATTAGAAGAAAGAATGGAGGGTTTGAAGAACCCGAAGTAAATTCTGTAATTTTCCGGCAGAATACGGAAGGTTTATACTCCGGTGTTGAATGGACCAATCCACCTAAAACTGTTAGAGACGCTTTTGAAACACATCCTAAGATGAAAGCATTCAAGAATGTAGTAAGTGAAGATTTGGCTATCTCATCTAGAATAGTTTCAAGAAATGCATGCAGAAGAATTATTAAAGAAGCCTTTGATTATGCAAAGAAGTTTGGATATTCAAATGTAACCGTTTGCGAAAAGCCGAATGTTTTGAGAGAAACTTCAGGTATGATGTTTAACGAAGCAAAATTAATTGCAAAGGACTACCCTGAGATTCAATTATGGGACACAAATATTGATGCTCAAATGATGTGGCTTACTAAAAATCCTGAAATCTACGGAGTATTAGTTGCAGAAAACATGTTTGGAGATATTATCAGCGACGGTTTTGCCGGTTTGGTAGGCGGTTTAGGATTTGCATGCAGTGCAAATATCGGGAAAGACGCTGCCGTATTTGAACCTACTCATGGCTCGGCACCTAAATACCAGGAATTGAATCCTTCAATCGTAAATCCAATTGCTATGATTCTAAGTGCATGTATGATGCTTGACCATTTAAATGAAAATGAAAAAGCTGATAAAATAAGGAAAGCTATTGCTAAAGTTATAGAAGGCAGCAAAGTTAAAACTTATGACATGCTCAAACTAAAAGGCGGACCGGATGTATTTAAACATGGTGCATGCACAACGCAGGAAATGACTGAAGAGATAATTAAAAACATCATTTAATTGTTTAATTGTTTGTTCAAAAGATTTAATAATTGAGCAATTAGAAAGAAAATTTATGAGAGATAAAGTACTGGAAATATGGCCCGAGATTAGTTTGATAAAAAATGAGGAACTTCGCGAAAAAGTCTTAATCTGCTGGATTTATGCTATTGAGAACAGTGTTTTATCTATAGAAGATCTTGAATCAATCCCGTTTTCTCTGCTAATTAAAGACTGTAAGATCCCGTTTATGACCCATAAACGTACAGCCGTACAGCTTTCGGTAGATATAGCAAATAGGATGAAAGAAAACTTTGGTGATGAAATAAAAATCGATATGGATATCCTTATCGCAGGTGCAATATTAATTGATGTTGGAAAGTTAATCGAATATGATAAAATTGATGGTCAATTAACCACAAGTAAAGCCGGTAAATTATTACGTCACCCCTTTAGCGGTGTTGCAATAGCAGATCGGTTTGAACTTCCTCCCGAAGTCCTACATATTATTGCGTATCATGCAAAAGAAGGAGATCTGGTAAAAAGAAGCATTGAAGCAATAATTGTTCATCATGCGGATTTCGTTTCGTTCGAACCGTTCAAGTCTTAAACATAAAAATGAAAAACGTATAAACGAATGAGAAACTTGAAAACCTTAATCTATATAATCAAAATAGGGAGTAATAAATGTTAAAACTCAATCATAAGAATTTAGATGTTTGGAAAAAAGGTATGGATATTGTATCTGAAATTTATAAATTGACACGACAGTTTCCTAAAGAAGAATTATTTGTTTTAACTTATCAACTAAGAAAAGCGGCTATTTCCGTTCCATCTAATATAGCTGAGGGATTTGCACGAATTTCTGGAACAGAAACTAAACGTTTTTTAGATATAGCAAGATCTTCACTAGTCGAAATTGACACTCAAATTGACATTTCTTTATTATTAAAATATTTATCGGAAGATCAAATTATAAATTTATCTGAATTTGCAAATCATGAATTCGCAATGTTAACAAACCTTATTAGAAAATATACATTATGATAATGTCTTTCATCTCCACATCCCCTGTTTCTACATCTTCCGTTTCTCCGTTTTCCGTCTCCACGTTTCCCGTTTCCACAAAGGAGTTACTATGTCCCAAACATTAATCGAAAAAATAGCTCAAAAATACGCAGTAGGCCTCGACAAAGATCATGAAGTGCATGCAGGCGACTATTTATCTATTCGTCCTGCTTATGTAATGACACACGATAATACAGGTGCCGTTATACCTAAATTCAAATCTATCGGAGCAGCAAAACTTTATAATCCATTACAGGTTGTTCATACCCTTGATCATAATGTACAGGATAAAAGTGAAAAAAACCTTGCGAAGTATAAAAAGATAGAAGAGTTTTCCAAATCAATGGGAGCAGATTTTTATCCTGCCGGCAGAGGGATCGGACATCAGATCATGTGTGAAGAAGGATACGCATGGCCGGGTACTATGGTGGTAGCTTCCGATAGTCATTCAAATATGTATGGAGGATTAGGCTGTTTGGGAACCCCTATTGTTCGAACAGATGCTGCTGCAATCTGGGCTACAAGCAGAACCTGGTGGCAGGTTCCTCCAATTGCTAAAGTAATTTTTACAGGTAAATTAAAGTCAGGTGTTAAAGGTAAAGATGTAATTTTAGCTTTGTGTGGTTTCTTTAATAAAGATGAAGTATTAAATCATGCAATAGAATTTTCGGGAGAAGGAATCCAATCACTTTCGATTGATGAAAGATTGACTATTGCAAATATGACAACCGAATGGGGGGCTTTAGCCGGAGTTTTTCCGGTCGATAGTATAACAATAAACTGGTTAAAGAACAGGGCTGAGTTTATAAAAAAAAGAGGACCGGAAGATGTGAATTCCGATAAAACGGAAAATGGTTCTAACCCAAGAATAAATGATAAAAGAATATTCGAATTAGAGGATAATATTCATGAAGCTGATCCTGATGCATTTTATTCAAAAGAAATTACGGTTGATCTTTCAACTATACAGCCTTTAATTTCAGGACCAAATACCGTAAAGATAATTACACCTGTTTCGGAAATAAAAGAAAAGAATATAAAAATTAACAAAGCATATCTGGTTTCCTGTGTAAACAGCAGGGTTGAAGATCTTGCAGAAGCTGCTGAAGTTATAATAGGTAAAAAAGTAGCTGAAGGTGTTAAGTTTTATATTGCCGCTGCATCGAATGAGGTACAGGTTGAAAGCGAAAAAAGAGGTGATTGGCAGGCTCTATTAGACGCCGGAGCAATTCCGCTTCCGCCTGGCTGCGGTCCTTGTATAGGTTTAGGAACAGGACTTTTAGAAGACGGTGAAATCGGAATCTCTGCAACCAATAGAAACTTTAAGGGGAGAATGGGTTCACCAAATGCTCAGGCTTACCTGGCTTCTCCTGCTGTTGTTGCCTCATCCGCTGTTTCCGGTAAAATAGACTATGCATGGGATCATGTTTCTTCAAATATCGTTGGGGAAATCAAATCGCATATTAGAAAAAATGATGAAAATAAGAAAATAAAAATTATTGAAGGATTCCCTGAATCAATTGAAGGAGAATTAATCTTCTGTTATCAGGATAACTTAAACACCGATGGTATTTATCCCGGCAAATATACTTACATTGATGATTATTCTCCCCAGCAGCAAGCTAGTGTTGTTATGGAAAATTATGATCCTGAATTTAAGAATATAGTAAAAGATGGGGATATATTAGTCGGCGGTTTCAATTTTGGAACAGGCTCCTCACGTGAACAAGCTGCAACTTCATTAAAGTATAAAGGAATAAAATTACTAATTGCAGGTTCACTAAATGAAACTTACAAAAGAAATGCTTTGAACAATGGATTCCTTTTAATAGAATGTCCTGATTTAGTAAATGACCTTAAAAATAAATATGGTAAAGAAAACCTTACAGTCAAAACGGGAATAATAGCAAAAATAGATTTCACAACTTCTTCAATGGCAGCTGATAACATGAGTTATTCCTTTGATCCTGTTGGAACAGCAGCACAAGAATTAATCGTTACCGGCGGATTGGAAGAATGGGTAAAGAAGAATATTCAATAGATATAAAAATGGTTTCAGATTGTCAAGCGAACATTATATAATCCCAATAAGAAATTTTAAGATTTCCCTAATTCATAAAGATTTGAAGTTTATTTTTGACCCAAAGTTAAATATATCTTTAAAATATTTCTCGTATGAAGATGATATGGAGCGTGTTGATGCTGATGATTTTTCTATCCACGATCAAGGTCAAATAAAAATGATATATAATTGGGGATTAAGATTTGATTGCGGTCAAAAAGAATTATATGAATATATGGAAAATATTAATCTTTTAATGCTTGCTTTTAGAATCTTTGCAAGAGCTGATTGTTCATTTGAGTATATTCTTAATGTTTCAAATACTCATTTAAGCAGAAAAAATATAGATATATGGAAGCGTTCCATAAATACAAAAAAACACCCTTCTATTTTTAATATTGAATCATTAAGAAAAATAAAAGAAGGGTATTTAAGACTTCAACAATTCAATTCAATCTCCGCTCGAACTAAACATAGTATTCAATTTTTATACCTTGGGTATATCTCATTTTATTGGATGCAAGCTTTTATTTTATTTATGACTTCTCTTGAAACACTTGTTTCTCCAAATTTAATAACAGACAAAATAACATCAATAATAATTAATAGAATTTTGAAAATTCTTCCCAATAATTCCATTTGTAATAAAACTCAACTTAACAAAATCTATTCATTAAGATCTGATATAGTGCATGGAAAAATCTTAACGAATTTACAGTTAGAAAAGGAAATGCCTCTTCTTGTAAAACTTCAAAACGTTGTTTTATCAATATATAATAATATGTTACAAAGAGATTTTTTTAGTATTTATAATGATGTATCAAATTTTGAAATATTCTTTGATAGAATAAGGGATTAAAATGGAAAAATCAATTTCAAGACAAATTTCCGAATTTTCAGTAAATCTTAAATACAAAGATTTGCCGGAAGAAGTAATAAATGAAGTCAAGAGATTTCTTTATGATTCCATTGGCTGTGCGTACGGCGGATATCATACAAAAGATGTAAAAATTTTAAGGAATATCTACAAAAAAATGGGCGGTAAAAAGGAAGCTTTAACTATTGGATTCGGAGATAAGCTTCCTGCTGTTAATACTGCTTTAATAAATTCTTTGATGATACGTGCTCTCGATTTTAATGATATATACTGGAAAGAAGACCCCTCCCATCCCTCCGATTTAATTCCTGCAGCACTATCGACCGGTGAACTGGTTAATGCTTCAATGAAAGATGTAATAACTGCAATAGTACTTGGGTATGAATTTGAACAGCGTTTATGTGAATTTGCAGTTCCTGGAATTAGAGAAAGGAAATGGCATCACGCAACTCTGACTCAGTTTGTTTCTCCAATAGTTGCGGGGAAACTATTAGGATTAAATGTGGATCAAATGGTTAATGCTATAGGAATAAACGGCAGCCATAATCATACAATCGGGTGTCCTACTGCAGGTAAACTAACCATGATGAAAAATACAGTCGATCCTATGGCTGTCCAATCTGGAGTTTTCGCAGCGCTATTAGCGAAAGAAGGTTATTCGGGAACAGAGGCTGTGTTCGAAGGAAAAGAAGGTTTTATGGATTGTTTCTTTGGATGGAATGTTAAAGATCAAATTGTAGAAAGTGTTAATATGAGAGGTAGAGATAACCTTGGAGAATGGAAATGGGATCCGGATAAACTTACCGGTAATCTTGGACAAAAATATAAAATTCTGGAATGTAGTATGAAAGCTTTTCCAACGGAAGCTTTAACTCATACTCATATTTCTGCAGCCTTAAAAACCGTTACAAAAAATAATATTACTTATGATCAGATTGATTCGGTAATAGTGACTACAATAGCGAGAGCATGTGATATTCTTTTTGATCCTCAAAAATATAAGCCTGAATCCCGTGAAACAGCGGATCATTCTCTTCCCTTTTGTATAGCTGCTGCTCTGGTTGATGGTAAAATTACCACTCAATCATTTTCCGAAGAGAATATGAAAGATGCAAGAATCCGGGAAGTAATTAATAAAATTAAAGGTGAAGCTTCAATTGAATTTGAAAAGATGTTCCCTGAGAAGCAGCCTTCAAAGGTTGTAATAAAAACTAAAGACGGTAAAGAATTTTCAGAATATCTCGAATACCCCAAAGGAGATCCGAGAGAGCCGATGACTAAAGAAGATCTTGATAATAAATTCAATGCTTTATCCGGTAAGTTGTTGACTAAAAAAAGACAAAAAGCTATTAAAAAAATGATATCTAAGTGTGAAAAGAAAAAAGCAAAAGAATTTATGGAAGGTTTAATTATATAATTATGAAAACTATTAAAAACTTCTATCATCAGGTAAAAGAGGGGAAAATGTACGCTCTGATTGTTTCTTTGAAATAGAGTTACAGAGTTCAGGCGGAATAAAAATTGACTTAAATAGTAAAGTCTCTTCGATGTATGGGGAATCAATTAAAAGTCAAATTGAAGAGCTTTGTAAATATTTTGGAATAAATGATGCGAAAATTTATTTGGAAGACAGAGGTGCTCTTCCCTTTGTTATTGAAGCAAGATATGAATCAGCTGTCAAAAGACTAAATCCTAATATAGATAAAGAATATTTTATACCTTTTAACAAAAAGAATTCCTATAGAAGTTCAAAAGATAAATTAAGGAGAAGCCGATTATACCTTCCTGGTAATGAACCGAAGTTTTTTATAAATGCCGGGCTGCATAGACCGGATGGGATTATTCTGGATCTGGAAGACAGTGTTGCTCCTTCGGAAAAAGATTCGGCACAACTGATGGTTAGAAATGCTCTCAGAGCTGTAGATTTTTATGGTGCTGAAAGAATGGTTAGAATAAATCAATTACCGCGAGGTTTGAGTGATTTAAAATTTATTGTCCCTCATAACGTACATGTTATTTTAATTCCGAAGTGTGAATCAAAACAGCAGATATTGGATACGGAAGATGAAATAAATAAAATTAAGCAAAAATATAATATCAAAGGCGATATCTATCTGATGCCTATTCTTGAAAATGCCTTAGGAATTATAAATGCATTTGAAATCGCAACAGCATCAAAAAATAATTGTGCTTTGGCAATAGGTCTTGAAGATTATACGGCAGATTTAGGAACCCAGAGAACAAATGAGGGTCGAGAGAGTTTCTTTGCAAGGTCAATGCTGATAAATGCTGCTAAGGCTGCGGGTATACAGGCAATAGATACTGTTTTTTCTGATGTAGGTGATATGGAAGGGTTAAAACAATCTGTTCTGGAAGCAAAATCATTAGGCTTTGAAGGGAAAGGATGCATTCATCCCCGACAAATTCCGGTTATTCATGATGCATTTGCACCTGCTCAGGATGAAATAGAAAGGGCTAAAAAAATTGTTGAAGCATTTGAAGAAGCTGAGAAAAAGGGGCTTGGAGTTGTTTCACTTGGTACTAAAATGATTGACGCACCTATAGTAAAACGTGCACAAAAGACCCTTGAGTTAGCTAAATTAAATTATAGAAAAGTCAGTTATATATGAGAATTAAACGAAGGGAAATATCTTAAAACGCAACAAATTGTAAACCTTGAGATTCTTCACTTCGTTCAGAATGCCATCTTTTGCGCAAGCATAAGTTATTAAGATATTTATAAAACAATATAGCAATACAATAAAAGAACAAATAGAAATAGAACCATACAGCAATGAAATTAATTAAGAATGCAGTCGGCCGTTTAATTCCGGCTGAAATAAACGGACAGGAACAAATCCCCTTTAAAGGAATAAATAATTATAAACCTTCGGGATATAAAGCAAAGCCTCCGATCAGAACTTGTATTGATTATCCTGAGGATGGAAATAAAATTGTTAAAAATTTAAAGGAAGCATTAAAAAAATCAGGGCTAAAAGATGGTATGACTATATCGACCCACCATCATTTGCGAAATGGGGATGCCTTAACAAATCTTCTCTTTGATACAATTAAATTTCTTGGTGTAAAAAATATTAGGTGGTTTCCCAGCGCGTCTTTTCCAATTCATGAACATTTAATAAAATATCTTGAAGATGGGACTATTCATCATATTGAAGGGAGTATGAATGGCCCGATAGGAGTTTTTACTTCAAAGGGGAAGATGAAAGGTGTTGGTGTTTTGAGATCACACGGTGGAAGATACCAGTCAGTTCAGGATGGTGAAGTACGTATAGATATTGCTGTTATTGCCGCTCCAACTGCTGATCCTTTTGGAAATGCGAATGGAGTGAATGGAAAATCAGCAAGCGGTTTAATCGGTTTTGCTCTTGCTGATTCCGAATATGCAGATAAAGTTATTGTAGTAACCGATAACCTCATTCCCTTCCCGTGTATTCCCTGGCAGATTCAAGGCAATAATGTGGATTATGTGGTTCAAATAGATTCTTTAGGTGATGCTTCAAAAATTGTTTCCGGTACAACTGAAGTAACGAAATCTCCGGATAGATTATTAATTGCTGAATATGTTGCTCAGTTCATAGAAGAAGCAGGGATTATGAAAAATGGGTTTTCATTTCAGGCAGGCTCCGGTGGGACTAATTTAGCTTTTGTCCTATTTCTCAAGGAACGGATGAAAGCTAAAGGAGTTAAAGCCAGATTCGTAAGAGGAGGAAGTACAAAATATCTCGTTCAAATGCTTGAGGAAGGGCTTACTGATTATATTCTTGATGGACAAACGTTCGATCTTGAGGGTGTTAGATCAATGAGAGAGAATACTAACCATGTGAATACAAGTCCGTTTACAAGCTATAATTTCCATGGAAAAGGTAATTTCGCTTCAATCATTGATGTTGCAGTTCTTGGTGCAACTGAAGTTGATGTAAATTTTAATGCAAATGTTGTCACTCATTCTGACGGTTTGCTTCTTCATGGTATAGGCGGCTGGCAGAATTGTCTTTATTCAAAATGTACTATTCTGGCTATACCTTCTTTTAGAGACAGAATTCCTGTGATTGTTGATGAAGTAACCACACTATGCGGACCGGGTGAACTAATCGATGTGGTGATTACTGAAAGAGGAATTGCAATTAATCCTTTAAGAAAAGATCTTATTAAAGCAGTAAAGAATTCTTCTCTTCCTGTAAAATCAATCCGGGAAATTAAAGAAGAAGTATATGAAATTTGCGGCGGAGCTCCTGCAAAGCCAAAGTTAAATAAAAATAAAGTTGTTGCAATAGTAAAATGGGTTGACGGAACAGTACTTGATTCTATATTTCAAGTTCTTACAAAATAAAAAACGCTCTGCCAAAGATTAACACCTATTAACTTCTTTAATATTTCAAATTTATTTTGGACAGCTATGGTTTAAATTGTTAAATTGTTGATTAGTTCTTATTTTGCTTGTTATATCTGAAGAATGTAATATAAAGTCAGTATGCTAACTATCATTAAGAAAAAGATGAAAAAAGAAAAAATAATTAAACTTCTAATATCTGCAGGTAATAAAGCGAAACATCTGAAAGTTTCTAAATATTATCGCAAGTTAAAAATGAAAGAAAACCCAATTATAATACAAAAAAGACTAAGAAATGAATGGGAATAATCCCTTAATGATACATATATCTTTTTATACTTTTAGCAATTTGAATAAGGATAATAAATGAATATTCCCAATAACATGACTGCAATGGTTCTTGAAAAGAAAGGAGAGAAATTAAAAGAAAAACAAGTTCCTATTCCTTCTATAAATCCGGATCAGGTATTAATAAAAATAAAGGCATGCGGCGTTTGTCATACAGACCTTCACATTATTGATCAGGAACTTACCAGGCCTAAACTTCCTTTAATTCCCGGACATGAGATTGTTGGTAATATCGTTAAGATTGGTGATAATGTAAAAGAGTTTAAGATTAATGACAGGGTTGGTGTTCCATGGCTCGGTTATACATGCGGTCATTGCCGTTATTGTAAACGCGGACAGGAAAATCTTTGTGAAAATGCTCTCTTCACCGGTTATACGATAGATGGGGGTTATGCTGAATACACTGCCGCTAATCAAAATTATTGTTTTCACATTCCAAATGAATATGAGGATGCTGAAGCTGCACCTTTACTTTGTGCAGGATTGATTGGATACAGGACCTATAAAATGGCCGGAGATAAAGTTGAAAATCTTGGTATTTATGGATTTGGTGCAGCAGCTCATATCATTGCACAAATTGCAGTTCATCAGGGAAAGAAAGTATATGCATTTACAAGGCCCGGTGACTCAAAAGCTCAGGAGTTCGCCAGAAGGCTTGGTGCAGTATGGGCAGGAGATTCAACTCAATCTCCGCCTGAAAAACTTGATGCAGCATTAATCTTTGCTCCGGTTGGTTCTCTCATTCCGGCTGCACTAAAAGTATCTGATAAGGGAGCTTCAATAGTCAGCGGCGGAATTCACATGAGTGATATTCCTTCATTTCCTTATCGATACTTATGGGAAGAAAGAATTATCCGCTCAGTTGCAAATCTTACCCGAACCGATGGTGAAGAATTGTTAAAAGTTGCTCCTCAAGTTCCTGTTAAAACAGAGATTACAAAACTTCCTTTGAATAAAGCGAATGAAGCGTTGGATAAACTCCGAGCCGGTGAAGTTGAAGGAGCTTTTGTTTTAACTATGCCCTGAACAGTCTGAAATTTTGTTTTGTATTTTCTTCTATATTATTCATGTACCTATGCTATTAATTTGAATGATTGAATGGCTGAATGATTGAATGAACTTTGATATATATTTTTTGCATTTAATAATTTCTTAAATCAATATTGGCTTAACTTTATTAAGCTTTCTCTGAATCTTTCTTTAGGCAAAAAGTTTCTTTCTAAATTCGATGAAAACGGAACTGGCGTATCCAGACTTCCGCACCTTATAATCGGAGCATCAAGATATTCAAAACAATTTTCTGCCAGCCATCCTGATATCTCCCCTCCTATTCCGCCTGTTAATGTATCTTCATGAAGTATTATTACCTTCCCACATTTTCTAACCGACTCAAGAACTGTTTCCTTATCCCATGGAAGAAGTGTTCTTAAATCAATTAACTCAGCAGATAAAGAGTTCATTTCACGGAGAATATCATTTGCCCAATGAACTCCCATTCCGTATGTTATGATTGCTATATTATTTCCAGCCAAAACTTTTTTAGCTTTTCCGATTTCAACAGTATAATAATCATCAGGAATTTCCTCTGCATTTGATCTATATAGAGCTTTATGTTCAAAATACAAAACAGGGTTCGGGTCTTCTATCGCTGCATTAATTAAACCTTTTGCATCATACGGGGAAGAGGGATATACTACCTTTAAACCCGGTGTATGAAAAAACCAGGCTTCATTCGATTGTGAATGGAATGGACCGGCATTAACCCCTGCTCCGGTAGGCATTCTAACAACTACATCGGCATTTTGCCCCCACCGGTAATGAATTTTTGCAAGGTTATTCACAACCTGGTTAAATCCGTCGGTTACAAAATCAGCAAACTGCATTTCTATCACTCCCTTTCCTCCGCATAAGGCATACCCTAGTCCGGCACCTATAACAGCAGATTCACATAAGGGAGTATTTCTGATTCTCTCTTTTCCAAATTTTTGTTCGAATCCTTCGGTAACCTTAAATACACCACCGTATTCTGCTATATCCTGCCCCATAATTATTAAATCATGATATTTCTCCATACTTTGTCTAAGACCATCTCTTAAAGCATCAACGAACCTTTTCTTTGATTTACTTCCGGATTTAGGCTTAACTTCTTTTTGTCTGAATGGCTTATAAACATCCCTCACTTCCTCTTCAGTTGAAGCAACCGTTTCATTTTCATTTACGGTAATCTCCCATTCGTTATCTATGGTTGCTTTTATCTTTTCTCTAAATGCATGGATAAGTTCAAAGTTGATTACTTTTTCTTTTTTAAGATATGCTTCATAATTCTTAAGCGGATCTTTTTCAGACCAATGTTCAATTAAATGTTTCGGCATATATTTAGTTCCTGAAGCTTCCTCATGCCCACCCATCCTGAATGTTACTGCTTCTATTAAAATAGGGCGAGGCTTATTTCTTAATTCTTCTGCATATCTTTTAATTGTACTGTATACTTCAAGAATATTATTCCCTTCAATTCTCTTTGCTTCTATACCATATCCAATCCCTTTGTCAACTAATTGTTTACATTTATATTGTTCACTGGTTCTTGTTGATAATGCATATTCATTATTTTCAATTACAAAAATCACCGGGAGTTCCCAGACAGCAGCTAAATTTAAGGCTTCATGAAAATCCCCCTCGCTTGTTCCCCCTTCTCCTGTAAAAACTAACGTTACTTTTTTTTCATTTTTAATTTTATGATATAAAGCTATACCGTCTGCTACCCCCATTTGGGTTCCGATATGCGAGATCATACCGGCTATATGATGTTCCTTAGAGCCGAAATGAAAAGACCTGTCTCTCCCTTTTGTAAAACCGTTGAATTTACCCTGGAATTGAGAAAATAATTTTCTTAATGGAATATCTCTGGAAGTGAATACTCCCAAATTTCTATGCATTGTAAGAATATATTCATCCCCGTATAAGGCATATGTACATCCTACCGATATTGCTTCCTGACCGACTCCGGAAAACCATTTTGATATTTTTCCCTGCCGAATAAGGTTTATCATTTTCTCTTCGATTATTCTCGGAGTCAGTAAACCTACATATAACTGCAGTAAAATATCATCAGTGATACCGTTTCTGTCAAATTTCATAACTATGTTTTAGTCCTTCAGAATCTTTTTCAAAAAGCTTGAAAAAGTTAGAGTATTATTAGTTAATGTTCAAGGAACCGGAATATATTGGAACTTGATTAGCTCAATATTTTTTGATATGTTAAAAAGGATAAACGGGGACTAAAATGAAAAAGTATGTTTACATATTTGTTCTTCTCTTTGTTTTAAATGCTAATGCACAATCCAAAGTTTATATCCTTTCCATTGACGGCTCTATAAATCCCGCAACTTCGGATTATATTATAATGGGAATTGAAAAAGCTAATGAAGATAATGCCGAATGTGTGATTGTTAAACTGAATACTCCGGGAGGTCTGCTTAAATCAACACGCATTATAGTATCAGAATTTTTAAGTTCAAAAATTCCAGTTATTGTCTATGTGACACCCGGTGGTGCGCAGGCTGCCAGTGCAGGTGTATTTATTACTATGGCAGCAAATATTGCAGCTATGGCTCCGGGAACCAATATTGGTGCAGCTCATCCCGTTACTATGCAGGGGCAGATGGATTCTACAATGTCTGAAAAAGTTACAAATGATGCTGCAGCTTTTATACGGACAATCAGTGAAAAAAGAAATAGAAATATTAAATGGGCTGAAGAAGCTGTACGCAAAAGTGTTTCTTTAACTGAAAATGAAGCACTTAAAAAAGGAGTAATAAATTTAGTTGCAAATAATATAGATGATCTATTAAATAAGATTAATGGGAAAGAAGTAGTAACTGCCTCCGGAGAAAAGACATTAAATACAGAAAATGTGAAAATCATTAATTTTGATATGAAGTTTTCTCAAAAGCTACTGAATATTTTAAGTGATCCTAATATCTCTTATATTTTATTTATGCTCGGGCTTTACGGATTATTATTTGAAATATTCAATCCCGGTGCAATTTTTCCAGGAGTCATCGGCGGAATCTGTATAATTCTCGCCTTCTATGCTATGCATACCCTTCCAATTAATTATGCGGGCTTAGCTTTAATAATTTTTGCGGTTATATTATTCATTCTCGAAATCAAAATTGTTAGTCATGGTGTTTTAATGATTGGCGGAATTATATCCCTGGTTCTTGGGTCTATTATGCTTATCGATGTAAAATCGGCTTGGGGCGCTCTTTCGGTTTCATGGGAAATAATAGCAATGATCGTTATTATTACCGTATTGTTTTTCTTAGTTGTAATCGGCCTAGGAATTAAGGCTCAACATAGAAAACCTTCAACAGGTGCAGAAGGTATAATCGGAGAGATTGGAGAGGCTATTTCCGATCTCAATCCCGTAGGTTTAGTACGTGTTCACGGAGAAATTTGGGGTGCGGAAAGTCTCGATAGCAAAATTGAAACTGGGAGCAGGGTTATTATCGAAAAAGTCAATAATCTTAAATTGAAAGTAAAAAAAGTTTAGGAGGAATGAAATGGAAATAGTATCAACATTCGTTGCTGTATTAATAGTTTTTCTTATATTCGTATTCTCAAGCGCTGTAAGAATTCTTAGGGAATATGAAAGAGCCGTTGTTTTTAGACTGGGTAGATTGATCGGGGCAAAAGGACCGGGTTTGGTCATACTTATTCCTATAATTGATAGAATGGTTCGAGTCAGTCTGCGTACTATTGTAATGGATGTTCCTCCACAGGATATTATTACAAGAGATAATGTTTCGTTGAAAGTAAATGCCGTGGTATATTTCAGAGTTGTGCAGGCAGAAAAAGTGGTGGTTGAAGTTGAAGATTATTATGCTGCTACCTCGCAGATTTCGCAGACTACATTGCGAAGTATAATTGGACAATCTACGCTGGATGAACTTTTATCTGAACGAGAAAAAATAAATAAAGAACTGCAGCAAATTATAGATGAACAAACCGAACCGTGGGGAGTTAAGGTAACTGTTGTTGAAGTAAAACAAGTTGACCTACCTGTTGAAATGCAGCGTGCAATTGCTATTCAGGCTCAGGCAGAAAGAGAAAGAAGGGCTAAAATTATTAATGCAGAAGGAGAATTCCAGGCCAGTCAGAAACTTTCTGAAGCAGCAGAAATTATCGGCAAATTTCCTGTCGCTATTCAACTAAGATTTTTGCAGACATTAACTGAAATATCGTCCGATAAAAATTCGACTATTATTTTCCCGATACCAATAGATTTACTAAAACCGTTTATGGAGAGTAAATAAGAGCAAGTTCAAGAGTAAGTTCAAGAGCAAGTTCAAGAGCAAGTGCCTGCCTACGCTGAAGCTGCGGCAGGTAAACAAGTGTAAGTGCACGAG
>CAVUGE010000040.1:0-41055 GCA_963740945.1 uncultured Bacteroidota bacterium | reverse complement strand
TTCAAAAAGGTTTCTATATTTTTCTTCCGATTCTCTTAATTTTTCCTCAATTTTTTTTAGCTCGTTTATATCAATTGCAGCACCTCTGACCCCAACAATTTTACCATTATTGTATATAGGCGCAGTATTAGCAAGTACATTGGTTTCCATGCCATTCTTATGGCGGAATCTTGTACTCTGTGCCATTAACTAGTGCTCCTTTTACTAATACTCTCTCAAGGCTTTTACCTGCATATTCCATATTTGAAGGTACTATATAATCGAGCGGATTTAGGTTAGACGAAAATACTTCTTCATCGGATAAGCAGGTCAATCTTTTGCTTTCTTATTAAGAAATGTTATATTTTTGTTAATGTCAAATTCATAAACACTTACGGGGAGAAAATTTATTGTTTCCTTGTATCTCTCTTCATTTTTTAATACTTCAATCTCTGCGAGTTTTTTATAATTTATATCTCTGCAGGTTCCCAGCACAGCAGTAACCTTTCCCATATCATCAAGTACTGCTTTATGGGCCCAGGCAAGCCAGCGCCATCCGAGTTTAGTAAATCCGCGCTGTTCCACATAAGTTGCAAAAGGAGGTTTTAATGAAGCTTGAAAAGCTGATCGGGTATTTTTAATATCATCGTCATGGACAAATGGAAAGAATTTCTTTCCTAGAAGTTCATTCTCAGATTTTCCGAAGAATTCACAATAACTGGGGCTCACATATAAAAAGCTTCCTTCGGGATCAACTTTTACTATGAAATCAGTTTGGTTCTCTACCAGAAGTTTGTATAATTCTTTGCTTTTCTTCAGCTCTGAGTATATACGGTTTCGTTCGGTAAAATCTCTTGCAATACCTATGAATGCATAAGGCTTTTCATCCTTATGGAGCAAAGATACGTCTCAAGCTCGATTTCTAAAAATTCACCATACTTGTTTTTAATTTTATAGGACTCTGTAGCTGTAATCTTGTTTCCCTTAATCAATTCGGATAAACGATTATCCAATAGCTTTATATCATCATCATTGACTATCAAACTGCGAATATTTACATTTTTAAGTTCTTCGTTTGTAAATCCCAGCCTTTTTTCAGCTGCTTCATTAATTTCAATAAAATTTCCTTTTGGAATCATATATATAAATAAATTCCCCTGACATATTGTGAATGGCTTTATATCTTTCTTCTATTTCGGATATTTTTTGAAGCGAGTTTTTCTGCTCAGTAATATTTTCGATATAACCGATTGAATATATCGGTTTTCCATTAATATCCTTATTAAGATTTGCGGTTAATCTGCAGAACAGGATGGAATTATCCTTCTTTATAAATCTTTTTTCCATTGTGTAAAAAGAGATTTTACCGGTTAATAGAAGATTAAATTGCTGAAAATCATTTCCATAATCATCAGGATGCGATATATCCTCAATTGTCATAGCAAGTAATTCTTCTGCAGAATACCCTAATAAATTGCATATAGTAGTGTTTACTTTTAGGAATTTGAAATCAAGATTTGTAACTGCTATACCTAAAGGTCCGTTTTCAACAATAACATTATAAAAAAAATCCTTGTTTTCGAGGACTTTTAAATTATTGTCATTCTGCTTTAATCTTCCATTTTCTTTTTTTGAATTCTTCATTTAACATTCCATTATCATCAATGCTCATCCAATAGGGATTCAATGGTCATACCAAATAGTCATACATATAAACAATATACCAATAAAACAATTTCCTTTCCACCCAGACTCAACTCCGAACCCCAATAATTAGGATGAAATCTGTTAAATGGATTTATTTCTCTGAAAAGTATAGAAGGTGTAGGTTCTACTTTTTCGGTTTATTTACCTATATTATTTAATTGTGGAAAAGCTGATAAAGTAGTTCTTGGAATTTCGATTAACCTATTCTCAAGGTAATTAATAAATTGAAAAGCATTAGCTACAGCCTGACCTTTAGGATGGTTGTTAAATATAATATATATACGTTCAGCCGTATTTAATTCAGATTCAATAGTCAGTTCAAATTCTTTCAATTCTCCGGGTAAATAAAGATAGTCATACCTGTTATTCTGTTCTTCATAGCTCTGTTTCTTACCAAAGTTATAGATAGATTTCTGCCATGCCCCTTTATTTCTTCCGTGAAATCGAATATAAGCATTATTATTTGTAACGATTGGTTTAAAAGGTAAGGCATTACCTAACTGAGGCTGATCAATTACTACATAGCTGACATTTAGTTGTTTAAAAATTCCATAAACCTCTTCATTCATCCATGATTGATGGCGTATTTCAATAAAGCAATTGAACTTTTCGAAATTTTCTTTGAGACGGGATATATAATTTATGTTGTATTGATTACACAAAAATGAATAGGGGAATTGCATCAGTAATCCTCCGAGACGTTCTGCTTTGTTAAGAAGTTCCAGGATATAACACACCGCATTTATTTTTTGCTGGTCATAATTCCGGTTATGTGTAAAGTCCTGATGAAGCTTTATTGAAAACCGGAAATCATCGACACCGGATACTTTTTCAATCCAGCCGTTAACTATTCCAGGATTTATATAAGCATAGTATGTGGAGTTAACTTCAACGAAATTAAAATAATGGGAGTAAAATTGCAGCCAATCAAATTGAGCGGATTGAGATCTGGGATAAAAATTTGGAACCCAATCTTTATAGGACCAACCGGCAGTGCCAATAAAATATCTTGCTGAACTCATAGTTTTAATCTCTGCTTGAATACAGAGCTAATTGTGCACTATATATATAATAAATTAGAATAAAATTCAAGTTGAGCAGAGCATGCAAAAGATTTAGATTTGATATTATAAATTATTTAGTATAATTTACCGTATATTCTAAAGAGGCATGTTGAAATGCTGACGCCTCTTTCTAATCTCCGGCATCTGTTTTATTCCTGAATATTTTAACAATACTATTATTAAGGATTTTATTATTAACTGAGGCATTAGAATAATTCTTAAAGTATGCGGATTTATCTAATAAAAATCAAAGGCATGAATGGATCCCGAAAATTATAAGAATAGAATAGAAGCAGTTAAAGAAATTACCTCACTTTTTAAACTTGAGCGTTTTGTCTACATTGGCATTATTATCATATGTTTATGTGTTTTAATTATCTGTATAGTAATTTCTCTTATTAAAGGGGCAATCGGGGTTATTGAAGTATCATCTATGATGGGTTCGGAGGTACAATTACAATCATGACAGGAAACTTCCGCATATGTGGAATAAGACAATGCAATTTTTAGAAAATTCACCTGAAAAAGCAGGATAAGTAACGGACCAAATGCCGGAACATAAGAAGGTTATAAAAATCTTCTAACACATCAATTATTCTTACAATAATATGATTCTTAATTGTCATAGCCTTGATCGGTTATAGTATCCTTGAGTTAAATAAACTAGAAAAAAAGAGAGAAAAAGGAGAAAATAGGGGAGTTAAAAAAGCTTACAAATAACGAAATCCAGTCTTGAAAAAGATATTTCGGCAATGCAGACGGAGGCTAAATATTATGAAGAAGTACTTAAACTGGTTCGCCAAAAAAATCCGGATTTAGTTGAAAAAGCTTCGAATAATCCCGCAGTTGAAAAAATCCAAAGTGAAATTAAGCCGAGAGTTTTCATTCATCTTCAAGATACTTCCCAATCTAAAATTGCTTTACAAGTGGCAAATACCCTTCAGCAATTAGGATTTTTAGTGCCTAAAGCAGAAATACTTGTTAACAAAGGTCCTGACCATACACATGTAAGATATTTTAGGAAACAAGAACAAAAAGAAGCAGATGATTTAGTAAATGTGTTGAAAGAGAAATACGGCTTAAAAAATACAATGTCTAATTATCTTAGCGGATATGAAAGATCAGATGTAGTCAGACCAAGGCAATATGAAATCTGGTTTGGAAAAGAAATATAATCCATATCTGAAATTCCAAATAACAAAAAACAAATTACAAATAAATAACAATATCGAAATTCAAAATTTCAAACACCCTAATTAAGTTAGTTCTAAAATATTTAAATATATTTACCAACCTAAAACAGTTTCCCGGAGTCAAAGTTAAAAACATACTTTAAGAGGGATAATAATATGAACTACAGAAGAACTTTATTTCTTCTAATGACAATTATCAGTTCAACTTTTTTAGCTGCTCAGAATAATCATCTGCATATCGGACAAAAACCGCCTAAGATTACTTTCACTGATCTTAATTCGCAAAAATTTATTGAGTATAACTATAATAAAATGAAAGGCTCAGTATATTTAATTGATTTCTGGGCAACCTGGTGTGCACCGTGCATCGAAACAATACCACATATCGATTCACTTATTGAAGAGTTCAAAGGTAAAAATGTAAAAGTAGTCTCTATTACCTATGAACCGGAAGATAAAGTAAAGAGATTCTTACAAGAACATGAATTAAAAAGCGAGGTCGGTATAGATACCGGTTTTACAATGTTTAAAAGATACAACGCATGGGCAATTCCCAATATAGTAATGATTAATTCAAAAGGCATAATCGCGGGGAGAATTCATCCGTCAAGATTAACCGGAGAGATAATAAAAAATCTTATTAAAGGTGGAATACCATCCGTTGAAAATACTCCGGAAAATTTATTTGATCCTAATCAAGCCGAACAATATTTCCGTTCATATCTAGACGAAAAGAAAAACGAGAAACATTAATCGAAAAACGTTAAAACGAGAAACATAAAAGCGAAGTAATTACTTAAGTTACGCAAGAATCAGTATTTGAAAAGATGACATCTTTACTTTTTTCAAATTAAGGTTTATCTGAACATATATTTTAATAAAAAATTGAAAACGATTGTTCATATTAAAGATGTCATCTTTAGGTCTGCGTAACTTCAGTTAATTATTTAAAAACCGCACATTCTTTCTGCTAAGAGCTCCTACTTTATTTTAATAACCAGGAAAGTAATATCATCCATTTGTTGATAACCATCAAGCCAGCAGTCAGCCAAATTAAATAAATCATTAATAATTTCTTCGGAGTTTCTTCCGGCAGAATTTAAGAAAGTATCCTTGACATTATTATATTCAATCATTTCTCTATCTGCATTGAACAATTCAACAAAGCCGTCTGTTAAAAGTAGTATGATATCACCCGGATAAACTTTAAAGGATTTTTGCTGGTATGGGAAATCATGAAATGCACCAAGAGGCATTCCTTTAAGTATTATCTCTTCGATTGAATTACTATTCTTTCTGAATATTAAAAACGGCGGCATCCCGGCAGCTGAAGCTGTGATTTTATAATCGCGAAATTTAATTACAGTCAATCCCATATACAGGTTTCCAAGATTCATCTTTTTAATAGTTTTTGTGCAATGGTTGAAGAAATCAGGAATAAAGAAGGTATGAGCCATTGCATCAAACAAGCTTTTAATAAGCGCAACCATTATTCCGGCTTTTATTCCGTGTCCGGTGGCATCACCAATAACAACAGTAATTGTTCCGTCGCTGGATAAATGATAATCATAGTAGTCACCTCCAACTTCTGCAGCCGTTCTCATTTTAGCAGAAACTTCAATTTGAGAAATATCGGGAAATGATTTAGGTAATATTGATAATTGAAGCTTGCGGGCATCTTCGAGATCTAATGATTTTCTTTCATTCTCAGCTTCAAGATATTTCCTTTCAACTTCCTGTTCCTTATTCAGCTTTTCCTGCTGTATTATTTTTAGATTTGATCTGGCAAAACTTTTTGAAAGAAATACCGACATACAAATAAACAAACCTATTGTGCCGAATGGATACCCATTATCGAGGTTCCATATGCTTTTAATAAGATGAAAGTCCAGCAGCCAGTCATACAATGAGAATAAAAATAGAATTGAAAAACCTGCAGCAATAATCGCAACTCCTTCGACTTTTTGTTTTGAAGCTTTTATTATGATTCTTGAACATTCTATAAAAACAATTATAAGTCCTAACTGAAGAAATAGAAAATTTTGTACCGGTTTGAGCATTGCCATTGTCAGAGCAAATAAAAAATAGAATGTAATAAGCAGGAAAGATATTTGTATTTTCTGTTTTAATATAGAATACAGGGAAAGAAGTATAAATACCATACTTAAAGACATTAAGACCCTGTGTACTCTTAAAGAAAGAATTAATTCAGTCGTACTAACAGAAAGATTAGTTTGATAGTCAAAGAAAATACTTGCCGAATAAATGAAGAGAAAAAGGGCATAAATAAGATTTTCTTTAAACTGTCTGTTAAAAAGGAATAAAATAAAATGAAGAATTCCGAAAGCAATCGTTAATGCGGTGAAAAATATCTGTTGATTAGAATAACCTCTCAATTCTTTTATACCGGATTGTAAAACTTTTTCTATATTTCCGAAACCAAATTCAAAACCCGGATTGAACCCTGCATTCCTGTAATATTCTATATTTTTGTTTGTAAATTTTATGGCGATAATATGATCTTGCGTCGGTGAAAAAGTTACGGTTTTTGGATCTTCCCAATCGGAAACATCCGCAGCATATTTTCCATCTAGAAATATCTTCTGTTTGCCTGCTGATCGTATAAGAAGGAAGACAGTTTTATTGTAAAGTGAGGAATCGATTTTAATGTGAAATCTAAACCACCCTTGTCCTTCCCACCTATTTGATAAAGAGTCATTAAACAAAGTGCTTACTTCCGGCCAGCTCCTGTCATCAAATTCCGGGTATTGATAACCGGGAGCATCAACGGGATTATACCTCCATCCCGTAATAAAATAAACTGAAATGTTTTTCTCTAATTCATTAGAGGAAAGATAAAATCTGCTTTCTCGTCCCCTAATTATTGAAGCAGAAATTAAATATAGCAAGATTATGATATGTATTCTATTCATAAAAAGTTTGTTAATAAAAATATACAAACATTTCTGTTTCTTCAATTTTTAATTTTAATTCATTTCATACTCCGCCGAAAAATCTCTTTAATGGTGATAACTTCAGAAGGAATTGAAATTGGCAGAGTAGATGAATTGCCAGTTGATCAGGAGAATAAAGTCCGCTATCTGGATATTCGGAATAGAGAAGGAACTGTTTTTAATGAAACTATTTTAATCTTTTTATATGAATTGGTACTTTAAATTATCATCAAATAATTCCTAAATCTTCAAGTATTATTGTTGAAGGAATCTATTCCGGTAGAAAAGAGCTATCGCATTATTATGATTTAAAAATATGGATCGATTGTCCTGCTGACCTCCGTTTGCAGAGAGGTATTGCTAGGGATGGTCCGGAAATGAAAGAATATTGGCAAAATGTATGGATGAAGCAGGAAAATGAATATTATGAAAAACAAAAACACTATTTATTATCAGATATTAACATAAATAGCAGCAATTTATAAGTAGTACCTGTTAAAGAAATCAATATTCCAGCTAGAAATAACGCTAAGCATCATACCCTTTGCTATATACGCTGCATAATGTTACATTTCTAAGAGATTATGTTACAGAATAGGTAGAAATATTTTCTAAAATTTTCAATATTATTAACGAATTAAATAAAAATTGCTATAAAATCCCGATTTTTCTACAAAAAAAATTTAACCTATAAAAATATATATAAATTATTCGATGATAAAATTGGAAATAGATAAAATAGATATAATGGAAAATAATAGCATAAATAAAACGAGTAAAAATTTAGACGAGGCAATAATAAAAATTTATTATGACAAGATAATGCTGTCTACAATAATAATCAGCAAAGATGAGTACTATTTGATTTTTTCTGATGATTCAATGATCGAAGTAATTCACAGCGAACTTAATCCTGATGATATTTATAAAATAATTCTCTTAATTGAAGAAGCTAAGAATATTGTTCACCAGGTTCCGGCTTCCTCTGATGGTTTGCAAAAATTGTTAGATAAATATTTTAATCAGTAATAAATCATATTCTGACCGTTCCTATATTCAATCATTCTTTGTAATTATTATTCCTTTTATTCCTCATAAAATCCTCCCTAAAATTAAATTATATCATTATATCATTGGATGTTTCTATTGCCTTTAAAGCTAATTTGTAATACTTTAATAACCATATAAAAAAAAACGGGTGGGGAAGAATTGCCTTGAAAGGCAGATTCTCAATTCTCTCCCTCCAATCTAGTTCCATAATATTTTTCTTATTAAAAAGGCACTGATAAACAATCATAATTAAATTCGGGGGACCAATGAAAACTTATTCCAATCTATTTTGTTTTACTATATTCATCTGTTTAACGGCAGCCTGTGTGGAAATAAGCGCACAGGTAAAGGAAAACATTGATGCAAAGCGGGATTCGATAATCTTTGCTGCAAGAGAGATTATAGGCAGGCTAAAATACTGTGCTCTTATAACAATAGATTCAGCAGGGCGGGCAAATGTTAGAACAATGAATCCTTTTCCTCCTGAAGAGGATATGACTGTCTGGATGGCTACAAACAGCCGTTCGAGAAAGTATGATGAAATTAAGAAAAATCCGAATGTAACATTATATTATGCAGATCATAGCAAAGCCGACGGATATGTAACAATTATTGGAAAGGCAGTACTTGTGGATGATATGGAGGAAAAACTTAAGAGGAAAAGAGAGTACTGGGATCAGTCATTCCCAGATTGGAATTATCTAATTCTTATTAAAGTAATCCCCGAAAGAATGGAAGTGATTAATTATAAGAGAAGATTTTACGGTGCAGAAGTTACATGGAGCGTGCCCTCAATAGTATTTGAAAGATGACATCTTTATTTTTAAAATATTAAGTTTTTATTTGAACTTACATTTTAATAAAAATTGAAAATGATTTTATTTATCAATTTGAAAACCTTATTTTAGATTATCTTTTTGAAAACAAGTGAGCGAAGGGTAATATGTATGCACTTGAAGTAAAAAATCTCGTTAAATCTTTTGACAAAGTTAAAGCAGTTGACAACATTTCTTTTTCCGTACCGGAAGGTTCGGTATTCGGCCTCATTGGGAGGAACGGTGCAGGTAAAACCACCACAATAAGAATGATGATGAATATTTATCTCCCTGATTCAGGTGAAGTTATTTTAAGAGGCACAAAAGTAGGTCAGGAATTTAAAGATAAGGTGGGCTATCTCCCCGAAGAACGTGGGCTATATAAAAAAATGAAAGTATTAGAAACTCTACTATTTTTTGCCGAATTAAAAGGGAAAACAGGGAAGGATATAGAAAAAAAGGCTGACCTTTATCTGAGTAGATTTGATTTGGCTGATAGAAAAAATTCTAAAATAGAGGACCTTTCCAAAGGTAATCAGCAGAAAATACAATTTCTGACTACAATGCTTCATGCTCCTGAATTTCTGATCCTTGATGAGCCTTTCAGCGGACTTGACCCGATAAATACGAATATGATTAAAGAAATAATCCTTGAATTGAAACGTGAAGGTAAAATAATAATATTTTCTACCCATCTAATGGATTTTGCGGAAAGAATGTGCGATCATATTGCAATGATTGATCATGGCAGGATTATACTGCATGGAGCCCTGAATGAAATAAAGAAAAAACATGCTCAAAGGAATGTAAGTATTAATTATGAAGGGGATATAAGTTTCTTAAAAAATAATCCTATGGTTCAAGAATTAAATGATTTCGGTAACTCAACAGGTATTAAAGTGAAAGAGAATAGGCAAATTCAGGACCTTCTAAAATTACTTGTTCAAAACAATGTAGTCATCAATTCATTTAAAGCTAATGAAATCTCACTTAATGAGATTTTCATTCAGCTTGCCGGCAAATCAAATGACGAAAGGTCGGAGGTTGAATATGTTTAATAAAAGAACTCTAGTCATAATTAAAAGAGAGCTGAGAGCACGCCTGTTTAGCAAATCATTTATATTGACAACGATTCTAATTCCTGTTTTTTTAATGGGAATACTTGCGGTTCAAACCTTTCTTGTAAAATATCAGGGGGACGAAAAGTATAATCTTGAAGTTATAACCACACAGCCGTATTTGACCAATGCTCTGAAATTAGAATTTGGGAATAATGACCAGGTGAAATCGGGAAATCTCTCAATATCCTATATTACTTTTGATTCGGAACAGTTTGAAAAACATTTAGGCGAAATAAAATCTAAGATTTTAAAGAAATCGATCTCGGGTGTTGTCTTTATTCCTGAAAAAGCGTTGAATGATAAAAATATTCAATATTACTCGCTAAACCCAAATAACATTTCTTTGTTTAATAAGCTCAAAGGTACGATTAATAAAGTTCTCGTGGATAATTATTTTAAAGATAAAAGATTGAGCAGTAAGGAAATAGAATTTGCAAGAAATAATGTTGATTTTGCCGGCTTTAAGGTTTCAGAAAAGGGAATTTTTGAAAAAGAAGGGGCGGGAAATCTAATTTTGGCTTTTTTATTTACTTTCCTTATTTATTTTAGCCTGATATTAATAGGGACAATGATGATGCGCTCGGTTGTGGAAGAAAAGAACAACCGGATTGTGGAAGTATTATTATCATCTGTAAGCAGCAAAGAATTGTTAACCGGAAAAATACTCGGCATGTCAATAACATCTTTACTGCAAATGGCAATATGGTTGCTTCCGGTATTTTTTCTAATTTCAACTACCTGGTTTATGCTGCCGCCTCAAATTACTTTAAGTATTGGTGTTCCGCATTTGTTCTATTTCTTATTTAATTTTTTCATTGCTCTGGTAACTTTTCTTGGACTTTATGCTACTGTCGGTTCGGTTTTCGATAATGATCAGGATGCACAATCAGGTCAATGGCCTTTAATGATTTTAATTATGCTTCCCTTTTTCATTGCAATTAGTATGTTGTCTAATCCGGAAAGCAATATTGCAAGGATTGCATCTTTTGTTCCTTTCGCCTCCTTAATCGTTATGCCTGCAAGAATGACAATCCTTGAAATTCCTCTCTGGCAAATTATCTTATCATCGGTTATCAACATTCTTGTTATGCTTTCAATTTTTCCCATTTCCGGAAAAATATACAGGATAGGAATTTTAAGTACCGGTAAAAAACCGAAATGGTCTGAAGTAGTAAAATGGTTAAAGTATAAATATTAGCACATGGCGCATTACTCTTATTTGTTTAAACCGGAACAATAGGCAATAAATTCATCAAGACTGTCAGGAGCATTTTTAAAAATATCATCTGCAACATGTCTTCCTAAGAAATAATATGCATCCCACTGATCGGGATCAAAGAATTGATCTATAGTTGACTCATGCGGAAAAGCTGGATGATTGATTTTATAATTAAAAGCACTTGCTTCATTTCCTTCAGCTCCTCCGTTTATCTCGTATTTCATGGGAGCCTTAAGAGAAGATTTAATATAGATTAATGTCCCTGTATAACTCTGATCGCAATCCGGTGTTCCCGGAAGACATTTAATTGAAGCTTTTGCATACTGCTGATAAGAGTATCCATAAGATGGAAGCGGTCTAATAATACTTTCAGGAGATTTCTCAAATTCAATTACGAGCCCTAATTTCTCTCTTGATCTTCTCACTAGGTTTTCCAGGTCACTAAAAATATAATTCGGATCTGCTGAAGCATCTATTGCAATAATTAATTTACAACGTCTTCTTAATAGCTCAAAGACAGCTAAATTTTCTATATGCCCTCCATCCGAAATATTGACCCTGCCTCTTTTTTGGTTTGCTTTACCCAGCATACTGTTCCATAGATAGTAAGGCCAGAATGTAAAATAATTAATTAATATATCATTTTTTATTTTATTGAAGGGACTGATTTCTTTCCAATTAGGATTTTTTATCCAGTATCCCAGAACTGCATTGAATAAATAAAGAAAAATGGAAATAAATCGATTTGTTCGATTTCCCATTAAAGTGCTCACCGCTGAACCTGAAATTGCTGCTGCTGTTGACAGTGTTATAGAACTATATTCATCTTCGGTCGGGAGATAATTTGTAAATGAAGAACCGCAGAATTTTGGGGATAATAAAAAGTAATCGGCACTTTCACTGCCGGGCATATTTTCATCCCGCCGGTCTGTCAAATTCAAGCATGTATTTATTAAAGGATAAGGATTTACACTCTCTTCTGTTATTACGTCATATAACTTCACATTAGGGTTTTCGGGTATAAATGGTTTAATAAACGATTCAGCAATTCTATCTCTATAGTACCTATGCAGTGAAAGTATATTCGGGTTGGCAAAAAAACCGAATATTATGAAAAGTATAAACAATATTAGAATATTTATCCAGAAATTATTTCCATTAAATAAATGTATATCAAGATTTAGAAACTTAAGGTTGAGCATGTATATCACTGTCTCCTCGGATGGTATTCGGTAGATGAGTTTAATAATCCAGGCGGCTATTATAAAAAAGAGAAAGAACCCTTCAAAATAATTTAACGTGTTGGATGACCATATCTTATTGTTTCTTAAAATAAAGAAGAAGTAGTGATAAAAAATCAGGAAAGAAAATATGATAATAGTATATGCATGTACTTTATCAATGTTCAGCCATGAATATAACTTCAGACTAACAACTTGTGCAATCAATAAAAAGAATAAAGTTATTAAAATCAGCCAGAGAAGATTCATAATAAAGCTTGATATTATAGCTCCATATACCCTGATATAACTTCCCATTTTTAGTAATAGATTATGATCGGGTATTAAATAATCGCAGTTCAGTTTTATCTTTTCATTATCTCCGGATATGGGCTCAGAGTTATTCCGGTTAAATAGTTCATCAAATTTATTTTTTGATCTTAACTTTGATTGAATATAGCTATGTATAAAGCCGCCGCCCGAAACCGAAGATATATAATCAGCAAGTTCCAGTATCTTCTTCTCATTAAGAAAATTGAGAATACCCATATTAAAAGTTGAGGAACGGATGCCCCCGCCTGAAAGAGCAATCCCAAACAGGTTTTGTTTTACTTTATCGGCATTATCATCAGACAGAATGCCTCCATCCGAAATATTTTTCCTCCTTTTTATGATATAATTTAATTCGGCTTCAAAAATATTTTGAAATTTCTGCCATTGTGTCTTTAATTCCATAGAAGACCTACTGTTATTAAAATTATTAACTCACATTACGCAAAATTGTCATTCTGAACGAAGTGAAGAATCTCACGGTCATAATTTGAACCATTTGGGAGATATTTCGCTTCGCTCAATATGACAAAAAAATAAGTTTGCGTAACATGAGTTATTAAGCTGTATAATATTTCCTCCGGATTCCATTCCACAATTCACACGTTGGTCCGTTACCTTTCCTGTTTGATTTATCTTCATCTTCTTTATAAAAAAATGTCATTGTCATTAAATGTGAAAAAGCAAAACCTTTTTGATCCCTGCACAATTGAATAAACGGCAAATATGTTCCTGTGTTTATATACATTGAGACTCTCCCGTCTATATCTGCTTTAAAAAAATCCTGACGTGCCTCGTGTGTATGGCCGTAAACTACATATTGGATCCTCCTGTCTAAAGTCGCACTATTAAATTCTCCTTCAGCCCCTTTTAATAAATCATCATCACTGTTATTTCTCACAAAAAAATCGAGAATATTTTTTAATCCCAATAATTTGGTCATTGATTCTTCAACCTTTGCTAAACCTCCGGCCCTTAAATCATCCCGTGCTGCATCCAACCTGTCGGTAATATCGCCTGCCAGATACCCTTTGAAGAGGATCGGTTTACTTGTATTATCCCACCTATCTGAAAGCTTGGAATTTAAAACATTATCAAGCGCAAATATCAAAGCATCCTTTAAAGTATTCTGGTATTTTGCTTCCTGATTTCTCGAGTACCACCTTAACCATATAAACATTGATGTCATTGGTCTTAATGTGTTTACATCAAATAAACCATACAAAAATTCAATATCATTCGTTGAATTCCAATTATTATTTCTAAAGATTTCATTTATTTTGAAAATAAAACCTGCCATAAGTTCGGCAGTTAAAACTTCTCCGATTGCCATCATCTTATAGAGTTCGGGGGCAAACCTGCCGAGTCTGTTATTCTTCTGCATAACCTCATTCCATAGATCTATTGCATAACATTCCGAATCAAATTCATAACCATGACGGGCAAGCACTCCATAATCTTTGTCTTCCAGACTTGAAGCAAAATTTATATCCAGGCTTCCTGATAATTCCGATTTGATCCTGTTTTGAAGGCTTGGAAAATTATTTAGAACCCTATCATGGTTTCCTATTATATAAGTAACTTTGGTTTGGTTGCCGTTCACTTCCTTGGGGAGATCTTTCAGCATAGTGATTAAACCCTTCGCACTTGGTGTACTCAATATATTATCTAAGATTGTATCGAATTGGCCATTTATAAGTGAGGTATTATTATTCATTGCAGTGAATGGGTCTAAAGTTCCGTTCCAGGGTCTGTCATCATATGCTACATTTTTAACCCAATAATCTGTACGGACAAGGTCAAATATGTCCCCGAGCAGAACAATGTGCAGTTCACTTGCATTTTTATTGTCCGGGCTCATTGAATCTTTAATCGAAGGTCCAAGAATATTTACAAATGCACTCGCATCCACGTTGCTTGATGTACTATTATCGGTAATATGTAGGTCACTTATTATAGCTAACATAATTTCCTTCTATTTATTTTATGAATAAACATTCGAGCTATAAAAGATGAGATAAGCTTTGAACCATATAGAACAAAACCATTTTAATATCTACTTTCGGAGTGAATATGTTATAAATAGAAAAACATTATTAAGGGGAACTACTTTCCATTCAGAACGGATTCGAAGAAAACATTTTAAAATAACAGATAGATAACATTAAAGCAACCCTCCCCCTCTCCTTGCTAAGGCTTGCTAAGGAGAGGGGGCCGGGGGGTGAGGTTGTATTAGGTAGATTTATCTATAAAAGGTAGGCAGTCTTTCTGTATTTTCCCCCTGCCTCTAATTCCCATTGTTTAACACTTTCTTAGTCTTTTCCGGTTCTCATTACCATTCATCAAAGCTTCAAATACATCTCAGATACGCTTCACATACGCTTCACATACGCTCCACATACGCTCATAAATAACAATATAACAATTGCACTGCTGCACATGTCCCCACAAACACTGTTTTTACGAAGTGGAGTGAAGAATCTCCCACTCCACTACATGCAGCGTCTAAAAGTATTTGCAATTCCTCCAAATAGGCGTAACCTTTGATTAGAGTGTTTGTTACTTGTTAATTTAAACATCTAAGAAATTTTTCCTTACATTTCAATTCAGCGATATCATAGATGTGCGTGAATTATATCTATTGAATATTTCATTTTTTAGTCTTAGGTTATACCAGCAATTAAAAAGGGAGAGAAAATTTGCATTCCGAAAGTATTCTCATGGCAAGAAAAATGAAAAAAATCATATCAATTTTTTTGTTTCATCTTTTTATAATTCTCTTAATGTTTCCACCAGGGTGTAAATCGAATTCCACCGAACCTTCTGAAATCAGTGATATATCTTCACATGATACAACACATTTCCCGGTGAATACCAGGAAACCAAATATTTATATATATCCGGCTGCATTATGCTCTTTATCAATAAAATTGGAATTTCCAGCCGGAGGAACAATTATAAAATCCATTCCTCAATATCAGAATGGATGGAATATTACCGTTAATAAATCCGGAAGAATTAATAATGAGTATGATTATCTTTTTTATGAATGCGTTAACCCCGATTTGTATCAGCATAATACAGGATGGGTTGTAAGCAAGGATTCACTTTTACCATTTTTTTCGAATAATTTGATAAGAGCAGGATTTAATGACAGAGAAAAAAATGATTTTATTGAATATTGGATTCCAAGACTTACTGATTATCCATACTATATTATTTATCCTCAGTTTTCAGAGGATATAGAGAAAATAATTTGTCTGAAATTTTCTATTGAACCTGATAAAGTTTTACGACTTTTTTATGCAATAAAAGGTTCAAACTCTTCTGACATTAAGCTTAAAACTCCTGAAATTCCTAAATTTGAACGAAGCGGTTTTGTAGTTACTGAATGGGGAGTTGTAATCTAATTGCATATATTTCTCAATTGTATTCTATTGAAAATGATTGAGAAATTTTATTAAGCAGTATCTCTTTTGTAAAAGGCTTTGAAATATAATCCGTACAGCCGGTTTCAATAAATTTTTCTTCATCTCCCTGCATTGCATAAGCTGTAGTCGCTATAATAGGGGTCCGTGCATATTTATTCATTTGCTTCAAAATTTTAGTCACTTCCAATCCATTCATACCTGCACCAAGGTTTATATCCATTAAAATTAAATCATAATTATTTTGGGATGCCAGTTCAACTGCTTTTTCCCCGTTTCTTGCTATATCTACTATAAATTCCTTTTTTAGCATAATCTTGATTACTGAAACATTCACTACATCGTCCTCAACAACTAATATCCTTTTGTTCATAGATAAGTTTTTCTTTTCTCTTATAGGCAGAAATTCCGTCCTTTTTACGGAATGTAAGTGAATATCTTTATGTATAAATACGTCAAAAAAATATTATTACTTTTTACCGGAAATATTATATGGTCAAAAAGAGTGGAAATAAGAAGAGAAATATTCTATATGTATCTGATTAAAATTTCTTTAGCAGGAAATTTAATATCCTTACTTCCTTCGTTCCAAATCATAGCTAATAATATTTTTATAATTAACATAAACTTTTTAATCGGTTATCTTCTACTAAATCATTTCATTATAAATAGAATGGTATATTATAAACATTTGAGATTAAATTATCAAGAAATTACCGGGATTATATTTAATTGTTTGAAATAATATCCTAAGAAATTTCACTAATTACTATTCTGCTTGTTTATCATAGGATTCATGCTGAAATACTTCTTCCAGCGGAACATTAAATACAGCAGCAATACGGAATGCAAGTTCTAACGATGGTGAATATTTTGCAGATTCAATGGCTATTACTGTTTGTCTCGATACTCCTATTTTTTCAGCCAATTCTTGTTGGGTCATTTCATTTAAGTTAAAACGCTGTTTTCTTATGTTGTTATGAATTTTGCTCTTATTCATCTCAGAGCCCTCTTCGATAGTAGAATAGCTGTGTAACAAATCCGGCTACCTCTGAAAGTATAAAAAAGAACATAATAACATTAGCCATAATGAATGGAGATGCAAGTATCAGCATACTCATTCCAGTTACCCACACCCCAATTACTAGTATAAAATATGAAATTCTGAAAGCTTTTAATTTAATTAGGTTGTCTCTTTCATCCTTTCCTTGAACCGCTTCCTTTTTATTTGTTATAGCTAGAATTATTTGCAATACAACCTGAATAATAACCGTTAAAATAATTGTTCCTATAAAGAGACCTATCAACTCTGAACTATCTGAAAGGGGATTTTTAAGAACAATAACCGACTGAATAAAGTAATAGCCGAATATTAATAAGGTTACTATCAATGATATCCAGATGCTCTTTTCTTGAAAGGAAATATTCATCATTTTTCTCTCTAAAGTTATTGAATGTAAGTAATACCTAACCAAATGTAATAAATAACGTACATAATGTCAAGTTTACTTTACATTGCAATATAGAGGAATAAAACCGCGCTTTAATTAACTTATAAAATGACGCAGACCTAAAGATGACATCTTTTAAAAAAAATTATCTTCAACTTTTATTAAAATGTAAGTTCAGGTAAAACTCTTAATTTTAAAAGTAAAGATGTCATCTTTCAAATACGGATCTTGCGTATTCTGAATTAAATTATATTTTCAAAAAAATATTCTTTTTATTGAAGAGATAAAGAATATACCATAAAACAGCTGTCCAGATTAATCCTACAAGTACTCCCATCATTCCGTCATATCCCACTAAATATTCTTTAAATCCTAAAGCATATGCAAAATTTCTGACTATCGGCTGAAGAAAATATCCCAGCAGAGCATTGGAACCAAATATTATTAATCCCCAGGCCCATTTTTTAATTTGCGCAACATCAATTATTAAATAAAAAATTAAATAAGTAAGCGCTGATACTCCTGATGTGAACAATGAATATGATGCCGATACTGTTTCTTTATTCATAGCGAAGTTCGGCCAATCGTATAAATGTAGTATATAACCGGTTGTACAAAATACTATGAATATTATAATTGACTGCTTTATTATGATTGATGTATCTTTTGTTAAGATAGCTTCTCCTAAAATTGTCCCTACTACCGTAATCAAACCATAAGAAATAGATGCCCATGGAGTGCAGTGAATAGTAAGAGGTCTCAGCAGATCTCCGTTAAGGTTTGCAATGGTAAAAAATCCTTTTGAAGGATCTCCCAGATGCAACCACCAATAAAATGTATGGGACATTATTAAATGGAAAGCAGCTATAATAAAAACCAGAATCCATCTCTTCCATTTGGTAATAAGTATCGAAACCGCACCTATAAAGTATGCAATTCCGATAGCCTGCAATATTCCCCACCAGTAAGACAATCCAAAAATCAGTGAAATGTAAAGTACTCCGAGAGCAATTAATAAAATAGTCCGGCTCCCAACATGCTTCCACCATTCTTTTCCTCTGCGCCTTTTACTTAGCGGTAGTACCATTCCAACAATAAATACAAAAAATGGTGCGACTAAATCCGTAAAGGTTAATCCCGCTCCTGTTATATTGCCTGGTGCTTCAGCTGCATGATAAAATGTTGATACCGGTGGACTCCCAAACCAGGACATGGTAAAAGGTAGGTTTGTATAACCTGCTACCTGTATTACAAAAATCATTGCAAGAATTGTAAATCCTCTGAAAGCATCAATTGAAACTATTCTTCCTTTTGGTGCAGGTAGAGGTTTCAGTGTAGATAAATCCCTTTCCATAATAAATTATTCCAGTATTATTAATATTAGTTAAAAATAAACATAAGTTTAATATTTAGAAAAGCATTCCATAAATAAAACTTAAGAAATTTCATTTCTTTCAGATAATAATAAATAAATAACGATTTATTACTATGCATAAATGAAAACGGCGATGTCGATGATATCAAAGTTTTAAAAAAGTCTGGTTGGCTTTGAGGGGAAGGCTAAGAAACTATTAAACGAAGGTAGGAGGTAGGTTATCATCAACACCGTGGAAATTTATATCCTATCCTAAAATCATGAACTTCTATTAAATAATATTTCCAGCCTAAACCGTATGAAAATCAAATTTTAATATAGCCTTATATTCACAGTGTTGATGATAGTTAAATTATATTGACTATTTGATTAGAATAGTTTCAGGATTCAGATGCTCAGCTTCAATATCTTTAAAATATTTAACAGTACCGACTTTCAATTCATAGGTAGCTTGCTCATCACATACAATAATACCTTTAGGATGAAGCTGGAATGCACTTACAGTCCACATATGGTTTACTCCTTCTTCAACTACTTTAGAAAGTGCCCTGGCTTTATTTAACCCGCTAATTATAATAAGGACTTCTTCGGCATCGAGAACTGTTTTAACGCCTACGGTGAGGGCTGTTTTCGGGACTTTATCAAGATCATTATCAAAGAACCGGGAATTAGCGATAACTGTGTCCATAGTTAGAGTTTTAACTCTTGTCAAAGAACCGAGAGAAGAACCGGGTTCATTAAAAGCGATATGTCCATCAGGTCCGATTCCCCCTACAAATAAATTGATGCCTCCTGCTCTTTCTATTTTCTTTTCATACTCTTCACATTCTTTTTCCAGGTTTTTCGCATTTCCATTCAGAATATTTACATATTTCTTATCGATATCTATATGGCTAAAAAGATGCTTCCACATAAATGAATGATAGCTTTCCGGATGATCCTCCGGAAGATTAACGTATTCATCCATATTAAAGGTGGTAACATATTTAAATGAAACAATACCCTTATTATATAATGAAACCAATTCCTTGTACATTCCAACAGGTGATGAACCGGTAGGTAAACCTAAAACAAACCTTTTTTCTTTAGCCGGCTTAAAGGAATTTATTCTAGCTGCTACATAATTTGCAGCCCATTTTGATACTAGATCATAATTGGGTTGAATTATAAGTCTCATAAATGCTCCTTTTGTTTTTTTTAAAATATTAGATTGACTCTTGACAAATAACAAAAAATAAATTAAGTTCGCTTAAGCAGTTTGTTGGTTTAAACAACAAACTAAAGTTACTTATTCTCCTCTAGTTAGTCAACCTGAAATATGCGAACAAAGAATTTTATTAGTGGTAATGCTTCCGTTTTAAGAAATGTGAACAGATCAATGATACTTAATTTAGTAAGAAATGAGCAGCCTATTTCCAGATCAAAATTAGCTCATTTAACAGGATTAAATAAAAGTACTGTGTCTAGTATAGTCTTGGATTTATTAAAAGAAGATATTGTATATGAAGTTACAAATGGAGATCAGAATATAGGTCGTAAACCGATTGATTTATTTCTAAAATTGGGTAAGAATTTGATTGGTGCATTTTCCATTGATGCGGTACTTACACGTTTTGCAATTGTTGATATTGATGGGAGCGTCCTGGCAACTTCTTCAATAAATACAGAGGCTCAAGAAAAAAATAAATTTATTGAAAAGTGTCTAAATGAAATTCGAAAGTTAATGACTCAACTGAACATTTATGAATTAAAAGGTTTGGGCGTAAGTGTAGCCGGTATTGTGGATTCTAATAAACTTATTGTCAATTATGCTCCGAATCTCGGATGGGAAGATTTTGATATCGGACAGGTAATAACAAATTTATGGCCGGATCTTGAAATTTTAACAATTGGAAATGATGCTAAATGTTCTGCTCAAGCAGAATTATGGTTCGGAAAACATAGTACAAATCTTTCAAATTTTATATTTCTTGAAATAGGACCGGGAATAGGCTCCGGTATTGTTGTGGAAAATAAAATCCTTGACGGAGAATTCCATGCATCAGGGGAAGTAGGGCACATGGTTATCTTTGAAGGGGGAGAATTATGCAGCTGCGGAAATCACGGCTGCTGGGAAAGATATGCTTCAGATAGAGCTACTGTAAGCAGATACATATCAAAAAAATATGGAGAGTTTAAGCAGCCGTTAAAATTTACAGTTGATGAAGTTATAGACTTTGCAATGAAAGGCGATGAAATTGCCAAAGATGTTCTGAGCCAAACCGGTTATTATTTAGGGCTAGGAATCTCTAATATATTAAAAGCTATAGATCCGCATGCATTTATTTTAGGAGGAAGAATAATACAGGCGTGGGATATTATTTATCCTGAAATAAATAGAATAGTGAAAAAGAGAGCGTTTTATGGTGAAAGGAAAAAAATTCTGATATTACCAACTTCTTTACAAGTACGTCCAAGATTATTAGGTGCAGCTACTTACGCCATTAAAAAAATTTTTGACGATTATAAGATTATGATTTGATAGGTGTTTTGAAATGATTTTTACTTCTTTTAATAGTTAGTTTGTTTAATCAACAAACTAATTGAATTCACTTTAATTGATTTATTAAACATGAAAAAACAAGGAGCAATTATAGGGGTCGATATAGGCGGCACCAATACGGTTTTGGGATTAATTGATTTTGAGAATAATTATTTATTAGATAAAACCTTTGAAACCAATTCGGAAACAGGCGTTGATACATATGTAGAACGTTTACATAATTATATCAAAGAAATATTTATGGACTTTTCCGGTACATATGAATTAAGAGGTATTGGTTTAGCTGCACCCAATGCAAATTTCCTAACCGGGATTATAGAAAACTCAGTGAACCTTAAATGGAAAAATGTGAACCTGGTAGATCTATTAAAAAAATATTTTGATATCCCTATTGCATTGATTAATGATGCCAATGCAGCTGCGCTGGGAGAGCAAATATGCGGAAGTGCTGCCGGGATGAGAAATTTTATCGTTCTGACATTAGGTACAGGATTAGGAAGCGGTATTGTAGTAGATGGTAATTTGATATATGGGGAAAACGGGTTAGCCGGTGAACTTGGACATGTAGTGGTTAAATCAAATGGACGAAAATGTAATTGCGGTAAGCACGGTTGTTTAGAGACTTATATCTCAGCAAGCGGTATTAAAAGGACGGTGTTTGATTTTCTAAGCTATTATAATGAAGAAACAGAGTTAAGAAATATAAGTTATAAGAATCTTACCAGCAAGCGTATCAGTGAATTAGCTTTGGATAAAGATCGGATGGCAATGAAAGTATTTGAGTTTACAGGAGAAATATTAGGCAGGGCATTATCAAATGTCGTAGCGTATTTTGACCCGGAAGCAATCATCTTGCTTGGAGGATTGTCGGAGTCAGGAGATCTGCTGTTAAAACCTACAAGGTTTTATTTTGATAAATATTTGTTAAATATTTATAAGGGCAAAGTTCGAATATTAAAATCTACATTACAGAGCGGTAGGGCAGCAGTATTAGGTGTCAGTAATCTTGTAATGAAGGATATAAAAAAAATTCAGGTAAGTTATTCATAATTTTTACTGAAAATAATTATAAAAAGATAAAACTATTTCAGATAATTTTATCAAAGGAGCACAAAATGCGTAAAATACTTTTTGTTCCGATCTATCTAATTTTAATTTTTCTGTTTACAGATAATTCTTTTGGTGCTGTATCACCAGCCAATATAGAAGGATATGTTAAGGATTCTCAAACTAACGATCCTCTTATAGGGACTAATGTTATTCTCTTAGGAACCAGCTTTGGGTCCGCAGCTGATATGAACGGAAAATATACAATTAAAAACGTTCCGTCAGGTTCATACACTATCCGTGCAACATATATAGGATATAAGTCCAAAGAATTTAAAATAGAGATTAAGGAAGGGATGCATCTTTCGCAGGACTTTAATCTTGAACCTGAAAGTGTTGAAGGCCAAACAGTAGTGGTTACGGGGCAGGCAAGCGGTCAATATGAAGCAATTAACAAACAACTAACGTCCTCACAGATAGTAAATGCAGTTTCTGCAGCACGAATCCAGGAACTGCCGGATGCAAACGCCGCGGAATCGATAGGGAGGCTTCCGGGAATATCGGTGCTCAGAAGCGGGGGAGAAGCTGATGAGGTTGTAATACGAGGACTAGCCCCAAAGTATAATCGCATTTTAATCAATGGAGTTCAATTAACTTCATCTAATCCTAACGATGCAAGTGTGGACTTGAGTATGATTTCATCCAATATGCTGGAAGGGATGGAGGTGATGAAAACCGTAACCCCTGACATGGATGCTAATGTCATAGGTGGAACTGTAAACATGGAATTAAGAGAGGCAAAAGTTACAGAGGCTGGAGTACCGCAGTTTGGGCTGCTTTTTCAGGGAGGATATAATGCTCTTTCAAATGCATATAACAAACTTAACAACTATAAATATGTAGGTAGCGTAGAAAACAGGTTCTTTAAAAATAATTTGGGTGTTTTTGCTCAGGTATCTGTTGAAAGAAAGAACCTTACTTCAAATCAATTAGGAGCTTCTTATACTAATAACGGCAATAGTATAACCCAATACTTAACAACGAGTCTGAACCTGGATAATATACCAAGAGACCGTCAGCGATATAACGGGGCGATTGTGCTAGACTACAAACTACCTGCAGGTACCATTAAATTAGCAAATCTATTGAGCACAGGCAATACCAATATACAAGATCGTGGAGAATATTATGGAATTACGGGGAGTACTGGAAGTAATATTCACAACTATTCTCTAAATTATTCCAAGAGTACTTTGAGTGTGATTACCAACGCGCTTCATTTACAATATCAACTGCCAATTTTTCATTTAAATGCCGAATTTTCACACGCTTACACAGAAACAAAAAATCCTCATGATTGGACAGCTACATTTCAACAGGGATCAGCCGGACTTGGAGGTCTAGTTAGTGTTGCAAATCTGAGCCCTCAGGATATTCCCAAAGCTGCAAATAACGATGCAAGTTTAACGTACCTAAATGCAATCCAAACATTTAACAGCTTTTCAGGAGCAAGAGCTTTAACCGGTTCTCTAGATTTAGAGACAAATTTAAATTTTTCAGACAAAATCTCTTCTGTAATAAAATTCGGGGGAAGTTACAGGTATGAAACACGTAAATACCTATATGGACAGACACGTGGTGATGGACTAGGTCTAGCGAGTGCCGGGTTTGTTGACAGCTTGATTGCCTCTCACTTTCCGTCTACATCACAATATAGAAGCACAACAAGTATACCTATAGATCCTTTTATAGATCCGGGATATGACTATGGAGAATTTCTTGGCGGCAGATATCCTATGATCTACGCACTGAATTACGGGATGCTTTCAAACCTTTCTAATTATCTTGATAATAATATTAGTCTTATTGAAAAGAGAAATGCTATTGCTTATTCACATGATTCATACAATTCTTCAACATATAATTACAACGGTCATGAGAATCAGAGTGCCGGTTATATTATGGCAACAGTAAATATCGGCCCGCAGATTACAATAATTCCCGGTGTTCGATATCAAAATCTGCAGACCACTTATAAGGGTATACAAGGTCAGCAGAACAGTGCATCTTCAACCGGCGGACCATACCTGCATTATGATACAACCGTTACAGTAAACCATGGTTACTGGCTGCCTGATGTTGCATTGAGGTATAAACCCTTTACATGGTTTGATATAAGATTATCGTATACTCACACCCTTGCATATCCTGATTTCAACTCAATAATACCAAGAATTAATGTACCTGCATCAACCGGCGGAACAATTTCCTGGAATAATTCACAATTAAGCCCAACCCGTTCAACTAATTATGATATCTATTTTTCATTTTATGATAATTCAATAGGTTTGTTTACAATAGGAGGGTTCCTTAAGCATATCGATGATCTGATTTATCCATGGACATTTCATGTTTCGGGAGCAGAAGTATTACCTTATTATCCTGCAGGGCTTAAACCGGCTTCAACCCCAACAGGTTCATATAGTGTAGCAACATATGTAAATGATCAATACAGGGCGACGGATTATGGATTAGAAATTGACTGGCAGACACATTTCTGGTATTTACCCCATCCATTCGACGGATTTGTGCTCAATGTTAATTATACTCATGTTTTTTCAAAAGAAAAATACCCCTATGTAAATATAGTCAAAGTTGGACGCGGTTTAGTGTACGTTGATACAACTTTTGAGGACAGACTTCTATATCAGCCTGATAATATTGCTAATTTATCATTGGGATATGATTATAAGGGATTCTCGGTCCGGGTTTCCATGATTTATCAGGATAATATCTTTTCAGGTCCGAATTTTTGGCCGCAATTACGGACAACTACATCATCTTATACTAGGTGGGATCTTGCTGTAAAACAAGATCTTCCCTGGCTTGGTATTCAACTTTACGGTGACCTCAGCAACTTCAATAGTGAGACAGATGTACAGGTTATTCAAGCACCAACAGGTGTACCCCAAGCAGAACAGGATTATGGTATGACTGCAGATTTAGGGATTCGTTTGAAGTTGTAATAACGACAGTTGTATGACAAAACGAAGAAAATTAAAAGATAAATAAGTCTTAAAATAAAGATATACAATAGATATTTTTAAAATAACTTATGTTTAATTCTGATTTAAGGAGAAGAAACGGAGGTGATGAAATTTCTCCGATTATCGAAGGCAGTGAGATATAACTTTTCTAAGAGTTTATATCAAATTATGTGTGTCATCTTATTCCATGTAAAATAAATTCTATAACAATAGAAAGGAACATTATTATGAAAACAATATTCACCGCAACTTTTTTTATTGCGATGATAATGTTACTATTATCACCAATGCAAACATTTGCTCAAAGCGGTACACTAACCCTTTATGCAAGCGGACCAACACTTGATCAGACAATCGGAGCGGACACTACATCAAGCGGGTTACAAAATCATGCGGTTTACCAGTTAGTATCGGTTGACACCACCTATTTATATGATGCAACAATGACATTCAGGTCAGGAGTACAAATAATTGGTGTCCCTGACGCATCAACCGGCAAGCTGCCGTGTATACAGCCGGATGTTCTTTCGGATGGTTCTATACCGAGTACAGTATTCCAGTTCTCAGGACAGGGATCTAAAGTTACAGTCAAGAACATTTATTTCCTTGGACTTGCAATTAATAATACTGTAGGTTATGGCGTGGGACTATCTCTTTTAGCAGATAGCATTAGCCTTAGAGCAGATAACCTGGTTTTTGATGATATTACTGGGGATGCATTTAGTTATGCAGCCAACTGGGTTAAACTTTACATTTCAAACTGTACAATGAGGAACTCTGTCAACTCAACATCTGATTATTATGAAGGAGAATTTATTAGGAATCAGAACGGAGTAGGCGCATTCAAAACAGATACAATCATCGTTAGAAACAGCACTTTGAATTGTGTTGCTGGTTATGTTTGTGCTGCAACCGGCGGTATTGTAAACTATTTTGAGGTTTCGCATTGTAATATAATGAATACATTTAAGAATCCGTTCTTCGTCGATAGAGTAGTAAATGCTAAATTCAATAACAATCTTTTCTACAATGCTTATTCCGGCGGAGAGAATAAAACAGAATTTGCAGGCTGGGATTCTTTTACTGCAAATACAGGTCCGTCATGTGTAACCATAGGTCCATTAGATTCAACAACAGCTTCAATTTTATTAGGAAGTCCTGCAACTGGTGCCGGAGACCCAGCTGCAGAGAAACTGCGTAAAGTTGAAGTAATGAACAATAATAGTTATTGGTCTAAAGGTCTTACAGATTTCTGGAAATCCTGGAATGATACAGCAACAATTGATACGGTCTATACTCCGAAATTTATGAATGATGCCACTGCGGCAATGTTTAACGATGCAACCAATCATCCCGGATTTAAGGCATCAGGTAATACCGAAGTCGATCCTGGTTTTGGTACTTCAATTGATGCAGCACTTAATGCCGGGACGGGATATGCACAGGGTTTAACTGGATATTTTGCTGCAGTTAGAAGCGGTACAGGCACAACAGAAACTTACGGCTGTTTGATCACAGATGTTCCACAGCCACAACCGTTAGACTGGACTCCAGCATGGCCGCTTCCTGAAGCAGCGGACTTGCAATACAGCAATGCCACATTAAAGACCGGTGCAACTGATGGAATGCCGGTAGGTGATCTATACTGGTTTAACGGTGTAACCGGAGTTGAAAGTACTCCAGGACAATTACCAAATAAATTTAACCTTTCCGAAGCTTATCCGAATCCATTCAACCCTTCGACAAATGTTAAATTTACAATTTCGGAAGCAGGAAATGTAAGCTTAAAAGTTTATAATACTCTTGGTCAGCTGGTTAAAACTTTAGTTAATAATGAATTCAAATCAGCAGGTGAATATAATTTAAGAGTAGATATGAGTAATTTTGCAAGCGGTATTTACCTCTATAGGTTAGAGGAAGGGAACAACATTCTTACTAAAAAGATGGTTCTCTTGAAGTAGGTTTCGTCCGTATCTTGCCTCCTAACCGGGACTGTCATAAATTTGGCGGTCCCGGTAAAATATTTTAAATTTCGGAGATTATTAATTTATTTCAAAATGACATGCAGTTTGTGCAGATTAAAAAGATGTTCGGCGATTATTCAATTGAAGATAATTTATAGTCAGCCTCAGTTGTCAATTTAGAGAGGTTTTATTGTTACAATTCAGATTACTGCAAAATATTATATTAACGGTTAAATTATATTCTAATTGTTTTTATAATCAGCTATCGTTCAAATTATGCACAATTCAAAGTAGTGGGATATTATCCTGATTGGTTAAAATCTACTTTAACTCCAAACAAAATAGAATTTGAAAACGTGGATTATCTAATCCATGCCTTTGCATGGCCGAAACCTGATGGTTCAGTTGACATGTATAGCGGGTTAATTACTCCACAGTTGAACCAGGCTGTTCATGATGCAAATAAGAAGATTTTAATTTCCTTTGGAGGATACGGCCAGTCGGATGGCTTTGGGCCAATGTGTGCAGATTCTTCGATAAGAGCAAAGTTTATTAATAACGTATTAAATTTTCTTGTTAGTAATAATTATGACGGAATTGACCTGGATTGGGAAAACCCATCTAATCAGCAGCAAAAGGTTCAGCTTACTCTACTGGTAAAGGAAATGCGTCAAAAATTTAATGAAGTAAATACTCCATTATTAATTACAATGGCAGTACCCGCAGGAAACTGGTCGGGACAATGGATAGAATATGAAAAAATAGCAAGCTACATTGACTGGTTTGCAATAATGGCATACGATTTTCATGGTTCATGGTCAACACATTCAGGACCTAATGCTCCTCTTTATCAGGCTCCCGGTGATAATGACGGTGCGGGGTATGACGCTGTCCAATATTTAACTGTCAGCAGAAAAGTGCCAAAAGATAAAATACTTCTAGGGATGCCATTTTATGGAAAAGAATTTAATTCATCAGGTATGTATAAACCTTTTACAGGCAGTGTACCAGAAATTGTTTATTCTGACATAGTTTCACAGACCTCATCGGGAGGTTGGAATTATTATTGGGATGATGTTTCAAAGGTACCTTATTATTTAAATGACAATTCAACCAAACTAATTACATTTGATGATACAACATCAATACGTTATAAAGTGCAGTTCAGTATTAATCAAAATTTAGCAGGTGTAATGATTTGGGCACTTGGTCAAGATTTAATGGGTAGTAAACAACCATTGCTGGAAACAATCGGTAATACAATAAGACAAGTGACATCTGTCAGAACAGCGGATAATAAAGTATTAGATAGATTTGAATTATATAATAATTATCCAAATCCCTTTAATCCTTCAACAAATATCGGATTCCGAATTAAAAATTCTGAATTTATCAGTCTAAAAATTTATGATATAATGGGGAGAGAAGTGGCCGTTCTTGTAAATGAAATTAAAACAGGCGGAGAATATAAAATTGAATTTGACGCGGAAAAATATCATTTGAGCAGCGGAGTATACTTTTACACGATTATTTCAGAGGAATTTAGACAAACGAAAGAAATGCTGTACTTAAAATAAGACAATAAATATTTCAGTTTAACAATTTAATATTTTTTAACTTAATGATTTTAAAATCCAGCATGAAAATTCTCAATAAGATTCTATTATCTCTATTATTTCTTATCTCTTTATCTCCAAATGTATTAGCCGAAAATGATCACGAATTAAATTTAATGCCTTTTCCTAAAGAGATATCCGTTAAAGAAGGTAAATTCAGGATAGATAGAGATTTTTCTATAGAAATAACCGGAAACCCAAATGCAAGAATATATGGTTCGGCAGCACGCTTTATAAGAAGATTAGATGAAAGAACGGGGTTATTTTTTAAGCGGGGATTTGCAATTCATGACAGCATCGGATTAGTTGAAACAAAAGCAGTTATTGAGATAGAAAGACCTGGAAATATTAAATTAGGTGAGGATGAATCGTATAAATTAGTTATTGATGAAAATAATATTCAAATAAGCGCTGAAACAGATTTAGGTGCTATTCATAGTCTTCAAACACTTCTGCAGCTTTTAAGTGTTGATACAAGCGGCTACTATTTTCCGGCGGTTGAGATCAATGATACACCGAGATTTAAATGGCGAGGTTTGATGATTGATGTTGCACGCCATTTTATGCCTGTTAATGTTATCAAACGGAATTTGGATGGAATGGCTGCAGTTAAGTTAAATGTTCTGCATTTACATTTAAGCGATGACCAGGGGTTTCGTGTTGAATGCAAGACTTTTCCTAAACTCCAGGAATTAGGTTCAAACGGTTTTTACTATACTCAGGAACAAATTAAAGATATAATTAAATATGCCGGTGAAAGAGGCATAAGAGTTTATCCTGAATTTGATATGCCGGGACATGCAACCTCATGGTTTGTAGGTTACCCTGAATATGCCAGTTTTCCGGAAACAAATTCCGATAGTTTAAAGCCTTATAATTACGAATATAGATTCGGAGCTACTGAATCCTACCCTCAACCCTACTATTGAGAAAACTTATCAGTTTTTAGATAAATTTTTCAAGGAAATGGCGTCTTTATTCCCTGATGAATATATGCATATAGGAGGAGATGAAAATAACGGCGTTCAATGGAACGCAAATAACGAGATTCAAAGATTTAAGGAAGAGAAAGGGTTTACTGACAACAGTCAGCTTCAGTCATACTTTGTAAACAGGGTACAGAAAATACTTTCTAAATATGGAAAGAAGATGGTTGGCTGGGACGAGATATTTACTCCGGATATTCCTAATAATATCGTAATTCAGTCATGGAGAGGGACGAAAGCTCTAATACAAGCTGCAAAGCAGGGATATCAGGGAATCCTTTCAAACGGATATTATATTGATTTAATGCAGCCTGCATCGTACCATTATTTAAATGATCCTGTACCTGATAGTTCCGATTTAACATCAGATGAGGAGTCACATATTCTTGGAGGGGAAGCCACTATATGGTCGGAATGGGTAACTAAGGATATAATAGATTCTAGAATTTGGCCAAGGACCGCAGCTATAGCGGAAAGATTCTGGTCTCCCAGAGATATCAATGATGTAGATGATATGTATAAACGTCTGGATCATATCAACTTTTTATTGGAAAGATATGGATTAGAAAATATCTCTTTTCAGCCGGTTATTTTGAGAGTGTTAACGAATAACCAGCCAATTGAACCTTTAAAGATTCTTGTTGATGTTGTTAGACCCCTCGAAGAATATGAACGCGATAATTTGAAAAAGTATAGAGGTTATAAGAATGTGCAGTATTCTCCACATACTTTAGTAGTAGATGCTGCGGTTGCAGATCCGAAACATGCCAGAGATATTAATAAATTGATCGATAAGTTTTTACAATTACCAGAGATAGAAGAAGCTAACAAGATAAAGGATGAATTAATAAAACTTCAGAATAATCACAATCAGCTTTTATTGATAATTAATAATTCTCCGGTACTTAAAGAAATTGAACCTCTGTCTGAAAATTTATCCAAACTGGCTGGAATAGGTTTAGAAGCATTGGCATTTATAGAAAGCAAAACTAAAGCAGATACCGGATGGAATAATAAAGCGAATCTAATAGTTGATAATGCCCGAATATCATACGGCAGGGTACAAATTGCAATTGTTGATGCGGTAAAAAAATTAATCGATAATAGCTGGATTAACATAGCACATTAGAAAACTTTAGTATTTAAGAAATCGATGCTATCCATTGAAGGAGTTATAGCATAGAGTTTAGGAATAAGAGTAATACTTTAGTTCACAAGTTATGAACAAGAATAAGTGAAAAAAGTAAAAATATATGGATACCTTAACAGAAAATAATGAAGTAAAACCTTCATCAGGAAAAAAAGTAAATCCTGCTTTATGGGTTCCGACTTTATATACAGCAGAAGGATTGCCGTTTGTTGTAGTTAATGTTGTATCCGTTTTAATGTATAAAAGTCTCGGAATTTCGGATGCTAAAATAGCTTTTTTTACCAGTTTAGTTACAATTCCCTGGGCTTTGAAACCGCTGTGGGGACCAATACTTGAAATGTTTAGAACCAAGAAAGATTTTGTTCTTGCGACTCAATTTTTGGGAGGAATAAGTTTTGGACTACTTATATTAACTTTACAGCTTCCATCATATTTTGAATGGACTATAATTTTTTTCGGTTTAATAGCATTGAATTCGGCTATACATGATACGGCAGCTGACGGAGTATATGTAAATGTTCTTGATTCAACCGAGCAGGCAAAATATGTGGGGTGGCAGGGGGCATTCTATAATGTCGGAAAGATATTATCACAAGGTGCTTTTGTACTTTTAGCGGGAATTCTTGAAAAAGATATCGGTATAAAGCCTGCCTGGACTATAGTGATGGGTTCTTTCGGAGCAATCTTAATAGCAATGAGCATTTATCACCTTAAATTCTTGCCTTCGGGTGGAAAAGCTCAAAACGTTAAAAATTTTAAAGAAGCTTATTCAAAATTTCTTGATGTTGTAAAAACCTTTTTCCAGAAAAAATATATTATTTGGGCAATAGCATTCCTTATTTTATATAGATTTGCAGAAGGACAGGCAGTAAAGATCGTTCCATTGTTTATGCGTGCAGACACGCTTTCATGGAGGGCTAGGTTTATCGACTGAAGATATAGGTTTTCTATACGGAATTTTTCCACCTTTGGCTTTTGTTTTAGGTTCTATACTTGCGGGATATTATACAGCGAACAGAGGGTTGAGGAAATCCTTATTAGTATTGTGTGCTTTTTTCAATATTCCTTTTGCAGTATATACTTATTTAGCAATTGTTCAGCCTACAAGCTTTATAGTTATCAGCGTTTTTGTAGTTTTTGAATATTTCGGATACGGTTTTGGATTTATCGGATTAACTTTGTATATGATGCAGCAGATAGCACCCGGTAAATATAAAATGGCTCATTATGCTTTTGCAACTTCCTTAATGCAGTTGGGCTTTTTAATTCCCTCAATGATAAGCGGTTTTGTAAGTGATTTCCTTGGATATGAATATTTCTTCATATGGGTAATGATTGCTACTATCCCATCTTTTCTGGTATCATGGCTGGTTCCGTTTAGAAAAATTGAAGAAGAGAAAGTATCTGTTTAAATAGATTTTTTAATATCGGAGTAATAAATGCAATTCGGATATTTTGATGATGAACATCAGGAATATGTTATTGAACGGCCTGATGTTCCTGTTTCATGGACAAATTATTTAGGTGTAAAGGATCTCTGCACTGTAATTTCACACAATGCTGGAGGATATTCATTTTATAAATCTACGGAACATCATAGAGTGACACGTTTCCGGCAAAATGGAGTTCCGCTTGATAGACCGGGACACTATGTTTATATAAGAGATGATGAAACCGGCGAATACTGGTCTTTATCCTGGCAGCCAACCGGGAAAGATTTTAATAAAGCAAAATATATATGCAGGCATGGTTTGTCTTATTCTAAATTTCAATGTGATTATAATGATATAGAAGGAGAACAACTTTTATTTATTCCTATAGAAGATGATGTTGAATTATGGGATGTTAAAATAAAGAATAAGGGGAAGAAACAGCGCAGATTAAGTATCTTCACGTACCTGGAATTTTCTTTTCATCATGTTGAGATTGATAATCAGAATCTTCAGATGAGCCTTTATGCAAGCGGTTCAAATTATAAGGATGATATAATAGAATATGATTTTTTTTATGAACCGTGGACTTATCATTTTTTTGCTTCGAATTTTAAACCGGACAGTTATGATTGTGTAAGAGATACATTTATCGGGAACTACAGAACAGAAAGTAATCCAATTGCGGTTGAAAGAGGGGAATGTCAAAATAGTTCCGAACTTGGAGGTAATCATTGCGGTTCACTGCATAAAAAAGTTATATTGAATGCAGGAGAAGAATCCAGATTAATTTTTATGTTAGGAATTGGTTCCCGGAAAGAGAAGGGATATTCGATTAAGGAAAAATATTCTGATTTTAATAATGTTGACTCTGCATTTAATGAATTGAAAGATTACTGGCAGAAGAAGAGAGCGAGTATTTCAATGTAAAACACCCCATCCTGGTTTTAACTCTATGATAAATACATGGACACTTTACCAGGCTGAAACATGTGTAGTATGGTCCCGTTTCGGTTCTTTTATAGAAGTAGGGGGGAGAGTCGGGTTAGGCTACCGGGATACTTCTCAGGATATAATGGGTGTAGTTCATACAAATCCGGATAAAACAAAGCAAAGGATAATACAGTTACTTAAAGGGCACACCAGTATGGGATATGGCCTTCACTTATTTGATCCTGATGTTTTTGAACCTGCTGAAGATAAACTGCCGGGAGTGAAATTACCTACTGTAGTACCTACGCCGAGTCCATCGGATATTGTTCACGGGATGGAGGATGTTTGTTCCGATGATGCACTGTGGCTTGTTGTATCAATATGCGAATGGATAACTGAAAACGGTGACCTGGAATTCTTCGATAAAATTATACCTTATGCAGATGGAGGGGAAGGGACTGTTTACGAGCATATAACCAAAATTCTGGATTTCTCCGCAAAATATATCGGCAAGGATGGTATCTGTAAGGGGTTAAGAGCCGATTGGAATGACTGCCTAAATCTTGGCGGCGGAGAGAGTGCAATGGTTTCATTTATGCATTTTTGGGCATTGCAAGTTTTTATTGAATCGGCTAAAGTATTAAACAAAACAGAAGATGTTAATAGATATACAGAAATAGCTCAGAAGGTAAAAAAAGCCTGTGAAGAAGAGCTGTGGGATGGGAACTGGTATATAAGGGGCTTTACTAAAAAAGGAATAAAAATAGGTACAAATGAAAGTGAAGAGGGGAAAATATTTTTAAATTCACAAAGCTGGGCTGTTTATTCCGGTGTCGCATCGGAAGAACGTGCAATAAAGTGCATGGATTCTGTAGATAAGCATTTATTTTCTAAATATGGTTTGCATCTCTTATGGCCCGCATATTCAAAACCTGATGATGATATTGGTTATGTAACAAGAGTTTATAAAGGTATTAAAGAAAACGGGGCGATATTCAGCCATCCTAATCCATGGGCTATTATAGCAGACTGTAAATTAGGGAATGGCAGCCGGGCAATGAAATTTTATGATGCCATTTTACCTTATAACCAAAATGATATAATTGAAATACGCCAGGCAGAACCATATTCTTATTGTCAATTTATTATGGGAAAAGATCATACGGCTTTCGGCAGAGCAAGGCACCCATGGCTGACAGGAACGGCTTCATGGATGTATATTGCCGCAACCAAATATATATTAGGTATACAGACTACATATCAGGGATTAAAAATTGATCCTTGCATTCCATCTGACTGGAGCGAATTTGAAGTAAAAAGAAAATGGCGCGGAGCTGTTTATAATATAAAGGTAAAAAATCCGGAGGGCATTGAAAAGGGAGTGAAATGTATTAGAGTTAATGGAGAGGATATTGAAGGTATAATTCCTATTCAGAGCAGAGGCTCCATTAATGAAGTTGAAGTAGTTATGGGAAAATAAACTTTACGCATGTAAAGATGAATTTTTTGAAAGACAATCATTTTCAGTTTTTTATTAAAATATAAAATAAGAAAAAACCTTATTTTTAATAGTAAAGATGTCATCTTTCAAATATCTATAATATAAAGATTTATCAAATGCATCATATTCAAATTTTAGATGTTGTAATAATAGTAATTTATTTTTTGGTAGTATTTTCAATAGCTGCATACTATACGCGCCGTGCAGGAAAGGATACAGGTGAGTTTTTCTTATCCGGAAGAAATTTACCCTGGTATATAGCAGGTACTGCAATGGTGGCTACTACATTTGCAGCAGATACTCCTCTGGCCGTGACAGAATTGGTAGCGCGTAATGGAATAGCCGGGAACTGGCTATGGTGGAATATGGCAATTGGTGCTATGCTGACTGTATTCTTTTTCGCAAAATTATGGCGCCGCGCTAATATAATGACCGATGTGGAATTTGTAGAGCTTAGATATTCGGGAAAAGCAGCAGCGGTACTTCGGGGCTTTAGAGCAATATATCTCGGATTGTTTATGAATGCTATAGTAATGGGGTGGGTGAATAAAGCAATGGAGAAAGTATTTCATGTTACAATTCCGGGAATAGATCCCTTTTTACTTGTAGTTATAGCCGCATCTATTATCGCAATTTATGCTTCAGCGTCAGGTTTACTCGGGACTGCAAGAACAGACAGTTTTCAATTTGTATTTGCTATGACAGGATGTGTTATTCTAGCAATAATTGTAGTAAACCTACCTCAGGTAGGTGGAATTGTAGCGATGAAGGCAAAACTTGCTCCGCAGGTTCTAAACTTTCTACCGAAGATTGGAGAATTAACAGCTGAAGGGATAACCGGAGGTGCGTTAGCAATTCCTGCAGGGGCCTTTTTCGCGTATATAGGTTTGCAATGGTGGTCGAGCTGGTATCCGGGCTCGGATCCTGGAGGAGGTGGATATGTAGCGCAGAGAATGATGTCGGCAAAGGATGAAAAACATAGTCTTTTTGCAACATTGTGGTTTACAATAGCAAATTATGCTGTACGTCCCTGGCCGTGGATTTTAGTTGCTCTTGCCGCATTAGTATTGCTTCCGCGATCAGAAAGCCCTGAAGCAGTAAAAGCTCAATACCCGGCAATGTATGAAAAAGTTGTTGAGGCTTATGATCATCAGGAGCTTCTTAGCACGAATGATCCGCTGTATAAATTACCGGAATTTCAAAAGGTATATAATGAATATGAAAATACAGTAGATCCCGGAGTTATGTATCCTAAATTAATGTTAATGTATTTACCAACCGGATTTCTGGGAATGCTAATTGCAGTTTTCTTAGCAGCTTATATGTCTACCATTGCGTCTCAACTAAACTGGGGAACTTCCTATATTATTAATGATTTTTACCGGAGATTTATTAAACAGGATGGAAATGAAAAACATTACGTTTTAATTTCACGTATAGCAATAATTTTAATGACAATATTTTCATTAATAATAACAGATATATTTCTAACAACAGTTTCAGGGGCATGGATATTTATAATTAACGCAAGTGCAGGGATAGGTGCAGTACTTATTTTGCGCTGGTACTGGTGGAGAATTAACGCCTGGTCTGAGATTTCTGCAATGATTGCCCCGTTAATAATTTATCCGATAGCGGTCTACGGGTTTAAAATGGAATCTCCAATGACTCTTTATCCAATCGTTTTCGGAACAACAGCAGTATGGTTAGTTGTTACTTTCTTAACAAAGCCGACTGAGGAGAAAAAATTGATTTCATTTTATAAACGAACATATCCAGGCGGAATAGGATGGAAACATATAGAAAATCAATTGCCTGAACTTAAACAAAACAATCATTTCGGGAAGCTTTTGGTTAACTGGATAATGGGTATTGTACTTGTATATGCCTCCTTATTTGGAGTAGGTAAGATAATTTTTTCTGAGTATTTAACCGGGATTTTTATTCTAATTGTAGGTTTTATTGCTGCGGTAATCATTTATTTCAATCTTAAGACGCAGGGATTTAAAACATTGAACTAAATCTTATAAAAATCATTTTTTTTATTTTAGAAATTTAATTAGATCTACTTTAGGTAATCTTAATATTGTCTTCACTTCAGAGAATCGAAATATTATAGAAACTGAATAAACCAAAGATATCCGCACTCCAGAGAATTCTTTGAATCAAAGTATACCGTAAATCATTGTGGTGATCTGAACGAATCCAAATCAAAAGCTCCTGCAGTCCCGAGAGGTGTGAAATATTATTAGCAGCTAATATCAAAAAAAAAAAACGCCGTAAGCATGACATCTTCCCGTACCCAATTATTAAATTGCCTTCGATTCCTGCGCCTCCAGTTTTGTAATCATTCTCCCATTATTAAAATATAAAATGGATTTTAAATTCCCGTTTTCATCATACATATTCCATCGACCTTCTCTTTTCCCCTTAACAAAATTCCCGTTTTCCTTTCTTTTCCCATTCTCATAAAACCAGACCCATTCGTCTGAAACAACATCATCCTTAAACGTTCCGATCGATTCAAGCTGTCCTGAAGGGTAATAATATTTCCATTCACCGAAATTCTTATTATCCTTTATTAAGCCTTTTATCTGGTAGTTTCCATTCAGATAACGAATGATAAATTCACCGTTTTTAAGACCATTGATTACGTTATATTCAATTATTTTATCTTTAACAGTGTCAACTATTTTACCGCTATAAATATCATTATTACCAGAATTATAAATCAAACCATTATTTACATAAAACTTGCTGTTAATGTTATTATTCTTAAAAATGAAAAAAATAATTATAACAGATGCAACGGTAAGTAATAAGAAAAGAATAACCGGAACTTTAAAAGATTTAATATTTATCTTTCTCATTTGCCCTCTTGTCAGCAGTAATAGATTTAAGCCGCTAATAAAATTTCAATAGACATGCCAATAAGAATAATCAAGTTTCAGTTGAATTATTGTGATTTTCATTTCTCACAATGAGAGCAGAGCTTTAGTTTAATACAAAGGAAACGCTTAATTCTTATTTCTGGAATCAAGTTTTAAAAATAATCATATTACTCATCTGCAGTTGCCTATGTAATTTAACTTCTAAAGTGACCTGCAGATATTGAGCTATTCTTTGGAGCAGAACTCCACTAAAACACCGTGAGTCGACTTCGGATGTAAAAATGCAATATCTAATTCTTCTGCTCCTTTTCTTGGTTTCTGGTCCACCAAAAAAACACCTTTTGATTTAACCTCGTCAAGAGCTGCTTGAACATTATTAACTGCAAAAGCGATATGATGAATCCCTTCTCCTTTATCTTTAATAAATCTCCCGATCGGTCCATCAGGATCCGTAGTTTCAAGCAGTTCAATTTTTGATTCTCCAATTTTAAATATTGCAGTCTTAACCTTCTGATCCTTCACCTCCTCAACCGCATAACATTTTAATCCAAGGATATCTTCATAATACCTAATGGATTCTTCTAAATTTTTTACTGCTATACCGATATGTTCGATATGAGTAGTCAGCATATCCCTCCTCGCAAATTATTACTGAAAGTTAAATTACAACATTTTCTTTATATTCACCAAAAACTTCTCTTAATGAGTTACATATTTCTCCAACACTGGTATAAACTTTTACAGCTTCCAGAATATAAGGCATTAAATTCCCGTTCCCGTATGCTGCATTTTTTAGTTCAGATAATTTTTGACTTACTTTTTCATTATCTCTTTCACTGCGAATTTTATTTAGAAATTTAATTTGTTCATTTTGTATTTTCACATCAATCTTTAATAATTCCGGACTTGTGTCTTCTTCAATCCTATACTTATTAACCCCGACAATAATTTTCTCCTTTCTTTCAAGTTGTTTCTCAAACTCATATGCTGCTTTTTGAATTTCTAATTGTACGTAACCCATTTCGATAGCAGAGATCATTCCCCCGATTGAATCGATTTTGCTAATAATCTCCTCAGCCTCTTTTTCAATCTGATCTGTTAAGGACTCAACATAATATGAGCCAGCAAGAGGATCGATGGTATTGGGGACCCCGCTTTCTTCAGCAATTATTTGTTGAGTTTTCAAAGCCACCCGTACGGAATCTTCAGTGGGGAGCGCCAGCGCTTCATCCTTTGAATTAGTATGAAGGCTTTGAGTACCTCCCATTACAGCGGCTAAAGCTTGAATTGTTACCCTGACAATGTTATTATCAACCTGCTGTGCAGTAAGAGTTGAGCCGGCAGTTTGTGTATGAAACCTTAGCATCATTGTTCTTGGATCTTTTGCCGAAAACCTTTCCTTCATAATTTTTGCCCATAACCTTCGAGCTGCTCTGTATTTTGCTGCTTCCTCAAAAAGGTCATTATGTGCATTAAAAAAAAAGGAGAGCCTTTTTGAAAAATTATCGATATTTAAACCCGCAGTTACCGCAGCTTCAACATAAGCAATACCATTGGCTAAAGTGAACCCAACTTCCTGTGCAGCAGTCGAACCCGCTTCACGTATATGATACCCGGAAATTGAAATAGTATTCCATCTGTGAACCTCTTTAGAGCAATATTCGAAGATATTCGTAACAAGCCTCATCGAAGCTTTCGGCGGGAATATATAAGTCCCTCTTGCGATATATTCTTTTAATATATCGTTTTGAACCGTTCCGCTTATTTTATCTTTGGAAACTCCCTGTTTTTCAGCAACGGCAATATACAGAGCTAATAAAACTGAAGCGGGAGCATTAATAGTCATGGACGTTGAAACTTTGTCCAGAGGAATTTTGTTGAAAAGTATTTCCATATCAGCCAGAGTATCTATGGCAACACCCACTTTTCCTACCTCTCCAATAGACATGGGATCATCACTGTCATATCCGATTTGTGTGGGGAGGTCGAATGCTACAGATAAACCGGATTGACCCTGACGAAGCAAATATCTATATCTTGTATTTGATTCCTTAGCATTTCCGTAACCCGCATACTGTCTCATTGTCCACAATTTACCTCTATACATAGTAGGCTGAATGCCGCGAGTATAAGGATAGGAGCCAGGATATCCTATCTTCTCATCAAAAGAATTTAAATAATTTTCACCTGGAGAATAAAGGGGATCGACAGGAGAAAATGATGCGGTAGTAAAGCTTTTTTCCCTTTCAGGATATTTATTAATAAATTTTTGATAAACAGATTCCTTCCATTCGTCAAATGATTGATCGATAGTATTATGTTTAATTTCTGATTTCATTCACTTACCTTCATAAATATACAACAACTATAAAATATAACATTAATTTTTATATTGTGAAATCTTAAAGTAAATAAAGAATATTATAAGTACAGGTTTAATAGTAAGTTTCTCAGATTAGATTAAATTATTAATAGAATCAAAATGGATTTAACATGGACTTAAGACGTTTTCAAGACGTTTTCAGAGGAGTATTTTGAACGCTGAGGCTATATCTGAAATAAATGATTTTCAATCATACACAGTAGTTTTATATCTGAAAATTGGGAATCATTTTATAATTTAACTTAATGATAAATGAGATAAAACAACAGTTTCAATTATTTTTTTTGGGAAATATGAAATTTATAAATTATATTTTCTTGAAAAAGAAGACTACTTTAAATATATTAACATCCTTAAAGTAAAAAATTTGCAGAACTATCTGCTGAAGTTAACATATATGCCGGGGTGGCGGAATTGGTAGACGCACAGGACTTAAAATCCTGTGGGTGTTTACACCCGTGCCGGTTCGAGTCCGGCCCTCGGTACTTAGTTAATTAACAATTTACAATGAACAATTTACATTTTAATTGTTCATTTTTTATTCTTTAATTATTCATTGTTAATATTTAATTGATAATTACTAAGGGTTCTTAGCTCAGTTGGTTAGAGCGTCTGCTTGACGTGCAGAAGGTCATAGGTTCGAATCCTATAGAACCCAC
>CAVUGE010000039.1:0-31507 GCA_963740945.1 uncultured Bacteroidota bacterium | reverse complement strand
GTTAAAACATTTAATAAGGTTTTAGTGACGCAGTATCTTATTTAACATTCTTAGTGCACCTTTGTGCCCTTAGTGCCTTGTGGTTTTCCTCCGGTCTCACTACTCATATCTCAATACTCACTACTAAACCTGGGCACAGCTTCGCCCCATGACTCACATAATCTTCTTACTCTTAATCTGCTCGTACATATCGTAATCTTATCCTACTCATAATCTCTCTCATCATTAATCATCCTAACCTTTCCTACCCACCAATCATCATCTAAAACATGTATTTAACACAGAATGGAATAAACGGTATGAAAGAAACAGCATAGACACCCGTTTAAACCCTCTCTCATTATAATTGCCCTCTAATTCACCCTCCTACACTTGCTCTTGCTCTTGCCTTGAACTTGCTCATGCTCTTGCACATGCTCTTGCTCTTGCACATGCTCTTGCTCTTGCACTTGCTCTTGCTCTTGCACTTGCTCTTGCTCTTGCACTTGCTCTTGTTCACACCCAACCCTTTCCCTCGATATCTTCTCAACATCCAGATATTTAATCAACCTGCCTTCAAACTTGAACGTCGCCGGGATATATCCATCTTCACCAGGGAGAACTTCTATAGACTTTTCTATGAAATGATTATCAACTGCAACGATCTCCGTTACATTATCAACCAATAAACCGAAAGTTTTATTGCTTACTTCAAACATGATAATACGGCATAAAGGTGAGAGCTTTTTAACATCATCAAATAAAAAATTCTCGGAATCAATTATTTTTAATGTCATATCATTGTATTCAAATACTAAATTCTTTATAGCATCTGAATTCATAGAAATACCGGAAGGATTTGATATTTCCGAAACAAATTTGTTATTGACACAGAATTCTTTACGGTCAATTTCAAAAATTAAAATACCGTTCAACGCCTCAATAAGCGCTGCAGGAATACTCATTAATTGCCCTCAATGTGTGTATTGCACAACACAACTAGAGTGCCGGATGAAATGTTTTATTTTTAATGAGATTTTAAGCTTTTTAATAAGGAGAGGTTAAAGAAACTTTAAGGTGGATGTTAAAAGATCTTTAACATTAATGATACGAAACACAAAAATTGCCTTCTAGCTATTAACATACCAATTAGGAGTGGTTTACCTTGGGGGTGTATCCATGACCTTCTGGTTTTTCCAAAGGTTAACACCGGACTTTTCAGTCCGGTGATTACTATGCTTCGCACCCCCCCACAACTCCGGACTTTAGTCCGGTAAAACACTCTTCACATGCTCTTAGCATCACCATAATCGTAAATGTTCCTTCGTGTCCTCTGGAAGTGTAGACGGATAATTCTGCAATCTAATCTTGTAATCCTGTAATTCCTGTCCCGCTTGCGGGATTGCAATTTTCTTTCCCCGAAAGGCTGAAATAAACGCCTCCTTATTTTGCTGTCCTAACCGCAGAGCGGTGAAATATTATTAGCAAAATACCGATGCCCAATATTAAATAAACACCGTAGGTGTGAAATATTTTGAAACGCCGGAGGTGTGACATTGTAGATAAATATAACCTAGATTTTATCCATGACATTTTGTTTTTTCCAAAGGTTAACACCGGACTTTTCAGTCCGGTGATTACTATGCTTCGCACCCCCCCAATTCCGGACTTTAGTCCGGTAAAGCCACTCTTCACATGCTCTTAGCATCACCATAATCTTAAATGTTCCTTCGTGTCCTCAGGAAATGTAGGCGGGTAATTCTGCAATCTAATCTTGTAATCTTGTTAATTTTGTTATTTTCTTTCCCCAAAGGGCTGAAATAAACGCCTCCTTATTTTGCTGTCCTAACCGCAGAGCGGTGAAATATTATTAGCAAAACTATTAGCCCGAATCCTTTAGCTGCTTACCTATTTCAAAATCCCTTTCACCATCTTTAAACATCGCCTTTGAAAAATCTTCATTACTTACTTTCGATAAAAACGTAGGTATACCGGGTTTAACTGGGAAAGTCCAACCCCCTTCAATTTTCTTAATTTTACTATTTCTAAGATAATTTTGAGTTTCAGTAATTATATTTGCTAAAAAATCATTATTATCAAGTAGAATCATACCCTCAGTTGCTATATCTAAAAAAAGAGGATTATGATTTCGGAAATTTGATATAGTTTCTTCCTCTGTAAGCAGTAAAATATCTAATGGTATTAAGGGGAGTACCTTTTTAAAAGTGCAGATTCTACACCTCTACGATGTCTTTTGAGCGGTAAACCTGAAGCTGCAACTAACAAATCCATATCCGAATCTTCTGTATAATTGTCTTTTACCCGTGAACCAAATGCCGCAATTCCAATAATATCAAAAGGTAGCTTAGATAGATAAGAATTTTCAGAAATCTTCTTAATTGTTTCTATATCCATGTTGTATTTTTCATTTCATTTATATTTATATTACTCAAGTTGACCGCCTAAGTTTTACTCATTTAAAAATTATTTATAATATAATTATTTCAATATAATAAATTATTACATGAATGGTTATTATTATTTCCGCTGCGAAAACTCCAGGCGTCACATGAGCCGTATATCATTAACCAATGGATTTATCCATTGGCTTCAAGAAATAAACCCCTCCTAATTTCCTAATCTCCTAATTTCCTAACCGCAGAGCGGTGAAATATTATTAACAAATACCTAAAAGAATATCAATCAAACACCGTAGGTGTGAAATAATCGCCCCTTATTTTTCTGATCTCTAGCTTTCTGTCCTCTGATCTCTGACTTTCTTCCCTCCGACTTCCGACTTCCGATCTCTGACTTTCTGACCTCTGACTTCCGACTTCTGTCCTCTGATTTCCCAACCGCAGAGCGGTGATATATTATTAACAAAATATCTAAAAGAATATCAAATAAACACCGTAGGTGTGAAATAAACGCCCCTTATTTCGCAAGATCATCAATTGCCGAAGTGAGAATTTTGATTTTCATTGTATCCCGTCACGTATTTCCTTTTTTGCTCCATCCCAATCTTTATAAATTTCTTTACCTTCTTTAACTCTCTTTTCTCTTAATAACAATACATCACGGTGCCAATTTGGTGAAGGATAATTCTCCTGATTTTGTCAGATTTGTCCATAAACCTTCCATTATACGAACTTTATCTTCAGTACTCATATCATTCAGCGGCAATTTTGTATCACACTTCCAGTATTATCTGGTAATCCAATCTTGTGTGATTGTAATTATTTAATTTTGGTATTCAAAATATTTCACACCTACGGTGTTTAATTTAATATCGGGTACAGATATCTTGCTAATAATATGTCACCGCTTCCAAAAAGTAATTTCAATTGGAACAAAAAATGCGATTAGAAAGGAGAGGGAAGGAAAAGATAACAATTAAAAAGAAAAAAAAATGGAAGATTCTCATTTTAAAGAAAAATTTGAATTAGAAATGCCAGAAGGAAGAAAAAGGCAGCGAAAGAAAAAAAAGCCGAGTAAACCAAAATTCAAGGAATATAATCAGGGACAAATAAGATTATTGCCTCTAAGCCTTGAAGAAATGATACCGGAAAAACATCTTGTAAGAGTAGTAATGCAACAATAGAAAAGCTTAATATAAGTGCATTAATAGAAACCTATAAAGGAGGAGGCACGAGTGCTTATCACCCAATAATGATGATAAAGATACTATTATATGCTTATTGTATGAAAATATATTCAAGTCGGAGCATAGAAAAGGAATTAAAAGAGAATATAAATTACATGTGGCTCAGTGGGAATAATAAGCCGGACTTCAGGACAATAAACAATTTTCGTTCAGGCAGATTAAAGGATGTGATAGAGGACCTATTTAGCTCAATGCTAATAATGTTAGTAGAAGGGAAGTATATATATTTAAAGAAATATTTTGTAGATGGTACAAAATTACATGCAGATGCAAACAAGAACAGTTACGTATGGAAGAGCAATACGAGCAGATATAAAGAAGGATACAGAAGAAAGTAAAAGAACTTTTCAAACAAATAGAAGAGATAAATATAACAGAAGATAAAGAATACGGAAAAAAATCTAGAGGAACTCGGAGAGCAGAGCGAAATAAGCAGTGAGCAGTTAAAACAAACAGTTGAAAAATTAAAGAAAGTATTAGAGGAAAAACAAGAAGAACAAAAAGCAAAAAGTAGCCAAAAGAAAAAGTCCACAGAGAAAGAATGAAGGGAATGATAATAATAACAGAATGAAAGTAAAAAACATGACGGTAATGTTGAGTGTTCTGAAGAATGAATTCCCCAAAACTAAAGCAATTAAAACAAGTAGTTAAACAGATAGAAAAAGCAGTACCCAAATTAAGCAAATATGTATCTCAAGAACAGATACTTGAAAGGAATAGTTATTCAAAAACCGATCAGGATGCAACATTCTTCAAAATGAAAAATGGTGAATTACTAGCAAAATATAACGTAATAATAGGAACAGAGAATCAAATAATAGTAAATTACTCAATCCATCAAAAATCAAGTGAAAGCGATCAGTTTATCAGTCATATGGGAAAATATTATCAATATTATAATGCATATCCAGAATTGGTGGTTGGTGATGCAACATATGGTAATGAGGAGAATTATACGTTTTTAGAGAACAAGGCTATAGAAGTTACTTAAAGTACAATACTTTTCATTATGAGAAAACAAAAGTGTACTTGTAAAATAAGTTTCAGAGAGAAAACTTTAACTATGATAAACAAACAGATAGTTATAAATGTCCGAATGTAAATAAGTTAATATTTAAAGAAGAAATTCAGAAAAAGACACTCACAGGATTTAAACAAACAGCACGAGTATATAAATCAGAAAGTTGTAAAGGATGTAAATTTAAAATTTAATGAAGAAGAAATTCAGAGGAAATAAAAAGATTACTGTAAACAACAATAACGATCGATTGCGTGCCCAGGCAAGAACTAATCTTACATCAGAAAAAGGAATTGAGTTAAGAAAGCAAAGGAATGTAGATGTAGAGACCTGCTTTGGCGATATAAAATATAATCAGCATTATAGACGTTTTCGTTTACGCATCCAACAAAAAGTTAATATAGAATTTATATTATTGAGTATGTCACACAATATTAAAAAAATAACTCTTAATATTATCTTATATAAAAAAAAATAAAAACAAATTATTTAAAGTGTCACTAAACCAATTTTTTTACTCTATAAAAATTACAATAAATTTTAAATCCTAATTATTTTTTAATCTAAATTATTTTTCTCTACACTTTTATATTACTTTTTAATCCGCCGTTAGAGGCACGGCGAAGTAATCTTGCAATCTTGCAATCTTATTATCTTATGTATTATAAGGAAATATTATTATTTTATTGATAATAATTTTTAATGCTTTATGACCAATGATATTTTAATTAAAAAAATAAAAGATTTTCTCTTTGATAATAAAGAAATTGAATTTGCTTTCCTATTCGGTTCTTATGCTATTGGAAAAGAAACACCTTTAAGTGATATTGATATAGCTATTTATCAAAATCAGAATAAATCTAAATATGATCTTCGAAAAACTGAACTTAAAATTGAAATCGATTTAACCCTTGAATTTCCCCTAAATAAATTTGATGTACGAAGCCTCAATGATGCTCCGATAATTATAACTGGTAAAATAATTAATGAAGGCAGTCTATTGTTTTTTCATAATGAAAAATTCTACTATGACTATTTAGTGAACATGCGAATGAGATATTTGGATTATTTGTTGGTTTATAATCCTCTTTTTAATAATCGTTATGAGAATTTATTAAATGATAGATAAACAGAGAATAGAGAGTTTATTTTCAGAACTTAATACATATTTAAAAGATATAAATGAATTAAGCCATTTATCTGAAAAAGAATATTTGAGCAATAATAAAAATATTTATAGCGGAAGATATCTTTTACAAATCTCCATCGAAACATGTATCAATATTGGCAACCATATCATTTCAAGAGAAAACATGGGAATTCCTAAAGATTATTCCGATACTTTTAGAATAATGCAAAATAATCATATTATATCCGGCTCATTGCTTGAAAAATTAATATTGATGACTAGATTCCGAAACCGGTTAGTACATCTATATTGGGATGTCGATGATAATCTTGTATTAGAAATTATGAAGAATGATTACAAAGATTTTATTGAATATAGAACTGCCGTTCTGGAATATTTGAAGAAAATATCATTATCCGATCAAAACACTGCTCAAAATAATGATTAAGAACTCCATTTTATTTCCAAAATTATTTAATCTTGGTGTTCAAAATATTTCACACCTACGGTGTTTATTGTAATAATATTTCACCGCTCTGCGGTTAGGAGTTCAGTAGAATCCCTTTTTTTGTTAAGTAAGATAAAATGTCACTTAAATATTTTTCCAACCGAATCTTTTTTGCAAATAATAAATTCAATTTCTCTGCAGCTTCATTTTTATCTTCTTCATATTCATGTGCAATATCATTTCTTAAATTTTTCAATTCCTTCCATTCTTCATAATCGCTTATTATTTCCAATTGTTCAAGCCTGTTAAATATATCTATCATAGGTTTATTGCTCACTTCCTCACCCAATTCCTCTAGAACTGCCTTAAATAATTTTTGACTGATAGAATCCTGCAATTTCGAAAATCGAAAAATAAACTGGTCAATATGTTCAACTTCATCATCACTCAGATTAAACACTTTTTCAGGTTTAATAGGCAATTTCGGCTCCATTTTTTCATAGGCACTATTCATTCGTATTGCATGCTTTCTACATTCTTTAACTATGGTTTCTATAATATGCTTATTTTTTTTCATAGTATATTTTATTGCTCAAAGGGCAATACCTTCATTCTTTGCAACTTGATATATGCGCTTATCTGAACGGAAAGTGTTAATAACAATATCAATTTTCTGTTCACCAAGTATTTCTTGTAATTCACCCAGCATTTTTATTTTTCTTTGAACTATATTTTCCTTTAATCCGGTTTCTATATATAAATCAATATCCCCGCCTCTTTTTTTATCGTCTACACGACTGCCGAAAAGATATACCTTTGCATCATCACCAAAATAAACTTTGGCAATTCTTTTTATTTGCTGAAGATCTTCTTCTTTAATACGCATCTAATTAAATATAGCTTGGTTACGAGTTTTGACTTCGATAAAATTCTTTTAATAATACAAATATAGCAAATATTTTAAATGAATTGCTGTCGTCTATGCCCTGTTTATTGGTGATAATCAGTGAGCCATTATATCATTAACCAATTTATCTACCTGAGGAGATTCAATCTACAGAAGGTAGATGGATTTATCCATTGGTTTCAAGTAATATCCCCACCCCACCCCCTACTCATATTCTATGTTGGAAAAGTGTGCCAGCCAATGAGCCATTATTTCATTAACCAATGGATTTATCCATTGCCCCAAATATTATACCCCTACAAACCTTCGTCCTTCTTCCGTATTTATATTCCACCCCTTCGGGGTTTTGGATATTAAAGCGATTCATTTATCTATAATAGTATCACACTTTCAGTGTTCAATATCTCAAAGATGGGCTTTAAGCCCGAAGGGCTGGCATTATTATAGACAAATTATAAACACCTATTATTCAAAGTGGCAGAAAAATGATTTGACTTTTAATTTCCTCTAGGTCTAAAACATTTGCAATAAGTTCAAGATCCTGAATACACCTTCCAATTGTTATATCTATTGGGTGAGCAAAGATTAATCCTGAAAATTCTTTCCCTTCAGTGTGAAACTTTGCAGCTATTGTTAATAAATCACTATCATAAGTAAAAAGCACTCTTTTCATCTCTCCTGCTTTTTCTAGTAATTTATCATCCGAGAATTGATCAGTACCATCCTCCTGCGCAGTTACTACATCTATTCCCTTTAGTCGTAATCCATTAGTAATCGCCAAAGGAATATGAACATCAAAATAAAAACGAATCCCCATTAACTAGCTTTTTTTGCTTTTAATTTATTTTGTAATAAAGAAGAAGAAAATCTAGATCTGAAACTTGATATTTTATTTGTAATATTGGACAATTCATTATTCATTTTATCCATATTATCCCAGTAATATGCAAACGCCGAATAAATTTGACCCATTGTTAAATATCTATGTTGGAATTGTATCTCTTCAGGACTCCAACCATAAGCTATGTACTCAGAAATAATTTCAATTATTTTTACATTTTTACCTTTAATAAACGGCGTTCCATTATCATCGATATATATATGTTCATACTTTGTTTCAGCCATCAAATTTTCCTTCAATTTTCAATCCTAAAATAGTACTTAATTATTCGAATATCAATTAGATAAAGAAGGATTAATTCTATCCATCCTTCATCTATTGCTTTTTCTTCTTCAAGTTCATTAGGCTTGGTCCAAATATTATACCCCTCCGAACCTCAAAAACGATTTCAATTTATCTACAGAGTTTTATGGAATGAATTCTTTTGCTTATCTATTGCTCCCATATATAATTCATACAAAGTAATAGTTGAGATATAAATAGTTTCAGTGTTGGGGATTTTAAAAAGTTCTGTGTTTTTCTTATCCTTAGCTCTAAGATAATCAATGAAAATACTCGTATCTACTACCAATCTTGTACTTTCCATTGATTAAATTTTTTTTGATTTTTCAAAATAAAATCGATGTCTTCATTATTCCAAACAGAAACATTCAGAATTTTCTTCTTGTAATCAGCCATCTTTTTATTCCTCACTTCCTCAACCTATCCATGAACTTCTGTTTTTTCCAAAGGTTAACACCGGACTTTCAGTCCGGTGATTACTATACTTCGCACCCCCACACAACTCCGGACTTTAGTCCGGTAAAGCCACTCTTTCTATCGATTAGCCAAATTATAAACACCAGAGAACTGTTCCTGTCCCGTTTGCATGATTGTAAATTAATTTTTTAATCTTTTAATTTTGTAATTGTTTTTTAGTATTTTAAAAATATTTATAATGCATGGTGAGGTAAGAAAAACACCATTGTTTAATCAAGATTATAATGACGCATTAATATTTGCTGAGAGTGATTTAAAAAATAATTGGAGACAATATAAAAATAGATTTTTGGAGGAAAAGAATGAATAAAGAAGAAAAAATGATTGAGAAAAATATCGAATTAAGTACTGAATTCAGTCGCTATTTATTTGAACACCCTGAAATTGAAGAAAAAATTTCTTCCGGTGAAGAAATAATACTCTTGCCTGAATTTGATAAAGAATTAAAAGAGTATAATTTGAAGCTTGGCAAAGAAATAGAAACCGAAGGTGGAAAAGTTATTTATTTAAAATTAATAGTATAAAACCAAAAACTCTGTCAAGATTAGAAAAAATTGAGCTAGTGTCAATGTAACTCATTTTTTTCGGCAACTGTTCTTCCTTGTGCAAACAGACGAATTCAAACTATTTGCATCCAATAAAATTTTTGCATCTGTAAGAGTTTCTTTGGCCTTCTTTCTTCTATATAATAGTAAATCTTTATTATACTTCATATAGTTTTCCCTTCTTCCTGTATATGTTGAAAAAGAGGCATTATACTACCTTTTTGAGAAAACCAAAAGTTTGAAGAATATACAATTATACCGAAAATTACATCATATTCTAATTCTATATCATATGCTATATTAAAAATTTCTTCTTCAAGGTGTGACAGTATTATAGATAAATATAACCTAGATTTTATCCATGACCTTCTGTTTTTTCCAAAGGTTAACACCGTGGCTTTAGCCCGGTGTCCGCTGGAAGAGACAAATTTTTTGAACATCTTGAAGGGGGTAATAATACTGATTAGATGATTAGATTGAGATACTATTTCACTTTAGTAAGTTGTGATTTTTTAGGGGTTTTTACAGCAATCGCTTTCCCCATTTTATAAAGACTATCGGGGGAGAAATCAGCTCCATTTAGCCAGACTATTGTGTGAATATCCCTATCAACCCTAAACTGTTTAAAAAGGTTTTTATCTTTTAACGGTTCAAACATGGTTCCCCATAGATCATGTTCCATATTAACCATTTTCTTTACACCATTATTAAAAGTAATAATTATTTTATAATCTTTATAATATTCAGCTGCTGTTACACGTTTCATATTATCCTATAATAAAGGTTCAATTTTTCTAAGTGATTCGTTTTTAACCTCTAATTTCCAATTTGTATCTAATTCCTTAATATGTATTTTTGCCCACTCCACTACCAATCTATGTGCTTTATTAGGTAATCTGCCGTCAAGTATATTTAAACTAGGTATTTCATACTTACAATCAAATTCATTATATATTGCATGGAAATGAGGAGTATGATGTTCCGTATCTCTTTCCCAAAACATAGCTATTATTATACCATAGAATCTACTTATTTCAGGCATCTAAGTTAAATCTGATTTTATATTATTTATTTAAATATAATACATTATCATTCTTTAAAAAATCATCAGGCGATTGAATTGACTTGAACCTTTTTTTTATAAGAATTGTTGATGCAAGGATTTGATTTAAAACTTCTTTTACCAAATCAGAACTAGACATAAATCCCTTCTTGCCTGATCTGATTTCGTAAAAATGAATTCATTGATTTTCTAAGAGTAATAAGATCCACTTTTTTTTCGAGCAATTTTTCTAAATCTTCCTTAATACTTATTAAATCAAACATCTTGGCAGGTTCCAGTTTCACAAAGATATCGATATCGCTTCTAGTTGAATTAGCATCCCTTGCATACGAACCAAATAATCCTAGCTCTTTAATCTGTTCTTTATATTCTGACTCATTTCTATATTGCTTCAACTTTTCTATTATTGTTTTTTTATCTAATGATTTCATCATAATCAATTATAAATGGTCTATTGTTTTAATTATTTTCAAAGACTTTACCTAAATTTATAAACCTATTACACTTCAGGCAATTTTTCGATTTTAATATTTACAATTTTTTCCATATTGTCCTTTGTAAATGACTAATTCAGAAACAAAAAAAATAATTATTCTGCTTTACAATTACAATATAGTCTTTTTAATCTTATAGCGTGACAGCGAAAAAGGCTGAGCTTCTAACCGCAGAGCGGTGAAATATTATTAGTAGATAGGATATCCTGCAATCTAATCTTGCAATTCCTGTCCCGCTTGCGGGATTGTAATTTAATTTTGCGATTTTGTAATTTTGCAATTTTGTAATTCTTTTCCAAACGTTGAAGACCACCTTACAACATTCTCATCTTCATCAACTATAACTAATGCTAAATAAATAATCTTCTCCCGGTATCTGGATTCTTTCATTTTTACAATTTCATCCAATTCAAAAATTATTTTTTTAACATTACTTTTTGCTTCTTTTACTATGCACTCATTTGCATAAGAACCATACTTTCTTAACCTTGGCTTTTCAAACCACGCTAATAATACAAAGACAAACTTCTCATTTCCTTTCTTTTGAGGTAGTTCATTCAATTTGAGTTCTATCTGACTATCTAAACATTCAACTCTTTTAACTGGAAAATTAAATCCTTCTGGTGTTATTATATTTTCATCCGTTGCTTTTCCTGGTAGAAAGAAATCATAATTAACACCTGATATTTTATTAACTGGATACGAGTCTTCATATTTTTCTATTTCTACCGCTTCCCATATTTTTTTTAGTACTTCGATACCTTTAACTGCACCCGCAAATTTACCCGCCACTCTCATCTTTTTTTGGTTCGCTATTTCTGCCGGACTAAATTTTTTAGTTCGTTTTTTGGGAGCAGATGCTGCAATTATCTTCTTTCCCCGCTTTCTATATACAACATCCCCGATCTTTCCACGTACCTCCCCTAAAAAATTTTTTTCTACCCTTGCCATTTTATCCCTTTATTTTATTTTTAAATAACAAATTTGAATTTTTTTTCATTTGCCCGATGAATACAGTTTATATCAATATATCATCATTTGTTTCTGGAATCTTTAGAATTGATCTGAACCTAATGAAAGTCTTTACACTAAACCCTAAGCAGTATTATCGACATGAAAAAATTAACTTCATAAAAATAAAAAATATTATCTCGAATATCAATCTAACAGCCGTTAAACAGCCATTAAACAGCCGGTAAATCCATCCTAACACAAGCATAAATCTTCCCTAAAGAACCGAAACCTCCATTGCAGGTCGACTAAAAAATGTCATTCCGGACCTGTGCTGAATGTAAATCAGTATTGACCCGGAATCTAACCTTGTAATTTTGCGCTGAAAACAGATGCTGAATTCAAGTTCAGCATGACAATCTCTACTTTTTAGTCACCCACTTAATGAATAGAAATATAGAGCAAGGCTTTAGCCACATAAAATATTTTTTAGATACCGTTTTATCTCGCAGGATTGTAATTCCTGTCCCGCTTGCCGGATTAATGTTCAATATCTCAAAGATGGGTTTCAAGCCCGAAGGGCTGACATTATTATAGCCAAATTATAAACACCAAAGAACCGAAACCTCGAAGAGGTGACATTAAAAAAACTCAGCGTTAATTCTGCAATTCCTGTCCCGCTTGCGGGATTGTAATTTTATATTTCATAATCTCCTAACCGCAGAGCGGTGAAATATTATTAGCAAAATATCTATGCCCAATATTAAATAAACACCGTAGGTGTGAAATATTTTGAACACCGAAAGGCTGACATTATTATAGCCAAATTATATACACCAAAAGAACCAAAACCTCGAAGAGGTGACATAAAAAACTCAGCGTTAATGACGATCCTTTCGATAGCCGTTTGTTAGGGGGATTTTCTCAAAGGTTAACACCGTGGCTTTAGCCCGGTGTCCTCCATCTTCCCATCAAATGACAACCGAATGACTACAAATGACCATTGAATGTCTAATGACTTCCCAATCCCATCCCCCCCTCTTCCGTGTCATCTTCCTCCTCTTCCTCTTCATGAAATAAATACTTTTCATACTTATGCTTTGATCATCTGCGCCTCGACTATAAAATACACATCTTCCGCAATGTTTGTAGCATGGTCACCCAGCCTTTCTATCTGCCTGGAAATTACAAGAAGTACAACCGCATCGTCAATATTATCAGGACTTTCTTTCATAATATCTTTTAATATTTGATGGTTCTCCCGGTTGTATTCATCCACAATTTTATCTGTCTCGATTACTTTTGCAGCAAGTTTCGGATCATTATTAATAAAAGAATCAATTGAGTTTCTAATCATTTCCTTTACAAGATTAACCATTTCCAGATATCTTATCCTATTAATAAATGAAGGCTTCTTCTTTATAACCAGGAAGTTTTCACAAATATTAACTGCTCCGTCCCCTATCCTTTCCAGATTTGTATTCATTGTTATGGCAGACATAATCAATCTCAAATCCATCGCCACCGGCTGATTTAAGGCTATTATTTTTTGGCAGATTTTATCAATTTTAACATCATATTTGTCCACCTTATCATCCCGGTCAATTACTAATTGCGCAAGCTCCGTATTTCCCTCGTCAATTGCCTTAAATGCAAATTCAATCTGTTCATCCACAAGGCTGCACATTTTCAATAACCGCTTTTTTAATTTATCAATCTGCTGATCAAATTGTCTTTCCATTTCATCTTCCTTTAACGTTTAGTTATTTATAAATTCTAAATCTTATAAAAATTGATAAAAATCAAGCCTCTTCCTGTCTTAATCCTAATCATACTCATAATCTCCTGCCTTACTCTTACTCTTGCTCTTGCACTTGCTCTTGCTCTTGCTCTTGCTCTTGCCCTTGCTCTTGCTCTTGCTCTTGCTCTTGCTCTTGCTCTTGCTCTTGCTCTTGCTCTTGCTCTTGCTCTTGCTCTTGCTCTTGCTCTTGCTCTTGCTCTTGCTCTTGCTCTTGCTCTTGCTCTTGCTCTTGCTCTTGCTCTTGCTCTTGCCCTTGCTCTTGCTCTTGCTCTTGCTCTTGCTCCTGCTCTTGCTCTTGCCCTTGCTCTTGCACTTGCTCTTGCTCTTGCACTTGCTCTTGCTCTTGCCCTTGCTCTTGCACTTGCTCTTGCTCTTGCTCTTGCCCTTGCTCCTGCCCTACCCAAACCTCCCTGTCACATAATCCTCCGTCTGCTTCTTTACCGGACTCGTAAATATCTTCGATGTTTTATCATATTCGATTAACTCACCTAAATAAAAGAAAGCCGTATAGTCGCTTACACGTGCAGCCTGCTGCATATTATGAGTCACAATAACAATTGTATACTGAGTCTTTAATTCATGAATAAGCTCTTCAATTTTTGCAGTTGATATCGGGTCAAGTGCACTCGCTGGTTCATCCATTAAAATTATCTCCGGTTCAACTGCGAGAGTTCTTGCAATACACACACGCTGCTGCTGTCCCCCTGATAAACTCAATGCCGGTGAATCCAGCCTGTCCTTTACCTCCTCCCACAATGCCGCCTGCTTTAATGACTTCTCTGCTATTTCATTTAACTTTTTCTTATTACCTATACCGTTAAGCTTCGGACCGTATATTATATTATCATAAATTGACTTCGGGAAAAGATTTGATTTCTGAAAAACCATCCCTATCCTTCTACGCAAGTTCACCACATCAATATTACTCTGATAAATATTTTTACCATCTATTAAAACTTCTCCGGTCAGCTTTACACTGTTGATTAAATCATTCATCCTATTCAATACTCTTAAAAATGTAGACTTGCCGCAGCCTGAAGGTCCGATAAATGCAGTAACCTTTTGGGCTGGTATTTCCATAGAAATACTTTTCAGCGCCGGCTTCTCTCCGTAAGATAAATTTAAATCCTTAACCGCTATCTTTACATCTTTCATTTACTATTATGTTACAAATAATTATAAAAAAATGTAATCCTTGCAGTGACCGATTTATTATATGTTTGTCCCGCTGGCATTCTTTCATATGTTTCAATCAAAATATTTGGAGTAATTGAAACATCCGGGTCGGGTCTGTAGCTTATACCAAACATGAAATAATTCCTCGAATCTCCTTTAGATTCTGAACCGGCATTATCATCAAAATAATCATACCTTCCTATTGCAGAAAATAGTTGACTGAAATTATATACTTCAAATAGCGAAAATCCAATCGTATTTTTATTTTTATAAAACATACCCTTTCCATTTACTAAATGAATAACCGTTTCTTGTCTGCTGTAAATAAGCTTCAATACCTGTTCTTGAAATTTCTTTATAAGAATAACCTAAAAATAGATCGGATGTATAAATATTATTATTTAACTCTACTTCATTATTGTTAATATCCATGTGACTAAGAGCCCGCTGAAATTTTACATCTTGGTATACAATTATTTTGAAAGATTTGGAGGGGATTATATGAATGTGTGCATAGAGCCTTCTGTATTTATCAATATCTGCACTATTCCCCTTTCCGTTTCCAATTAAAAACCAATAATTGAATATACCTTTACTGTCTATCTTTCCTTTCAATGACACTGCAATATCGCGTGAAGGAACAAGCCCTCTTAAATCAATTGGTGCTTTTTCTATAAGCCTGTATCCCCAGAAATCAACTATTGCATAAAATGCTGGAGTAGGCTGCAGTCCAAAGTAAAAATCCGATCCCGGAAATATATTCTTCCATTTTAAATATGCATCTTTGACTGCCACCCCCATCTTCCCGTTCGGTAAATTTATTTCCTGGTCCGCTTCTAATCTGAAACGGGCTGCAAACCGGCTGGAGATATCGGAATCATATGTAAAATAAATCTTCCTCATCTGGAAACCGTTCAGGTCTTTCGCCCCATTTAAAGCTTTATTTGGTATTGATGAAATAGCTGTGTCTCTCGAAATATTATAAAAATAATCTCCAAACATATACCCGGAAAATTTTCCTTCAGGCTCTTCTTTCTGTGATAAAATAATATTTAACGGCAGCAATGAAATAAATAAAAACAAAAGAAATTTCATTTTAGATTTATGAAGAAAAGTTGAAAAATAATATCATAAATCTAAATAAAACAAAAAAACTTCACTAATATCACTAATTCCTAAAAGATGACATCTTTATTTTTATTAAGTGTACTTAGTATTGATTTTCTATTTGATTAGAATTCCAATTTTGCTTTGTCTTGTAAAGATGTCATTTTTAGATAATATAAATTTCTATTTGAAAGTTTAATATACAATTAATGAAGATTCAGCATGTTAATTTATTATTAATTTTTCGATGCCGCATTAAAGTCTCAATGATCTAAAGCCAATAATGTATTTTGAATAATTTCATCAAGTTGTTTACTAATTAATAATTTTTCGACTTTCAAATCAGCGAGAATCTGTTTTATCTGCGTTATCTGCGTGCTATTCCCTGTTCCTTTGTGTCCTTAGCACCTTAGTGGCAATGCCAAAAAATTAAAATTATTTTATTTCAAGACTATTTTTTACTATTTTGTTAAATAACTTCTAGAATTGTTAAAGGATCATAAACTTTTCTTTTAATTATTTATCTGAAAGAGAATGCTATGAACATACTTTTGATTTACCCTGAAATGCCCGGTACGATTGGTAAGTTCGGAAATATGATAAAATTAACCGGCAGAAAATCTGCCTTCCCACCTATTGGACTTTTAACAGTTGCTTCTCTTCTTCCTAAAGAATGGAATAAGAAGGTAGTTGACCTTAATACTGATCCTCTAACTTCGGATGATTTACATTGGGCAGATTATGCTTTTGTTAGTTCAATGAATGTACAGGCGAAGAGTGCAAAGGAAGTTATAAAAATATGTAATAATGAAAATTTACCTGTGGTTGCTGGCGGACCCCTTTTTACCCATGAACATGACAAATTTCCCGGAGTTGCCCACTTTGTCTTAAATGAAGCCGAAATTACCCTTCCTCTTTTCCTCGAAGATTTAAAGAATGGTGAACCGAAAAGTATCTATAAAACAAACCAGTTTGCAGATGTACATACTACTCCCTCCCCAATGTGGGAACTGGTTGATGTTAATAAATATCTTTATAGTGTAATTCAATATTCAAGGGGATGCCCTTACTTATGTGATTTCTGTGATGTTACCGCTTTGTTTGGAAGAATTCCTCGAACTAAAACTCCGGAACAAATAATTAAAGAGCTCGATATCTTAATATCATCAGGAAAAAATGAAATGATATTTTTTGCGGATGATAATTTAATCGGGAATAAAAAATTACTTAAAAAAGAACTGCTTCCGGCTCTTATTGAATGGAGAAGTAAAAACCGTTATGCACCTGCATTTGCAACGCAGCTTACTATAAATTTAGCTGACGACCCTGAAATGATGCAGCTTCTCCTTGATGCCGGATTCAGACATATTCTCATAGGTATTGAATCAATTGATGAAAGCTCTTTAATCCAAATGAGAAAAAAACAAAATACTAAAAGGAATTTGCTTGAAAATATTAAGTTTCTTCATGAAAAAGGCTTTATTGTAATAGGGACTTTTATTGTAGGTCTCGACACTGATAAAAGTGATGTCTTTCAAAATGTTATAAATTTCATACAGGAAAGCGGAATTGTTTTAGTAGTAATTAATGTTCTGAAAGCTCCTCCAGGTACTGAACTGTACGATAGAATGGTAAGGGAAAACCGCCTCCTTGAAGATTTTGAATTTGATGAAGACAGAACAAACATCATCCCGGTTATGGATGCAGAAGTTCTTCATAACGGTTATAAAAAGGTTCTAAAAGAAGTATACTCTCCTCAAAATGTTTATAATAGAATAACAACATATTACTCTACAAAAAAACATTTCAATGTTAAATACTCAATAAAACGTAAAATATCGTTAAAAGATTTGTATCATTCCGTAAGAATAATTTTAAGGCTTGGTATTTTTAATGATGATAAAAAATATTTTTGGAAAGCTGTATTCCGTACAGTAAATGATAATCCGGGTTATCTCGATTTAACAATCCTTTATCTGCTTTTAATGTATCAGTATAAAAAACTTTTCGAATCGTTTCTTCAGAAGGAGAAGAATAATGTTTATATCTACTCCGATAAATTAAAAAGGAATTTTAACCTCAAAGAAGAAATAGCTCAGGAATAATAAGGTATCTTTTTATTATAAAATTCTAATATTATTCTATTCATATATGTCAAAAATAAAAGTGAAAAGAAAGCTCATATTTAAAATTTCTTAGTGCACTTCCCCCCTCGCCTTACTAAGGAAGGAGAGGGGACGGGGGTGAGGTTAGTTATCTATAAACTAATTATCCTATAGTTTTCATAATATGCCCCTTATCAATATTTAAATTACCCTTTTGATATACTTATATAACTATCTTAAAGTTAGGAGGGTAGCATTTACCTTGTAACGCGAAAGATCAGTTTTGACTTTTGACCTTTGACTTTTGACTTTCATTTTCAATCATAATTACTTTTATCACCCTCATAATTGATAATCAAAATCATAATAATGCTCTCTATTCTCTATTCGAATAGACATTTCCCCTGAAATACCTGTTAACTCATCTATTCCTGAATCCGGTACAACTTCAATATGCAGAGAACTCTTCCCTTTTGCCATAATAGCATTATGCTGAAGAACAAAGCTCCCTTTTTTCCCTGATAGAATTCCCGATACCTGCTCAACCGCTACATATCCCGCAGAATCCTTAACCGGTGTCATTGCACTAAACATTTCACCTTTACTCGATGCCGATAATTCCCCCTCAAATGTCTTGTCAATTGACATTCTTCCTAGTGCAATACCATTCTCTCCCTTCGCATATGACTCTAACGGCTGAAGCTTTACTTCAAATTTACCAGATACTCTCATTAATCCTCCTATATATTATCTATCTTAAACATAACATTTTTTTTCCTAATTTTTGTTATCACTCCATCATATCCCCCTCGCCTTACTAAGGAGAGGGGGTAGGGGGTGAGGTTAAAAGCTTAAACTTTCCTGTCCATATCTATTGCGAGGGTGACCAAGAAGTAATTTTCAAATTGAAAATCAGTGAAAATCTGTTAAAATCTGCGTCATCAGTGTTCTATTTTTAAGAAAATAATTACTTTTAGGTCACCCTCAGCACTTCGGGTAAGGAAAAAGACAGAGGCTTTAGCCTCATAAATAATTTTATCCTCTACACTTAAAGCTGCAAAGCCTCAAACAATTCAATAGGATTTCCCGAAGGATCCTCCAGAATTATCTGATCCCCGCCAACTCCATGAACTATATCACTCCGGAAATGCGCCCCCTTTCTCTTTAACATATCAACCATGGAATCAAGATTTGACACTTCCAAAGAAATACGGTTCCATCCCCCTGGCTCTGGTTTTCTGTCATTGGCTAATGTTTTACCGCCTCCCCCTTTTTCGCTAGGTGAATTAAGTAATAACCGTAAATCACCTCTGTCCAGCATAGCAAAAGTGGGAGCGGGATGCATCTTTACGCTAAATCCGAGAAATTCGGTATAAAATGAAATAGCCTCTTTAACATCATTTACTATATATCGTACATTAACTGTTGACATTATTCTCCTTTTCTTTTATAAAAGCAATATTATTCCTAAAAATAAAATTATTTTATATCATTTGCAGTTGAATTTAGAAGTTGTGTGAGCATCATTAACCAAGGGTTTTTACGAATTTTCATACAGCCCCTTTATCCAGTGGACAGTCTTTTTCAAATAATCTTGTAATCTTGTAATTTTTTAATCTCGTAATTCGATTTTACATTCCGGCTTATGATTAATCCTAAAATTGCATGAGGCGGCAATAAAGCACAATTCATTTGCTCTTTTATGAAGCTCATTTGCTTTATCAATCATCAATTTATCAGTGATAACAACTTTAGGATAAAGAGTAACCTCTGTAAAATGTCCGCTTCCATCCGCAGCTTCGCTCAACACTCCAATAGGGTTATCGGTATATTCGGTTACAACGATTCCTTCATCCGTACATAAATGTAAATACCAGAGCATATGGCATGATGATAATGAAGCAACAAAAAGCTCCTCGGGATTATATTTAGTTCCATCTCCTTTAAAAACAGGATCTGAAGAACATAAGATATCCGCTTTGTTTTCCGCAGCTATACTATGACTTCTTTCGTACGCTCTGTAATTGGATGTGCCGCTACCATTATTACCTGTCCATTTGACATATAAAGTATATTGATGCTTTTTATCCATAATTATTTATCCCATTTAAATATTACTACGTACCACAAACTACATACAACAAACTACAAACCACATACTATTTACCACATACTATTTACCACAAACAACATACTAAAAACAACAAACTTCTTTATTAAACCATCCCTGAAAATAGATCATTCATGTAAACAGATTTTGCTTCCTCATCCCTCTTAGATTCAATAAAACGGACCCATCCATTACGCTCATGCCATACTATCCCTAACTCCCATACGCAATAGGTACCTCTATGTTCGTTATCGAATTTAATCCTTCTATAACCTTCTGTTCCTTCCGCTTTTTTCAAATAGATAGATTCCCACATTTCATTGGTATTTCGCCATGTTGTTACAAGAAGAAGCAGATATTCACCAGCCCTGTGAAGTATTACAAAACCAAGCTCTCGTTCAAGTTCCAATCTTCCGGCTGCTGCTTCCGATTTTATGAACTCCTTTGATTCATGGATCTGCTTCTCTGTAATTTCTCTATCTGCAGGATAAAGGTTATACCATTTAAGACAGGCTCCTTGAAGATTAAGAAATGATCCATACTCAACTTTTTTCTTATAATATCTATACCCCTCAGGAACAATATTCCCTAATTCCGTTAAATCCGCCACACTTTTTTCTATTACTATTTCATTCATTTTTGACCTCCTTTATTTATCAAATAAAACATCGTTAAGAAAACCTCCGAGGTTTTCAGAAACCTCGGAGGTTTGGAGTAGTTTGATATTTTGAATTTCATAATTGTAATTTATTTGTCATTTGTCTTTTGTCCTTTGTAATTTATTTGTTATAATTTATTTGTAATTTGTCTTTTGTACTTTGGAATTTTATAATCATTTATATAATCCGGGATTAAAATATCTTCACTTAAAAGAGTATCATTAACCGGTTCTTCCACCGTAACTCTCAATGGTAAAATCCCTGCCCAAACATCTAAACCTAAATCCTCCTCATCGTCTATGGGAGGACCTGTTCTGATTTTTGCAGAAGCTTCATCAATTTTAAACTTAAATACTGATGTTGCTTTTAACTCCTTCTTATTAGGCTGTCTTACATCCTCCCACCTCCCCGGCATGATATGGTCTATAATGACTTTCAAAGCTTCCGTCTTCTCACCAGGCCCAATTATTTCTTCACCTTTACTAAATATGATTACCGAACGGTAATTTACGGAATGATGAAATGCAGAACGCGCAAGTACTATTCCATCTGTCAATGTTACACTGATACAAACATCTTCCCCGTTTTTGATTGAATTCAACATTCTGCTTTTTTGCGAACCATGTATAAGTAAAAAATCATCCTTCCTTCCATATGCTGTTGGAATAACATATACCTGCTCTTTAATTTTAAAGCCTAATTGACAAATAAATGCCTCATCCAATATGCTGTTGATTGTACCGGTATCATACACAGCTCTTTTGGGAAGCCTTTTTATATTTGTCCGCTCTGTAATCGTTAGCTCTTTCAAATATTCACCTGTTTTTATAATAATAATGTTGAATTACGCAGATGTAAAGATGACATCTTTAAAAAAGAAAATTTATTTTCAATCTTTTATTAAAATGTAAGTTCAAATAAATCATTTTTTTAAATAATAAAGATATCATCTTTTAAATATCGATTCTTTCGTAAATTTTGTTATGATATATTTTCCGGTAAATTATTTCACTTTGACTTTAGCCAGTATTCTTTTGCTTTTTACCTGAAGGTTTGCAACAACTAAACTGGAAAGAATCAAAATACCTCCGGCAATCAGCTGCCATGTGATCTGCTCATGCAGTATAGCTATTCCAAGTATCACTCCTCCCAGCGGGAAGATATATGTAACCATACTTGTTCGGGTTGGACCAATTTCATGAATGAGATAAAATGCCAGCACGAATGCAAAACCGGAACCTATAACACCAAGAAAAAGCAGTGCAATCCATGTAATCCCTTCAACTGGAATTTGCATCGGCTTTTCGGTAAAAAAAACAACCACCCACATTATTACGGATGCCGAAAATAACGGCCCCGCACTTCGCAAAACTCCCGGCATATCTTGCGTAGCTTTGCGGACATATACACCGCTCCCGGCATAAAATAATGACGCTAAAACAACTGCTCCCTGACCTAATATAGTGCTCCCCGAAGCCCCCATATCTTTACTCAGCAAAATAACAACCCCTGCAAATCCTATTAACAGACCTGCAACCTTGGGAATTGTCATCTTATCATCATTTAATAAATAATGGGAAATAAATATTGTAAACAGAGGTACTGTCGAATCCAGGATAGCCGCTACTGATGAATCAACCGAACGCTCCCCCCATGATATAAGAAAAAATGGAACTGCTATATTTGTCACACCTAATACGAACATTGTTATCCAGTCTTTTGAATTTCTTGGTAATTTAATTCTCCTTATGAAAATAACTGCAATTCCAAATAAAAGTCCGAATAAAACCCGGAACGCAACAAGCATAGAAGGACTTATTTCCTGCAATGCTATTTTTATCCACATAAAGGATGAACTCCATATTGCTCCAAGCAAAATAAATACGAACCAATGTTTCGGCTTCAATCAATTACCATATGAAATTGAATAATTATTAATGACATGCAAAATAGAACAAGAAAGGTATTTAAGAAAGAGCCATTATTAACTAATTTTATAGAACCACTTTATAGACAACCATTAGAAATAAACTTATAATATTCCTCAACTATATAATTTAGTCTCGTCAGATTTTATCCATGGCCTTCTGTTTCTACCAAAGGTTAACTCCGGACTTTCAGTCCGGTGATTACTTTCTTCCTTTTAAATGAAAAAGTTATTTCAAGATTAAATAATCCAATAAGATTAAAACCATTTTGAGTAAGTCATAGTATATGCATTTCTTTTTATAATCGAAATGATAATTTTACTTTGAGACTTTTGACTTTTGACTTTTTTCATCCATGCCCAAACAAATAGAAGAAATACCCCTAGTTTCTGTGAAGATAAATTCATCTTCCGATGTCCCTCTGTATAAACAGCTTTACAATGCTTTTAGGCAATCCATACTGGAAGGTAAATTTTCTCCCGGACAAAAACTTCCCGGTACCCGCTCACTCGCTTCGGAATTAAAAATTTCCCGTAATACTGTCGTTCTGGCATTCGAGCAGCTGCTGCTTGAAGGTTATATAAAGGGTAAAATAGGTGCCGGAACATTCGTTAATGAAATTCCCGATAATATTTTAAATGCTAAAGAAAATGTAAATAGGAAGAAATCAGAGAAAAAAATATCAACTCATTTAATTTCACAGCTTGGTTCACCTGACCTGGTACATAGAAACATTTTGAAAGAAGAAATTATCCCTTATCAAAATGGTCTCCCTTCTCTTGATGATTTTCCCTTAAAAGTATGGCTTAAATTAAATAATCGGGTATCTCAAACTCTGTCAAATGCACATTTAGGCTACGGTGAAGCCGCAGGATATAAGCAGCTCAGGGAAGAAATTGCGGTATATCTCAGGACTTACAGGGCAGTTAAATGTAGTGCAGACCAAATAATTATTGTCAACGGTTCGCAGCAGGGACTGGATATAATCATGAGAGTATTACTCGAAACCGGCAATAACGTCTGGCTTGAAGATCCCGGTTATTTTGGTGCAAGAGCCTCTATGCTATTTTCGAATGCTCAGATATTCCCATGTCCCCTCGATAATGAAGGGTTAAATATTGAATATTCGTCAAAAAAATATCCTCCTCCTAAATTGATCTATACAACTCCTTCCCACCAGTTCCCTCTTGGATTAACGATGAGCATTTCAAGAAGAATACAGCTCCTGCAATATGCCAGCAAAAACAACTGCTGGATTATCGAAGATGATTATGACAGTGAATTCAGATACTCCGGAAGCCCCCTCCCTTCACTGCAGGGAATGGACAAAAATAATTGCGTAATCTATCTTGGAACTTTCAGTAAGGTTTTATTCCCTGCCTTGCGTTTAGGTTATATAGTCCTGCCTGATCCACAGATGGTCGATCTCTTTGTCTCTGCCAAATCTATGATGGATAGGCAAAGCCCCATGTTTGAACAAATGATTACTTCGCAATTTCTAAAAATGGGATACTTCACCAGGCATATCAGGAAGATGAGAACGCTTTATAAAGAAAGACAGGAATTTCTTATTAATGAAATTGAAAAAGAGCTTGGTGATTCACTTAAAGTTAATGTTTCAGATGCCGGCATGCATATAATAGCCTGGCTTCCCGAAAATCTAGATGATACAATTATATCCCGGAAAGCAAGAGAGAATAAACTAATTGCATATCCCCTTTCAGAATATGTACTGAAGTTCAAACAAAAACCCGGCCTCATTTTAGGTTATACTGCATTTGATAAACCAAAATTAAAATCCGGCGTCCAAATCCTAAAAAAAATTATCCGTTAAGTATTGCCATCAGCTTTATCCAGCTGATTAAGGTCTAAGGCAAAGCTTAATACCGGATTATCCATTCGTAATTCCCAATATTATCCCTCTGCCTCCCGGTATCTGCTATCCTGAATCTGCTATCTTCCTTCTTATCTAACGACTCCCGACTCAATACTCAGTACTTTTTTTCCGCCAAAGCCTTTTCAATACGCTTATCAGGAACCAGCCAGATCAACGCAATAATTATATATAAACCTTGCGATATCCAGGGTGAATAAAAAGCGGTTGGGATTGCTATCAAATAAGTTATGGGAGACATCTTCCCCTTCCAGTCATTTCCAACTACTTTTTTTAAGAATGATTCCGGTCCCTGTGATGCAATAATAACCTGCTGCAGAATAAAGTATGCAATGGCAGCCATTAATAGTATGATACCGTAAAAAGAGGTAGGTGCAGAAGCAAAATGATTCTCCCCCATCCACCCGGTCGCAAATGGAAATAATGACAGCCAGAATAACAAATGTAAATTTGCCCACAATATCGGTCCTGTAACCTTGAAGCAGGCATGCAGCATATGATGATGATTATTCCAGTAGATTCCGATATATATAAAGCTTAATAAATAACTCAAAAATACTGGAATTAAAGGATTTAGAGAACTTGCTTCTTCTCCGTGAGGTACTTTTAATTCCAGCACCATAATTGTAATTATTATTGCAAAAACTCCGTCGCTGAATGCTTCTAACCTGTTTTTTTGCATTTATCCAACCGCCTGTAATAAAGATGACATCTTTGACAAACAAAAATTACTTTAATCTTTTATTAAAATGTAAGTTCAGATATTCTTAATCTTTAAAAGTTAAAGATGTCATCTTTCAAATTTTTATTCTCGCGCAACTTCAGTAATTAAATTACAATATTATTATATATTTTATCAACCTATAAACATAAAAATTATTTAGTGGTAAATATATGAAAGCAAGATATGTTCATACAAATCTAATAGCTGCAGATTGGAAGCTAATTGCAGATTTTTATATAAAAGTATTCGGCTGTAATATAGTCCCTCCGGAAAGAGATTATAGTGGAAAAGATTTAGATAAAGGTACCGGAATCGATGATGCACATCTGCAAGGAGTGCACCTCAGCCTCCCCGGATGGGAAAATAATGCACCTACTCTTGAAATATATTCTTACAATAAGCTAGAATTCAGAGAAAATAAAAAAGTAAATAGCACAGGTTTTGGACATATCGCATTCGAAGTTGATGATGTTTATAAGGCAAGGCAGGAAGTAATAAATGCAGGTGGAAAAGATATTGGAGAAATAGTAACATTAACTACAAAAACCGGTTCGCTGGTTACATGGTGTTATATGTCCGACCCGGAAAATAATATATTCGAACTGCAGTCATGGAATAAAGAATAAAAAATATGACGAATAATTTGATTCAAAAGTCAGTTCATTCAATGACTACAAATGACAATAAATAGATGTACCGAATGACTACAAATGACCATTGAATGACCCGACTATCGAATGACAATCGATTCTTCAGATCTTCTCCGAGACATGCACCTTAGCCTTAGAAACTAAATAATAAAACGCCGGGATTACAAACAATGTCAATATAGTTGATACTATCAAACCGCCTATAGCCACTACTCCTAACGGAATTCTCATTTCTTTCCCTGCATCCCCTATTCCTAATGCCAGCGGCAGCATCCCTAACACAATTGCCGTGGTTGCCATTATCTGCGGTTTCAATTTTGTCGGACATGCTTCCATTAATGCCTCTTTCGGAAGATATCCCTGTTCACGCCTCAACTGGTTCGTATAATCCAGAATCAAAATAGCATTATTAACAACTATACCTATCAGCATTATAATTGCCATTAATGAGGTTATGCTGAATGCTATGTTAGTCAAATACAGTGACAGGATCACCCCGATCATTGCAAGTACAACGGTAAGCATGATCATAACGGGCTGCCAGAAACTTTCAAGTATTGCTGCTAATAACATATAAGTCAGCAGCACTGCAAGGAAGAAAGCAAATATCATATCCGAAACCATATCATTCATCATTTGAACATTTCCGCCCCACTTTATACTGTATCCCGGAGGAAAATTTATTTTCGCCAGCCTGTTATCTATTTCAGATGTCACATTCCCTAATGGAACACCTTCTGCGGGAGAACCTGTAAATGAAATTGTGGTAAACTTATCTCTGTGTAAGATCTTTGTATATCCCCGTGTAAACTTAACATCCGCAATTTGGGATAATCGCAACGAACCTGCTATCGGAGATACAACTGTTATATTCCCTATATCTTCCGGTGTCCTTATTGAATTATCGTTCAGAGTTACGGTTATATCATATTCATTCCCCAATTCCCTGTATTTTGATGATAAAATACCTTCAACCGATGACCTTAAAGTCAGTGCAAGATCAGCTACTGTTAACCCTGCTTCGGTTACCTTTTCACGATCCGGGTATACCGTTATTTCAGGCTTCCCCGCACGCGAAGTCTGATCAAGGTTCATTAAACCCGGAACATCCTTTATCTTTGTCATGATTTCATTTTTAAGCTCTTCCAGTTTATCAAGATTCTGGCCGAGCAGATAGAATTGTATCTGCGCACCGGGTTCCCCTGTTTGTGAACCTAAATCGACTTTTATCTTTGCATTCGGAATATCCGACAGCTCCCTTACAAAAGCCGAAACCATATCCTGTATACCTGCGCTTCTTTGTTTAACATCAACTAACTGGATATTCATTGCCGCCATATTTGTTCCGATATCAAGATCACTGACTTTACCAAGATCAGTAAGGATATGCGTTACTTCTTTATGCTTTTGAACCCTTTTTTCAATTTCATTAAGAATATTTGCTGTCGCCTCTAAATTATATCCCTCCGGTAGTTCTACCTCAACTCTTATTTTACCATCATCCATTGGTGACATGAATTCAAATCCTAGTTTAGGTCCAAAAGTCATCATCACTATCAAAAATATTACAAACGCTCCAAGGACTGTAATAGAACTTGTCTTTTTATTTTGAAGAACCCATCCGAGCATATTTTTATACAGGTTAATTTGCTTCTCTTCCTGTCTTTCTAACCATAAAGCTAATTTGTTTTTCTTTTTCTTAACTTCAGGCAATATTAAAGAGGCAAGCATCGGTGTTAATGTAAATGACATTATCAATGAAAAGATCGTCGCAAATACTGCCGCCAATGCAAGTTCCTTCAGCCACTGCCCCACTAAAGAAGACATATTTGCTATCGGTAGAAAAACTACAAGGTTTGTTAATGTAGAGGCTAATACTGCAACCGTAACTTCTGAAGTTCCTAAAAATGAAGCTTCTTTATTATTCTTCCCCAGCCCTTTATACCGGAAAATATTCTCAATTACAACTATTGAATTTGCTACAAGCACTCCCACAGACACCGACAATCCCATCAATGTCATCATATTTAAACTAAAACCGAATGCCTTAAGCAAAAAGAAAGTTGAAATTATCGAAGTCGGCATCGAAAGTGCAACTATTATTGTTGAACGTAAATCATGTAAAAATATCAACAGGACAATTGCCGTAAATAAAACTCCGAGATAAACATTGCTCATTGTATCATTAACACTGCTTTTAACAAAATCTGATTCATCGTTTACTATTTCAAGGTTAGTTCCCGGCGGAAGCGAGGCTTTTATATCCGGTAACGCATTTCTAATCCCATCTGCCACTTTGACCACATTTCCTTCGGCACTTTTTACTATCCCCATCCTAACAACGTTCTCATCTTTTTCTTTTTTAATGTTATCAAAATACACCGCCCGCTGACGGATATCCTTCCCCGCATCTAATACCTGGGCAAGCTGCTGAAGCTTTTTCTGCCCGAATGGAGTCGGTACTACCATATTTTTCATCGTTTCAATATCAGCATATTCCCCTTTAAGCCTAACTGTATATTCCTGGTCTTTTATTTTAAAATAACCTCCCGGAATATCCATATTGTGTGCTCTCAGAATTTGCAGAAGCTGGGGAAGTGAGATATAATTTTCAAAGGCTGCTTTGTTATCCAATACTACTCTTATTTCTCTTTCCTGTCCCCCCGTTATATCAACTTTTGCAACTCCTTCTATCTGAGAAAATCTGTCTTTCAAAGTCTTATCCGCGATTTCATACAATTCTCTCGGGTCAAGGTTGCCGCTTAGGACAACATCAACAACCGGAAATGATTTTAAATCCACTTTCTGGACTATCGGAAGCTCTGCATCTTCAGGGAGATCATTTATTATTTCATCAACTTTGTCCTTCACTTCCTGATTGGCAATATTAACATTCTTCTTCATTTTAAATTCTATAATTACTATTGACAATCCGTCAAGTGAATATGATTCAACCCTTTCGATCTGGCTTATAGTTGATACAGCCTCTTCTATCTTTTTACTAATTAATACTTCTATCTCTTTTGGTCCCGCTCCCGGATAAACCGTTGAAATAGTCACATACGGTATCTCAACATCCGGCTGTAAATTTAAGTTTAATGTGAAATAAGCCAGCAGACCGAATATAACGAACACCATTATTCCCATTGTTGTCATCACCGGTCTGTTTATTGAAACTTTTGCCAAAAACATATTTAATTTCCTTTTATTTTATCACCAGAGTTAATAGATCCTATTCTTGCTCTTGCTCTTGCTCTTGCTCTTGCTCTTGCTCTTGCTCTTGCTCTTGCTCTTGCTCTTGCTCTTGCTCTTGCTCTTGCTCTTGCTCTAATCTTGTCTTCCCGGCGAAACGAAGTGTAGCCGGGTAATTTTGTAATCTTGCAATTTCATTTAATAATTTTTACTTTCGTCCCATTATCCAAAAGAGACATCCCCTGCACAATTAGTTTATCCCCCGGCATCAAACCGCTTTTAATTTCAGAATCCAATCCGCTGTCACTGCCGCTGGTCAAATATCTCTTTTCTGCTGAACCGTTTTTTTCTAAAAATACATAAGCCCCTTTTTCATCTGTCATAATAAGATTTCTCGGGATAATAATCGCATCCGGATTTTCATATATCAATATTTTTATATCCGCAGTAGTACCGCTTTTCAATTCCAGTCGAGGATTATCAAATTCAATTTCGGCATAAAATGCCTGCTTGTATGGATCTGCAGCCATTGATACCTCACTCACCTTTCCATAATAGCTTTTACCGTTATACTCAGTCCCGGCTTTCATACCTTTTTTTATCGAACTTATTTCCGTTTCCGATGCCCATATTTTAGTATGCATTTTATTTAATTGTGATACTGTAAATAAATGAACATCTTTATTTACATTATCCCCTTCACTTACTTTCATATCAACCAGGATCCCATCGAATGGAGAATCAACAAACAACATATCTTTCAAAGATTCATAATTTCGTTTTGCAACTAAATACTGGGTTTCTGCCCCATCATAATTTGCCTGCGCTGTTTCTCCTGCTTTAAGGAGTGCTTTCATTCTATTATAGGTCTTCTCTGCATTGTCAAATGATTCCTTTGCCTGCATAAACTGGATACCCGGGTTATCTTCCGCAAATTCTACAATAACCTGGTCCTTCTTTATATAATCTCCTACTTTTGCATTTATTTTCTCAATCTTCCCTCCTACCATTGCTCCTTTTGTTGCTTCTTTTATACCGGATAGTTTTCCATAAAAACTGTAATATTTTTCAAAAGGTCTCTTCTTAAGTATTTCGGTTTTTACCGGTACCCCTTCTTCCGCACGTATCTGCTCCATGCTTTTTGCATTAGCTTTTTCTTTGCCGCAGCTTTGAAAAAGCATAATGGGAAAAGCTGTTATAATAAACAGTATGATTATTTTATATATTCTTTTTTTCATCATTAATTTCTCCTAACTTTGTTTTATTTTCTTAATCTTCAGATTTCATTTTATCGATATATTTTGGATCAACTTTCCCTAAGATTTCATCAAGACTCGATTTGGCAATTATATAATCATATATTGTCTGAAGCCTGTTTATCCGGGCTTGCTTCAGTTCCATATCTGCATTCTGAACTTCAAGCTGGTTGCCTGTACCTTCTTTATACCTTACAACCGATATACCATAAGCCTTCTCAGCAAGGTTAACGTTTCTCTCCTGTGCATCAAGTGAGCTTCTTACCCGGTTTAACTCATATATTTTTGCTTTAACCTGAGTCGTAATGAAATCCTTTAATTGTGAAAATTGTTCTCCTGTCTGCTTTAATGAAATTTCCGACTGCTGTACTTTGCTCTTCGTTTTTTCACCATTAAATAGATTTATAGACAGTGTTAACCCGACCAATGTAGATGAATAATTTTGAAACTTTAAATTATCTGCAGAACCCGCATATGTGTAATTACCGAATGCATAAAGTGAAGGCCAGTATTCTGATCTGTCTAAATCTATAAATGCTTCATCTACCTGCATTTTAAGTTTTAATGAATTAATGCTGTAGTTCGATTCCATTGCTTTTTCAATTGTTTCCTCAATTTGCGGTATCTCTTCTTTGTTATATTCAAACTCTCCCTCAACATCAACCTCTTCATTCTGGTTAATCCCGACAACTATTTTAAAGCTGTTCTTAACATCTTTTAAGTTGTTTTCAATCTGTAAAACAACTGGTTTTATATTTTCAACCCTCACTTCTGCCTGTAGAGCATCATAATCGGACACAAGTCCTTGAGAATAAAGGGCTTTAACATTCTTAAGGTTTTCAAGCGCATTTGTGTAACTCGCAGTTGTAATTTCGAGAAGCTGTTTTGTTAAAAGAACTCCGTAGAAAGCCTTTGTTACATCAAGTATTGTTGAAGAAACTTTACGTTTCAGTTCCTCTTTAGATAAATTCAAATAAATTTGAGAAGCACCAATTCCTCTGAAAACTGCCGAATTAAATAATGTCTGTGTCAATAGAAGTGAAGTTT
>CAVUGE010000038.1:0-65593 GCA_963740945.1 uncultured Bacteroidota bacterium | reverse complement strand
CGTAAATTATTGAAGTAGCCGGGTAAATTAAGAATTGTATAAAAAATAAAATGTTGTAGAGAATCATTCAGAAACTGAAGTAAACATTGTAAAACCTAATATTTAATTAGGGGGAACTTTTGGTGATTTAGGACAAATTACTTGATCATAATTGTCACTAAATAATACACATATCTACTTGATATTTATTCCTAACTAAAATACTTTCAAAAAACATTCAATCAAGAGGAGGTGCTATGTTCAAAAAGTTTAGTACTATTTTACTAATAATTTTGTTTTCGGGGATTTCTATCGGATATGCTCAGATTCTTTTTACAGTTTCGCTTAACGGGGGGAATGAAGTACCTGCTGTAACAACAGATGCAACCGGAACAGCATGGGCAGTTTTGAGCCCCGATATGACTTCCCTCACATTTCATATAACCTATGCACAGCTTGACAGTACTTTCACTGCCGCCCATTTCCATATAGGAAAAGCAGGAGTAAGCGGGGGAGTTATTTTTCCTATAACTACTTTTAAAGGGAATACTGCCACCGGAACATGGGACAATCTACCCGATTCAATTGTTGCTAAATTGCTAAATAGTGAGATATATATGAATGTTCATTCAATGGCTCACCCTGGTGGTGAAATACGTGGTCAGCTTTATCCGGCTAAAGGGATAGGATTTACAGCAATGATGGATGCATCACAAGAAACTCCTGCAACAAACAGTGGAGCGACAGGAACAGCATGGGCAGTATTAAATGATAAAGGTTCAATGGTTTCGTACAGTGTAACAGTTGCCGGTTTATCCAGTAATTTTTCGGCTGCTCATTTTCATGTTGGAAATATGGGAGTTTCCGGAGGTGTAGTTCATCCGATTACTTTTACAGACAGCAGTGCCGTTGGAACCTGGACAGATATGTCCGATACATTAATAACTAAACTGCTTAGTAATGGGATGTATGTTAATGTACATACTACCAATAATCCAGGCGGTGAAATTAGAGGACAGTTAACTCATCAAGGAGAAATATCATATATGGCAGAACTTGATGGGACTCAGGAAACACCGGCAGTTACAACCGGTGCATCGGGAACAGCATGGGCAGTTTTGAGCTCCGATATGAAAACTCTTTCATATGATGTTACTTATGCAAATTTAGATTCAACATTTACAGCCGGTCATATACATCTAGGCACCAAAGGTACACCGGGCGGAGTCGTTAAGCCACTAACATTTATTAACAACAATGCTATGGGAGACTGGGCCAGTTTTCCTGATAGTATGGTAAAACATTTAGTTAAGGAAGATTTCTATGTTAATGTACATTCCAAAAAAAATCCAAATGGTGAGATAAGAGGGCAACTGGAATTAAATACAGGTATTGGTTTTACTGCCCACTTAAACGGGGATCAAGAAAGCCCTGCCGTTTCTACAACTGCAGTAGGAACCGGATGGTTTTCATTAGATGATGATTCTCTTTATTTTCAAATAACTTTTGCCGGTTTGTCATCTGCCTTTTCGGCAGCACATTTTCATATGGGCGCAATGGGAGTAGCAGGCGGAGTTGTTAAACCGCTCACGTTTATGGATAGTACACTAAATTCAGTATGGGCAGATATAAATGATAATCTAGTCGCTGCTCTTGCAAAAGGTAACCTTTATGTAAATGTACATTCTACTAATCATCCGAATGGTGAAATAAGAGGGCAGGTTTTATTTACAAATATAATCAGCGGGAATGTTCCGGTGGAATTAACTTCATTTAATGCATCTTCAAATGAGAATTCGGTTGAATTAACATGGGCTACTGCGACTGAAACAAATAATTCCGGATTTGAAATTGAAAGAAGTGTTGATAACGTTAATTTTATAAGAGTAGGATTTGTTAAAGGAAACGGAACTTCTTCAGAATTACACTCATATAAATTTGCAGATAATAATGTGAGTAAAACAAGCACTTACTATTACAGGTTAAAGCAAATAAATTTTGACGGTAGTTTCGAATATTCAAAAGTTGTTAATGTAACTGTTGGAGCTCCGGCAAAATTTGAACTTTCACAGAATTACCCAAATCCATTTAATCCGGCAACGATTATTTCATTCCAATTACCGGTAAAGGCTAATGTAACTTTGAAGATATATAATATATTGGGTCAGGAAGTTTCTGTTTTATTAAACGAAACGAAAAATGCCGGTTCCTATCAAATAAATTTTGATGGGGCAAATCTTGCCAGTGGAATATATATCTATAGATTATCTACAAATACGGGAATTATTGCTTCAAAAAAAATGACATTATTGAAATGATAATTAAACCTTCGAGATTAGCATATTCTTAAAACCTTAATCTCGAAGGTTTTCCCTTCATATCAGAATTCTTAAAACCCTCAATAAACAATTCGACAATTTTCAATGGTTAGAAAATATGGAGTATCTTTGCTATATTTATTCAGGTTAACATTAATAATTTGGCTATATGGAATTAGTAGATAGATTAAAAAAAATAAAAGATAAATTCGAACAAATAAATCAGCAGCTTTCTGATCCGCAATTTCTAAATGATCGGGCAAAAATGATTTCACTTAGTAAAGAAAGAAGTGAGCTGGAAGATATTGTTCAAGTTTATAATGACTATTCAAAAGTTTTGGAAAATATAAAAGAAAATGAAGAAATAATTTCATCAGATATAGATAAAGAACTTTCTAACCTTGCTGAAGATGAGCTAAATGAACTTGAAGATAAAAAATTGAAGCTTGAAGAAGAAGTAAAGATTCTTTTACTTCCTAAAGATCCTAACGATGACAAAAATGTAATTATGGAAATACGAGCAGGAACAGGGGGAGAAGAGGCTGGTCTTTTTGCCGGTGATCTTTTCAGAATGTATACACGTTACGGAGAAGTAAAAGGCTGGAAAATTGAATTAATCGATATAAATGAGACAGGTTTAGGGGGAGTGAAGGAAGTTATTCTTTCTGTAAACGGGAATAATATATATGGTGAATTAAAGTTTGAGAGCGGAGTTCATCGTGTTCAAAGAGTTCCCGAAACCGAAGGAAGCGGTAGAGTTCACACGTCAGCGGCTTCTGTTGCTGTTTTACCCGAAGCAGAAGATGTTCAAGTTGATATTAATCCGAATGATCTAAAGATTGATGTTTTTAGATCAGGAGGAGCAGGCGGGCAAAATGTTAATAAAGTCGAAACAGCAATTAGAATTACTCATCTTCCGACCGGAATTGTTGTTCAATGCCAGGATGAAAGGTCGCAACTTAAAAACCGTCAAAAGGCTATGAAAGTATTAAGAGCGCGTCTTTTTGATGCGGAACTGAAAAAGCACAACGATGAGATTTCTGCAAAGAGAAAAACTATGGTCGGAAGCGGTGATAGGAGTGATAAAATAAGAACATACAATTTCCCGCAGAATAGGGTAACCGATCACAGAATAGGACTTACTCTATATAACCTTTCCAATATTATGGATGGTGATCTTGATGAACTAATTGAGCAGCTTAAACTCGCAGACAGAACAGAAAAACTACAAGCAAATAATGTAGAGATTGGATAAAAAGTTAACGGTTCAAGAGTCAGTAAGATGTAATTAAAACAAAAAGGGGTACTCGAAACTAAAGGGTTTTATTTGGATCTGATACTTATTATGCTAATATCATCTTCAAATTTATTCGAAGTAAAATTCTGAAATTCTTCTTTAATCTTATCTATAGGAGCTTCAAGATCACTATCGTTAAGATTTCTCAATGTATTATCAAATTCCAATGCGCCGAACTGCTTACCTTCGATATTACGGGATTCCATTATGCCATCCGTAATCAAAAAAATTAAGTCGTTTGGTTCAAGTTGAACGGTTACATCATTATAATTTCCATTGGAAGTAAATCCAAGAAGCAAACCTTTTGAGTTTATTTTTTTAACTTCACCGGTTGAGAATTTTTTAAGAATTAAAGGAAGATCTCCGGCACCTGTATATTTTAAAGTTTTATTTTGTTTATTTAAGATTATAATAGATAAAGTAGTGAATACTTCTGAAATTTTAGAGTCCTCATAAACAGATTTATTTACCTGCTGCATAATTTGACTGGGTTCATAATCTGTATTTGATTGCAGGACAACCCTTATGGAACTTCTGATATATCCTGCATAAGCATAGGCAAAGTACCATGCTCCCCATTTTTTCCCCATAACATCGCCTAAAGCTATTGCCAGATTATTTTCATCCAATTCAAAATAGTCAATAAAATCTCCACCAGGAATTCCCTGGTATGTCTGATGCCAGTATTTAATATCAAAACCTTCAAAATTGGGAAATTTTTCAGGGACAACTTTCGCACCGAGCATATCGGCTGCAACGTGTAATTCCGAAACTATTTTCTGTCTCTCCTTGCGCAGACTTTTTATTATTGCATTGATTTTAGCAGTAAGTATTCTAGGTCCGGTATTTTTAATTACATAATCATTTATCCCTAATTCGTAGCCATCAAGAATATCTTTTTCTTCTTCTTTGGCCGTCAAAAAAATAAAAGGGATAGATTTTAAATCATTATCTTCTAAGAGCATAGTACGAAATTTATACCCATCAATTCTCGGCATCATAATATCGGAAACAATAATATCGGGCGGATTTGCTTTGGCTAATGAATAACCGTCATCGGCATTATTTGCAACCTCGCATTCAAAGCCTGCTTGAACTAAATTATACTGGAACACTTTGGATATTAATTGATCATCATCTACAAGCAAGACCTTTGAGGTTTTCATTGAGAATGACTGCTCAAGATTTTTCTTAGCACCATAAACTTTATAGATATCAGTTCTTCTAAGTAAAGCCTGCACTTTAATCAACAAGTCATTAATATCGAAAGGTTTTGTAATTAGATCGTCTCCCCCTGCTTCGAGAGCTTCGGATTTATCTTCAATAGTGTTTTTAGCTGTCACAAAAATAAACGGAAGTACGCGGTGGTTTTGATCTTCTCTTACTTTACGGCAGAAAGTAAATCCATCCATCTCATCCATTGTAACATCACAAAGAACGAGATCGATTTTCTTTTCATTTAGTAGATTAAATCCTTCACCGGCACCTTCTGCTTCAAAAATATCGTAACCAATTCTTTTAAGATGATGTCCGATAAGTTTTCTTATAGTAAGATCGTCATCAATAATTAAGATATTTCTTTTTTCAGTACCGCTCATTAAATATTATCTTCGGTAAGAAGTGATAGAATAAAGATGACGATTTATAGATAACTTTCTATCGCGTCTTCTCTGGATTTAAAAGATTCAAATACTCTGTACATTCTTGTACTATTGAACATTGAATTTACAGCCGGCTGAAAACCTACCAGCCTTATATCACCTCCCGAAGCAGTAACTCTTTTTAATGAGACTACCAGGGCACCTAAAAATGTAGAATCAATAAACTCACATTCTGAAAGGTCAACAACAATTTTAAGCCATCCCTCTTCGATATCGGTGATAAGGAAGGACTTAAAATTTTCAGCCTCCTTGAGTGTTGCCCGGCTTAAATTTACTTTTTCAATTAGAACGCTGCCATGTTCTTCTCTTATGAAATCCATATTTTTTCCCTATGTTTTTTTCAAGATTGTTTATTCAAAAGATCGATTTTCAATACTATATTTATCCATCAACCGGTAAATAGTAGCTCTTCCTAGTTGAAGTTTTTTAGCTGCCTCAACAATATTACCTTTAGTAACTTTTAATGCATGTTTAATTGATTCTTCCTTTAATTTTTCAAACGGAATTATTTCATCATCAGAAAAGAAACCACCGTTAAAATCATTATTTAATATTGGTTCGGAAGATCTTAAATGAGGCGGCAGATCATTTATATCGATTATATCCTTTTCGGTAATGATTAAGCATCTTTCTATAGTATTTTCCATTTCACGAATATTACCGGGCCAATTATATTCATAAATAAGCTTTAGAGCTTTCTTTGAAAAGCCTTTAATATTCTTACTTAATTTTTTATTAAAAGTATCTAAAAAGTGATGAGCAAGGACGAGTATATCGCCTTTACGATGTCTCAGCGGAGGAATATAAATAGGAAACGAGTTCAATCTATAGTATAAGTCCTCTCTAAATTCTTTCTGTTCGACAGCCTGTTTAAGATCTCTGTTTGTTGCTGAAATTATCCGGACATCGGTTTTAATAACCTCAGTTCCGCCAACCCGTTCAAATTCTTTTTCCTGGATAACACGTAAAAGCTTAGCCTGAAGCAGCATTTCTAATTCCCCGACTTCATCAAGGAAAAGAGTACCTTCTTTTGCTAATTCAAATTTTCCTAATTTTTTTTGATGAGCACCTGTAAAAGAACCTCTTTCATGCCCAAACAATTCACTTTCTAAAAGTTCACGCGGAATCGATGCACAATTTATAACTACAAAAGGTTTATCTTTTCTTTTCCCATTATAATGAATGGCTCTGGCTATTAATTCTTTACCTGTGCCGCTTTCCCCGTGTATCAGGACAGTAATATCATTAGTTAATACTTTGGATACCAGCTTAAAGACGTCCTGCATTTTATTATCTGCTGAGATTAGATTATCGAAGCTGTATTCTCTTTGAACATCTACTTTTAGGTTCTCCAGTTCTCTGGTAAGATCATATTGCTTAATTGCATTTTTAATGGCAGGTTCTAATCTTTGAGTATCAATAGGTTTAGGGAAATAGTCATAAGCCCCGAACCTCAATGCCTCAACCGCTACTTCGACACTCCCCTGTGCCGATAAAATAATGACAGGTAAATTTTCATCATATTGTTTAATCCTTTTAAGTGTAGCCAGACCATCAAGACCCGGCAGCATAATATCGAGAAGAAATAAATCTGGTTTCAAATGAAGTTTTCTTAAAGCATCTTCACTATTATCAAAAACTTCAACCTCATATTTCCATTTATCTTTTACCCAATAAGATAGCAGCTTGGAGATTGCTTTTTCATCATCGACTATAAAGATTAATTTGTTCACAACTTATCCCTTTAATTATTTTACTCTTTACTTTTATACCTATTCTAAAAATTTATAGAAAAGATATTATGAAAATTTTTTTTAATTAAGTAATAATTACTCAAGCTGTCCGGTAATTATTTGCAATTTTCGATGTTTACCATTACCGGGTAATTACTTCTTATTATTTAATTATAAAATTGCTCAAGAAAACTTCATTCTAATTTCATAATGAGGCAAATCCTGTGCCAAAATAAGACTTTTTCTTTTTATATTCTACTTTTGAGATTTTAAAGTCTCAATTTATTATCGAAGGAATCTAAAAATAAATTAGTCCTTCTTGAATATTTTTTTATTTTTTATTGTGAAGAGTGGGGGAAAAGAAAGTAGCTTCATTTATCAATATCTTTTGTTTGAAGGGCTTCATAATATTTCCTAATCAATTCCTCGTAATCTCTTGAATAGCCCTCTTGAACAGCACGATTTAATTCATCTTTAATTTGATTCCTGCCCTGGTCGGAAGATAAATTTAAATCACCGGGAGATTTTCTAACGAGATTTTTTCCTGTATTTGATTCCCTGTTTTTCTCAAAATCTCTTTCATTTATAGAGCGCTGTGCATCCAGAAGCTTTGATAAAATTCTTTCCTGTTTTTGAACGATGTTATCATCAAGTTTTTCGGTATTCATCCCGGAAACAACTTCCTGCATTTCATGGGCTACATGGTCCAGATCCGCAGGAATTTTACTTGCTTCACCGGATTGTTTTGCTTCTTTGTTAAGCTCTTCCAGAGATTTCTTAATTAATTCCTGCTGTTGTGCCAGCCGCTGAAGCTGAGCCTGCTGCTGCATAGATAAATCACCCTGTTGACCTTGCTTTAACATTTGGGTTAAATTATTCAAATTCATCTGTTGCTGTGACATTTTATTCAATTGCTGCATTAAAGACATCATTCCCCCCTGACCCTGTCCTCCTCCCTGCATCATTGATTCCATAGAATTCTTAATCATGGTTGCAGCTTCGTTGATTGACTGCATTGCATTATTCTGGCTTATAGCAGCTAAATTACTATTCCTATTCTGCATAGCGGCCATGGCTCTGTCCATTTCCCGCTGAGCATCTCCCAGTGATTTTCCCATTTCTGGAGATATTGCGAAGGTTTTTTGAGAAAGATTCGACATCATTTGAGTAACCTTATTAAGATTACTTTGTATTTCATTCTGCTTTTCAGCTTCTTTATCTAATAAGGAAGAAGAAACCTGATCCGACTGCTGTAATTGATTTTTTAGATCTTCCTGTTGTTTTGAAAGTGTTACCAGGTTATCCATTACTTTCATCATATCGGTAAAGGTCTGCACTAGATTTTTCTGATTGATCGACTGTTGAAGCTGTTTTATCCCTTTATCCAGATTCTGCATATTTTGTGAAAGCTGTTTCTGCTGCTGCTGGGCAGACATTTTTTGATTTTGCTGAATATTTTGTGAAGCCTCCTGTGATAATTCCTGGTTTTTCTGCTGCTCGAATTCTTGCTTTAGCTTTTCAAGTTCATCTTTCGGCATATCTTTCATGTTTTCCATTAATTCCGAAAGTTTATCCATTTCTTTATTAATCTTATCCAATTCCTTTGTAGATCCCTCCTGCTGCTTACTTAAATTATCTTTTTCCTGCTTATTTGATAAATTATTTTCATTTGTCTGTTTATTTATATCTTCCTGTTTATCAGACAGATTTTCAGTGCGTTTTGCAAGTTCATCTATCTTTTGTTCAATCTGCAGCCTTTTTAACAAGTTTATAGTTCTTTCAATACTTTTTTGAAAGGTATCTTCATTAAACTTTAAGTTTTTCATCGCTTCCTGAACCTGCCTTCTATCTAAAGATTGCAGCATCTTCTGCATCTTTTCAACTGCTTCTTTCATTTCTTTGGTAGAAAATTCGTCCATCAGTTTTTGAAGCTCCATATACTTTTCAAGCGTTTCTTTTGAAAGAAGATTATTGCTCTGCAGATCCTGCTGCATCTGCGCCAGTTGTTTCCTTGTATCTTCTATTTTATCCTGAATTTTTTCAAACCTGTCGAGAGATTTTTCAATTTTTTCTTTTTCCTCCCATGTAATGTCTTTTTTATTTTGCTTTAAATCCTGGTCGATTTTTTCAAGAGTATTTTTTAAATCCTCAGCTTCTTTCAAAGTTTCTTTTAGATTCTGCTGAGCTTCGGCATGAGTATTATCAGCTTTGGTTAAGATTTCATCAAGTGAGGGGATACGAATTGAAAATGTTGGAGATTTCGTTGATTTAGGACCGTTGATTATATCATTATCAAAAATTTCAAGAAAATATGTGACTACATCTTCGGCAGATAAATTGAGGTTTGATAAATTCCATATATAATTAACATCAAGTTCTTTTTGAGTTTTGTTTATAGGAATTTCAAGAGTTGAGAAATCTTTTCCCGGCTGCTGATATTTTGAAGAAGACAGCCGGTAATTAATAATAAGTTTTGTAAAACCATAGTCATCGGAAATCCTTACAAAAAGAGGAAGCCGGTTATCATTAGCAAGATCAACATCCTTATTTGGATTTATTATTTCTATTGAAGGATAAGAATCAGCGAGTACTTTTATGTTATAAGTAATAGGGGAAGAATTTTGATTACCGTTTATATCTGTTAATAATAACTGGTAACTTTTATCTTTTGTGATCTTAAAATTGCCTTCAGCATTTTGGTCATCAACATTTAATTTTGCCGATGTTGAATCGCTGAAAGATATCACCGCATTTTTTAATTCTTTTGTTGAAGAAATATTTACATCTACTTTGCTTCCTGCTAAAGCTGTGATATTTCCATTATCCTTTTGAACGAACTTCGGAATCCTTGAATAGGATGGAGGAGCTACTGAAATATTTAAAGACTTTATTATAGGTCTATCGATTACATCAATTGAAAATATTTTGCTTTTTATATCCTCCTCTGATGCGAAATATTTAAAGCTGTTTCTAACTGTTTTAATCCGGTATTGATAATTACCGGTTGAATCTGGCTTTAGGAGATTATATTCAAACCCGGTTTGTTCCGTATCTTTTACAGCCAGATAAACTTCTTTTGGTTTTTCACCATTTATATTAATAGAAATCGTTACATCTTCCCCTTTTGTTACCTGTAGATTTCCAGGTTCAATAGAGAAAGAAAATTTTTGAGGCGGTACAAATTCACTATTAAAATCAATTAAACGAGAAGATGCTGCCTGAAGTCCGGGAACAAAAATAAATAAAGCCAAACAGAATATAATTACGGTGCCAAAATAGAACAGATAGTCTTTTGCTTTTTTAAAATTTACTATAGACTCAAATTTTATCTGCTTTGTTTTTTCATAAATATTAAGGAAGGCTGCATTTATTAGTTTTTCAGAATATTTATATTTTGAATTGTCAACACTAACAAGCTGCATCGCGTTAAGCAGATCGTCCTTTATTGAAGGGAAGTTTCTGCCTATTTTATCAGCAGTTTTATGATAATTTGTTTTTCTGAAAATATTGAAATATTTGAATAAGGGTAGAATAAATAAATATAGGAATGAACCTATAGAAATGACTAAGAAAATAAAGAATAAGATAGTTCGAACATTTGATGAAAAATGTCCCGCCATTTCCGAAAATACAAATATGGTAAAAACAATAATGCTTAATAATATAGAAATTTGAATTCCTAAAGAAGCAACAAGAATATATTCCCTTTTAGTCAGCTTCTCTAGTTTATTTATAATTTCTTTATAATAATTAGAATCACCCATATATACTAAATAAAAGTAAGTTTATAATAACTATTGTGATAACGCCCAAATAACTAAATTTGTTCCAAATTTCAATGCTTCATCTCTTTTATCAGGTGGATCCTTATGAACATCAGGATCATCCCACCCATCGCTTGGATTAGATTCATAAGTATAGTAAACAGCAAGCCGGTTATTTACAAAAATGCCGAAACCCTGCGGAGGTTTTCCATCATGTTCATGAGTTTTTGGAACACCGTTGGGAAAGTTATAGAAATCATGATAAAGACCATAATTAAAAGGAAGCTCAACCAATTCTTTCTCTGGGAATACTTTCTTTATCTCTCTTCGAAAAGCCTTATCCAATCCATAATCATCATCAACATAGAGAAAACCACCGGCTTCCAGATACTTCCGCAGCCTTTCAACTTCATCTTGAGTCAAGACAATATTTCCATGTCCGGTCAAAAATAAAAATGGATAGTAAAAAATTTCATCCGAAGCAAGGTCGACAAACTTATATTCCGGATCAACAGAAATATTTGTATGTGATTTTACAAAATTTAGTAGATTTATTTCTTCAGACTGACCATTATACCAATCACCGCCGCCATTGTATTTAACCCTAACAATCTGGAATGCACCTTTTGTTTGAGCAAAGCCAAATGAAATGGAAAACAAAACAGTTATATATAGGATTAATTTCTTCATAGTCTATTGAGTTAATATATTGATGCAATCATTCAATTTCAATTTATTAAAACCGGAATGAATTTGATTTACATATTTATTCAAAATATTCAAAATATACTTTCGGTGAATATCACAATGGAATAAATTTGGAAATAGTCTTATTTTAATAATATAACTATCAGGCGGTAAATCTTGTTGTACTATTAATAAAAACAGGAGTCAGATATGGCAAAAAAATATTGGCTTGTTAAAAGTGAACCAAATGTATTCTCAATTGAAGATATGAAAAAAAGTAAAGATCAGACTACCTGCTGGGACGGAGTACGCAATTATCAAGCAAGAAATTTTTTAAGAGACGGAATGAAAGAGGGAGACTACGTTTTATTTTATTACAGCAGTACTGATCCTAACTCGGTAGTCGGTTTTTGCGAAGTAGTAAAAGAAGGTTATGCCGATCATACGCAATTCGATCCTGACAACAAGCATTTCTTTCCTTCAGCAGACCCACAAAATCCAATATGGTATATGGTTGATATAAAGTTTGTAAAGGAGTTTAAAACTCCTGTCTCTTTGCAGGAGATAAAGAGTAATCCAAAATTGAAAAATATGAGGTTGGTTCAGAGAGGGAATAGGCTTTCTGTTATGCCGGTCGAAAAAGCTGAATTTGATGAGATTGTTAAAATGGGGGGATAAAAATCTAAAGTTAAAAGCTCTTTTAACTTATTTTGAATTTTTGTCAATGCTTTCCAAAATAATTTGGAGGAAGGAAAAGATTAAGATCTTTCTATTCCGGGATACAGGCGTGAATTAGATTAATCTTTTTCTTTTAAATACAATATTCTTCACTAGATCCTTAGAATTGTACGGTGCGGGAGCACCTCCTAAGTATTTATGGAACCATTCCAGATGTGCATTATAATATAAAGGCATTGATTTTACAAAATCAGGATGATGTCCGTCATTCTTAAAGATTATTAACCGGGAATCAATTCCAAGTGTTTGTAAAGTAGTAAAATATTGTAAACTCTGGGTATAGGGAACCCGGTAATCTTTTTGCCCGGTTAAAATCAGGGTAGGTGTAGCAAAGTTTTTGACATAATTCGAAGGAGTGTATTTTTTAAAATCATCAGAATTCCACGGCTGTCCTTCTAAATCCCAGTTTACAAACCAAAGCTCTTCAGTTTCACCCCACATAGATTCAAGATCAAAGATACCCATCATAGATGCCAGGCATTTAAATCTTTTTGTCTGAGCTTGAAACCAATTCATCATATAACCACCAAAAGACCATCCCATTGCACCAATCCTTGAAGTATCAACATAGGGAAGTTTTTCGACAGCATCAGTAACGTTCATTAAGTCATGGAATACTTTCCCTCCGTAATCTCCGGAAATTTCATTTGTATATGCCTGACCTCTGCCGGTTGAGCCGTGGGGATTAGCGAATGCAACGATATAACCGGAACCCGGATATATCTGCCAATCGCCTCTAAAAGAATCCATCCACTGACCTTGCGGTCCCCCGTGAACATTTAATATTAAAGGATATTTCTTATGCGGATCAAAATTATGCGGTTTAACTATAAAGACCTGTACATTTATTCCATCTGCTCCAGGAATCCACATTTGTTCTGCTGGTCGAAAATCTTCTTCAGCTAATAATTGCTTGTTAAAACTTGTTAATTGTTTTTCCGATTTATCAGCTAAATTAAATGAATAAATTTCAATAGGATTTTCTACTGAAGTAGAAAGATAAAATAATTTATCCTGCCCAAAATTTAAGCTGAAAACGGATCTTTGGGATAGCTCTTCGGAAATCATTTTTGTATTTATATCTATTTTATATATCGGTGTGTAACCTGAATCGGGAGAAGTGAAATAAATTGATTTTGAATCTTTGCTCCAGACAAATTCAATAACCATATTGTCAAATTTTTCAGTTATTATTTCACTTTGTTTTGTATTTCTGTTATATAATGCTAATCTATACCTGTCTGATTCGTGTCCCGGCTGCTCCTGCATTTTATAAGCAATATATTTCCCATCAGGAGAATAAATTGGATTTCCATCCCATGCCTTATTATTAATTGTAATATCTTCCGGGCCGCCTCCGTTAATCGAAACAATATAAAGATCAGAATTTGTTGAATTAGTTTGAAAACTTTCCGGATTATTGGTAAAACAAAGTTCCTTACTGTCGGGTGAAAAATTATACCTGATATTTCCACCTAGTTTATACATTGGGGAAGCTAATTCACTATGAGCTATATCAGTATATGATTTATTTTTTATATTGTATATAAAGACGTGTGTTTCCTTTTGACCAATATATTCAGTCCAATGTCTAAATAATAGACTGTCAGCTATATAGGCTTGAATAGGCCCGTTCTTAGCTGATTCAGCCATCGCTTGATTACAATCTTTATCTGTTCCGCACTCATGATAAATTTCTGTTGTAAATGCTATTAAATTTCCGTCAGGAGATAAAACCGGTCTGAGAATATCGGTGGAATAATCTGTAACCTGTTCAACTTTTTTACCGGGAATTGAAATGGAATATACCTGCGAGCCTTTCATATAATATATCTTTTTACCATCAGGGCTCCAGAAAGGATTGGATTCATTATTTTTGCTGCCGGTTAAATTTTCCAGGCCTGAACCATCTTGATTTATTATATATAAATCCGAATTTGATTTACCTTTATGAAGATCATATTCTGTGTTTAGAAAACAGATTTTATTGCCTTCCGGAGATAACGCAGGGGAACTTAAATATTTGACCTTATATAAAGTTTCTATAGTAAAAGGCTTTTTTTGTGAATATGCAGAAGTAAAAAGGAATATAATCAATATAATATGAAGAATCGAATTTTTCATACTAAAACTACCTATTTAATACAGTGGAAATTAAATTTTATTATTCGATAAGTCTCTCTTCATTATCATTTGCTCTATCAAGAAGAGACTCTGGCAAGGATTTAGAGGTCTTAGCACCCAGCTTTTTTATGTTTTCAACGCTAACTAATAAGTTCCCTCTGCCGGAATATAATTTCTTCATAGCATTATCATAACTGTTATGCATTGTATTCATTCTTTTCCCTAGCTCAATTAAGTCAGATACCAGCCCTTGAAATTTATCATATAATGCACCGCTTTGACGAGCAATTTCCAGAACATTGTTATTCTGATATTCCTGCCGCCAGATATTAGCTATAGTCCTTAATGTTGCCAGAAGCGTAGAAGGACTGACTATAACAATATTTTTATCAAAAGCTTCATTGAAAAGACCGGCATCATTCTGAATTGCAAGGCTGAATGCCGGTTCAACCGGCATAAAAAGTAAAACAAAGTCAAGACTCTTTATTTGATAAATGTTTTGATAATTCTTAGAGCCTAATTCTTTGATATGTTTTTTGATAGAAGCAATATGGTCTTTTATAAAAAGTGGTTTTTGATTCAAATCTTCTGCAGAACAATAACCTTCGTAAGCCAGAAGAGAAACCTTGGAGTCAATTACAAGACATTTATTATCGGGAAGATTAATTATCACATCCGGCCGTAATCTTCTTCCATCTTCATTTATAAAGTTTTCCTGTATTTGATATTCTCTTCCCTTTGAAAGACCTGATTTCTCCAGAATGCTTTCAAGAATAAACTCACCCCAATTGCCCATTGTTTTAGTTTCACCTTTTAATGCATTTGTCAGATTGCTTGCTTCTTTTGCCATCTGCTGGTTTAACTCATGGAGATTTCTAAGCTGAGCAGCCAGCGAAGCTCTCTCTTTAGAATCGCTTACGTAAACTTCATTGACTTTCTTTTCGAAATCTTTGATCTTTTCTCCCAGTGGTTTAAGTATCTGATCAAGATTTTCCTTGTTCTGAATTGTAAATTTGCTGCTTTTATCTTCTAAAATTTTATTTGCAAGGTTTTCAAATTCAGTAGAGAATTTTTCCTGAAGCTTTTCTAATTCGGATTTTTGGTCAGTAAGTTTTTCTTCCAGGTTTTTATTTATAGCCTTCAAGGTCGAAGTTTCGGAATTAATCCCTATTACTTTTTCTCTTTCACATTTCAATTCACTGGAAACTTTTTCAAAATTTTCGTTTAATATATTTAAACGCTCCAGCGTTTTTGCTTTTTCAAGGTTCGTAAGACTGACTTGATCTTTTAATTGTTCAGCTTCGGCAAGGGAAATACCTTTGGAATTTTTTATTGACAGCCAGATAGCTGCAGCACCTATTAAAAATCCGGCTATTAAATATATAATTTCCATCTATAAAGTAATTTTTTCCACAAAAATATATTGATGCCTTTTTATAAAAGCAGTTTTTAAATTAGCAATATTTATTTTAATATTAAAAAGAATCAATTTAGTTCTATTTTTTTCTCTACTGCATTTAGTAAAGAATCATCTTTTATCAGTTCCAAAAGTTTCTTCAGATCTTTATACAATAGACGATCGTTGTTCAGGGGTCTAATTATCTTTCTGATTTCGTTGTAGGCTATTGAAGTTCCGATTCCAGGTTTAAGGGGTTTTAGAAATTCCAGGGCTTGTGCGGCAGTCATTAATTCAATAGCTAAAACATTTTCAAGGTTCTGCATTATTTTGTAGCACTTTTGTGCAGCTATTGAACCCATGGAATTATGATCTTCCTGGTTTGCCGATGTGGGGATTGAATCAACACTTGCGGGATGAGCTAGAACTTTATTTTCCGAAACTAGGCTGGCTGCTGTATACTGAGCAATCATCAATCCTGAATTAAGGCCGCCATTTAAAGCTAAGAATCTCGGCAGACCGCTTAATGCTCCATTTACCATTCTTTCAGTTCTTCTTTCTGAGACATTTGCAAGCTCAGATAAAGCTATACCCATAAAATCCATAGCCAGAGCCATGGATTGTCCGTGAAAATTTCCCCCCTCTATATGTTCACCGGTTTCAGAAAAAATAATTGGATTATCATTTACTGAATTTATTTCAATTTCAACTCTTGAAGCAACATAATCAATAGCATCCCTTGATGCCCCGTGGATCTGCGGAACACATCTTATTGAGTATGCATCCTGGATTCTCGGATCATTCTTAAGATGCGAATTTCTTATTTCACTATTTCTGATTAAAGATAAAACATTTTTAGCAGTAGTCAGTTGGCCTGGAAAGGGACGGAGTCTATGAAGCTTTTCATAGAATGCCTTATCAGTTGCTCTCAGTGCCTCATGTGACAATGCCGCAGAAATATCCGCAAGCTTTATCAGTTTTTTAGCCCGCATGGAAATAAAAGATGCAAAAGCTGTCATCATTTGAGTTCCATTTATAAGTGCCAAACCCTCTTTTGCTTCAAGAACAGCAGGTTTTAGATCATACTTCTTTAATCCTTTTTGAGATGCAATTATTTTGATTCCTGCGGCTTTATCATCATTTATGTCTTCAATTAATTGGACATTCCCTTTTCCAATCATTGCTAAGACCAGGTGTGCTAATTGAACCAGATCTCCGCTGGAGCCTACAGAGCCTTGTGAAGGCACAACCGGGATTATATTATTATTAACCATTGAAATTAATAGTTCAAGAGTAGACATTCTTATTCCCGAATAACCTTTTGCAAGTGCGTTCAATCTTAAAAGCATCATGATCTTAACTATTTTTGGAGGCAGATATTCTCCGCATCCTACAGCATGACTAAGAATTAAATTTTCCTGTAACTTCCTGAGATTTTCTCTTGAGATATTTACATTAGCAAATTCACCAAAACCGGTAGTTACACCGTAAATTATTTCACCATTCTCAATCCATTTCTCTACCAGCGCTCTCGAATCGTTAATCTTTTTTTTTGATTCTTTGGATATAACTATTGAAGGATTGTCATGAAGGAAGGATTCAATTTTATTAATACTTAATGAATTACCATCGAGAATAAGCTTTTTAGATGCCATGTACCAATTTTTTAATTTTGTTGGAGTTTTCCCTATTTGTTTTGTAGGTTATGTGGATTAAAGACCCATCATAATTCGTTGAAATAACTTCAGCCAGAGTATGAATTTTTGCTGCCGTTTTTGAATCCGCCAGATCCAGATCAATTTCTTCTTCAACGTATGTCTCATCAATTATATGCGTCAATTTTTCCTTAAATTTAGTAATATTAATTCCTCTCTCTGCAGAAATAATGACAGAATCTTTATATTTGTTTCTAACATAACTGATTCTGCTTTTATCATCTACCGCATCTATTTTATTGAATATTTTTAATACACTCTGTTTATCCGCTCCAATATCTTTTAAAGTTTGTTCAACAACATTTATATGATCTTCAAAGTAAGAATGAGAAAGATCAATGACATGCAGTATGATGTCCGCTTCTCTAACTTCATTTAAAGTACTCTTAAATGATGCTATCAGATTAGGAGGAAGTTTTCTTATAAATCCGACTGTATCACTCAAAAGCAATTTCTGATTTATTCCGATATCCAGTGAACGGGTCGTAGAATCCAGGGTTGCAAATAGTTTATCCTCTGCAAGAACGCCGGATTTAGTAATTAAATTGAACAGGGTGGACTTGCCCGCATTTGTATATCCTACCAGGGAAATTCTAATAAAATCTTTTCTGCCTTTGCTTTGAGTTTCTCTTTGTAGTTCAATTTTGTTCAATTTCTCTTTTAGATTACTAATCCTTGTTCTAATGATCCTTCTATCGGTTTCAATTTGAGTTTCACCTGGACCTTTGGTACCAATGCCGCCATATTGTTTTGAAAGATGGGTCCATGCCCTGGTTAATCTCGGGAGTAAATATTGAAGCTGTGCAAGTTCTACCTGTGTCTTTGCTTCTTTGGTTTTTGCACGTGACGCAAATATATCCAATATAAGCCCGCTGCGGTCAATAATTTTTCTATTTATCAAGTTTTCAAGGTTTCTTACCTGAACGGGGGAGAGATCATCATCAAATATAACCAGGTTAATATCATTCGATTCAGCCAGAGATGATATCTCTTCGGCCTTTCCTTTCCCGATATAATATGCGGGATCTACCGAATATTTATCCTGAGTTATCTTAATTATTGTTTCAGCACCCGCAGTTAGTGCTAATTCCTCAAGTTCTGTTAAATGTTCTTCAACTAATTCTTTAGTAATACCTTTTGTGTTAAGAGCAACTAAAATTGCCTTTTCAGCACCATTTCTATTTATATCTATCATACCCTATGAACGTTTCTCCTTCTGTTTTATAAAAATAATTTATAAAAAAGATTCATTAAATTTAATTTAAATTTACCATTTCTTTCTTTGAATTCCTTGCAATCATCATTTCTATCAGAGCCAGTATTAATGCAATAAGAAGAAAATATTTCCATAGCTCAGAGCCGAAACGGGACTGCAGAACGATTTTTGCAGGGTCATCTTTTTTGTCAACTTTAATATAATGGCCCTTAAAATTTATTTTATGTAAGTAATCTTCAAATTCATTATTATCAATATATTTTGTTACCGATTCAACAGGATCGACATTAACTGCAAAATCATCAATCAGTTTTTTGCCTGAATATACATGGTAGTTACCCGGTATGTTAGTGTTTTGATATGATATAAAGTTAGGATTATTTTTCTCCTTAAGGTCAATGAATTCTTGAGATTTATCCGGTTTTTCAATCATTATTTGTGGTATACTTTGATCCGAGACATTGATATTTACTCCGCTCGAAACCAGATGTTCATTTTCGGTTCTATCCTTTGAAGCAAGATAGAATACAGATTTATTTATTAAAGGAACAAAAATGCTTTTTAAAGGGAAATTGCTCCAGCTGAGTACCGGAGCTGTATTCAATAGTAGAATTTTTCCTTTTCCTATCTTATATTCACTCAGAAAAGACGAACCGTCAACCAATGAGATTATATTCTTACCTTTCCCTCCGGGAGATATTTTAAAATGATAATATATATCCGGAGATTCTATTTTATTCTTCTCTTTGGCAAAAATATTCTGAAATAAAGGATGGTTAAAATCAATATTTTCAAATGAAACTGAGTTTTCCTGAGAATTTAATTTACCGGCAGTTCCTTCAGGTAATGGCAGTCCAAGTTCAGCAGCTGACTTTTGAAAGTTTTCTAAAGTTGATTTTGAATCAGGAAATAAAAAGAGTCCGCCTCCGTTATTTATATAAGATTTCAAGTTAGGGTAATTACTAAAGTCGTCAAAACCTATAATGATTAATATATTGAATTGGTTCAAATCGAAGGAGGAGATTTGATTTATGTTTTTTTCGGAAACTTTTAATGCTTTATTTTCTCCGGCAGTCAAAGCTAAATTGATGAATTGGGCATCCTGAATTTCATTCGTAAATACCCCTACAGTAATTTCATCTGGTATAAAAAAGCTTGTATACCTTTTATTATCCTGCATAATATCATCGTCTTCTATTTCAGCGAATGCATCAATATATCCTGTAGATTTTGCCCCAGATTCCATAGTTAATATTTTTGTTTCACCCGGTTCTAATTTTACGCTCTGCTGTGCACTTCTTTCATTGTTTATGAAGAGTGAAACAACAGCATTTTCGACCGGTTTTGCTGAATAATTTGTTACAGTTATACTGAAGCTGACTGGCTTATCCTTTTCAAAGATCTGTGTATTTACTTTCAAATTATCGATTCCGATATTATATACCTCTTTACCCTGAATAATTAAATGTATAAAGTTTAACTTTATCATTTAATATTTCACTTAAGTCCGACAGAGATGACTGTTCATAGAGCCTTCCTTTTTGGAAGTCGCTTAAAATGTAAATTTCTTTATTAAAATTTTGGGATTTTGAAAGTATTTTAGCTGCTCTGATAACTGCATCATTCAGATTGCCGCTGTAATAAGATATTTCTACGGCATCTACCTGCTTTTTAAAATCTGCTAGATTTGATGTGGTCTGCTGTTCATTATTATTTATTTGTCCGGATGGGGGATTTGATAAAAGAACTAATGCCGCTTCATCTCCTTCTTGAAGCTGGTTCAATAGCACTTTTATCGTTCCTTTTGCCTGGTTTAAATATGAACCGTTATTATCGACAACTGACATGCTAAAAGTATTATCAAGTATGAAAACAGCAGTAGTTTTTGCTGCTGAAGTTGTTCCGCCAATTGAAATTCCTTTTAAGGTCGGCCGTGCAAAAGCCATAACGAGAAAAAGAATTATCATAACTCTTAGAGCCAAAAGAAGTAGCTGCTTGATTTTAATTTTCCTGATTTTATTCTTCTGAAGTTCTTTAAGGAATGTCAGAGTGCTGAAATCGATCTTTTTTAATTTCCTAAGGTTTAAAAGATGAATTAAAACCGGAATTGAAGCAGCAATTAAACCGAATAAGACTGCGGGATTAAGAAATATCATTAAATTAAGTTAAAATTCCTTTATTTTTTTCTTTAAAATATCATTTTAAAAAATAGAATGCTATGGAGTAATTTGGTAAGAAATAACTAACTAATGTTCTGTATTGTAAAGATGACATCTTTTAAAAGAAAAATTATCTTCAATTTTTTATTAAAATATAAGCTCAGGTAAAACTTTAAATTTATAAAATAAAGATGTCATCTTTCAAATATGTATTCTTGCATAACGTGAGTAATTAATAAAAAACTTTAGCTTTTATTTTGCCGGGCAATGAGATTCAATGCGCTGCCGGCTTTAAACCATTTAATCTGTGTCTCATTCATGGTATGGTTTAACAAAGCCTCATCTTTGGAACCATCCTCATGTTTAATAATAAGCTTCAGTTGTTTATTAGGAGCTAGTTCAGCTAATCCTATTATGCTCACCTTATCATTTTCCTTGATTTTGTCATAGTCGACAGGATTAGCAAAAGTAAGAGGAAGCATACCCTGCTTCTTTAAGTTGGTTTCATGAATTCTTGCAAAACTTCTAACTATGATAGCTCTTCCGCCAAGATGCCTCGGCTCCATTGCAGCATGTTCGCGTGAAGAACCTTCACCATAGTTCTCATCACCGACAACAACCCAGTCGTGTCCATGCCTTTTATAGTCACGTGCTGCTTCAGGTACTGATTTATATTCACCTGTATAAATATTCTTTACTTTTCCGGTTTCACCCGTAAAATAATTAATTGCACCTATAAACATATTATTAGATATATTATCCAGATGACCTCTAAATCTTAACCAGGGTCCCGCCATTGAAATATGGTCGGTAGTACATTTCCCTTTGGCTTTTAAAAGTACAGGTAAATCTTCAAGATCTTTGCCGTCCCAGGGCTTAAAAGGAGTAAGTAATTGGAGACGTTCACTATCAGGCTTAACTTTAATTTCAATATTAGAACCATCTTTAGCAGGAGCTATATACCCGTTTTCGCCGGAATCAAAACCTTTTGAAGGAAGTTCTTCTCCGGTAGGTGGGTCCAGTTTAACTTTTTCTCCCTTTTCGTTTTCCAATTCATCCGTTAATGGATTAAAAGATAAACTTCCTGCAATTGCTAGTGCAGTTGTTAATTCAGGGCTTGCAACAAAGGCTAAGGTTTCAGGGTTACCGTCATTTCTTTTTGCAAAATTCCTGTTAAAAGAAGTTACTATTGTATTCTTTTCGCCTGTTTTAATGTCCATCCTTTTCCACATACCGATGCAAGGCCCGCAAGCATTTGCCAGAATTAAGCCTCCAAAATCACTTAAAGTTTTTAACTGCCCGTCTCTTTCTATGGTTGCTCTTACCTGTTCGGAACCTGGTGTAACTGTAAACTGGGACTTTGACTTTAGTCCTTTAGCTATTGCCTGTCTTGCGATACTTGCTGACCGATCTATATCTTCATAACTTGAATTAGTACAGCTTCCTATTAATGCAACTTTTATTGTATCAGGATAATTATTTTCCTTAACTGCTTCTTTCATTTTAGAGATTGGCCAGGCTTTATCCGGAGTGAAAGGCCCGTTTAAATGAGGTTCTAGTTCACTTAAGTTCAGTTCAATTACCTGGTCAAAGAATTTATCAGGATTTTCAAGAACTTCTTTATCAGCAGAAAGTTCATCCTGTAATCCTTCTGCAAGAGCGGCGACATCTGCGCGATTTGTAATACGAAGATATGCAGACATTTTTTCATCGAAAGGAAATACAGAAGTAGTTGCTCCGATTTCCGCACCCATATTACAAATAGTACCTTTACCGGTGCATGAAATGGAAGTAGATCCTTCACCAAAGTATTCTACTATTGCTCCTGTCCCTCCTTTAACTGTAAGAATCCCGGCTAATTTAAGAATAATATCTTTTGCTGAAGCCCATCCATTTAACTTCCCGGTCAATTTAACTCCAATGAGTTTCGGCCATTTTAATTCCCACGGCATACCTGCCATAACATCAACAGCATCGGCTCCTCCGACTCCAATTGCAATCATTCCAAGTCCGCCGGCATTCGGAGTATGCGAATCTGTTCCTATCATCATTCCGCCTGGAAAAGCATAATTTTCAAGCACTACCTGATGTATAATACCTGCGCCAGGTTTCCAAAAACCTATACCATATTTTTGAGAAATACTTTCAAGAAAATCATAAACTTCTTTATTTTCGGAGGTTGCTCTTAGAAGATCATCCTGTGCTCCTACCTGTGCCTGGATTAAGTGATCACAATGAACAGTAGTCGGAACTGCCGTTTCTTTTTTATTTGCAGACATAAATTGCAATAATGCCATTTGTGCAGTCGCATCCTGCATTGCTACTCTATCAGGTGCTAATTCTGCATAATCTTTTCCTCTTTCTAAAGCGGAATAAGGATTTTCCCAAAGATGTGTATATAATACTTTTTCAGCATATGTTAATGGTCTGTTTATAACTTTTTTAATGCCGGTTAATTTTTCTTTAAACTGAGAATATCTGTTCTTTATCATATCAATATTTGCTGCCATAATATTTCCTTGAAATTGATTTACTAATTTTTTACTAAAATAGTAAAAATGTTAATAAATTGCTTTATACTTTTAACTGATTAACTTAAATAAATTTGAAAGTGGGAAAGGAATATTTTAGTTCACTCCGAGACACCCCCAAGTCCTGTTACACTTCTAGTATAACTCCAAGATAACTCCAAGATAACTCCAAGATAATAACTCCAAGATAACTCCAAGGTAACTCCAAGATAACTCCAAGGTAACTCCAAGATAAATTCAAGCTTCCGCCAGAGTAAAAGTCTTCATCATAAATTCTTCATCCATGCATTTCTTAATTCTAATTGCCCGGGAGAGGGGGTAGGGTTAATTTCAAATATGTATTTCCTTTCGGAAGGTCCTAATATAATATTGATGTCTACTTTTTTATCATTTCTTACTACTACAGTTTTTACAGTATCACCTATACTTTTATTTTGATATTCTCTAAATTTTTCCCCGACGTTATTAAATGTGAGTTCATCACCATCAAAGGAAAAGATCATGTCGCCGGGTATAATTTCATCTTTATTCGGAGAGTTTTCCGAAACCCCACTTACGACAAAATGATTACCTTTTACTCCTAAACTAATTCCCATACTTGTTTTACTGCTATCGAGACCCTTAGATTCATAATAATCAATCCCTAATTTTTGATAATAATCTTTTATTGGTAAATCTTCAGTTCCCTCAATATAGTCTTTAATAAAATCCTTTATTTCCGGGTAGGTCATATTAACAAATTCATCAAAGAAATTTTCTTCACTAAATGATTGTTTCGGACCATATTTCTTTGAAAGTTCGTTAATGACTTCCCTGAGACCTTTGGTTCCTTTTGATAGTTCTAATAACCTAATGTCAAGCAGTCCGGATACTACTGCTCCTTTATTGTAAATGTCCGGATATTGATCCGGCATTTCAACAGAATGGACGCCTAATTCTGTTAAGCTTATATTTTTATTAAATCCCTGCATTATTAATATTTTTCTGCGAATTACATTAAGGTAGTCTTCTAATGAAATTAGTGAATCACGCAGCTCTAAAATATTGGCAGCCCATTCTGTTGTACCTTCATATAACCAAAGATGCCTGGACATTACAGGCTTAACAAAATTGAATTTTTCAACCAATTCACTGTGAATATTTAGAGGTGTCACAACATGAAAGAATTCATGCGCAATAATAGATCTTGTATTTTGCAGGTTCAATTTATCTAAAGCGTTTTCAAGTAAAACATATTCGGAACTATAAGAATGCTCCCACGCACCAGCATTGAAGCTGCCAAGGTGGAATAAAAATGTATAATGATCAACAGGCAGACCGTTTGTAAATTGACTTTCTGCCTGAAGGATATCTTTAATGGATGATATCAAAGTATCTGATTTAATAGCTCCCGTTTTAGAATAGGTGAATATTTTTATTGCTGCATTACCCACTTTAATTGAATCTTCAGATAAAATTCCTGTAAGTATAGGTGAATCTACAACATAATCATAGGTCGGTGCTTCGTAATAGCCGTCCGGGTCTAATTTTAATGCCGTTCCCGTTCTCCAATTTTCGGGACATTCAATTTTTATTTTTATAGGATGCGTTTGAAGCCCTTTAAAATATCCAAACACGCATTCACCATTAATTAATGAATTATCAGGTTCTATATTTGAACCGCACATTTGATAGATCGTCTCACTATCATTTTTAGAATCCCACGTATCTTCAATCGTATATTCAATTTTTTTAATCTTTTGTGGATTAGTTAATTTCCATTGGTTGGTAGAGATATTTTGCGTAGGAATTTCATTTCCGTCATTATCATAGGCTTTAAATGTTTTTACAAATCTTCCGATATCCAGTGCCTCGTATGTACCGGGAGCTGTTGCAGCAAACTGATAAATATTATTGGTAGAACTAAGACTGTCAGGGAAGAGGTCAACATGAAACAAATCATCGTTAGTATTAATTCTTACAATAAACTTTTCCTGTGAATAAATTATGGAACTGAATAGAACTAAAAAAGTTATTGAAATCTGAACTAATAAATTTTTTTTCATGAAAACCTTTGATTATTTAAGAAATTATAAATGAAAATTAGATAATCATCTATAATTAAAAACGTTTTTGTGTTAAACGGTTATTATTTACGATGAATTACACTTTAATAAAGACAGATATTTATTAAATTTTATAGTTATGGTTAAGGATTTTATTATGAGTAAAATTTAGTTTAAAATAATAATTGATTAGATGAAGAAATTTGAAATTCCTCAAATATACAGAAGTTCTTTTATATCGAGCATTAAATATAAAAGAAATTTGACAGATCCTAGAAAAAAGGACTTCACTCCTTCTGTTCTTGATTTTGGACCCATTAGATTTTTTATTGCAAGGCATTTCGGATTCTGTTATGGTGTTGAAAACGCCATTGAAATATCATACAGAACATTAAAAGAAAATCCGGGTAAAAGAATTTTCCTCTTGAGTGAAATGATTCATAATCCCGGTGTAAATAATGATTTACAAAGTAAAGGTATCCGGTTTATTATGGATACAGCGGGAAACCGGATCATTGACTGGGATGAACTTAACAAGAATGATATTGTAATCATTCCCGCCTTTGGAACTACTTTGGAAATTGAAGATAAATTAAAAGAGATAGGGATTGATTCTCATAAGTTCAATACAACATGTCCTTTTGTAGAGAAAGTCTGGAACCGTTCCGAACAATTGGGAAAACAGGATTATACTATTATTATTCACGGAAAACATTCCCATGAAGAAACGAGAGCTACATTTTCCCATACTATCAGGAATTCCCCTTCTGTAATTATCAGAAATATTAAGGAAGCCGGACTGCTGAGCTCTTTTATTCTCGAGGAGAGGGGAAAAGAGAAATTTTATAAAATATTCGAAGAGAAATATTCAGATGGTTTTGATGTAGAAAAAGACCTTCGTAGAATCGGGGTTGTAAACCAGACCACTATGCTTGCTGCCGAAACGCAGGCAATTGCTGATTATTTGAAAAAAACTATGATCCGGAAATTTGGAAAGGAAAACTTAGCGGAACATTTTGCAGATACCAGGGATACTTTATGTTATGCAACCAACGATAATCAGGAAGCAACTTATGAGTTATTAAAACAAAAAGCAGATTTTGCAGTAGTTGTGGGGGGCTATAACAGCTCAAATACGAGCCATATAGTTGAACTCTGTGAAAACAAGCTTAAAACATTCTTTATTTCTTCAAGTGAGAATCTTATTTCCGATAAATCAATTAGACATTTTGATATTCATTCAAAAAAAGAGGTAGTCACTGAAGACTACATTCCCAAAAAATATCCGATTGAAATAATATTAACCAGCGGCGCCTCCTGCCCTGATTCTGTTGTTGACCAGGTTATTCAGAAATCTCTGTCATTTTTTCAAAATCCAAAATCATTGGAATCCATCCTTCAGGATATTGTCCTCTCCTTGGAGAAATAATTATTATTTGGAGTTACGCAGATGTAAAGATGACATCTTTTAAAAGAAGTTACTTTCAATTTTTTATTAAAATGTAAGTTCAGATAAGCCCTTATTTTTAATTTGTAAAGATGTCATCTTTCAAATACCGGTTCTTAAGTAGCTTGAATTATATTTAGAGCGTACCTGAAGCGTATGATACTTATAGGAGAACCGGACAAAAATATTTTTGAGTAATAAGCATTCCTTATTTAGTTGTTATTATTTTGAAGAATAACTAATTTTATTAACTAATTTAAAATAATAAAGAGATACATGAGAGCTATAATTCCTGTTGCAGGGATCGGATCAAGATTAAAACCGCATACTTTCTCCACCCCAAAAGTTCTTTTAAATGTCGGCGGCAAACCAATTATTTCACATATAATTGATAAACTTTTAGAAGAAGGTATAAATAAAGCCACTTTTGTAATCGGTCACCTTGGAGAAATGATCAAGGAATATATTCAGACAGAATATCCTCAAATGAATTCGGTATTTATCGAACAAAAGAATAAAGAAGGATTGGGACATGCTATTTATACCGCTATCCCGACTTTTGACGAAAAGGAGATATTTATAATTCTTGGTGATACCATTTTTGATGTGGATTTGAAAAATGTATTTAATATTAAAAATTCGTCTTTGGGAGTAAAAAAGGTTGAAGACCCCAGCAGGTTTGGTGTGGCAGTAATGGAGGACGGGTTTGTTAAAAGGTTAGTGGAGAAACCGCAGGATTCAATTTCTAAACTTGCATTAGTTGGCCTCTATTATATTGCCGATTCCGGTGCTTTAATTAAAGGCTTAAATGAGTTAGTCTCCAAAGATATCAGAACAAAAGGTGAACTCCAGCTTACAGATGCACTTCAGATTATGATCGACAACGGAGAAAAGTTTAAAACTTTTCCTGTTGAAGGCTGGTATGATTGCGGTAAACCTGAAACTCTGCTCTCAACAAATAGGTTTTTACTTGAACAAAAAAGCTATCAAAGAAACTTTGATAATGTTGTTGTAAATGGACCGGTATTTATTGCAGACAGTGCAAAAGTTGAAAATTCGGTTATCGGACCATATACTACTCTAGATAAAGATTGTATAGTAAAGGACAGCATAGTTAAAAATTCAATAGTTGGTTCTAAAGCAGTTGTTTCTAAGGCACTGCTGGATAATTCAATAATAGGAAACAATTCAATTGTAAGAGGACTCTTTAAAAGACTCAATTCAGGGGATTCATCCGAAATAGATTTTTATTAATTAAAAAAGGGTAAAAAAAATATGTCATATCTTTTCACATCGGAATCAGTTTCCGAAGGGCATCCCGATAAAGTAAGTGATGCAATATCAGATGGAATTTTAGATGCAATATACCAGCAGGATCCTTATGCAAGGGTTGCCTGTGAAACTTTTGTAACTACCGGGTTAGTATTAGTCGGTGGTGAAGTTACTACAAAAGCCTATATAGAAGTTCCTGATATAGTAAGAAAAACCGTAAAGAATATCGGCTATACAAAAGCTGATTATAAATTTGATGCAGAATCATGTTCGGTTCTAAATGCAATTCATTCGCAATCTCCTGATATTGCTATGGGGGTGGATAGAGGCGGAGCCGGAGATCAGGGTCTCATGTTCGGTTATGCTTGTGACCAAACTCCCGAATTGATGCCGATGCCTATAATGTATGCCCATAAACTGGTAAAAACCTTAGCTGATATTAGAAAAAAAGGAAATGGTTTAATGCCGTATTTACGGCCGGACGCAAAGTCTCAAGTAACGGTTGAATATGATGATGATAATAAACCGTTAAGAATAGAAGCTGTGGTAGTCTCAACTCAGCATGACCCGGATGTGAAGCAAAAAAAGATTAAAGAAGATGTTATTGAAAATGTAGTAAAAAAAGTTATTCCTCAAAAGTATATTGATAAGAAGACAAAATATTTTGTAAATCCAACAGGCAGGTTTGAAATCGGCGGACCTCATGGGGACAGCGGATTGACCGGAAGAAAAATTATAGTTGATACTTATGGCGGCTGGGCTCCCCACGGCGGCGGAGCATTTTCCGGAAAAGATCCTTCCAAGGTTGATAGGAGTGCTACTTATGCGGCTAGGCATATTGCAAAGAATATTGTAGGTGCTAAATTAGCTAAAGAATGCCTCGTCCAGATTGCATATGCTATTGGTGTTGCCGAACCTGTTTCCATCTACGTTGATACTAAAGGTTCTGGAGCTATACCCGATAAAGAAATTTCCAAAATGATCTGGAAAGAAGTTGATCTTACTCCTAAGGGGATTATTGAAAGACTTCAGCTTAGAAGACCTATTTATCAAAAAACCGCAGCATATGGACATTTTGGGAGAAAAGAAAAAGAGTTTACATGGGAAAAATTAGATTTAGTGCCTATATTTAAAAAATACTTATAACATTAACCCCGGGATTGATCCCGGGATAATAAAAAAAGACGAATACTTGTAACCGTTTCAACGGTTTTTGGGCGGCCAAGTTAATATATTAAGTCAAGTAATACATAAATAATAAATAGAAGGAAGAGAAATGAACCAGGTAACAGAAAAAGAAGTTGTAAAACTTCCGTATAAGGTAAAAGATATTTCACTGGCAGAATGGGGAAGGAAAGAGATTTCGTTGGCTGAAGCAGAGATGCCGGGTTTAATGGCACTTCGAGAAGAATACGGAGAGACAAAGCCATTAAAGGGTGCAAGAATTGCCGGTTGTCTTCATATGACTATACAAACTGCAGTATTAATTGAAACTCTGGTTCATTTAGGTGCAGAAGTACAATGGTCTTCCTGTAATATTTTTTCTACACAGGATCACGCCGCCGCTGCTATAGCTGCAGCCGGAATACCTGTCTATGCATGGAAAGGTGAAACCTTAGAAGAATATGAATGGTGTATTGAACAAACTTTATTTTTTGGAAAAGATAAAAAACCGCTTCAGATGATACTTGACGACGGTGGAGATCTTACAAATACTGTGCTTGATAAGTATCCTGAACTTGTTTCGAATATTAAAGGAATATCGGAAGAGACAACTACCGGTGTTCACCGTTTATATGATAGAATGAAAAAGGGAACTCTTCCTGTAGCTGCTTTTAATGTTAACGATTCTGTGACAAAGTCGAAGTTTGATAATAAATACGGATGCCGTGAATCTTTAGTCGATGCAATTAGAAGAGCTACTGATTTAATGCTTGCCGGAAAAGTTGCAGTAGTATGTGGTTACGGAGATGTGGGTAAAGGTTCAGCCGAATCTCTCGCAAATACCGGTGTCCGGGTTATTGTAACTGAAGTAGATCCGATTTGTGCATTACAGGCTGCTATGAACGGATTCCAGGTTAAAAAACTGGAAAGTGTTGTCGGAGAAGTCGATATAGTTGTTACTGCAACCGGGAATAGAGACATAGTAACGGGAGAACATTTCAAAAAAATGAAGGACAAAACAATCGTCTGCAATATCGGCCACTTTGACAATGAAATAGATATGGCATGGCTTAATATGAATTATGGTAATACAAAAGATACTATTAAACCTCAAGTTGACATGTATAATATTGACGGAAATAATGTTATAGTTTTAGCTGAAGGTAGGCTGGTAAACCTTGGATGTGCAATGGGACATCCTTCTTTTGTAATGTCAAATTCATTTACAAACCAGGTCCTTGCACAAATTGAACTGTGGAAGAATCATGACAATTATGAAAATAAAGTATATGTACTTCCAAAATATTTAGATGAAAAAGTTGCAACCCTTCACCTTAAGAAACTTGGAGTAGATCTGGAAACCTTAACTCCTGAACAAGCAGAGTATATCGGTGTTACAGTAGAAGGTCCTTTCAAACCGGATTATTATAGATACTAAAATATCCATACCTCCGGGGTTTCGGAAAACCCCGGAGGTTTTTTAGAACTTCAATTTTACCTTAATGCCCACTGAATTGACTATTGAAATGACAATCGAATGCCTGTCCCTTTGGGAACAATAAATGACTAATGAATGACTACAAATGACTATCGAATGACCTTCTGTTCCCCTAGATTATTTTACCCAACTAAATCTGTTAAAGCATCTCTCAAATTTCCAAATTTAAATTTAAATCCATCTTCTAATAGTTTTTGGGGGATTACTTTCATGCTTGCAGTAATACTTTCTGTAACTTCACCAACGGCTAACCTCAATACAAATTTAGGGACTCTGAAAAGTGAAGGTCGGTGCATAACTTTTCCTAAAGTTTTTGCGAATTCATTCATAGTTACCGGGTCCGGCGCACATGCATTGACAACACCATTTAATGAGATATTATCCAGGCAATAGCAATAGATATTTATTATATCTTCAATGTGAATCCAGGGGAACCACTGTCCTCCGTTTCCCAAGGGACCACCAATAAAGAATTTAAATGGGAGCAGCATTTTTTTCAATGCACCATCATTAATAGATAAAACAACACCGGTTCTTATGCTGATTCTTCTTACTCCTGCCTTTTCAACTTTAGCAGCTTCATCTTCCCATATCTCACAGACTTTCGCTAAAAAATCACTTCCGGCATTTGAATCTTCGGCTAAAGCATGGTTACCTGAATCACCATAATAGTTTACTCCTGATGCGCATATAAATAAAGAAGGTTTTTCATTTAATGAACTAATTGCGCCAGCTAAATTTTTAGTGCTTATTTCCCTGCTTTTTAGGATTTTTTTCTTATAATCTTCTGTCCACCTTTTACCTGAAAGATTAGCTCCTGCTAAATGAATTACTGCATCCTTATTTTTTAAATAGTCTTTCCATTCCGCAGGTTTATTATAATCCCATTCAATATATTCTTTTACACCGGTAATTATATTTTTAGTTTTGTTAATATCCCTTGTAAATATAGAAACTTCATCACCTCTCGAAATAAGTGTTCTACATAAATTGTGACCGATTAAACCGGAAGCACCAGTAATTACTATTCTTTTAGCCATGGTACAAAATAAATCCTAATAAACTTTAAATTACAAATTACAAAAAACAAATAAGTTCAACAGTGATAATTTTAAAATATTTTTTAATAGAACGCTGATTACTATGATTTTTATGATTTCTTATGATCTTTTAATTGAATTTCTATTCAGATAAGCTAGTTCTTTAAAATTTAAATTATCATTATCTTTACCATTTATTAGAAAAACAAATTAAGGATAAGGCATGGTTGACCTTTCCATTAAAAGACTTAATGAATTAAAGAAAAACTTTAATGGATTAAAAATAGCAGTTATAGGTGATATGATGCTTGATTGCTATTTCTGGGGTGAAGTTAAAAGGATATCTCCGGAAGCACCGGTACCAGTAGTCGAAGTTGGGGATGAGTTTTACCGGTTTGGGGGTGCTGCAAATGTGGCTTTGAATATTCTAAAACTTGGAGGAATTCCTATTCCCATCGGAGTTATCGGATATGATAATGACGGGACAATTTTCACATCTTTGTTAAGGGAAAATAATATTGAAGCTGATGGTTTAATCGTTGATGAAAGCAGACCGACAACTTCAAAAACAAGAGTTATTGCACATAACCAGCATGTTGTAAGGATCGATAAGGAAAGCAAGGATTATTTAAAGAAGAACATATATACGAAATTATTTGATTACCTAAATCATCATTTAAGTTCTTTAGATGGTATAATCTTGCAAGATTATAATAAGGGAGTTTTATCACCTGCATTGATTGAAAAGATTATTTCTTCAGCGAAAGAGAGAGATTTATTAATTACCGTAGATCCGAAGTTTAATAATTTCTTTAATTATAAAAACGTTTCGGTATTCAAACCGAACCGGAAAGAAGCTGAAGATGTACTCGGAATGAAAATACGGACCGATGATGATATATTATTTGCGGGAAATAAGATAATGGATAATTTAAATGCAAAAAGTGTTTTGTTAACACTTGGTGAAGGAGGTATAGCAGTTTTTTCACGTAGTGATGCGTCAGATGAGGAGCAAAAGAAAGTTAAGCGCATGCCTACTAAAGCACGAAAAGTTGCTGATGTATCAGGTGCAGGGGATACTGTTATATCTACACTTACGATGGCATTAGCTGCAAGTGCTGATATTTATGAAGCATCATATATCGCTAATTATGCCGGAGGTATTGTTTGTGAAGAGGTCGGAATTATTCCTATAGAAATTGATAGGTTATTCAATACTATTAAACTCGAACGGACGGATAAATCTCATAAAGTATTTCCCGGAGAAGATTGAAAATGAACGGTATAAAAAATAGGGAAGAGATTATATTATTACGGCAAAAATTTAAGGAAGAGAATAAGAAGGTTGTTTTTACTAATGGGGTTTTTGATATACTCCACTCCGGTCATGTTGATTACCTCACAAAATCTAAAGCTCTGGGTGATATATTAATTGTGGGTATTAATAGCGATAAATCAGTTAAACTGATCAAAGGAAATAAAAGACCGGTAATAAATGAGCGGGAAAGAGCATATTTAATCTCTAGCTTAAAACCGGTTAATTATGTAACATTGTTTGATGAAGATACTCCTCAGAATCTTATTGATGATCTTATCCCCGATATTTTAGTAAAAGGGGCTGATTGGCCTCTTGATAAAATTGTAGGGAAAGACATTGTTGAGAAAAATGGAGGTAAGGTCAAGACGATTGAATTTATTAACATGCAGTCTACTTCTAAAATTATCGAATTAATTCTGGAAAGATATGGTAGGGAGAATGATTGAATGGATGAATGCAGGTGTAATGGAGTTATGGAATGTTGGAGTAGTTATGGAATGGAGTAATGGGTTAGTTCGGATTAATATTTTACCTTTAAAAGATGAAATATTTTTATTAGAAACAAGGTACACGCTTTAAGAATTTAGAAATTGGATAACAAAGAAGTTAACAAAACAAAGAAGAAGCGTACTCTTCTGCAAAGGGTAGTAAATATATTTTTATATATAGGGCTGGGTATATTAATTTTACTTATTCTTGCTTTCGGGTTCAGCCAAACATCCACTTTCAGGAATTATTTGAAGGATTTTGTCGTTGATAAAGCTGATTCTGCTTTAAATGGAAATCTTCATATAGATAAAATAGAAGGAACAATTCTAACGTCACTGATTCTAAAGAATGTTGTGATAAATATGGGAAAGGATACCCTGCTTAAAGCAGGAGCAATTTCCGTTAAAACCAGCCCGCTGGAGCTTCTATTTAAGAAAATTTACGTCAGAGATTTTGAGATTCGTAATGCAATTATATCACTGAAAAAGGATAAATCAGGAGAACTGAATATTTCAAAATTATTTCCACCTTCGTCACAAAAAGATACTTCTAAATCTACGTTTCCGTTTGATATTCAAGTAGCAAAATTATTATTAAATAATGTCAATTTCGCTGTACAAAATTATAATAAGACAGGAAGTAAAGAAATATATGATAGTTTAAATGTTAATGATTTGCGGGTGGATAAGGTTAATCTTGAATTAAATGCTTTTGCGGATATTAATAAGAACGATTTTCAAGTAGAAATTGAAAAATTTAATGCATCTACCAATATTTCTCATTTCTTTTTAGACAACCTTGAGGGAAAATTTCATATAAATGAAAAAGGAATGGAAGTAAATAACCTTAGCATAGTTACAGGAAGGTCAAAATTCACAATTAGTTCCAATATAGTAAAATTCAGCCCCTTTGATTCCACAACAAGTTTTAGTGATGCAGATATAAATTTGAATTTAAATGCAGATTCACTAAACTTTGCTGATTTATCGGCATTCGTTCCTTCTACAAAAATACTTAAAGGGAAAGTTAATGCAAAAGTAAAGACATCCGGCAGTCTGGATAAAATGAATATAAATTTACTGGAAGTTCTTTATGACAGTACTCAATTAAAAGCTAAGGGGAGTATTAAAAATTTAGCAAACGCTGATAAAATGTATATAACTACATCTTTTTATAATTCTTACGTAAATCAATCCGATATTAATAAGCTTCTGCCTTCTCTGCAAATTCCGGTTTATCCACAGCTTGGACTATTAAAATTTGATACTCTTTTATATTATGGTAATCCGCTGAATTTTAATACAAATGTTTTCTTGAATACAAAAAAAGGAGATCTATCGGTTAAAGGAAATTTAAACCTTTTAAATCCCCTTTTCCAATATAATATCAGTTTTAGGACTATTAATTTTGATATCTCTCCGTTCGCCGGTATAAACACTAATTTAACTTCCAGGGGACGAATTAAAGGGGCAGGCACTTCTCCTCAGAACCTGGATGCAAATATATATTATAGAGCAGATGGTTCAATAATAAAAGGAAATAAGCTGGATACCTTAAGATTGAGGGTTTCTGCTAAATCAAAAAATATTAAATACCGGCTCGTAGCATCTTCGGATACTATGAATACTTCTTTGACAGGTAATTTTGATTTTACTAATAATGTTCCCTCTTATAAACTTAAAGGGGATATAAAAAACTTTAATATCGCTAAATTATTATCGGATTCGAGTCTTAATACGGGTCTTAACTTCAGTATAAATGCAGAGGGAGAAAATTTCCAGTTAGATAAGATCAATCTTTATTTAAGTATGAAACTTTATAACTCGGTTATAAATAAAATTCATATCGATAGTACAAGAGCAATAGTAGATTTAAGGAGCAATGACAATGGCCAGAGAATAATAGATATTATTTCGGATCTGGCGGATATATCTTTAAGTGGGAATTTTTCAATGGATCAGGCTATAAACCTCGCAAGTGCTGAGGCTGATTTAATATCCCGATCACTTGAGAATAAATTAAATGAACTTTTCCCTGATTCCGGTACAGTAAATCAAAACAGTAATATTTCAGAAAGCAGAAATAAATTTGCAGACGTGGATTCTTCCATAAGTGTTAAATATCTGATTGATTTAAAAAATTTTGAATTAATATCATTGTTTTTAGGAAAGAATCACCTTGAAGTTGATGGTGATATAAGTGGTGAAATAAAAAACGATAGGGATAGTATACAAATTTCATTAGATTCCAGGCTTAATTACGTGAAATACTGGGGCAGCGAGGGGGTGTATTTTCTTTCTAACTCTAACCTGGATTTCAATCTTAAAAACTCATTTAATTCAAATTCACTTAAGGATATTTATGCAGGACTCCACATTAAGACTGATAGAATTTTTGCAGGAAGTGATATAAAAAATATAAACCTTAATCTAAACCTGGCAAATAATAATGCTGATTTTGATTTAGCTGCCAACATGGAAAGTACTACATCAAAGTTAGCAGGCAGTTTTGATCTAAACAAAAAAAGTATAAACCTTTCTCTCGATACTTTATATCTGAAATACAATCAGTTTATTCTGCTCAACTCCCAAAGAATAAACCTTGCATATTCGTCGGACAGTATAAAGATTGAAAATTTTGTCATGGAAAGGGTGAAGGGTTTGGGAAAGATTGAAATAAATGGAAATCTCTTGCAGAATGGAAATCAGGATTTGAAAATTTCATTAAAGGATTTCAGAGGAAAAGACTTAAGCAAAAATTTACTCGAACTTAAAGCAGGGAATACACTCCTCGGGAGTATAAATCTTAATTCTGACATTACAGGTGATTTTTCGAATCCGGTAATGAATTTAAAATTTGATATAGACAGTACAATGTTTAAAGGAAAAAATTTAGGAGCATTAATAGGGAATCTAAATTATAAGGATAAAAACCTAGATGTGGATTTGAGGTTTGTAGATTCAATAAATAATTATAAAAATCCTGAACTTTTAATCTCAGGAAATATTCCTGTTGATTTGGGATTGAAAGGAGTAACTCAAAGACTTCCGGATAACCAGCCTATTAACTTGAAATTGCAGGCAGATAATTTTAATTTGGCTGCTTTCGACAATATTGTCCCAGAATTGAGGGAATTAAAGGGTTATTTAGATGCTAATCTTAGTCTGTCCGGTAATTTTAATAATTTGGAACCAAATGGAACTCTTACAATAAAAAATGCTGATTTTATCTCAAGTTTTAATAACCTTGAGTATTACGCTGGAGTAAAGATAAACATTTCCCCGGGTTCACTCAGTTTAGATAGTCTAGTTATTGAAAACAGCAAAGGTACACTGGATGGAGGAAAAATGACCGGCAGCGGCAAGGCTGAAATGGAAAATTTAGATATCACATCTTCACAGTTTGTTATAAATGGAAATCTTAAAGTTCTCAGTGAAGCTTCAAAAGATGTTAGTCCAACTGTTTATGGAAATCTAGTTATTTCTACTAACGGGAATGTTGAATTTACCATGGATAAAAGCGGGATTTCTTTAACTGCTCCTGTTAATGTAACTAATGCTGAGTTAACTTTCTCCCCCACCCAGGGAGGTTATCAAAATAATCTTCAGAATTTTATTTATAAATATTCAGTTGATACGATAAAGCATGAGGAGAAAAATATAGATTTTGAAAGTTTAGTAAAGCTCTCCCAGCAAAAAAATAATTCGAAAGCTGCTATTTCTGCCAATGGATTCACATTTGATTATAATATTGATGTTAATGTTGAAAAAGAAGCAAAGATTATATTTATACTTTCAAAAGAATTGAATCAAAAATTAACTGCAGTTTTAAATGGAGACTTTCAGTATAAGAAAATTGGAGGGGTACCTAATGCTCAGGGAGAGCTAAAACTTTTGGAGGGTTCAAACCTACAGTTTTTCAAAACTCTAACGGCAGAAGGATCAATAAAATTTGAAAGTGAATTAAGTAATCCTTATCTTGATATAGTTGCAACATATACCGGCTACTATACGCCTGCAGCAGCTGCAGGAGACAGTACTGCTTCTTCACAGGAAGAAAAGGTTGCTGTAAAAATAAAAATCCAGGGTCCCCTAAATGAATTGAATAAAAATTTTATGCAGGAAAAAAATAATATAGCAGTTTATGTAGGGCAGTCGGCAATAGATAATGATGAACCTGCTTCGGATCTGGATGCCTCTGATGCAATAGCTTTTATAGTTGCCGGACAATTTTTAAATCCAGAGTATTCGGGAAGCAAAACAGCCAGCGGGTCAGCTTTTGTTAGTACCTCCACATCTCTTGCGGGTTCAATATTGGGAGGGTTTCTAAGCTCTTATCTAGGCGATTATGTCAGAAGTGTTCAGCTCAGGAAAGTGGGTAATCAAACCAGAGTAAGTTTAGCGGGTAATGTCAAAGACTTTAGATACACTATTGGCGGTTCACAATTGGATCTTAGTCAAGCTAATGTAATGATTGAATATCCAATTTTGAAAAGTCTTTTGGCTAGATTGGAAAGAAAAGAGGCTATAGGAGAAACCGCTGTAACAACAGAAATGATGTATGAACTTGGACTTAAGTATAAATTTGAATTCTAAATGAAGAAAAAAGTCATTGCATTTTTTAAAAAGAATGCCGGCAAAGGATTTAAACCGAAAGAAATTTCGCAGAGGCTGAATTTAAATCCTGATCATGAATATAGTGCTCTTAAATCAGTGCTCCATAAACTATATAATGAACAGGTTATTTCGAAAAGCGGTAAAAAATATAAATTGAACTTTATCCCCAATATAAATAAGATAACCGGAGTTTTGGAAATTAACCATGGCGGATATGGATTTGTTACCGTAGACAATCATGACATTGGAGATATATTTATTGCAGCCAGAAATTTAGGGACTGCTTTCAGCGGAGATACTGTTGAAGTTTCTCTATATGCAAAACAAAAGGGGAAAAACCTTGAAGGTCAGATAATAAATGTTTTGAAAAGGAATAAGGAAGAAATTATCGGAATACTAGAACATTCCCATAAATTTTATTTTGTTAAACCTGATGATCATAATATTCCTAGAGATATATATATTGATGGGGAGAATTTAAAAAATGCTAAAATCGGGGACAAAGTTATTGTCGGGAAGATTGAGTGGGATTCCTCTCTGTTAAATCCCGAAGGGGTAATAATTGAAGTAATCGGGAAAGCTGGATCACAGGACGCAGAGATTGCATCAATTGCAAAAGAATTCAACCTGCCCTATAAATTCCCTCAGGAAGTAATTGAAGAGACGGAAAAAGTTAATATTTCAATAAGTGCCGAAGAAATAAAAAATAGAATTGATTTCAGGGATAGAAATGTTTTCACTATTGATCCTGCTGATGCAAAAGATTTTGATGACGCTCTATCCATAGAGACACTTGAAAACGGAAATTTTTCAATAGGAATTCATATTGCAGATGTGGGACATTATGTTAAATTAAAATCGAATATAGATAAAGAAGCGCTAAAAAGAGGAAATAGTGTTTATCTGGTTGGAAAAGTCATTCCTATGCTCCCGGAAAAAATATCCAACAATATATGCTCACTTGTTCCTGATGAAGATAGATTGACCTATTCTGTAATTGCTGAATTAACAAAGCGAGGTAAACTTGTTAAATATGAAATAAAGAAATCTATAATTAATAGTAAAAGAAGATTCAATTATGATGAAGTTCAGGATATTATAGAACATGGAAAAGGTGATTTCTATAACGATATAAGGGAATTAAATAGCCTGGCCCAGACTTTAAGGAAAAAGAGATTAAGGGAAGGAAGCATAGAATTTTACACGCCTGAAATTAAATTTGAGCTTGATGAAAACGGAAAACCGTCCGCTGTTTTCAAAAAGGAATTAAAACAAAGCAATATGCTGGTTGAAGAGTTTATGCTGCTTGCCAACCAGGTTTGCGCCAAACATATAGGCTTTTCCAAAAAAAAAGAAGGAAAACCATTTATATACCGGATTCATGATATTCCGGATCAAGAAAAAATAATTGAATTTTCTAAATTTGTGAGGTCACTTGGCTATTCATTCAATCCTGATGCAATTTCGAAATCCAATCAGCTTCAAATATTAATTCAGCAGGTGAGGGGAAGCGAAGAAGAAGATTTAATAAATGAACTTGCAATAAGATCTATGGCAAAGGCGATCTACTCTCCTGATAATATCGGTCATTACGGTTTAGGATTTAAATATTATACTCATTTTACATCTCCAATCAGGAGATATTCAGATCTTATCGTACATAGACTTCTGCATCACTATATTGATGGTGCAAATGACACTTTTTATTCGTATAATATACTTGAAGATATAAGCGAACACATTTCCCAAACTGAGAGATCTGCGGTTGAGGCTGAGAGATCATCTGTTAAACTAAAACAAATCGAATATTTAAAAGATCATTTAGGTGAAGAATTTAAGGCAATTATTTCCGGCGTTACGCATTTCGGGATATTTGTTAAAATTATTGATAATCTGGCAGAAGGCTTAATTAGAGTTAGAGATTTAGAGGGAGATTTTTACGTTTACGATGAGAAAAAATATTCGTTAATTGGTAGAAATTCAAAAAAACAGTTTCGCCTTGGAGATAAAGTAGAAGTAAAGCTCATCAGAGTTGATCAGGAAAAAAGTGAATTAGATTTTATAATAATTGATAATAAACAAGAATTTTTCAATAAAAGGATTGAAAAATGAAAAATTTTTTACTCAAATCTTTTTTAATTTTTATAATAACACAACCTCTGCTTTTTTGTCAATTCGGGCAGAATAAAGTTCAATATAAAGATCTTACCTGGTATTATATTCAGACAGACCATTTCGATATATATTTTAGTAAAAAAGGTGAAAACCTGGCTGAATTCACTGCAAAAGAAGCCGAAAAAGATTTAAAATTAATTGAGAAAAGTTTTAGTTATAATATAAATAACAGGATTGTCATTATTGTATATAATTCGACTAATGATTTCCAGGAAACAAATATTACAGATGAATATTTAAGTGAGGGCATTGAAGGCTTTACCGAACTATTTAAGAATAGAGTAGTTGTTCAATTTATGGGTTCTTATAAAGAATTTCAACATTTAATACACCACGAACTTACACATAGCGTAATAAATGACATGTTTTTCGGAGGTTCGATACAAAATATTATCTCAAACAATATAAATATAAATATTCCCTCCTGGTTTAATGAAGGAATGGCAGAATATCAATCTTTAGGCTGGGATATAAATACCGATATGTTTATAAGGGATGCAATCATCTCGGAGTATTTACCCGATATTAACCAGTTGAACGGTTATTTAGCTTATAGAGGGGGAGAAGCAGTATGGCATTATATTGCAGAAAAATATGGAAAAGAAAAAATAGGTGAGATAGTAACAAAGCTAAAAGAAACAGGGAGTGTTAATGAAGCTTTTAAAAGTTCACTCGGACTATCTCTCGAGGAATTTAACGAAAGATGGAAAAAAGAAATTAAGAAGACTTATTGGCCGGATATTGCCAGCAGGAAAGACCCTGAAGAGTTTGCTAAAAGATTGACCGATCCTAAAAAGGATGGCGGTTTTTATAATACAAGTCCTGCTATTTCACCTCAAGGAGATAAGATTGCATTTATATCAAATAGAGATACTTACTTTGATGTTTTTATTATGAATGCAATTGACGGAAAAATTATTAAAAAGCTGGTGAAAGGAAACAGAACTCCGGATTTTGAACAATTAAATGTCGTTACTCCAGGTATATCATGGTCTCCCGATGAATCAAAAATAGCGCTTACTGCCAAAAGTGATGGTTATGACGTAATATATATCATTGACGTAGATTCTGAAGTTAAAGAAACCCTCCCTGTAAAATTAGATGGAATAAAAAGAGTAGCATGGTCTCCGGATGATAAAAACATCGCATTTGTGGGTCATACTGCTGCACAATCCGATATTTATCTTTATAATCTGGATTCTAAAAAATTAGTTAATTTAACAAATGATGAATTTACCGATGACGATCCTTCCTGGTCTAATGATAGTAAAGAGATATTCTTCTCATCGGATAGAAGAAATTATCTGAATACTGCAGTATTACCCGATACTTTTAAGATATATAAATTTAATTTTAGCCAAACCGACATATATTCAATTAATATATCAAATAAAGAGATCACACGGATAACAAATATGCCCGAAAGTGATGAGAGTTCACCAATCTGCGGACCGGATGGAAAGGAAATTTTGTTTATTTCAGATTTAAACGGAATTAGTAATATATATAAGAAGCGAATAGTTTTAAATAATACAGATTCGGTTGTTAGTATAGCAGACATAGAACCGGTTCCGGTTACTAACTCATTAACCGGAATTTCCCAGTTATCAATTTCAAAAGATGGATTGAAGCTTGTCTTTGCTACTCTTTATGAAGGCGCTTATAATCTTTTCTTAATGAATAGCCCTTTCGAGCCTAAAACAGATGAAAAAACCCTTCAACCAACAGAATATGTCGCTGAATTAAGAGAACAGGAAACAAAAAAACAGGAAAAGAAAGATTTAGCTGAAGGTGATTTGACCGTAGATTCTACTAGAACCAATTCACTCGCATTTTATACCGGGAGTTATGTGGACACATCACATACATACGGTGATTCGATAAAAATTGATTTCGGAAATTATATTTTCGGTTCGGGTACAAAAGTCAAGCCTGATACAGGCAATCCGAATGCTGGTAAATTTACCCTGGCTGATAAATTGGATTCAGAGGGGAATTATAAGGTGAACAGGTATAAAATTACTTTTTCGCCGGATATTGTCTATGCTAATGCAGGATATAGCTCATTATATGGATTACTTGGCACTACGGTTTTTTCTTTCAGTGATGTCCTTGGAAATCATAGGCTGATAGGCGTAACCAGTCTTCAGATTGATCTGAAAAATAGTGACTATGGATTGGCTTATTATTATTTGCCCAATAGGATCAATTATGGTATTGAAGGTTTTCACACAGCACGTTTTGTCCTTCTAACAAGAGCCTTCGGAACCAGTCTTTACCGTTTCAGAAATTTTGGTTTTGTCGGTTCTCTTAGCTATCCTTTGAATAAGTTCTATAGGATTGAAGGAGCTCTAAGCTGGCTTAATATTTTAGAAGAAAATCTTGACGATCCACTGGTTCCTTCCGATAAAGTATCATATATAATTCCGTCATTCAGCTTTATTCATGATAACAGCTTATGGGGTTATACTTCACCCATTGACGGTACAAGATATAGATTTGATTTTCTTGGAAATCCTGGAATTGTTCAAAAAAATCTGGACTTTTATTCTGTGCTTGGAGATTTTCGAACTTATTTTAGATTCTGGGATGATTATTCTTTTGCCTTCAGATTATCCGGAGGTTATTCGGGTGGGTCTGCACCGCAAAGATTCTTTATTGGCGGTATTGAAAACTGGATAAATAGAAAATTTGCTACAGGTGATATTCCTCTAGAATCTGCTTCTGATTTTGCATTTCTTACACCTGTATTACCCTTAAGAGGTTTTGATTATGCTCAGGAAATAGGAACCAAATATGGTTTATTAAACCTTGAGTTAAGATTCCCCTTAATTAGATATCTCGTTACAGGACCTCTTCCAATATTATTCAGCAATATATTCGGAGTTGCTTTTGTTGATATGGGAACGGCATGGAATGACAATCATCAGTTGAGATTTTTTGAAAGAAACTCCGATGGAAATGTCATATCAAAAGATTTATTAATGGGAACCGGTTTTGGTGCAAGGATCTTTTTCCTCTATTTCTTAACCAGGTTTGATGTTGCATGGGCGTATAATGTTCAGGGATTCTCGACGCCGAAGTTTTATTTCTCGTTAGGGTACGATTTCTGATAGCTGCAGCAATTTATCACTTGCCGTTGGATTTTTATCCAACGGATATCCGGATAGAAAAGATAGTCTCTTTTAATTTCAACTTTTATCTCCGTTTGAAGTTGAGCTGGTTTTATTTTCTGATGTTGGTGTATTTTTCTTTTCATTTTTAGAAGGTGTATTTTTAGTCTCTTTTTTAGGCGGATTCTTATAATCAGTTTGATAAAACCCTTTACCCTTAAAAATTGGTCCGGCTCCCGGTCCAATTAATCTTATAACTTCCCCATTACACTGCGGGCATATTTTGATTGGTTCAGCGGTCATAGTTTGAAATAATTCGAATTGGTATCCGCACTTTTTACATTTATAATCATATGTGGGCATAATAAAAACTCCTTAAAATTAATAGTGGGAAACTTAATGAAAAAAAGCATTTTTTTCTATAAATTAAATAAACCATATTAAATAGATTAATGTTCCAATATTGATAAATGTGAAACTTTGAAGAAAATACTACTTATACTCCCACTTCTGATAATAACCGGATGTTTAAATTATATACAAGATGTTCACCTTTATCCCGATGGATCTGGGAAAATGGCTGTCCATTACTGGATGAAGCTGCCGGATTCAGCAAGTATCAAAATCCTGAATAGAATCGGTATTTTTAACCCTGATTCAGTCAGAAAGGAATTTTCAAGTAAATATACTAAGATTGAAAACGTTGAAGTATTTTCTGATACTACAGACAGTACTACACATGCAAAAATAAATTTCTCATTTAATAATATAGATTCTTTAAATAATATAAAAGCTTTTTCCGAAGCTAATTTTTCATTAAGGGATGGTGCGGCAGGTCAGAAAATATTTTCACAGTTTATTCCCCCTATTGCCACCGGTTTTGGAATGGATGGTAGTAACTATAATGTCACATACAGATATTTCTTTTCGGGGGAAATTATTACTCATAACGCTCAAAAAAAAGAAGACGGTGCTTTAGTCTGGCATTATACACTTGCCGAAATAGGCAGAGGAAAAACTATTTCGGTAACCTTCAGGCCGTACAAATTAAAAGAAACTCCCTACTGGATTTATGTAGTCTCGGGTTTGGTTCTGCTTATTGTTATTGTGTTTCTTTTCAAAAAGAAGAATGACTAGCAATTAGTAGTGAGTATTGAGAGAGAGCTAAATTCCAAACGGTAAAGCAGTATTAAGTGAATAAAGTCCAAATGTAAAAGAGAAAGAAACCTATTATATTTATTGCCAACGGACAGGATATAAACGATTCAAATCTCTAAATTCTCTGCTAATTTAGCTTTGAAATTGAAAGTAATAGTAATTATATTTACAGGCTAAAATTTAATTGGCGGGGTAGCTCAGTTGGTTAGAGCAGTGGAATCATAATCCACGTGTCGGGGGTTCGAATCCCTCCCCCGCTACCAATAAATGAATGGATGAATGATAAGGTTAAAGATACCGATGACAGTTTTTCCATTCGTGATTATTTTTTTAATTAGGAGATAAAGAATATGTATTTTGTTTTAATAATGATTATTTCGATTATTGCGATTCTTCTGATGGTGATAGTATTACTTCAATCAAGTAAAGGAGGCGGGTTAGCCGGAACTTTCGGAGGTGCTGGTAATATGGGCTCTATGTTTGGTTCTAGAAGAACTGCCGATTTTTTAAGTAAGGCAACCTGGTGGTTAGGCGGCATACTTGCATTTCTTGCGATTATAACTAATTTATTCTTTTTACCGGGTAGTACAACTTCGGAACAAAGACAAAGTATAATTCAGCAATCGGGTAGACAGACCGTTCCACAGCAATCAACAATACCTCAAACTCAGGTACCTCCCGCACAGCAGCAGAATCAGGGCACACCTCCTGGAACAACTCCGGGTAAACCATAATTACAAAAGCAAATAATTTTTTATCAGTACTATCCCTCTCAAGGGATAGTACCGGTTCTTTCATCACTATTTTATCCGGTACATGTATCTGGCATTCCTTCTTTCAATAATTTTGTAATCTTTTTTTATCCTTTCACTATTCCCAATCAGCTAATATTTTTACAATATCATCCTGGATATTGCGGTAATAATTTTCACTCCCTTTTTTAAAGTCAAAAAATATACTTAGTATCAGATCATCGTGACGTTTTGTTGTAAGATAACCGGATAAAGAGCATACTCCGTTTAATGTACCGGTTTTACCATGGAAGTTATTTTCTGCGAAAGTTTCATTTAACCGGTGCCTCAATGTTCCATCCACTCCGGCAATGCTTAAGGAATTGTAAAAATCCTTAAAGTTTACAAGATCGAAGTACATTTTTTCTAGAAGACCTACGATTGCTCCTGGTGTAATCTGATCAAACCTTGAGATTCCCGAACCATCTACAACTGCCGTACCTTTTGAGTATATTCCATTATCATCAATAAAATTTAAAATAGCCTGTGTTGAATAAAAAGAGTTCCCCTGGTTGTTACTGGAAACTGCTCCGATTGTTTTAAATAGACATTCGGCTAAAAAATTATCACTATGTTTATTAATAAGCCGTATTAGATCTCTAAGTAAAATTTTTGATTCTGCCAGGTTAATAGTATTGGGAGGAGTAACCCCTTTTTCTGCTGTACCATTCACTTGAATGCCATTGCTTTTAAGCTTTTCTTTTAAAATCACAGCAGCATTTAAAGGAGGATTGTTAACATAGCCAATATATCTTCTATTATAACGTCCTCTTTTTCGGTATACTATGGATCTGTTTCTATCGACCACAAGGGCAGAAATGGGTGGTAATTTTACATTGGCTTTTTCATCCTTTATCCAGTCGTCCCTGGTATAGACTTCATCAAAGTAAGAATCATCACCGATAATATTTCCGGTGACCTTTTTTATTCCTTTATTCCTGAGTGCCATAGCCATTGTATCTATATCTTCGGTTGTTAAAACTGAATTTCCAAAACCCTTTATAAAAAGATCTCCGTCAATTATGCCTTCTTTTATATTTTTATCAGTTGTAAAAAGAACGGTTTTGAGTGGATAGTCCCCTCCCATTATAGACAAAGCAGTAGCAGTTGTAAACAGTTTTGTATTTGAAGCAGGTATCATCGAGTTTGTATAATTAAGTTGAAATATTGTATCTTCAGTTAATGGGTTGAAGATTAAAATTCCGGCTACTGTTCCTGAAGGGAGATTGTCTAAAAGACTCTCAATCTTACTTTTAATTACTTCCTTAGAAGTGGAAAAAGAAATCGTGGAGATAAACAATACAAGTAAAAAGCTTTTTTTGATCATACGTTTCAAAATGTAATTTCATGTTTTATAATTCAGGGTTACCCGCATGTAAAGATGACATCTTTAAAAAGACAATTCATTTTCTTTATTTCAGTCAAATATAAGTTCAGATTATAACTTATTTTTAAATAATAAAGATGTCATCTTTCTAATGCGGAACTTGTGTAACTTCAATAAACTAACTTACTACATATATATTCGAAAAAATTATAAATAATTTTATTTTAATAAAAAATTAAGATAAGTTAACGAACATTATAAATTTTAGTTGGATAATTTTCTAAAAATTACTGCTAAATATAAAATTTATATAAGTAAATAAAAGGTGAACTCTGTCGTATTACTAAATTTTTTTTAACATATTCAAGTAAATATTATGGCAAAAAACAAAACTCTGCTTAAAGCTTATGAAAACCTGGATTTTATAAATGCATCGGAAGGAAGGATTATAAGAATATTATCGGAATTTCTATATCCCCAAAGCAAGTTTAAAAAGCATAAGATTGTTGACACAATTGTATTTTTCGGGTCTGCAAGGTTAAAATCGAGGAAAGAAGCGGTAAAGGATTATAATAGATTTAAGACAATAAATCCCCGGAGCACACCAAAGTTAGCTGAAGAGCTTAAGTCTGCACAGGAGCGGGTTAACATGTCCAAATATTATGAAGATGCGGTAGAGCTTTCAAAGAGATTGACTGAATGGTCACTGAGTCTTGAGACTCATGCAAAGAGATTTATAATCTGTACGGGGGGCGGACCCGGTATCATGGAAGCAGCAAACAAGGGTGCAAAGTTAGCCGGAGGATATTCCGTAGGTTTAAATATCAGTATTCCTTTCGAACAATTCATGAATAAGTACGCGTCGCCTGGTTTAAGTTTTGAATTCCATTATTTCTTTATGAGAAAATTCTGGTTTGCCTACCTTGCTAAATCATTAGTTGTTTTTCCCGGCGGGTTTGGAACAATGGATGAATTCTTTGAAATTGTAACCTTAATTCAGACGGGGAAAATTAAGAAGAAGATGCTCCTGGTAGTATACGATGAAAAGTACTGGAAATCTATAGTAAATTTTGAGGGATTAGTGCAGCATAATGTAATAAGCAGGTCAGATTTGAATTTATTTTCTTTCTGCAATTCTGTGGATGAAGCATTTGATATAATTAAAAAGCATTTTGAAAAGTATTACTTAAGTGAGAATGAAATAAAAAGGGAAGAACCGAAAGTAGATTTAAAATAAAAAAGCTGTCAAAGACAGCTTTTAATTTTCCATGTTTTCAGTTCGATGAGCTCTTCTAGCGGCTTTCATCTTTTCCATTCTTTTCTTGATGGAAGGCTTAACAAAGAATGTTCTCTTTTAAATTCTTTAAGAATCCCGGAGCGTTCATATTTTTTCTTAAATCTTTTTAGAGCTTTATCAATAGATTCATTTTCGCCAACATTGATACCAACCAAATTTTTTCACCTCGCTTTATTGGTTTCTGCCACTGGCAGTTTTAATTAAGATAATGATTCAATTAATTTTTTGTGACCTTTTTTTTGAAATTCAACAGCAATTGCCTTTTGGCCGTTAGACATAACATTTTTAGAAACGACTTTTCCGAAGTCATCCCAATTTTTATGATAAATAGATTCACCTACCGTGAAAGATTTTTTAGGAGAGTACACCGTGCAGTCTTCGTTTTCAATTCCTTCAAGTGATGGTTTATTATCTTTTACATCTTCAGTAAGATCTATCATCATAGTTTGTTTACACTTTTTACACTTAGCCCATCTTTTATTACTTTCTTCCGAACCTGATACTTCATTTGCCAATTCCATTTTTGTAACCGTATTACAAAAACTGCAAAAAGCTTCAATATTTTTTACTCTTGCCATGACAATACCTTCTTTACATTTTATTTAACTTACAAATATATCAAAGAAGAAACGGATAATCAAGGAAATATCACTTCTCTTTGCCGGTAGGAGTTATAACTAAAACCGGGCGTTTGGCATATCTGATAACTTTTTCAGCTACGCTTCCCAGAAATGTATGCAGTATTCCGGTTCTTCCATGCGTTGCTATGACAATCAGATCAACTCCTTTATCTTCGGCATATTTGTTAATTTCGATATAATCCAGACCTTTTCGTAAAACTGTTTCTAAAATCAGACCTTCATTTTTTGAGTTTTTCTTCACCTTTTGAGCAGCATTCTCTAATGATTTTTTGGCTTCTTCTTCAAACGATTTAATAATCTTTTCTTCTGATAGATCGAGGGATCTGATTGCCAGAATTGGAGGTGTTTTTTCCAGGACATACAGCAGATGGACTTTTGCTTTATACTGTCCCGCGATATCGGTTGCATATGAAGCAGCAGATAGAGAAAGATTGCTGAAGTCAGTGGGGAGCAGAATGTTTTTTATATTGAACATTTTAATCACCTATTTTGTTTGTAAAATCGATTGGGATAATATCAAAATGTGGGTGACCAAAAAGAACATTTTCTGTCATTCTGAAGGAGTCTTCGACTGAAGAATCTCAATAATTGTTTAGAAATGAGATTCTTCGCTATCGCTCAGAATGACAATATTAACTTTTTGGTCAACCTCATATTAATGAAAAACCAGTCCGTTTATTATTTTTCCTTTGGATTTTTCAACATCGTAAACAAACCCGTTAATTACAACATATTTTACTTCATTGTTCTTTCTTATTACAAGGTTAGGTTCTGTCTGCAATTCAATTTTTGAATAATTTTTAGGTGAAGTATTAACCCATATATTGACCGGCAGCTTAGAATAAGATTTATTATAATCTTTGGAAGTTAGGATTACATCCGTATAACCCAATTTATAAAGTGAATTAAGGTCGAATTTTTCTATTTCTTCTAATGAACTGAATTTCTTATCATAAATTTTTCCGGGTTCAACCGTATATCCTGAAAAATCAAAGTCGTTGTATCCGTAAAAAGTTGATAAGTCCCCGATATCTTCGATAGCGGATTTATAATAAAAATTTTTGGAATCATTTATATTAACTTCTTCCTGATTTATACCAATGTCAATTATGAAAGAATTCCCATCCATTTTATATTCCAGATTTCTAAGGACTGTGTTCATAATAAATTCTTTATTAAATGGAATATTTTCATAAATGGACTGCGGCTGCTTTTTATAAGTATCATTTGCAATACTTTCGAAGGAAGATATAAGTGTAATAAAATTCATTTTTCTTAAAAACTGTTTTTCAGGATCATCTTTCCAGCCGCCTGATTCAATTAAAATTGTGCTGGCACCCCATTTTTGGAAATTATCGCCAAAAGCACGCGGTTCAAAATCATCCGGATATTTAGCAATGTGTCCGGGAATATATTTTGACAATATTTTATAAAGTTCCCCAATTAATTTTATGGCATTTTTTCTGACAGGATTAACTGTCTTTTCATAATTTACTGCAGGCGCAAGAAAAGATAATGCAGCTATATTTGAATCCCTTCCAACCGAATATCTCGAATTTTGATCATGAAGATTAAATCCAAAATCCGGTTTAATATTTTCAAATGTCGTTCTTAAAATTCTACCTTCCGGTGTCTGCTGACGGACAGCATCCCTATTAATATCAATATCAATTGCATTCCTTCTCTGGAAAACTTCAGCGCCGTCCGGATTGACCATCGGCATAATATATAGGGTAAGCTTTTTTAAGATATTTTTTTTGACTTTATCCAAACTATCTTTTGCGTTGAAAAAATTACAGATATCAAAGAGAGCCATTGTAGCGGTAGGTTCATCCCCATGCATTTGAGACCATAAAAAAACTTTTTTCTTACCTGTTCCCAAAGAAATTAAATAAATGTCTCTTCCCTGAATTGATGAGCCTACTTTTTTAACGGTGAAAATATCGTTAATTTTCAAACGATTAATTAAAGGAAGGATATCTTCATGTTTAATCCTTCGCGAGGATAAGGTTTTTTCCTTATAATTAGAATATCCATTATAGAGGTGGTCTGCTAGGTTAAAATCTTGTGCCATGAGGTTGAAAGTAAAAAAGATAATAAATGATAAAAGTTTATACATATTTTTATTCAAATTTAATTATAACTTATTTTATTTACTAAAGTTTGCTATTACCGGTCTAATAATTAAGGAGCTTATTGTATGTCTACTAAAACTTTAGATATAGGTTCTAAAATACCATATTTTAAATTAAAAGGTGTCGATGAAAAAGTATATAGTCTTGATGTTCTTGCAGATAAAAAAATACTAGTGGTGATTTTTAGCTGCAACCACTGCCCTTATGTCCAGGCTTATGAGGATAGAATAAAGGAGATTCAAAGAGAGTTTGATGAAAAAGAATTGGCTGTTGTTGCAATAAATTCAAATGATGATTCTCAATATCCGGATGATTCTTTTGAAAATATGAAAAAAAGAGCGAGTGAAAAGCATTTTAATTTTCCCTATCTCAGGGATGAAGATCAATCCGTTGCTAATGCATTTGATGCTTCCCATACTCCTGAAATATTCCTTTTTAATAAGGAAAGAGAATTAGTATATCATGGAAAGATTGATGATAACTGGAAAGATGAAAAAGCGGTTAAAAATAAATATCTGCATGATGCAATAACTGAATTATTGAAAGGTGAGGAAATTTCAATTCCCGAAACTTTTTCAATCGGATGCACAATAAAATGGAAGACATAATGTATTAACAGAAGTTTATGCAAAAATTGTTAGTTAAAAGATGACATCTTTATTTTAAAAATAAGATTTTATCTAAAATTACTTTTTAATATAAAATTGAAAATAATTTTTCTTGTTAAAGATGTCATCTTTACATCTTCCTCAAGTTATTAAGTGTTATAATTCAACTCCTGTTCCGCAGACCTTGTTCAGGTATTAATACATAATGCCTAAATTTATTGACAGGAATACTCCGCCGAAATTATTCTTAGGTTTACCAGTTAGGCTTTCAACCCCTTTGTTGAACAGATGTATATAATAATAACGAATATTTAAACCTATCAGGCTGGATTTATCGGTGCCGAAATTTGCACCGAATCCGGCATAACTTCCGAATGCATAATTTGCATGCGCACTTCCGAAAGCATTAAAAAATTCTTTATCATATGGGGAAGAAAGAACAAGTGTTGGGCCAGCGCCTATATTAAGATAAGGCCGTAGATTATCATAAATGGCATGTTCAAATAATCTATATTGAATACCAAAATTTAAGGGAAGAAGAAATATTCTGTTTTTTTTGCCGAATGTATAGGAATTACCATAAATATCTACATAATCGAATTCTTGTTCATCTTTAGCTTCAGAAATGGAAAAATCTGCAAAAGCTGTAACTTCCTGTGCGAATTGATGATGGTAAAAAGTACCGAGACCAAAGCCTCCTTCACTAAATAAAATATCAATGCCATAAGCATTATTCGGAAAAGTCATGGGTTCTTTTGGAGGGGCCAGTTCCCCTATTTCCTGTGCATTTACATTAAAATATGTAATTATTAAAATTGCTAATGAAAAAAGTAATGTTTTCATAAGTGTTTCAACTTTTATAGACAAATTTAATTATCTTTAGTTTATTTTCAATACTTAAATTTGCCCGTAAAAAATTTAATAATGCTTTGGTGAAGTAGAACAAAATCTGTGAATGAATTTATAAAGAAAAAAGAATTTATTCAATTTATATGATTTGCGCTAAATAATTATTACTCACATTACTAGTATTTGAAAGATGACATCTTTACTTTTTAAAATTAAAGATTTATCTGGACTTAGATTTTAATAAAAAATTTAATATAATTTTTCTTTTAAAAGATGTCATCTTTACTTTCTTAATAAGGTAGTTTAATATGCCTAAAAATCTTGAATTAAAAATTTACTGTAGTTCTTTTCGCCGGTTGAAGAAAGTTCTTAAGGAAATCAATGCTGAATTTTCCGGTGAATTAATTCAGAAAGATGTCTATTATAAAAATGAAAAAGGTTTATTAAAGCTGCGTATAGAAAATGGCGAACAAAGTTTAATAAAATATTTAAGAGATGAAAAGGGAAAAGACAGATGGTCTGATTTTCGCGTACTAAATTTTTCCAGCGGAAATGCAGAAGAATTTTTAAATGATATTTTGAAAGTAGAAGCAGTTGTAGAAAAGAAAAGACTTTTATATATGTATGATAATACAAGAATTCATCTGGATGAAGTAAATGGTCTGGGAAAATTTTTAGAACTTGAAACTTTAGTATTGTTTGGATTAAAAGATGCTAAAAATAGATTTAATAAAATTATCAGTTTGCTGGACCTCGATATTAATAAACAGATTAAAAATTCTTATAAAACTTTAGTTGTAAAGAAAAAATGATTCTAACAAAATATAAGATTGATTCTATTGATTTAGATCAGATAGGGGATGATAAAATAAAAACCCGGTGTTTGAATGAGATCCTGTTAATTGTACCTACAAACAGAAAGAGCAGATATTTAAAAAAAGAAATAATTACATACTCTCCCGGAGGTGCTGCAGGGAAAATAAATCTGGAAACGATAGGAACTTTTGCAACGAATTTATTTTTTTATAATTCTTCAAATGGAAATGCCGCTCCACCCAAACTAAGAATATTAAGTGATGCTGCATCATCTATTTTGCTTAAGCAAAGTCTCCAGGAATGCAGCCTAAAATACTTTGGAAATAAAAAAGTAATTCCTTCAGGAACACTGCAAAGAATAAAGAGTGTCATATCTGAGTATAAAAAGAACGGGATTACTCCGGCTAAACTTAAGTATGAAGCAGTCTCATTAAAAGGAACTGAAAAAATAAAGGCTGAAGATATCGCAGATGTTTATGAAAAATATGAAGTTAAATGCAAAGAACTTAATGTAAGAGAGATCGGTGATATTTACCGGGAATTAATTCAAATAACTTCTGACGATTTTAACAATAGATTTCGTGGATTATATCCGGAAGTAAACCTGATAATTATTAATGGTTTTGATGAATTCACTAAGCCGGAAATTGATATAATTGATTATACCGCAAATGTAAAGGATTCTAAATTATTTCTTTATTTTGATTATTATAACTACAATCCTTTAATTTTTTCACATCTAGATAGATGCTATGACAATTTTAGAAACAAAGGATTTAATCCTATAATAGATAAATCCCAAAGTGAGTTAAGAAAATTTCAAATTGAAGCAAGGGAAAAGTTATTTAGAAAGAAACCTTCTCAATCGAATAGCAGTTTCAAGCATTTAATATTTGAGATAACCGGAAAAAACAGGGAAAAAGAGGTTGAATTAATTGCAAAAGAAATAAAAGATCTGATTACAGAAAAAAGAATTGAACCCCACCTTATTTGCGTCGTTTTTAATCTCATTCATAAATATTCACCAATTATCAGGGATGTATTTTCGAATTATGGACTTCCTTATAATTTAACAGATCGTTTTTCTCTGAATACATCATCTGCCGTAATTTCTATAATCAATTACCTGGAAATCCTGGAAAACGATTTCTATTATAAAAATATTTTCCGGGCATTAAGCAGCGGGTATTTGCGCTCATCTAATATTGACCTTTCAAACCTGCTGCAGACTTCGGTTGATTTAAAAATTATTTCAGGCTTTAAGAATTGGATAGACAGCTTAAAAAATGAGATAAATAAACCGGAAGAATTTGAACTTGAGGATAGCTTTTCATTTAATAAAAAAGAGATATATAAAAAAGCATTGGTTGATATACTAAAGCTTGAAAAGCAGCTTGCACCATTCAGCAGAAAGATGACTTTAACTGAATTCAATAAAAATTTCAGGGATTTAATATTTACTTTAGGAATTCATAAAAAACTAATCAATAATGATAATTCAGGCTTTATTAATGGAAATGAAAGCATAGAAAAAAATATTAAAGCGGCAACGGTATTTATTGATACAGTACATGAAATATTAAGCTTGCTGGAACTCGAATACGGTAATAAAGCAAAATTCAACCTTAAATTCTTTTTGAATAATATAAGAACCGCAGTTTCTTCAATCCGTTACAATATTAAAGAGAAATCAAATTACGGTATCCAGGTAACTACTCTTAATGAAATCAGGGGATTAAAATTTGATTACCTGTTTATCGGAGGGTTATGTGACGGGGATTTGCCCACCCGTTATACACCTGAAATCTTCTTTTCCGGTTCATTCGTTAAGAATGAAATTAAACATCAGACTGAAGAGAGATATCATTTTTATCAGTCCTTGTGCTCATGGGAAAAAAGCCTGTATTTAAGCCGTCCTCTTCAGGATGACAGGCAGGAGCTTGCAGAATCAAATTTTCTTAAAGAGTTCAGAAAACTTTTTACTCTTAATACCAGGAATGAAAGTGATTATTCAAAAGGAATTTATTCAAAAGAGGAACTGCTGAGTTATATAGGTAAAACTGTTCTTAACGAGGATTTCGATAAATCCATTAAAATAGAAAATGTATATGATTATTCTATTAATCTGGAAAGTATTAAAAATTCAATCGTTGTGGAGCAAATAAGGTTAAATGAACCGTTCGGAGATTCTCAATATACGGGAAAAGTTAATCATGAACTTTCTTCAGAAGCAAGAGAAAAGCTTCGCAGTTATAAAGACAGGGAATATTCGATATCTCAGTTAGAAACTTATGCAAAGTGTCCTTATAAATATTTTGCAGAAAGAGTGCTGAAATTAAAACCTATTGAAGAACCTACGGAAGAAATTGAAGCCCTTGAAATGGGCAGCCTGCTTCATAATATTCTTTATGAATTTTATAGGGCAATAAGAGAAAAAGGAATAATAGTTTCTAACGCTTCGGCAGATGATTTTAGGAGAGCAAAGGATATTTTATTTAGGATAGCGGAAGAAAAAATAGATGCAGGTAATTTTAATTCCCCCCTTACTTTCTATGAAAAGGAGAAAATACTAGGAATAAACGGTAAGAGAGAAAATTCTTTACTTTATTTATTCTTAAAAACCGAGAAAGATAATAACGAAAACTTTATTCCGGAATTCTTCGAAGTAGTGTTTGGAAACCTTCCGGGCAGCAGGTATTCAGGAAGAGAACATGATATTAAATTAAAGGAATTAAAAGCTGGGGATGTAAAAATTAGAGGTAAAATTGACAGAATAGATATTAACGAAAGCGAAAAGACATATGAAATTGTCGATTATAAATTAGGAGGTAAGAAACCTAAAAGGGATGAGCTAGATGAGGGAATTTCGCTGCAGCTACCGCTTTATATGTTTGCGGCAAAAGAATTGATAAATGCTCAGCTTAATAAGGATCTTTATCCTGACGATCCGAAAATATATTCTTTAAAGTATAAAGAGGGACAATTCGGAAAATTTTCCGTTAATATTGGTCTGAGAAAAAAGAATACTAATGACGAAAGAAGGGAAATAATAGATAATCTTATCAATGAATGTCTGAATTCTGTAGAAAAATTTGTCGCAGAAATAAGTGAAGGGAAATTTAACTTAACTACTTTAAAAGATAGGGAAAACAAAGTCTGCAGGTTCTGCAGCTTTAAATCGATTTGCAGGATTCAGGAAGTTAATTAGGAGTAAAATATGTTTAGCGAAACGGAGTTTCGCGTTACAAAGAAAGTCTTTTTTATTGAATTGAATATTTAGAATTTATATTCCATTTTATTTTAAAAATAAAATATTAAAAATGTTTCTTGTCAAAGCCGCTGCTATTTTTCTTATATCATATGTTTTAGTATTTCCTCAAAATTTTGAAAAAAAAGATAGGGGGAACTTATTAAAAGAAAATGCTCTATTAAAGGTTAATTATCCTGGCGATTCTACTATTGATATAAAATATTATTTTCTAAATCTTAAAGTAACCAACAATCCAAATTATTTGAGCGGAACTGTTACAATAAAGGCATCACCTGCACATAATCCCCTTAAAGCATTCTTTCTGGATTTACAAAATCAGATGAAAGTGGATTCAATTTTAAGCAACGGCAATAAAGTTCAATTTAATCATTCTGATGCTAAGTTAAATATTACACTTAACAGAGTTTATAATGTAAACGAAGAGTTTGAAATAACAATATATTACCAGGGTTTGCCCGGTGCAAGCGGTTTTGGAAGCTTTGAATTTCAAACTCATGGAAATAATGAGCCGGATATCTGGACTTTGAGTGAACCTTATGGAGCTAGTGATTGGTTCCCGTGTAAAGATACTCCTGCCGATAAAGCCGATTCTTCCGATGTCTGGATTACTGTGGACAACAGCCTTTATGCCGTATCAAATGGTGACCTGGTTGGAATAATTAACAATCCTGATAATACCGCTACATTTAAATGGACAAATAAATATCCTATTGCTCAGTATCTAATATCTCTTGCCATTTCCAATTATACGATTTATAAAAATTATTTTAAGTATACTGAAAAAGATTCGATGCCTGTAATAAATTATATTTTTCCGGAAAATCTTGAAAGTTATAAGGAGAACCTGGATAAAGTTCCCAATATGCTCAGGATAATGTCTGATTATTTTGGTTTGTATCCTTTCATCAAAGAAAAGTACGGGAATGCTGAGATGGGATGGCTTGGGGGAGGAGGTATGGAACATCAAACTGTTTCTTCCATGAGTAACTTCTCCGAAACAGTAATAGTTCATGAACTGGTACACCAATGGTTTGGGGATAAAATTACCTGCAGAGACTGGCAGGATATATGGCTTAATGAAGGTTTTGCTACTTACGGAGAAATGCTTTACACTGAAGCAATTAGCGGAGATTCAGCTTATAGAGATTATGCTGCTGCTGAAATGGCAAGAGCTAAAAATGCTAAAGGTTCCGTTTATGTCCAGGATATTAGTTCTGTTTCGGAAATTTTTAACGGGAATAGATCTTATGCAAAAGGAGGAATCATACTGCATATGCTCAGGGGGGTGGTCGGAGACTCCACCTTTTTTAAAATTATGAAGACTTATGCAAATGATCCTAAAATAGTTTATGGAACCGCGGTAACAGTCGATTTTCAAAGAAATGCTGAATCTGTCTCGGGTGAAGACCTTAATTATTTCTTTAACGAATGGATTTTCGGATCAGGTTATCCTAAATATAGGGTTGACTGGAATTCTATATCCAGGGGGAATGATGAGTATGAAGTAAACATGAATGTTAGTCAGACTATAAATACTTTTCCATCTTATTTTACAATGCCTGTGCAAATTAAAATTTCTACTTTATCCGGCGATACTCTAGTATCATTTTTTAATAATCAACAGGAGCAGCAGGTAAAGTTTTTGGTAAAGGGGAGTCCTGTTTCAATTACACTTGATCCTGATAACTGGATATTAAAAGATGCAATAACCTTTGCAGATGATAATAACAGTCTTACAAATCCATATACATTTGAACTAAAACAAAATCATCCTAACCCGATAAATCCTTTTAATCCCTCTACTACAATTGAATACCAGGTGCCTGAACTCGCTGCAGTAGAAAATACCCCCGTCAAACTAATAATTTATGATATATTGGGAAATCAAGTAGCAGTATTAGTAAATAAACCACAGTCACCTGGCAAGTATTCCGTAGTTTTTAATGCAAACGGACTCGCAAGCGGAGTATATCTCTACAGATTGACCGTCGGTTCTATTGCAATGATAAAAAAGCTTGTTTTATTGAAATAAAACTGATACTATTTCATAAATTATTCAAAAACCTTTCTAATGATTTAACCAAAGATTTTGGCAGAGGTTTTCTGAAAGAGATTTTGAATTAATACATCTCTTTTATATTGCGCAGACACTGTTGCAAAATTATCCAATCTTAACCTTTCCTGAAAATCTTTTCAAATATCTTTAATATGAGAATTATTAATTGATATAATTTAATACTATCAAAATTTGTTCTGAAAAGAACACGGCAAATATTGGATTAACAGAATCCTATTATTATTTAAAAGATTATACATTACTCAGCTTAGCCTAGAATCTTAAGCAGCCTTATAGTATTCAATAATTTAAAATAAAAACCGGAATTCTTGTTAATAGAATTCCGGTTTGAATTATTTTTCTCTTTTTAGAGTATTTAGTCAGGTTTTATTTTAATAGCAACAACTTAGAAACTTTCTGAAATGTTTGATCATTTTCTAATGATTTTATTTTTATCATATATAAATAAACTCCACTAGAAACATGAACCCCATTTTCATTAACTCCATTCCACGTAATATTTTGATAACCTTGCGATTGAGTAGGAATATTGAACGACTTAATTTCCCTGCCCATAATATCATAAATCTTCAGCTCAACAGATGATTGGTAAGGTAAACTATACCTGATATTTGTTGTTGGATTGAAGGGATTTGGAAAATTGCCAATCAAGCTAAAGTCTTTAATATCTGAAATTTTTTCAGAAGAGATTGCTGTTTTAGAAAGTGCATATAAGCTGGAAGGAATACTATCTATTTCACCTTGTAAAAGCTTAGCTTGCCACGTCAGAATGTCATCCGGATATTTCTTTTCCAACTCATCAAAATAAGTTTTTCCCTTGTCAACGTTGTTTATTAAAGAAGAATATAAATAGCCTAGGTTAAACAATGCATTTTTATAAGTAACCTCATTAGCAGAAAATCCAGTTTTCAATGTACTAAGGTTATTTATGACTTTTTCATAATTATGTTCAGGGATAAGGAAAAGATTTTCCAATTCCAGAGTCGTTGCATATAATTCATCATTTTTTAATACTTTGGCACGAACATTATTATTAAGGAAATCCGAGAAGTCTTCTTTACCCAAGGCTCTATAACATTCAGCAATTTGTGTTAATATATATTTATTCTTATCTAGATCATTTTTACCGGAATTAAAATCGTTTATGAAGAATTTTAGAGCTTCATCATACTTCTTATCCATCACTAATTTAGTTGCATTTAATAGACTGTCATCTAAAGAAAAAAGAATATCATTTGCTTTTGAAATAGCGTTTGTGTTTACATCCTTTGTAAATGTGGAGATTTTGGGGGCAGAACCTGTCCATGGGGTTGAATGACCTGGTTGATAATAAATATGCGCACCATTAGTTGCATAAAAGTTTATTGCAGCAGGTGGATATTGTCCCCAATAAGCATCCTGGCCAACTACATTAGCATTGTGATCTGCCCTTACAGCAGAACCTTGAATTCCTGTAGGGTATATATCTGATTGAAAAACGTTAGCTTGTGAATAATCGTCAGCATAAATTGCATTTCCATCTAAATATGTTCTATTTTGAGGACCAACTGTTGCGTAACTATGGTTCAATAAGTATACACTATTTGTGCTATTCATAAAAAATAAATTAGATATTGTTGGAGATGAACCAAGGCAAAAAATTCCTATCCCATTATATTGCATTTTATAATCATGAATAACTCCATCAATTTGAGGAGAGGAGTAATAGCAGGCAATTCCTTGGGAAGAACCTGAGCCGTAAAAATAATTACCTGAAATATGTGTTGTTGATGTTCCGACATTATTAAGCTTAATACCGATGGTATAATATCTAAATGTACAGTTAGTAATTGATGGTAGAACTCCGTTACAAGTAATACCATAGATACCATGGATAATATTACAATAATTTAGGGAACCGTGTGAACCACTGTTAAATACAATACTACCCCAATTTGTAGAACCACTTCTCTCAAAAGTTGCACTTGTTGCATTGAGCGTGCCGTTGATAGTAAGAGAAGAACCATTCTGGAGAGCAATTAAAGCTCCAGAAGGAACCGTTGCTGTTGTACCTGCATCTATAGATGCATTGCTAAAGACCTGAACCCATTCGCCATTCACAAAATTATAACTACAAGCAAGCGTAAAACTAATTAAATTAGGAACAATTTTAGCATAACAGCTTTGGTTCACCGTTACTTTACTATTTTCCCATGATTCAATACCGCATTGTCCATATCCAATTCTAAAATAGCCATTGTCTGCCCAATCACTTCCCCAACTGTTCTTGCACAACCAATATTGATTATTATCATCATAGCTTACTATCACTACAGCATGACCACCATAATCATTACCAGTAGTATGATGGTATACTGCGGTTCTGTTATTTGGATTATTAAAAAAATCGACAAAATCCTGATAAACGTAAAAACTTGCTGTTACAGGACCATTTGTCAATGCATTTTTTATTGCTGTAATTCCTGATAATGTAGAATAAGAAATTATTCCCCACCGTATTCCCTGCAAATTTGGATATGAACTAACTTCTGAACGCATTTTATAAGTCTGGATAAAACTTTCAGCCCAAGTAGCAAATCCACCATCACATGCACTTGGAATTTCCAACTCATCCATATCAATACCGTGATCACCTATTCTAGAACCATATAGAATATGTAATTGCCCTTCTGTTACTCCTGTTGCTGCATGTACCCAACAATCACCACAATCACCTTGATTTTCAACATCACTCATAAAACTTCGCCAATTAGGGATTGTTTCAGTTTTAGATAACCCTGATTTTGATTTTTTCTCATCCAGAAACTTTTTGTACATACTGTCTTGTTTTGCAAGCACTGTTCTCATTTCTTTAGAATCTATAGGAACACCACACATATGTTTAACTTCTTCCCATGTATAAAAAGCTTTCCCCTTATTATCATTATTATTTTGCGCACGGAGTATTGAATATAAAGAAATAATTAATATAAAAACTGCTAAGCTAATTTTTATAATTTTTATAAATGTTTTCATATTTAACTCTTTGTTTTTTATTGAATGTTGATTATCTAATATGATTTTTGTAAAATACCTATACAAATAAAAAGGCGTATACTCTTCTGTTTTTTAAACAGAAGAAAAAAATTCATTATCTCCTTTTTGTTTGCTACTATACAGAGCGGCGAGGGTGCAATCTTCGCCGCTCAGATTTACAATTCATCTTACATAAAATAATTGAATTTTTAGTAAAACAAGCAAGGTTTTATTGATTGCTTTGTTTTTCAAAATCAATCATTTTAGTATTGAATAAGATTTTAGAAATTATGTTATATTAGAAATTATTTTATATTATCCTACTAACCTCCTTTCATTATTCAATAAGTTATTTGGCTGAACCGAACTTATTGTAATCAAGGTCTTGGATTCCAGGATGGTCCATGGGCTTCATCTTCCAGTAGGTGCACTATACCAGTATTAATATCAACTATTAAAAGAGGAGTTGAAAAAGAAACCCAGTTACCACTGTGGAATATCTCTTTTGAAAATGCAATGTATCTACCATCAGGTGAAAACTCTATTGGTGTATAGCTAAAAAATACAGGAGGATTGCTCGAAGCTATCCTTACAAGTCTTTTTTTTTCTCCATTTTCAAGAACTGAAAGATATTCGTCGTTATTGCTGTGTTCTATAAATCCTATTTTTGAATAATCATTCGAATATTTAACTTGATAGATATTATATCCTTGTTCACCATTCAGTAGTATATTTAGACTTTTTGAGTTTACATTAAAAGTAGCAACCGCATCTTTACTGCTGTCTATTGCCGGGCTTATTAACAGTTCATTAGTTAATGGATTAAAATCTTGAACCACAACTTGTTGGTTTAATTCTTGTGAAATATCAAATAGATATTCATTAATGGTATTGTCTATATTGCTTCTATATACTTGAACATAATTTATAATATATAAAAACTCATAACTATCATTATAGAAATAAATAGTAGCAGTTGTATCCAAAATCTTCTTTCTATCACTGCCATCAGAATTCATTAAGAAAGTTCCATGATATTTCCCCCATGGATGAGAATATCCAAAGAAAACCTTACCGTTAGGTGTCCATTGTGGTTTTAAACTTGCTTCGCCTCCATCTGATATATCATTACCTGTTTGAGTCTTCGTATCATAAACTATTATCAAAAGCCCTTCAGCAGGTTGCGACCTTGAATATACAATGTATCTACCATCGGGCGACCATTGAGGGTATTCATCATCATCGGGATAATTTGATATGTTTTGTGGATTAGTACCGGAAATGTTGTTAGTAAATATTTCCCAGTATCCATTAACTAATTTTTCATAGCATAAAACACCATTATCATTAATAGGATTTATTATTCCGTCTTTACAACCTGTATACAATAATAGAAGGATTGAAATACTCATTGTTAAAGATAAACGAACTTTATTAGATGTTACTCCCATATTTACCCCTGATTGAAATGAGTAATTTTCTTTCACTAAGCTACAATTTCAAATTGTGTTTGTCAATCAGTGAAATTACTGATCTTTAATTATTCCTTATTTTTTGTTAATTACAATTAAGGGTATTAAGTTTAAAACCTTGAAAATTGCAGCTACTTCATTGTGTACTTCTAATTTTTTGTAAATGTTTTCAATGTGAGAATTGACTGTGTGAACACTTAAATTAAGCCTCCCTCCAATTTCCTTTCTTTTAGATCCTTCCATAAGTAATTGAAGAACTTTAATCTCTGCATTTGTGAATTTATATTGATTTATTAATTTAAAATCATTCAAATCTACAAAGTATTTCATAGCTATTCAAAAGAAATTAATAATAATAATATTTTAAAGTTTTTTATTTGAAAATAATTATAGTTTAATAATTTTAATTTTAAAAGATAACAGAATTTGTGATAGGTATAATATTCTTATTTTATTTCATCGAAAGTTTTTCTGCCCTTTATTTTCCGTATCTGAAATATTCTTCATAATTTTCATTACCTTTTAAAAATGTATATTTATGGAACTAAAGAGATAACAAATAAAATTTTATTTCCAATTTATTATAAAATTATTCCTTGAGCAAATTATAATTTTAAGACTCTAAATAATTATTAAATATATTAGCATATTTATAAAAGTTTTGTAGAGCACTGCAAAAAAGATCGTTATGGTCTTTTGTTTACCGAAGAAAAATGCAATATCATAGCTCAGTACAAGAGAACAATAACTTCTTATATGATATCTCGCAACTCTTAAAATTTGATAATATCTGAGCAATTGTTCTTAACTTCATTAAGCCCACTCCCAAAATCCCAATGAAATAGAGTAGGGCCCCGGCTATTATTACTTTCTAACCCCCCTTTTTCCATTAACCCACCATTTACATTTCCTTTTAAATAAACGCTTATTAAAATCAATTTCTAATTCACTGTATCCAGCAAGTATTCCGTAGTTTTTAATGCAAACGGACTCGCTAGCGGGGTATATCTCTACAGATTGAGCGTCGGTTCTATTGCAATGATAAAAAAGCTTGTTTTATTGAAAAGAAGTCCAAAATTTCTCGAGCTACTCAAGTTACCATAACTTGATTGATAACCCTCCTGTTCCGCTTTAGGTTTATTAATAACTTTAATTTTTTTAACTTTAATTATATAATTTTTTCAAAAAGGAAGATAAAGTGACTAAATTATTAGAAAAGGTAATAAAAGAGGCAGAAAAACTGTCTCCGGAAATACAAAATGAAATTGCTGAACAATTATTGGAAGATGTTAAAAACGAAATTCAATGGCAGTTAACTTTAACTAAACCTCAGGAAAAGTTGGACAATTTGGCTAAAAAAGCTTTAAAGCAATCAGAATCAGGTAAAACTAAAAAAGCAGGATTTGACGAATTGTGAAATCTGAACTTTCTGAAGACTTTATTCAGCTTTTCAATAAACTTCCAGATCGTGTAAAAAAAACAGCTCGCAAGAATTACAAGTTATGGAAAGAAAACATTTACCATCCAGGATTGGAATTCAAAAAATTAAAAACTAAAAGATTAATATATTCAATACGCATTGGTATAGGTTGGCCTGCCTTGGGTGTTAGAAAAAATAATGATACTATTGTTTGGTTCTGGATTGGTTCGCACGAAGAATATAATGAATTGACTTCAGATTTGTAACTATAAAACAATTAGGTAATATAGAAACCATCGACTGTCATTTTGTCACACTTCCGAATATACTACAAGAAAATAAATGATTTTTTAGCCTATTCCTGGGGTTCTTTTAGCATGGAGTTATCTTGGAGTTATCTTGGAGTTACCTTGGAGGTGGATAGGAGGTGGAACGGAGTTGCAATTTAAGTAGAAATGTGTGCAGAAAATGTGTGACAAAATGGCAGACGAAATCCCAAAACTATCTAAAATTTCAAATTAGAGTTTTAACTTACATATAAAATCCAAATACTAAAAATCAAATTTGAGACCGCTATATTACTTGTTTGAAATTTTGAACTTTGAATTTGAAATTTCTTATCCATTGTTTGAGCAAACATCTTGACAAGTAGATTAATATTTTTTAATTTTCCATTTGCCACTGCTGATAAAGCGGTGGCAATTTTTTTTGTCAAAAACAATTCGAGTATATAACCATGGCTGAAGTAAATTTTGTTTATTTAACTAAAGAACGGTTAGTCGAGCTTGAAAAGGAACTTCAAGATTTAAAAATTAACGGAAGAAAAGAGATAGCTGCTAAAATTGCAGAGGCGAGAGCCCATGGTGATCTTTCTGAGAATGCAGAATATGATGCAGCAAAAGAGGAGCAGGGATTATTTGAATTGAAAATAAGCAACCTAGAAAATGTTCTTTCGAGAGTTAGATTAATTGAACCGTCTCAATTCCCTGATGGTAAAGTCCATATTTTATCAAAGGTTAAAATAAAAAATTTAAAAACTCAGAAAATATTTGATTATATGCTAGTTTCTCCGGAAGAGGCAGATTTCCAAGCTGGAAAAATTTCAGTAACTTCTCCGGTTGGACAAGGATTGATGGGAGCAGAAGCCGGGGCGAAGGTAAATGTTAAAGCACCGGCCGGATTATTAGAATTTGAAATTCTATCGATAGAGTAATAATAGAT
>CAVUGE010000037.1:0-111191 GCA_963740945.1 uncultured Bacteroidota bacterium | reverse complement strand
TCCACATACGCTTCAGATACGCTCTAAATATCTTAAAAAGATTTATAAAGAAATCTTTTCCTTAGCGCACGAGGATTTTGTAACATGTTGGATGATATTAATACAATAATTTAACCTCTACGGGTTATAGGGATAACTTACTTACAATGACGGCCAAAAATTAATTCTATTATAAAGGAAAGCAGAGGATTTATTGGTAGATATGCAAAAAGGTTCTAAAGGCAGTTAAATTTTCATACATCAGCTAGTTCTTAATATCAGTTTAAAAGATTTTTTCAAGTTTTGAACCCAAATTTGGCAATATTTTTGATTTTATTTCTCCCTTATTTTTTCCTTTATATACTAAACCAAAAGAATGGTCTTTATTCTCATAAATCTCAATGCTTTTATCGATAGGGTCGACAATCCAATATTCTTTTACATTATGTTTTTCATAGATATTTTTCTTATGTTTTAAATCATAATATGCAGAAGATTCGGAAAGTATTTCAATTACTAAATCAGGTGCACCTTCAATTTTCTTTTCCCCAATAATCTTTTCTCTTTCATTAGAGATAAAAATAATATCCGGCTGATAAGTTTCATGCTCTTCAAAATAAACATCCATGGGAGAAACCAATAAAGTACCGACCTTATTCTTTTCGAGATAATTTGATAATGACACAGAAATTTTTAATAATATTTGCTGATGATAAACTGTAGGTGATGGCGACATAACTAAATTTCCATTGATTAATTGATAAGGCTTTCCTTCAGGGAGATTAGCATAATCATCATAGGTATATTTTTTTGTTTCAGTATCCATATAACTTCGTTAATTACAATCTAAATTAAGGATAATATACTTTATTTAAAAGTTCTTTAGCCATCAAGACTGCACCGATAACAGGCGGATTCTCAGGAGATTTTATATTCACATTCTTTAAATTTTTAGTGATTTTTTCTTTAAGCGTTCTTGAATAAAAGTTATCATTATTTATTAAACCTCCTATAAAAGCAATGGAAAGTTCAGGCAGCTGAAGTTTTTGCTTCATAGCAGAAATATGGAGAAGAAGTTCATCCGTTTCTTCATCAATAATTTTTAATGCAGACTGATCATTTTTCTCCGCTGCGGATATTACAAGAGGAGCAATTGAGGCGATTGTGAAATTATTTCTATAGATTTCAGTAATTAAAGTTTCGGATGAAATAATATTAAATTTTTCTTTTAATACGTCGGATATAAGAGTTGAATTACCTCTTCCATCAAATTGTCTGGATACGGCATTAAAACCTTTTCTACCCAAACTATAACCGCTCCCTTCGTCGCCTATCTGCCTGCCGAACCCTCCAACCCGGTGAATATTACCATCAGCATCCTTTCCCAGTATGATTGAACCGGTACCGGCAATTAAAATTGCACCTGGTTTACCTGAGAAAGCTCCTTCCAGGGCTATTCTGGCATCACTTTCCACATGGAAGTTCTTAAAATATATCCCTTTGTTTTTAGAATAATTTAAAAAGGAATCTTTTAATCTGTCAACATCGCTCTTTCTTCCTGCCCCTGCAGTACCCAAAAGTATTATCTCTATATCGTTATAATCAAATTTCAATTCTTCTTTACATTTATATATTAGCTCAAGAATTGATCCCGATACTTTTTCTGTCCCTGCAACTAGAAAATTTGATGGATTTCCTTTAGTTTCAAACAAGATATTCAGTTCCAAATCAGCAGCGGCACAATCTGTTTTTGTTCCGCCTCCGTCAATACCGATAATATATTTCATAGATTATTTGATAATTTTTAATTTTTCAAAATATAGAAAATTGGGCAGAAGTAATAATGAAGCCAGCAGTCGGTCTCTCTGTATCTGAATACTGGAAGTTCTTCTGAATTACAGTATTATAGACAGAAATACCTGCCGGTTTAACTTTATTCCAGATTTTCTTTAAGTCATCAATGTCATCGACAACTTTGCCAATCTGAGAACAGACAGAGAATTTTTTTCTAACTGCAACAACTGCTGGACTTTGAGAAACATTAAAGCTGGACGGACGTGCAGCAAGAATTGTTTCTCCGTTATTTGTACGCGCTGATAAGTTCCCCAGTCTTGCGCTGAGATTCCCTAATACCGAACCTTTAAGACGTGCCATGATTGAACTCCTTATATATTGTGAATGATTATTTATTAACAATGAGCGCTCATTCTGAATACAACAATAAGGCTTTAAAATTTTCATGTCACTGTAGTTTTTTCTAAGAGTCTAAAAGTAAAGTCCCACTCTCATTGCATTTTGATTTATCCAACGGATAGATAGTTCTAGACTATAATAAACACCAAAGGTGATCATTGTAATCCACCAACATAGTTACCTCCTCCCGGATTTTTGTCCGGATCCCTTTTTGCCTTCATAAGGAAAGGGTAGGGGATTGAGCTAACAATAAAACAATTCAACAATATCTTTCCTTATATTCTACAAGATTTTATCAATCACTTATCCCGGGATGAGGAATTATCTGACATAGTTAAAATGATACAAGAGCTTCAGGGTAGAGATGTAGACGTATATTTAAATGTTAATAATCATCATAAGGTGTGTGCACCGTTGACGATTGAGAAAATTAAAAGATTATTGTAGCTAATTAACTCTACTTTTTATTGCTAATTAAAGATTATTAGTAAAATTGAAAGCTTAAGAGATATTGGAAAACTTATGGTTATAGACAATTTCGATTGAATTGTACGGTAGCGTTCACTAATGTCCGTGACTGAACAATCAATTGATTATAAAAGTTAGATAATAATATATTTTTAAATAGTTTTATATGGGCATAATCTTTGATTATAAACTAGGAATCAATACTTACGCTTTTTTGTGATTTTATTAAATTATTAATATAAACTGGAAGATTTTTTTAAATTTTTAAGTTGTATTTAGAAAACAGACTGAAGTACAGGGTGTAAATAATTTAGAGGGGTTCAATATTAAAAATTTATTCAAAATCGCTTTTCGCATGGGCAACATTGAACTTTCACGCAATAAAATGCAGCAAGAATAAATCCTTTCACAATGTTTGAGAGAGAAATAAATCATCTTTTAAGTTAAGGAAGGGAAAAATGTTAAAACATAATCTGCTTATAATTTTCAGAAACTTTAAAAGATCCAAAAGCACTTTTTTTATTAATCTTATTGGTTTATCAACTGGCATTGCTTGTACCTTATTTATTTACATGTGGGTATATGATGAAATCAATATTGATAGATTTAATGAAAAAGACAGCAGTCTTTATCAAGTACTGGCTAATTTTAAATCTCCGCGAGGGATTTCTACGGAAAAGATAACACCTGTGATTATGGCAAACGAAATGGAGAAAGAATTCCCTGAGGTTGAATATGCCACTGCCAATAATGCATTCTTATTCTATACTAAAGAAGGTATGCTGATCAATGGCGAAAATCATTTAACTGCAAAAGGAATGTTTGCCGATAAAGATTTTTTCCATGTTTTTTCATATCATTTAATCAAGGGTGATATCAATTCTGTGCTGAGAAATATTAACAACATTGTCATATCCGAGACATTAGCTAGGAAGATATTCAAAACTACAAGTCATATTATAGGTAAAACTTTAGAATGGCAACACCCATTTTTCCAGGGAACGTTCCAGATTTCAGGTGTTTTTCAAGATCCTCCTAAAAACTCAAGATATCAATTTGATGTAATTTTTAGTATTAAAAAAATATTAGAAAATGATCCTTTTGCAAATACGTGGGGAGGCTTTTATGCTGAAACATGTTTATTACTAAAACCCGGTACGGATGCTCAACGGTTTAATGAAAAAATTAAAGACTACTTGAAATCAAAAGATCCTTCTAATAAAAATGTTTCCCTGTTCATCCAGCAATTCTCTAATAGATATTTATACGGTGTTTACGAAAATGGCATTGTATCAGGCGGTAGAATTACATATGTAAGATTGTTCTCTCTTGTTGCTATTCTAATTCTGCTTATCGCTTGTATCAATTTCATGAACCTATCTATAGCTAAAGCGTCGACAAGACTTAAAGAAATCGGGATAAAAAAAACAGTTGGCGCAAATAGAAAAGAGCTTATTGTTCAATATATACTTGAATCAATCTCTATTACTTTTTTATCACTGTTAATGGCTATTGTTATTGTCGAATTGCTGCTTCCGCAGTTCAATTCATTCACTGGTAAAGATATTTCCTTGTATTTTACTCCTGCATTTATTTTAGTGCTTCTTGGAATTACAGCTCTTACCGGCCTCATTTCCGGAAGCTATCCTGCATTTTATCTTTCGAGTCTCAATCCTATTATGATGCTAAAAGGAAAGTTTAATACCTCTTTGAGCGGACTATGGGTGCGGAAAGTACTAGTAATATTTCAATTTGTTTTATCAATCATTTTTATAGTCGGTGTTTTTGTAATTAATAAGCAGGTTGAATTCACACAGACTAAGAATCTTGGTTACAATCGGGATAATATTTTATGTTTCCAATGGAAGCAGGTCTTTGAACCCTCTGACCAGTCCAATAATAAGTATGATTCTTTCCTATCGGAATTAAGAAATATACCAGGTGTTGTTGATGTTACAAATATGTCCGGTAGCATCATGAAAGATTTTATCGGACAAACAGGCTGCTCTTGGAGCGGTCAAAAATCAGATGAAGATTATCTGTTTAAAGCGCCGTTTGTTAGTAATGATTTCATTAAAACACTTGATCTGCAAGTGATTGAAGGACGATCTTTTTCAAGAAATTATAATAATGAAGAAAACAACATAATTGTGAACGAAGCGGCTGTAAAAATGATGGGATTAAAAAATCCAATCAATAAACGTATACGGTTTGATATGCAGATCATTGGAGTTGTTAAAGATTTTCATTACGGATCTCTGCGTGAGAAAATAGAACCTTTGATTCTACGATTTCGAAAATATAATCCGGACGTTATTGTTAAAATCAAAGCAGGAACCGAAAAGGCTAGTATTGAACAGATTGGGAAAATCTTTAAGAAGTTTAATAATCAACCGGTCGAGTTCACATTTATGAATGATGATTACAGGGCACTTTATAAATCGGAAATTCATACTGGAAAACTTTCTGCATATTTTGCTGGATTGGCTATCATTATTTCTTGTCTTGGCTTACTTGGCCTTACAGCATTCACAACACAAAAAAGACGAAAAGAAATCGGTATCCGAAAAGTATTAGGTTCGAGTGAATTTGCAATTATATTTCTTCTATCAAAAGACTTTACAAAATTGGTTTTAACCTCAATAGTAATAGCTCTACCACTTAGCTATTTTTTAATAAATAACTGGCTCGAAGGTTTTGCTTATAGAATAAACTTGGCTCTAGAGTATTTTTTAAGTGCAGGCATAATAATACTGCTTATCGCATGGTTTACAATTGGAACTCAAACACTTAAGGCTGCAAGAATTAATCCCTCGCAGTCTTTAAGAGATGAATAAAATACTTTTTTTCATACAAGGAAAACTGAAAATTAGGTATAAATTGTTGAGAGTATTTTCAAAATAAATATTATTCATGTGATATTAGATTATTAAATATATTAATTAGAAAAAATTAATGAATATCATTAAGAAAATACTAATTGTTACTATCCTTCTAAACTTCTTTGGAAATTTTTCTTTTTGTCAGAGAGATCTTCAAAAATCACCTGAAGAATTGGGATTTTCTTCGGATAAACTTAAACAAATGGAAAATGTTATCCAGGAGCTTGTAGATAATAAAAAATTATCAGGTGTAGTTACATTAATAACCCGGGGAGGAAATATAGTTAATTTTAAAACATTTGGTTACCAGAATGTTGAGAATAAAATAAGAATAAGGAAGAACTCCATATTCCGGATGGCATCAATTGCAAAAATTGTTACCGGTGTTGCTGCTCTAATATGTTATGAGGATGGCCTTTTTCTTCTTGATGATCCTGTTAAGAAATACCTACCCGAATTTAAAAATATAAGTGTGCTCAGTCATGAACAGAGTATAAAGTCAACCGACTCCCTGAGAACTGAACCCTTAAAAAGGGATATTACAATTAGAGATTTACTCATAAATACAGTCGTTAATGAATTAAAATTCCCTCCCCTTTACCAAAGGGGAGGGTTAGGGAGGGGTTTCCTACCACCCACAACAAACCACCCATCATCTACATTTCTTAATTCAAACTCGCTTTCGTCATTGTTTCCCTAAAGACTCATCTGGTGAGACAAAGATCTCTGGATTTGCTCAAGCACACTTTTGAACACCTCATGTAAATCCTTTATTATAAATGAAAAATATAAAACTTTAAACTAAATCTTAATAGTTCTCAAATAATTATTTTCAAGTATGCAAAAACTTCTCATTACTAATGAATTTATGCCCCCCCAACATGTACACTGCTAGAGGGATTACTACCCCCCCGGTCGTGGGCAATTTTCCACTTACTCAATGTTATATTGTTTTATCCTTTATGACCTCAAAATTTTTGATATAAAAAGGAGGTATGAGTACCCCACATTAATTATCTTATTTGCACTATTTTTATTTTATTAACTGATGTTATGCATAGTAAAGATGACATCTTTTATAAGAATAATTCTCTTCAATTTTTTATTAAAATGTAAGTTCAGATGAAACTTTATTTTAAAAAATAAAGATGTCATCTTTCAAATACCTATTCTTGTGTAACGTGAGTTATTAATTCAACTCAAACGAAATTAAATTTTAACAAACTCAACACGCCTGTTATTTGCTTTTTCTTCCGGGGTCGAATTTCCATTTAGCGGCTTGCTTTCGCCCCATCCTTTGTTTTCTAATCTTGCTTCTTCAATGCCTAAATCGACAAGGAGATTTTTAACGGAAAGTGAACGATCCTCCGATAATTTTAGATTATAAGAATCCTCGCCGTCACTATCTGTATGACCTTCGATGCTAAACTTTAATTCAGGGTGTTCGTTCATCAGTTTGACGATTTCATTTATTGTTCCCATTGACTTTGCATTAATATCTGCCTTATCAACTTCAAACAAAATTCCGTGGGTTATAAATTTACCTTCAGCTGCAATTCTATCGTATAACTTTTTGCCGCCTTCATTCACTCTAATATTTTTAAAAGCACTTATTTTTATAAAGCGATCATCAAACTGTCCGCATATTGAAAACATTTTAGGTTCAAATCCTGCGTTGGGAATATTTAGCATTCTTTCATGATCCATATAAAGCTTTAAAGATCTTTCATTAAATGAAATTGCAATATGTTTCCATTTAGCCTGCCAGCTTTTTCTCTCTGATATAAAATCGGATGTTTGTCCTCCAAAATTTCCCATCCTAACTCTGTCCCATGAAACAACAATAACAGTATTTTTTTTATTATCTTGTGCAGTAAGATTTTTCCCCTCAAAAAGTCTTATTAGATATTGCTCACCTCTTTTTACTGCCAGTTCTTCAAAGAATACATCGAATTCGATTGTAAAAACATCTGGCAAAAAATCTCTTTTATTCATTAAAGGGACAACGATAGTATTCTTATGAACGAGTTGAATTACATTATCATCTCCCAATGAAGCGACCTGAGCAGTGCCGCTTACCAAATCCCACTTTGAGGGGAATTCTCCGCTTTCTTCATTTACAAGATTATCTTCAAATATTATTTTATCGCCGGGAACAAAATCATATTTGGACCAGATTTTTAATTCCTCTGCTTGTTCTCCCGATGATTTATTTGCTTCAGTTTGATCCCCGGAGTTTGTGGTTTTTATATCTTCCCCGGTATTGCTCTTTTCATTATTATCTTCTTTGCTTTCATTTGTAACAGCATCTTCAGTTTCTTCAACACCTTTCTCAACAGTTTTTTCTACTCCTTTCTTGGCTTCTTTCTCAACCTTTTTTTTAATCACTTTTCCCAGATCAAATTGCGCAGATGTGAAAGTCGAAATTGAAAAGATAAAAAACGCCGTTAGAATTATTGAAAATAATTTCATTTTTACCCTCCGTTTTTTTAGAAAACAATATAAGATTTTAAACTATTATCTGCCTTCAAGGCATAATTATAAATGTTATATTTTTTATGATGCGTACCTTAGCTGGCTTTACATCATTTTCGAAAAAGACAAGAAGAATAAAGAAGAGAAGTAAGTCTTTTAAAAAGCAATATGCTATTAAAAAATTATTTTCCCATGTTTGATATCACAGGATTGAAAAAAATCCAAGCGCAAATAACTTCGGGTAGATCTTTGTTTAATAGCCCCTAGGGCTTTTCCCATTCCTCGGTTAATAAAGCTTGTTTTCCTTTATTTAGTAATTCGTTAGGCATAGTTTATTAATAATATAAGGGAAAAATATTGTTAGTTGTGTTAAGAAGACGAGATTTTGGAAGAAGTAGAAGTGCTGAAAAAAGAGTGGGGGGAAAAATTAGGAGGTTTGAGATGCTCCACTTTTATAATTTTTTTTATAGCTGATCCAGTCAATTTTTTAACATATGCGAGGGTAGAATACCCCAAACACCTTCAATAACTAATAAAGCCGTTCTTCTTTTAATTGCTTTTAATCTGATGTTAGCGGCTGTCATATTGTTGACTATAGGTAGTCTCTTTTTAAGCTTGCTATTCTGTCCAATCAAATCCGACTAATTGTTCGCTAAGCGTCCATAGATGTTCCGCTATTGAAGGATTTATTGCCCACCTGCGAACCCCGTTAACTTGAGGGCTGTCATCGTCTACTATTGGCGAAATATTGCAATCAGCACAGTAAACTCCTCCTTTATTTATCAATTGAGGGTTGGTTGCACACCAAAGAGTTGTGGCAGCACCTTGGGAAATTGATTTTACAAAAGAGGGAACAAACTTAGGATTTGAAGGTGTTGAATTCGCTGTCGTTGCTATTTCTTCATCCGACATAAACCGGCTCAGGTCAGTAGAAGTAATGCGTCCGGGATGAACAGCAAATGCTCTGATACCATATTTTTCTCCTACTTTATCTAAATGAACGGCAAAAAGTGAATTGGCAGTTTTAGATTGTCCGTACGCCGTCCATTTTTCATATGGATGTGTAATGAAATTAGGGTCGTCAAATTTAATACTGCCGAATCTATGGCCTAATGAAGATAAGCTAATGACCCGTCCCCCTGATTCACGAAGCTCGTTCCAAAGTCTTGCAGTTAATAGAAAATGTCCAAGATGATTTGTTGCGAATTGCATTTCATAACCTAAACTGTTTCGCAAAAGCGGAGTCGCCATAATGCCAGCATTGTTAATAAGAATATCGCATGCTTTGAATGATTTACGAAATTCATTTGCAAATGCATCTACCGATAAAGGTTCTGATAAGTCAAGCTCAATAACGCTTACCCTTTTAACTTCTGCAAGTGTGTGCTTCGCTTTCGTTATGTCACGTGAGCCGACAATGACTGTTGCACCCGCGCCCGACAAAACTCTTGTCGTTTCAAGCCCGATTCCAGAATGTCCACCTGTTACAATTACTGTCTTTCCGTTTAGGTTAATTCCTGAGATAACCTCTGTCGCTGTTGATGTTTCGCCAAAGCTCGAGTTAATTGGTTTTTGTTCTGTTACCATATTGCAATAAAATATTTTATATTGTCTTCCCCTTCCAAGTATTTTTTCATAATAAAATTTAATACATTTTTTCTTTGGTTTTGCTGGCTTGTGGAGATATTCCCGGCACAGCTTCGTCACTTAACTCACACCTATATGATGATTTAGAATATTTTATAGGAGTTTTGTATTTTTGAAAAGCTCTATATATGCCCACTTTTTTTGACACCCTTTCAAATTATAACGAAAAAAATTAAGTTTCAATTAAATTCTTATAAAAGTAAAAAAATAGTTTTAAAAATCTCTTTAAAGAAACGGTTCCATACCCCCGCTGTTAAACTGCATTTTTGTCCTATCACTCTGATTTCTTAAAATACTATTTTTGCCAAGTAAAATTTATTATTCAAAAGGTGGTATGTATGGATTTAAATATGATTTTAAGAATAGTTGTTATCGGGATTGGAGCAACTCTAACAGTAGATATCTAGGGCTTCATACAAAGCTTATTTAAAATTAAATCTCTTGATTATCGTTATGTCGGACGGTGGATAGCTAACTTTCCTAAAGATAAATTTTATTATAAAACCATTATGATAACACCACCCGTTCGGAATGAATTATTGATAGGCTGGACTGCTCATTATCTTATCGGTATTACTTTTTCCTTTCTGCTAATTCTGGTATATGGCAGAGACTGGTTAGATAAACCATTATTTTATCCCGCTTTTGTCATTGGGTTAATAACCGTTATTGCTCCATTCATTATTATGCAGCCGGCTTTGGGCTTTGGGATTGCATCATCAAATCTTCCTAAGCCAAATATTAGAAGATTAAAAAGTTTACTCACTCACATAATTTATGGAATCGGGTTGTACATGTCGGCTCTGCTGGTAAATCAGTTCTAGAAATATGCTTTATAATTATTTAACAAAAGGAAGCTTATGAAATCATTTTTTAGTTTGAATTGTTTCAGTGGAAAAACTTCTATCAGGATTTATTTATTTACTATTTGTATATTTACAATATTCTTGACTGGATGTGGCTCAACTCCAACTTTTATAAAATCGGATTATGATCAAAAACAGATTAAATCTATTGCTATAATGCCTGTGTCTGATAAAAGAAATTTAGTTGAGGATACGGTACATGCCAATGAAAGTTTATTAAATATCGAAGAATTATTATCAAAAAAAGTTATGGATAAAAACTATGATGTTTTATCACCAGGTTCAGTGAAGGATATAATAAAGGAAAAAGCAATTGAAAATATGTCGCCGGTAAACTTGTGTTCGAAACTAAAAGTTGACGGGATTCTATACAGTGAGCTATTCGATTATACAGATCAGTTTTTTATACATCATTTATTAAAAATGGGTTTTAGAATTTTTGATGCAAAAGGTGATAGTTTATGGATAAATGATATAGATGTTAGTGACAGACCTACCACGACGGCGTTTCACCCGAAAAGAGAAGCAAATATGAAGAGTATGTTTGAGAAGGAGGCATAATTATGAATCAACAGTTGAAAGGGAACTTCGGGAGTGAATTTGAGAGGTATGCAATTTGTTTTTTATCCTTTGTTTGTGGTTTGATACTTATATATTTAGCAATTGAGGGGCCATTGCTATTGAATCAAATTCAATACAAAACTTCGCCTTCAGGTATATTCCAGATTAAAGGACAAGACTTGATAAATTTGTTCATTTTAAGTCCCATTTTAATTTATAGCTCTATTGCATTGTCTTTTAAGAAATTACATTCAAAATATCTAATAATATTTACGCCATTATATTTAATTTACTTTGTGTTGAGCTATACGATAGGCTTAGAGTGGAGTTCTTTAACTTATACTGGTAATAGTGAAAAGTATGCTTTCTATTTTTTGTTTGTTATGATCTCCTCATTACTCACACTATTTTATGCGCTTAGTATTTTTCCTAAAAAAGTTGAAAATAGTTTCAGTAAAAAAATACTTCTTGCATATTCTATTATTTTCGTGCTTTTTATTTTAATTTTTTCTTCGATGTGGATTAAGGAGATAATTAGCGTTATCAAAACGGGGACTACACTCGGCTACGTTGAAACACCAACAATGTTTTGGACAATACGATTTTTCGATCTAGGCTTTACTATACCCATTGGCTTATTAAGCGTATATTTACTTTGGACAAAACCCAACACAACTTACTCTATTCAATTTATGTTTTACGGATTCTTTATCACAATGATATTAGCGGTAAACGCTATGGGAATTATGATGTATATAAATAATGACCCCAATTTTACAGTGGGAGGAGAGATTGTTTTTGTCGCTTTGGCTTTAATTGTAATAACCGGTTTTGTCTTTTTGATTAGGAAATTCAAAGTGCAATAGTTTAGCATTGTTTTGGTTGGTCAAAGTTGGCGTTTGATTCAAACTATTTATTTTCTTAAGAGGAATTAAAATTATGGAACTTAATCTGAAAACTAACTACAAAACTGGAACATTTATTTTTGCAATCCTAATTTTATTATTTGGGTATTGCGGTTATTCTTTTGCCCAACCTTCATTTATTTTCGGAAAACAATTCGGAACAGATAAAGAAGACTCAGGACAGGATATAGTCACATATTCATCAGGCGAGTTTGTTCTAGCAGGTACAACATTCGGCGATTTGTGTTCTACTAATTTGGGACAAAGCGACGGATTTATAATCAAGTATGACAGCACCGGAAAAGAAATTTGGGAAAAACAATTCGGTACCAAAGATAAAGACAGAGTGTGGGAATTGGAAAAAGACGCCAACGGTAACCTTTATGCGGCAGGCAATACTTACGGGAAAATAAACGGGGAAAAATTCGGCGAACAGGATATGTTCATTTTTAAATATGACAAAAACGGCAATTTATTGAAAAGTAAAGTTGTCGGAACAGACAGCACCGATTATTTAAGCCAGATTTATATAGATGAAAATATGAACATATATATAGCCGGCAATACAAAAGGGAAATTAGGCAGCCAAAGCTACGGCAATTGGGACTACTTCATTATGAAACTTGATAGTAATTTTAATGAGATATTTACATTTCAGTTTGGTACTGATAAAAGGGATTATTGCAGAGATTTTAAAATTGATAAAAACGGTAATATTTTTATCTGCGGTTACACTATGGGAAATCTCGGAAGGGAAAATATCGGCTTAACGGATGCTTTTTTTGCAAAATATTCAAAACAAGGAAAACTGTTAAAAATATGGCAATTCGGTACAAATCAATATGATGATGTTAATTGTCTTTTAATTGATAAAAATAAAAATATATATTTGGCTGGAACTTCATTCGGAAATATCGTATCCGAAAATAAAGGAAAAGAAGATGTTTTTTTAATGAAGCTCGATAAGGGTTGGAATATAATATGGGAAAAACAATATGGAACAGTTTCCTGGGATGAAGCGTGGTATATTGAATTAATAAAATCCGATACGGAATTAGTAATAAGCGGAAGCGGTAATCCTGATGCATACTTAAGGTTATATGATACAAACGGGAACCTGAAGTGGAATGAAGTATTTGCCGCAAGAGGAATAAAGGCTGGAACAGGGGGAAGACATTTTGCGGTCTATAAAAATAAATATATTTATTTCACGGGATTTACATTTGCAGACTTATTCAGCAAAAATCTTAACAAGGAGACAGGTGATGCTTTTATTGTTAAACTTGGATTATAATAAAGAAAATTTTCATTGTTACACTAAGACCGCGAATTATTCAAATACCTGAATCAATTGGAAATAATTAGGCTTTTTCACACATTCTCAAAATAAAAAAGAATCATGCATTCTAAATACCTGGAACAAGTATTTGCAATATTACCTGTAAAATCTAAAGCTTTTATATTCAAATAATAACCTTCGACGTCACGGTCATACATAAGAATCCTAATTTTAATTATGAGCCTGCCTTTTTCAAAAATGAACCTCTAGTAGATTATATTTTCCCTCAGTCATTGCTTAAGAAAATAAAAATTGCAAATCCAGATACTGGATAAATATTTAATAGAACTACAGTCAAAAGGGAAATTAAGCTTTTCGTTATATCAATTAGAAGAGAGATTTAGGGAGTATTCGCTAATATACGGATCTTGGATTCTTTATGTGTCTGGACGAGCAAGTAAGTAGATCATGAATCGATTCTTGAAGGAATATTCAAAATAAATAAAAACAGGATGATTAATTCAAGATTTCAAGAAATAATCTTGAAACTATCTATTGACATTCAAATTGTTTAATCTTACCTTAATTCAAAGAAAAATAATAGGTTTTATCCATGAGCTTTTCCAATATACTAAAACCCCGAAATGAAGTTCTGAAAGGTGATGGGATTCAGGGTATCATAGACCTTGAAAACTTAAGGAATAATAAAAGAAAAACTCTTGAATCATCACCCAAAGAGTTTTTTGATCTTACCTATCCGACAAGTGACATTAAGTACGTTCTCGCAAAGTTGGACGAAAGGTTTAATTCCTCTTCCCAAACAGCAGGTTTATTTCTCTTAGAAGGATTCAAAGGCAGCGGAAAATCACATCTTGAATTACTAATATATTACTTGCTTTCAAGTCCTGAATTTGCGAATCAGTGGTTGAGCAAATATAAAATAAAATGCACTTTGCCAAATGATATTCTGGTATTGATTAATAAATTCACGGATTTTCCTACTGATTTTATTTGGAAAGTTGTTTTTGAAAAGTTTGGTGTATCAGATTTATTAATTGGGGATGAATTGCCCAATCTTGATCAACTGCGGAATGCTTTAAGAGGAAGAAAGATTGCAATAATTTTAGATGAGTTAGAAATTGGATTTGAAAGCATCAATCGAAACTACCAGGCAAAAAATTTATCTTTCCTTCAAATGCTAAGTGAGGAGGCGCTCCGTACTGAAGGTTCTTCTATAACAATTTTTGCTTCAGTATATAACTCCAATAAAGAGCCCGGATCAACTTTAAAAAGAGTCCCAAGAGTTGAAATAAAATTTTCAGAACCAAAAGACCGCGAAATGGTTGTACTACATAGAATATTTTCAAACTACAAATCTCATGATAAATCTAAAGTTGAGGTTGTTGTCCAAAGCTACTTAAATCAGTGGAAGAAGAATGAGGTACGATTCGATGAAAAATATATCGACTCATTTATAGAAAGTTATCCTTTTACACCGGAAGTAATTGATATGTTATTTAACCGGGTGCTGGTTAAAGATTTTCAAGGTAATAGGGGTCCGCTCAGTTTACTGGGGAGAGTCGTTCAACTTACCGCTGACAAAGAAGATATTGTTTCAACCGCTTATTTTGATTTTAAAGATAAAAAAATTCGCAATTATTTATTGGATCTTGATACTAATCAAACATTGCTTCAATGTGCTCAAAATGATTATAGGGATTTACAGACAATTAAAATGTCTAATGAAATAATTAACTCTACTCTTCTATCTACACTTTGCACTTCAGGAACTATAAGAGGTATAAAAGATTTTGAATTAGCACGACAGGTATTAAAACCAGGTGATGATTATAATGAGTTTCAGGCTAGTCTGAGTACATTTGTTAAATTTGGTGCTTACTTTCATCACTCTGAAGATTCTTTTTATTTTGATACTCAGGAAAAACCTTTTGCAAAAGTAGAATATCGTTCACTTAAAATACCGCGTGAGGACGCACTTAATTTCGCTTTGGAGAGATGGAGCACCCATATTTTTAATGATTCTTCTTCTACTGTTTTACGGGATGCTGCGCAAGTGAAAAGTGATCTGTTAAAGCTTGATAAAAATTCCCCAAGATTTATTCTTTCTCCTAAACGACTTCAAAACTCTGAACGAAAAGAATTATATCATGGAATTGAAAATCAAAACTTAGTTATTCTGATAGAACCAAAATCAGATACTTTCAACATCTATGAGAATCATGATATAATTAAATGGGCTCAGCTTTCATTGGCAGCCAGGGAATTAAAATCCAGCGCGAGCGACTATGATCGTAAAAGACAGTATGAACGCATAGAATTGGATAACCAAAAATATGTTGATGAAAGTTTCAAGCGCGCGGGACTTGCTTATGTTATGCTAAGAGAAATTGATGGTAAAATTGATTTTGAATTAGAGTCAGTAGGAAATGCTAATCAGAAAAATGATGTTCTTGAATATCTTAAAAAGAATTTTTACCCAAGAATTGTATTTGAAGAACACTTACAAAAAGGAATTGAACAATTTAGGGAGACTGGCAAAGGTTGGGTTTTTAATCAGCCAATTAAGGATCTTAAATATATTTATAAAAAGACATTATCGTTTCCAATACTGCTTGCTGAAACAAATTTGATTGATGCAATTAAAAATCTTTGCTTAAATAAACAAGTCGGCTTATCGCATGCAAGAGAAAACTTCTGCGGTACACATCCAAATTATAGTGGTTCCGAATGGGATGATGTTGAAATTATAGAGCCATTTCTTGACGATAAGGTCGATGAAGGAATCGGTTTCCCTGTGCGGACTGAACGACCTGCTGAGAAAAACCTTGATGAATTAAATATTCTAAAAATTAATGGCGGGCTGTTAAATGTTCCTTCGGGTGCTGAACCATTAAATATCACGACTCCAAATTTCAGATCTATTGGAGAACTGCGGCAGGAAATCGCTTTAAGATTAAATGAAAAAGAGAATGCAATAATTGATAATATTAGGTTTACAATATTTTTAGAAAAAACTTCTGTAGAAATAAGCACATTACCATCTTCATTGAGGGGGGCTTTATCCGGCCAAGGGGATCTTAACTTTGAATTAAACATTATTAAAAATGGTAGCTTCTCTAAATCTCAGGCTGAACAATTAGCCGAACAATTACCATCTTTTCAGGATGCTGTTTTTAAAGCTGCACTTAAAGGTTTTATTAAAAAAGAAGAACCTGTAAATGAAAAGTAATTTTGATTTTGACTTTGTTTTTAATTTTTTGATCTCAACAGGTGAAGAATTCCATTAATCTATAATTGGATGCAAAAATTCGTATGGTCTGATTCCGCTTTCAAATCTATGGAAATTGAGGATTACTTTGAAGAAGGTGAAAAACAAATTCAAAGATTAGAAGATCTAATATTAAACAGCGCTCAGGGTGTTTATGATGAACTTTCCGCTTCTGCTGAAAAACAATATTCCTTGCTCCATGAACTAAAAGAGCCAAAGACTGCCTTAGTTGTTTTTGATGGGATGTCAATTAGAGAACTTCCATTATTAAAAAAATTGGCTGTTAATACTGGTTTTAAAGTTCTGGAATCAACATATAAATCAGCAGCAATTCCAAGTGACACTGTTTCATTCATTGAACAGAGAATAATTGGAAAAGTCATTTCACCATCACAACTCGAAAACAGAAAAGAATTAAGCGGAAGAAATATAAAAGCATTTTATTATAATACTCCAATTCGTCATTTCGAATTAACTTCTGATGATCACTTGGAGGTTTATCATTGATGGAGATGCTGACTCCATGGTTTGTTATAAAAAGAGATTGGTATACAAAGGAGAACTAATATGTCAAAGCTGAAGAAGCAAGAGAACAAAGAGAAAGTCGGAACAATTCTGGACAAGAATATTGTTAAGAAGATTAAAGACCGATCCCATAAGGAAGGCAGATCAATAAGTGAAATTATCCAGGATGCAATTCTGAAATATGATGTTCTTGAACCTGCAAAGCTTGAATTAAGAAAGGCCGCAGTAAATAGGTTCTGTTCAAAACCATTTAATCTGAATCATAACGATATTGAAGAATTATTAACCGAGGATTATTACGAACAATGAATTTATTACAAATACCGCAGCAGCAGCCCGTTATAATAGATGCAAATATTTTTGTTTATGCAGCTCAGCGAAGTTCGCTGCAGTGTATTAAGCTATTAGAAAAATGCGCTAAAGATGAATTATTTGGAATAATACCCACTCATATTCTTGCAGAGCTGATGCACGTTTTAATGCTTGCAGAAGCAAGGGATTTAAGCTTGATTAAAGGTTCCAATCCTGCAAAACAGCTTTCTGAAAATCCCAATAAGATAAAAGCATTAAACAGGTACGAATCATTAATTCGTGATCTTTTATCTATCGGATTAAAATTAGAATCTTTAGAGAGAGAAGATTTTTTGACTGCTATGTCACTACAGCGCCAGTATGGCTTGTTAACAAATGATGCCCTGTTTATAGCTGTTGCTGCAAGGTTAAGGATTACTTCCGTAATTTCTGCAGATTTGGGTTTCAAAAATATTCAGGGAATTCTCCTTTATTCACCGGATGATTTAAATGAATAGTAAGAAGAGTGCAATCGAAGAATCTTTTCCTATAGTGGAAATAAACAAGTTAGCTGTTCCAGAGCGGAATGCTTATGGAATTTGAAGGTAAACCATTTGATTTTGTTATTACCGATCCCCCTCATGCTGGAAATGTAAATTATTCAGAATTAGCTGATTTCTTCTATTTTAATCTAAGTGGTAATTAATTTTAAGAGGTACTAATGTTTACAGCAGAACAAAAAGTTGAATATATGCCCAAAGTGGGAGAACAGGTTAGAATTAAAGGTCGGGAAGACCTTGGAACAGTAGAGATTTATCGAGTTAGTGAACTCTATGGCATATACCAGGCAGATGTAATGTTTGAAGATACAAACGGAAGGCATCTTCAGAGTTTTCCAATTGAACGGTTAGAACCCGCTCCGGATTTATGGCAGCGAATAATTCATAACAATGTTGACTCATCGGTTGATTTTTTACTAAAGCAACTAGCGTTTCAGCTGCCGTTACAAAATAATGGCGGTCAGTTATCTAACAGCAGAACAGATCTTCTGCCTCATCAGATACTTCTTACCCGTGATGTTGTTTCAATGAGACATAGAAGATTACTCGTTGCCGACGAAGTTGGGTTAGGTAAAACAATAGAACTTGGGATGATTATTAAAGAATTATTTAGTCGCGGTGAAGCAAGTAGGATTCTCATAGTGACTCCGGCCGGGCTAATTAAAAACTGGGAGACTGAATTAAGAGATGCATTCAGATTAACCTTTGAAATACTTGGAATAGATTTTACGGATCAGGGATTCGCATCCTGGGAAAATCATAGCCGTGTGATTGCATCAATTGATACAATTAAAAGACCTCAAAGAATGGAACGTTTACTAGGCGGACCCAAATGGGATTTGATAATTTTTGATGAAGCACACCATTTAAGCAGAATTCGCTATGGTAAAAAAATAACGCTAACACTTAACTATAAACTTGCGGAAGCGTTACGCTCACATACCAAAGATTTAATTTTTTTATCTGCAACGCCGCACCAGGGGAATGCATATCAATTCTGGTCACTCATTCAACTTCTTGACGAAACACTTTTTGATTCAGAAGAATCAATGATGGAACATCGTGGTTTTTTAAGTAGAGTCATGGTTCGCAGAACAAAAAGAGAAGTTACAGATAAAAATGGCAATCCTATTTTTGTAAGAAGGCAGGTTCATACACAATCATTCCAGCTTGCATTATCTGAAAGAACTTTTTACGAAAAATTGACAGAGTATTTAAGGGAAGGATATAATGTTGCCGGAATCGGTAATGGGGAGGCACGCACTACGAATCAACAGCGCGCAATTGGATTTGTAATGACTACATTCCAAAAAATTATGTCTTCAAGCATCCGGGCAATTAAACAAGCACTAAGAAGAAGATTGTTGGTGCTGCTAATTAGGAAACATCTTGAACTTTCAACCAAGAGAGCTAAATCAAATTCGTCAAGATCTATTGCAGAAGAACTGCTTGAACTACAGGATGAAATGAGAAAATTAGTATCAGAAATTATGCAGATTCCTAACATTCCTTCTTGTTATCCTGAAATTGATACTATTATTGCTCAAACAACACAAAAAGTGAGCAGAACTTATCAGCCTGAAGAAACAACAGAATGGTCATTGGACAATGATGAAGAAGGTGAAGATGGAATTTATACCGATGCCAATATTCCGGATGAAATTCATAAAGTAAAAGAATTGCTTAAGATAGTTCCTGATGAAGTTGATAGAAAGTTTGATACTTTAACAAGGGCAATAGATTCAATCCGAAATACAAATCCTAAAGAAAAGTTTGTGATATTTACTCAATATGTAGAAACGTTAAACTTCTTAAAGGAGAAATTAGAAAATATTTACGGTTTTGATAAAGTTGCGATTATAAAAGGCGGACCGATTGATAACAAGATAGATGCAAAAGAAAAATTCTGGGATGAAGATGGAGCACAATTTCTCATATGCACTTCTGCAGGTGGTGAAGGAATTAATTTACAGGTAGGTCACATTTTGTTTAATTATGATTTACCATGGAATCCGATGGCAGTTGAACAAAGGATTGGACGCATCCACCGGTATGGACAGAAGGAAACTTCGCAAGTGTATAACCTTGTGGCGGAAGATACTGTTGAAGAAAAAATTTATCAATTATTAAATTCTAAATTAAGAGAAATAGCAGCACATATAGGTAAATTGGATCCGCTCACAGGGGAACCGGTTGAGGATTTTAGAGCAGAAATTCTAGGTTATATGGGTTCATCTCCAAATTATCTTGATTGGTATAAGCAAGCGTTAGTGCATAAAGATTATAATCGTACTGCAAGAGAGATTGAAGAAGCAATGCAACAGGCTCTCCAGTCAATAGAAGCTCTTAAAAATCTTACAATGGATATGTCTTCTTTTAATTTACAAGATTATTTAAATATTGAAGGAAAATTTTCACTAAATCATCTTAAAACATTTGTTGAGACTGCGATACTACGTCTAGGTGGTTCAATTATACCAAAGGGTGATCTGCACAGCATAGTAACTCCGAAATCACTGAGCAATTTCCCAAATGTATCTGCAAAATATGATCTTGTTACATTCAATAGAGATTTAGCCATGCGAAAAAGACAGGCAGAACTGATGGGATTGGGGCATCCTCTGATAGATGCAATCATTCAATACTATCAACAAATCACTATTTCCGGAGATGTAGCTATGCTTCCTAAAAATGAATATGACGAAGATAATTATGCAGTAGTTAATACAATGTTTACCATTGAAATTGAAGGAAGCTCCCAGCATAAGGAAATTAAAACAATAAGAATTAGCAATACCGGTGATGTTCAAATTTTACCGGATGAGTGGATTCTTAATCGTTTAGAAAAAAAACAATATAACGGAACAGGAAAAACGACAGAACTCAATTGGCAAAAAATAAAAAGCAACTACGAAGGTGCCGTTGGAGCGATACTTTCACAAATAAAGTCTTCAGTAGAAAATCCTGTAGGTGCAAGGGTGAGGTTGTTGGGTATTACTGAAATAAAATAAAATAGACATTAAAAATAAAATTACCATCACATTAGAAAAAGCCCCTATACTTCAAAGCTTCTTAAAAGATTATTTACTAAGTGCCGAGAAAATGAAAAACCAAAAACACATCCCCACACAGTTCCCGGCGTACAGATTTGCCTCTGCAGGCTTCGGCATGAATCCCTTATAACGTTAAGCGGTTTTTATTTTTAATAGATTGAATATTTTTCTTTGATTTGTTAAATAGAAATCTATTCCCAATCCAATACCGGTTCCAATTAATATTCCATACCTTGCTATAGAATAAATGAAATCTAATGATAGTAATTCTGCCCTTGTATAAATTAGAAACAAAACAATTATAATTATTGAACCATCTTCTGCCGTCGGATTGTTCCAGTTAACTCATCCACTTGCAGGTGATCTTCACTACGGATCCAGTGCTCTCTTTTTCATCCTGCTGGGGATCATTTTGTACTTTTTTTTCACTCTGGGTGATAAGGAGAATTGGACAAAGAGTAAAAGTATCCGAAATATTATTTACCGTGTGTGCGGTGTTGTTATCTTTGTGTCGGTTTTAATACTTGCAATACTTAATATAATTCTGGGTGATAAGCTTTTAGAAACAAATTGGGAATTAGTTTTTGAGACCATCATGCTGCTGGCGTTCGGTATATCGTGGATAGTGAAAGGAAAATCTCTGTTTGCTGATAAACCGGATGAAGAACGTTTTAACCTGGCATTAACCCAAAAGAGTGATTATTGAAATGATATCATGAACACCATTGATGAGCGGCGGAACGAGGAAACAGTTTTGATATTTGAAATAGGAGTGAGAGAATTGTACTATCACCTCAACATGATCATGAAATTAAAATTTTGTCTATAAGTTATCAAAGAATCGGATCAGCAATATTTTTATTTCGCTGCTTTAATCGATAAAGAACGAAATACCGCATCTATGTTAAATTAGAGTCACCAGAATTGATTAAAATCGGACGAAGTAACAACGGCACATGCTTTGGTTTCGTAAATCTAACAATCAAAAAAATAAAATAATTCAAAAACTAAAAAGAAGGTAACGATTAATTAATTACAATAATGATTTAAGGACCTGAAGCAGCAATTAAGGGATAAGCTTATAGAACATAAAGAATATATTGAGGAATACAGTGAAGATATGCCGGAAGTTAAAAACTGGAAATGGAGAGAACGAAACCCGGAATTTTACCGGTGATTTCTTTCAGATTCTAGGGAAGATTAAGCCGGGATTCAATTTTCCGCTGGAATTAGAAATTATTTTTACCGGTTGAAAGGAGTCGCAATGCCTGATGAAAAAACAGCTATTATCACCGGAGCTTCGGGAGGTATCGGTTCCGGTTTAGTGCAAGCTTTCTTTAAGCAGGGTTATAGAATCGTCGCGACGTCAAAAAGTATCTCTCAATCATTAATCCCTTCACCGGGTCTCATTACCGTTGATGGAGATATAAGCAAATATGATACCGCTGAAAAAATAGTTGAATCAGCAATAAGGAACTTTGGCTCTATTGATGTCCTGGTAACAGCCGCTGGAATATACTACTCCAGGCCTTTCACAGAATATACTTATGAGGATTTCTATGCACTGGTCTCTGTCAACCTGCTAGGTTTCATCTATATTACCCAGGTTGCTGTGCAACAAATGCTGAAGCAAAAATCAGGGAGCGTTGTGAGCATAACTTCGTCGCTTGCCGATAGTCCGATTGCCGGTGTAAATGCTTCAGTTTCGATGATTACCAAGGGAGGCCTGAATTCAGCTATCCAAAGCCTTGCTATCGAATACGCAAAAGAGGGGATCCGTTTCAATGCTGTTGCTCCAGGTGTAGTTGACACACACCTGCAAGAGGGTCCTTCCAAGGACTTGCTCAAGACTCAACAGCCGATGGGGAGCATCGCAGCCGTTGATGACATTGTTGATGCTGTCCTCTATCTGGTGCATGCAGGTCAGGTTACAGGAGAAATATTACATGTGGATGGAGGTGCTCATGCCGGCAAATGGTAAAAGGATGGAAAATAAATATGAATGCAGCAAGGATGATACAGTAAGTAGAAAAGAATGAAAGCGATAAGGATGATTCTTTAACTCGTGCCTGCGGCATCCCATTTGCAATGAACGCTAAATCAAAAGGAGTCACATATGAATACAGTCAAAGTCGAACAGAAGAGCTATGAGATGCCCCCCCATGAGGGAATCTCTATCGCACATTTCCTCACCGTCGCCGACATCGACCGATCGGCTCGCTTCTATGAAACGGTATTTGGCGGCCGTATTCTAAGTAGAGGTGACAACACCGGCGCACCTGCCTACATTCAGATCGCCAATACCTGGCTAATTGTTAACGTCGGCGGCGGGCCTACCCCCGACAAACCGACCGTAACGCTCAGCGTCCCCGATCCGAACAATATCAACAGCTTTATGAATATCCGCGTTGCAGATATTCAAGCGTGCTATGAATTATGGAAAAGCCGGGGAGCGGAGTTTATCACGGAGCCGATTCCTAAGTACGGTGAGATACGCTGCTATATCCGCGATCCTGACGGCTATCTTATCGAGGTAGGGCAGAGCACAGATCTCAAATACGGTTGACGCTCGACCCGGATATTAAGCAAATAAAAGATACTTCAGCATAATTCCAGGGTGGAGTCGACTTTGGAAAGTGAAGATGTTGTTCCAAGATTATGAATAAATGCTTTATCAAGCATATCGAAGGTTAGAAGATCTAATATTACTGCTTGGTGTGTTGCGGATTGCTTTCTGAAAATGATATGCATTGAAGCAAGATAATGAATTAATAGTTGTCTGTCTTTATCTATACTCATGATTATTCCTTATACTATTTAGGTGCCTAACGTGTCGATAAGCGGCGCCCCAAAACAGCAATGCCGCTTAAAAAATAACTGCCAAAGATTTAGCAAACTGTGCTTAATTTTCCTTGTAAGCGCAGTTTACAAGTTAATTTATTAGCTCAACTGCCTTGAACAAGTCCGCCGAAACGAAGAATTTAACGAAGATTATTTTAACTTTGATGAATCAGTATTCCCACGAAATCCCTTCGATATACTACCGTATAGCACTAACGCAATCGCAAATATAATTGAACTTACCATTATAGTAATTGTTTGCGTAAGAAGAAGTATAGCAAGAATTACACATACAATTAAGAAGGAAACCATAGCAACTTTTCTTTTCATTTTTTTTCCTTTCTGCTATATTAACTGCCGTCTGGTAGAAAAGAAGCACAATGCCAATAATTATTCCAAACTTAAGCTATTATTGCTTTTTGTTTTTATTTATAATGTCAAAAGGAATTTTTGAATCAGCATAAACTTGCCACAAATAAATTCTATCATTCTTTATGACCGCCTTCCATGAAGCAGGTAAATTCCAATAGTTTCCCTTTCTATCACTCTGTCCTTGGAATGTAGCACTTGCAAAACCAAACGCTGCGACCGTGTCTCGATCAAGAAATATGTCCGTAATTTTAATTTTATAATCTGGAAATAATTGAAAGTATCCAATCCAACCTGCCTGCATTTTTTCTTTTCCTATAGCTTCATTGCCCTGGGAATCAATGAACTTGTGGTCGGCAGTCATAAGCGAGCAGATCTTGTCAATGTTATGTTCGTTGATTGCACTAACAAAGTCTTGGAATATTTTCTTGTTCATAGTATTTAATCCTTACAGATTTGTGCCTTAGTCCAACAAAGTATTATGCCTCGGCACGCTTCGGAATGAATTCCTTACAACGTCAGGTTACGCTCTTATGATTTGAATATGCAATAACCCTCTGCTTGGACTTGCACAATTCTATTTATTTATCTTCTTTAATTTGCTTGTCTTCAAAAAAAGCATGAGTTGATTTCTAGTAGAAATAACTTCATTATGAGTTAAATCAGTATGAATAAATACCAATCGATTATTTAATAAATCATAAAAATTTAATTCTTGTTCTTCTGCTTTAAAATATGAAATTCCCCATGCATCAAAATCATTCATCAGACTTTCGGTTTCGTTTTTTGTTCCGCCGCTGTCTGTATAAATGTCAATAAACTTACCCGGATAGTTTTCAATCCAATGAGCAAATTTTTCAGTTTCCCCGTACAATGCATCGAATAATATAACTTCGGAAATGCTTGGTGTTAAACCGCCTCGCATTATGCAGAATGAGATTACCCGGTACGCACCGCTGTGTCCTGCTAAAATTATATTTCCAATTTTAGGAGAGTCTAATTTTCCTTTTTCTATTAAAAACTTTGCAATATCATTAATCAATTTCTTTAGTCCGTCTTTATCTTCCAGCTTGCCGCCGAAAGAATCCGGTGAGTTTTTAGGTCCTTCGGGAAAAACAAATATTGCATTTACATTGCTTGCTGTATATTGCCCTATAAGATTATATTCGTTGCAGGCACTGTCAATGTTATTATTCCATCCATGAAAATAAACTACAAAATTTGTCGAATCTGTCTGCTTAAATCCTTTAGGAATAAAAATAGCAACGCTGCTGTCGTTGTAATGTTCTTGAAAAGAATACGTTTTGCCATCGTAAACATGCCCGTTGATCCTTTCGGAATCAGGGAAAGGTGCAGACGAAAATCCATGCACAAACATTTCACCAAGATGTTTATATCTTTCAGTTATAGATTGAGAAAATGATAAACATGATATGGTAAAGAATAAAATAAAAAACTGGAAAAATATAATTTTCATCACCGCTTCTATTTATTTATTAAATATTTTCAGTTACCATTTGCTGCTCATAGTTAATCTGATAAGCAGCTAAAATTATAAAACTGCCGCTTTAAATTACTAAAATTAATTTATCCTTGGGTCTCGACACCATATTATTTCCACGCTGACAGAAAATCACTTTCCCCCAAGATTATAATTTTCTATTAAGTACCTATATATAGATTAAGAAAGTTACTGACAAGGAGATTCAAAATTATTGTTTTTCTGTAAAACAGAAAGGAGAATACATATACCTCAATGAAGCAGGTAACGGTTTATGCTATAGAGTCTGTGGGATTACAAAGCGATTCCAAATCAGTTTAAACCGAGCCTTTTTACGAGCCGAAAACCTTCGAAACCAACTAAGACCAGTATGCACTATATTAAAAGTTTTTCAAGTTTATTTAACTCTATTTCATCTTCAATCGCAAGTTCAATTTTATTTCTATTAATTATTTCTCTTGATTGGTGAATAAGTAATCTTGCTTTTATAATATTATTTCTGGCGTATGCTATTGTTGCTTTATTAAATAAATTTAAAGCCAAACTATATGTATCATTTGGATCTTCTGACAATTTCTCACACTCATTAAAGTGTATTTCTGCTTCATCAACTTTACCCAGCTTAACTTCAACGTGACCTAAATTATGAAGATCAACAGTAAACATTGTCTCATCATTTATTTGTCTATTTAGTTCCATGCTTTGCCTAAATAAATTTTCAGCTTCATTTAAATTACCTATAGCTTGTGCGGATTGAGCAGCAAAATTCAGAACACCTTGCTTATATGACGGGCCAAGCTGCTTTAATAGATCAAGAGATTTTACAGCAAGGTCATGAGATTGCTCAAAATTACTTTCTGAAAATTCAACACGGCAAAGTCCAAGTAAAGCCAATCCTTGCGTTTCTTTATTATTAATTTTATTAGCAATTGCTAAAGCTTCATTATTACATACACGCGATGCGGCAGTGTCTCCGAGGCGATAAGCTAAAAGTCCATCTCCATAAAGTGTCAAAGAACAATAAAGTGTTTCCGGAAAAATCTTTTTACCTAATACAGTACTAAGAAATATTCTCCCTTCCTTTTCTTTATGTTCCAACACCCAAAGACGCCATACATTTGCAGAAAGCTCATAAGCTTTATCTATTTGGCTCTTCTCAAGAAAATATTTAACCGCTTCGGATAATAATGATTGGTTAATTCTAATGCTGTCTAACCATTTCGGAATATCTTTAGCAATTGGGCGGCCTAAAGAGGACGGAAATAACCATTTTGCTTTACGGGAATTTTGTAGTAACCTTTCAGCTTGTTCTTCTGAAATTAAAAGTGATTTTTGTTTGTCTTTTATATTTTGCTGCATAAAAACCTCCAGGGCAATATGATAAATAATATAACTAATATTCTTTAAGATAGAATTTTAGTTGTTCGCACTTAATTTATTTTTAACCTGATGAAATGTAGTAAGGGGTACTGACAAAGGTATGTCATTTAAAATCACTTATTATCAGCATTTTCAAAATGACTTTTAATATCAAAATCTCTTGGTTGGAAAGATTCTGAAACTAAATCTAATTTATTAATTCTATCCAGCCTAAATTCCCGGTATCTTCTGGCAACTGTTTGGAAAAGGAAAGTGCTAACTCGTAATTCTTTTTTGCATTGTCAAGGTCGTTTAAGTCTTCATAGCATTTAGCAATGTTTAAATATAACGAAGGAAAAGTCGCCTTAACAGTGTCGTTATTTATTTTTAGTGCCAGCCGCAAAGCTGTTTCGTCCCATTTTAATTTGTCTGCAATACTTTTTTGATGCCTAGCGACATAATGAGCAGCGGTAAATTTTTCAAAGTTGTTTGTAGCTTCGTTCCAAGCTTGGAGAAAGAGTTTACTTGCATCTTCTGGTTTGCCTTTTCCTTCCATGTCCATACCTTGAGCACAGAGTTTCACTACATTATTTTTGGGGTCGAATAGCATATTAATTACTCATGTTACGCACAACTGTCATTCTGAACGAAGTGAAGAATCTCAAGGTTTATAATTTGCACAATTTTGAATTATTTCGCTCCGCTCAATATGACAAAAAAACAATTTGCGTAACATGAGTTAATTATTTTAAAATGTAAACACTAAAATTAAAGTTCTAAAATACTTAAGTTTTTCTACCACGCTGACTATTGAAGTTGCGTCATTTTTTTGTCAGGAGTAAATAGCTTCCACTGTCCCTCGGATATTACTTCGATGTTGCCTTCAGTCACTTTGATAGCGGTATTGTCGTCAATCGCATAAGATGGTACGGGTATTGTGGCAGCCAACTTTTTTAAGTTAGCCAAAGAATTTTCCGGGAACCATTCGTGATCCAGATGAGGATGCAGAGCAAAATCAACAATTCCTAGAGATTTATCACTTTCCGTTGGCAGAGAATGGTTACCATAAGTTGTTCCAAAGCGGGTCATAATCATACTCCCAGCACTTAGCCCCACATAAACTGTCTTGTGTAGCAGTGATGGTAAGAGTTCTGCTAGACCAGAATGCTGCATCCAATAGCACAGATATTGACAGTCTCCACCTCCTACCAACAAGGCATCAGTCTCTTGAAGCATGGTCACCCAAAGCTCCTTTTTCATGCTGGGCATGGCCGTGAGTTCCAATATACCTAGCGACTTCCAACCCAAATCGCAGAAAGGGTCACCTAATAATCCGCAAATCACCTTTCGTGCTATATCAGCCCCACCAGCTATGGCGTATATAGCGGTAGGAATGAAAAGAGCACTGGACTCGGCAATCGGTTTTCCCAATAGGTCAACCAATGCATTATGGATGCTTGCGTTGCTGATGCCTGCCGAAGTGAGAAGAAGTTTCATGTATTTTTTCCTTGTGAATTATTATTATCGGGTTATTAGCGAACTGTAGCCAAAATTTGGGTCGTATTTGTGCCAAGTTTTTGGTCGAGAAATTGAAGTGTTATCTTACCTGTTGTTTCCAACTGTTTTACAGGATTCATTTTAACAATACCAAATAGTCGTAACAACGTCATTAAAAGATGATTTTTTGTTACAGCACCGTCGCTAAAGTTATAATGATTAGCATTCAGGAGATCAATACGGGAAACTAACGTAGCAGGAGTATGCTGAATGGCTAGTTGAATATCTTCATTAATTTTCCTGTTTACAGGGTCTGCGAGTTCACTTTTTGGATGTTCTCCAATTAAAAATAGTACAGGCTTTTGCAGTCCACTAGCAGCAACAGCCGGTGTAACAAGTCCATCAATGTCAATGGCAGCCTTGCAACGAGCGTCTTGAATACTGAATTGCAAAGCTGCTGCACCGCCAAGAGAATGTCCGATCATTGCTACTTTATTTAAGTCCAGCTTTCCACTCCATTGATTTGTATTACTGATTTGGCTTAAGCTATCCAAATAATTCAAGGTAATCATTGCACTATTTGCCCACTCGCCAGCCATTCTTGGCATCATTTCATTCAAGTTTTCTATTGTTGCGCCGCTAATATCAGGATTATTTTCATTTGACCTTTCAACAACACGATTGTCTGCACCTACAAATACTCTGCTGAGAAATGGGGCATCCAACCCTATAACAATATAACCATGACTTGCCCAGTTTTCACAAAGTGACGTATATTCCGGGGCAAGAGTTGATAAGCCCCCACGAAAAAGTACAATCGGATAGCGGGCAAAAGCAGGCGACACATTCGGTTCATGAAAACTATGCGGACGAACCCGTTCGAAATCACGCTCAATAAAATGTGCAATAAAAATTATTGATTTGTTAAATGCCAGCAACCATTCATCGGGGAGATATTTTTCACGCAACCCTGTTTTTGACGAGGAAGGGTACCATATCCATGCAAATACTTCTTGGCTAAGGGTATCTCCCGGAAATTTGCTTTTTATATCTAATGTAGTACGCCCAACAGAAAAAGACCCGGTAGGAGTGGGTAAATCAGTCGAAAAATAATGTTCAGTCAATAGTGTTGCAAGTAACAGGATAAAAGTAATGGATAAAATTTTAAAAGTATGTTTAAAAATTCTCCAGGTGAATACTAAAGCCTTTCTCATGCTTTCCTTATTGTTAATAATTAACAATTTTTTTTCTATTCGCTCCTTTCGCATATACCCGTCACTTTTGGGTAGGTGCTGTTAGCGGTTCGTTGTTTTATTTAAGTTTTAATACCATTTGGTCTTCTGTAAAATATTTTCCTTTCCATTTAATAGCATTCTTTTCTGAACCAAAAGTTTCAAATCCAAATTTCTCGTACAACTTTTTAGCGTTTTCGTTATTTGAAATTACGGTTAAATTTATTTGCTCAATATCTGTGACCTTTACAACTCTGTTAATTAGTTCTCCAATAAGTTGTTTGGCAATTCCTTTTCCTCGGAATTCCTTTGATACATACATTCGGAATAAAATTCCTTTGTGCCTTAATTTTTCTCTATCATTTCCATCTCTGCTAAAACTTACAACTCCTGCCAATGAATTTTCAATATATGCACCTAAAGTAAAACTATCTTCTTTGTCTTTTGTTGGAAACATAAAATTTAAGTCATCAGTTGGAGTAATCCTAAAATTTTCTTCGTCATTTATAAGTCCAACTTTTAAAAAATCTTTGTATTCAATATTTTGAGTTGATTTAATTTCAAGAATTTTAATTTCATTCATACTATTTTCTTTCGTCTTTTTGTATATATAAATATGCCGTTCCTTTGGATCTGAATTTTTCGGTGTGGTTTTCTTATTATTTCTTTATGTATGATTCTTTGTTGATTGAATAAACAACATGTTTCCAAATTAAATTATGGGAAGGAAGGTGTTTATCGTATTCTTTTTCTGCTTTCATTCCTATTTTTTCAGCTACTCTTTTTGAAGGAATGTTTTTAATATATGTGTGAATGTATAATTTTCCGAAATCGAAATTTCCGAAGCCATATTTCATTACGCCGTTTGCGGTTTCGGTTGCAAAACCTTTTCTCCAATAATTTTTATTTATATGATAACCAATTTCAGGTACGTTTATTCCGTCTATATCCTGGATTGTAATTCCACAATCTCCAATTAATTTATTTGTTTCATTCAAAACAACTGCCCATAATCCAAAACCATTTTCTTTGTAACTGTTTATATTTCTTTCAACAAATTTAGTAGTTTTATCTAAATCAAGTGGTGAAGGGTAATATTGCATTGTTTCAGAATCACCCAGTATTTCGTGCAGTAACTGAATATCATTTTCAGTTAATTCTCTGAGTTTTAGTCTGTCGGTTTTGAATATATGCATTGTTAAAATTAGTTTGGATTGCTTTTTTGTTCGTTTATATGTTTCTTCCAAGATTTATAATCTTTAATGATGTCTAATTTCTTTAATTTTTCCCACTCATTAAGAGCGTCTTCTCTTGTCGAATTTTTCTCATTAGTTAAATAATCTGAAACGAAATTAATATATCTGGCAGCAGGGATTTTTTGAAAGCTACTCTCTGTTTGGTTTAGTTTTATGAATTGCTGTATCAGATCTCCGTATACGATTATTGTTTCTTTAGTCATTTGTTCGTCACGCCAACGATTTAGTCGATACCATACTCCTGATTTCACTTTTAAGGCAGGTACAATTTTTAAGGCTTCACTTACGATAAAGTTTTGTGTCTGTTTATTACTTGTATAGTTGATAATTTGCAATGAGTTGTCAAGACCTTTATCAAGGTCTCTAATTCCCGATTTTTGAATATTTTTCCTATCAGAATTTTTTACTTTACCCGTCCGAAGGAAAATTTTAATTAGCTTTTCGAGTTCGTCTTTTCTAAGTTTAGAACTGTTGGGGATACCAATCTCCTTTGCAAATGCTTTTATTTCGTCTGCATACCAATAGCCATTATCAAACTGTGTTTCTGTAATTTGCGTTGTTAGTTCTATTTTTCTGTCCTTTGCTTTTTGCTCTATTGTTATATCGTTAAGGGTTGCCATAGTCTGACCGTAACATTCCACTATAGACATTGTATATTATAATAATCTGCTATTTTATAAAACGATTCTTTGGGTTTCCAATTATTATTGCCAAGTGATTTTGTAATACTAAAACTCGCCATATCGTAATCATTATCGGGATTACTACTATATGTTTGTCTTTGTGTATAAAAGTCAAAATCTGACCAATCAACTTTTTCCCACATCGCGCTTGCATAGGCAACCTTACCAGAAAATTCCTTTTTCACTATAGAGACAGCGTCTCTTAAAAATTGGTTAAAGGATTTTTGATATCTAGGTTTAAATCCTAACGCATTTTTAATAAAGAAAAGAGGTTTTGCTAGATTTGCAATTCTAGCATGAATGGATTCTCCTGCTATAAAACAATTCATGTCTATTGTTAATTCTCCACCAATAATGAAAACTAACTCATTGGCTGGATGTTTTACCCTTAACAATTCAAATTCTATTGCAATACTTTTTAAATAACTTAATGTGTTTTCTGCATTCTCGTTAATTTAATCTTGGGGAAAGCCATACATTCAAGCCATTTTCAATAGCTATCTCAGCAGCAAGAATAAGGTTTTTTGGTTCTTTACCATAAATCCTTACAGAGTTACAATTAAGTTTATTCTTAATTACGTCCATGTCTGACTTAATCATAATCTCGTCCAAATCGTCTCTGGTTAGAATATTGGTTTTATATTCTGTCCTATATCATATGTTATTCCTTTGTATTTCATTGCCGGCTGCAAATTAAAAAAGTGTTTAATCAAAGTCATTAATCTTTTATAAGTTATATCACTCTACAGTTATTACATTCATAGTCCAAAATTTTGTTTTTATTATTGAGTGCTATTTTACAACAATCTATAAGCATTTTTTTTAATAATTTTCTTCCACGCTGAATTCGTGATTTTGCGCCTGACAAAGATGTGTTTTGACTTTGCGCAATTTCTTTCTGTGACAAGCCATCAAATTCAAACATTTTGATAGCCTCTCGATAATTGTAGGGAAGCTGATCAATCATTGGTAAAATACATTGAGCTAGTTCCTTTTCAGCATCTCCCTCAATGGTTTCGTCATACTTTAGAATTTCTTCGTCTATTCTTTCAGTTGGTCGCTTTTTACGATAATAATCTACAATTGAGTTTCTAGTTATTTGAAAAATCCATGGTAAGATTTTGTTTTGGTCGTCCAAAGTCTTGAGGTTTTCATATACTTTTATTAAAACATCTTGAACAATGTCCTCTACAACAACATCATTACTTACTCGCATGTGGACAAAATTATATATAGCTGCTCTATATTTTTCCCAAAAGATTTTTGTGGATTCTTTGTTTTTCATGATGCTAGTTTTTTGTTCAACGTATTATGGTTTATTTTATTGATTTTTTTTACTCTGAAATAATATTTAATAAAAACAAAACAAGTCGGTTTATATATATTAATTACTGGCTTGAAAATTAGTGAACCTACTGACACCCACAACTACTAGATGAAGAATCATTGCAGCAAGTAGACTTTTCAGAAGGTTCACAGCATGTTTCCTTCTTTTCGGCAGCACAACATAACTCTTCTTCCTTCGATTTGTGTTTTGATTTTTCGGCAAAGAAATTTTTCAAATTTACCGGAATTTCTTCATATCTAATTGAACTTTTAGCGCGTACTTGAGCATTACTGTATATTTCAAATAGCAATGCTTCTACAATCATGGCTACGGGCGCTTCAGTATATTCAACTCCACGATAAATCCAGACACGACAATTTGTTCCTTCTTCACAACCACACAGGTCAGTACAAGAATCACACTTGCTCTCTTTGGTTTCCAAAGCAATATCATGTCCATTTACTCTGATAGTGGGTGATGTAACAAACTTATAATCTTTGGCTTTTTTTTCGGAATCTATCAGCACTTTATTAATATTTAATTCTACTCCAGTTATTGTTAACAAATCACTAACTTGATCAATTGCTATTTCAAGGTTTTTATTCGTACCAACGCAGCGAGTACATGTATTCAAGTCAAGAAAAAGAAAATCAACATGAACTCTTGTTAACGGTATTTGCTGATGGCTTAATGAATCCGATATTCTATTTTCCATTTTAGATCTCCTACATTATTATAAATAAATTTCACTATTTATGTGTTTTTCATAGTAGGAGACGTAAAAACTTATGAAAAGACGCAAAATGTTTGATATTCTTTTAGCATTTTTTTTATTACTTTTAGAACCCTAACGGCGTTGCCAATAAGTGGCGACCCGGAACAACGGTGCCACATAAAAAACAACTGCCAATGATTTAGCAAACTGTGCTTAACTTTAATCGTAAGCGCAGTTTGTAACAATGTTATTTAATAGAACTACTTTAAACAAGTTGGCCGAAACGGAACGACCAACTTTATAATTTATAAAATGCCAAATTCGAATACGGCGACCGCTTGATTGGCTGGTTAGGCTACAAATGCTTTATTAGAATGCATAACCAATACCAGCTAAAATCTGTACTGTAAAGTATTCTTGTTTATAATCATATAAATTTCTTATTCCCTTATCAAACCAAATAGAATGAGTATATCTAAATTTTAACTTAGAGGTAAAGAAAAAATATTTTTTATTCCCAGATATTGGTACGGAAAGTTCTGCAAAACCATTTACCCCTAGCCCGGAAGATGCAAGTTTGTCATAAAGTACTGTATCTACTTCGAGTATTCTATTTACAATTATAAATGATGGACCAATTCCAAAAGAAAGATAATTATTAATTTTAGCTGTATAATCCAAATCAAAATTATGGTTAATGAGTTTCATATTACCCCAATATGGTGGCGGTGCCGGAAATGGGCCAGGTTCATATCTTATAAATTCTATAATATTTTTCTTTGTAATTTGTTGGTAACTATATTCAAACAATAGATTGAAACCAAATAGACTATCTCTTTGAAAACTGAAATCATACAAAACAAAAGATTGATATTTATTATCTCCTATTATTTTTGTTGAATTTTCAGAATTACACAAATAATAACCATAGCCGACATTTAGACTTATTCTATTTTGTGAATGGATTATTGAAGTACTAAATAAAAAAAGTATTGAGAATAAAAATATTTTTACCATTACTTAATCAACAATATATTCTTAGTAGTTTTTGAATAATACGTGCTGTTTACACCTTTTAATTCAACAGTATAAAAGTAAACACCCTCTGGTAAGTTGGAGGCGTCAAAATTAATTGAATAAGCTCCAGCATTCTGCTCTTTATTAACTGGAGTTGAAATTGTCGTATTATAACTATTTTCTATTGTTAATTTTACCATTGATTTTTCTGGTACTGAATACCTTATAGATAAGGAAGGGTCATCAACTATGGATGATTTACAGCCAAATAATATTGTGACAAATAATAATGTTGTTAAAGATAATAATTTCATAAATCCTTCTTCTATATTGTCTAATATCTTTTACCTTGTAGCCTAGGCCTGCAGTTAACCCGCCGCCCAAAATAAGTATGCCGATTAAAACTACAAAGCCAAAGATTAAACCGGAAGTGCGTAACTTTCTTTTTTGTACGCACTGGAGGCAAGATTAATTATTTAAAAGTATCACTTTGAACAACAATGCCTAACGAAGCCACAACTTTTAAAAATCTGAAATTCAGCCGACCGGGTTTCGGAGGTCGGGTTGAACTGCTTTTATAAATTGCTTATTTACCGTAAAAAAGTAGTAAATTTTATTGATTATTTTTGCGAAAAATTCCAAGATAATCTGCAAATAATTTGTAGCCTAATAATACTGCACTACTTTCAAAAAATAAAAATATAATGACTATTAGTAAAAAATTCTTTGAACTTGTATTTATTCCTTCTCCGATTGTCTGGTTTAAAGTCAAATAAATAGCAAATAATAATGAGATTAAAATTGCTAAATTCCATTTATGGAAACGTGGATTTAACCATTTGGAAAATCTTCGCAGTATAAATAAACTTAGTAATTTCTCCAATAATGAAAAAGTAATTTTAAAAAATTTATTCTGTTTTTTAATCCATGAGATTATTGCAGAAAGATCATCTAGTAGATCTTCAAATGGAACATTCGGATTAAGGGGAAATATTGGACTTACTATAATTCGTAAGAATAAAAAAGAAAGTAGTAATCCTATAGCAACAGTAAAAACTTCTCCATATATACTTTGTCTCCAATTTGAAGGATATATCGCAAAAATTATTGAATAAAAAACAAAAAATATTATTATTATTTTCAATCCATTTGATGATATTATTATTTTTTCTTCTGAAATACGAATAATTAACCATATTGCAGATAATGTAAATAATGTCATGCCGATAACAATAGCGGCTAGTAATTGTCCATCATAAAAATGAATCCAATTTAAATGATATCTTATCATAGCAATCATATCTGTAATAAGTGTAATCAGCATAGATAAGATGGAAATAATTAATCCTCTAAGAAGTAATAGTCTTTGATTGTTTTGTATTGTAGTTTTATTATAAGGACGAAAAGCACGTAATAAACATATGAGTGCTGCAAAAAAGGACAGTTGGATTGTAAACGAACCAACAGCATCATAAGGATCATCTGCAAAAGGATTGATATTTATAAAAATTGGATTTTGCTTACTTGTAAAGAAAAAGGTTATGAATAATAATGATAATATTAAAACCAATAAAGACGTTAATTTAAAAGATTTGGGCATGATTCAATTATTATTTTTTATAATTTAATAATAAACTGATTATAAATAAAAGTGTTATAACCCAAACTATTTTGTCCAAGGCCATGCTCTACCACCATCTTCATAATCAACTTTCTTTCTTCTTAAGTAATTAAATCGAAAAATGAAAACAGTACCAATTATCGTAAACATAATAAACAAAAAATTTCCAGAAATTATTTCTTCAAATAATTTAATGGGAGAAAAAGCATCAATTAAATAATTCTCATTATTCGATCCAACATTAATTAGAATAAATATAAAAACAGCACAAAAGTAAACTGATACTATCAATTTCAATGAAAATTTTATAAAATCTTTTAAAAACATATACACCTAGACCTGCATTTAAGCCGCAGCCCATAACAACAATGCCGCATTTATTACTAATACCGAAGTTTTAGTACCGCTAATTGCAAAATACTAAATTTTCTTGTCTTTGTATTTTGCAATTTGCGGGACAAGAAAATTAATTAAAACTACTTCAGTTATAAATGATGAACACTTAGCCATAAATTAAATCTTAATAGTTCTCAAGAAATTATTTTCAATTATTCAAAAACTTCTCATTACTAATGAATTTATAATTACTCTTAAGCTGGTTTTTGAAAAAAAATCAAACTTAACCCTTTCAATATCTCTCTTTCGGACATATCCGGGTTTATTACTTCTATATAAATTTTATTGAAATTACAGGTAGTTGAGTAAGTCGCTTGCGGCTTAGTCCAACAAAGGATTATGCCTCGGCAGGCCTGTCCGGCGAAGCGTAATAATGTAAACCTAAATCAATTGTTACATTGAAGCGAAGACGGGCTTCGGCATGAATCCCTTAAAACGTTATGTTGCTATTTAATATTAGTAATCCATTCCATTGCTTGCACTATGACTTTATCGTTTTCTTCTTTATCAGTTTTATATGGGTTGTATATTGATATGTCAGGTTCAATAACATTCCCATATTCATTTTTATTTCTATCTACAAATATTGAAGTTGTTAAAATTAGACTAGCATTGTTACTCAATTTAAATATGCTATTTCCCGTTGATAAACCTCTTGTAGGTTCTCCATAAAATTTAGTGTTCTTTCTTCCCTTAAATGATACAGCAACTGCTTCTCCGGAACTTGCAGTAAAACTGCATATTAAAACAGCAACTTTAGATTCTGAGATTAATAAATCTTTTGGCTCTCCAATAATTGAACATGATAAACTGTCTTCTAAATATGACGAACCATTCTTACAATGCCATTTTGTGTATACTCTATCTGAATTAATGAAATATCCGACAACTTCATCACCTAATAGAGGACTAAGACCAGCTAACATGGGCCACATATTACCACCATTGTTTTCTCTTAAATCAAGAATCCAGCCTATAACATTTTTCGTTGAGTATGATTTTATACAGTTGTATAAAAAAGTTGCATATTCTTTTGTTGTAGATTCATTACCTAAAATACCTGGTATGTGGATATAAGCTATATTATGTTCTAAAAGTCTGGAAAATGGATAATTAGGTTTAAATTTATTTATTGTTTCAGAATAATTCTCAACAAAAAAACTGTGGTTATCTCCTAATTTTTTAATTGCATATCTTATTATTGGATATGTCGAATCTATGGATTTTATATATTTTGCCTTATTAAAAACATCTTTTCTGAATTCATCCCAGTTAATCTTAGTCTTTTTAATTGAATTGACTTCCATTATATCTAAAACTTCATTTAAATAATTTTCTGTCTCAATATAAATATTATTAGATGTAGTTGAATTGCATCCTTGAATGAAAAAACTAAGTATTAACAAGGTGATATTAACTAACCTAATTAACATATTTCCCTTAATCTTGTATAGCTACATAGGCGTTGCGGCTAAGGCGCAGCCCAGAACAACAAAGCCGAACTTGTTAATAATTTTTACAATTAAAAAAATCTTTTAGGGGGTGTCCCTTTTGAAGTGGTATAACGCCGTTGCCGCTAACCGGCAGCCCAGAACAAGAATGCCGAATAGGGCAACTACTTTTCAATTACTAAAAAAATTTCTTAGAACCAACTACCTTGAACAAGAAAACCGACACGGACTAATCACCTTGAAAACTATGAAAAAGCCGAATGCGAATACGCTGTCCGGTTGAGCGGCTGCTAGGCATTTTTTGTACTTGGCTTTTTGATTTATACATTTTTTTATTTTCTATTTTTTATTTTGTGTTTATTCTTTTCTTTTATCTTAAAATATTTTTATTCTCATCAATCGTAGATTATTTTATATCCCACATTAAATCCATAATCATAATTATTTTTTTTGTCGGTTACTCTGATTTATACGTCTCTTAAACTTTTTTTATTCAACTTCCAATCCATTTCCAAACATTTTTTATGTTGACTTTTCTTTTATTCCTTATATTTTCCTTCAACTTTTGTTCTCCTATTCGTTTTCAAATCAACCAACAACCAATCCATTGTTTTCATTCTTTGAATAACAATTTCTTTTTTTAGTTCCTTGGTTTTATTCATCAGATCCACTTTTGTTTGGAATTTGTCTTTTGGATTTCTGAAAACCTTTTTTTGTCACTTCTCTCAAGTGCCTAACGCTCTGCATTGAGTTAATAGAACTTAAGGGTCAATGGTCAAGAGGTAGGCGGAGTCAGTATTGTAATGGCATCGTCGGACGTCCATCTCCATGCGTACCACACGATCAGCAAAGTGCAAGGCACTTCCATTGTTCCAAAGAACAAATAGTAAGAAGTTGTTGCCGTGAGATTGAAGATTGGCCCGATGAATTGGGTCAAGAGAACAGCGAGAGTTTCTATCACGCCCGCGACGATGTTCGCCCAGCGATTTGCTCGGGGCTTCAGGATCCACGACAGCAGAATCATCGCCAGTGGGATCTCCATGAGTATTGCGATTCCTAACCACGCTCCCGGGGAAAAATGAAGAATCATGGAACTTCCATTCTTCGACCCCAAGGCGTCTAAGCAGGCAAACACATCTGCATAGATATAGTTGAGCGTTGCAAACACCCATAACACTGAGAGTCTGGCTCGGATATTTTTCATAAAAACTCCTATTCCTTTAGCAATGCATTAATTAACTAAAATTAGACATTAGCCGCATTGCCAATAAACTGAATGCCTAGGATTTGCGGCTAAGGCGCAGCCCAGAACAGCAATGCCGATTTTATTAATAACTTTTATAATTAAAAAAATCTTTCATAGCAGAACAATGTTGAACAAGAAACTAAACACGGAAAGACAAACCTAAAAACCCGAAAATTACCGGGAGCGAAATCGCTGTCGCCTTGAGCAATTGAAAAAGACGGTTGTCTTTTCTCATCAAAATAGTGACCTTTCGTAACAGTATATTTAACATTGTGCTGGAATATACAAATCCCGCATTTGAGGGGAAAGAATTAATTATTAATTATTAATTTAATAGAAACTAATAAGCAGTTTGGCAGTCTCGTAAATTGGTGCACGCTTCCCGCAAAACGGGAGACAATGCCCGCCCTTGAGCATTGCTCTGAAGGATTGTCGCTCAACTATTGGTGTTAATACTCTATTATCCCGACTATTCGGGATAAATTGAAAACCCGTTTAGCAGCCTACTATTTATATTCTGCTATCCTTCAGGCTTGTTAGTAAATAATTATAATTTATTATAATTTATCACTACTGTCCGGTTATAAGTCGAATAAATTCAATTGGTTAACGGAATCATAGATTTTAGATTCGTAATCAATATCATTTATAAGCTGTAAAATCGGTCTTTTTTCAAAAATTGATATACTTAAAATCTGTAGAAAAGTGTAGAGAGACAAATTTATATTTAATCTTTTTTTTACAATAGCTACAAGCAAATAAACAGAGACAGCAATCCATATTTGTGTTTTAACTGCGTTTGGAGTTGTGCCGTAAAAAGATTTAATTCTTAAATGTTGTTTAATCCATTTAAAGAATAATTCTATTTGCCATCGTTCTTTGAAAATTTTAGCAATCAGTAATGTTTTGAGTTGAAAATTATTTGTAAGAAAGACAAGACGTTTATCTGTTTGCTTATCATAATACTTGATTCGCCGAAGTTTATCAGGATAATCTTTTGACTGATAGAAACCAGTTAGGTTAATTGTCTGATCACAAATTACACCTGTGGTTCTATCAACAGCATGCGAGTAAATTCTATTAAACCTGAAATTTGATTTTGCACGAGTAACAAAAAAAGAATTGTTCAAATGCAATGAATATAATCGAGCAAAATCAACATAACCTCTATCCATAACATAAAAAGCTCCAGCTTCAGGTATCAGTATATCAAGAATATTTACATCGTGAACCTTCGCCGGAGTCAAGTAAATAAAGGTTGGAATGCTTGTCTGTACATCTAATAATGTATGTAGTTTTATTCCTCCTTTATGCTTTCTGAATTTGGCCCAAGGAAATAAAGATAGACATAAATCTATTGTTGTTGAATCAAGAGCATAAACAGTTTCATCAAGTTCTTTTTCAAATTCTTCTGTTGCATATAATTCTCTTGCTATTGTCTATAAGTATTTTAGCGAAGTCTTCATAAATACGATAGTCTCTTTTTTCATTCGCATCGGCTAAAGTGCTTTTTGATACTTTACTTTTTATACCCATATGGTATAGTTTATTTTGCATTGCTCTTAAACAAGTTTCAATATCTCTGAGAGATTCACGATAAGTAAGCTGAGCAAAGCTCATACAAAGGAATTGATTCCAACAACTAAAAGATCTTATTTTATAGTTGCCTTTATATCGTTCTACGCATTGGCGAAATTTATGTTGAGGTAAATGTTCCATTAGCTGACTAAAAATTGTTTGTCCTAAATTCATATACCGCTCCATGGTAATTATTCAACCAGAGCGGAATTTAGTAGTTTTTTATTTCAAATCGATTATGACTATTTTTCCTTATAATTATTTATTTTATATAACGTTACCGGTTTTTAATTTATTCTAAACCGGACAGTAGTGATAATTTATAAAGGACAAAGTTATGCCGGAAGCTAAAACAAACACATCAGGTCAATCCAAAATATCTGTTGAGCATGATAGTTCATTGGCCAAAATAAATCCTCATTCAGCAGGAATTGATATTGGTTCTGAAAAAATATATATCGGTATCGAAGGCAATGAAGTAAAGTACTTTTCAACATTCACTGATGATTATCTTAAATCAATCAGCTACCTTAAAGAGAATAATATTACTACCGTAGCAATGGAGGCAACCGGAGTTTATTGGTTTGCTTATTATGAATTGTTGGAAGCCTCTGGTTTTGATGTATATCTTGTTAACGGTAATGATACTAAGAACCTCCCCGGCAGAAAAAGCGATGTCGAAGATTGTCAGTGGATACAGCAGCTTCACTCATTTGGTCTTCTCCGGCATTGTTTCATCCCGGAAGATATTATCCGCCAGCTTCGTACTTACACTCGTCTTAGAGATGATCATATCTCAATGGCTTCTCAGCATATCCAGCACATGCAGAAAGCCTTTGATCTTATGAATATTAAACTTCATAATGTGATTAGCCAGATTCATGGTGTAAGTGGTCTGCGGATTGTCAATGCAATTATTCAAGGCAATCATAATCCGGAAAGTCTTGCCGGGCTTTGTGAAAAAAGCATACTTAAAAAGAAAAGAGATTCAGTCATAGCTTCCCTTAAAGGCACTTACAAGCAGGAACACATTTTCTCTCTTAAACAAGCCTTGCAGGCTTATGAGTTTTATCAGAATCAAATCCGGGAATGTGATCATCAAATGGAAGTCCTCCTTTCCACAATTACAAAGGATAAAGGCACTCCTGATAATTTTACAAAGGCTAAACCTGCACGGCATAATAATCCGAATATTAAAGAGCTGCACAAAAACCTGATGATAATTACTGAGGGTAAAGACCCTGCACAGATTACCGGTTTATCCGATAAATCCTTGTTAGAATTAATTGCCGAAACCGGTACGAATCTTCAAGATACATGGAAAACTGAAAAACATTTTACAAGTTGGTTGTGCCTTTCTCCCGGTAAAAATCAATCTGGTAAAAGGAACAAAAAAAGTAAGAAAAAAGGACATACCAGAGCCGGACAAATATTCCGTAATGCTGCCTACTCTATCGTTAACAGTAAGTATTCCGCTCTTGCCGGTTTTTACCATAGAGTTAAAGCTAAAAAAGGTCCCATGGTTGCTATTAAAGCTCTTGCACGGAAAATTGCTGTCCTTTATTACAACATCATGACAAAAGGTATAAAATATGTTGAACAAGGACTTATAAACTATCAGAAAAAATTTAAAGAACAACAGTTAAAAAGATTACAGAAACAAGCTAAACAGCTTGGGTTACAGTTAGTAGCAGCTTAGTTTCTTTTTCCAAACTGGGTTTTTTACACTCATTGTAGAGTGGTCATTAGCAGCCATATGTTATATGCGACTTATTTTTTGTTTTTCGCAAGTTCAATTGATATAATGGTTCTTTTAATGTACTGTTTATCTAACTCAACCATTATTAAATTAATTAATCTTCTAGAACACTTATGATCATATTCGCTCAAATAAATTATTAGGTGAATGAGCTTGATTCTTCCCAAGCCATAATCTATTAGTATTATCTTTCAGTTCTCCTTCATATGATAATTGAGCTATAACATTCCCCAACCATCATATTTTCAACTTTTTCTTTTTCATTTGGATTATTTTGAATTCGCCCAATCGTTGTATCTATAATATTCAATTGCTTTTCTATAACCTATACCGATGTATCTAATTCATCTAAATCATGAATACTTTCAGTTCTCAATGTAACTGTTAGTTGATATCAGTTATATTATACAATTTTAAAGACTTATCATTATCACTTTTAGTCTGGGCATTATTGTAAATCAAGAATTGATTGAGGACTCTAGGATTACATTTAGGTAGACCAGATAAAATATGAATAAATGAAAATGTTGAATCACTTATCCATTTATCAAGTTGCAACAAATAATTTATTGACATTTAAGTTATTCGAGCATTCCCAAACCAGAAATAAAAGTCAGGCGTATTATCAGTATCTTTTGATATGAGCTACCCAATTTTTGATGAGGAGTCATTGTAACTATGACAATGTGGATCAAATATTTAAATAATAAATAAATATTTATTTGTCCGGATTTATAACCTACATTCATTTTGAAAACCTTATTGATTTATGCTTCCATTTAAGCATATAACATATTGATTAGACGCCTAATGCATCTTTTTTTTTGTTTTCTATTATAAGAAAATTTTTTCTCATAACAGAAACTTTTTTAGCTGTTTTCTTATATCAGAAAACTTTTTTTTCTTGTATCAGAAAACTTTTTCACAATTATTCCTTCTGCTCAAATTCTCACAATCTCTATACTATCTTGATGCAGCTTCGCCACTTTAACTCCCATAAGCATAAATATGATACATTACTTTTAATTATAAATTCATGTTAGGGATAATTAGAATGGCCGTGATGAAGAGAAATTGCCCCATTTTCCCTATACCTCTAAATACATTGGAATCAATGTATAATTTATTATTATTATTAGCAATAATAAACTTAAGAATCTTTCTCTTCCAATAATGGTTAGAAAAATATTCCAAACTCTTTTCACACAATCCAATCAGATCCTCAAAATCTTTCGGATCCTTAAATTGCATACTTTCTTTTATTTTTAAACTAAATCTTTAGAGAATGAGCCTCACTACCGCACCCCGTGCTGCCAGATCTTCCTCTCATATTTTTACGTTTTAAAATGTCAGGTATAGCAAAATCGTTTTACTGTATAAATCAATTTCTAAAGCCGGTATAAATCTAAACTCGTTAAAGAACGAAGAAGATTATAGAAAACGCGGCAAAGAAGGTTCAAGGTTAAGAGAATTAGAAAAAAGAGTAGAGGAGATTGAAGAGCTTCTCGAAAAGCAGAACGAAATAATAAAATCCTACGAAACCATTTTCAAAAATAAATTTAAAGACTCTAAATAAACCTTAAACCTCCGGGCTTCTTAAAAACCCCGGAGGTTATTCAATTTTGTAATCTTGAAATCTTTCCTCCACCATCCCCTCTATCAAACATCTACAAATGACCATAAATGACCACCAATGACCATTCTGTCGTGCATTCCTCCACCATTCCATTTCTCCAATATTCCAATTCCATTCCCTGTTTCTTTTTCCTTTTTCCTGGTTTCCTGATTTCATTTTATTTTCCTCCCTTACAAAAGTTATCCACATTTTATTTTACTTTCCTAATCTCTCTTTCTTTCTCTCTTTCTTTATGTAGTAAAGTTCGCCCGAACTCGGAAAATCTTGGAATTTTTGTCTACTATACTATACAATTTTCTAATCTATGAGAATTTCAGAAGCAATAAAAAAGTTCAATTTTAGTTCAAATTCTGTAACATTATAGTACAAGAAGGGAAAGAGAACTTTTTAAATGTGGATAACTTTTTTGAAGTTGTGGATTATTAGCCAATTCAAATTTGATTACTCACAAGAGACATACGGGCATATTATTAATTAAATACTAAATCCCTTGAAAATGTATTAGTAGTAATATCTGTATCTTCTATGTTTTTAACAAGAAATGAAACATTTCCATATTTTTTGATACCTTTGCTTATTGCATCTTGTCTGTTACGCCAAACGCCAAGAATCTCCTCATCTTTTATAACTACAAATCCACCCTGAGCATTTTGTTCTCTAAGCTCTGATTTCATTTCTTCAAATTTTTTTAATTCTTTTTCAAGCATGGTTAGTCAAAACCTCCTTCCACTATATAAACTATATAATTATCGGAAAGTTTCATATATTTATTAGTGATAAAAAAAAACTATAAAATATCAACTCTGTTTTGTACATAACATGTGTAAATGTATAGATACATGTATGAATAGTCAAGGTAGTTGATCAATTTGGAACGATTAGATATAATAATTCCCTTTCCTTTCAAACAGAAAAATAAATGCAAAGCATATTATTGAAAATAATTGTTTTTGGATTTCTTATTCATACCTGGCAAAATCAAAAAAAATAATTCAAACTGAGACACTACCCACCAATGCCCTTTGGCTCCTTTATGCATTACTCCAACGATCCATCATTCCAATATTCCATCAACCATTCCATCTTCCATTTTGTCATTTTTGTCACATGTCTTTCCTGGTACTTAATCTGCATTCTCTTCTTCCTCTCCTCCTCCAAGCTTCCTCCTAGTTACCTCCAAGTAAACACAACCCTAAAACTCCCTTAAAATGCTCCAAAAAAAGTTCGAAATATCTTTCCATCTCTGCCATTTTTGTCACGCATCTTTTATCCCTTATTCCTTCCGATGAATGACTATAAATGACCACAAATGATTTAACAATTTAACATTTTTCAATTACTCTATTTCAAATTTAATCCTTATATTTTTATTAAAAGAAAAGAAATTTATGAATGCTTTAGAAGAACATTTTGAACCCTTCAGAAAAAATATAGTCGGATACGATCATTATTTTAATTCGCCCTACGGTAAGAAGAAAATTATTTACGCAGACTGGATTGCAAGCGGCAGGTTATATTACCCAATTGAAAAAGAAATGCTTGAAACTTATGGGCCGTTAGTGGGGAATACTCATTCAGAGTCAAGTGAAACCGGAAGTGCAATGACTCAAGCATATCAAAATGCTCATGAAATTATTAAAAAACATGTTAATGCCGGTGAAAATGATGTTATAATTACAGGCGGTTCCGGTATGACAGGGATGGTTAATAAATTTCAAAGGATTTTAGGTCTGAAAGTTCCCGAACAATTAAGAGCTTATTTGAGGCTCCCCGCAGATTTAAAACCGGTTGTGTTTGTTACACATATGGAGCACCATTCAAACCATACTTCATGGCAGGAAACTATAGCAGATGTAATTGGTATTGAACCGGACGAAAAAGGGCTGGTAAATGTTGATGATTTGAAGAGAAAATTAGAAATTTATAAGGATAAAAAATTGAAGATAGGGGCGTTTACTGCATGTTCAAATGTTACCGGGATTGAAACACCATATCATGAATTAGCAAAAATAATGCATCAGAACGGGGGATACTGCTTTGTAGATTTTGCTTGTTCCGCACCTTACTTGAAAATCAATATGCATCCTAAGGAATCTCTTAAGAAGTTAGATGCAATATTCTTTTCACCCCATAAATTCTTAGGAGGTCCTGGTACTCCGGGAGTTTTAATTTTTGATTCGGAATTATATCATAATAAAATTCCGGATAATCCGGGAGGAGGAACGGTTGACTGGACAAATCCATGGGGTCAGCATAAGTTTATATCAAATATTGAATTACGGGAAGACGGCGGTACACCTCCTTTTTTACAGACAATAAAAGCTGCTCTCTGCATCCGGTTAAAAGAAGAATTGAATGAAGATAATATGAGGAAAAGGGAAGAGGAACAGTTAATAATAATCTTTGATGAATTAAGAAAAGTTCCCGGTTTGCACATTTTAGCAGATAATATCGAAAAAAGATTAGGTGCTGTTTCGTTTTATGTCGATAACATTCATTATAATTTAATAGTAAAAATATTAAACGACAGATTTGGAATTCAGGTAAGAGGTGGCTGTTCTTGCGCCGGAACCTACGGTCATTATTTACTTCATGTAGATCCGGGTAAATCAAAAAATATAACGGATAAAATTGATCATGGCGATTATTCTGAAAAACCGGGCTGGGTGAGGATGTCTATTCATCCAACTATGACAAATGATGAAATATATTTTATTTGCGATTCTATTTATCAGACTGTCAAAAATATTTCTTCCTGGGAAAAGGATTATCATTATAATTCTTCAAAAAATGAATACTTTAATTTGAATGATAAGAATTTCGTCTCCTCTTCTTTTGAATTTTGAATTTTATACTTCAGTGCTTTTTTGTCTTTTGTCATTTGTTTATTGGAATTTCCCTTAGTGTTCCTTAGTGCCTTGTATGTTTAAAGCGACTCACTAGACTTAACTTTTAATAGTTCTTTGTGTTCTAAGTTTTCTTGTTAAATCAATATTAAAATATCTTAGTGTGAATTCGTAAAAATTCCTGGCTTGCGTTCCGTTTTTGACTTTTGATTTTTGACTTTTGACCTTTGTTGTTTATTTGTCTTTTGTCATTTGTTTATTGGAATTTCCCTTAGTGTTCCTTGGTGTCCTTAGTGCCTTAGTGGTAAAATTCCCCCCAATTCTCAAAAATGATAATTCCATAATCATTCCTTAAATATTTTATCTTATTTGATAAAAATCCCTCAAATAATTTAGATTTTAAGCGAAAAAGGGGTTGGTATAGAAGTTGGCTCAATGCATCGAAATTTTTCAAATTATACAATTTATATTTTTAAGGGCTTATTGTGGAAAGAAAAAAAGTAACTATCGATGGAAACGAAGCGGCGGCATACGTTGCCTTTCATACTAACGAAGTAATAGCAATCTATCCGATCACACCGTCATCAAATATGGGAGAATGGTGCGATGCCTGGTCAGCACAAAATAAAAAGAATATTTGGGGAGAAATCCCTTCTGTAAGTGAGCTCCAGAGTGAAGGTGGAGCATCGGGAAGTGTCCACGGTGCGTTACAGACTGGCGCTTTAACTACAACGTTTACGGCTTCACAGGGTCTTCTTTTGATGATACCTAATATGTTTAAAATAGCGGGAGAATTAACATCAACTGTATTTCATGTATCCGCAAGATCAATAGCTGCACAAGCTTTATCCATATTCGGAGATCATAGTGATGTAATGGCAGCCAGGCCAACCGGATTCGGTCTCATTTCTTCAAATTCAGTTCAGGAAGTAATGGATTTTGCATTAATAGCTCAAGCTGCAGCGCTTGAATCAAGAATTCCTTTTGTACATTTTTTTGACGGTTTTAGAACTTCTCATGAAGTAATGAAAATAGAACAGCTTTCGATTGAAGACATGAAAGCGATGATTGATGATGAACTTGTAATAGCTCATCGTAAAAGAGCATTATCTTCGGATCATCCTGTTATAAGAGGAACTGCCCAGAACCCTGATGTTTATTTCCAGGGGAGAGAAACTGTTAATTCCTATTATATTAAAGCTCCGGATATTGTTCAAAAACAAATGGACAAATTTGCAAAGTTAGTCGGGCGACAATATCATTTGTTTGATTATGTTGGGGCTCCGGATGCTGAAAGAATTATTGTAATGATGGGTTCGGGTGCCGATGCTGCTGAAGAAACAGTTAATTATCTTCAAAATAAAGGAGAGAAAGTAGGCTTATTGAAAGTAAGGCTATACAGACCTTTTTCAATTGATCATTTCATTAATGCACTTCCTGCAACCACAAAAGTAATTTCAATATTAGACAGGACTAAAGAACCGGGAGCTTCGGGAGAACCGCTCTATCTTGATGTAGTTAATTCAATTTCTGAAAAATATATTCTTGGTGAATTACCTTTCAGTTACCCGAAAATAGTAGGCGGTCGCTATGGTCTTTCTTCAAAAGAATTTACACCTGCAATGGTTAAAAGTATATTCGACAATGCTAAAAATGAGAAACCAAAAAATCACTTTACATCGGGGATTAAAGATGATGTAACTAATACGAGCATTGATTATGATGAACAATTTTCTGTAGAAGATAAAGAAACTTTCAGAGGCAAGTTTTATGGATTAGGCGCTGATGGTACGGTAGGTGCAAATAAAAACTCAATCAAAATTATTGGTGAAGGTACTGACAATTTTGCTCAGGGTTATTTTGTTTACGATTCAAAGAAATCAGGCTCAACTACGGTATCACACCTTCGATTCGGTCCCAAACCTATAAAATCAAGCTATTTAATACATAAAGCCGATTTTGTTGCATGTCACCAGCAGGTATTCCTTGAAAAAATGGATATGCTTGAAGATGCTGCCGAAGGAGCTACTTTCCTTCTAAATACTCAGATTTCTCCGGATGAAGTCTGGGATTCTTTGCCGGGAAAAGTTCAAAAAGATCTTATAAATAAAAAGATGAGTTTATATGTAATAGATGCGTATAAAGTTGCCGGTGATACCGGAATGGGTGTAAGAATAAATACGATAATGCAGACTTGCTTTTTTGCAATTTCCAACATCTTCCCTAAAGATGAAGCAATTGCAATGATTAAAAACTCGATTAAAAAGACATACGGAACGAAAGGTGACAAGATAGTTCAAATGAACTTTAATGCAGTTGACCAGACTCTTGAAAACCTGCATGAAGTTAAAGTTCCGGAAACCGTAACAAGTCACAAAGAACTGCAGGCAGCAGTAATCGGCGATAATATTCCGGAATTTGTACTGGAAGTTACAGCTCAAATTATAGCAGGACATGGAGATAGTATACCTGTTAGCAAAATGCCTATTGACGGAACTTTCCCGGTTGGAACGGCAGCTTATGAAAAAAGAAATATAGCACTTGAAGTTCCTGTATGGGATGATGAGGTTTGTATTCAATGTAATAAGTGTGTCATCGTTTGCCCCCACGCAACCATTAGAGCAAAAGTATTTGATGAAAAAGAATTAAAGGATGCGCCCTCAACATTTAAATTCACGAAGTATAAAGCTAAAGACTACGGCGAAGGAATGATGTATTCACTTCAGGTTGCAGTTGAAGATTGTACAGGCTGCGGAATTTGTGTTGATATATGCCCTGCAAAAAATAAAAAAGAGACGAAACTAAAAGCAATAAATATGCATGACCAGATCCCGCTGAAGGAACAGGAAAGCAAAAACTGGGATTACTTCTTAACAATACCTGAACTTGACAGAACCAAAGTAAGCGTTACTAAAGTTAAAGATTCACAATATTTACAGCCGTTGTTTGAATTTTCCGGTGCCTGCTCAGGTTGCGGAGAAACACCATATGTAAAATTAGTCAGCCAGTTATTCGGCGACAGGGCGGTAATCGCAAATGCTACAGGCTGCTCTTCAATTTACGGAGGAAATCTGCCCACAACTCCCTGGTCTATGAATAAAGATGGAAGAGGACCTGCATGGTCAAATTCTCTGTTTGAAGATAATGCTGAATTCGGATTTGGATTTAGGTTAGCAATTGATAAACATAATCTTCAGGCAAAAAATATTCTGAAAAGACTTTCAAATGAGATTGGACAGGACCTGGCTGAGAGTCTTATAAATGCCGATCAGAAAGATGAGGCAGGTATTTATGAGCAGAGAGAAAGAGTAAAAGCTTTAAATAAAAAATTAAATGACTTAGTAACTACAAACGGAAAAGAAAATATAAATGACATAAAGCATTTATTAAGCCTTTCGGATTACCTGGTAAAGAAATCAGTTTGGATTATGGGCGGTGATGGATGGGCTTATGATATTGGTTACGGGGGATTAGATCATGTTCTTGCTTCAGGTAGAAATGTAAATGTATTGGTTCTGGATACTGAAGTATATTCAAATACTGGCGGTCAAATGTCGAAATCCACACCACGCGGCGCTGTTGCTAAATTCGCTGCTGCTGGAAAGTCGGGTGCGAAAAAGGACCTGGGATTGATGGCAATGTCTTATGGAAATGTATATGTAGCAAAAGTAGCCATGGGTTCAAATGATACTCAGACACTCAGGGCATTTCTTGAAGCTGAAGCTTATGATGGTCCATCTCTTATAATTGCATACAGTCATTGTATCGCACATGGAATCAATATGGGAACCGGAATGCAGAATCAGAAAGCTGCAGTTGATTCCGGTTACTGGCAGTTATTCCGTTACAATCCTGATTTAAGTAAAGAAGGTAAAAATCCTTTTAAACTTGAATCAAAAGGATTGAAGATTCCATTAAAAGATTATGCTTATATGGAAACACGGTATAAAATGCTGACCAAAACACACCCCGAACGTGCCGAACAATTGCTTAAAGAAGCACAGAAGGATGTTGTTGATAAATGGAAAACTTATGAAGCATTAAATGCCGGCACTTCAGGTGATGTAAAGAATAGTTGAAGAATTGGAGCAATGGAAGGTATTACTTACCGTTGGATTTATCCAACGGATAACCTGAGACAAAAATTAACACCGGACTTTAAGTCCCACACCTCCCCTCTCCTTACTAAGGAGAGGGGGCTGGGGGGTGAGGTTTTCACACAACCTCTTTAAGTTCGGTGTACAGGCTTTGAAAATTAATTTGATTGCCTTGTTGAAATGATAAGGCAACTTTTTTAAAACTTAAATAGAGGGCAAATTAAAATGAATGAAAATATTGAAAATGCAGGTATACCGTTAATCGGTGAAAAATTTCCCGAATTAACAGTACAAACAACCAGGGGAAAAATTAATTTACCAAATGATTACAAAGACAAATGGATAGTCCTTTTTAGTCATCCGGCTGATTTTACACCTGTTTGTACAACAGAGTTCGTGGCTTTTGCAAAAAGAAATAATAAGTTCAAACAGCTTAATGCAGAACTTATTGGTTTATCAATCGACCAGGTTTTTTCACATATTAAGTGGATTGAATGGATAAAAGAGAAATTAAATGTTGAAATTCCGTTTCCAGTTATTGCTGATCATACCGGGAAAGTTGCGGCTAAGTTAGGAATGATACATCCCGGAAAAGATGCCAATACCGTTAGAGCTGTTTTTATCATTGATCCCAAAGGTATAATTCGTTTGATGATTTATTATCCGCAGGAAATCGGAAGACAGGTCGATGAAATTTTGAGAGCTTTAAATGCTTTACAAATATCAGACGCAAAGAAAGTTGCAATGCCTGAGAACTGGCCTAATAATGAATTGATTGGCGATAAAGTTATTATTCCGCCGCCGAAAGATGTATTCGGAGCAGAAGAAAGGCTTAAAACAGAAAAAGGATATGATTGGTGGTTTACTTTCAAGAATCTGAATTGAATGACTATGTCCCGCGAAGCCTTCTGGCATAGCGGGAACTATAAATGACAATGAATGACTACGAATGACCATTGAATGCAGCCTCCTGGCGTAGCGGGAACTATTGAATGAATTTACGAACTTGAAGTTTTCAAAAATTATAGGAAAAATATTATGGATCTTACAACAAAATATCTTGGGATGGAATTAAAAAATCCAATAGTCCCTTCAGCGGGACCTTTAACAGATAAGGTCGATAAAATCAAAACATTAGAAGATGCGGGCGCTGCTGCTGTAGTTTTATATTCTTTATTTGAAGAAGAAATTGAACATGACCAGCTTGAACTTTATCAGCATACTACTGATAACCAGGAACGTTATTCTGAAAGTATTGATTTCTTTCCGGAACCATTTGTTTATAAAACAGGCCCGGAAGAATATTTAAATCATATTCAGAAAACGAAATCAGCTGTTGATATCCCGATAATTGCAAGCTTAAACGGCAAATCGCTCGGCGGCTGGATTGAATATGCTAAAAAAATTGAACAGGCTGGAGCCGACGCTCTTGAATTAAATATCTATATGCTGGCTACAGATCCTAAAAAGCCTTCCGGTGATATTGAAAAATTGTATATAGATATTGTCAAGGAAGTAAAACTTAACGTTAATATTCCTATTGCCGTTAAAATGCATCCATTCTTCAGTTCAGTTTCACATATGGCGGAAGAATTCGTGAATGTAGGCGCCGATGGATTAGTTTTATTTAACCGTTTTTATCAGCCTGATATTGATCTCGAAAAACTGGAAGTTGTACCGACCGTACTTTTAAGCACTCCCATGGATATGAGATTACCATTAAGATGGATTGGTATTTTATATGGGAGAATAAAAGCGGACTTAGCTGCTACAAGTGGAATTTCAAATGAAAAAGATGCATTAAAAATGATAATGGCAGGTGCAACTGTAGTGCAGATGCTCTCATCGCTTTTAAAATTCGGAGCAAATCATATAACAGAACTACTAACTAATATGATATACTGGATGGAAGTAAATGAATACGAATCACTTGAACAGATGCGCGGAAGTATGAGCCATTTGAAAACTGCCAACCCGTCGGAGTTTGAACGGGCAAACTATATGAAAATGCTTCATTCCTACAAATAATGTTTAACTGGAGTTAAGCAAATATTGTCATTCTGAACGGAACGAAGTGGAGAGACCTGTCCCGCTCGCGGGAAGAATCTCAATGGTTGAATTTTGCACCATTTTAATATATTTCTCTTAACTTTTTAAAATATTCATCTTGTGTAACTTCAGTGTTTAATATATAGGTTTATTAATTTAAGATTAGGTAAATATAATTTAGTTTATAATAGATGAGTTTAACAGAAACCCCTTCGAAGAAATTTAATCTGGATTTTAGTCTTCTTGATGAATTTTATGATATGTGCTTTATTATTTCAAGTGATTTTGAAATATTGAATTATAATAAGGCATTTTATAAAATAATCAATATAGACGGACACGATGTAAAAGGAGAAAATTTTTTAAATTTGATAGATCAGGCTTATAAAGAAAAAGCTCAGATTTTTTTCCAGAAATGCAAAAAAGACAATGATAGTAAGAATTTTATTACTAAATTTAATATATCAAATAATAAATTCGATATAGATTTATTTGTTTCCCCGTCTGAAAAAGAATCTTTAGCTAAAAATAAGAACTTATTTGTAGTTGCCAGAGATATAACTGAAGAAAGAAAAAAAGAATTAGATCTTTTAAGATTCTACAACATTGCTGAAAAAACGATATTCCCATTAGCTATAACAAACCTGGAAGGGAATTTAGTTTATGTTAACCCGGCATTTCTTGGAGCAAGCGGGTATTCGAAACAAGAAGTTTTAGGAAAGAACCCCAACGTTTTCGGGAGCGGAAGGCAATCCAAAAAGTTCTGGAAGAAAATGTGGGATACAGTAAGAAGCGGAAAAGTTTGGGTCGGTGAAGTTGAGAACAGAAGAAAAACCGGCGAACCATATTATGCACAATTGATGATATCTCCAATAATTGATCAAAATCGCGAAGTAACAGGATTTTTTGGAATACATAGAGATTTATCGGATAAAAAATTATTGGAGAAGCAGCTGGTTCATACGCAAAAAATGGAAAGCATAGGTACTCTTGCTGCCGGTGTCGCACATGAAGTTGGAAACCCTTTAGCTTCCATTTCTGCTTTGGTTCAGGTTATCTTAAGAACTACGGATGATCTTTTTATTAAAGAGAAATTGGAATTAGTCAAAGGTCAGGTCACAAGAATTTCAAAAATAATTAGAGACCTGGTTGATTTTTCCCGTCCTTCTAATTATGAATTAAAATTGACCGACATAAATCAGGTTCTTACTGAATCGATTAATATTACCCGTGTAGGTAAAAAAGCTAAAGATATTGAATTCGAAATTCATTTAGATGAAACGATTCCTTTGTTTCCTCTTGTTCCTGATCAAATAGAACAGGTTTTCTTAAATATTCTTTTAAATGCTGTTGATGCGATTGTCGAAAAAGAAACTTTATATAGTGATAAAAAAATTGTTGTAAATTTCGGAAAAGGATGATGATTATATTACGATAAAATTTACTGATTCAGGTAAAGGAATGACGGATGAGGAATTGAGTAAAGTATTCGAACCTTTTTTTACAACAAAAAGAGAGGGTATCGGAACCGGGCTCGGGCTCTGGATAAGCTACGGAATAATAAAAAGTTTTGAAGGTGAAATCTTTGTTAAAAGTGAATTTGGAGTAGGCTCAACTTTTACAATTAACTTACCATTTAATAGGAAGATTTAAAATGGCAGAAAAAATTTTAATAGTTGATGATGAAAAAATAATACGTGAATCTCTTTCCTACATTCTTAAAAAGGAAGGATATGATGTAGAAGAAGCTGAGAATGGTTTAGTAGCTTATGAAATGCTTCTAAAGAATTCTTTTGATCTTGTTGTAACAGACCTTGAGATGCCCAGTATGAAGGGAATTGAACTACTTGAGAAAATAAAACAGGTAAATATTCAAACGTCTGTAATAATTATTACAGCTTTCGGTTCACTAAACACAGCTATTTCAGCTCTAAGAAACGGTGCCAGCGACTATATCCTGAAACCTGTTGAGTTTGATGAAATTATTTTGAAGATCAAAAGACTCTTTGAAGTTAGAAGTCTTTTGCTTGAAAACAGGATATTAAGGAACGAAATTCAAAGACATTATGATTTTGAAAATATAATCGGTAAAAGTCCAGCAATAAGGAAAATATATGATATGATCCAGGCTGTATCCGAAGCGGATAGTACAGTATTGATCATAGGGAAAAGCGGTACAGGAAAAGAACTGGTGGCTCGTGCACTTCACTATAACAGTAACAGAAAGAATAAACCTTTTGTTGCATTTAATTGCGGAGCTATTGCCGAAAATCTTGTCGAAAGCGAATTATTCGGGCACAAGAAAGGGGCATTTACAGGTGCTGTTTATGATAAGGAGGGCTTTGTAAAAGCTGCCGATAAGGGAACTCTTTTCCTTGATGAAATAAGTGAGATGCCTTTGCAGCTCCAGGTAAAATTTCTGCGGGTTCTTCAAGAAAAAGAATTTTCTCCCGTTGGACAGACTTCAACGGTAAAAGTTGACGTTAGAATAATTGCTTCAACTAACAGGGATTTAGTAGAAGAGATTAAAGCAGGAAATTTTCGTGAAGACCTTTACTACAGATTAAATGTAATAGAGATTCAGCTTCCGTCTTTAAAAGAGAGAGAAGAAGATATCCCTTTACTTGCAGACCATTTCCTTAACAAGTATAGAAAGGATATGAATAAAAATATAAAAGGATTTGATACTGATTCAATGCATGTACTTTTGAGTCATGAATGGAAGGGAGAAATTAGAGAGCTTGAAAATATAGTTGAAAGAGCAGTAATATTCTGTAAAAAAGATTTTATATCTATAAATGATTTACCCGATTCATTCAGGGAGATAAAACTTTCAAAAATAAATTCGACCGGTTCGTTAGAAAGTTCAGTAAGGAATTTTGAAAGAGAATTTATCTTAAAAGTTTTAGATAGTAATGAACATGACAAAGAACTAACCGCAAAGCAGCTTCAGGTAGGGCTTTCAACATTGTACAGAAAGCTGAAAGAACTTGATATTAAAGCATAACTGAAATTACATAAACATTGTCATTCTGAACGGAACGAAGTGGAGTGAAGAATCTCCCAATCTAATTTTAATACCATTTTAGTATAATTCTCTTTATTCCCATTATAAAAAATTTACCCCCCCTTCGACTTCTCAAGTTTATGAAACTATTTTTCACGAGCAAGAATTAAGACTTTTAAGTCCTTTTCTCAAATTTGAAAATAATATGATTTTGGCTTTTTTAAGACTTATTTGCAAGAAAGCACTGGTTTAAGAATATCAAAACAATTTGGCACATAAATAGTTAAAGAAATCAGGCAAATTTATTTTGTTTAACTATGGATATGAAGAAAATAATATTATATAGTGCCGATTTTACAATGAGTTTCAGTCTTTTGATGTATTTAAAAGACAGGTACAATATTACAGTCAGCACAGATCAGGACGACCTGCTTAAAATAGTCAAGTGTACCAATTTTAATTTAGTGTTATTAGATATGGAACCTTCCGAAAGAATGGAAAAATTATGTGAGGAGATTAAAGTTGTTAACCCGCATGTTCCAATAGTTTTAATATACGTCTATAAAAATCAGAATAAAGAATTCGACATAAAGATTAGAAAATTTGCAGACACAATTTTCTACAAACCTTTTGACCTCAATGAAGTGACCAAAGAACTTTCTACTCTTACAGGCAATTTTAATTAATTTCTATTCAATTCCTTACATTGCCATTCAATCATCCATCCATCCAATTCTCCACCATTCCATCAACTAAATGTCTACAAATGACATAAGACATATAATGACCAATGACTATTGACTAATTTATGCTTCTTATATATAAAAATCGACAAAATATTGTTTCCCATTGTTGAGAAAATATTGCGAATTATATATAAATATTAAACAAATAATAATTTTTATCACGGCATACTCTTTGAGAAAATAAATGAACTTCAGTGAAATGTTGGATTAAACAATATAAATATTCTGAGGAAACGTTTATGAAAAATTTATTGCTTTACATTTTGTTCATTTTTTCAATAGTAGCTCTTTATGGTATTGCATTTTCTTTTTAAGGTTAAGCTTAAAAGAATTAAAAACCAATTCTCATATAGGCCTTCATCTTTAAAAAATTAAAACTTGACAAATTTTATCACAATTTATGTACTGATTATTATGGTTTTTGGCAATGTTAGACGGTTTAGAAAAAAAAATAATTTGGTTTATTTTTTTTATGTTCTTGTTTACTTATCTATCCTTCCGATAAATATCTTTCCTCAAAGCAATGATGACTGTCTAACTTGCCATAGTGATAATACATTAACAACAGAAAGAAACGGGAAGGAAGTTTCTCTCTTTGTTGATCAAAAGGTCTTTGATCATTCTGCTCATGGTAAACTTCAATGTATATCCTGCCATACCGGGTTTGACCCCGATGAAATTCCGCATAAAGCTAATATTCAGCCGATAAATTGTGAATCGTGCCATACAGATGCACCTATTAAGCATCCTTTTCATCCCCAGATGATAAATGCAAATGGTGTTGACGGGAGTAAAGATGTTAACTGTAGAGGCTGTCATGGAACGCACGATATAATATCGCCTAAAGTAGCGAGTTCGAAATTTAGTTCGAAGAATATTGTGGCCGCCTGTTCAAACTGCCATCCGGATAAAGCGAAAGAATTTTCAACCTCAGCCCATGCAAACGGATTGAGAGAAGGAGTGAAAGGGGCACCAAATTGTTTTACATGCCATAAGAATCAAATTGTTTCGGTTGCTTCTAAAGACAGTGCGCAAATTAAAATAAATCAAGAAAGACTTTGTTTATCATGTCATCTTGATAATGCCGATATAAGAGCAAGAACTTCACCTTCGGCAGGGTTCATCTCATCCTATACTCAAAGTGTACACGGTAAAGCTTTACTTTCCGGAAACGGGAAAGCGGCAAATTGTGTAAACTGTCATACAGCTCATATGGTCAAAGCACCCGGAGATCCAACTTCTACTGTAAACAGGTTTAATATTCCTAATACATGCGGCCAGTGCCATGGTAATATAGAAAAAGAATATAAAGAAAGCATACACGGGGTTGCGGTACTGCAAAAGGGAAGCAGCGACGCCCCTGTATGCGTTAATTGTCACGGAGAACATAATATACTGAAGCCCAGTAATCCCCTTGCCCCAACATCGCGTGGAAATGTATCCCGGCAGGTATGTTCGCGCTGTCATGGATCCGTTACATTAACTTCTAAGTATGGGTTAAATCCAAACCGGTGGTCAACCTTCCAGCAAAGTTATCATGGATTGGCATTACAGGGGGGAGTTACAAAAGTAGCGAATTGCGGCAGTTGTCATGGTGTTCATTTAATATTACCTCCGGATAATCCCAAATCATCAGTATATCAGGGCAACCTTACAAAGACATGCGGGAAATGTCATCCGGGAGCTAATGAGAATTTTACTGTAGGTGACATACATTCAGCCCAAAAGGAAAAGTCGGAACCTATACTTTATTGGATTTCCCTTATATACATAATGATGATTGTTTCAATTATCGGCGCTATGCTGTTCCACAACGTTTTAGATTTTCTAAAGAAGGCGAGAATAAAAAGGTTGAAGCAGCTCGGATATATTGTTCAGGAAAAACACAGCCATGCTCTTTACCTTAGAATGAATGTCAATGAAAGGGTACAGCATTTATTATTTACAATCAGCTTTATTATACTTGTTGTAACAGGATTTATGCTGCAGTTTCCAAATTCGTGGTGGGTTGCGCATATTCGCCGTAGTGTAGAGCACGCTTTCGATTACCGCAGTTTACTGCATAGAATTGCGGCAGTTATTATGATAGTTACCAGTTTATACCACATTTATTACGTTTCCTTCACTGAAAGGGGAAAACAGCTTATTAAAGATTTATTCCCGAAAAGGCAGGACTTATTTGATGCCATCGGAATAGCAAAATATAATTTAGGCTTATCAAAAGAAAAACCGAGACTTGACAGATTTAGCTATATTGAAAAAGCCGAATACTGGGCCCTTATCTGGGGGACTATAATAATGTCCGCTACGGGTTTTGTAATGTGGTTTGATAATACTTTCATCGGATTATTTACGTTGTTAGGCTGGGAAATTGCAAGAACAATACATTATTATGAAGCCTGGTTAGCGACACTTGCTATTATAGTATGGCATTTTTATTTCGTAATCTTTAATCCCGATATTTATCCAATGAATACTTCCTGGATAACCGGAAAAGTTACCGAAGAAGAAATGGCAGAAGAACATCCTGCAGAATTAGATAGAATAAAAAATCAAGAAGCAGGTTCAAAAGAAGAGAATGGTGAAACCGGTAATGTTTAAAGCCCTGATCGATCCGGTATAATTATTTAGATTATTTATGTAATAATATTTGCATATAAGTAAATCTTTTAATAATTTTTTCTTATAATTATCAGCTTAATGAAAAAGATTTTTCCACTATCTTTCTATAATCCAATTACATTAATCGGCGCAGCCATAGCTGTAATTAATTTTGGATTGATTCTCTTCCTTATGATTTTGGAAGCCCTAACACCAAATCCAAAACCATATATGGGGATTATAGCATTTGTAATATTGCCCGGATTCTTAATTATAGGGTTAATTTTAATTGCATTCGGCATAATCAGGGAACATAGAAGGGAAAGACAGGGGAAAATAAGATCTAATAGACTTCCTATACTAGATCTGAATAATCCCAAACACCGTTCTGCATTAACGTTTTTTTCAGTAGGAACAATACTTCTATTGTTATTTTCTGCTTTTGGAAGCTTTAAAGCATATGAATATACAGATTCAAATCAATTCTGCGGGACTATTTGCCATTCAGTAATGACTCCGGAATATACAGCTTATCAAAATTCACCACATGCAAGGGTTGATTGTGTAAAATGTCATATAGGACCGGGAGCCGGCTGGTATGTTCGCTCAAAACTTTCAGGAGCTTATCAAGTTTATTCGGTTATTTTTAAAAAATATCAGCGTCCCATTCCTACACCAATCAGTAACTTAAGACCGGCAAGAGAAACATGCGAGCAGTGTCATTGGCCTAATGTATTCTATAATGAGAAAAAACATGTAAATACGTATTACCTGTCGGATAAAGAAAATTCTACAATGATTCTAACTCTTTTAATGAAAATCGGCGGCGGTAATGAGGTTACTGGTGTAACTTCAGGAATACACTGGCACATGAATATAGCAAATGAAATTACTTATATGTCAACTGATTCGGCCCGCCAGGTTATTCCGTGGGTGAAAGCAAAATCATTATTAACTGGAAAAGAGACGATATTTAAAAGTACAGAGGCGAAATTAAGTGATGAGCAGATAAAAAACAGCGAAAAAAGAGTAATGGATTGTATAGATTGTCACAATCGTCCTTCCCATATATATCATCCTCCATCCCAATCAGTGAACGAAGAGATGGCTGCAGGATTAATAAATCCAGACCTACCATATATAAAAAGTGTAGCCGTAAACGCTCTTGAAGGAAGTTACTCTACCAAACCGGTCGCATTAGACAGCATCAAACTAACTATAGAGGATTTTTATAAGATTAAATTTCCTCATATTGATTCCACAAAAAACTTGGATATAGAAAAAGCTATTGTGCAAATCCAGGGAATATATGAAAGAAATTATTTCCCTGAAATGAACGTTAGCTGGAAAAAATTTCCAAATAATCTGGGGCATTTATATTCACCCGGTTGTTTTAGATGTCATGACGGGAAACATGTGAGTGCAGATGGTAAAGTAATATCAAGAAACTGCAGCGTATGCCACACAATATTAGCAGAGCAATTCGGAGATAATCAACCTAATGTTTCATTAGCAGGCCTAACATATAAGCATCCTGTCGATATTGGTGATTCCTGGCAGGAAACAGCGTGCAGCGATTGTCATTCAAGTAACTAGAGGGAACATAAATAATGAATAACACTATTCCTGGTGGAGTTCATAAGAGGCGTGATTTCCTAAAATATTTTCTATCCGCCGGCTTATTGGGATTAGGGGGAATAATTCTCTATCCACTTCTGGCATACCTTAAACCGCCTGAACAAAGTGAAGTTGAAGTATCAAGTGTTTCTGCAGGAAAAGTGACTGATATAAAAGAAGGGAGCGGGAAAATAATTAAATTCGGCAGCAAACCTGTTCTGCTTCTTCGAACACCGGATAATAAACTTAAAGCATTTTCAGCAGTTTGCACCCACCTTGGATGTACTGTTCAATATAGAAACGATATGGGATTGATTTGGTGTGCCTGTCATAACGGTAAATATGATTTGAACGGCCGTAATGTTGCAGGACCTCCACCAAAACCCCTGGAGGAATACAGGGTTATTGTTAAAGGAGAGGAAGTTTTCGTTTCAAAAACAGCTTGAGATAAAAAAATGAACAATTTTTTTAGAAGCATCTACCTCTGGTTTGATGAGAGAGTTAAATTGGGGAGTCTTGTAGAATTTATGGGGAAAAAGTATGTGCCTATTCACCGGCATTCTGTCTGGTACTATTTCGGGGGAGTCTCTCTTTTTTTATTCATAATCCAGGTTGTAACAGGAATATTACTCCTTTTTTATTATAAAGCCAGTACGGATTTAGCATTTGAAAGTGTTCAGTTTATTATGTCTAAAGTCCAGTTCGGTTGGTTAATCCGTTCAATACATGCCTGGGCTGCGAATTTATTTATCTTCTCTGTATTTATTCATATGTTCAGTGTATTTTTTGAAAAAGCATATAGAAAACCCCGTGAAGTTACATGGATAAGCGGAGCTTTGATGTTTTTCCTTGCTCTTGGTTTTGGGTTCAGTGGTTATTTATTGCCATGGAATCAATTATCTTTTTTCGCTACAAAGGTTGGTTCTGATATTGTAGGTGCAATTCCTTTAATAGGTGAACCAGTTAAAATATTTATGCGGGGAGGAAATGATGTAACAGGTGCAACTCTCTCCCGTTTGTTTGGATTTCACGTAGCATTATTTCCAGGCATTTTTACTTTCCTATTGTTGATTCATTTAGTGCTTGTTCAACGGCAGGGAATGAGTGAACCGCTAGAATTTGAAGTTAAGCCCGCTGCAGAAAAAAAGAAGATGCCTTTCTTCCCTAATTTTATGCTCCGTGATTTACTTCTCTGGTTGATTGTCCTTAATATTTTAGCTATTCTTGCTGTCTTTTTTCCGGCAGAATTGGGTATTAAAGCTGATCCTTTTGCTTCAGCGCCGGCTGGAATTAAACCTGAATGGTATTTTCTATTTATGTTCCAGACCTTAAAATATTTCCCTGCCCATATCTTATCTATTGAAGGTGAATTACTCGGGATTTTACTTTTTGGTCTTGCAGGATTATTGTGGCTGCTTGTTCCGTTTTGGGATGTTAAAAGCTCAAGGGGAAAGCAGAACCGTTTAATTAATTATCTAGGGATTTTTGCAGTAATATTCATCATTGTTTTAACAATACTTGGATGGACATCATGAAAAAGTTAACAATGATTTTATTCTCGGTTTTTATTTTATTGTTTATTAATAGAATTCAAGCAGCTGAAGATGAATGTTTAAACTGTCATGAAGCACAGGGTGATAAACCGGCAGAATTGTTTAAGAACGATATTCATCATAAGAAAGGTATCCCATGCTCAGGATGTCATGGAGGAAATAATAAATCGGATGATATGGATGCTGCAATGAATAAAGATGCAGGATTTATTGGAGTTCCAAAAGGTAATGAAATTTCAGAAAGATGCATTATCTGTCATGCGAATCCTGAAACTATGAAAAAATATGGTGCCGATATACCGACAAATCAAATGGAACTTTTATCAAAAAGTGTTCACGGCAGATTATCTATTAAAGGCGGGGAGAGAATTGTACAATGTATAACCTGTCATAATGCTCATGGTATAGTAGAAGTTACTAATCCTGCATCCCCTGTTTATCCTCTTAATCTTCCTAAAACCTGTGCAAAATGCCATAGTGACGCTGTTTATATGCGCAATTATAATCCAGCTCTTGCGGTGGATCAGCTAGATAAATATAGAACAAGTGTACATGGAATTAGGAATGCGAAGGGAGATATCAAAGTTGCGGAATGTGCAAACTGTCATGGAAGTCATGGCATTCTGCCGGTTAATGATGCAAATTCAAGTGTTTATATAGTAAATATACCGAAAACCTGTGCTCATTGCCATAGTAATAAATCATATATGAAAGAATATAATATTCCGACTGATCAGTATCAGGAATTTTCAAAAAGTGTACATGGAGTTGATCTGCTTGAAAAACATGACTTGAGTGCACCTGCCTGCAATAGCTGCCATGGTAATCATGGTGCAGTACCTCCCGGTGTTGAATCAATTTCCGAAGTGTGCGGAACATGTCACGCATTAAATGCTGAGTTATTTTCTGCCAGCCCTCATAAGAAAGCTTTTGATGAACATCATTACCCCGAATGTGAAACCTGTCATGGTAATCACGGTATTGTTGTTCCGACTAATCAGCTTTTGGGAGTCTCAAAAGATGCAATTTGCAGCAGGTGCCATACTCAAAGTGAAAATGTTAACGGTTATAAAGTAGCAAAACATATGCGGCTATTAATCGACAGCCTTAGTTATTCTGAAAATTTTGCGGATTCTTTAATAAATAATGCCGAGCAAAAAGGTATGGAGATCTCAGAGGCTAAATTTAAATTAAGAGATGTGAATCAGGCAAAGCTGGAAGCAAGAACGATAATACATTCTTTTAACAAAGAAAAATTTGATAGTGTTGTAGTTAAAAAAGGTTTGGTAGAAAGCAATATAGTAATTAGTGAAGCACAGGGTGCTATACATGAATATTATTTCAGACGAATTGGTTTAGGTATTTCGGTATTAATTATAAGTTTTCTTGCTTTTGTATTGTACCTCTATATAAAGAGAATGGAACGCGGTAAATAATTTTTTTTACAAAATAAGTAAACAGGGAGGTAGGTGTGAAATCACTCTCTGATAATCCCGGCCTTGATGAAATAGTGAAATTCTTAATCAAGTTAGATGAAAGAATTTCCACTATAGAAGCCCGCCTTTCGATAGTACCGGAAGAAAAACCTTATATAGAAAAAGAGGAAATACGGAAACCGGAAGAATCAATATCAAGTTTAGAAAGGGAAGATAATCTTGAATACAGAATCGGCCAATTTTGGTTTGCAAAAGTTGGGATTGTTGTATTAATTATAGGCTTTGCATTCCTTTTAACTTTACCATATGAAAATTCACCATCTGCTTTTCCAACTATTTTAGGATACTTCTTTTCTGCCGGACTTATTTCTCTTTCACAATACTGGCGAAAAAACTTTCCGCATATTAGCGGATTTATATTGGGCGGAGGTTATGTTTTATCTTATTTTACAACTCTTCGTTTATATTATTTCAGTTCAAATCCTTTAATAGCCAGCCTTACTATTGAAGTCATTCTCTTATTGATTGCCGCAAGTCTGACTCTAATATATTCAATCAAAAAAGGTTCGATTTATTTAACTGCAGTAAGTCTTACACTTGAGTATATAACTGCCATGATTAGCGATCAGTCTTATTTTATTTTTATTATGCTGGTTCTCTTATCATCACTTTGCGTTTATTTTACATTGAGATATAGATGGAATTATCTCATTATATACGGGATACTAATAACATATCTAATTCATTTGGTCTGGTTTTTTAACAATCCTTTACTTGGTAAACCATTACAGCCGGTATTCTATCCTGAATTCAATGCAATATTTCTTCTTATCTATGCTTCTATTTTTTATTTGGGAAATATATTAAGGGACAAATCAATTAAAGAAAATTTGAATCTTGTATTGATTACGGGTTTTAACACTATGGGGGCTTATTCTGTTTTTGTGATAATCACTTTAACAACAACACATGCTTATTCAGGTTTTTATCACCTTCTTGCTTCAATAATGTTTTTAACTTTTTCTATAATTTTTTGGGTCAGAGAAAAAAGTAAGTATTCAACATTTATACTTGCAATGTTCGGATATCTTGCACTGAGTGCGTCAATAATAATTCAATTCCCTGCACCTAACTTTTTTATCTGGTTATGCTGGCAGAGCTTACTTGTAGTTTCAACTGCAGTCTGGTTTAGATCGAAATTTATAGTAGTTGCAAATTTTGTTATTTATCTTTTAGTTCTAATTGCTTACTTATCTATGGAGGGGAAAATAGATGCGGTTAGTATTAGTTATGGAATAGTAGCATTATTAAGTGCGAGGGTTTTAAACTGGAAAAAAGACAGGCTGGAATTAAGAACAGAATATATGCGAAATGCCTATCTGATAATTGCACTTTTTATTATTCCTTATGCTCTCTATAATTTTATTCCCAGAGGACTGGTAAGCATTTCATGGGTAGCTCTGGCCTTTTTATATTATTACTTGAGCTTAATATTGAAGAACAAAAAATACAGGTGGATGGCGATTCTTACCCTTCTATTAACAGTCGTTTATGTTTTCATTTTAGGAATTACAAGTGAGGATTTCACCTATAAAATTGTTTCCTTTTTAGTTTTGGGAGTAGTCCTGGTTACTGTTTCACTTATTTATGCCCGCATTAAGGCTAAGGCAAATACTGCTCAGAAAATAGGGGAAGGAGGAAGAGAATGAAGCCGGATTTAACCTGGAAATTTTTGAATTTTATATAAAGAAAGCAGACAGCTTCTTCATTGACTCAAGGATCCATTCCTGCATCTTTTTCCTTAAAAATTAAATTTATTTGGAATTTTAATTATACTCACTTAAATTTTGAATATATGTCTGTTGAAAAGCTGATTGAAAATATAGTAAAAGGGGACTTAAAATCCTTTAAGATTCTGGTTGATGAACATCAGCAGATAGTTTTAAATACCTGTTACAGGTTTTTAAACAATAGAGAAGATTCAGAGGATTTAACTCAGGAGGTATTTGTAGAAGTCTATAAATCTCTCCCTTCATTTCGAGGCGAATCAAAGCTGTCTACATGGATATATAGGATTGCAGTAACTAAATCACTAGATTTTATCAGGAGGAAGAAAAGAAAAAAAAGATTTGGAATAATAAAAAAGGTATTAAATACAAATGATCCAATCGAAGATATAAAAGATGATAATAATCCGGATCCAGAGGTTAGGATGGAAGAACTGGATAGGATAAAAATTTTAAATGAAGCTCTTGGAGCATTACCCGAGAATCAAAGGGCTGCTTTTACTTTGAGTAAATATGATGAAATCAGCTATAAAGAAATCGCAGAAATTCTGAATACAACAATTCCCTCAGTGGAATCATTAATACACCGGGCTAAGAATAACTTAAAAAAGAAACTCCGAAAGTATTATGAAACAGAAATAATATGAGAGCGCAAGTTTTTTTCCAAAATGACGTCTAATAACCGTATGAGGCAGAAATATGAAAAAAAAAGAAAAAATAGAAGAAGAAATAGAAAAAACGTTAAATGCATTCGATAATATTGAGAGCCTTAATGTAAATCCTTATTTAATCACAAGAATAGAAGCTGAAATTAATAAGAGCCAAGTTAGGCAAAGCAGGGCATTAACAAATACAAATCTTCTTCGTCCGATAATTTTGTTTCTTATTCTTATAATAAATGTGTTTACAGCACTTTTTTTCTCAAACCTTAAAAGTGAGACATATTCTGCAAAACAAACTTATCTTTCCGCTATCTCTACAGAATATACGATAAATCATTCATATTATTCAGATTTAAATGATATGATAGGTAAATAAAATGGATATTCTAGCAAAACAAAAATTTACAAATATTTTAATAATAATCCTGGTAATTATTAACATCGGCAGTTTATCATTTATTTGGTTCAGAGAATTCAATCGTCCTAAATTACCTTCTCTCCCTCCAGGCAGAGAAAATGTAAATCGTTTCCTTGATAGTGAATTGAATCTGAGCCAGGAGCAAAAACAAAAATTTAAGGATATTAGAAGAGAACATTTTGAAACAACGAGAAAATTTGAAGATATAGTTTCAGAATATAAAAGAGAAATATTATCAGAATCATTTAATCAAAAACCGGATAAACAAAAAATAGCGGTGTTGATTGATAGTATAGGTTCAGCACAAAAAGCATATGAATTATTTTTATCGGAACATTTTCAAAAACTTGCGTCGGTATGTACACCGGGCCAAAGGGATAAATTAAAAGATATTTTTCTTCACTCATTTAGACCTAAAGACAGACCTCCCGTTACCACCTCCCGGCAGAGAACCTGAACCGTGACATATTTTATTCTTCTTGCTCTTAGTCGTACTCGTACTCGTAATCATAATCTTAATCCTACTTTTTCATGTAAGAGCAAGTGTAGAATTAATACGTCATCATAATTAAGAATACCCGAACTATGTTATAATTATCAAGTAACAATAGATACCATTAAGAATTTTTAGACAGCATCCTTGTAATCTGAATCACACATCCAAAATTGGCTTTTACAAACAGCGCAGGTTAACCGCTGCAAAAGACATCTAAGCAATAAAATTAATAACAATATTATATTATAAAAAGGAGTCGTGCTATGAAAGTATTGTTGAGCTTTATAATGTCACTGTTTTTAATGACCGGATGCAGCAGCCCTACAGATTCTACAATAGATTTATCAGGAATAACGGCAGACGGATCCGATTCAGGTTCTATACAAAATTTACCCGATGCACTCAAAAAATTTTCAGGAAATGTTACTATTGCAGTTCAGGGAGATTATGTAGTGATTACAACAACGGATATCCCGGATCATAAAAGCCCTTATTTTAATGTGGGAGATTCAAACTATGAAGCTTATAAGGGAAATAATCCTGACTTTCGTTTAAATCCAAACAGAATTGTTGAACAAAATTTAGTATTTAAAATACCACTAAATCCGCAGGAATCCTCTTCACATTCATATACTCAGCTTGGACCGATCGGAGTTTCAATTAACGGTGTCCCTTTATTTAATCAATATGCAGGTCCAAACAGAGCACTTGGAGATGAAATAAATTCATTTGATCAATATAATGGTCATCCCCAGCAGTCAGGAATGTATCATTATCATGTTGAACCTTTACATATTACTGAAGAGGAAGGTGAAGATGGTCTAATTGGTTTTTTGCTTGATGGTTTTCCGGTTTACGGTCCTTATGAAGATGGGAAAATGATAACTAACGATGATCTGGATAAGTATCATGGTCACTTTGGACCAACTAAAGAATATCCTGATGGTATTTATCATTATCATATTACAGGTGATTCACCATATATAAATGGGGGACAGTATTACGGAACTCCCGGATCTGTAACTCAATAGAAAATTGAAAATGAAGAGTAAAATTAAATATTTAATCTGTATACTTCTTTTTATAGTCTGCTTAACCGGGTGCAAAGTAGGAGAGGTTAAGAATCTAGAAGCAGAAGTGAAAACAGGTGTCCCTTCATTTAAGGTAAATAAAAATGATACGAATATAAAAGTAATAAACGGATTGGTTTATTATAATAAAAAATTATTTTCCGGAGTTTTAACCAGTAATTATGCTGACGGTAAAAAGAGAGCATATACAGAATATTTTAAAGGAGGGAAATGGGGAAAAGAATTGATTTGGTATTATAACGGTCAGCTTTATACAGAACGATATTATACAGACGGAATGAAAGATAGTGTGAATAAAGGATACTGGCCGAATGGGAACAAGAAATTTGAATACTTTTTTTCTAGAGGGAATTATAATGGTTCATTTAAAGAATGGTATCCGGATGGGAAATTATCTATATGGATGAACTATAAAAACGGTAAGGAAGAAGGAAGCCAGAAAGGCTTGCGTGAGAACGGAAAACTTTTCATAAACTATGTGGTGAAAGATGGAAAAACTTATGGAGTTGTTAAATCGAGGTTATGTTATTCTGTTAAAGATGGCAAAGGACAATTTACCAGCAGCAGTAATAATGATTATAATGACAGTTCCAGCATTTCAAAGCTGCAGTCCGAGTAATGCAGAATCTTCACAGGAACTTCCATTTTATATCTCAGGCGATCTGACACCTCAATGGATTAATGAAAATTCAGATGAATATGAACATATTCATAAAATTGCTGAATTTTCTCTTACAGATCAAAACGGGAATGAAGTTACAAATAAGACATTTGAAGGAAAGGTATATATAACTGATTTCTTTTTTACAACATGTCCCGGCTTATGCACTAATATGACAGCAGTAATGCAGATCCTTCAAAAATATTTTAAAGACGATAGTGAAGTTTTATTACTTTCGCATACAGTAACTCCTGAAATAGACACAGTGCCGATATTAAAAAAATATGCTAAAGCTAAACATGCAATAAATGGGAAATGGTTTATGGTTACAGGAGATATAAAGAAGATATATGATTTAGCGAGAAATTCTTATTTTGCCGACGGAGATTTTAGTATACAAAAAGAAGGAAATACATTTCTGCACAGTGAAAATTTTATACTTGTTGATCAGCAGGGGAGGATAAGGGGAGTCTATAACGGCACCCTTCCGGCTGAAATGGATAGGTTGAAAGAAGATGTAAAGATTTTAGAAAAGAATGGATGATCTATTTGATCTATTTGCTATTTACAACTATTTTGTTTTTATTTTCCTGTTTGAAAATTCACTAATTCTTCTCTGACCCAAAAAATAATAATATCTTTAGTCTGGTTCTGATAAAAATATTTAACAGTAAAGGATGGAGAATACCATGGGTGTAATAATGCAGACTTTTTATTGGGATTGCGCAAAACTGGAAGATAAAGAAGGGGATTGGTGGAATTTCATTAGCAGTAAAATAGATTCACTTAGTTCAGCAGGATTTACTGCAATATGGCTTCCTCCCGCAAATAAAGCCGCAAATTTAGGCGGATTATCAATGGGTTACGATCCATATGATTATTATGATCTTGGAGATATAGATCAAAAGGGTTCAGTTAAAACTCTTTTCGGTTCGAAAACCGATTTATTAAAGCTGATAAAAACAGCACATAATAAAAATATTCAGGTTTATGCAGATCTGGTATTAAATCATAACAGTGGAGCGGATGAGGAAGAAAGTAATCCTGTTACGGGTCAAAAAAGATGGACAAAGTTTTCACCTAAGAGTAAGAAATTTCCACGGAACTGGCAATGCTTTCATCCTTCTCCTTATGAAACATGGGATAATGGAACCTTTGGTGATATGCCTGATTTATGTCACCGGGATCCTTATGTATATACCGAACTTCTTGAATATGCCAGATGGCTTTTAGAAGAAATTGGCTTTGACGGCTTCAGGTATGATTGTGTTAAGGGATATGGAGGATGGATGGTACGTGCAATCCAGGAACTGAGAGGATTAAAAAATAATGAAGGATTTAAACCTTTCGGAGTTGGTGAATGTTGGGACAGTGATCGGAATATTAAAGAATGGCTTAATGAAACAAATGCCTGGTCTGATAACCCGGCAAGCGCTTTTGATTTTCCTTTAAGATACCGGCTAAAGGATCTATGCCAGACTTACGGGTTCAGTTTAACAAACCTAACAACGAGCGGGACACTCTTATCAGATATTCCTTCACTTGCAGTTACTTTTGTTGAAAACCATGATGTAGTGAGAGATGATCCGATAATTAATGATAAAATGCTGGCGTATGCTTTCATTCTAACTCACGAAGGTTATCCATGTGTCTTTTGGCAGGATTATTATACATGGAACCTGGCTCAGGAAGAAAATCTCAGCGGCATAGCAGCACTCGTGAAAATACATGAAAATTATGCAGGCGGTGATACATCAATTTTGTATATTGACGATAATCTTTATATAATGCAGCGAAATGGTTTTGAAAGCCAAAGCGGATTAATTTTTGTTTTGAATAATAAAGACAGCTGGAATGGAACCGCTGTTCAAACTAAATGGAAGAACACAAAATTTATCCCGATGGCCTGGAGAGGAGAGGATCTTGGAGTCTCAAAGGAAAAACAGAGCCAAGAAAATGGTATGGCGGATTTTTGGGCACCGCCAAGAGGCTATTGTGTTTATATCCCCCAAGTATAGTTCTTCCTAATTACAAAGGTATTACTATATTAAATTATAGAATTACACAGATATAAAGACGACATCTTTAAAAGAAAAATTTTCAATCCAAATGTATTTGAAAATTTTGAAATAAGATTGCTGCTTACATTCAATCATTCATCCATTCTAAAAGAACTTTTGTGTTTTGAGTAAAGAGTCATTTTAATTTTTATCATTATTTTAACAATAGTAATTAATAAATTTTTAACAGAATACTTTATCCGGAAAATAATTATAGAGGGAAGAAATGCAATACATTCCATCGGAATCACGTTATAAAAATTTTGAATATGTCCGCTGTGGTAAAAGCGGACTAAAGCTGCCTCCAATATCACTTGGATTGTGGCATAATTTCGGCGGTGTTGATGTTTTTGAGAACAGCCGTCAAATGATACATCATGCTTTTAATCTCGGTATTACACATTTTGACCTGGCAAACAATTATGGACCTCCTTATGGCTCTGCAGAAGAAACATTTGGGCGTATTCTTCAAAAAGATCTTAAAAGTTACCGAGATGAACTGATTATCTCAACGAAAGCCGGCTGGGATATGTGGCCGGGTCCATACGGGAATTTCGGTTCAAAGAAATATTTAATTGCAAGTCTTGACCAGAGTCTAAAACGGATGGGGCTTGAATATGTAGATATATTTTATCATCACCGACCCGATCCGGGAACACCGCTTGAAGAAACAATGAGTGCTCTTTATCATATAATTAGAAGCGGCAAAGCATTGTATGTTGGTATTTCTCAATATCAGCCTGAAGAGACAAAAAAAGCAGCCGGTATTCTTAAGGAAATGGGGATACATCTCCTCATTCATCAGCCTAAATACAGTATGTTTGAGAGATGGGTTGAAGACGGACTTCTTAGTACAATTGAAGTAGAGGGGATTGGGAGCATAGTATTTTCTCCGTTAGCTCAGGGACTTTTAACCGATAGATATCTAAACGGGATTCCTGAAGATTCGCGTGCAGGTAAAAAAGGTACTTTCTTAAAGAAAGAAAATATCACCGAAGAAGTAATTCAAAAAGTAAAAAAACTAAATAATTTAGCAAAAAAGAGAGGGCAGACACTTGCACAAATGTCAATTGCATGGGTGCTTAGACAGCCTGCTGTTACTTCTGCTTTAATCGGCGCCAGTAAAGTATCCCAAATAGAAGATGCAGTTGGTGCTTTAAATAATCTTAAATTCGGCGAAGAAGAATTAAAAACAATTGACAAAATACTGGATAAGTAATAAGATTTTTACTTATTGCAAAACTTCGAAAGTAATTAATGTAAAAAGAATATCTTATATGACTGTTAGACAAAAAATATTGAAAGCATATTATCCCTCTTTAATGAAGAAAAGCAAGCGTGATAATTTAAATACCGGAATATTAATAAATAATAATAATGTTCTTCCCGTAACCTCTTTTTATTCTCTAATAGCAATCGATAATAAAGGTATTAATATTGAATTTGATCAGTTCAGAGGGAAAAAGGTTTTGTTACTGAATACAGCTTCGAATTGTGGTTATACTGCTCAATATAACGATCTGCAGAAATTATATATCGAAAATCAGGAGAGGTTAATTATTCTTGGCTTTCCATCGAATGACTTTGGAAACCAGGAAAAAGGGAATGATGAAGAGATAGCACAGTTTTGTAAAATAAATTTCGGCATTACTTTTCCTTTAATGAAAAAAACAGTTGTAAAGAAGATTCCTAATCAAAATAGTGTTTTCAGATGGTTGACAAATAAAAATGAAAATGGATGGAATGATCATGAACCTGATTGGAATTTTAGTAAATATTTTGTAAATGAAGAAGGATTATTAACGCATTATTTCGGTTCTTCCATTTCTCCTCAAGAAGCAGCACTTTCAGTGTTCTAAATCTGTATGAATTGCCCCGGAATAATCTATAGCAATATATATTTTAGAATTATATGTAAGAGCCGAATGCTGTGGTCAAAAACACGATCTGCTGCATCAATCATTTTATTCAACTAAATAAGAATCAGAAGGAACTGATTCTAACCCCGAATTATCAACAGCGGTAATTTTATATAAATATTTTTGCTTTCGGTCAAGATTTAAATCTTTCCATTCTGTTATTGGATTCCCATTTTTCTCAAAGGCATTCATTTGTTTCAATAATTTTAAGTTGCCTGGTTTTCCGTTTATATAATCAGCTCTATAAATTTTATAATATCCCACATTCATATCAGGTTCAATATTTTCAGACCATTTGATTAAAACGTTCCGATCATTGCGTTCAGCCTCTAAATTTATGGGCTTTGAAGGGGGTGCTTCGTAAGCTGTATGAATATATATATCCAGAGAATAAACTCCATTAGTCTGTCCATTTAATTTAAAGCCTATTCCTGTGCTGTCATGATTTTTATTTTGTGAATCCGGATTGCTCCATGGTGAAAAGACTTCATTATAACCCATTATAAAAGCATCATTCCCGTCTCCTGAATATTTAACATCCTTAACGGGTCGAAAAGACTTTTTATCTTCCGTAAAATGTATGGGTAAAGGCTGTTTGTTTTTATTTTCCCATTTCCATGGAATATATTGCTGATCAGTATAACCATTTTTCCTATCTGCCTTAATCCGGTTATAAACAGGAAGCTCACCTTCTCCCCAGGGGTTTTTGACTAACTGGTCCACTTTCCAGTCATATCTTCCACTTGCTGAAATTAATTGCATGCTGTTAGCGAAAGAATTATCCTGACGGATAACATAAATCCCTTTTTCTATTTGTGTGTATTGATTATCCCAGTTAGATAACCCCTGGTGATTTTCAATATAAAAATATTCATTCTTTAAACTATCAATAGTAATTTTAACAGCGTCACCTGTTGTAACATAATCACCTAATTTTATATTTTTAAAAGTACCGGTCCTTGAATTCGTTATTGTCTTTATATTTATCCAGCCTAAAACAGATCGTTCAAAGGAATTTGCCACCTGTGATTTTTTTCCAAATGCATCCAGCATAGCCCAGAATCCATAACCGGAATGATAACTATTATTCCCTAATAAATAATGTGCAAACTCATGAATACATGTACGTAAAGCAATTGTAGATACATAATCTCTTACTGTCACGCCTGAGCCGGCAGGTTTGTCTCCCGAGACACCCCACCATGTATTTACAGCTCTTTTTCCATTATCTACTGTAAAAGGGCTGCCGCCAAGATCTCCTTCATCGTTGTTAAAGTCCAATCTGCTTTTTATTATGCTTATTGAATCCGGAGGGTAATCATTCGAAATATTTCTCCATATCATAAAAATCATGTCAATAATGCCATCCGGTTTATATACATGCTTAAATGGAGCTAATAAACTCCAATTATCAAATTGGGAAAAATCCATATTCTTATTCACGTCTTTAATTATTTCCTGATGAATATATCCTCTTGTCTTTTTATTATTTAAATACCAGCTGCGTGAATGAGGAGAAATTACCGAAACAGTTTTACCTGTAAATTTTAATTTATTGAAAGACATTTCATTAAAATAATCGGTTAAATATCCTTTCGGCGGATTTTTACTCCATTCTGAATCGACCCATTCTTTCTTATTTACCGGTTCTCCGCCTTTGGGCCATATTATATTTGTTGAATCATAATGATCATCAGGGAATTGAACAAAAATGACAAGTACATTTATTTTCCCAATTGAGGGAAGATAAATCCCTTTTGTTTCAATAGAATCCGGCTCCGAAAATAGAATGGATGAATAAATAACTAATAGAAAAAATATAAATTTCATTTGTTAAAATAAGTCTATTTTACTGAAGTCACCTGAGAAAATTTTTAGCTGAAGATTACAAAAACATTTTGTAGTTTAGATATTGATTTTAATAAAATTATCTATTCACTGCAATGACTGATTTTATAGCCGCACGCTCTACAATGGCTCTTTCTCTTGGTTTTCATATAATTTTCGCTTGTATTGGTATGACTATGCCCTTCCTAATGGTAATATCACATTGGCTCTGGATTAAGAAAAAAGATGAGGTTTACTTAAAATTAACAAAAGCCTGGTCAAAAGGAGTGGCTATATTCTTTGCTATTGGAGCGGTTTCAGGTACAGCACTTTCTTTTGAATTAGGTTTACTGTGGCCGGGATTTATGAAACATGCAGGTCCTGTAATTGGAATGCCTTTTAGCTGGGAAGGCACTGCATTTTTCGTTGAAGCAATTTTTATAGGAATATTTTTGTATGGATGGAACAGAGTAAATCCTTATATTCATTGGCTATCAGGTTTGCTGGTCGGTTTATCCGGAATAATATCCGGCATTTTTGTGGTTTGCGCCAATGCATGGATGAATGCTCCTGCAGGTTTTGACTGGGTAAACGGACAGGCAGTAAATATCGATCCTTTTGCAGCGATGTTTAATCCGGCATGGATTAGCCAGACTTCACACATGACTATAGCTGCATTTGCTGCAACATCTTTTGCAGTTGCAGGTCTCCATGCGTTTCTTTTAATTAAGAATAAAGAAAATCAAATTCACCGGAAAGCATTTATAATTGCTTTGAGTTTTGGAAGTATATTTGCAGTACTTCAGCCTTTGAGCGGTGATTTTACTGCTAAGGATGTAGCTAAAAGGCAGCCTATTAAATTAGCTTCAATGGAGGGACATTTTAAAACTGAGAAAGGTGCAGGGCTTACGATCGGCGGAATACCTAATGAAAAAACTGAAACAACAAAGTATGGAATCAAAATACCAAAGTTTTTAAGTTTTTTAGCTTATGGAGATTTTAATGCTGAAGTTAAAGGATTAGATGATTTTCCCAGAGAAAATTGGCCCCCAATTTTAATTGTACATCTTGCATTTCAGATAATGGTAGCGTGTGGTTTTATCCTTGCTGCTTTAAGTATATTATTCTGGATTTTCAGGATTAAATGGAAAGATAAATTATTAGCTAATAAATTTTTGATCATTGCCGCAGTATGTGCTCCACTCGGTTTTATAGCAATTGAAGCAGGCTGGATTGTTACGGAAGTAGGGAGGCAGCCATGGGTGATTTATAATATTCTTAAAACAGTTGATTCAGTTACTCCTGTACCCGGACAAGTTTTTCATCTATCTGCTTTCTTTGTAATTTATTGTATTCTTTCAATTGTTGCTGTATCGTTAATGCAGAGACAAATAAAAGTGCTGGATCGGGGAGAGCAAGTGTAAGTTCAAGTTCAAGAGCAAGTTCCCACCTACGCCAGGGCTCCGGTGGGTTAAAAAGTGCAAGAAAGGTTAACAAGGGAAATATGCTTTATGTCGTAATTTTCTTTTTGCTTGTGTCTGTTTATTTATACTGCCTTTTGGGTGGAGCGGATTTTGGAGCTGGTATTGTAGAATTGACTGCAAGAGGAGTGAGCAAGGAGCAGACTAAAAATCTGGTTTCTGAATCGATGGCACCTATATGGGAAGCTAATCATATGTGGCTTGTTATTACTGTTGTAATTCTATTTAATGCTTTTCCTGCAATTTATACACAAGTTTCCATTTCGTTATATATCCCTTTAATTCTCCTTTTGATTGGAATTGTTTTTAGAGGAACTGCATTCACTTTCAGACATTACGATGCGATTAAAGACGAATCTCAGAGGGTGTATTCCAGTATCTTTGCTTATTCAAGTCTGATGGTCACATTCTTTTTTGGTCTCGTTATAGCTGCTCTTATTTCAGGAAAAATAGTAAGGAATCCGGTAAGTTTTATAGAGGGGTATGTCACACCCTGGCTTAATATTTTTTCAATTTCCGTCGGCATCTTTCTTTGTACTCTTTTTTTATTTATTGCTTCAGTTTATTTGATAGGCGATTCCACAGAGGTTTCACTCAGAAATGAGTTTATTAAAAAGGCAAAACATACAACGATGGCTATGGTGATTAGCGGAGGTATTGTCTTTGCAGCATCTTACATCGAAAATGTTGATTTAGTTACCCGTTTTTTTTCTCATCCTATTAGCATTACCTTAATTGTTATTGCAACTATTATTTTGCCTGTTTTATGGATAACGTTAGGGAAGGGCTTAATCTGGTTTTCAAGAATAATTGCCGGTGCGCAGCTTCTTTTTATTTTAGGAGGATTTTATGCAATTTATTTTCCCACTATTGTAAGGGTAAAAAATAGCACCGATATTACATTATTTAATTCTTGTGCTCCGGATGTCACTTTAAATTATTTGGGGTGGTCCCTGATAATAGGCTCCTTTATAATTTTCCCTTCTTTATTCTATTTATTAAGGATATTTAAATTCAAAAGAGGAGAAAACCTTCTTAATAACTGAACTTACTTAAAAAATGATTTCTAAAACTTTTTTTTCTATGTAGCTAATGCTGTCATTTTGTTTTCTTAATTAACTCGGTTTTTTCGGCAAAGTCAGAACCGAAAATTTTTATCATCTCAGCTATTTCTTTATTTTTTGTCGATCTTTCATAGGTCTCTGCAAGTTTATTAAATATCTGGTGAAAATGAATATTCATATCATCAACAGTCATTTCTTTTGTCCATAGATCAATGCCTAAAGTTCCTTTTTCCGTTTTATCCCACATAGAAATCATCATTGAGCTGCATTCTTTTTTCCCTTCAAAACCTGAATCAGTTGCTTCCCATTCTATCTTTTCGGGTACCTTTTTATCATCAAGCATAACTGTAAGTTTAATTTCTGAGATTTTGCCCATTTAATTCCTATCCAATGATTGAATTTTCCACTTACCGTTTTTTATTTTTATTCCATTTGAAATAGTTTTAACTTTAACAATTGTAAAAATAAATAATGATGAAATATATGAAAATTTTTTCTTTATACTTAAAATTTTCACTGTTTATTCTATTTATGGTTTTAGTTTCACCGGAAATTAAAAGTCAAAGTGATTTCAGTATAGGCGCATATGTCGGCAGCGGTTATATAAGCGGCAATTCTCCAAAACAAACCAGTTTGAACACTTCAGTATTTCTTCAAATGAAAACTTTTTTGAGTAATGTCTTTTATACGAGATTAAGCTTCTTTTATCATAGAGATATTGATTATTATTTAGGAACAAGAAGCGGGTACTTTCCTTTTATTAAGGGAGTATCCATAAAAGGGATTTCAAATCAAGACCTGGCAAATAATTTTTTTTTAGAAGAAGGGTTCGGTCTTCTTTATATCAACGATAGAACATTCTCCGATACGAATTCCGATGATTTAGGTGTTGTCTTCTCCTTAACAACCGGCACCGACTTGAGAAAATATACAAATCTAAAAATGAAATTGGGAGTAGGTATTGAATACGGATTGACCTTTAATAGTACTCTTGCGAGCTATTTATCAGTTCATTTGCAGGGTGAGTATTATTTCTAAACCAAAAATGAAGGTCAAAAGATATACTTAATTGTAATACTTTCAACCTTCGATTTTAAGATCATTTAGAAGTAACATTTTCTGAAGGGGAAATTTTTCCGCTAATCAATTCATCGCTTAAACGGGCAGCATGATAAATATTCTTTAAGGCTTCTATTATACCCTTGGAATGAACCGCAACCATTCTATTTTCTTCAGTGCTATATATAAAGCTTCCGGGTAGACTTTGAATATTTCCGTCAAATGCAACTCCTACAATTTCTTCTTTCTCATTTATTACAGGACTCCCTGAATTTCCACCAATAATATCGTTTGTAGCGACAAAGTTTAATGGGGTTGAAAGATCTAATCCTTTCGGGGGATTCCGCCAATTTTCAGGTAAATCCCAAGGATCTTTTTTATCAAAGGAGTAGTACCTGTTATATAAACCGTAAAAAGTTGTAAAGGGAGGGGCTATTGTTCCGTTATAAGGGAAACCTTTCACTACTCCATCGGAAAGCCTGAGAGTAAATGTTGCATCAGGCGGGATTGACGTTCCGTAAACATCAAACAAAGCTTTTCCTAATTCTTCAGAAAGCCAATCATTCTGAGCTTTCAATTGGGCGGATTCACCCTCAAGGCTTCTTCTTCGATTTTCACTTTTAATAATAAAATTAATGAACGGGTCTACTGATTTTAATATAGCATCAGGACCTTGTTTAATTAACTCTTTTATTTTTTCTTCACTTGTGAGATACGATCTATTTATCAAATTTTCTATTGCCTGATCGACAGTCTTATTATCAATAAGATCTTGAATATACTGGTTGTCTCTGCCCAAATATTTTACCATTAGAGTTAATTGTTCTTTAAGCATTTTCCTATTATAAACCGGATCAAAATCTTCAGGGTAAATCTGATCTACTGTGGAATCCAATTCCATCCCCTTGTAATATTCAGATCTTTGTTCCTCAGGTAAGTTTAATTCCTTTGCAAGTTCTATAAGTTCCTGAGCCATATTAAAATATTCGGTAGTTTTAACGGGATTTATCGCCAATGATAATGCAAACTGTTCATTGGTAATGCCTCTTAATTCCTGCCGGTTTTCTGCTATTTCATTCCATAAATTTCCATAGAGAGTATTCAATTCCGGTTTCGCTTTAACTGTATTTTTGAATTTTTCTTCAAAATCTTTTTTCTTCTGCATAAGAACGGGATTTCTTAAGCCATTCAGCATTCCTTGATAAGCTTTTTGAGAATTTGTATACATGTAAAGCTGATTAGTTAATTCATTCTTTCTGTTGGGATTTTCAATGATTAGCTTTCTATAAACATCAATTAATCCGTCCAGTAAATCAAGAATTCTGGGGTAAGAAATGTCCCGTAAATATTCGAGTTGAGAAACAGTTTTAAGTCGATCCGTTCTGCCGGGATTTCCCACAACAAATACTGGTTCTCCTTCAGATGCCCCGTTATTGCTCCATTTAAAATAATGGTTGGTTTTTAAAGGTTTTCCGTCATCATATACGCGAAAGAAGGAACAATCCAGATCATATCGCGGGTAAGTAAAATTATCCGGGTCTCCACCGAAAAACCCGATTGCTGTTTCCGGAGCAAATACAAGCCTTACATCAGTATATCTTTTATAACCATATAAAGAATATCTTCCACCGTTATACAAAGGAACTACAGAAGCCTCCAGGCCTGTTGAATCACTTTCTTTCTTTTCTATTTCAGCAATTACTTTTTCCTTATTGATCTCTTTTTCCAGATCTGTTTTACCTTTATCTATTTCCTGCTGTATTTCACCGGTTACATCTTTAATCAGTATAAGCTGATCTACATATAGTCCCGGAACCTGTCTCTCATCTTGAAGAGTTTTCGCCCAAAATCCGTTTTTTGCTAAATCTTCACCTTCCTTTGTAACTTTTGTTAGATTTTCTCTTGCACAATGATCATTGGTCATAATTAATCCATCACCTGATACAAAGGATGATGAACAATAATTTGCAAAACGTAAGGCTGACTGACGTACATTATCGAGCCATTCCTGAGATGGTTGAAAATTATATTCACTCTTGAAATATTTAAGGGGAGGGTACTCAAATGTCCACATCCTTCCCGTATCGAATTTACCCGCATGCACCGTGTCAAGGTTTAACCAGCTGTAGGATTGTGAAGATGTATTATTATCTCTTTCTACCTGCGATGAAGTAGAACAACCTGTTACATATAAGAAGGTAACTAGAATGAGAATCGAAAAAATATATCTATTTCTTTTAAACATAAATTCCTCTAATAACACGTTATGATTAAAAATAATGATTATATTCTATAATTTATGCATTTATAAAAGTCGGAATCGTTTCGGTAAGTATGGTTATGATTTTTGATACAATTTGAAAAATATATAAAAATGTATCAACAAATCCTAAATTCTTCCCTGATAAACTCTAACCGGCAAAAAATTCAAAATATGCTATAGACCTGTTTTGTAAACAATAGATAAATTAACACTCCGAAATAAAAATGGATCAAGCTTATAAGATTTTTACCTAACTTCAATCAGCCTTCAGATGCAGACAAATTAAATGTAAGAATCCGGCTGATAAAGCGGTTCAATTTCCCATTCATCTTCCACTGTCCCTACGCAATGAGAACATTTCGGAACATTAAAAACAACTTTTTCTTCATTAGGTGCTGCACGAACGAAATTCAATATAGTTTTGCAGCTCGAACATTGCACAATATGTGAAGTTGTTGTTTTTGTACTGCAATCAGGACAAATAAATCCCAGATCTCCAGGTGTCTCATCAGGATTCACTAAAAAAATAGCATTGCATTTCGAATTATTGCATTTTGCGAAGTGCCACTTAATAGTATCTTTTGTATCGATAGTAAGCTCCCTAAAATTTTTAAGGATTAAACTTAAAGAGTAATTTTAAAAAATTCCATTGAAAAATAATCCCCCTTTTATTTTAGTATTTCACTCATTGTTTTTATCAAATTTAGTATTTTAATAGTAATAAAAAGAATTCAAATTAATTTCCTAAAAAATTTAACTAAATTTTATACTCATAAAGGAGCAAAATGGAAAGAATTAACAGCTTCAAAGCATATGATATAAGGGGTAAAGTACCTTCTGAGTTAAACCCTGAACTGGCATACAAAGTTGCCTTATCCTTTGCTAAACTGGTTGATGCAAAATCAGTAGTTGTCGGGTATGATATTAGAAAATCTTCAGGTATTATTTCAGATGCTGTTAAAAGTGGGTTAACAGACTATGGGGTTAATGTAATTGATATAGGTCTATGCGGTACTGAAATGATCTATTATGCTACACCGGAATTTGAGGCTGATGGCGGAATAATGATTACGGCATCCCATAATCCTCCCGAATATAATGGATTAAAGTTTGTAAAAAAAGGTTCTGTACCTCTTGGATATGATTCAGGGTTAAACGAAGTAGAAAAAATGATTGTTAATAATGAAATTTCTGCTCCAAAAGCAGAAAAAGGTTCCGTCACTAAGAAAGATATCACGAAAGGTTTTATTGACCATCTAAAAAAATTTTATAATCCTGATAAAATGAAACCATATAAAGTTGTAGTTAATGCAGGAAACGGATGTGCAGGTTTAACGTTAGATGCACTTGAAAAGGAATTACCTATAAAAATGATTAAAATATTCAATGAACCAGATTCTAATTTCCCCAATGGTATTCCAAATCCGCTTCTTCTCCAAAACAGGAAGCCGACTGTTGATGCCGTTATAGAAAACAATGCTAATTTAGGTGTTGCATGGGATGGTGATTATGATCGCTGTTTCTTTTTTGATGAAAAAGGAAATTTTATTGAAGGTTATTATATTGTTGGCTTGCTTGCTAAATCTATACTTAAAGAAAATGCAGGTGAAAAAATTGTTCACGATCCCCGACTTGTTTGGAATACTATTGATATTGTGAACAAAATGAAAGGGATACCGGTTGAATCAATTAGCGGCCATGCTTTCATAAAAGAAAAAATGAGGGAAGTGAATGCAATATACGGTGGAGAAATGTCCGCTCATCATTATTTCAGGGATAATTCCTACTCAGATAGCGGTATGATACCTTTCCTTCTAACCATGCAATTAATGTCGGTTGAAAATATGAAATTATCAGAACTTGTAGAAGATATGATTAGGAAGTATCCCTGTTCCGGAGAAATAAATTCGGAAATCGATAATCCAGCTGATAAATTAAAGGTCCTTGAATCAAAGTATTCAGACGGAGAAATAAATAAAATAGATGGTTTAAGCGTTGCTTATAAAGATTGGAGATTCAATGTCAGGTTATCTAACACTGAACCAATAATCCGCTTAAATGTTGAAAGCAAAGGCAATATAGAATTGATGAAAGAAAAAACAGAGGAATTACTAAATATAATTAGAAGTTAACGATTAACAATTAACAATTAACGATTAACATCTTCCACCGTAAAAGCTATTTTCATCTTTTCCCAAATCAAGTTTACTATCGTAGAATTTTTCCCGTCCTTGTTTACTTTCATATCCGAGAAAGTATATTCTAACCATTCAGTAAATTCTGTCTGCTGAGGTTTTACAGTAAATCGCATAATATCTTCAGCTTGATTATACTCAAATGCACCCCATTGATCCGCAACCTTATTAAAGATTAGTGTCCAGGTATTTTTTGTAGGAATAACAAAAAAGCTGTAAGCACCTGCCGGAAGTTTTTTCCCGTTAATTAAAACATTCCCTCCAAAAACGAATTTTGTTGCCTCATTGGCTCCTGCCCTCCAGACTTTGTCATAAGGTACAAGATCACCCCATATTTTTCTTCCTTTTACACCCGGCCGGCTGTAAGAAATTGATATATCTTTTAATCCTATGGTTTGCATTACAAATGCCTTTGGACTAATCCTTAATTCTTTATTCCATGGCTGTATATTACTTTTAGTCTCATCATTTTTTTTCATTTTATTATTCTGATTTTGCTGGGCAAAACCTGCAGATATATATAAAAGGGCAATAATTGTAATAAATAATGATTTAGAAAAGCTAAAAGATATATTTGTCATCTTAACTCCTGAGTAATATTTTCAAATAATATGAATTTAATTTAAAAATAAAAAATTAAATTTCATTAAACTTTTTATTCATTATAAAAAATTTGACAGGTATTTTTATGGTAATAATTTGGTATGTAATATGGATTTAATCATAAAATTTGGACAATATAAAGTAAAATTAGCATAAAAAGTTATTTATATTAGGGCAATAAGTTTTGAATCATTTAATTAAACAAAATAATGATGTCATGGCAGTTAAAGAAATTTTATTACTTGGCAATCCTAAATTATATGAATCCTGCGCACCGGTAAAGAAAAATGATATTGAGGAAATTAAAATTGTGGTTCAGGATCTTCATGACACTTTAATGGACTTTAGGAAAAAATTTAATGCCGGAAGAGCAATTGCAGCCCCGCAAATAGGTGTTTTGAAAAGGCTGGTTTATATGCATTTGCAAAGTCCCGTTGTTTTTATAAACCCGGTTTTAGATCATTTTACAAGGAAAATCGTCGAACTCTGGGATGATTGTATGAGCTTCCCTGATATTCTGGTAAAAGTAAAAAGATATAAAAACTGCAGGGTTTCCTTTAGAGATTTAAAATGGAAAAGACACTCTATTGTTTTGGAAGATAATTTATCCGAACTGCTTCAGCACGAAGTTGATCACTTAAATGGAATTCTCGCTATACAAAGAGCGGTTGATAATAAATCAATCATCTTAAAGAATCAAAAGAGTTTTTTTGAAAATTAATATTCAGATCATTTAATCCTGAAATAACCAGATCTATCTCTTCTTTTGTATTATAAAAATGAGGAGAGAACCTTACAACTCCTTCTCTAAAAGCACAAGTGATATTTCTCTTTTCAAGTTCATCAAATATATATTTACTTTGCTCATGAGTAATACTTACTATTCCAGCAAGATTTTCCTGTTTTACATCCTGTAATAGAGCATTGTATCCTATACTACCGAGCTTATCGATAAAATAAATAGAATTATCAATTACCCCCTTTTCAACATTCCGGATACCAAATTCTTTAAAAAGCTTTAATGATGCATTTAATGCATAAACTCCGAATGTATTGATTGTACCGTTTTGAAATCTCTCAGCAGAATTTCTAAGTTTCAGATTATAATCAAGCAGATTCCATGCATTTTTCACCGATAACCAGCCTACATATTTTGGTTCTAATTTTTCCTGTAACTCTTCAGACACATAAATAAATCCAGTTCCCTGAAGTCCGAGCAGCCATTTTTGAGTTCCGCACGAAATAAAATCAATATTGCATTTTTGTACGTCAAGCCCCAATGCACCCAATCCCTGTATTGCATCGACTGATAAAATAATCCCTTCTTCTTTGCAAAATTTCCCAAGTTTTTCAAGATTAACTTTATAGCCTGATAAAAATTGCACATAGCTGATCGATATTAACTTTGTATTTTTTCTTACCGAATTAATTATGTCATCAGCCGAAACGATTCCGTTTCGAGATTTAATGAAATCTATTTCAATTCCATTTTTCTGAAGATTTAAGAATGGATAAACATTAGCCGGAAATTCCAAATCATTTAACAAAATTCTATCTCCCTCTCTAAAACGAATTCCCTGTGCTACGATATTTATTCCATTTGAAGTATTATCGGTAAAAGCTATCCGTGAAGGATGACTGTTTATCATTTCTGCAAGATCCTTTTTTGTTTCTTCACTAACAGCCATAAATTCTTTATAGTCATCAATTTTTTCTCCTGTTCTATTCTCAATTAACCCTAATAGTTTTTCTTTGACTCTTACTGACATAGGTCCTGTTGAGGCATGATTAAAATAAATTTTACCTGTCGTTAAATGGGGAAATAATCCTCTTAATTCATTTATATTCATTATGTTATCTCTATATTCTATTAAGGATATAATGTTATTGAATACATAGTGATTATGTAAATCATATAGCAAAAATTAGTTATTTAAAGAAGGTAATGCAAAATATCCAGGGTCTTTAGAGTCTGTATGAATATCATTAAAGGGGTGTCCCAAAAGTACTTTGTGACTGCTTTGTGCCATGGAGACTTGGTGACTATACCCTATACCTTTATACCCTATTTTAATCCTGTTCGAAAATAATTATTTTTGTTCCTTATCGAATAATTTTTACGGAACTTTTAATGAAAATCTTCTTATTTTCTTTTTTCCTTTTGGTTACTAACCAGGTTTTTCCACAGACATCAATTAAGATTTTTCCTGAAAAAAAGATTTATCAAAAATATTATGCAGATGCAATATCCCATCAATTCTCCCTTGTGAAACATTTTGAGTCAAATGAATGGTATGGAAATATTGGTACAGATAAACCTTTATTGAATTTGGCAATTAGTAATAATATCTATCAGTTTTCAGCCGCTGCCACAGTTTTTAGTACACTAAAAATTACTCCGCCGCATATCCAGGTTTTTACTGCTGACTATCTTGTCGATTTTTTCCTTGATAGAAATTTCGGTGATAACTTTCTGCTTAGGTTTAATTGGGGGCATTTAAGTGCGCACTTTGTTGATGACGGTATACTGCAGCTGAATCAAACTTCAATAAATTATGTTAGAGATTATATTAGTCTTCAGGGAGAAAAATTAATTGACATTATTAATGGGAAAGTTTATATAGCTGCAACACTTAACTTTCATAATGAACCAAGAAAAAATAAACATACACGATTCCAGTTTGGTTTTGATGCAGGTAAATCTATTTCAGAAAATATACTTCTTTATTTTGCATTTGATTTTAAAATGAAAGCTGAAGTAAATAACGGTACTACAAAAGCATTTCAAATAGGTCTAAAATATCCTGAAAACGGTGATTCATTTGTTCGACTGGCTTATACATTTAGAACCGGATACGATGTACGCGGGCAATTATATGAAGAAACAAGCAGTAGAAATCTTTTAGGGCTTTATTTTGATTTCTAGACATTCGATACTATTAACTATCACCCTATTTCTTTTATTTAAACCCGGGTGGAGTTTTGCACAGAGTTCACCGGTTAAACAAGAATCATCCAACACTTTATTTTCCCGTAAAAATTTATCCATTATAACCTTATCGGGAGTTTATGCTACCACTCTAATAGCCGGCTATTCAATGTGGTGGAGAGATGGAAATAAGAGTTTTAGCTTTTATAATCCTGCTGAAGGGGAAGGCTGGTTAAATGATCATGAAACAAGAGGAATTGATAAAATAGGTCATTTTTATACTTCCTATCTTTTTTATAGGCTTTCCAAAAATTTATTGGAGTGGGGGGGATATTCTGAAACCAATTCAAAAGAAGTTGCCGCTTTATTAAGTCTTGGATTGGGTGTAGTAATTGAAGTCGGCGATGGTTTTTCCCGGTATGGTTTTGATTATCAGGATTTAACTTTTAATACTCTGGGACTCGGATACGGTTATCTTCAGGATCTATTTCCATTGCTGCAAAATTTTAATTTTAAATGGAGCTATATACCCACACATAATTTTCATTTCCCGCCTAACTTAACTTCAACTTATGAAGCTCATATTTACTGGCTTACTACTGATATTCATAATTTGCTGCCAGGTTCTATTGAGTATATCTGGCCGGAATTTTTACAAGTAGGTCTAGGATTTAGTATTTCTGAAGACTATAAAAACAGGGAATATATTCTTGGCTTTGATTTTAATCTCGATAAAATATTTTCTTCTAAAAATAAAGATTGGCAGCTTTTAATTAATACTGCAAATATGATCCACTTCCCGGCACCCGGCATTAAATTCATAAACAGTAAAGAACCTGATTATAGGCTATTCATTTTGAATTAAATAAAGGTTAGTACCGTGGCTTTAGCCCGGTGTTTCAATCGACAAGCTCAAACATGTTAGCCCAGGTGTAGATTCTTTAAAACAAAAAAGGAGAGATTTTCGCTCTCCTTTTTCCAGTAATGTTGACGTCCGGGGGAAAATTATATTATTATTAAATGAACTTAAAATTTCACACTTAAATAAAAATTTGAATATTAAGAGATTTTACCCCTTTTCTAATACTGAACCGCCAAAAATTAAAGATTAAAATAATATCTAAGTATTAAAACAATCTTAATAAAACATTAAAATTTCTTAATACTAACTAAAACAATATTTGTATGATTGTATGTGATTTAGATTAAACTTATAATATTTTTCATTCTCATAAAAAAATTTTACATTTTAGTATTAAATGAATAGTATTATAAACAATTACATATGGGGAAAACCTTTATGGCAAAATCAGCGAATCTTTCAAAACCTGCAGGTAAACATATTGAATTAAAACCAGGAGAATTAAGGTGGAAATGCAACCCAGATATTTTCCAATTTGATTCTACAATTGATCTTGAACCAATCGAGGGTATTCTCGGACAGGAGAGAGCCTTAAAAGCTTTAAAAGTAGGTGTCGATTTACAAAGTCCCGGATATAATATTTATATAGCCGGATTATCCGGAACCGGTAAAGCTACAACTGTAAAAAAAATGCTTGAAAAGATTAGCTCAAATTGCCCCCCTCTTAAAGATTATGCTTATGTGAATAACTTTAAAGATGAAGACCGCCCTTCTCTTCTGGTTTTTACTTCAGGTAAAGCGAAGGAATTTAAACAGGACTTCTCATCCGTAATTAATATTTTGAAGAAAAGAATCCCGCAGGCGCTTGAAAGTGAAACTTATATACATAGAAAAAAACAAATTGTAGACCTTTACAGTCAGCAAGAACAAGAACTATTAGGTCCTTTTAATGAAAAGTTGAAAAGCGATCACTTTACTCTTGGGCAAACAAAAATTGGCGAAGCTGCCCGACCGGATATTATTCCTATAATTGATAACAAACCTGTTCCAATTTATCAATTAGATGAGATGGTACAGCAAAATAAGATTTCTAATGAGGAAGTTAAAGAAATTATTTCTAAATATAATAGTTACCAGGATGAACTTCATTCTATATTCAAAAAAGGATTAAAAATAAGTCAACAGTTTCAGGAACAGCTTTTAAAATTAGAAAAGGAAGCTGCGGAAGTAGTTGTTAAAGGCATTATTGAAAATATAAAGGATAAATATAATAATCCAAAAATCATTGAATACATTGAGCAGGTCGAAAATCATGTTCTTGAAAATATCCAGATATTTAAAGGATTTAAGCCGGATGGCGAAACCACCGAATCCGGTTTACCTATTGATTACTTTAAAACTTATGAGGTCAATATTATATTGGATACTTCCGGATTTAAAAACTGCCCTGTAATTGAAGAAACCAGCCCGAATTATGTAAATATTTTCGGCACTATAGAAAGAATCAACGACGGCAGAGGGGGTTGGTATAGTGATTTTACAAGGATTAAAGCCGGGTCTTTATTGCGAGCAAACGGCGGGTATCTCATTATAAATGTCAATCACCTTTTTGAAGAACAAGGTGTCTGGCATACCTTAAAAAGAGTTCTGACTTATAATAAACTTGAAATACAGGACCTGCCGAGCTATTTTCTTTCTACTTCAATTTTAAAACCAGAACCTATAGAGATTGTTGCTAAAATTATCCTGATTGGAAGTCAGGATATTTATTCACTACTTGCTAACTATGAATATGACTTCAAAAAAATATTTAAGATAAAAGCTGATTTCGATTATGAAATTAAAAGGAATGATAAGGTACTTGTTGAATATGCAAGGGTAATTAAAAAACTGATTAAAGAAGAAAAGCTTTGCGAGTTCGATAAAAGCGCTATAGCATATTTAATTGAACTTGGCGCAAGGTATGCCGGCAATAAAAATAAATTAACAACTAGATTTTCTTATATTGCCGACCTTGCTCGTGAAGCAAACTTTTGGGCTAAAGACGATGGCTTTCATGTGGTTTCCGCTGCTCATGTTCAGAAAGCTTTTAATTCTGCTAAGGAAAGACATGGTTTACTTGAAGCAAAAATTACGGATATGTATCAGCAGGATATGTTTCTGATTGATACCGAAGGTGAAAGAGTAGGACAAATAAACGGGCTTGCCGTTTATGGCGGTGACTTCTATTCCTTTGGAAGACCTTCGAGGATTACAGCTACTGTTTCTTTAGGAAGCGGTACTATTATAAATGTTGAGCGTGAAGCCGGAATGAGCGGAAAGCAGTATAATAAAGGAGTACTGATAATATCCGGTTATTTTAGAGAGACTTTCGGCCAGGTTCTGCCGCTCGCTTTTAATGCTAATCTGGTTTTTGAACAATCTTATGGTACTGTTGACGGTGACAGCGCTTCATGCGCCGAAATTTTTGCACTCCTTTCAACTTTATCTAATCTCCCAATTAAACAGTCTCTTGCAGTTACCGGCTCATTGAATCAAAAAGGAGATGTCCAGCCTATTGGAGGTGTAAATGAAAAGATAGAAGGTTTTTATGATATTTGTAAGATGAAAGGATTGAATAAAAAGCAGGGGGTCATAATCCCTATTCAAAATGTAGCCGAATTAATGCTTCGGGAAGATGTCATTGATTCCGTCAGGAAAGGTGAATTTCATATTTACCCGATTTCAAGAGTTGAACAAGGGATCGAAATTCTAACAGAAAAAAAAGCCGGTGAACGTACAATGAAAGGATATGAAAAGGGGAGTGTATTTTATTTTGTTGAAGAAAAGATTAAAGACCTTTATACAAAATCTAGAATGAGAAAGGCTTTATTTTCACGAACCCCTATAAAGAGAAAGAAAAGATGAATAAAGTTAAAACAGACACATTTGCTAAAACCAAGATTTTATGTACTCTTGGTCCGGCCACATCCACAGCAAAGGAAATAGAAAAATTGATCCTGGCAGGTATTGATGGTATCCGGATGAATTTTTCACACGGTGATTATCAATTTTATGATAATTTATTTGATGAAATTGATAGAGCGTGCAAGGAAGAGGAAACTCCATTATCAATTTTAATTGATTTGCAAGGTCCCAAAATCAGAGTCGGTGAGCTTTCCGAACCGGAAATTGAATTAGCTCAGGGGAATAAAATTGAAATTACAATTAATGATATTAGAGGAACTAAGGAAATTATTTCGACTTCATATAAATCTTTAGTTGACGACGCCCAAATAGGGGATCCCATTCTTATTGATGATGGATTAATAAGGCTTAGAATAAACGAAAAGAAAGTAGATTCTGTAATTTGTTCAATTGAAATTGGGGGTATACTCAAACCTAGAAAAGGGATGAATCTTCCCGGAATGAGATTATCTACTGCTTCGGTTACTGAAAAAGATTTCAAAGATCTTGAATATTGTATGGAACACCGGGTCGATTATATTGCTTTATCTTTTATTAGAAAAGCTTCGGATATCTCTCATTTAAAGGAATGGTTAAAAAGAAAAAATTTTGAAAAGCCGGTTATTGCTAAGATTGAAAAAAAAGAAGCGGTCGATAACTTCGATGAAATTTTGCAAATAGCAGATGGAATTATGGTTGCAAGGGGAGATCTCGGAGTTGAATTACCTCCGCAAGAAGTTCCGGTTATACAGAAAGAAATAATAAAAAAATGCAATGCATCCGGGACGCTCGTAATTACCGCAACACAAATGCTTGAATCTATGATTCATAACCCAATTCCTACCCGTGCAGAAGCCTCTGATGTTGCTAATGCCGTTTGGGATGGGACCGATGTAGTTATGCTTAGCGGCGAAACTTCAATTGGAAAATATCCAATTAAAACGGTACAAATCATGAATGATATCATAAGAAATTCAGAACTTTATTCATCGCCTCATGTCATAAATTTTGAAATCCCTGTAAATATTGAAGAAAATTTATTCGATTCGATGGGTAAAGCTATTGTTGAAGTCAGCAGACAGGTGAATGCTGCTGCAATTGTCGCATTTACATTTAAAGGAAGAACCGCAAGAAATCTTGCAAAATTTAGACCTAAAGCAAAGATAATAGCTCTTTCAAACAGTTTTGATACTATGAATAACTTATGCTTAAGATGGGGAGTGACTTCGATTTTTTGTGATGAAATAGATAAAGAACACATTTTGATTGACAAGGCAAAAAAACTTATTCTTGAAGAAGAACATGTAAAAGAAGGAGATGTAATAATTTTTGCAGCCGGTGCACCTTACTCTGAGAAAAGCCGTGTCAATTGGATACGCTTCGAAGTAATTTAAATAATTATTTCTGTTGTGGACTGGTTTTTCGGGTTTCGGTTTCAACACCGTTAGGTGTGAAATATTATTAGCAAAAATGATAAAATAAGAATCTAAAACCCTGTTAGGGGTGATATTTCCTGAATTTCTAAACTCATGTAAAATCTCCTTATCGTAAAGATCTGACTTTCCAATGGGTGCTGCTTGATTGCCGAAAGCCTCCAATGCTTATAAACTAAGAAACACCTGGTGAAGATATTCAGCTTATCTTGGGGAATTATTAATAAGTTAGCCGCCTTAATTTCAAAGATACCGGTCTTAACTTCTCCAACCCGCTTATAATTCGCAATAATCACACCTGTTGACGTAACCAAACTCTCCGTTAATGTAAATGCTGCTGGAATCGTACAATCGTCAAACAACTTTTTTTCCTATACCGAAAGTTATAGGATAAATTATAAGCCGGAGTTCATCCGCTAAATCATTCTTAACCAATCTTAATGGTTGATTGCGGCATTTAGATTATTAAATTATTAAATTATTAAATCAAGTTACTCAAATTAAAATAGAAGGATTTTATGGAGAAAGATACCAAAGTTGAATTATTCCGGGGCAGCAGCCTTTCTGCATCACTAACCGTGAAGGATATCCACAAGAGTCTGGCATGGTATCATAGTGTTCTAAATTTTGCCGTTGACCAAAAATATGAGCGTGATGGAAACTTATTCGCTGTTTCTCTAAAAGCTGGAGAAGTACGTATATTAATCACTCAAGATAACGGTGTCAAGGGTTTCGATCGTTCAAAAGGGGAAGGATTCTCGTTACGGATTACGACAGATCAGAATATTGATGATATTGCAAATCGAATAAAAAAACTCGGAGGTATTCTCGATTCTGAGCCCGCTGATACGCCTTGGGGTGTGCGCATGTTTCGGTTACACGATCCGGACGGATTCAAATTTACGATTTCGTCTATGAAAGCCACCTAACCGCCACATTTTTCCGGAAATTAATTTATATGAAAAAATCATTTCTTTTTACAATTCTCTCGGTACTGTGTATACTTTCAGGATGTTCAAATTCTCATGAGCCTGGCGAAACAATCGCTCCGGATATTTTTTATGCAGGTAATTATACTGAATTTACGCAGGCTGTTACCGCGTCGAAAACAGGCGATTATGTTTTTGTACAATCGGATATTGATTTCAATGGTAACACTCTGGATGTCAATAAATCTATAACTATAAAGAGTCTTGTGAAGAAGAAACTCTTTGACTCATTCAGTTATACTGCACAAACTCCTTTAATTCGTGTAACAGCAGACAATGTGTGTTTTGATAATCTCGCTATTCAAGGCAATACAAATAGTTATCAAAATTTAGGTATTGTCTCAAATGGTAATACTGGTCTCATTATTCAAAATTGTGAAATATGTTATTTTAGAGACGCTGGCGTTAGCCTTGGAAATAATAGCCGGGCTGATATTATTAGCAACTATATACACAATCAGTCTGATACTGATGGTTTAGGGTATGGTGTCGTTCTGGAATCAGGAGCTTTCGCCGTAATTCAAAGTAATATATTTGATTTCAATCGTCATGATATAGCTGGAACAGGTGCTCCTTTTACTGGATATGAAGCTAGCTACAATACAACATCAAATTCAACTAATCATGCATTTGATATGCACGGAAATGCTCAAAATTGTGATGTCCCGGCGAATGATCATATTGCTGGTTATAGAATTTTAATTCATCACAATTCTTTTAATAATATTAATCAATATGCTATTGATATTAGAGGTGTACCTGGTGATTATTGTAAAATCTATGATAATACTTTTGTACAAAGTTATATTTTAGATGGATGTTTTAAACAAGAAATTGAAGAAAATAGACAGGCAAATGGTTGCGGCTCTGTTCCTGATGAAAATGATGCTTATGGTAAAATATATATCAGTCATAATAACTTTACCGGAACAACTCCTGGTACCTCAAATTTTCAGGTAAAATACGACGGTAATTGGAATAGATTAATTGGTACATCTTATTCTATAGATAATATTGCTTTCGGTGATTTTAATGGGGATGGAATTACTGATATATTTTTCCCATATCAGGATGAATGGAAAATTTCTATTAGTGCTTTGATAGCCGCAAGACATTTAAACTATTCTCCCATTCCTTTAAGTGATCTGGGTTTTGGAGATTTTGATAAAGATGGTACCACAGATATTATTTCAACATGGAGTGATACCTTATGGATTTCATATTCAGGTAGCAGTAGTTGGTCATATCTAAATTCATCTTATTATACTATCCGGCAGCTTTATATTGATGATGTAAACAATGATGGTAAAACAGATATAATAGGATTCGATGGTAGCATTTGGAAATATTCATCGGGAGGTTCTGGTGATTGGCAAAACTGTCCTGGCGGATACACTCCACCTGCAAATGATAGACTCAATCATCGTAGAACCTTACATGATTTTAATGGAGATGGGACAAATGATGATTATAGAATTCAATAAATTTTGTATATAAAATTTATTCAAAAGATACTATAAGCACAAAGATCAAAATTGTAATTATGAGGCAAAACCCACATCAACTGCTGATTTTAATAAAAGCTTTTTAACTTATAAATTTAATCCTCAATAAAATTTTAGCTTCCGTCTAACGCATTTCAAGCCGTTATGTAAAAAGTCAATATGTATAGTGTAAACCATTGCTAATAATATGAAATCTATATAAATTGAATATAAATATTTATTTATACTCTTTATTATCCTTAACTCAAATCAAATTTTTAGTCAAGATTTCCAAAAAAATGTTTTATTGACATACCTGGTGATAATTATAATTTTGATTTACTTACAACATCAGCCTCAAGTTATTCAGAACATTCAGCTATTCCATCAATCACCCATTCCTGTTCAACTTTTTCATAACTCAACCCTAAAAAACAAAACCCTAAGAAATAGCGTAGGTATTCCCCCATTTTTTAACCTCTAAGCCATCGAAAACGAATCAAGCCACCCTTATCCTACTTTTAAAAAATGTTGCATTATTATTTAATGTTGTTAAACCAATATTAAAAGAACGACATTTATTAAATGTTAAAAACCAAAATCTACGAAAAACCCGTGATCTTCTTTTACAAAAATTGATTAGCGGAGAAGTAGAGGTATAATACTAAATATTGTAAATAGTTATAAGAAAATTATTAATTCAAGAATTAGTCGCATTTAGTCAATTTGTTGTTGAATTTTGAATTCAAATTTTGGACTGAATTCTGATAAATAGTCCGAGATTAGATTTTTATTGAATTATTGAAATTGACATTTATATAGTTATTTTTGTAAGGTAAACCTTACATATGTTAGGAAAACCTTACAAAAGAAAAGGTTCTTAAAATGATTGTTTATAAAATACTCGATAATGTTTTTGCAACATGGTCAAATATCGCAGTCCTCAGAGTAATTAATAAAGTTAAGATTGGTCTATCCGGTAGAGAGATAGCCAAGCAGGCGGGAATGAGTGCACCTTCCTGTCTTGAAGCACTCTCTTCGCTGGAGAATCTTAACATTGTAACACGTCAAAGAGGCGGCAGAGAACATTTCTTTTATCTAAACCGTGAGCATTACATTGTGAAAAAAATAATTATCCCAATCCTTAGTTCGGAAATGAATTTTGCCGAAACAATTTATTCTGATATAAAGAAAGAATTGGGAAAATATCCATCCAGCTTAATTGTTTTTGGAAGCATTGCACGAAAAGAAGAAAAAATTGAAAGCGATCTTGATCTCTGTATAGTATTTAACAGCATTAGAAGTAAAAATACGATAGAAAAAATTATCACTGAAATCAATTTATTTTTTTTCAAAAAATACGGAGTCTCATTATCACCGTTTTACATTTCAGAAAATGAGTTTAAAAAAAGAGCTAAAACTAAAAAACCCCCTGTTATAGATATAATCAAGGAAGGAATAGTAATTTCAGGAAAGAACATCAGGGCTCTTATAAATGAGTAGAAAAACAATAAGAACAAAAGTAGATAGTATTAAATGGAAAGATTATAAAAAAGTAGCTGAAAGTTTTTCCGGTGGTGCAGATGTTGCCCGTGAATATGAATACTGGAATGCAGCGGGAGTATTGATCGTTCATTCAGCTATAGCCTATGCTGATGCTATAAGTATTAAAACCAGAGGGGAAAAAAGCCAGGGCGAAGATCATAATCAGACAGTTTTTTTATTAAAGGAAATTTTAGCGGCAACTGATGAAAATAAAAAAGCATTCGCACATCTTGAGAAAATTATTGCACATAAAACATCCGTTTCTTATAGTGGAGATGTTTACGACATGAAAGACGTTGATAATCTCTGGAAGTATTTTGAGAGGTTCAAAAGATGGGCAGAATCTTCATTGAAGGATTAGAATGTACCATTCGTTTTCAGAATAAAGGGAAGAAAATTACCTAGGTAGAAAAACGGGCTATATCTGAAAACCTATCTGAAGAAGAACTCCCAGTTTTTGATTTACTTAAACACTCTATTTTAACTAAGAAGGAAAAAGAAAGAGTAAAATTAGCTGCTAAAGATTTACTTATTGCTCTTAAAACCGGCAAACTTGTCCTGGATTGGAGAAAAAGACAGGGAACAAGAGCAAGAGTATTGATTACAAATCAAAAAATTTTAGATGAATCTCTCCCTCGATTATATACTCCAGGAATTTATCAACAAAAATGCGATAGAGTTTATGAACAATTTATGAAAACTATTATGGGATGGGAAGAGTATTTACAATTAAAATTTGATAGTTTTGTCATTATCTATTCGAAAATACCTACACTTATTTTCTACTAATCCTTTCACCCTTTCAAAATCAATTTCCCCACATCCTCTAACAGTTGTTTATTTTTCTTCTCTGGGATATCGCCCGGATGTTCCGGTGCTCTCCGCCCGGAAAACCGCGTTACAGCCAGATCGAAGCTTCCCCAAAAAAAAATGTACCGGACTGCATTTACCGATGAAACGAGAACGGAATTCCTTTAAAACACGATCAGCCTGCATAAGTATACGCCAAAACCGGTTAGCGTAATCAGCGTCATAAGATGCATGTTCTATATCCCTGTCAAATTCTATTGGATTAGCTACTTCGTTAGGAGTTGCATGAATCTCAAGGTTAATATTTAGTTCTCCTAATTTCGAAAACAACTCTCCATAGAAATCTGCAACTGAACGCGGAACCAGCTGCATCATCTTAATCTCACCTTTAAGATGGTAACCTTTAGTTTAAATCGGCATCCGACTTTCTGTGACGAATTTGTTTTTTCATTTGGAATAGCTTTATAAGCATCTTAAAAATATTCTACTACTTTTTTGCCAACCGGTTGTCATTTTTGTCACTCACCTTTTACCCCTTTTCAATCCCAATTTACCTCCGTTCCATCTCCGTTCCACTTCCAAGACAACTCCAAGGTACCTCCAAGTAACCTCCAGGTAAACAGAACCCCAAAAAATGGCTAAATATTTACCCATTTTCATCCGATCAATTTTCAAAAATTGACAAAAATGACACACAAAGATTCGTCCGTTAGAGGAGAAACTAATAGAGAGTGAAATTAGAGAATCCTGTCCGGCCCTGACTAAGTTGAGATTTAAGGTTGATTCTGGATGGAAAATGTAGTAATTATGAAATATCATAGGGGAAGGGCTTTGATAATTACCTTAAATAACCATTGAATGACTGTTGATAAAAAATGACTATCAATGACCAAACCGGTTCTGCAGCATGTTTTATATGCCATGGTTACCAAAATATAGCTTTCATCTGTTCGATTAAGAAATTATCTTAAGTGTTAGTTAATATTTTAGATACCATGGAAATAATTGAAAGAAATATAGATGAATTAAAAGTGGCTGATTGGTGGGAACCTGCCGAAAAAAATAAAATTTTATGCACTCTTTGTCCGCGTTACTGTAAGATTGGAGAAGGACAGCCCGGCTTTTGTTTTATCCGCCAAAATATCGGGGGTAAACTTTATAGTATCGGCTATGGCAGACCCACAGGTTTTGCTATTGATCCCGTCGAAAAAAAACCACTGAATCATTTTTATCCGGGCACATCAATTCTAAGTTTCGGAACCGCCGGGTGTAATCTCGGCTGCAAATTCTGCCAGAATTGGTCTATAAGTAAAGCAAAATTGGACGATTCAAATTCAATGAAGTCTTCTCCGGAAGACGTTGTCAATCTTGCTAAACAATATAGGGTTCCTTCTATCGCTTATACTTATAATGATCCCACTATTTTTGGGGAATACGTTATTGATATCTCAAGAATTGCAAGAGATGAAGGTATAAATTCCGTAATGGTAACAGCCGGTTATATAGATAAAAATGCAAGAAAAGATGTTTATAAATATATCGATGCTGCTAATGTTGATCTGAAAGGATTTACTGAAAAATTTTATAACAAGTTGACCTTTTCTTCTTTAAAGGATGTTCTGGATACCTTAGTATGGCTGAAAAATGAAACTGATATCTGGTTTGAAATTACAACTTTGTTAATTCCGGATGAAAATGATTCTTCTGAAGAAATTCAAAATGAATGTGACTGGATTTTAGAAAATTTAGGCGATTCAGTACCAGTTCATTTTACTGCGTTTCATCCTGATTTTAGAATGAGAGATAAAACAAGAACGCCCCAGATTACTTTAAGGAAAGCCAGGGATATTGCTATTAAATCAGGGTTAAAGTTCTGCTATGTTGGTAATATCCATGATCGGGAAGGCCAAAATACTTACTGCCCCAATTGTAATTCTACTTTGATAAAAAGGGACTGGCATGATGTATTAATGAATAAAATTGAAAATGGGAGTTGCTATAAATGTGGAGATAAAATACCCGGAATATTTTAATAACAGCAGACACAAAACCTCTAAAACATACATAACCTGATCCCCTTTCTTTTAATTTTTTAGAACAGATATTATATAATTAATATTTCTCAATGAAATATTTCCCACTTATTAAAAATTTCCTTAATTTCATATTTCTGAAAAAATAAAGGGATAAAATGGGTTTATTAAAAAATAAAATTGTACTCATTACCGGAGCCTCATCGGGAATTGGAAAGGCATGTTCAATTGCTTTTGCAAAAGAAGGAGCTAACCTCATATTAGCCGCAAGACGTTTAGATAGAATTAATAATCTGTCCACATCTTTAAAAAAAGATTATGGTTCAAAAGTTCTGACTCTCGAACTTGATGTAAGGGATTATAAAGCAGTAAAAAATATTTTTGATAATCTTCCGGGAGAATGGAAACAAATTGATATCCTAATTAATAATGCAGGTCTTGCAAGAGGTTTCTCCAAACTATATGAAGGTGAAATTGATCATTGGGAAGAAATGATTGATACAAATATCAAAGGACTTTTATATGTTACACGTATGATACTGCCTGGTATGGTTGAAAGAGAAAAAGGTCATGTAATTAATATTGGTTCGACTGCAGGTCATGAAGTCTATCTTAATGGTAATGTTTACTGCGCCACCAAATATGCAGTGAATGCTTTAACACAATCAATACGATTAGACGTTCTTGATAAGAATATTAAAGTATCAACTGTTGATCCCGGAATGGTTAGAACAGAATTTAGTGATGTCAGGTTTTCAGGTGATAAAGAAAAGGTAGAAAAAGTCTATGATGGAATTACACCATTATCTGCGGAAGATGTAGCCGAAGCTGTTTTATTTTCGGCAACAAGACCTTCTCATGTAAATATAAATGAAATTATTATTACTTCTACCGCTCAAGCCTCTTCAACACAAGTTTTTAGAAAAAAATAATGATCTAATAATAAAAATGAAATTGAACAATAAAAGAATTGTTATCAACTGCCGGAGTTTCCGACTGAATCCTATATTGCGGTCTTATTTCAATAAAGCTATAAGGATAAAATTCAAATCCTACTATCCATCGTGAAATCTCGTCATCCGTAATATCATTATTCGGATCAAATCTGTCATACCTTAAGACGGCTTCTAATCCCTTAACAATCTGATAATTCCCTTTTACCATCAAAGCTGTAGTTGATTTATCTTTTACTACCAGATCTTTTGCTATATCATATTCACCGATTAACGTAAAGTTCCCTATGCCGAATCCTAAAAATCCACCGTACATACTTACTTTGGGATATGTTTTAAAAATCAGGGGACCTAAAGTTCCGTCAAATGTTGTATAAGAGCCCCCGATAAGTAAAGGAATCTTATTTGCTATTACCGGAGTTAACTGCAAACTTGCTGTATATGAAGGATCAAAGGATAGAAATCCCGGATGGGGGTTTCCGGCACTAACTGTTAAAAATGCAAAGTTAGTTAGATACATGCCAACTTCAACTCCAGTTTCCGTAAACCCTGGCTGATAAATAAGTCCCTCTGTGGAATTAAATAAAAATCCCAGATCACCACCCCTGGTGTATGCAGTATGATCATCAACCCTTACTCCATAATTTGGTGAATATGTACCTACTTTTATATAGCTGTCATTGGGAAGAAAATGAGCTACCCCGTAAAATTCCCAGAATTGATTAATTAAATCATACGAACCGTAAATGTCTACTTTGTCGTCTACTTTAACATCGGTATAAATTGATCCGCTCATCTTCTGGAAATCGGTTCTTTTAAATTCCTGTGAATATAAATATTGTGTCCTATAGTCAACACCGAATAAAATATTTTCTCCAATCTGATCATCCAGCTTAATATCTTTATGTGCTGAAAACATTGGCAGTACATTTCTCTCGAAATGGAACCCTCCTTTATTTCTTAATTCACCTCCCGTAGGATTTATATGACAATCTGCACAAGTTCCACCCATTCTTAATGCAAATCTTGGAAGTGAGTAACCCATTTTTGAAAAAGAAATAATAAATATCAATATTAAGAAACTATTAAATATTTTCATGATGTTCCCTTTAGTGATTAAAATTTGGTAGTACCTACAACATTCACTTTTATATGAATATCATTTGACACTCTTTTTCCCAATAACAAATGTTCAACATTGAAATCTGATAAATTGATGTCAAAATTTGCAAGGACTCCTAAAAGATCACCCGGCATCCTTGCTCTGGTCATTTCGCTTTCATCAAGGTAAGTAATTGTGTCTTTTGTTGCTATTTGTTTTGTAACTCCATGAACTGTAAAATCTCCTGTTATAGTAGCACTTAATTTATTTGGTTCAAGTTTTTGAACATCGCTTACTTTCATTATTTTAAATGTAATTACCGGGTATTTATCCGCATCAAGCCAGGAAGAGCTTCTAAGGTCATTTTCCATTTTTCTTATTCCTGTTCTCAGAGATGCAACAGGAATTGTAAACTCTCCTTTTAAAGTATTCGCAAAATCTTTAACATCAAATGTCACTTTTCCTTTTATATCCGTTGTTAATCCGTTTATTTCCTCAAAAGGGGTAGTACTGTGGAATGTTGCCTGGTTTCTACCGCTTTCATCGGCAAAAGAAAATGTTTGTGTACCGCTTGCTTTTACTTCAAAGCTTTGCGCAGAAATTGAAATAAAAAGAATTAGAACTAAATATATAATTTTAAATAGTGTTTTCATTGTTTCCCTTTTTTTAAAAATGAAAAATAAAACTCCCGAAACTAAAACTGTAATTCCCGATATAATTAATGTTAAATCTAGTCCCCAAATAAATTTATTCTGCCATTCTTTATATGTCGTGCCGAATAAGGCATCTTTTTTTTCAATTAAGACCTGGGTTTTAGTAAATATTCCCCCGCCGCTGACTAACCAGATAATAACTGCTGCAGCAATTATTATCAGACCTATTATGATAGTTCTTTTTTGTCTTTTATTCATTTCTTATCTTTTAGGTATTTTGTTAACATCTAAGTATATATAAATAAGAAAAAAGTGACGTTAAACGATATTAAAAAATATATTATTATAATGTGTCACAATTATCTTATTTTTTTATAACATATATTTAACCGGGGAATTAGGTTAAAGAGGTTTCTATTAATTATTCATTTCCTTGCTAATTGAAATATTTTATATTAAATTTACCTACTCTTTTCGCCCATTAATGGGCGATTTTTGTTTGTATGGATTTTTTTGAAAAAAAAATTAGAGATATTGCCGCTGATACAGTCGAAAAAAACGGTTTTTTCCTTATCGATATGGTCTTGCGTGGTAATGAAAAGAATAGGGTTATTGAAATATTTATTGATGGCGAAAAAAATGTATCCGCCGAAGACTGTGCAAAAGTTAGTCGCGATATAGATTCAGTTATTGAAGAGCAAAGTATTATTGAATCAAACTACAGGCTGGATGTTTCTTCACCAGGAATAGATAGGCCTTTAATCTTTTTGAAACAATATCCCAAACACATAAATCGCAAATTTGATATTTCTTATAAGCAGAATAATGAAACTAAAGAATTAACAGGAATGCTTATCGGTGTATCCGGCGATGAATTGACATTTTTGTCAAATAATAAACAAATTTTAATTATCTTTAACGATATAATAAAAGCTAAAGTAATAGCAAGTTTTTCTTAATGGAGGTAACAAAGAAATGAATTTCGATATAGTAGAATCTTTTGCCCAGATGGTAAGGGAAAAAGGGATTGACAAGGATGTGCTTGCCGGAATAATTGAAGACATTTTCGGAATGCTTGTAAGAAAAAAATTCGGCGAAGAAGCCAAATATGATGTTGTTGTTAATATGGATAAAGGAGATATTGAAATATTTCTTGAAAGAGAAATTGTAGAAACAGTTGAAGATCCTAATACTCAGATTAGTATTGAAGAAGTAAATAAAAAAGGTAATGATGAGGAGCTTGAGGTTGGAGAAGATTATGTCGAAAAATTAAATCTGGCTTTTTTTGGAAGGAGATTGATTGTACTGGCGAAACAAAACCTTAACCAGAAAATTAGAGAAATAGAAAAAGATATTATTTATAATGAATATCAGGAACTGCTCGGAGAAATAGTTGTTGGAGATATATATCAAATAAGAAAAAATGATATACTGGTAAATCATAATAAAAATGAACTGCTTCTTCCGAGAAATGAACAAATTCCATATGAAAAATATAAAAAAGGTGATACTGTTAGAGCTATCGTAAAAGAAGTCAGGAAAGGTACAAATTCACCGCAAATTATTATTTCAAGATCAGATAATACTTTTTTAAGGAGATTGTTCGAAATTGAAATTCCCGAAATTTATGATGGAATAATTGATATTAAAGCCATTGCCAGAGAACCCGGCGAAAGAGCTAAAGTAGCCGTAGAATCTCAGGATAATAGAATAGATGCAGTCGGGGCCTGTGTCGGTATGAAAGGCGTCAGGATCCATGCAATTGTTAGAGAATTAAATAATGAAAATATCGATGTTGTAAATTACGCTGAAGACCCAATTATCTTTATCCAGAGATCCCTTGCTCCGGCTAAGTTGAAACAAATTGAATTGGATACAGTTGAAAGAAAAGCTGTCGTTACAGCTGATTCCGATCAGGTTTCTTTAATAGTTGGAAGGAATGGGGTCAATATTAGACTTGCCATGAAACTAACCGGGTATGAAATAGAAATTCTGAGGGAAGAAAAACCATTTGAAGAATATGATGAGGATATAGAATTAATAGACATTAAAGAAGAACTTGGAAGTGATATTTACGAAACTTTAATAAATAACCGGTATGATACTGCTTTGGAAGTATTAACCGCAGGCCCTGAAAAATTAAAAGAAATTGAAACCCTGGATGAGGATAAAATTAATGAAATTATTGAAATAATTAAATCACAGTTTGAAGAAGAAGAATAAAGCCGAATAAATTCGAATTAATAATAGGATAGGTAGTTATAATGCCAGAGACGAAATCAAAGAAATTGAGAGTTTATAAAATAGCGTCGGAATATAATCTTGCTGCTGAAAATCTTGTGGAATTTCTACAGAAGAAGGGGCACGATGTAAAGTCGCATATGTCTATGTTGACAGATGAAATGATTACAGATATAAATGCTCATTTTAAAAAAGATATTGAGAAAGCCGAAAAACATTATAAAAAAATAGCTGAGTTTAATAAAAAACACGAAGATAAAGTAAAAGAAGAAGAGGAAAAAGTTGCAGTTCATCAACCGGAACCTGAAAAAATTGAAGAGTTAAGAGAAGAAGAGGTTGTGGAAGTTCCTCTTGAAGTGCAACCGCAGGACCAAAAAGTTGAAGTTGTTGAGGAAGGTGCACAAACAGAAATAGTTGAAGAAGAAATTGCCGCTCCGGTAGAATCGTCTTCAGAGAAAGAAGAAGTTGAAGAAAGCAAGGAACCCAAGGAACCGGAATTTAAAGCACCAAGCGAAATAGAGAAAGATAAGAAAAGAGGCCTTAAAGTAGTCGGGAAAATGGATCTTGGTGAACCCAAAGAAAAGGAAAAGAAAATTGTTCTCTCTGAAAATGAACAGGATAAGGATGGTAAACCTAAAAAGAAACGGAAAAAACCAAAACCTAGAAAAAAACCTACAGATCAGGCTGAAGAGCAGGCTCCGGCTAAAAAAAGAAAGAGGATTAAAAGATTTGAAATAGATGAAAAAGAAGTTAAAGCTGCTATCAAAAAGACTCTTCTGAGTATTGATGATTCTGTTGCTTCCGGCAGAGCCAGCGCAAGAAAAAAGAAAAGAAGAGAGAGAGAGGCAGAAGAAGAAAGAAGACTTGAAGAAAAAAGCCATGAACAAAAAACACTAGCCGTAAATGAATTTATTGCTGTTAGCGAACTTGCTAATCTGATGGGTGTACCTGTCAGTGAGGTTATTCAAAAATTCATTGAACTTGGTTTAATGGTGTCTATTAATCAAAGACTTGATGTTGATACTATTACTCTTGTCGCCGATGAATTTGGTTTTAATGTTAGGTTCCAGGAAGAATATACAGCAGAAGCCTTAGAAGATTTTGAAGATTCTCCGGAAACACTAGAATTCCGCCCACCTATTGTGACTATTATGGGACATGTAGATCATGGCAAAACATCTTTGCTCGACTATATTAGAAGAACTAACGTTGTTGCCGGTGAATCAGGCGGAATTACACAGCATATCGGAGCTTATAAAGTTGACGTTGGTAATGGAAAGCAAATAACTTTTCTCGATACTCCCGGCCATGAAGCATTTACCGCTATGCGTGCCAGAGGCGCTCAGCTTACCGATATTGTAGTACTGATTATTGCCGCTGACGATGCTGTTATGCCTCAAACAGTTGAAGCTATAAATCATGCTCAAGCTGCAAATGTGCCCATTGTTATAGCTATCAACAAAATTGATAAGCCAGGAGCTAATTCCGATAAGATTAAACAGCAGCTTGCTGATAGGAAGGTTCTTGTAGAAGATTGGGGTGGTAAATATCAATGCGTTGAAGTTTCTGCAAAAACAGGATTGAATATTGATAATCTTCTTGAAGTTATCCTTCTGGAAGCTGAGTTATTGGATTTAAAAGCTAACCCTAATAGAAATGCTCGCGGAACTGTTGTTGAATCCGAACTCGATAAAGGAAGAGGGATTGCAGGAACTATATTAGTTCAAAAAGGAACTTTAAAGATTGGAGATCCTTTTGTAGCCGGAATTTATCAGGGTAAAGTTAGAGCAATGTTTGATGAACGCGGGAATAAGGTCGATGATGCTCCACCTGCTACTCCTGTTCTGGTTATAGGTTTTGAAGGTGCGCCTCAAGCAGGGGATACTTTCGTTGTTGTAGAATCTGAAAGACAGGCAAGAGAAATTGGTATAAAACGTCAACAGTTGAAACGTGAACAAGATCAGAAACAAGTCCATCATATAACACTTGAAGAAATTGGAAAACAAATAAGTATCGGTGGAGTTAAGGAACTTCCTCTAATTGTAAAAGGTGATGTCGACGGATCGGTTGAAGCTCTTTCCGATTCTCTAATGAAATTATCTAATGAAGAAGTCGTTGTAAGAGTTATCCATAAAGGTGTTGGAGGTATCTCTGAAAGCGATGTCCTTTTAGCGGATGCATCCGATGCCATTATTATTGGTTTTCATGTTAGGCCTCATCTTAATGCGCGTAAACTTGCAGAAGCAGAGAATGTAGATATCAGGCTCTACAATGTTATTTACGATGCAATTAACGAAGTTAAATCTGCTCTCGAAGGTTTACTCTCTCCTGTTATTTCGGAAGAAGTTACAGCTACTATAGAAATAAGGGATACATTCAAAGTTCCTAAAATTGGTACGGTAGCCGGATGTTATGTGCAGGAAGGAAAGATCTCACGAAATAGTAAGGTTAGATTAATTAGAGATGGTATTGTAATTCATACCGGTGAGATCGCTTCCCTTAAAAGGTTTAAAGATGATGTTAGAGAAGTTGATGCAGGCTATGAATGCGGTCTTAACATTGCAAACTATAATGATATTAAAGTTGGTGATGTTATTGAATCTTACAAAATTGTAGAGACTAAAAAGAAATTAGCTTAACTTAGATTTGAATAGATAACCCAAATCTATTCAAATATTACTGAGAAGGTTTGCTATGTCAAGAAGAACTGAAAGAGTTGAAAAATTAATAAAAGAAGAGGTTAGTCTTATTTTTCTTCACGAACTTCAAAATAAGCTGCCAAGTAGAGATATTGGATTTGTTACAATTACTGATGTAAAAGTAACCGCTGACTTGAAAATCGCTAAGGTTTATATTTCAGTCTTTGACAGAGCAAAAAGAGAAGAGGTTTTAGAAAAAATAAAGTTAAAAACCGGGTTTATTAGATCTCTTCTTGCATCAAGAATAAAAATTAAGTTTACTCCGGAACTGAAGTTCTTTATTGATGATACTCTTGATTATGTTGAAAAAATTGAAGGTCTAATTAAAAAAATTCATAAAGAAGATGATAACGAATGAAACGCTTGATTATTCTGACTTTGATTTTCTTCTAGGCGAAACAATTCTAATAAATAAACCTTTCGGGTGGACATCATTCCATGTCGTTCATAAAATTAGAAATGCTGTCGGAGTTAAAAAAGTTGGGCATGCGGGTACATTAGACCCATTGGCTACAGGTCTTCTGATTATATGTACCGGGAAAAAAACTAAAGAGATTTCCCTGTTTCAGAATTTGGAAAAAACTTATACCGGCATAATTGCACTTGGAAAATCAACTCCTTCTATGGATTTGGAAACTGATGTGATTGTAGAAAGACCTTTAACCGGTATTACTGAAGAATTAATTCTAAAAGAAAAAGAAAAATTTATTGGTGAAATTTCTCAAGTCCCCCCTATGTATTCGGCTGTAAAGTATAAAGGAAAATCTTTGTATAAATTTGCAAGAAAAGGTAAAGAAGTCGAAAGAGAACCAAGAAAGGTTTTGATTTCAAAATTTAATATAACACAAATAAATTTGCCGGATATATTCTTTGAGATTTCCTGTTCCAAAGGTACTTATATTAGAGTAATTGCAGATGATTTGGGCAAAAGCTTAGGTTGCGGGGCTGTATTAACCTCTTTAAAAAGAACTAAAATCGGTAGCTATAATATTGAAAATGCATTATCAGTAGAAGACTTTAGAAATAAAATTAAATTAAAGAATGAATTTACTTAAACCTGCACTTACACTTGCTCTTGAACTTGCACTTGAACTTGCTCTTGAACTTGCTCAACCGCTTCATTTTCAATCAAAAAAACCATATATTAATAGGCTTATTGTCTTAGATTAAGTACTTTATGAAAATATTCCATGAGTTCTCTGAAATAGAAAGAAATGAAAATACCTTTTTGACTATCGGGTCTTTTGATGGTATTCATTTAGGTCATAGAGAAATTGTAAATAGAATTATTGAAAAAACGTCACAACATGATGGAAGAAGTTTTTTAATTACTTTCGACCCTCATCCAAAGAGAGTTCTTTCTAAAAATTATGATGTCAAAGTTTTAACGACTTTACGTGAAAAATCATTCCTTCTAGAGTCTTTAGGAATTCAAAATCTCCTGGTAATTAAATTTACTAAAGATTTTTCACTAATTACGGCTGAAGATTTTATTACAAATTATGTGATTAAATCTATTGGTCTTAAAGAGATAGTTGTAGGGCATGACCACCATTTTGGAAAAGGTCGCGGCGGTGATGAAACGACTTTGCGGAGATTAGGTAAAGAATATAACTTTGAAGTTTCTACTGTCGGAGCTTATAAATTAAATGATAAAATTATCAGCAGCTCCGAAATTCGTCAATCTTTAATTAACGGAGATGTAAAATTAACTGCTTCATTTCTGGGAAGGCATTACGGATTTAGCGGTACGGTTGTAAAAGGCGATAAAAGAGGAAGAGAACTTGGCTTTCCAACTGCTAACATCCGGTTAGACGATGAACATAAGCTTCTTCCTGCATTAGGTGTATACGCAGTAGAATTTATTGTAGAAAACAACAAATTTTCCGGTCTATTGAGCGTTGGAAAAAGACCGACTTTTTATGAAGACGGAGTTGTGATTCCTGAAGTCTTCATTTATGATTTTGATAAAGATATTTACGGAAAATTTGTTACGGTAAATATTATTGAAATGATTAGAGGTGAAATTAAATATAATTCTGCCAGTGATTTGATTGAACAAATGAATAAAGACAAAGAATTAGGACTGGAAATATTAAATAAATTAGTTTGATAAAAAAAATAATTAATCCCGGTCGCCTGTTGTTTAAGGGTACTCTGGGGTTATATCGTATAAATAAAATAAGGATAAATAAAAATGACCAAAGAAGAAAAACATGAGTTAATTAAGAATTTCGGCAGCAATGAGAAAGATTCCGGAAAAGCAGAAGTCCAGGTAGCAATTATTACAAAAAGAATAAATGATCTTACGGGCCATTTCAATGTCCATAAAAAAGATCACCATTCCAGGAGAGGTTTATTGACGATGGTTGGTAAAAGAAGAAGATTATTAAATTACTTGATGAAAAAAGATATAGGAAGATACAGGACAATTATTAAAGAATTAAACATTAGAAAGTAGTAAAGGTTAATGATGAAAGTAGTAAAAGAATTAGAATTTGGCGGGAAGAAATTTTCCATAGAGTCCGGGAGATACGCCAAACAAGCTAATGGTGCAGTAATGGTTCAATATGGTGAAAGTATGGTGCTTGTTACCGCAGTGGCTGCTGAACAGGTAAAGGAGGATTTAGATTACTTCCCCCTACAGGTTGAATATAGAGAGAAAACTTCGGCTGCCGGAAAATTTCCAGGTGGTTACATTAAAAGGGAAGGCCGCCCGACTGAAAAGGAAATATTAAGTGCGAGATTAGTGGATAGACCGATTAGACCTCTTTTCCCGAATGAATTCAATAATGAAACTCAAATTGTAGCTCTCGTTTTTTCCTATGATGGTGAAAATGATACCGATGTTCTTGCTGCTGTGGGTGCCTCTGCTGCTTTAACTATTTCTGATATCCCTTTTTATGGTCCGATTGCTGAAGTTAGGGTTGGTAGAATAAATGGCCAGTTTGTCGTAAATCCTACACATCAACAGATTAAAGAAGGTGATATTGAGTTAGTAGTAGCCGGTACTTCCGATTCGATTATGATGGTGGAAGGCGAGTCAAATGAAATAAACGAAGATGAAATGCTAGACGCTTTAAAATTTGCTCAGGGTGAAATCAAAAAACTTGTGGAACTTCAACTTGAATTAGCAAAAGAAATAAATAAGCAGAAAAGAGATGTTCCTGAAAAATCTATTGATGATTCTCTTAAAAATGATGTCAACCAATTTGTAAAAGATAATTTAAAAGAAATCGTATATTCGGTGCTTTCAAAAGAAGAACGAAGTTCTAAAAACAAAGAATTGGCTGAAAATGTAAAAAATAATCTGTCTGAGAAATATCCCGATCAGGAAAAAATTATTGGGGAGATCCTTCATGATCTTGAAAAAGACTTAATGCGGGAAAGAATTTTATCTGAAGGTATTAGACTTGATGGTAGAAATACTACTCAGATACGTCCGATTTCAATAGAACTCGGAATTCTTCCGAGAACACACGGTTCAAGCTTATTTACAAGAGGGGAAACGCAAAGCTTAACAACTGTTACTCTTGGTACTAAAAATGACGAACAGACAGTTGATGGATTATTAGAAGAATATAGTAAAAAATTTATGCTCCATTACAATTTTCCTCCTTTTAGTGTTGGTGAAGTAGGCAGAATGACCGGTGTCGGCAGAAGAGAAATAGGACATGGAAATCTTGCTGAAAGAGCATTAAAAATTATGTTCCCGTCTGAAGACCAGTTTCCTTATACCGTCAGAATCATTTCTGATATTCTTGAATCAAATGGTTCTTCTTCTATGGCTACTGTTTGCGCGGGCTCTTTAGCATTAATGGATGCTGGGGTTCCAATTAAAAAACCTGTTGCCGGTATAGCAATGGGCCTTATCAAAGAAAAAGAAAAATTTGCTATTTTATCCGATATTCTTGGAAATGAAGATCATTTAGGTGATATGGATTTTAAGGTTGCAGGAACTAAAGACGGCATAACTGCTTTTCAAATGGATATTAAAATTCAGGGAATTTCATTTGAAATTATGGAGAAAGCTTTATTACAAGCAAAAGAAGGACGATATCATATTTTGAATATTATGGACGAAGCTATTACTGAACCGAGATCTTCTATTTCTCCTTTAGCTCCAAGGTTGATTACTATGCAGATAGAAACTGATCAAATCGGGGCGGTTATTGGTCCCGGAGGTAAAACAATTCAAGGTATGCAAAGACTATTTGGTGTGGAAATAAATATTGACAATGATGGTAAGATTAATATTGCTTCTCCAAATAAAGAGAATGCTACTAAATGTAAAGAATATATTAAAAAGCTGACTTCCACTCCTGAAGTCGGCGAAATTTATGACGGTGTCATAACAAAGATTATGGATTTTGGAGCTTTTGTTGAAATTCTACCTGGGAAAGAAGGTTTGCTTCATATTTCCCAGATCGATAATAAAAGAGTAAATAAAGTTACTGATTATTTTAAAGAAGGAGACAAGGTCACCGTTAAACTGCTAAAAGTTGAAAATGGAAAAT
>CAVUGE010000036.1:0-88522 GCA_963740945.1 uncultured Bacteroidota bacterium | reverse complement strand
TCTGTGACAATTCAATTAACTTATTTTCATCTAAATATTCATCGGGAATAATATTATAAGTTTCTATTGCTTTTAAGGCATTCTCAATTGTTTCTTTTGAATATTTTTTTCTTAAAGTACTGCTATTACGAATATAATGTCTGGCTGTACCTAATATAAAAATTGAGGAAGGAGGGGAAGAAAAAAGATGTTCTATTTCAGATAATATACCAAGGGAAGATAATTTTAAAATTATATCATTATCCAAAAATAAGAGCAATTATTCCCCTTCTAGTGCTGTTACCTTTAAAAAGAATTCTAAATTTTCCTCTGTTAGGTTTGTAAGCTGAAGATAAGATTTCATTTTATTTTTAATCAAGGAAATTGCATCAGCTTTTGGATCAAGTATTTTTAACACTTGCTGTGCCAGAGGAAAATTTTTATAACGGTAAGCAAAATTTAATGCAATTACACCTGGATCAATTTGCAGATCAGCTGCTATTTTTTGACAATTAACTGCTAATTTAAAACCGGTTGTGAAATGACCTTCTAAAAGATTATGGTTAATTGAACCACTTAAAAATGTTAGTGCTGAATCATTTGCTTGTTTTTCTTCATCATCTATTTCTGTTTCAATATCAACATCATAAATAATGGATTCATTATCATTGAGGTGTTTATTTATAATATGACCTAATTCATGGAGTAATATGAATATAGCCCATGCATTGTGTCTTCTATTTTTAGATAATAAAATAATATTTCTATCAGCGGATTTGATAACCATACCATCCATTTTATGAACATCCCGGGGAAATTGAGAAATGAAAATGACCGGAACACCATTTTGCCACAGAAAATCTAAAATAGAACTAAGTTCAATAGAATTATATTTGGTTAAAAACGTTTTGCGTAATTCTAATATGTCACTGATAATTTCTTGAGGGGGTATTGAAAAGGATTCGTTTACTAAACCAGATATTTTTGAAGCTAAAGTATTGGGCCATAAACCTTTAGAATTAATTTCAACATTTGCAGCTTTTTTAAATTTAATGGGAAGCCGGTTAACCGGAATTAAATTATCAGGATGATCGATTAGGTCGGAAACATTAAGATTTAAATTTTTTGCTATTATACTTAATGTCTGAAAATACCCGGCTTTAGAAGATAAGATATCTTCAGACCACCAATCGGGTAATATAACTTTTCGAAGAAAACTTTTATCTATTCCGTAATTATTAAGTGAGGAAAAGATGCTGTTGAGATTTGCTGCCGTCTCCAATTTAAAAGGCTTTAGACTATTTATTTTTAATTTGTATATTTTAATATAATAAATATTTACTTTTAATATAAATAAACATATTAATATTTATGCTTGATGCAGAAATAAGGAAGTCACTCCATAATTATCTCAAGAAAGAAAATATTAATAACCTGGAAACAGTTATTGTTGATGAGTTAAATGTTTGCAAAGGATTGGCAAGAATTGATATAGCTGTAATTAATGGTCTTATACATGGATATGAAATCAAAAGTGAAAATGATACACTTCAAAGATTGCCAACCCAAATAAAATATTATAATAAATCTTTGGAAAAAGTTACAATTTCAATTAATGAGTGCCATTTAGAAAAAACATTAAAAATAATTCCCAATTGGTGGGGGATTATAATCATAGATAATAATGAAAAGGTTAGTGAAATTAGAAGAGCTGAGTTAAATATATCAATTGATGCGGAAAGTAGTCTGCAGTTACTTTGGAAAGATGAGCTGATTGAATTGGTAAATAAATACAGGTTAATTACTAAATACAACCTATCTAAAGCAAAACTGCATAAGATAATTACTTTTGGATTAGAAAAAGATATTATATTAAATGAAGTACGTCAAACATTAAAATTGAGAAAAAACTGGTGTAATTGATCTGTTACTTTTGTGATGTGATGATTTGTTCCAATTAATCGCCATGTTTCAGGATTACCAGTTTTTACTTTTTCAGTACCGCAATTGAATATTTGATTATCTCCAAAGCAATGTTTTCTTCCACAGTATTCAGGACGGCTGATTAACATTTCGGAAAGATCAAAAAACTGCTCAAAACCATGCTGTCTTGTTCCTCTGCCGCGGTAAATATAAAAGTTTTCATTACCGGTATATCTTATACTTGCGCTCATATTAATGTAATCGGTATCGTAAGCAAGGATTTTGGGATGAGAAATTCCATAATCAGAGTAAGAAGGGATACGATCAAGTCTTTTATTTTGAACTGATTGCTGCCAGTTTTGCCATTCAATCCTTGGAAGAAGGTAAATCTGATCAGCAGCGATATCGGAAAGGTTGACGGGAAATACAGTTCCTGATAATACAAAACTGCGCCAACTATCTAAATAACTCAATTGGTTGATTCTGTTTTCAGTATATAATAATAACTGGTTCAACTCAACACCTTCCAATGAACGTAAATCAATAATCAAATCCAAATCTTCAGGTAGAATGCCCAGATAATTTAGAAGTTCATTAATAGAAACGTTAAAATCAGTATTTGTTAATCTGAAAACCCGTAAACCGGCACCTAAATTAAGATCTAATATTATTTTTTTAACTACATCGTTATAATAAGAACCGGTAGAATTTCCAATAACAGGTAAAATATTAAATCCTTCCGGCAACAAATTATTAAACATATACTCTATTGGATGAACATCATTTTTCAATAATCCTAAGTCTTGTATCATATACCCGTCAATATAGAGTAGTCTTTGTTTCTGCCAGTATTTTCTAAAATAATCTAATACTACTGTAAAATATTTTTCAAGGTATTCTTGGTACTCTTCTTTAGTTTTTTTCTGTTTACGAAATGCATTTAGATTTTGAGGAGGCACAAGGTCAATTACAGGAACTATTTTATCCAAGACCGATGCCGGCAGTTTTACTAAGGCTCTAAATTCTCCTCTTTTACACTTCAGAATTGGTACATATTGATCGGGGCTTATCAATTATCCTCCAATTTTTTTATTTGTTTACCTTCAGGAGTAAATTCTTCAATAGGCTTGATGGGTTCAAGTTCCACTTCTTTTGGGATAATTTCTGGAAGCTTCATCAAATCATTCCAATCCTTCATAAAATCTGTCTTCAATTCTTTTTTGTGTTCATCCATTACAGAATTTCTATAAGCAAATAATTTATCTGCATAGAGTGAAACGATGCTAATAGCATCAGAGAATCTTCTTCTTGTTTCCTTTTCCATAAATAGGGAATTATTATACCAAAATTCACGAGCTTCGGTAAGTATTTTTATTTTTTCTAAACTATGAGTTTTATGAATATGCTGAATCATTTTATACCAATATGCTAATGCCCGCTGATGTGTTTCTAATCTTTTTTCAATAGCAACTAATTTGAATTTATCTTTACGTTCCAGTGATGAAAGTTTTAATCTATCTTTTCTATCAATACGAAAGATGATTATCGTGATTATGGAACCTATTAAAACTCCAATTAATCCTTCCATTATTTTAATCCCACAAGAATTTTTCTTTTTCAAAACCATAAAATACATATTTATTTTCAGTTGGACCTTTTATAAAAGCATCTTCAAAAGTTTTCTTCTAGTGATGAGTGATAATCAAACCGGAAAATTACGGATTTGTTCACTTCATGGTTAAAGACGATATCGGAATAGGTACCGAGATCAATACTCTCATCAATGCAAAAAATAGTCCTGGTTTTAAGATTATCTTCTATTACGTTAGCATAAAGAAATTCAATTGCTTTACCGATTGAACTTTTCCCGCTGTTATTCGGTCCTATCAGAAATATTTTCGTACCCATATTGAACTTTACATTTTTCAAAGAGAGGAAGTTTTTTATTGTTAGTGTGGAGGTCATGATATTGTTTTATTGTTTTATTGTTTTACAAATGACTATTTAATGACTATAAATGACTATAAATGACTATAAATGACTATTAAATGACCACAAATGACTATTTTATGACCAATGACTATAAATGACTATTGAATGACCACAAATGACCAATGACCATAATTGACCAATGACTTAATATTGTTATTCAAGTTTATTCAGGCGGTGATCGAAATCCTGCAAGTGGATGATTAAACCCTCCGATAGACGGGATGCAATCCGCGGCTCTTTCCGATTGATTTCCATTATTGATTCATTTGAGGTAATAATCATGGGCTTTTCATTCGTATAGCATTCGTCAATCAGGTAATAGAAATTCTGTCTAACTGCATCGGAGAATTTTTCAGAACCTAAATCATCGAACAGGATGCAGTCATAGCGGAGAATATTATTTATAAATGAGATTAGTGATCGCTCATTTTTAACTGAGAGCTCATGCAGAGTATGAGCCAAATTAATCGACTTCAAATAAATTGAGGAAGCCTGGCGGTTCTGCCAGGCTCCCTGTCGAAATAATTTTTAATAGTCTCATATCTCCTTTTGTTTTCCTCACCGGGTATGTTTTTATAATATTCAAGTTCACTGATAAGTGAATTCTTCCGTTTAAATATTTGATCGTCGGAGAGCTCCACCGGGAAAAAACCTTTGAGAACAGAGACAGCAAGGAGCGTCTTCCCTACCCTGTCTTTCCATAAAGAACTAAAAATCCTTTCGGTCTGCGTGAATATTCCAGGCAGAACTTATATGCTGTTTCGTTTCGATTGTTTATAACAAATGAAGAGAACGAATATTCACTATACTTCGGAGGAAGATCGAGCACTCTGGAGGATAACTGAGGAAAAATCTTTATCAGCTTCTCTCTGGATAAAGGCTGAACCGGATAAGGATTGTTCTGATTGCCGTTGTTGTTTATTGGTAGTTTCATTTTTATTCTCCTTTTTTTCTTTTTTCGAATTATCCAAAATTGCCCTTACATAGGGGAGGGTTCCCTTACGGTATTCGGCAGACCTGTAAAATGCTTCCTCGACTTCATGGAAGGAAAATGATTTCAATAGCTCTTCTGCGGCATTAATCTCTGCGCGTGAATCAGGTGCCCTGGACCAGATGGAGAAAAGCTTTGAAACTGCATTTTCCGGTAAGTGTTTGTCAATTGAGAAAATAGGGACATCGTGGTCATCATGATGATCATCTTTTTTCTTTTTTTTACTCTTCTTTACTTTACTTTCCTTTACTATACCGGTTTTCGAAGGCTTATAGTCACCGTTAACCGAATTATCACCGTCTAAAATCGGGTTATCGCTGTCAATAATTCCGGAAAAAGTATTTTCAGCATTTACCCGGATGCTTTTGTTTTTATTTTTTGCTCCGGAAATCTCTTCCGGAGAAGCAGATGCATCAGCTTTAACGGGTGCATTTTTAAAATTATCATTTTCAATTAAAGAATTTCTTTGGCGGTTTCTTTTATCGACGAGATTCTTTAATCTTTTCTTTAAACCTTCGGAATAAAGCTTACCTTCGACCAGACAGAAAGCACGGATTTCGGGTCTTATGCAGTCTTTTATTATTGCTGAAAATTCCTGCATGCTGACTCCAATTTTTTTTGCATAGATTGCAGAGGAGACTTCATTCAGCTCAATCTCAAAATTCTTTGAGTGTGTAAGAATTTCCAGCATTTTGAAAAAGAACGAGTATCCGGTCGAACCGTATTTACTTTCCAGGTAGATAATTTTCTCATCACTGGAAGCATCAGCATCGTGAGAAAAATATTCAGCATTCTCCTTATAGGGACGGGGCATACTGATTATTTTTGGATATGCTTATTGTTATTTTTATTAACGGGGAAGTCTCCTCCGCTTTGTTGTTGGGGAGTGCATTGAATTATATCATTATTAGCCGGCATTGTGTTTTTCGAATATTTTAATCCAAGCTCCAAAAGCTCAATGACAGCATCTTTATTGTAAATATCCTTACTAACGGCATAGAATTTTATTTCGGTGAGAAGATCCTGGGGTATAGGTATATTAAGATTCTTTTGTTTTGTGATCTGTATCATAAGTTAAGTACCTTTATTTAATTGACTTATGTTATTTAACATATATTTATTTATAATAAGTATGTTAATTTTTATATTTTATTTACGTAAATATATAATATTACATATTTAGTCAAATACCCAACGAAAATAGAATGCTGCTGACGTATATTTAACTGTTTATCTTTCCTCTTTTGCCGTTGGATTTAGAGCCTGTGTGAATATCATTAACCACAGTTTTAACTGTTTGAAAATGAAGCAAAAATGAAGCTTTCAACTACCGTTTTAACGGTTTTTCTATATTTTCACACAGCCTCTTTATCCAACGGATAGGAAGGATCGGACTTTAGCCCATTTACTTTTGTAAAACAAACTTTCAATTCTTAAATACGAGGCATAAAGACCATGGACAATAAAGAGATTAAAATCATGGTTGGAGGCAGAATAAAGGAATTTGCTAAACAAAAGTTTAAGACATCCAGGAAACTGGCGGAAAAATTGGGGATGACACCCCAGACACTTCAGCAGTACATAGCCGGAAGGTCTCTCCCCGGAGGTGAGATAGTAAGAAAGCTGGCGGAACTTGACGCAGATATCCATTACATTTTTACAGGGGAGAATTTCCACGAAAGAATAAGAGATGAATTAAATGAAGAAATACATACCTGGAGGTTATGAATATCCTGTTGTTGAAAATATATCAACCGGCTCAACCGTAGAATTTTTTAAGGAGGATAGTACGGAGCATACAGCTTTCAGTTATCATAAAAAGGACGGGTGCATGGTGCTGAGAATGAAAGAAGATATTATGAAGCCAACCATTGAAGAAGGAGATCTGTTATTGTTAGATTCGGATGCAATATTATATGATGGCTGTATAGCTGCGGCAAAACTGAAATCAAGTAAACAGATTATCGGGCGGTTCAGAATACTCCCAGCAGGTTTTATAGACTTATCCCATGATAATTTTTCCTATGAGCCTGTAACAATAAACAAGAATGAAATCGATATCATCATGCCGGTTGTTAAGATCCAGAGAGATGCTTTCAAATCAAAAAAGAGGGAAAGCATTCTTATCTAAAACCTCTTTAGATCATACAACTAATAACCCAATAGACCAATGACATACGCTTCACCTCCGTTATAACTCCGTCCCAAATAAGCCTAAATAATAGTAAAAAAATCCCCTTATAACCCTTTATTTTTACTTAGATATCGCTTATTTCATAACAATTAAAGTAAAATTAATACTTTCCGATAATATCAACATAAACAATAATTTATAAGAAATAAACCAACTCCCGAAAGAGAAAAAGATGAAACCTTTAATTAGCAGGCAAATCGTCGCTGGCTACCTAATGATTATTTCTATAATTGGAATATCACTGATAATTCAATTGATTGGCGGATCAAATACCTCATCTTTATACGCAAATTCATCGGTTATTCTACTTTGTAGCGTACTATATTTTTTAGCAAAGAAAAGGATTATAAAACCAACTAAAGAACTTAACATTGCAGCAAAGGCAATTATTGAAGGTAATTATAATTTAAGATTAGATTTAGATTCTAAAAATGAATATGAAAATATTGCCGAAACATTTAATTATTTGACTGAAAAAATTGGCATTCAGACACAGTACTTAGAAAATTTGCCTGCTCCGGTTATGCATATAGATAAGGATTTTAACATTCAGTATATGAATAAAAAAGGAGCAGAAGTTGTTGGCAAAGATCAAAAACAACTAATAGGACAAAAATGTTACGATCAATTCAAAACCGGTCACTGTAAAACTGAATCTTGTGCTTTATATAAAGCTATGAAATTTGAAAAAGGATTTACTGAGGAGACTATTGCAAATCCCAATGGTAAAAAAGTTCCTGTTATATATGTAGGTTTTCCTATTAGAGATAAGGATGGAATAGTAATTGGCGCTGTTGAACAGGTGACTGATATTACGGAAATTAAAGAAATGCAAAATTATCTAACTAGATCAACTCAAAGAATGATGGAAGCCATGGAACAATTTGCAGATGGAGACTTAACAATCCAAGTAGTTTCTGAAAAAGAAGATGATGATATTTCCAAACTATACAATGCATTTAATAGATCTATTATAAATATTAAAAAAATGGTGAATCAAGTCTCAGAAGCTGTTCATGCAACAGCAAGTGCAAGTTCTCAAATATCTTCTAGTACAGAAGAAATGGCTTCTGGTGCAGAAGAACAATCTACACAAACTTCAGAAGTAGCAACTGCAATAGAACAAATGACAAAAACTATTCTAGAGTCTACCAGAAATGCTGGGGCTGCATCTGAAAATGCAAGAACAGCCGAAAAGATTGCAGAAGAAGGGGGAAAAGTAGTTGAGAATACAGTAGTCGGAATGAAAAGAATTGCTGAGGTTGTTTCAGAAGCTGCTAATACAGTAAAACAACTGGGTAACAGCAGTAATCAAATTGGCGAAATAATCCAAGTTATTGATGATATTGCTGATCAAACTAATTTACTTGCTTTGAATGCAGCTATTGAAGCCGCTCGTGCTGGTGAACAAGGACGCGGTTTTGCAGTCGTTGCTGATGAAGTTAGAAAACTCGCTGAACGTACTACTAAAGCAACTAAAGAAATTGCCGGAATGATTATAAAGATTCAGACGGAAACAAAAGGTGCGGTTAAATCAATTGAAGTAGGGACTGATGAGGTTAAAAAAGGACATGAGATGGCTAATAAAGCAGGAGAATCATTAAAGGAAATAATAAGAGCTTCTAATAAAGTTGTGGATGATGTAAACCAGATTGCTAGTGCAAGTGAAGAACAATCAACGACTGCTGAACAAATTAGCAAAAGTGTCGAATCAATGAGCAATATTTCAAATGAAAGTGCTGAGGCAATTCAACAAGTTGCAAGGTCTGCTGAAGATTTGAATCGGTTAACTGAAAACCTCCAGAATTTAATCGCTAACTTTAAAATCGATGACGATAAAAGAGAGACTCATTACTCTATTAGGCATAACGGAAAATTGATAAAATCTTAGATTTGCACAGCTGATTGATCACTTGGTAAGGTTTTTTGCAGCAGGTCTTGCCATAGCCTGGAGATTCAAACCAAAAGCAGCAGTGGCTTAAAATAGATATTGTATTCTAACATAAATCTCCGGGGTTTCTAAAAACCCCGGAGGTTTAAAATCCCGGCAACTGACAACAACCCACAACTGGTATGTCCATTTATTCCCTTTTACAAAGAAGTCTACGTCTTATAATTTATACAATAAGTATGTCGGCTATTAAAAAGGTGCCCTCTCGAATAGTTTCAACTACCATTATTGTACTTGCTAATTCCTATTACCAATGTACCTGTAAAGAGATCGAAAAGCATGAACTAAGCTTCCAGGAATTCCGGCTAAAATAACACCAATAAATAGTGATATTTCTGAAGGTTAGATAAAGTTAGTTAAGGCTCTTAGTATATTGACTCTTAAAACAATCCTATTTATTTTAAAGTTTATTTGTAGTTATTCAAACTATCATTACCTTTCACTACATAGGTGGGCTTGCCTACCGGCCTGTCCGCCGTAACCTTTAGTGAAGGCGGAAGCTTTAATATAGGTAGGAACTTGCTCTTGCTCTTGAACTTGCTCTTGAACTTGAACTTGCTCTTGAACTTGAACTTGCTCTTGAACTTGAACTTGCTCTTGCTCTTGAACTTGATCTTGCTCTTGCTTTACATACTCCTCTTTCCTTTATAAGTTAGTAAATAAATTTTATCAAATTAAAAATCCTTTATAATAATCTTTTGGGAGTATAAAATGGCTGACACGATCAGAGATGAAGATTGGGATCTGCTTTTAGATAGAATTAAAAATGGTCAGTGTACACCATTTATTGGTGCCGGGGCATCGTATGGGACTCTGCCGTTAGGATCTGAAATTGCCAGAAAATGGGCTGAAGAAAATAATTATCCTTTCAAAAGCTCAAATAGTGATCTTGCCCGGGTCTCTCAATTTTTAGCTATAGTTAAGGACGGCATGTATCCGAAAGAAAAAATTGTGGAAGAATTTAAACAAGTACAGCATCCGGATTTTTCAGATCCGGAAAACCCTCATGCTCTTTTAGCAGATTTTCCTTTACCTATATATGTAACAACAAATTATGACAGCTTTCTTTCAGATGCTTTAATAGATAGGAACCGTAATCCAAAATTAGAGATATGCCGCTGGAATCAAGCTATAAAAAGTAAAATCAAAAAATCTATATTTGATGATCGTCACTATGTTCCGTCAAAAGAAAATCCGGTAGTGTATCATCTTCACGGTCAGTTAGATTTTTTAGAATCTTTGGTTCTTACCGAAGATGATTATTTGGATTTTCTTATTAATATTTCGGGTAATGCCAGGATAATTCCTAATGCTATTCAGGAAGCATTTGCTACAAGTTCTTTGTTATTTATTGGCTATAAGCTTGCCGATGTAAATTTCCGGGTTTTGCTCAGGAGTATAGGCAGCCGTTTCGGCAATAACCAAAAAAGGTCAGGAATCTCCGTTCAACTGGTTTCTTTAGAAGAAATAATTTCTGAAAAGCAAAAAGATAAAGCTCAGGAGTATCTGAATCAATACTTCCAGGAATTAAAGCTAAAAGTCTTCTGGGGAACAGCTGCAGATTTTACTAAGGAATTAAGAAAACGCTGGGAGGAATTAAATGGAAAATAGTCTTATGCCGTATATAGGTCCCCGTTTTTTTGAGAAGGAAGACAGGGATTTATTTTTCGGGAGAGAATATGAAACAAGAGAGCTTTGTTCTATGATTTTTGCACATAACGTGGTTCTTTGCTACTCTCAATCAGGTGCAGGTAAAACTTCATTAATAAATGCGGGAGTAATACCCCGCTTTGAAAAAGAAGAATTCGATGTTTTACCTGTTGCCAGGGTCAGCGGGCAAATTCCAAAAGATTTAACTCCAAATAATATTTACATTTTTAATGCTTTGTTTAACTGGAGCAATCAAGAATCTCTTCAAAAATTAGTCTCTATTTCAATGAACGATTTTTTAAGGGAAAGAAAGGAACTGAATAAACCTGATACTCCATCGTTAATTATTTTTGATCAATTTGAAGAGCTATTCACACACTACCAGGAAAGATGGACAGATAGAGGAGACTTTTTTGAACAGGTGGTTGAATCATTGGATAACAATCCTCTATTGAGAATAGTTTTTGTAATGAGAGAAGATTATATCGCATACTTTGATCCGTTTACATCATTATTTCCCAATAATCTTAATATACGCTTCAGACTCGAAAGAATGGATAAGGAAGCGGCAATAAGTGCTGTTATTGATCCTGCTAAAAAAGTAAATAAAGAATACATACCGGGCGTTGCGGAATATTTAGTAGATGAACTTTTAAAAACTAAAGTAAATACTGCTCAAGGTGAAACAATAACTATAATAGGAGAATATATAGAACCTGTGCAGCTTCAGGTTGTATGTCAGAATTTATGGTCTCAGCTCCCTAAAGACACAAATATAATTACCAAAGAATATGTTCAAGAAATAGGAAGTGTTGATGACGCCTTAAGAAGATTTTATGAGCAGGTTATCGGTACAGTAGTGAATTCCGACAAAATTAAAGAGAAAAAGCTTCGGTACTGGTTTGAAGACAAATTATTAACTTCCACCGGAACCCGAAGCACAGTTTTTCGCGGTCCCAAAGAAACAGGCGGGATTCCAAATGATGTAGTCGACGAATTACAGCATAAATATCTTATTAGATCTGAATGGAGATCGGGGGGGCAATGGTATGAGCTAATACATGACAGCTTAATAAAGGTTATACATGATTCAAATAAGATTTTTAATGAAAATTTAAGAACTGAGATTGATCAACTTCATCAAAGGGGTATATTAAATTATAATCATGGAGAATATGAAAAAGCAATAATGGATTATGATAAAGCAATAGAGCTTGATAAAGATTATAAATGGGCTTATCAAAATAAATCATTAGCACTTAATGAAATGGGAAAAAATAAAGAAGCCTTAGTAGCAATTAACCAGGCTCTTAAGATAGATCCCGGTGATGCCTGGGCATATAGTCAGCGTGGAAAAATATATAATGATATGAAGGAATATGAAAAAGCATTAATTGATCTGGATAAAGCAATCGATATTGATGATAAAGATAAATGGACTTATGCAAATAAATCTTATGCCCTTAATGAGATGGGAGAAAATGAAAAAGCTTTAGAGGCAATTAATAAAGCTTTAGAAATTGATCATGGTTATGCCTGGGCATACAGTTATCGTGGAAAAATATATCTTGATATTAAGGAATATGAAAAAGCATTGCTTGATCTGGATAAAGCCATTGAATTGGGGGATGAAGATAAAGAAACTTATGAAGATAAATCTTATGCTCTTAACGAATTGGGAGAAAATGAAAAAGCATTAGAGGCAATAACCAAAGCTATTGAGATTGATCCAAAAGATTCCTGGTCATATAGTCATCGCGGAAAAATATATGTTGATATTAAGGAATATGAAAAAGCATTAATTGATCTGGATAAAGCCATTGAATTGGGGGATAAAAATAAAGAAACTTATGCAAATAAATCTTTAGCTCTTAACGTATTGGGAGAAAATGAAAAAGCATTAAAGGCAGTAAATAAAGTTATTGAAATTGATCCAAAAGATTCCTGGTCATATAGTCATCGCGGAAAAATATATGTTGATATTAAGGAATATGAAAAAGCATTAATTGATCTGGATAAAGCCATTGAATTGGATGATAAAGATAAAGCGGCTTTTTCAGATAAATCTTATGCTCTTAACGAATTGGGAGAAAGCGAAAAAGCATTAGAAACAATAAATAAAGTACTTGAGATCGATTCCGATTATGCCTGGGCGTATGCTCAAAGAGGGAAAATTTATAAGGCTCTGAATGAGTATGAAAAAGCAATCAATGATTTTAGTGAAGCAATTAAGAGGGATCAAAATGAATATTATTACTTCGGAGATAGAGGTGAAGCTTTTCTTAAAAAGGGTAATAAATCAGATGCAGAAAAAGATTTTGAAACGGCAATAGGTATTTGCAACCGGCAATTATCTAATGAACCTGCAAATGATACGTTATACTTTAATATAGCCTGGTATGCTCTTCTTAAAGGAGATTATAATCAAGCTGCAATAGCCGGTGAAAAAGGTATTTCTTTAAATTCCAATGTGATAAACCCATATTTTAATTTGGGTCTTGCTTATCTGGCATCAAATAATAGTATAAAAGCAATTGAAAACTATGAAAAGGGAATTAATAACACAAAAAATCTTTCAGCCGTTGAACTTAAAAAAATGATTGAAAATGCAAAGAATGATATTAATGATTTCATAACTATTTCACCGGATAAACAAAAAACAATAGAAACAATCTTAAACAAGCTTAATTTTTATCAGAGGGGGAAAAGTGGTGTGATGGTGTAAATGATCCTTCTGCCACCTCTCTGATATGTTCCGGGCGGCTGTCCTGACCTAACTGCTTCCCCACAGGGCTAAGTTTAAAGCCGAATTTAGTAGATGCTCTTCATAAAGATCTAATCTCAAACATTTTTTTACATCTTCGATTCCTACACCAATCCTCACGCAAATATTTTTTTCATCTTGTTTACCAACTCAATGTTGGTCAGTAAAGCCATCTCATTTTTTCATTGTTCCTTTTGCCTATACGCTCTTCGGCCCTTCACAAATATATAAGATTTTCTTGCCTTTATGAGAAAAAGGAATTAAGTTGAAGGGGGTATGAGTTTTTAGCTAGATAGATAAATTTCTAATTAAACTTCAACAGTGAGATATACTCTATGATTACTGGAGATTGGATTGATATTACAATTCCTATTAGAAATAATATGGTACATTGGCCGGGCGATTCCGACATAGTGGTTAAAAGAACAAATTCTATTAAAGCCGGTGATGATTATAATTTGACCAATATATCATTTAGCGTCCACACTTCAACACATATGGATGCCCCACTTCATTTTATTGAAAATGCAAAAGATATTTCCACTCTTCCTTTTAATGCTGTAATTGGCAGAGCAAAAGTAATTGATATAAAGGATAATAAATCGATTAAGCTCGAAGAATTGAAAGTTCATAATATTGAACGGAACGATCGCCTACTCTTTAAAACTTGTAATTCTTTAATTGATTGGAGTATGAAAGACTTTATTAATGATTATGTGTTTTTAACTACAGAAGCTGCGAAGTATTTAGTGGAGAAAAAAGTTAAAACAATTGGAATTGATTATTTATCAATTGCCGGTTTGAATAATACCGAAGAAGTCCATAAGATACTTCTTAGCTCAGAAATTTGGATAATAGAGGGTCTATCATTAAATGGCGTTACCGAAGGATTATATGATCTAATCTGTCTGCCAATCAACATTATTGGGTCTGATGGAGCCCCTGCCCGTGCTGTTGTTAAGAAGGTTTCAAACTATTAAAAACGCATATAAAATTAAAAACGCATATAAAATCGTTCTGTAAATCAAAGTATTTTCAATCCTATCAAAAAATAATTGCTTGCCTGAAACACAAAGAGAAGGTGTTAATTTAATTAAGAGAGATTAATAATTAAAAAGGCAGCCTAGTGAACTGCCTTTTTAGTGTTAGAGATGTTAAGTTCATGTGAAAAACTTCGGGCAAAATTATTAACTTCTTTTATTTTTTTCAGTGATATCAATCACGAATTTATTTACTGGGTCATAGGAACCTATGAAGTTACCTGGAATGCAAAAAATCTTTCAAGCGGAGTTTCCGCCAGAGGCGGATTCCCCTCCGGCGTATATTTTTATAACTTAACCAGTGGAGAATTTACATCCGTTAAAAAACTATTGCTTTTAAAGTAATTGATTCCTAGAGACGTCCCATGGGTTATTCTGGTAATAGTCATTATGATTGTGTATTAAATTAGCCGACTTTCTGTGACGAATTTATCTTTTTTATTTTGAATTATATTACCTTGTAACCAGTATATTTTTAGTGTGACATTTTTGTCAATTTCTTGAAAATTATTGGATGAAAAAGGGTAAATTTTAGGAGGTTTTCACCTCCGTCCCACCTCCAAGTCAACTCCTAGTTACCTCCAAGTAAACAGAATCCCAAATTTAGGTTAAAAAACGGTGTAAAAAATGCGCATCAAAAATGACAGTCCGCTGGATTAAAAGTAGTAAATAATTTTTAGGGTTCTTGTAAATTAACTTGGGTGAAATTAGTGAATTTTGTCCTGCCGTGACTAAGTTGGGGTTTGCGGTTGATTCTCGATAGAAATATTGGTAATTATCGGCTACTCTCCGTCAATTATCGGGTCATTAGGTCATCTGGTCATTAAGGCTAAAGGTTAACACCTTGGCTTCAGCCAGGTGCCATTAAATAAGCTACTCTCTATATCCAGATACCGAATACTCTGTTCATTTGTGTGATGATTTTGAAAGAATTGTTTGAGTTAGCTGCAAATAGTTAGATAAATATGAATAATGTAATAAGCTTAGATTCATCATCACAGCATAGCGAGAACAACAAATGACCATGAATGACTATTGAATGACCATGAATGACTATTGAATGACCATGAATGACTATTGAATGACCATTGTTCTCCTTTTCTTTCCGTCTCATCATTCCTATATTGCGTTAAGAATAAAAGGGAGATTTTAAGATGAAGATTAAAACCTGTTTTTTGAAGTTAACTAAATTATTTTTAAATAAGAGAAGCTTAACCATTTTCCTTTCCGGTTTATTTCTTAACACCCCGCTATTCTCACAACTGCCGGCTGCGGAAGAGGTTATTAGTAAAATGAAAGTCGGCTGGAACATGGGAAACACGCTTGAAGCTATTGGTGGAGAAACCGCATGGGGAGGTGCATATACTACCCAAAAATTAATTGATTCTGTAAAAGCCGCCGGGTTCAATGCTGTCCGGCTCCCATGTGCATGGTTCTCCCATTCCGATACAATTACAAGTAAAATTGATCCGGCCTGGATTGCACGTGTGAAACAAGTGGTAGATTATTGCATTAATGACAGCTTATACGTAATCATTAATATCCATTGGGATGGTGGTTGGTTGGAAAATAGGGTTAATACAGCCAATAAGGAACAGGTAAATAAAAGACAGAATGCTTACTGGAACCAAATAGCAAATTATTTCAAAGATTATGATGAACATTTGCTTTTTGCCAGCGCAAATGAACCAAATGTTAATGATGCAGCAGGAATGTCTGTATTGTTATCGTACCACCAAACCTTTATAAACGCCGTTCGCGCAACCGGTGGAAATAACAGTTCACGTACACTTATTATCCAGGGACCATCTACAGATATAGATAAAACCAATAATTTGATGAACACAATGCCGTCAGATCAGATTGCAGATCGTTTAGTAGTAGAAATTCATTACTATACACCATGGCAATTTTGTGGTTTGACGCAGGATGCAAGCTGGGGCAAGATGTTTTATTATTGGGGAAAGGATTATCATTCTACCACAGATGTTACCCGCAACGCAACATGGGGTGAAGAAGGCGATGTTGAACATTATTTTGGTTTGATGAAAACCAAATTTATTGATAAAGGAATACCTGTTATAAATGGAGAGTTTGCTGCTTTTAGGAGAAAACTTAGTCCACCGTCTAACCAGGCTCTTCATGATGCTTCTATAGAATATTATCATAGATATGTGGTAAAATCGGCTATTAGTAAAGGGATTATTCCTTTCTACTGGGACGTTAATATGGGCTTATTTAATCGCAGCACAGGAGCAATTCTTGACCACGGAATTCTTGATGCAATCATGCAGGGTGCCGGAATAAGGAGTACTACGAATATATCTGATGAAACAAATTTGGATATTCCGAACGAATTCAGGTTAGAACAGAATTATCCAAACCCGTTTAATCCTTCAACGCGCATCGATTATCAACTACCTGTAAGTTCTTTTGTAGTTTTAAAAGTATTTGATGTTCTCGGAAGAGAACTTGAATCATTGATTAACAAATATCAGAACGCAGGTAATTATTCCGTACAATTTAATGGTTCCAATCTATCAAGTGGAGTCTATTTCTATAGATTGGACGCTGGAACATATCATAATATCAAGAAACTTTTATTGCTCAAATAAAATAAGAGGATATCAAATGATAAAAAAATATATAAGAACCATCCTGATAATTTTAACAATTCTTACCATGACCAATTCATTTGCTCAAGATGAAATAAATAACAAGTCAGCTTTACCTGAACGGACAATTAATCTTGATTTTAATCAAGTTAAAGGTCCTTTTAACACAATGTTTAGAGAATGTGTCGGCGCAGGCAGAGCAAAGGAAGGATTGATGGCCGATTGGCAGAAGCAATTGGCGTACGTAAAGAAAGAATGCGGTTTCAAATATATCCGGATGCATGGACTATTAACAGATGACATGGGTGTTTACCGGGAAAATAAAAATGGTAACCCTGAATATAATTTTCAGTACATAGACATGTTATACGATTTTATTACCAGCATCGAAATGAAACCTTTTGTCGAATTAGGTTTTATGCCGGAAGCATTAGCAAGCGGCAGCAAAACTATTTTCTGGTGGAGAGGAAATGTTACCCCGCCGAAAGATTACAAAAAGTGGAGCGAATTGATTCGGAATCTTACTCAACATTTTACTGAACGTTACGGCGAGGATGAAGTAAAGACATGGTATTTTGAAGTTTGGAATGAACCGAATCTGAGCGGCTTTTGGGCAGGAACTCAGGAAGAATATTTCAAATTGTATAGGTATACCGTTAATGCCATAAAAAGTGTTAGCAAAGATTACCGGGTAGGCGGACCTGCTACTGCAGGTGCTGCATGGGTTCCGGAAATGATTAACTTTTGCAGCAAAAATAATCTCCCCCTGGATTTTATCAGTACTCATTCGTATGGCGTTAAACAGGGGTATCTCGACGAGTTCGGAAATTCGGGAACTATTCTTGATAAAAATCCTATGAGTGTAAGCGGTGATGTCTTAAATTCCAGGAAAGAAATTGATAACTCTTCTATGCCGAATTTAGAACTGCATTATACCGAATGGAGTTCTTCTTATACACCAGCCGATCCAATACATGATAGTTATCATGAAGCTGCATATATATTGGAAAAACTTAAACAGGTTGGAGATGCAGCGAATTCAATGTCGTATTGGGTATTTACCGATATTTTTGAAGAACCCGGACCCCGTTTTACACCCTTTCATGGCGGTTTTGGATTATTAAATTACCAATCAATCAATAAGCCCGCTTTCTATTCCTACAAATTCATGAATAAACTTGGAAATACCGGCTTGAAGAATAACGATTCATGTTCCTGGGCTTGCAAAGATGAAAAAGGAAACATACAGGTTCTGCTTTGGGATTTTACCAATACACTTCCTGATTCTATAAATAATCAGGATTATTACATCCGCGATTTACCTGCAAAATCAAAAGGAAAAGTAAAAATAAATATTTCAGAAGTACCTGACGGTATGTACAATCTTAAAATCTACAAAACCGGGTATCGTGTAAATGATCCTTACACCACATACTTCGATATGGGCAGACCGGGTCAACTAACAAAAGAGCAGGTTAAGAAAATAAAAAAACTTAATGATGGTTCTCCAATTTATTCTGAAAAAATAGAATTAAATACCGGGGTGCCTCTTTTGAAAGAACTGGAAATTCGTGAGAATGATGTATTCCTGATAACAATGACTAAACAATAGGTATGCTTAAAACTGCAAAGTTAAAAAATCCACCCCTTAAAAACGATTTTCATATATTTCTCTGTATAAGAAATTCATCGAAAAATATCAGTTTAAAAGATGGTCTTTAAATTCCTTCGGACTCATCCCTACTTCTTTTTTAAACAAGCGTGAAAAATAAGGTGGATTTTCAAAGCCAAGCCGGTATGCAATTTCAGCAATGCTATGTTCACCTTCAACCAATAAATTTTTTGCTTGGGATATTAAATAAAGATGAATCAACTCCAAAGCTGTTTTTCCTGTCTCCTGTTTTAACAAATCACTTAAGTATTTTGATGAGAGATTAAGCTGGGAAGCAGCATAGTTCACTGTTGGTAATCCCTTTTCTTCTGATACCCCTTTTGTAAAATATTCGTTTAGGTATTCATTGAACTTTGTAACTGTTAAACCAGATAATGGTTTTCGGTCAATGAATTGTCTCTTGTAGAATCGCTGTGCATACTTTAACATTGAATCAAGGTGTGATAGAATAATGGTTTTGCTGAATTCGTCCTGATTGTTTTTATATTCAGTCTCCATCTTATGGTAGAGTGACCACATAACTTCTTTTTCTCTTGGCAAAAGGTGAAGAGCTTCATGATTTTCGTAATCGAAAAAACTGTATTTCTTAATTTCAGTAAACAAAGAATGTCCCATTAAAAAGTCTTCATCAAGATGGATTACAAATCCTTTTTCGTCTAATTTAAGACCACGTGCTGTAAGTACTTGATTTGGATTCGTAAAAAACATTAACCCTGTGTTATGGTCATATTTTGTTTTACCGTACAACAGCTCACCAGCTTTCACTTTTTTGAAACAAATAATATAAAAATCACACGAGAACTCCATATTTTTTTCAAGAGGAGATGCATTCTTGAGCAAGTTTAAACTTATCAATGGGTGTTCGGGAAGTGGAAAACCCTCTGCCTGATCAAATTCACTTATCGATTTGAAATGTTTCATAGGCTTACAAGATATTAAATGTTATGGTAGTTAACAATTATTAATTATGAGTGTTTAAGTTCTTCATTTACATAAGGACCGTAGGCTTCAGCAGTATCAAAAAATGTTACGCCAAGTTCTACGGCTTTATGAATAAGCGAGATCATATCCTTTTTGTCCTGTGCCGGTCCATAGGCAAAACTCATTCCCATGCAGCCAAGTCCTATAGCTGAAACTTCAAGGTTACTCTTTCCAAGTTTTCGCTTTTGCATTGTTCATCCTTTCATTTGTAGTAAATCTTAAAACTTATGTTACACAAAATAAGAAAGAATTTTTGACAGAACTTATACAAAAGGCGGAATTAGTGATACATTTTACATAAGTGTATTTAGTGATTGATCAAGTGGGGCAGGTGCAATTCACCACAATACTGCAGAGGCTAAAAATGACTGGAATAAAATCATGCCGATAATTATTGATAAAAACGAAGCAAGACGTAGATAAATTAAAGGCAAGATTATCCGAAAAGTATTAGTTATTTAACTATTTCTGTAGTCTTTATAGATTAATAAATTTAGATTAACACGTATCGGTCTCACCCAAAAGATGTAATTCCATCTTCATCCCTTTGTACTATTGAACTTCTTAATTTCTTTGCATAGCTTATTCTTGAATCTAACCATTGAAATTTATAGGAAAGGATATTCACAATGTTTTACATATTCGCTGATTGTAATGCCGATCTGATAGTTCTTGCAAAACAAAATAGTGTTTTGGATTTGAACAATCTGAGTCGTAAGTAAATTTAGAAAATTGCCCTAGGATTATAGTTATGAAAAAGAAATTCTTATTCGGTATTGTTCTGGGATTGATGCTGATTGTGACGAAACCAATAAAAGCACAGAACCATGGATTTGGGCTGGGAATTATTTTAGGTGAACCTACCGGGTTAAGTGCAAAATTCTGGACGTCAAAGGAAAATGCTTTCGATTTCGGGCTTGGTTTTTCCCTGGGTGGTGATCGACTCGCATACAAAGGCAACTACGATAGAGACAAACGCGCCCATTTTCACATGGATTATCTCTGGCACTCATTCAATGCAATAAGCTCAACTGAAAGATTTCCTCTTTATTATGGAATTGGAGGCAGGTTCAATAGCGGTGGAAGTTATGAAGCATCATTCGGTATACGCGGTGTATTTGGAATTGCCTGGTTTCCCCATTCAGCTCCGATTGATATATTTGTTGAGTTAGTACCGGTATTACAGATTACTTCATCTGCCGGACTTGGAATTGACGCCGGGATTGGGATACGATATTTCTTTAAATGAGAGAAATAATTGTGAGTAGTTTACTTTGCAATAAGAAGAAATCCTGTTCAGCGGTGAATTTAGGAAGATGCTTTTGTCTTCTCAATAAAATTAAGTTGGAGTCCTCAATGAAAAAATTTTATGTAATTTTTCTCTTTGTCTTTATACAGGTTACAATTCTTGCACAAAATCCTGAATGGTTTAATTTTACTAATGGGCAAAAGATACAATCATTGGCTGATGAAGTAGGTTATCTCTGGATAGGGACAACAGGAGGCCTGGTAAAAATAAACAAAACATCAGGCGAAACAATCTTCTTTGATAAACTTAAATCAGCCTTGCCTGATAATAATGTTCTCTCTCTTGTCACAGATGTAAGCGGAAACATATGGATTGGGACTAGTGCTGGAGGATTAGCAAAATTTGATGGTACAAACTGGACAGTTTATAATTCTTCAAATTCAGATTGCGCTTATAAGGAAAACCCTCTCAGACTCTTCTAATTATTTTAACGATATATTTTAAGCAGAGGCACTCCCTTTAAGAACTGCTTGGTCATGAGGATTTAAGTACTACTCAGATTTATTCTCACCTGCAGCAGCAAAATTTAATGAATGCAGTAAATTTATTATAAATTAAAGGGGGTTATAACTTAGCCCCATTATTTTATATACATAAAAATTAATTTATTAATATTATAAAGTTACGAGCTTGCTTTTATTAAATCTTTTTTAAATCTTTTGCAAGTTTTTAAAATATATAACGTCTAAATAATTGAAACAATTATAGTATTTATTCAAGTGAGGTTTACAATGAATAAGAATAACCTAGGAAGATATAAATTGAACAATATTTTTGTTATCATATTAACTATTTTAATAATAATAGTTGTAAAGTTACAAGCACAGACTAGTTTAACATACCCGGTCGTAGATACCGGACAGAAAAAATTCTATAATAATATAGATGAAATATCTGCACCGGCAAGTGATGAAGTTTTTTATGGAGAAGATGCTTGGTACAATGGAAACCAGCCCTCATACACCGATAATGGGGATAGCACGATTACAGACAATGTAACCGGATTAATGTGGCAAAAAAGTCCTGATTTGAACGGAGACGGCATTATTAATTATGATGATAAATTAACTTACAGCGAAGCAATTGAAGAAGCCGGTACATTTAAATTAGCAGGCTATACTGACTGGCGTTTGCCAACCATTAAAGAACTTTATTCCCTCATAATGTTTTTTGGAGAGGATCCAAGTGGTTATAACGGAACTTCAACTGATAATCTTGTACCATTTATCAATACTGAATATTTTGATTTTAATTACGGAGATACTAATGCAGGTGAAAGAATTATTGATGCTCAGTTTGCAACTACTTCTCTATATACCGGTACAACCATGATGAACAATGCAACAATGTTCGGTGTTAACTTTGCAGATGGTAGAATTAAAGGATATCCATATGAACAAACTCAGGGTCCCAATGGCATTAAAAAATTTTATGTCCTTTACGTTAGAGGAAATCCCGGTTACGGCATCAACAAATTTGCGAATAATGGTGATGGAACAATTACTGACAGTGCAACCGGGCTAATGTGGTCAAAAGATGATAGTAAAAATAAATTAAATTGGGAGGAAGCACTCGGCTGGGTTCAACAAAAAAATTCTGATTTCAATCCGGCTACAAATATAAGTTTTACAATTTCCGGAGTAGGGAACACAAACTATACATCCGCTATGGATGTACAGTTAAAAATCTATGATGAATTGGGAAGAGAAGTAACAACCTTAGTGGATGAAAAAAAACAACCCGGAAATTATAAAGTAACATTCGATGCAAGTCATCTTGCAAGTGGAACTTATTTTTATAGATTAACTGCAGACAATTATTCCAAAACCATGAAAATGATTTGCATAAAATAAGGTACAAACACTATGGAGAAAGCACTGAAATTATTTTTAATTGTCTCTGTTTCACTGATTACCACAACAATCATTAAAGCACAGGCAAATACGGTTGGTCTTATTATGAACGATTCATCCGCTTCATTTAATGGATACACTTTATTTTCTCCACTCTCATCTACAATTAGTTATCTAATAGACAATGAAGGATACTTGGTTCATTCATGGAACAGTTCATATAAACCGGGACAAGCAGTCATGTTGCTGCCGGATGGTAGTCTTCTTAGAACTGCATTGATTCAGAACGGAAATCCTTTTAATGCTGGGGGTGAGGGTGGGAGAGTTGAAAAATTTGATTGGGACGGAAATCTTACCTGGTCCTTTGATTATTATTCATCTGGTTATTCTACTCACCATGATGTCGAATACCTTCCAAATGGGGATATACTCTTAATTGCCTGGGAGAAAAAAAGCTATGATGAAGCAATTGCAGCCGGAAGAAACCCTTCTAACATCGGTTCCGATCTCTGGTCGGAAAAAATTATTGAAGTGAAACCAAACGGAACATCCGGTGGGGATATTGTTTGGGAATGGCATGTATGGGATCATTTAGTGCAGGACTTTGATTCATCAAAATCCAATTACGGAAATTTTCCGGGCATCCGGAACTTATCGACATAAACTTTGGCTCCTCTAATGAAGATTGGCTCCATATAAACTCAGTACGCTACAATTCTGAAAGGGATGAGATACTTTTAAGTATTCATAACTTCAGTGAAATCTGGGTAATCGATCATTCAACTACTTCAATTCTAGCTGCTGGTCACTCAGGAGGCAATAAAGGAAAGGGTGGAGACATAATATATCGCTGGGGTAATCCGCTAGCATACCGTGCAGGAACAAGCTCTGAACAAAAGCTCTTTACACAGCATGACGCCCGCTGGATTGACACTGGTCTTCCGGGTGAAGGAAATATACTAATATTTAATAATGGTCAGGGAAGACCTTCTGGAAATTATTCCTCCGTTGATGAAATTACGCCGCCGCTTGATTCGAAAGGAGATTACTATATTGACGCATCTGGCCTATTTGGCCCAACTAATGAAACATGGACTTATATATCTCAGCCACCTGCTGCTTTCAATGCACAGAATATATCTGGTGCTGAAAGACTTCCCAATGGTAATACCTTAATTTGTGAAGGCCCGGATGGTAAATTTTTTGAGGTGGACAGTTTGGGGAATACAGTATGGGAGTATATTAATCCGGTTACACGTAATGGGATTCTTACACAGGGGGAAAGCCCTACAATGAATCCGGTATTCAAAATCTATCGCTATTCATCTAAATATTCAGGTTTAGATGGAAAGGAACTTTCACGTAAAGGAACAATTGAAAATTATACGACTGATGTCGGAAACGAAAATTCATTGCCTTTTGATTTTAAGTTAAGACAGAACTACCCTAATCCCTTCAATTCTACTACTACAATAACATACCAGCTGCCGGATGATGGATTTGCAACATTAAATATTTATAATATACTCGGACAGAAAATTGCAACTTTAGTTAATGAATTTAAACCTTCCGGTAAATATGATATAAATTTCAATGCTGATAATCTTGCAAGTGGAGTTTACATATATAAATTGAAAATAAATTTCACCAAGGGTAAATCAGTTTCATTTTTATCTGCAACAAAAAAATTTATATTATTAAAATAACTATTTAAAGAGATGATTTCTAACAAATTGAAGATAGTATACCTAGCAGTTGCATACCTCCTAAATAACTTTTAATTGTAAAGGGACATAAAATTAGGATTTCAACCTGTCAAATCTATTAAGATAGTTTTGAAAATAGATTTTTTTTATTTCATTCTTTAAAAAAGATGTAGAAACAAATTCCTCTACTTTATCAGTTTCGGTTAGCAGTTCATTGTAAATTGTATTAAACCTTTTTTCATTTATACCCAATCTTCCAGCAAAAACTTCAAAATCAGGTTTAGTATATTTTGAGCCGGCTTTATAAGCAGTAGTAACAAATCCCTCTTTGAATAGTTCCAAAGCTAAATCACTTTCTCCGGGAACATGAATCGATGTATTTAACAAATCGTAAAAAGGTGTTAACAGGTAATCCCCATATTCTTCATTACGGTAGAGTGAAAAATTTTTTAGATGTGCATCCCCATTGGAGAATAAATAATTAAAAATTACAATTTTAAAATATTTTTCTACTTCTATCTTATATGCACTAACATGTTGTTTCATTAGCTCAGCTATTTCTTCATAGCTGAATTCATATTTGTAATTTTTCCCATGTGCCTCCTCGGTTCTATTGGCAATTTGAGCAAAATCTTCTTGTAATAATTTTTTCCCGGCACCTAAGACATCAAATCTTCTTGTAAGATAGGCAATTTCACCATCTTTAAAAAAGATTATTCCATTATCAGCTACATTCAAATTATATATTTGACTGGCAATTTGCATAGTTAGATGTTCATTAGCTGGAACTTGACTTAGATTTTCATAAGAACCTGTTGGGATAGGTTTTAATATATATTCTCCCTTTTCTTCTGATAGGACTAATTCATTATTAATTAGTTTCATTGAATGTTTAATCTGTATTCCCGATATAGATAAACTTCCGCTTTTCTCTCTTTTAATTTTATTAAATTCTGGTCTGGTAAAATTTAATATGTGACTTACTTTTTGATTATTAAACAACATTTGTTTACATGAATTACAATAAGTTTCATATCCGCTCCTTAAACATCCGGGACAATTTGTTATTTTCATAATACCTCTTTCACAGTAACTCCACCAATAGTATTTTTACCGGATGTTTTTAATAGCCTGGTAAAATGATCATTTTCATCAATTTTCAATGTTCTACATTGCAGCTCCTTATTATCACCTTCAGCTAATAATCCATAAAAAAAGGAGAAAAGATATTCTGATATAAATGGCTCTTCCCTTTTTGGTAATGTTATACTTATTGCAGGACTTTTTTCATTTTTTAAATATTCTTCTGCATATTGAAAACGGTATTTACTATTTTCTTTTAATAAAAAGCCAACTAATTCGTTATTATAATATACTTCTGCTTTATTCATTCTACTTTATTTTAATCTCTAATTTAAGACCCAATGCTTCTATGATCTTTTGAAGTTGATCTAATGTGGGGTTCCCTTCCCCGTTTTCAATTTTTATTAAGCTCCGAAGTCCTACACTTATAATCTCAGCCAGCTCTTTTTGAGTTATTTTAAGATATTTTCTCCGTTGCCTAATAATTTGTCCAATTTCTTTATTATTCATTTGTTATATGCATTTTGTTGCACATTTAGAATTTATATTGTACAATTATACAAAACTTTTCTTAAAAGTGCAATATATTGCATATATAATAGATAATATAGAAATTATTTATTCTTTTTCATACAAAGGTGCATTTTATTGCATATATAATAAATTTTCCATAAAACAAATAAAAGCAGTAATAATAGAAAAAAATATTCGATACCACCAGCCAGACCGAAATATCAAAAATGGATCACAAACTGCTGAAGACCAAAAGACTGGAACTTGAAGATATGTTTATACAATTAACCTCCGCCCAGCCAGAAAATGTAATAGATTGGATTAAAGCATATAAAATACAAGTAGCTGCATAAAAGATAAGAAAATAAGCTGCCGGTAAAAATACCGGCAGCTTTAATTTGAAGCTTAATAAATAATCATTTAATTTAAGATAACTATAATAAAAACCGTTCGATGATAACCACAATTTGTCAAATTAGTAATGTTAAAATAAAAGTAAAACCGTTTGCGGTTTCCGGTAAAAGACTTTTAAATTCATTACATAATATTGAATCATACCTAAAAAGTAGGTATAAAAATGGGTACAAAGTAGGTACAGTATGATCAAAAATCATCGGGACTATTTAAAGTCATTAAAATAAAAAAGCCCGATTTTGTAATAAAATCGAGCTTTTCAAGAGCTGGCGGACGGATTTGAACCGCCGACCGGCTGATTTACAAATCACAGGGATTCTTAACTTCTTTGTAATCAATGCGAGTTTTTATGGTAACTCCATACACAGTCCATACACTAAAAGGAGTTACAAAAATGTACTTAGTAAAAAATGAAAAATCCCCATTTTATCAGCTCGTTTATTTCATCGGAAAGAAAAGAACAACTGTTTCTACCAAAACTACTAATCATAAAGATGCAGAAAGTTTTCTAGAGAATTTTCAAATAAATATTTCAAAACCGCAACCAGAAAAAATCCAAAATATTTCCTTATCAAAATTCCTGGATGAGTATATAGATTTTATTCAAACCTCTAAATCAAAACATTATGTTCGTTCAGTAAAACTCTCTTTTAATATGTTAATTAAATTTACAGGTGATATTTATCTTAATTGGTTAGATCTTAAAACATTGGATAAATTTATTAATATAACATTTTCACGTGCTCAGAAAGCTTCTGCTCTTTATTATAGAACTCTTAAAGCTGCCTTTAGTAAAGCAGTAATTTGGGATTACCTATCCGAGAATCCACTAAAAAAAATCAAATCCCCCAAAGTTATAAAACAATTACCTATTTTTATTTCAGAAATCGAAGTCCAAATGATAATAGGTAACACTTCAGAATCATTTCTTAAAGATTTATTTCTTACAGCCTTTTACACCGGCATGCGCGCTGGAGAATTGGTTAATATGAAATGGAGCTGGATTGATCTTAATCAAAATATTATTATGGTTAAGTGTTCAGATACTTTTACGACAAAAAGTAAACAGGAAAGAATTATACCCATTTGCTCTATCCTCAGAAATAATCTCTCAAAAAAAATTCCTAAAATTATAAATATTTCTAATGATGATTATGTCTTCACACGAATAAATGGTATTAGACTAAATGAGGATTATATAAGTAAGAAATTTAAGAAAGTGGTTCGTGCAGTAGGGTTAGATGACAAAATTCACTTTCATTCTTTACGTCATTCTTTCGCTTCGTTGTTGGTTCAAAGAGGTGTTTCTTTATATGTTGTTAAAGAATTGCTAGGTCATGAAGATTTAAGTACAACCCAAATTTATTCTCACCTACAGCAGCAAAATTTGATGAATGCAGTTAATTTATTATAAATTGAAAAGAGATTTTTTAGTTAAGAGAGATTTTGATTTTCTATCATTTTTAATAAAAGTTTTAGTAATGATTTTAATAATAAAATGAGGCTTTCCGTCTTACCGCATTTATAGTATTTAACCTCACTTCAGAGGATCCACGTCAATAGTTCTTCCGGCAGCCAACGCTATTTCATTTAGAATTTTTAGTTCATCAACAGCATTCTGCAAGCCGCTTAACTTATCTTCAAATTGCTCAAACTTCTGTTCATATTTATCTTTTGCTTTCATTTCACTCCACATCCGGATCAAAATTTTCTATCATCCAAACATCTGAAGTTTCCTCTCCAACATTACAGATTATAGTACTTCCATCAGGAGTTATATCTGCTCCCCAGATATTATCAAACGGGAATTTTATGCGTTCTTTAACTGAACTGCTGGTTGAAGATACTTTTAATATTTCTGCCGGTACATTATCATAACTAATCGCATAAATCCATTTACCATCATCTGACCATTCCATGGGCCACACATTTTGCCAGAGTAAATGATTTTCTACAGAGTCATCTGTTGAAATAACCCACAAACCATCTAATGTTTGATCTCCCAATCTCTTCCAATATACTACTATTTTTTTCTTATTCGGTGAATCTATAGGTTTTAAAATCCATCCTTTGTCTTTACTATCTTTTAGTAATTCTTTTTTTTCATTGGTGTACATGTTAAAAATGTATAAATTATAATTTAAAAGATTATTAAAAAAAAGAATTGAGTCAGTACTCCAAAATAAACTGGAGCCAAATTCTATATTTTTAATTTTTCTTTGAACAATACCTTCCACAATATCAGCGATTATAATATCTGAGCCTGAGAAAAAAGCTATATCCTTTCCATCCGGGCTCCAGCTAGGGCTGCTGCATTCAAAATCACCGGATGAAATTTGTTTAATTTCTCCTTCATTAATTGATTTTACATAAATCTTTCCTTTACTAACAAAAGCGATTTTCTTTTTGTTAGGTGAAATAGTTATTCCGCTAAATGAATTTGTACCTTCTGTTAATTTTATTTGCTGAAAAGATTTTGTTCCTTTTTCTAAGGATAATTTCCAAATATTTGAATATCCAAAATATTTTGTGTAAACAAGCTTTTTGTTATTACTTGAAAGCGAAAACCCATAAGCTTCCAGTCCGCTAAAAATAACTTTTGAATTATTTTCTGCAATCTCATCAGAAACTTCAATTTTCATTAAATCTCTTGATTCATCCTTTTCAAGAAGGTAATAAATACATTTTCCGTCTGCAGACCACCGCGGCGAATATATTTCTTTATTACTTTCTAATATCTTTTGCTGATGCTCACCATTGGTTCCTATAGTCCATAAAATATATTTCTGGTTTTTGTCATTAAATGTTAAGCAGACAAAATTATTCCCTCTTAGTGCCCAATCAATGTCTAAAAAATTAGTATAATCTCCATTCAATTTTATAGTTTTTTCTCTCTCTTGGGTCCTTCGATTAATAACTCTAATAGAATCATTCATAATATAAATTAACGCCAATGAATTCCCATCAGGAGACCAACATCCATACCACATCCAGTCATGAATTGGTTCAGCTCTTCCTCCAAATTTAGGAATTATAAAGCATGAAAAATTTCTGGGAATTTTAAGCTCGGTTTTATCTGGACCTAGAATAGAACCACTAAATAGTATTTCATTACTATTTGGGGACCATCTTAAACATTCAATAGTCTTGGTATTATAAATTTCATAAGATTTGTCACTAAAATTCTCTTTGACACAAATAGTTTTTATATTCCCTTTATTTACCACATAAGCTGTATATTTTCCATCAGGTGAGATTTGAGTATAATCTGAAATTAAACTGCCTATCAAACAGACATTACCGTTAAACGTTAACTGTAAATGTCGTGGTGGGTTAATTATTCTTATACTATTATTTAATAAATAATTTGCACCAAAGCCAACAAGTACCATTATTAGAATTGAAGCAGCAATTATGTATTTTTTTTTCTTTGATTTCTTTCCCTTTTCAAAGGAACTTTTTTTTATGATAACTGATTCAGTGCTCTCTCTCTTTTCTCTTTTTAAATCAGCCAGCAACTCATCAATATGCTTATACCTTGTTTCAGCATCTTTGTCTAACGCCTTATCTATTATCCTCTGGAAGCCTTCGCTTATTCCGGATTTATATCTTGCTATCGGTTCCGGCTGATCATTTATTATTGAATAAAAAAGTGAAGCCTCATATTCTCCCTTAAACGGATATCTTCCCGTTATCATTTCATAAAGCATTACTCCAACTGACCATATATCTGTCCTCTTATCTACTCTTTCATTCCGTATTTGTTCGGGAGACATATACTTTACAGTCCCTAAAGTTGAACCATCCTTTGTTAACTGTGTCTTCCCTTTAACTTTTGCTAATCCAAAGTCAAGTATCTTCACCTTTCCTTTTTCATCTATAATAATGTTTTCCGGTTTTATATCCCTGTGGATTATTCCTTTACTGTGCGCTTCATTCAGTCCTTCACAAATTTGAATTGTAATGCCGGTAATTTTCTCAATTGTTAGTTCATCACTATTTATTAATTCCCTAAGTGTTTTCCCCTCAATATATTCCATTGCAATGAAGCTTCTCCCTTCATGAACACCAACATCATAAATTGTAACTATATTAGGATGGCTTAATGAACCTGCTGCCTGTGCTTCTCTCTTAAATCTGTTATTAATATCAGGATCATTGGTTACATCGGCAGGTAAAAACTTAAGAACAGCTTTCCGGTTTATATTTACATCATTGGCTAGATAGAGTACTCCCATTCCGCCTTCGCCAAGCTTTTCTATTATTTTATAGTGAGATATTAGTTTATCTATCATATAATACGATTCAATTTTATTAGACTTTATAACCAGATCCTTTTTCAATTTTTCGCTTAGTTTTTATAATATAATGAGATGTTTTATTTTCATTATCATAAAAAACTTTATATTATATGCAGATCCGGCGGCAGGTTTGCCTTAGTCTAATTCACATAAATGATGTAGTATCTATTTACAATCAACTATTCTATAATATCAAAGGATAAATGAATAAGTTTCTACTAAGGATAAATGAATTAATGAAAACTTTTATTACTTAATCATCCATAAATTCCTGGCTATATATTGGATTAACAGGAAGGATTTTTGATTAATATTATAATACAAATAATTTTCGACTTTACAAATAGGGAGAAATTAAAAGGTAGGTAAAACTTGAAAAATAAGTGAAATTTTTAAAAAATTCTCAAATTAATCACTTACCTTAGACAATCAACACTTATGGAGTGATGAGATATTAGAACTATGCAAAATATAACACAATATCATTATTCCATTTATCCAATATTCCAGAGGATATACAAAATGTGTAAAAAACAATAATTTATGCCATAGCCCCACCTGAATGTGAGACTATGACAATTAAAGTTTCAAATTGAAAATATATATATTTATAATGAAGCATGAACTTCAGCATTAACAAGTTGTACCGTTCTTATAAAATCTTTTGAAGTATGAGTTGTCGGGATGGATAGAGCAATCATATCTATAAAATATTCAGCCACGTCTTCCCAGCCTCCTTCCAATATTCTACCTAATTTTCTTGATACGCTTTCTATGGAACTAGATGGAATTGGAACACCGATTAAAACATCTGAAGTTATGGATGCTAATGCGGCTATATAAGATGCTCCACCTCCGCGGCTAATCTTTATTTTTATTCCTTTTATAGTTCCATCATCTTTTTTTGTAATCGTATAGTAAACCTGATCATCTGGGCGCCAGGCAAGAACATGAGATAATTGCCCTGTAGCTCTTTTTATATTTCCGCTAGTTATAATTTCAACAGGTTTTACATTGAACTCATGATTAAACAATTTAATCTTTTTCTTTTCCGGCCCCTTTAGAGCTGCATTGAGTGCTATTTCTAAATTTCCCATTGTTTCCTCCAGATTTTTTATACATAAATTTTCTATTTAAATATTTTTATAAAATTAGTAGCTGATTCACTCTATTTCTATTATGGAGGTATATTATTTAAGGAATTTAATAGGATAAGATTTAGAAATTTAATATATGAGTCTAAATCCTGATTCGAATCTGATAAATAAAAGAAATAATTTTGCACTGTAAAAAGAAAAGATAAAACAAATAAATTTATAACTTTCAATTTCATGTTTGGGCTCCCCAATAGATGAACAGATTTTAAAGTTTAAGATTTACTCACTATTTCTGCCTATCCTGATTACCTCCGGTAAATGGATAACACCATTAAGAATAAATCTACCTGTAGATCCGTTTTGGTTGAAATATCCTGAATAATTTCCATCTCCAATTGTACCAAAGAGGTTTCCTGTACCACTGGTAAATTTGTATTTACCTGAAAAGTATAAAACACTACCTGTACCTTTTTGAATTACTCCTGATATTGATCCTATGATTTTATCTCCCCCGGTTGTTGTAATTTCCAATGAACCGGTTTGAATATTTGAATTTATCCTTGAATAGGAGAAAATCTTTGAATAACCGAGCCCGCTTACATAACTGCTGCCTGATATTTCAAGTATCGAAGTTCGGACATTATTTGAATAATCACCGGATAATTGGAAGGACGTATAAAAAGAATCCATGATCGGGTCCGGAATACTTTTGTAAGGACTATTCTTATTTAAGCTGGTATTACCCTGGTTTGATATTGCAGAAACAGGATTTTCTTTTTCGCAGCCAATAAAAAAAGCTACCCCTAAAATCATTATTGCTAATAATAAATTTCTCATCTCAACCTCCGGTTTTAATGTTTAACAAATTTTCTGAATTCAAAATCGGAATTAAAAGATGGTGTCTCTACTAAATTTATAACATAAAGTTTTGAAATTATAACGTTGGAGTTTTCTGAAAAGTACACCGCAAAATCTTTAAACAGTCAGGAAAACTAAAGCTTGGACACTTTTCCCTCTCCAAACTGTCCAAATCCCCTTAAATATTGTCCAAAATCTCTCCAAAGTGTCCAAATGTCCTGACTTTTCCTAAAAGTGTCCACCAATCTGTCCACACAAAACATTAAAAACAGACTGAATTCAAAGAATATAAGCATATTTGGACACTTGGACACTTCCAAATTCAATTTCAGTCTCAAATGCTAAATCAAAGTGTCCATCTGTCCAACTTTCTTTTCCGGGTGGGTTTGGTTTGCATTTTCCCCATTATAACTAATGAATCTTTCCCCTCCCGATTTCCTTTCACTAACCTTATATTTCTTTATCCTCCCAGCTTCCTTCAACCACCTGGTAAATTTAGTTAGTCTCAATTCCTCAAAATCATATTCCTTCTTAAAATTTTCCATTAATTCTTTTCTATTATGTTCAATTGAATAATCAATATTCTCAAAAAACTCCGCAAACTCCTCACTGGTAGAATCAATCAACTTCTTCCTCTCCAGATTCACATGCCCGTAATCCACAAGTCCTCTATCAAGGTACAACTGCATGCACCCGATCATATAATTATTAAAACTATTCCACTCCACACTGCTCCACTCATTAAAAAACCTATGCCCGAACTCATCTATCGGCCGGTGCGATTTATTATAATGATCCGAAAATTCTACTACAAACTGCCTGTCCAACGTAGAATCATCTGACCCTGCAATTGTATAATTAGTAGAAATAATAATCTTAGGCGACTGATGAAACGGAATTATCATTTCATTCTGATTCTTCTTCTCCACAGTTATATCATCAGTAATAATTGAAAACAGCTTATCAAAATTGAATTTCTTTGTTACGTCATTAAACTCTATTATTGCAGTATCAAGATTAACCGACTGAAAGCTGAAGCTCTTTGAAAAATTAAAATTCCTGCCATCGAGCCTTACAGTCTTCCTTAATTTCCCAACTGCTTGAGCCACTAACCCTTTACCGCTCCTCCCATAAGCACCATCACTAAGCTTTTCATCAAGAAAGATTACTGCCTTAGCATTAGCTGAATCCTTATAATTATGCAGCAAGTACCCTATTGCACTCCTAATCGATAAAATCCTTTGCTCATCATTCTTACATATATTCCGGATAAACAATTCAAATTCTGCCTGCCTAGGCTCATTCTTGATGAGACTGGATGTTGATTTCTCTTTTTCCTTTTTTTGCTCAATAGAAAACTTCTGCGGTATCACCTGCCTGTCCCAGATAAACCCTTCCAGCTCTTCATACTTCTTTACCTCAACCTTTATTTTCGTCACCTCCACAAAACAATTGGAGAAAAAGAGAAACCCTTTATCCTTCGTATCGCGCAAAAATTCCGGTTTCCTTGTCTCAAGGAATTCCAGGAAGGTATTTCCGAAATGCTGCGGAGCTCCCTTTATTATCGCATCGATTACCTTTACCTTCTTTGTATCCCTGAAATAATCATCATCCATCCCCTTCAGATAGTTAATCACAAAATCCTTTATATTAAAAATCTGGATTTCCCTGACTATGTTTTTACTAACCCTAAGAAGAATATAACCCTTCTCAAGCTGCAGCTTGCAATACCCGTTTTCTTCCAGGAACCTCTTAAAGTTCTGCTTTGATATCTTTGTCTTATCATTTTCTATAAACCAGAACTTTACAAACGGCTTTTTCCACCCATACTTCTCTGCAATATGATAAACAGTACCGAGTGTAATTCTTCCGTCAAACCTTCCCATCAGCTCATCAAACTTCTTATTTATCTCAAACTCCGTATCATGATAATGCGGATTACTTAAGCTCAGCTTTAAAAAGAATCCCCTCCCTTCCTCTCCAATTGTCACCAGCCCGAAACCGATTCTATACCAATCCTCATAACAGTTACCCGGAAGATTAGTCTCAAGATATTCAATTGCACTTTCCAGCTTCTCATTATCAAACCCTGCCGGCTCAAACGTCCTCTTCCCTATCTCAAGAATTTCTTTCTCCTTATCCAGGTCGCAAAGCTCCTCCAAGCATTCAATAAGCACATTTGGCGCAACTTCAACCGGAGGTTCTTTAGGATCATTATAAAGAAATGAATACTTATTTCCGCTCTCATGCTGCGAATATGGCAGTATAGTCTGCGATCTATTCCATCTTAATTCAATATGATCGCAATACCCATCCTCCTTCAGCTTTAACCGGTAAACACTTTTGGGACCATTTAACCTTTTACTCAACATTTCACTTTCCCTTACCTTCAGCCATATATGGAAACCCTTACCGCTGCCGCTCTTTACAAGCCATACATATTCCCTTCCCAATCCAAGACGATCACAAAAAGTTTCAATTATACTCCCGCTAGTAACCTTATCAAAATCCAGATTCCTGATATTATTTAAACCGCACACTCCACCTATACCTGATATGTTTTCATTCCATGCAAGATCCTCAATATCCTTTTCACTTTGTTCAATCAACTGCCAGTTTTCCCATGCAATAGTAGGCCTCTTCCCTTGCACCGGCAAAACATTAAACCCAAATTTTTTATTATAAGCCTTTGCTAATCGTTTATAAATCATATTTATTCCTCAAAATTATTTTACTTTATTTTTTATAATGATTATTGAATAATACTTTACGTATTGCACTATGCACTTTGTTATCCAAATCTTGTAATCATGTAATTTTGTAATCTTGTAATTTGATCTATTTTTTTTAGTTCAACCCTTATCTTTCATTACCAAATAGTGTAGGTTTTAGACCATTTTTTCACTTCTAAGCCCCCTATTTTCCTCAACCCTATACTTACCCCTTCTCATTAAAAAAAATGTCCTCAGAATCGATTTTCAGATTTCCTCCTCTTTTTCCTAATGACCGAATGCCTGTCCCGCTGAGCCTAATGGTGAAGCGGGAACAAATGACCCAATGACTACAAATGACCATTGATTGACCATCGAATGACAACCGAATGACTATTGACTTCTCTAATGACTTAATGACCAAAAGAAAAACACCCCTCAGAATCGATTTTTACCTCTTGCCCTGTAACTGATTTAAGAGTTTCCTTTGCTATATCAGGCCTGGAAAATTCACAACCAAATATCCACAGACATGTCCCCTGACCGGACTTTCCATTCAACACATATCCAATTAAATGAAATCCATTTCTTCTTTTCATCTTCTTTGCTATATCAATATCATCCGTTTGAATCCTATAATATTTTTTACCCCTTTCTTCCTGCCATAAGTAAGTCATCTTTCACTCCATTTTTTTCTGATCAATTAAATGTAATCCCGATGTTTTTGACATCGACAATTGCGCTTGTTTTTCTTGAGGACCATCTAGTACACTTATCGCTTCCTTTAACGTTTCCAAATTCAAATGCGAATAAATTTCAGTAGTAGAAACAGAAGAATGTCCCAGCAGCTCTTTAATTACATAAAGCGATACACCCTGTTGCGCTAAGTTCGAAGCAAAACTATGCCTGAGCGAATGAAAGTGAATTGACTTATCCATACCCGCAGCTCTACAAGCTCGCTTAAACCTTCTTGAAAAATAATCTCCCGTAAACTTTTCCCCATCTTCCTTACAAAACACATAACCTTCGGGGCTATCTTTCTTTATATGATAAACAATCACCTCATGTTCTCTCCCAGACTTCTGACTTCCGCTCTCTTCCTTCTGACATCTGCCCTCTGCCTTCTGACTTCTGTTCTTTGCCTTCAGATCTCCGTTCTCTGCCTTCTGACTTCTGCCTGTCCCGCTTCTAGCGGGAACATCTGTTCTCTGGCCTCTGTTCTCCGGCTTTTCAACCTCCAACAACCCACCACCTACCACCTTCTTCCTTCTTTTCAACACCTCCATCGCCTCATCACAAATCGGAATGAATCTTTGATTCCTTCCCTTTGTAGTAAACTCTTCATCCCCCACCGTAATAATCCGCGTGTCAAGATTTACATTCTTCCATTTCAGATTTACAATTTCATTCAGCCTCATTCCTGTATAAAAACCTATCGTAACAAAATCTCTGACGATATCATTATTTATTTGTTCATTGATTCTTGCCAGCTCATCGCTGTCGATAAATATTGGTGCTAACTTTTGCATTTTGGGTAATTTTATCTTTGTGAAATAATTCTCCTTTACGTAACCCCAGTCTTTAGCTTTATTAAAAGCAGACTTAAGATTCCGGTAATATACAGCATAGCCCTTCTTAACTTTTTTCTTCAGAGACATTATAAATGATTCAATCTCTTTTAATGAAATGCTGTTGATAGGTGTTTGAGGTCCGGAAAATTCTAAAAAATAATTTAGTGCAATATTTACTGAATGTAGATAAGAAACAGATCTATTATTTTGGATTAGAATCCGGTACTCTTCTGCAAAAACTCTTAAGGTTACAATTTCTTTGGATGCTGCTTCCGGTATTATAGACATTAAAGCCTTCAGCTTTTCAACATCTTCAACACTTAATTTTTTTAATAAATTTGATATCCCTTCCATTATATCCCTCTTTTAATCTCCCTGGTTATTTCCCTTATTATTTCCCTTGGTAATTATAATTTAACGATTATTGTTTATTGTCTATGGTTTGTTGTTTATTGTCAGACAGACATCTTTTACTCAATGTGGTTTTTCTTCGGTTTCTTCGATTCCCCGTTTCCACGTCTCTCCGTCTCAACATCTCTCCATCTTTCCGGCTCTTCGTCTCCCGTTTCCCCGTCTCTCTTCTCCTCGCCTTCTGCCTCTGCCTCTTTAAATTATTATGATGTGAACTTGAAATGATTAAATACGGTGTGGTTTCAATTGGGGTTAATAACTTATCATCATTTCCCCTATATAATCTCCCCACCTCTGCTGGATTCAACAGGATTTGATTTCTATACATTGCAGATACTCCTTTCTTTTTGGAGTACTAATAAAATAAAAATCAAAATAAAAATTCATGATATTCATGATATCATGTTTTTAAAACTCATAAGCTAAACGTTAATAAACAAGATTTAACTGTTAACCTCAAAACCCGCAGCATCCTTACTTCAACCGGTTTATCGGTTTTTCTCTAATGGTAAAAGATTTTTCACTTTTGAATTGAAAGGTCAAAGAAATAGTTTCCCCTTCGTGGAAGGGGGCAATACAGAAATGAGCAATTAATATCCATATCTTTTTATTAATTGATTTATAAAATCACGCAATTCATACAGCACATACCTTTTCTTCTTAAAACTCGATTCAATTATTATCTTTACATATTTTATTAGCTCCGGACTATTTGACGAACTTTCATCTGTCTTAATCCGGTGCTTTGTTGAATTATAATATCTTTCAAAATACGCCTTATCGTGAACCTTTCTAAAATGCAGATTAACAAATTGTTTTACCGTTGTTGTTAATGATATTATTTCACTTTCTTTCATAGCCTCATATAATCTTACAATAACTGGAGAAATAGACTTTAGTTGTATTAGTTCACCATCACCAAACTCAGTCTCGTTATCTTTCTCCTGTCCCCCTGCTTTTTTTATCTCACCATTTTTTACTGCTTCTTCAATTATTTCATTATGTATCTGTTTTATCTTATCAATACCATGTTTTATTTCACTATTGTCGCTGGAGTTTACTTCATACTCTATATAATATTCGGGATCTTCGTTAAGCTTTAGATGACTTTTTATTTTAATACAACTTTTACAGGACATAACAAAAACAATTAAATAAACAGCCGTTCAAACTATATTCTTCTTGTTTTGTTAAAAAAATAAACTCCATACCTTTACCTTCTTACATCCTGGTATTATTTCTAATTTTTTATATGAATCCTAAAACTTATTTTTTGTTAAAACCTTAGCTCTCTTACTCATAAATAAATCTTGTAATTTTGCAATTTTGTAATCTAATCTTGTAATTTTGTAATCTTGTAATCTTGTAATCTTGTAATCTTATTCCCCGGACATAAATATCCGGAAGCATGAACTATCCAAAAGACAATTCACCTAAATAATTAAAATATTAACCTGAAATCAGACTATTGAATGTGAAGGCATCTCCGGTAAAAGAAAAGAAAGTCCTAGGCCCTCTCTGGGGACTTTTATTTCATTCCAATTATTTATGGAAAATTAAAAGACCGGCACTAAAATTCTATAGTAAGTCCGAACTGGGGTCTTCCCCTATTTTTTTGCAGTTTAACTAAAATATTACTAAAATCTCACTGTTTGTCCTCTTCATAATCTCTAATATTTGAACAAGAAAATAATTCATTCATTTTTAAATTCAAAATATAAATTGACCACCTGCTTAAACTTTTTTTGAAATAAATAAAAAATATTTCAACTTTTCCTACTAACATCGATTATATAATTTATTCAACCTTTCTTAAGTTTTATTTGCAACAATTATTACAATGTGATACCTTTTCCAAACAAAAACTTAATTTTTTTCGACCCAATGGACATTGAAGAAATCATAAAAAAACCGGAAGATAGACGACTCGAATTCAAACAAAATATTCCAGTAGACGATAAACTTGAAAGGACTGCTATTGCTTTCAGTAACTCTGCCGGCGGAGATATTTATCTTGGTGTTTCGGAAAAACCGCGTAAGGTTATAGGTTTTAAAGAAAGCGAAATAATGAAGCTTGAAGAAAAAATAAGCAGCAGGCTTTATGAAAATTGTGCCCCTCTTATTTCATTTAATATTGCATTCATAAATGTTAATAATAAATACATAATTAAGATTACCATTTATCCGGGTATGCAATCACCCTACTATATAAAAAATGCCGGTTTTGAAAAAGGGACGTATATCAGGGTTGGTTCCACCAACCGGTTAGCGGATTATGATGTTATTAGAGAACTTGAAAGACGCCGCAGAAATATTTCTTTTGATTCAATACCGGTTTATGAGCTTAACGAAAAAGATTTAATGCTTACTAGCTTCATAAAAGCCTATAAAAAATTTACAAAGAAAACCATTAATAAAGCTGATTTATCTAAATTAGGTTTGCTGCATAAAGAAGAGAATAAATATATTCCTACCAATGCTGCCGTCTTGCTTTCCGGATTAAATCTTAAAAATAAATTCTTTCCATATGCTAAAATTGAATGTGCAAGATTTAAAGGTACAAAAACAAATGAAACTTTGGACTCTGCTTCGGTCGAGTCGCCTGTATATGCACAACCTGATGAAGTAATGCACTTCATTCAAAAAAATATCCATAAAAGCTCTACCATAGGCTTGGTATACCGTGAAGAAAGATGGGAATATCCGCTGTCAGCGTTAAGAGAACTAATTATAAACGCAATTATTCATCGAGATTATTCTCAGCTTGGCAGAGATATTAAAGTTGCTATCTTTGATGATATGATTGAAATAACCAGCCCCGGAACACTTCCATTGGGTATTGATATTGAAAATCTTTCAAGCGGTCAATCTGAAATAAGAAACCGTATACTTGCACCTATTTTCAAAGAAATGAAATTAATAGAACAATGGGGCACCGGTTTTAGAAAATTTTTCCTTGCATTGGAAGAATATCCGGAATTAGAATCAAAAATTTTGGAACCCGGTCTGTCATTCCAGGTTCAAGTTATTAAAAAGGACTTTCAACAAGCTAAGGACCAAGTGAAAGTTAACACTAAGCCGGCACTAAGTTGGCACCAAGTCGGCACTAAGTCAGCACTAAGTCGGCAGCAAGTTGAAATTATTCTGCAAACATGTGTCTTACCGCAGCCGGTATTTGAATTAATGAAAAAGTTTGAATGGAAAGATAGGACAAAATTCAAAAAGAAATTCCTTAATCCGTTAATTGAAATGAAGTTAATTACAATGACTATTCCCGGTAAACCTAAAAGTTCAAAACAAAAATATATTACCACAGAAAAAGGTAAAGAGCTTCTGGAAGAATTAAATGAATAATTAACATTTCAACCAATCAAAACATTCCTGTTCAACTTTTTCATTACTCAACCCCAAAATTCCCTACGAAATAGCGTAGGTTTTCAGCCATTTTTTCGCTTCCAGACCACTTAATTTTACTTAAGCCTATACCTACCCCTACTTTTTAAAATTCCACCCCTTAAAAGCGATTTTCACATTTTTCTTATCTTTCATATTTTTCATCAAAATTTTATCTTGCAATTCGATACGAAGCATCAAAAAGATTTCCCAATCAAATGTTACTTTCAAATGGTTTCGAAGTTTTGAAATAAACCTGCTCTAATTAGAATTTTTAATTTATTATTTTTAATTGTTATCATTATTTACATCTCACCTTATCATTTACTATATTGTATTTGAAAATCTTCTATTCTTGAATTAAAAATGAAGATTTTCGGGGAGTGCTTGTTACAGAAAAAATATAATTCCCTATTAAGCAAATTAATTATCTATTTTAAAAACGATAAAACAAAAAGTCGCGGTAGAACTCTATATTACAATTTTGCTAGATAAAGTTCATTTTGTGGAAGAATTTATTAATAAGCAAGTGGAACATGGACACAAATTCCAATATATTGTAACACTTATTGAGGAAGGTGTTTTAACTAATAAATTAGATCCCGAAAGAGTAGCCGATCACGAAAATATGATTAAGGAGGCAATCCTCTTGCTAACCCCAGATAAACCGTTATTTAGGAAACACTATTAACTTTTATTTTATTCTATTAATCAAGTTATCCCGTTTTGTATTTAAGTCTTTGAATTTATTATAAAGTCCAAATAAGTCTTTTCCTTTAGTTGTATTATACCAATCGATAATAGTGTCAGAAGCTTCTTTCATCAAATAAGTGTATGCCTGTCTTTCATCTCTCCCGTTTTCTTTCCCCTCTTTCAGAAAAATACTTTTCTCTTTCCTTTCCATTATGGAAAGCTTTCCATAACGGAAATTATCGAAAGTTTTTGCTTATGGAAAGATTTTCAGATAAACACATAAGTTTTAGAGGTTTTCTAATGAAAATCTTTCCATAATATTTAACTGCATAAATCCTGAAGCCAGTTCAATAGGTCTGTATCTTCCTGCCAAACAGGTATATCCTTTTTCACAATCTCCATATACGTAGATTCCAATGCTTTTCTTTTTACTTCCATATTTGCTCTAAGATAGATTTCTGTTGTAGTAACATTTACATGTCCTAATAAATCTCTTAAATATATTAGGTTTACACCGGCTTCTAACAAATGCATTGCTTTGGTATGTCTTATCATATGAGGATGAAGACATTTAGGGAAAAAAATATCAGAATGGGATTCCTTAGCCTGTTTCAAATATTTTTCCAGGATATATGTTATACCGGGTCTTGTAAATGGATGTCTTCGACTATTAAAAAAGAAAGGATGGACTTGATTTCCGTTTTCACAAAGTCGATTTTCCTTCATGTAACTCTCCAGTAGAAGTCGTGTTTTTTCCATAATAGGAACGCATCTTTTTTTGTTTCCTTTGCCGGTTAATAATATTGTGGCAGGTTTTGTTAATCTTATATCGCCTGTCGTTAAGTCAATTAATTCTTGTACCCTTGCCCCCGTATCATAAAGAGTGGTCATTATTGTTAAATCACGGCGGCCTCTTTTGATGGTAGTATCCGGCTGCTCTAAAATGTACTTCATACTTTCTTGTGGTAGATATTCAATTATCTTTTTTTCTCTCTTCTTAAATGGTATACCTAAAATTTTTTGACATTCTAACAGGATTGTTGGTTCTTCTGATTGGGTATATCTGTAGAAACTGTGTATTGCTGCAAGTCTCTGGTTACGGGTATTGATACTTACATTATGTGTTTTTTCAATCCATTGTAGAAAATCTCTAATTGTTTTTACTTTTATTTTATTAAAGGTAAGCTGTTCCGGTTTGACTTTAAGTTCTGTATCAAAAAATATTAGGAGTTGTTTGAACGTATCCCGGTAGGATTTTATTGTATTGGTGCTGAGGTTGCGCTGTCCCGGAAGATAATCGGATAAAAAGCGAGTCAGCATTCTTGCAAAATCAGTCTGCTTCATGGGGTACCTCCGGTATTAAAAACGAAAAGTTCTGCTCCACCAAAGCAATAATATCCGGATATAAGTCAGCAGTCAGTCTCAGATAATGCTGCGTACCTCTTAAATCAACATGACCGAGATATGCGGAAAGATATGGAAGAAGACTGGTAAGGTCACCTTTATTTAACACCCATTTCTTTAAGCAATGAACAGAGAACGTATGCCTAATATCATGTAGTCGCGGACCTTTTCCAGTATGAGAGATCCCAGCCTTCCAGAGTATATCTCTAAACCAACCATATATAGTACTTTCATCATAATACCCACCGAAGGGAGAAGGGAAAAAGAAAGGATTACAAGACTCCAGATTGTGGACTTTATCTGTATACTTACGACATCGTTCTGTAAGTGTTGCTGCCATTGGGATAATCCTTTCTTTCCCAAATTTCGCCTCATGTATAAATAAAGTTCCTTTCTTTAAGTCAACATCATTAAGTTTTAATTTTAATGCTTCAGAAATACGCAAACCACACCCGTATAACATTCGGAACAGAAGTGGAAGCATCAGATGCCGGTTGGGAGAAGCAATAGAAACGGGATAATTGTCACATATCTTAAAAATATTCTTTAGTTCTGTTTTCGAAAAAATGTAAGGAACATAAGAGTATCTATCAACAGTAACTGTACCATGCGGAAAAATATATGCCTCAAAATCGAGCCGTACCAAATATTTTGCAAAGCCGCGTATTATTGAGATCCTGTTGCATCTGTTAGTTACTGTTTCATTGGGCCTTTTTTCTGTGAATAGCAATACCAATTGCTTTGATAGTTTCATTTCGGTCCATTGTTCTGTATAGACCAAAGTGTCAAACTGTTTCAAAAGGGAGGAAGCTTTTAAATATTTATAACCCACCGCCCTATTTTCCTCAATATATCCGGTTATTAATTCAGCAAAAATACTTTTATAAATAATTTCTTTAGACATCGTAAAACACCTCCTCCGGATCAAGAGCACATAACCGCAATCCTTCAAGTGATGTATGAAGATAGATCATTGTAGATTTGGAATTGACATGTCCAAGGATTTCGGAGATTACATGCAGTGGTATTTGATTTTCAAGCAAAGTACTGGCAAGTGTATGACGGAGAGAATGTAATCCGTGCCTTTGATCTTTTGGAAAAGTAATTCCTGAAGCTCTAGTATATTTTGTTATGATATTATGAAGGCTGACAGTTTCTGCAAATGCTTCGTAGGGAGCAGTCATCCTTAAAAAAACAAAGGGTGAATTACTTATTGGACGAGCGTTTTTCAGATAATCAATCAAGGCCCAGCCTATGTCATTCAAAATAGGATAACTAACGGCATTCTTCGTTTTATTCTGTCTTATCTCTATGGATTTTGACTGCCAATTTAAATCGGATAGGGTCAATGACCTTATATCACCTGCCCTTATGCCAAGCTTGGTAACCAGCAGCAGTATAGCATAATCTCTTTTCCCGGTTGGATTTCCTCTGTCAATACTTTCCAACATCCGGATTACATCTTCCTTATTCCACACAGAAGGAACAGGAGGATAATAATACTTTTTCTGGTGGGGGACTTTTAAGCTTAGGTCTTCATCTATGTATTTATTTAGGTAGAGAAACCTTAGAAATACTCTAAGTGCTGTCAATATCGATGAGATACTTTTTTCGTGATGCCAGTAGATTGCTTTAACATAATCGGATATTATCTGAGGAGTAATACTATTTACATTCTGTAACCCTCTGTTATTAAGATAATCTATGAAAAAAAACAAACGCTGCATCCGCGAAGGTAATCCTCTTTTAGAATAATCCTTGCTTTCGCATTCTCTTTCGTAAGCTGCAAGCTCTTTTTCAAATTGGGGAGGTTTTATGAATCCTGGCTTTTTAATCATTTTTCGGAATATCACGTTATGAAGTTGATAATCACCCAAGACCCGTATTTTTCTAATAAGATCTCTATATCGCTTGGGTATGGCCTCAGTATAATAGTTAATACTGCAGTTGTACTTTTCTTTTAAGAATCTCCCGCCCAATTCTTCTGAAAAATAAACTTCATTATTTTCCTTGGCAAAAACACTAAACTTTTTGTAAAAGCTACGGAATTTACAACACGAGTTCCCGGAATATTTCAGTCTTTCCAGTTCAGCCATCACTTTGGCTATTAGTTCATCGATAGTTAGTTTTGGTTTCATATGGTACCTCACTGATTATTTTTTTGATAATCTATAGTGAGATATTATGGCAAGAAATAAAAGGGCATTTTCAACTATGATAAGTATTTATCACAATTTCTTTCCATAAGCAAAAACTTTCGATAATTTCCATTATGGAAAGCTTTCCATAATGGAAAAAGCAGGACGTCCACGGATTTTATTATCGGTGTATATAAAGAACTTAAATTAACTAAACCGATCCTGATAATTGATAATGAAAAAGGAAGCAGGTTCTTAATTAAGCTTTTTCAGAAAGCCGGTATTAAAGCAATTGCCAAGGATACAAAAAGACTTGCAGATGTTATACAGGCTTTTGAATTTCTATCTAAGAAAGAAATCGATTTTCTGTTTATCGATTCACTAACAAAAATATACTATCAATATGTTAAAGATTATAAGATAAAGAACCGAAAGGAACGGATGTTCTTAAACGATTGGGGAGCTTTGCTCCCTGCATGGCAGGAGGAGTTTTCTGATAAATTTGTAGAAGTAGAAGGAAACATAGTATTCACCGGAAGAGGAGGATTTGAATATGATAAAGAAAACGACGAAGTAGACGACCAGGGAAAAGTAATCCAGAAAGGACAATTTGTAAAAAGTGGTGTAAAGATGAAAATAGCAGGAGAAACCCCATACGAAACAGACTTAAATGTATGGATGCAGCTGGAGAAAGAGCTTGATAAAGACGGAAGGCCGGTTCAAAAGAATGTAGGATATGTACTGAAAGACAGAAGCGATACAATAAACGGAAAAAGATTTGAATTTCCAACCTTTAGAAGTTTCAAGCCAATAATAAATTTCATCTTGGGCTTACCGATAGGAAAATTACCAGGAGAAACCTTCAGCAATAATCTCACACCTGGAAACGATTCAGATTATTTTGAAAGAAAATTAAGGCAGCAAATTGAAATGGAAAACATATCCGGAATATTTGACAAGAACGGCTTAGGAGACACAAGATCCAAAGCAGATAAACAGATAAAAGCCACGATAATAGAAAAAATATTCGGTACCACCAGCCAGACCGAAATATCAAAAATAGATCACAAACTGCTCAAGACAAAAAGACAGGAACTGGAAGAAATGTTCGCCCAACTATCCGCAGCCCAGCCTGAAAACATAATTGATTGGATTATATCTTATAAAATAAGTGCTGCTGCATAAAACAAAAAAAGCTGCCGGTAAAAACCGGCAGCTTTTTGCTAAAAGTATTAGCTTTATTCTTTGAGACTGATAAAAATAAATCTTATATTAATAATGAAAGTTCAAAAACCAATGAAAGTAACATTTAACCGGAAGATTTATCGGTATGGTTTCCCGGAACTTATTTTCCACCAAAAAATGGATTGTGTTTCTTGAAGCCCATATTAAACTCCATACAAAGTCCATACACAAATGACCAAAGATCATCGGGACTGCTAAAGGTCTTTAAAACAAAAAAGCCCGATTTTGAATTAAAATCGAGCTTTTCAAGAGCTGGCGGACGGATTTGAACCGCCGACCGGCTGATTACAAATCAGCTGCTCTACCAGCTGAGCTACGCCAGCAATCTTTTACTTGAGGTTCAAAACTAATATTATTTTTTATCCTTTTCAAGCAAACCCTATTCTTCTTCAGGCTTTTCATAAAAATTATTTTGCTTCGAAAATAATTTGAACTGCACCATCTTTTGTCTTATCTTCTTTATTAATTCAAAGCTTAAGTTTTCATATTCAAACGTCTCCCCAATATTCAGAATTTTACCTGTTTTATAGGAAATAAAACCGGCTATTGTATTGTATTCTTCCGATCCGGGAAGTTCAATATTAAATGTATCGTTAAAATCATCTATGCTCATCGAGCCTAAGATGTTGTATTTGTCGTCAGGCATCTTGATATATTCCGACGACTGTATATTTGCATCTGAAAATTCCCCTACGATCTCCTCAATAATATCCTCCATTGATATTACGCCTTCCGTACCTCCGTATTCGTCCGTTACTATTGCCAAACGCTCTCCCCTTTTCTGCATCTCTTTTAATATTTCCGATATCAATTTTTTATCGGGCACAAAATAAATAGGCCCTATCAAAGATCTTAAATCTATTTCTCTATTTTCAATAAAATATTTCATTATATTTTTGATGCGAAGAACTCCCAAAATATTGTCGATTGTATTCTCATAAACCGGAATTAAGGAATGTCCGGTATTCAAAATTACTTCCTTTATTTTAACTATATCTTCCGTCACTTCGATCGCTACCATGTCTGTCCTTGGAACCATCACTTCGTATGCACGGAGATCGTTGAATTCAAAAACATTCTCTATTATTTCTTTTTCAGTCGCATCAATAGCCCCGGTTTTTACTCCTTCGGAAATTATTATTCTAATCTCATCTTCCGATAACCTTGTTTGTGAAAAGCTCGTTTTTTCGTTAAAAAGAGAGAGAAAAATATTTGAAATCTTTGATATAAACCGTGTAGGATATTTGAATAACCCGGTTAATAATATCAAACTTTTTACACTCCACTTTGCTATAGTTTCCGCATATTTGAACCCGATTGCTTTCGGAATTAAGGTAACACAAATGAGAGTGATTAATGAGAAGATTGCTACAGTTATTAAACATGAAATAAAAAAAACGTGAGTTGTAATAAAATAAATATTCATTCCGCTTAAAACGGAATCTAGGAAATGATAAATTAAATGAAATCCAATTAGAGAAGAAAAGAAAAGGGAAAATGTAGTTATCAACTGAATGGTTCCGAAAAAGGAGTCTGAATTTTTTTGAATTGATTCAAAATCAGCCGCAGATCTATCTTTTTTTTCTTTTAATTCTTCAATTTTATTTGCTCCGAAAGATGCAATTGAGACTTCCGCCGCTGAAAGGAAGCTGGCAATAAAAACAAAAAGGACAAGAGAAATTATTTCTAAAGTAATTAAATCCATTAAAATGTGAGATTGTAATTTTTTTAATAAACTAAAGCAAAATAATAATTTTATTGATGCTATTCATATTAGCACGGATTTATTTTGTTTTTCTGCCATTAATTGAAAGAATTTTGAACACTGAATATAACGCGAAACTCCGTTTCGCAAAAAGAGACATTAAAAAAAATGAGCTAAGTTAGTATTCCGGCGAAATAGAGATAAAACTGATTTGTCTTAAGACAGAAATGAAATTAAAAGTCCCCTCCACCTGAAGGAATTTAGAGGTAGGTTATTATTTAATATCTGTTAGTTACATAAAGTTCACATACGCTCCACATACGCTTCATATATGCTCCACATACGCTATTTATCTCATGAGACTCATTCGTTATTCCGTAATGCGAAACTTTTTATCGGGATCCTTCTGAATGACACAAAAAATATTTTGGGATAGCCCCCCTTGATGATATTCACACAGCTTTTCTTTAATAACGTAGCTCCACTTTATCAACCTTATTCTGCTGCGGAAATTTTATTTTGATTAGATAAATTTGATTCTGCTTCTCGGTTGCCCAGCCTTTATTTAATTTCTTATCATTTAACAAAATCATTTGAGGTGCAGTAGGACTTATTATTTCGGTAATATTATTATGATTCTTAAATCCTTTCAGATCAAATACCATAACTTTATTTTTCTCATCATAGGAAAAATTCTGCAGTATTGAATTCGTACTCTTTAAGTATGGACTTTCAACTTTACCCAAAGTTAATTCAATATTTTGAATCTCTTGTAATTGTTCAGGAATGACCAGGGAATGGAATTTCATACCACTTATTTTTATGCTGTTTAAATAATCTCCTTTCCCGTTAGTAATTACAGATAGCTCTTCTCCACTGGCAAAAATATCATACTTGCATCCTTTTGTACTTTTATTCTCATTGGAATTATCTAAAAACGGGTTGAAACTAATATTCCAGCTATTTTCTTCAATTCCGTATAAATGATATAAGGAGTACAAATACCACCCTGCTGCCCACATAAACTGTGGTTTATCTATTTTACCATATACTTTGGGATTGTTATAATTACCGTTCCTTACTTCATACATTGCCGGCTGACCATTCGGACCATTAAGTATTCCGGAGATAGTCATGACTTTTTTTATGAAATCAAGGGATTCTTTTTTCTTCCCGTTTTTCATTAGATCCAATGCATACCAGGCATTGCCGTGAGACCAGATCCCTCCATTCAAGTAGAGGAACTTATCCCCTGCTTCATTGCCATGGAAATTCAAATAATCGATAAGCTTTTTGAAGTCCATCGGAAATACAGTATAAATCCCAAGTTTCGGATCCAGCAATTTTTGTTTTACTGTGTTGGTCAGCTCCAGACTTCTTTTATTATTCAGCAGATTAAAATTTGGTGCAAGCAGCGAACCGATATAATAATGGGGATCGAGTTTACCGGGCTCATAATAATTCATAAGATAATTGTAATCATCTTTCCATAGTTTTACGTTTAACTGTTTTTCCATTTCATCAGCGGTATTCTCATAGCTTTGAAGTTTATCCTGATTTGCATTTAGTACGACAGACATATAAATATAATCTCTGATTGCTTTTATGGCTAAGATTGTCATATAAGCTCTTGGACCGTATAGATGCCCTATATCCCACCAATCAGGCCTGTAAGCCCACATTATATTATCTTTTTTGTTTATTAAGGTCTGCTGCAGGCACTTTGTTATATACGGATAAATTTTCCTAATTAGTGAAGTATCTGATGAATGTTTGAGATAGCTCGATGAGGTAATAACAAACCAGAAGTTATTCCAGTTATCCGGATCAGCATATTCAGTAACAAAGGCAGTGTCTTTCCAATAATAAGCATGAGGTATAATATTATTTTTATCAGCATGACTGACTATAAATTCAAGGTCCTGCTTTACTCTGGGCAAATCAAAATTTACTGCTGCAAGGTCTGTCAATAAAACATCATGAGTAAAATAGAAATTATATTCTGCAGGGCACGGCATCGGTTCGACCTTACCGTCTATATAATGCTGATTAACGGCAAGAATACCTTTTGCCCATTTAAATGAATGGTCTATTGCGTTATCGCCCGTTTCGAATTTAGTTTTATTGATCCCATCATTAACATATTCCTCATAAGCTTCTGTTTCAAGCTTATAGTTTTTCAAAAGATAATCAACAATTTCCTTACCTTCGTTTTGTCTGCATGAACCTATTATTTGAACAATCTGCATCTTCTCTCCCGGTTCCAGCTTTTTCTTATACAGATACCGGACTGCGGGAATATCTTGATCAGTTTCAGATATTAAATTGTCCGTTAAATCCTGACCGGAACCTTTCCACCAATCATTTTTTATTACCGGAATTGAATCAAGAATACTTTTTCCGCTGAACTTTACCGGTTTTTCTTCTGCATTTGCAGCAAAAATTTGTGCTTTCATCGTTTCAGGATCATTAAAATTTGTAAAAACTGCATCTCCTTCTTTAAAATATTCTGTCCAAGCATGATCCTTAATTTTATATGAGTGACTGGTTTTTAAGGATGTTTCCAGATCGGTAAAGAATTGAAAAGTATCCGGCTTATTGCCGGTATTTTTAATCAGGTAAGTAATAATCATTGCGGGTTTATTTTTAGAAAATTCATATTTAATAATTATTGAAGCACTATTTATCTTTTTCTTATAAATAACTTTATACGGGGTCAGATCAAACTGAAAATGTTTTAAGTTCAGCCAGTCAAACGGAACATCGCCTATCTTTAATCCTAATGTTTCAATAAATGAAGAATCCCGTTTCCAATAATCATTGCTTAAGTCGATACTGTTTGCAGCCGGATAATAAAAGCTGATTCTCTGAAGTGCAGGTGAATTATGGTGAAGTTCAATTCCCATATAATGATTGCCTACTTCAACCTGACCATCGCCATTGTAATGTACTGTCAAAGAATCCTTTTCCAGCTGAAAAGGATAAATTGTGGAAGTGAATATAAATAATAGTATTAATGTGAATATAGTATGTTTAAATAAAGAGATTATTATCATATTATAACCTGAATAATATAATAAAAGCTAAGAAATCTAATTTCATAACGCCGCCAGGCGTAAAACATTATTAACACTTACAGCTAGAAAAGAGCTAAAAAACACTATAAGTATTTCATAACGCCGTCAGGCGTGAAATATTATTAACAACATAACGCTTAATAAAACAAAAAAACACCGTAGGTGTGACATATTATCAAAGTTGATTGTCATATTATAACCTAATCAAGGGTATACATCTTAAGTCTTCATCAAGCTAGGTATTGATTCAGACAAAAATAATCTATCTCTTTTTTCAGTTTCGAACCTGTTTTTTTCATTCCGGTATATATCTTCTCATCCGGAAGGATTATGAATCCATTATCTTTGAAAGTGAAATCCGGATTCTGCAGGTAAACAAAAAAAGCCGGTTTACTGGAAGTGATCTCTGCCGCATAATAATCTTTTTTATTTCTCAGCTTAATATTTATTTTGGCATCGGGAAGCTTTAAGTGCTTCCATTCTTTCTCCAAATAATAATTTCTCTGCAGCAGTTCTCCGTCTTCACTGTAAAGCGATGAAAGTATAATCCCTTCACCTTTTTTAATAAAATCGGGGATAGCCAGAGAGATAACCTCTTTTTTACTATATTCTTTTAAAGTTAATTTTTTATTGGTAATAAATTCTACTTTTCCTTTCGGCAAATAAATATTATGCAGCTCTATCCAGCCGGAAAACCCTTTTCTATCATTATTGAATAATGCAATTTCAAGGCTTTCATTCTTTTTGTTAAGAAATACCACCTGGTTTTGGAAAGTCTTTTTGACGATATAGTAAGAAAGTTTAGGCGAAATATTGGAATCAATTAGAGACCAGCTTGTTACGGGCCAGGTATCATTCAGCTGCCATATTATGCTCCCGTTTGTGTGGGGCTGGATGTAACGCCAATGTTCCAGGCACTCTTTTAACGCCAAAGCCTGGTTTAACTGTGTTAAATAAATAAAATCTTTCCATTCTGTTTTTACGGGGAGATGAGAGTATAGAAATTTAATTAATCTTTCATTCCCTTCTATTTGTTTATTATGGAACTCAAACGAATAGCTCTGGATATTCCTTTCATTTTCCGGGATAACTTCTTCAATAGTATTCTGATTCGCTGGAGATTGAAATCCGAATTCTGTTACGAATAAACTCCGGTCATTTTTAACCAGGCTGTAATCTTTCCACCAGCTCCATAATTCCCATTGATGTCTATTACCGCTATTTTCAGAATTGGGGTCTTCATCGTTACCGAAAGGAGAAGACTGCCAATACGCCCGGTGCGGATCAATTTCATTCACTACATTAGGAATTAATTCATGAAATATTTTATATCCGGGCATTTCAGTATATGAACTGTTATACGACCTGTACCATATCCATTCATTTTCGTTATTGCCGCACCATATTGCGATAGAGGGATGGTGCTGAAGCCGGTATACATTATAGTTTATTTCTTCTTCAACACTATTGAGAAATTCTTCGTATTCAGGATATGGGGCGCAAGCGAACATAAAGTCCTGCCAGACAAGCAGTCCATATTCATCGCATATTTCATAAAACCGGTCATCTTCATATATCCCGCCTCCCCAATCACGTATAATATTCATATTAGCCTCCCTGGCCAGCGATAACAGCGAACGGTATTTATCTTCACTCACTTCCGGTAAAAAACAGCCTCCCGGTATCCAGTTTGCACCTCTTAAGAAAACCGGGAAGTTATTAACTGAAAACTTAAATGCAGGTTTATCTTTCCCGGATAAAATCAATTTAATTGTTCTTATCCCTATTTTCTTTGTGACTACATCAAGTATTTTTTCAGCTTCTACTAATTTTATAGAAAGTTCATATAGGTTTTGTTTACCTAGACCATTAGGCCACCATAATTCAGGGTTATCTAATCTCAAACTGATTTTTAAAGCTCTTTGTATTATCCCCTGACATTTCAAATTCAAAAGTCTGCGTATCTTTTTTTAATTCAATTTTAATTCTTTGCGACGGATTCAAAGTCTGATTAGTATTTACCTTAATTTCAATTTTTGCTTTTCTGTTCTCGATAAATAATGTACTAAAAGTAAAATTTTCGAGGGAGGTATTCTCCCTTTGAATTAAATATACCGGCCGCCATAGACCCATAACAGCAAATTTGGGTCCCCAATCCCAGCCGAATGAATATTGTGCTTTCCTAGTAAATACTCTTTCCGAATTTAATGCTGCGGACAAGCTGCCATACCTGCTTTCCAATTCCTTTGCGTAATTAATCGGGGAGGTGAAAACCAATTCAAGTTTGTTTCGTTTCTTTTTTAATAAGCTTGAAACTTCATACTCATATTTTAGAAACATATTATTCACTGTGCCTAATTCTTTTCCGTTCAGAATAACAGCAGCTGCGGTATCAATCCCTTCAAATACTAAATAAACAGATTTATCTTTATCAAAATCTTTAGGGGAATTAAAAATTGTAGTATATCTCCAATCAGTTTCTCCGATCCACTGAAGCTTTAATTCATTATCCGAGTAAAACGGGTCAGGGATCAAATTAAGTCTCAATAAATCAGTTAGAACTGTTCCGGGAACTTTAGCGTCCAGCCATTCAGTAGCTTTTATTTTCTTCAAAAATGGTTTTTCCGGGATGGATTTTTTTTCATTAATTCTGAATTTCCATCCTTCGTCTAATAAAAATTTCTTATTCATTGTTTTTAAGGATTTAATTTTAAATTTGTTAAAAGTTCATTAAGATTTACTTTTGCAAAGCTGCATGCATAATCAGACATAGCATAAGGAATAATAAGCTCGCCGTTATTTACAATACCGCCGCAGCTGTAGACCACGTTGGGTACATATCCTTCGCGCTCATTTTTATCCGGGCTAAGCAGGGGTTTATTTAAACTTCCAATTAATAAAGAAGGATTTTCCTTTGCAAATAGATAAGCGCTCATTGTGTATTTTCTCATGGCGCCTACACTGTGACTTATGACGAGCCAGCCTTCTTCAGTTTCAATGGGAGAGCCGCAGTTGCCTAGCTGTACAAATTCATACGGGTGTTTTGGTTCAGCGATTAGTTCTTTCTTATCCCAGCTATATAGACTTTCGGAATACATTAAGTAAATATTTTCATTATCCTGCCGGCTTAGCATAGCATATTTTCCGTTTATTTTTTTGGGGAAAAGCGACATACCTTTATTCTTAACTTCAGTTCCATTCAAAGAGCGCACCTTAAAGTGAAGAAAATCTTTAGTCTCAAGAATTTGAGAGTGAATCGTTTTGCCGTCATATGCAGTATAAGTAGCATAATATGTTCGCGAACTGGTTTCATCAATAAATTCAACAAATCGGGCATCCTCAATTCCGTTAACTTCAAATGGAGAATGAGGAAATATTATTCTTTCCTGTAAAGGTACATCTTTTGAATATTCTATTTCATAAATTAAATTATCATTAGTATTAAAATAGTCATTTATTTTTTGCGGGTTTGTAACATATTGCAATCTTTCATCTAATTCAATAAGATTTTTTCCAGTAATAACCCCTGATGTAAAAACAATAGAAGAAATATGCCCTTCACCGGTTGCCCTAAGGCTTAATATAAATCTTTTGTTATTTCCGGATAGATTGGTTTGATCAGGATTCAGAACCATTGACGGATTGAATAAAGCGGCAGACTCCGGCGAATATTCCATCGTAAAATAAGAGCCGATTAATAATTTTTGATTCTGATTTAAAGAGATACTTTTATCAATAAAATGCCGGAATTGTTCATACCTGCCCAGGTAGAATTTATTCAAATCCTTGTGACGATTTTTAAATTCTTTGATTATAGTTTCCAGTTCATTTTCCAATTCATCTTTAGAAAGTGACAGGATTCTGTCTATAATTTTTTTAATTCGTAGTTCGCTTCCGGGATTGAAAGGTCTTAACATGACTCTGTTTTTATCCGGGTAAATAGTGGTTTTAGTTCTTTTTATTTTCATTGATAAGATTATTTTAATAAAATTAACTTTTTGCTTTCTGTAAATGGTCCGGCCCGCAATTTATAGAAATATATTCCACTTGTTACTATTTGATTATTATCGTTTTTTCCATCCCATTTGATAGAATAATAGCCTGGATTTTCCACTCTATTAACAAGAGTTCTAATTAACTTTCCTAAGATATTATAAATTCTTAGTACCACAGTCCCGGTTTTATTAGTCTGATAATTAATTGTGGTACTGAGGTTAAACGGATTCGGGTAATTTTGAAATAAAAAATTATTTGAGGGGATTGCGCTTTTTTCATCATTTATTATTGAAGCAGGATTTCCAAAAAGATTTTCTATTTCATCTCTTGATAACGAATAATCGTATATTCTGATATCATCTAATACCCCGTTAAAATTGTAATTAGTATTATCGGGAAGCACCTGTCCAATCATTAAATCAATGTTAGTCTGCAGTATTAAACCGGAAAATTCTGTAAAAGCATCAAGCTTCCCATTTAAGTAAATTTCCATTTCCGAACCATTATATGTTACGGCAACATTATATATAGCACCTGTAGAAAGTTCGGTTTCGGAATCCAGGTCTTTAATACCGCTTACCGTTTTTATCGTCCATCTGATTTTCTTATTTGTAATAGAAACTTTCCAGCGGTTCTCCCAGTTGCCATGGGATATGGGGTACTCTTCCCTATCATAAAAAGCTTTTATATTAATCCAGAAATCAACTGTTATACTTTTTTGAAAATTTAAAGAAGGACTGTTTGTTACTTCTATATAATCATTTATACCATCAAATAAATATGCACTGTTAGGGGAGCCATTTCTGTCCGGAACAAGCAGTGCCTGGAAAACTGTTCCGTTATTTTGGCTGCCGCTTTCATCATCCGCGTTCCCGTTGAAAGGATAATATGCAATAAGATTACCCTGCTGGTTATTAAGAGAATCCCGAACTTCAACGGTTATGCTGTCTTCTGCAATCCCCCCTTTGCCGTCATCTACCTTGCAGTATAATTTATAATCGCCTTCACTACCAGGGGCGATCCATTTAACTTCGTTCCCGCTGCCGGTAAAGCTCCCGGCAAAGCCACTCCAAGAATATGATAATTCATCACCGTCCGGATCCGAAGCATTGCATTTTATATCAGAGGATTCGCTTAGATAAAGTTTTCGCGGATTTGCTATTAATTCTTTTATTTGAGGTAAAGAATTAATGGATTTTACGACTTCAATTTTGATACTGTCTACTGTTTCCAAACCTTTTCCGTCATTTACTATGCATTTAATAAAATAAATTCCCGCTGTATCAGGTGCAGTCCAATTGATTACCGTACCATTCCCTTTAATTAGTCCTTTTTCTGATGACCAGTTGTAATTCAACAGGTTATCGTTCCTATCAGAAGCAGTGCAATAGATCTTTGTGCTGTCATTGAACTGAAGAAGGTTCTTTTTTGCAGCTAAAGACTTAATTCTTGGAGGATAGTTATCAATCATTTTCCCCGAATTATAGTCAATCGGAATTCCGTTCACCAATGTAGTATTTAATTCATAAGTAATATTTCCGCCTGATGGAACAAGTACAAGTAAAATGGCAGAATTTGCCGGAATATTAATATCTGTTTGCCCGCTGACACCATTCACCAAAAAAGTATTAGTAACAGCATCGTAAAGATCTTTGCTATCATTTCCCACATCGACTATAATCGTTTTATCCTGATCATAAGGATTATAATATAAATAAGAGGGATAAGACTGACTATGAAAATAATCGGTTTTTAGGAGATCAAGCCTTAATATTTTATCGATATTTGTAGTATCAATTATTCCCCCTAAAATTCCAACATGAGATGAACTGTAAAGTGTTAAATTTGTTTTTCCCCATCCCCCACTGATCGCATCTCCTGTAGCGTAAGGACTTACCGAACCGGTCTCCTTTCTCATAGCTTCATGGGCAATATAAGAATTAGGATCGTACTGATGTGCCCACTCTTCACTGTCCTGATGATTATCCGGCAGATAATTCGGATAGAATAATCTTGCGGCATTTGCGGCGTTTAAAACCCACTTCCCTATTGCTCTTGCGAAACGGTCGTCATATCTTACTAATGGGACCAATGCGCCTATTTGCTCAAAAACATTCATACTAAAGGCATAATCATTCCCCGAATTTTCGCCGATTAAGCCGCTGACATCATATCCTCCCCAATTCCCTATAATTGCTCCCCAGCTTCTTAACGGTCCAACATCAAAACACCAGTTTATCATTTTCTCTATATTATAATTATTCCCTAGTTCTGCATTCATTCTGGCCGCAGTGTAAACGCCGTAAGGGAGCTGGAGCTCATACGAAGGATTGGAAGATTGATTATTTAGGAACTCCATACTTTGCTCTGCCCCTATTCGATATTTTTCATTCCCCGTTTTTTTATATGCATTATATAATATCCAGGCGATAGCACCCGCAGCTTCCGGTTCTTTAACCCCGTCATCGTTGGGTTTCATATTTATAAGATCGAATGCTCTGTGGTTCATATTTGGTAGGTCCCAGGGGGTATCATTTCCTCCCATTGCCTTTACTGCTTCGAGCCATCTATCCGCTACTTCAACAAACTGATTGTTAAAATCTCCCATGCCCGGATATAAATTGTATAGTTCATAGAAAAAAACATTCGGCATGGTTTCATACCACCAGTCATCCCCCGTAGAAGCATCCGGATGATTTAGATAAACGTTTTCCCCATTATTTTTATTAAACCATTCTTCTGCCATCAAAACGAAATTATTTCCATCCCGGTTTGATTTATCTATTCCAACCAGACTTGCTCCAATTAACACCGGTAGACAATTAATAGCTTCAGCAGAGGCCGGATCTGTTGTCCCAACTACAGTATTTAAACCAAAACTGCTATGCACAGGATAATTAATTGTATTATTGTTTTTCCATATTAAAGGAAGATATTGTCCGGTTAGATTAAAATTAAATACAAGTGAATCATATCCCTTTGCGGTTTTTTTCCAGTCGCGCATTTCGAAAGGAGAAGGAATATTCGGCATTTGCTGAATTCTGCTGATGTTTATCTGCTGTGGATAAAGTGCTCCAACTAAAATAGAACAGACTAGAAATATTATCTTTAATAAAGATTTCATAGATTTTCTATAATCCCTTTTTTAGAATTATTGACCTTTTATTACTTCTCTTGGGACTGTCCCAAAAGTAAGATTGATCGTTCTGAGATCAACCTAAATGGTAACATGTAAAAGCATTTTGTAAAAATTAAAATCAGCGTAAATCATAAAAATCTGCGTCATCTGCGTTCTATTATCTTCCGTAAAAGTTCATCAGCATCTCTTTTGATACCGGGTTTTCTTCCAATGCTTCGATTGACAGCAAAGCTTCGATCGTAGATTCTGCACCCGAGTTCTTATTTATATTTGTACTATCCTTTATACCATCGAAACAACGGCCCGTTTGAGGATCATACATTTGAGCTCCTGCCACATTATTCCCGAACAACCATCCGGAAATACTAACTCCCGTCTCAAGAAATTTTTTATCACCGGTGATTTGAAATGCTCGAATACATGCATATACATTTGGACGAATACCGTATGCTATTTGTGCAAACTTTTCAACATCTGTTAATTTGTTTTCCCCGTTTACCGCTTCCACTTTGAAAGCCGATAAATAATTTTCTTTTAATAAAAACGGGTAAAAATACTTTACTTCTTTTACACCGCCTGAAATAAAATCATTTCTATTAAGAATTTTTCCTGCATATAATAAAGATGCCGCCTGACTATTCCCCCATGCATGCCATGTATTCTGCCAGCTTAAAATTGCTGAATAAGGAGTTGTGGAAGAATCACCTTTCTGCATCTGCAATATCCCCTCTCCCAGAAAGTTTATATGTCTTAATATTTCAGGATCTTTTTTTATTTGATAATAGTCTGTTAATCCTTCAAGTAATATTGCAGATTGATCTGCAGCATTTCCGTATGGAAGCCAATTAGGGAACTTCAGTCCTCCGTAATTAACATATTTCTTTGTACTCTCTCCGTCCAGCCATCCAATAACTGCATTTACAGCCTTGTCTAAAGATATCTTAATCTTTTGAGATAACTCCTCATCTTTATCCTTGAAAAAAGTATATGCTTTTGACAATGTTAAAATTGATCTCCATGACCACCAGTTTGGTTCTGCTACACTTGTCTTGAATGTTTTATTGATTGAATGGTCCGGCCATATAAAATTATAATAAAACCCGTTTTCCGCCTGCATATATAAAAGAAAGTTTACAAGGTATTCAGCTTTATTTAAAGAGCCTGTATCTGAAGTTGAATTATAAAAATTTATATAAAATATTGCTGCGCGTGCAGCATCATCAACACAGGCAATTCCCTCATCATCATCTCCAATCCATTTATAATCTGGATAGTTACTGTAAATATGTATAATTCCCATCTCTTTACCGGCAATATTTATTTGTTCATATAAAAAATCCAGGTGGGATGTATTGATCAGAGTATTACGGGGAGATTTATCTTCCGCACATGAATAGTTAAGAAGGAAGATAAGAAAAAGAAGCGTGCAGTTTCTGATTAAAGAATATAACTTTAGTTTCAATAATTGATTTCCTATTTACAAACAGATAAAAGATAATCGATTGTTGTAGTAGCTAAACAGATATTACTGTCTGCGCCGGAGTAATATATTTTAACTTCATTGTTTTCTATTATCCAGCCGTTGGTGAAAACAACATTCCCAACATCTCCTGTCCTTTCATACTCCAGTTCCGGAGCTAAAATTGGTTCCTTACTCTTTCCTTTAATCACCCATGGTTTTTCATAATCTAAAAGCATTACACCAAGTTTATATATTGCTCCGATTCCAAAACTCCTTACACCATGGTATAGAACCAGCCACCCATCTTTTGTTTTATAGGGAGGGGTAGATATTCCAATCTTATCACTTTCCCATGAGCCTGCGATAGGTTCGGAAAGAATTTCGTAATTACCCCAATGAATTAAATCAGGGCTCCGGCTTATCCAGATATCTCTTCTCGTCTCTGCAGAAGGTCTGTCAATTTTCCAATAATAATTATTTATTTTTTCCGGGAATAATGCACAATCTTTATTTGAGGGTTCGCTTATCGGATGCAGCATCTTATAATTTTTAAAATCTTCGGTTTCCGCTATTATAACTAAAGGCATATATTTGGAATAACCTGTGTAGGTCAAATAATACTTCCCGTTTATTCTTGTAACCCTTGCATCTTCAATTCCCCATTCTACATATTTATAATAATCTTCATGATCCTCCGGTGTTAGACAGGGTGTACTGTCTACTTTAAATAAAATCCCGTCATTACTAAATGCTAAAACAAATGAAGACCTTCCTGAAGGCATTTCTACTCTGCATAATAAAAGATATTGACCGTCTATTTTTACAGCTCCGGGATTAAATATACTGTTTACTTTAAAAGGAACATCTTCTTTTACCAAAATCGGATTATTCTTGTATCTATGTATTCCCATTTTTTAGCCTGGATTTTATTGTTTATAAATATTTACTCTTTCAAACCTGTAGATGCCATACTTTGTATAAAATATTTCTGGAAGAATGCATAAGCAACAATAACAGGGACTGCTAATAAAGTGGCGGCAGCAAGTTTAACTCCAAGCTGCGATTCAGCTCTACCTCCTACTGCAAATAATGTAACTAACTGCGGCAACGTCATTAATTTGTCATCACGAATTACTATTATGGGCCAAAGTACTTCATTCCAGGAAGTCATAAAAGTTATAATTCCGACTGTTATAATAGCAGGTAATGCATTTGGCCATAAAATTCTAAACAATATTGTAAACTCATTACATCCATCAATTCTTGCTGCATCTATAAGATCTCTGGGAATGGTCTTAAAATATTGATTAAACATTATTATTGATAATCCGCTTAAAAAATATGGGACAATCAGTGCATAATACGAATCAACCCAATTAAATTTTACCATTAATATATATTGGGGGATTAACGTAATCTGGAATGGTAATGTCATTGTGAAAATTATTATGAAGAAAAGAAGATTCTTTCCCTTAAATTCAAGGTGTGATAATGCATATCCTACCATTGAACCAAATGTAATTACGCCTAATGTAATCGTAAGTGAAACAAACAAGCTGTTGAACAAAGACCTCGCTATAGGTATCTTACTGAAAACCTGTGAATAACTATTTAAAGAAACCGATTCCGGTAAAAAAGTTAAACTTCCAATCGAAGTTTGAGGCGCAACCGATGCTGCCAGCATCCACCAGAATGGATATATAAAAACAATCGCACCAACTATCAAAATTATATATGTAAAAAACTTTTTCAAAAAATTGTTAATTTTTAATTTTTAATTGCCCTTATCTGGTTTCTTTCTCAATATATCTCCTTTGAATAAAAATCACTAGTAAAATTATCCCGGCAAAGAAAAACCCTAATGTTGAGGCATAGCCCATGTGGTAATAAAAAAATCCTTGCTTGTATATATAAAGCACTGCAGATAAAGTGCTATTCAACGGTCCGCCGCCTGTCATTACATATGGCTCAATAAACAAAGAAAAGCCTCCGATTGTTGATAAAATTATCACCATAAACATTGTGGGATTTATCATTGGCAGGGTTATATATCTGAACTTTTGCCAGCTTGATGCTCCTTCAAGCTCTGCTGATTCATATAAATATTCCGGAACTGTTTGCAGGCCTGCTAAAAATAATACTATATACAGACCCACATTTTTCCATGTGGCCATTATAGCAATAGAAGGCATTGCTATTTTAGGATCAGTTAGCCATCCTATTTTATCAAACCCAATACTTATAAGCATTCTGTTCAATAAACCACTTTCATAGCCATAAAGCTGCTGCCATAAAATAGCAACAACAACTCCTGATACTACTACAGGAAGAAAATATGCAGCTCTGAAGAAACCTATAAATCTTAATTTTTTACTCAACAAAACAGCAAAAAAAAGTGCGATGATAATTTGAAGTGGAATATGGATAATCAGAAATATTGAAGTGTTTAATATAGATTGTAAAAATAAATGATCATGAATCAATCTGTAAAAATTCTGGGCTCCCACAAATTCCATCGGTGCAATAATGTTCCATTTATTGAACATAAGAAAAAAAGAAAATAAAACCGGGAATGAAATAAATACCAGGAAATGAATTACATACGGCGCAATAAATAAATATGGTACTAATTTTTTATTCATTTAAATAAATGTTTTTGTACTAATCTCTCCCAACCGGGAGATGAGGTTCATATCAGTCAATCACTATTGCTGAAGTAAAATTAAATTTACATTTTCTGCGGCATCTTTAACAGCTTCTTTAGGCGATTTCTTTCCGTATACAACACACTCTTCAAACTGCTGCGAAATTGCATCCAATACCTCTTTCAATACCGGACTATTATCCGGTCCTTTTACATATTTTGCCTGGACTGCAAAAGGACGCATTTGAGGATTATCATTAAAATAATCAGAGAATTCTTTATCTGTAATTAAATCTTTTCGTCTAGGAATTTGATTTGTCATCTTCAATAATTCAAAATCTCCCTCTTTATTGATCATCGTTTTGAGAAACTGCCATGCGAGAATTTTATTCTTACATGTATTAAATATTACTATATTTTTTGTATCTCCATATGTATATATATTGCCGCTATGATCATCAGGGACCGGTAAAGTTGAATAACTATATTTAAATCCTTCAGGTTTGAATTTATTTGCATGAACAATTTCCCACGGACCTGTAAACCTTGTCGCTATATCGCTTGATAAAAAAGGATCCTGTCTTGCTGAAAGTCTTTCTCGTGGAAAATATTTATTGTCAAATAAAGTTTTTAAAAAACTAAAAGTTTCAACTGCATACTCATTATCAAAAACTGCTTTATTATTTTGAACCAGATGTCCGCCATTTGAAGCGGCAAGGTAAAGAGGATAAAAATCAAACAGCCTTTGCCACCATGTAACTTCAACTTCAATATAACCTATCCATTTATTTACATATCCGTTTTGAATATTATTTTCTTTTATCTTTTCTGCTGCTTTTAAATATCCGGAATAAGTAGTAGGGGGATTTTTATACCCGATATTCTGAAACAAATTTTGATTGTATATCATCATTATTGGATTAATCTTCCAGGGTATTTGATATATATGCCCGTCTAAAGATGTCACTTCTTTAACTACATCACTATCGCATCTTTCATAGATAAATGGAAAGAAACCGGGTAACGTATCTAGCGGAACAAGTTTTCCGGCTTTTGCATATAGCTCCACATCTCCCTGCCACATATTGGAATAAATATCAGGAGTAGTTTCACCGACTACCGCTGCTAATATTACTTCTTCGCTTGATTGCCCTTCAGGTACCGGTTGAAACTTTACTCTTTGTTCAGGGTTTTTCATGTTCCAGTTATCTAGAATTTTTTTAGCAAAATTTATCTCATCGGTATTATTACTTGACCAGTAAATAATTCCCTTTTCACCACGTTCTCCATTGTTTCCGCAGGAGATTACAATTAAAGAATTTAATGTTAAGAGTATTAATAAAAATATTCTCATTGCCAATTTTGCCACAGCATGTCAATAGATGGATAAGCTGGATGAGGGAATATCCCTCCTTTTTTTACTATATAAATATCAATCGTTTTAAGATCGTTACTGTCTAAAACATAAATTTTGTTTAGAAGTTTTTCATTAATTTCTACTTTATATTTTTGTTTTAAGGCTACTACTTCATGCAGCATTTTTTTTGTTATTTCCATCTCCTTCTTTTCATCAGGTTTGGGAAGAGAATTAAGTTTATCTTCATTATTATTTAATTTAATAGAATTTATTATTTTATCTCTCATTACGGCGTAAACAATTTTATCCTTCCACCATTTCAGCTGCTGTTTTACATTATCTTTATTTTGATACCCCCTCGCATGAGCACGTTTCATCAGCAAATTATCCCTGACCATTTGCCATATATTGCTTTCTATTGATGCAGAGAATTTATTAAAATCATCTTTGTTCAGCTTTATAAATTGACTCCTCATCCTATACCAATTTATAAAATCATCAATATTTAAGATAGTATCTTTAAGAGTAACAAGGGCTAACTTACCATAATTATTATCCTTAACATCCAGTTTCTCAATTTGTTCATGAAGCCTTTCATCTAGTTTCCAGTCGTCATATTTTTCTTTAGGTAATTCATACCCTCCTAAATAGGATCTTAGTACTGCAAACCCGTTCCCTTTTATAACGGGCTTTTCTGCTTTTAATAAGTTATCAATATAAATGTCCGACTCATGATCCATTTTAGTTTTTTTAATTGCTTCTTCAGCATCAGCTTTTTCTTCCTCTGATTCGCTTTGCGTTGCTATCATATTTTTCCATATGTCATCAAGCCTCAAGATATACCACCCGTCATTCGCTTTTATAGGTTTGGAAATTTCTCCTGCTTTCATACTGTCAACAATACCGAACATTTCAGGATTTCTTATTTTTAATTTAAACTTGTCAATATCCATTGAACGCTGATCCGCAAAAACAGAATCGTTTAACTGAAGGTTGAATAAAGAATCAAAACAAGTAGTTCTCATTAATCCGGATTCATAATTTAAAAGAATATTTTCATCGGGTGTATAAAGCCATCTTATTTTATAATTAATCTGTTTTTCTTCGAATGCCTTATCCAGTTCCGATTTTTTAACTTTTATATTTTTTAAAATATCATCTTTAAACATCTCTTCAGTTGATAAATCCCCTTTAATAGCATTCAGCATTTCCTTAGCTTGAATCGAATCTTCAATCCCCATCGCGTATCCATTTAGAGCTATTAATTTTTCATTTATCATATAATCCAAAAAATGCTTCTTTGAATTTTTTATCCTTTTAGGAAAAGCAGGTCCGAATTCATAACTTGTGAGAAATTCTCTAACGGTTATCTTTTTATCCCCCACTTGCGCAAGTATTTCATTCCCCGATTTGCTATTAATTGCCGTTTTCAAATCAATTAAAACCGAATCTTTCTTATCCTTCGGAATGATCAATGTGGTGAAAAAAAAGAAACTTATTAAAAATAAAAGAAACCTTCTGATTCTAATCTTAAATAAATCATCATTTTGTGGCTCAATATTTTTCATATACATTTGCATTTACCTTACTTCTCTTCCCCCTCTCCTTACTAAGGAGAGGGGGTTAGGGGGTGAGGTTTATTTTCGATATTTAAAAATTCTAAAACTTTATCCCCACCGAAAAAGAATGAACCGCATTCAATCTTCCGAAATCTCTATACGCATAATCAAACCTGAAAAGATTATTAGAAAAAAGCAATTTTGAATTTATGCCTACACCTAAAGTTAATCCTCCTTCTTTATCTACAAGAAATAATGATTGATAGCCTCCTCTAACGAATAAAAATTCCTTAAAAGAAAATTCTGCTCCTGCATTAACACTTTCATAGTTATCATTTGGATGCAGCGCATCTACAGCTACAGTCAGCCTGTAATCATCCGTTTTTATAGCATTAGTTGATAAGCCTATTCTGAAAATTAAAGGGAGATCCCATGAATCAAGATCTATTACATAAGGGATTCTATCATTCGAACCTTGTTTTGTCGGATCTACACTCTCAAAAGTTCTGGTATCGCGGCCTGATAACTGCATTTTAGTCCCAAAGTTTGAAATAGAAGCTCCAATAGTTAAACCGCCGATTAAATCAGTTCTAAAAATAGTGCCCACGTCTATTGCAAATGCATTACTGGACATATGCCAGATGGATTCCTGAATATATTTAGCAGTAAATCCTATTGAAAATCTTTCTGTCAAACTTCTTGCATACGAAACACCAACTGCAATATCAGAGGCACTATAATATTCCCCTGTACCATCAGGCATTTCTACTGTTCTTACCTTTTCATCACCCATTGATAATGATGTAAAACTAAAACCAACATTTCCTAGATCTCCTAATGGAATTACAAGTGCGGCATAGTCCAAATTGGTTGATGCTAGCCAATTTATATGAACAACCGAAACTTCATTTTGGACGAAACCCGCAATTCCGGCAGAATTCCAGTATAAAGCTGTCGCATCATTTGCAAGACTTACAAACGCTCCCCCCATTCCATTGGAAGGACCGACTCCAATTTCCAAAAAAGTTCCGGCAGTAGTTCCTGCTTTGGATACATTCTTACTCCCATTTTGAGAGAACAATGTCTCTGTTTTAAAGAAGCATAAAAATAAAATTAATAGTAAAAATTTCTTTTTCATAAATACCTCTCAAAATTGATCCCTTTGGGAAAAGAATCGCATAAATTCTATTTGATAACTGCGAACTTCCCGATCTTTTCTCCTTCCGGCGCTTCAACGTGAAAAATATAAACACCAAACGCTATATCCATTCCGTCTTTTGATACTAAATTCCATGGTTCTTGACCGTTGGTCAAATTACTTTCATGAGTAATTGTTTGAACTAAATTACCGCTGATTGTATAAATTCTAATTGTACACGTTGGAGGAAGATGAATAAAATAAATTCTCCTCTCCCCTCTTCCTACATCAGTTGTTCTTGGCTCCCAAGATGCAGCACCCGCGTAAGGATTAGGCACTACAGCTATTTCATTCATATCGGTTTTTACTTTTGATTTATCAAAATAGGGCGATTTGGTTGTAAACTGGTAATACTCGCCTGTCCTAAATGGTTTGGTTGTAACCACTTTAAATACATCGCCGGGTTGAGGAGGAATTTGATTCCCCTGCGCAATTGATGTATCCTTCATTAATGAAACCGACCATCCCACATGGAGATTTGAAAAGTTAGTCGCTTTTTTATCAATTGAATCCCCGCATACAACAAATATTGCATCTCCGGAAGTAAACATATTATCATTATCATTATCTCTAAAAATAAACTGGAAATGATCAATACCGTCTGTTATATCTTTTATAATAATATTGGAAGGAACAGGTTGTGAAAAACTTGAAGAAGGATATGATGTATCTCCTTTACCCGGTTCGGTTAATTGTATCTCAAAATCTGCTGGCAGATATACTCTTTTACTTTGATAAGCCGGTGCATAACGGTCATCAAAACCCGTGGGTACAGTATAATTACTATTTCCTATTATCCAGCCCGTCTGTGCATTTATAATATTAACTGCCGTATCATTTACCATATTAATTGAAAATCCGTCAATTACTTGAGTTTGGTATTCATTACCATCAAATTTGGTTAAGTGGATTAGTGTATCATTGTTCGAATAATCGACCATCCTAAAGAATGGATGAGGATTATTATGATATATAGTATTATCCACAAATTCTACCCTGTAGGTATTTTGATCTTTAATAGAATCAGGATTAAGTATATCGATTTTGGCATAGCCTGTTCCTGGTCCTGCTGAATCAAAATTCACCACGTTTGGCGGCACATATCCTGCAGCTGGAGCACTTGGAGTCACTGCAGCAGTATTTATATCGGTTTTAGTTTGACCGTTTATATCAACTTTAATTATACTTGTTGTTTCGGAAGGGGGAATTCCCTCAACTTCACCTTTTATTGTTGTTGTTATAAAACCTTTATCATATGCAACAACAGCATAATAATACGTCTGACCATTCTCAACTGTTGAATCTATATATGAATGTTTCAAACCTGTATCATCGCCAAGGTTAAACATAGCTCCGTTCACTGCAATCGGATGGAGTCCTTTAACTCCGTCAATTAAATCAAATTGTGCAATTGGCTTCCTGAAAGTTACTTTTCCGTATGCATCGGTTATAACCTGGTCTTCAGTAAAATTTGGTTCAGTAGAACGGTAAATATTATAACCTTCAAAATTATATCTTTGATAAAATGAATCGAAGGTTTTTTCAGCACGGTCATCCCAGTATAATGTAACTTTATGATCTCCTGCTATTGCCGTTAATGTTGGCTTATCGGGCGGTTTGGCAAATCTGTAATTAGCATTATAAATTGATTGAATTGTTTTCTTTCTTCTAAATAAATCATTTTGATCTATTCCGAATAATAAAGACATTGAAAAACGCTGGGTCTCTCCCGTCTCTTGCGGCTGCCCGGTTTGTGCAGAATAGGTATTCCTGCCGTTCATATGAAATAAATAGCTTGAGAAGAAATTACCGAGATTAACTCCTGGAAGCTCTTGTCCGTGTGGCGATGGCAGTCCTGAAAGTGCATTCCAGTTTGCTTCATCATTGTTTAAGTCATATTTATGTACTGCAAATATCTGAAAACCTGTTAATCCAAGCTGGTCGGATTCATCTTTATCAAGAATACCAAAATTTGGTTCACCTTGTTCAGGTTTTCCATCTCCTTCCGAACCATCGGCGTCTGGTCCTGAATAACCATCGTCAAATGGTCCGAGTCCGTCTCTCCCAACATCATCATTCAAAGGTTCACCTGAATCCCATTTCCCATTCTTGTTAATATCAGTATACGATCTCCAGTTTGCATTTTCATCGGCATCCCAATGTGGCTGCCATGAATAATTATAAAAATTCCTAAATGTTGTTGTATCTATTGATGGATTTCGTAAAAATGGATCCTGTCCGGGCTGGCTGATAAACACTCTTGCTTCATTGTCCCGTTTTTCGTCAGTCAATCCATCATTATCATTGTCTCTATTGTCATCAGAAATTCCAGGGCTTTCAAGAAATGCATAACCGCTGTATCCTACCGGGCTCCAATGACCCGGACTACCAAATGGAACTGTAGACGAGGCATAGGAAATATCAAGTACCTCATTATAATTACCGGCATTATTTGAAGAATTATCATGTCCTCCAATTCCCCAGTCTACATATTGTGCAAAAAGGGATTTGGGGTAATCTGTTGTCGACACGTTTGTAATTTCATAATACCAGAAGATTACATCCTGAGCTAAAACCTGAGACCATTGAAATCCTCTTCCATGTACCTGCATTCCCAATCCTCCGCGTGTTGGATCTGCAGCATCCGGGTAAAAACCATATTTTGCTATATATTCTCTATCCTCATTATCATCAAAAACGAAGTATGATTCAAGGTCGGCATTTTTAATACCTTTACCAAAAAATCCATCCCATTGACCATTCCAGTCATCTTTTCTGTCAGGCCAGGTAGAAGGCCATGTTTTCGGATCATCACTTCGAGCAACACTGCTCTGATATGGACTTGCATAACCCGGTAATGCCCACCATCCATATGTCACTTTTGTCTGGGGATCTGCACGTGTATATTCATAATAATTGGTCTCCAGCGGATGGAAAGTATTTCCGTTATATTTCACTTCCGATTGCACAATTACAGCTACTCCATCAACATATGTATGCCCTGAACCTTTCGGCCAAACTCCACTGATTGTTGGCTGATTTTGCCAATCGGCAATTTCGCCAAAGTTATAAAATACCGTTTGAACCAGGTTTCCATCCATTATTCCGGATTTAGTATTATTATGATTTCCTTTGTTTTTATCCACAACCCTCTGGGCAAAAATATTCGAGGATAAAAACAAAATAATTATTACCAATATAATTTTTAGATAAATTCTATTTTTCTTCACGGTTTTACCTTGAAAAATTACTTTTTAAAAATCTATTGAAGCACCAAGAATAATTTGTCTTGGTGAAGAATAAAAATCTGGTCTGGCAAAAAATTGCTGCAATGTATTTACACCCCTTGGGGCTGATTGAGCTCTTGTTAAATCAAGTGTATATCCTGCTCTTCCTGTATCTGTAAATACATCCAGTTCGTTTGCTGTATCAAACAAATTATATATCTTTAGAAAGACAGATAAATTAACGCCTGAAATAGCCAAATATTTGGTCAAATAAAGATCAACATTAAAATATGTTGGTTTATTTGAACTATTCTCCAAACCTGTCCTTTGATTCTGAAATGAAGGTGTATACGGAAGTCCGGAACCCAATTTTCCAACGGCACTTGCAATAAAATTTTCCGGATCGCCAAGAGTAAGTGTAAAATTAAGGGAATGTCTTCTGTCCCAATCTAAGGGCACCAGCACTTTATTTTCCTCAATCGGAGGCGATGATTGAACTTTGTTAAAGGCTGCGTTGGGGTCCGAAGCACTCCCTTTTGCAACTTGATAAGTATAATCAATACTTGCTCCTAATCCACCTTGAAATCTCTTTTCAAGAGAAAGAGTTAAACCGGTAACTGATCCATAATCTCTATTTACATATTCTGCAAATTTTTTAAAGTTATTTTTTATATGAATTTCAACGCCAAGAAGATTTCGAATATCCTTGTAGTAGGCTGTAACATTTACACCAAGTTCCGATGTCAATTCCTGCTGAAGCCCTAGCTCATACATAACTGTCTGCTGCGGCTTTAAATCAGCGTTCCCTATCACATTCCCGATTAATTCCGGTAAGTCACCGCTTAATGCTATTCTATAATTGGGGTTCTTATATAAAAACTCGAAGGGTGGGATCTGGAAAAAATGACCGTAAGAAATATGTACTGCACCTTTTTCACTTATGGGATATGAAATCCCGACTCTTGGACTTAATTGAGATTCGGATGATGCTTTTTTAAAATATTGTGAAGGAAATGGAGGTTTGAGATTATCCAGTACAGCAATTGAATCCGGGTTTAAAAGTACATCACCATCTGGTTGAAAATAATCATATCTTACTCCGACATTTACAATCAAGTAGTCCAATTCAATTTTATCCTGAATATAAGCTGCAAATTGATATGGATGGTTTTTGTATATATTAAAATCAAATGAACCGGGTTCTGGTATGTGAGGAATATATCCGTTGGATGGTTCAACAAGCACCTCAAAATCGGTATAGTTTAATGTATGTAATTTTGCTTCAACACCGGTTTTAATTTCATTTGAATTATTAACTTGATCGGTAAAATCTAATTTGCCTGAATAAGATTTTGTGTTATGATAAAATTGCCAGTTCTCCGTACCGCCGGTTAGAAATGAATTGCCGCTTACATCTCTCATTCTCTCTGGTTTAACATAACGTGGATCAGGATGTAATCCTTCTACACTACTACCAGCATGAAAATTTACAGCGTTCCCCGATGCATCTAACAAGGGATAAACATATTGCTGAAAATCAGAATAATACATAGAACCGAGTACATCCAGAAATGCGGAATTACTGAAAACATGTGTATAGCTGATGCTTCCCAAAAAGCTCGTCTGATATTTATTATAGTCTCCATCAGGATTAAGTTTAAAGAGATGATCATAATCTTTATAATTATGATCTTGATATAAACCTTCTAAAACAATTCCTTTCCCCTGTCCGACTTTAAAAGATAATTTTCCCTGGAGACTTAATTCCTTGGAAAAATTCATAGGTACATTTGCACTGTCACCTGTTGCACCAACATACCAATCATTTGAATTGTTAGCTGTAAAATTGGAAGAATCTGACGGATTAAAAATCCTTTTACCATATAAATATCCGTCGTCACTTAAATATCTCCCGGAAACAAAAAACTTAACGAATTCCGATGTTCCGGGTATTGGACCGCTGATATTTCCTTGTAAATTATAAGTCCTTGACGGATGGAACCCTCCCATATATAAGTATAAATCACCTCTTCTGTTTGTAGCATAATCTCCCGAATATGCTGAAAAACTTCCGTTATAATGATCACTAGCAATTTTTGTAACCTGGTTTACTACTCCCGATAAAGCTTCACCATATTCAGCATTGAAGGTTCCCGTGATAACTTGAAGTTCCTGTATGCTGTTCACATCCGCTTGCATTGTTGATTCACCCGAATATACATCGTTAACAGAAACACCGTCTATCATATATTTTACTTCACCAAGTCTCCCCCCTCTAAAATGACCGTTAACTACACCTGCCTGCAAATTAATTACTGATTGTACATCTTCTACCGGCAGCATCTCAATATCTTTCCCGCTTACATTTTCCTGCGTCGAAGTTAAATCTTTTTGAACAAGAGGTTTAGAAGCTGTAACAACAACACTATTTATCTCAATTGCCTCTTCACTCATTGTAAAATCAAGTTTTGTAGTTTGATCAACAGATATTTTGACATTATCAAAAGTAATTGTTGCATAACCAACTAATGAAGCTTTGACTTTGTAGGTATCGGGTGGTATATTTAAAATATAGTAATTCCCGTCTAAATCAGTAGCAGAACCCATAGTTGTACCCAAAAGAATTATATTAACTCCAATGAGCGGCTCGCCTGATTTTTTATCTGTCACCTTGCCGGCAATTTTTCCTGTAGTCCCCGCAAAAAGATTTATTTGTGCAATTAGAAGATATAAGCTTATAAAAATAATTCGTAAAATTTTTATCATACTTATTTCTTCCTCTCATTTAATAAAAAAATTGAATCCTTCATCTAATACTTTTATTAAATCCGAAATTCCATTTCGTTCATCCCAAAAGGAGCGGCTGATTGCCGCCCCTATTTGAGAAGAGATAGATGAGTTAGTATCTTATTTACTTTAGTGCAATTAGAACCTCACATTTTCATATAATCCTAAATTCATAATCAGCGAAAATCTGCGAAATCTGCGTCTTTATTTCATTAAGATCATCTTCTTAGATTGAATTTTATTTCCTGCAACAACTCTATAAATATATATTCCGCTTGCTACTTTGTTTCCGAAATTATTATCTCCGTTCCATACCGTATTGTAAACACCCGGTCTTTGTTCTGTATTTACAAGTGTCTTCACCTCTCTTCCGAGAACATCATATATCTTAAGTGAGACAAATGAACCTGTAGGTATTGAATAACTTATCGTCGTAGTCGGGTTAAACGGATTCGGATAATTCTGGAATACCTCGAATTTAGCAGGTATAACTGCATCATTGTTAACGTCGGTTGTTATACTTCCGATTTTTTCAACTTCCAGGTCATCGAAGTATACTGTTCCCGTAAACCTCGAATATACATGGATTCTTGCAGAGAATGCTATTGCCTTCGGGTCATCGGGGACTGTTACATCTGCATAATACTTCGTCCAGCCGAATGATGTTACATCTGGAAATTGAAATACCAGATCATGTGCTCCTATTTCATCATATGGAGAATTATTCATATAGCCGCTGTGGAATATTGGGGTTAATCCTACTGACCATGTTCCTGGATATTTTGCTGCAGAATCAGGCACTAAATCGCTTGCTTTGACCCATACACTGATTCTAATTACATCGCCTCCACCAATATTTGTTAATTTGGAAATATCATGATTAATATTATCGTTATTTGCATTTACTTTCAGCATTCCCTGATTATTCAATGGATAACGCCTGGTTCCTATCCATGCATCATGAGGTTCCCTATTAAAGGGCAGTACAAACTTCAATGAATGGGTTCCAGTGTATGCTGCTTCTGTCGTTACAACCGTGTTCTCAAATCCATTCGATAACTGTCCGTCATTTCCTCCGTTCGGCGGAAGCCAGTAATTCCAGCCTGTCGGCATTCCTACCGATGTGTTCCAATCCTGACCTGCCCACTTACCGTTTCTTCCTATAAGCATAAAATCATCTGCCCATACTGTTCCTGTCGCATTCTTACCAGCTACAAACTTGATTACTGTATTCCAGGAATCCTTCGGCAGTATTGTCTCGCCTGCTGCATTCGTGTCTGCAATCCAACCGGTACTGCTTGCACTACCCTGGTCTATCGGCAGTTTAGTCTCCCCTATCAGCGCTCCGGCACTATCATAAAAACTATAGGATATCCACCATCTCTCATCATCATTTGCCGGGTTGGTGTTTATATTCATTGTCTTTACATATGCACCTATCTTTATATCTACATCTTTATAATTCTGAGGTGACCATAAGTCTGTCATATTTTCCGATATCCAGCTTGCCGAGTCTCCTGTAGATGTCTTTTCTATCTTTAGTGAATGACCAAATGACCTGAACTGGTCCGTTGCCCAGCTTAAACTGTTCTCTCCGGGATTATTCCCCATTGTCCAGTAAGACGGCAAATTGCCTTCAAAGCTGCCGACTCCGCTTATCTGGGGTATATCAAGTTTTTCTACATTCAGTTCGTCAAAGTATATGGTTCCTGTAAATCTTGAGTATACATGGATTCTTGCAGAGAATGCTATTGCCTTCGGGTCATCGGGGACTGTTACATCTGCATAATACTTCGTCCAGCCGAATGATGTTACATTTGGAAATTGAAATACCAGGTCATGTGCTCCTATTTCATCATATGCAGAATTATTCATATATCCGCTGTGGAATATTGGGGTTAATCCTACCGACCATGTTCCCGGATATTTTGCTGCTGAATCAGGAACAAGATCGCTTGCTTTTATCCACACACTTACCCTTAATACATCTCCCGGTTTGATATTTGAATCTATACTGTTTAGAGGGGCTCTCCTGGTTCCTATCCATGCATCATGAGGTTCCCTATTAAAGGGCAGTACAAACTTCAATGAATGGGTTCCAGTGTATGCTGCTTCTGTCGTTACAACCGTGTTCTCAAATCCATTCGATAACTGTCCGTCATTTCCTCCGTTCGGCGGAAGCCAGTAATTCCAGCCTGTCGGCATTCCTACCGATGTGTTCCAATCCTGACCTGCCCACTTACCGTTTCTTCCTATAAGCATAAAATCATCTGCCCATACTGTTCCTGTCGCATTCTTACCAGCTACAAACTTGATTACTGTATTCCAGGAATCCTTCGGCAGTATTGTCTCGCCTGCTGCATTCGTGTCTGCAATCCAACCGGTACTGCTTGCACTACCCTGGTCTATCGGCAGTTTAGTCTCCCCTATCAGCGCTCCGGCACTATCATAAAAACTATAGGATATCCACCATCTCTCATCATCATTTGCCGGGTTGGTGTTTATATTCATTGTCTTTACATATGCACCTATCTTTATATCTACATCTTTATAATTCTGAGGTGACCATAAGTCTGTCATATTTTCCGATATCCAGCTTGCCGAGTCTCCTGTAGATGTCTTTTCTATCTTTAGTGAATGACCAAATGACCTGAACTGGTCCGTTGCCCAGCTTAAACTGTTCTCTCCGGGATTATTCCCCATTGTCCAGTAAGACGGCAAATTGCCTTCAAAGCTGCCGACTCCGCTTATCTGGGGTATATCAAGTTTTTCTACATTCAGTTCGTCAAAGTATATGGTTCCTGTAAATCTTGAGTATACATGGATTCTTGCAGAGAATGCTATTGCCTTCGGGTCATCGGGGACTGTTACATCTGCATAATACTTCGTCCAGCCGAATGATGTTACATTTGGAAATTGAAATACCAGGTCATGTGCTCCTATTTCATCATATGCAGAATTATTCATATATCCGCTGTGGAATATTGGGGTTAATCCTACCGACCATGTTCCCGGATATTTTGCTGCTGAATCAGGAACAAGATCGCTTGCTTTTATCCACACACTTACCCTTAATACATCTCCCGGTTTGATATTTGAATCTATACTGTTTAGAGGGGCTCTCCTGGTTCCTATCCATGCATCATGAGGTTCCCTATTAAAGGGCAGTACAAACTTCAATGAATGGGTTCCAGTGTATGCTGCTTCTGTCGTTACAACCGTGTTCTCAAATCCATTCGATAACTGTCCGTCATTTCCTCCGTTCGGCGGAAGCCAGTAATTCCAGCCTGTCGGCATTCCTACCGATGTGTTCCAATCCTGACCTGCCCACTTACCGTTTCTTCCTATAAGCATAAAATCATCTGCCCATACTGTTCCTGTCGCATTCTTACCAGCTACAAACTTGATTACTGTATTCCAGGAATCCTTCGGCAGTATTGTCTCGCCTGCTGCATTCGTGTCTGCAATCCAACCGGTACTGCTTGCACTACCCTGGTCTATCGGCAGTTTAGTCTCCCCTATCAGCGCTCCGGCACTATCATAAAAACTATAGGATATCCACCATCTCTCATCATCATTTGCCGGGTTGGTGTTTATATTCATTGTCTTTACATATGCACCTATCTTTATATCTACATCTTTATAATTCTGAGGTGACCATAAGTCTGTCATATTTTCCGATATCCAGCTTGCCGAGTCTCCTGTAGATGTCTTTTCTATCTTTAGTGAATGACCAAATGACCTGAACTGGTCCGTTGCCCAGCTTAAACTGTTCTCTCCGGGATTATTCCCCATTGTCCAGTAAGACGGCAAATTGCCTTCAAATCCGCCTATAGTATTAAGCCCCTGTGCGTTAGTTGTTAAAAAGAAGAAAAAAGAATAAATCGGAACTAACCACCAATAGAAATAGTTGTTTCTTTTATTCATATGAGCCTCCTAAATGTTTGTTTGTTTAATATTATCCACAAAATTTTATTCTCCGGGTAAAACCATATATTTAATTACTGTCTTATCCCTTTCTTGTGAGAATAAAGAATCCAATGCTTCACTCTGTAAATGAATTTCAACTGGATTAAGAACATCTACGTTAACTTTGTTCGAAACTAATAAATCAACAGCAGTCTGAAATGAAAAAGGATTAAGCAAAGAGCTTTTAACTGTCAATTCTTTATGAAAAAATGATTGAAGATTAATTGAAATTGCTGCTCTAGGATCTGCAAGACCAAAGATAACTATTCTCCCTCCCGGTTTAACTAAATTAAAGGCAAGTTCAGTCGCAGATTGATTTCCTACACATTCAATAACCACATCTGCACCGCCGGAAGTGATATTTTCAAAATCAGATAAAAAATATTTATCTAACGGATTAAAAGTATAATCTACTTCTAAATTTTCTGCTGTTTTATTTTTCTCTTCTATTGGATCGATTGCAATTATCTTTAATGCACCATTTAATCTTGCTAATTGTATCATTAATAAACCAATTGTACCCATACCTAAAACTGCAACTGTATCTCCGGTTTTTATATTTGCCTGCTTTATTCCATGCACACAGCATGATAGAGGTTCTGCAAATGCAGCATTCTTAATTGAGAAATTATCGGGTAGAATGTAGGCCTGTTTTTTGGGAACTATTGAATACTCAGCCATTCCCCCGTTAATAGTAACGCCCAAAGCTTTCAGATTCCTGCATAAATTTATCTTACCTTCCCTGCAGAACCTGCAGTATCCGCAATATATATTTGGATCGATTACAACCTTATTGCCGATTTTGAACTCAGCCGCATTTTTCCCTGTTTCTATAACCTCGCCTGCATATTCATGACCTATAACAACCGGAACTTTAGCGGGAGCTTCACCGTTATATATATGAAAATCGGTTCCGCAAACTCCGCAGGCGCCAACCTTAATAACTAAATCATCATCTCCAATTTTGGAAAGGGATAATTCCTCAACTTTGATATTTTTTATACCTGCATATAAAGCAGCTTTCATATTACAATTCTATATTTTATTTTTTAAGTTGTTTAGTAGATTTTCGGCAGATTAATTCAACCGGTACTAAAACTTTCTTAATAGTTTTTACATTATTTTTTAATATCTCTGACATTAATCGTATTGCTTCAATACCCATATCGGTTTTTTCAACACCTATTGTGCTTAATGGAGGGTCTAGGGATAAATCCGCCTCAACGTTATCAAAACCTATTATAGAAATATCATCTGGTATTAGAATTTTATTTTCTCTTAAATACTGCATTACACCTATTGCCATTGCATCATTGCATGCAAATATTGCAGTGATCTTTTCGTTCTTCTCTAATAATTTTTTTGCAGCATTATATCCATTTTCTCTTGCAGGATTATTTTCATCGGTTACGTAATAATTAATATCATAATACAAACATGCTTCTTCAAGTGCTATTTTATATCCCTGGAAACGATCTCTTATACTTGGATGCTGAACATCACCGGCTACAAAACCGATCTCTTTATGACCTAATTTAATTAAGCATTGTACAGCTTTCTTGCCCCCCGAAATATTATCAATCAAAACTTCGGAATATTTATTATTTTCTGGATAGTAATCGACAAAAACTAAAGGGAGGTTATATCTTTCTAAACCGCCGATTAAATCACATGGCACTTTTCCGGCTATAATAATTCCATCTACATTTCTTTCAAGAACAAATCGCGGAAGTTTATCACCTGTCCTAAAATTTGACGGTACGGTTGTTAATAATATATAAAATTCGTTTTCTCTTGCTGCAAATTCAGTCCCTAAAAATATTCTTGTATAAAAAGGCTCGGAACGGAGAAAGTGATCCTCTGTTAAAATAAATCCTAAATTACCTGTTTTTTGCGATACTAAGCCGCGGGCGCTTCTAAAGGGATGATAGTTTAGTTCTTCAATTGCTTTGTTAACTTTAAGACGGGTTTCAGGAGAAATTCTCTCATGGTTATTAATTACTAAAGATACTGTTGCTGTAGATACATTTGCAGATTTTGCAACATCTTTAATCGTCGGAACAAATACTTCAGTAGCCCTCTTACTCAAATTCACTCTTATCTTTAGTTAAACGTTTAAACTAAATTAAGCTTTTATTTCTAAATAATCAATATATAATTGTCATCTTTTATAATAAAAGTTAAACGCTTAATTTAATTTTACTAATTTTAACTAAACTAAAGAGTAAATATGACCAATATCACTCAATCTTTTGGGCTTTGTAATCTCCTCCCTGATGCAGAACAAGTCCTGTAATTTTTCCTTCATCATTAAAATTAAAATCAATCGAGGCATCGACTACTTTTAAGAAAAATCTTTTTTCACTTTCAGGAAAAAGTTCTACTGCCGGCTGACCGGTAGCCTGTCCGAAGACTTTATCTTCTTTAATAAAAATTTTAAGTTGAAAATTACTTCCGAAATCATATGCTCCTCTATATCTTTGCAGCTGTTCAGCAGTTAAATTGATTTCTTTCCTTTCCGAAGGTATAGGCAGAGAAGTTTTAGGTTCATTTTCATTCGGGCCGTAACCTAATGGTTCCGAATAAATTGTTAAAGATGCAATTTTCCCGCTGTCATCCCTATTGAATTTCAAAAACGTGGTAGATTTATCAAATACAAACAAATCTTTTTCAGTTGGAAATACAGCTGCTTTACCTGAGCCTGTATTTTGTGAGTATAATGTATCATCCTTAACGGTCAAATATCTGTATACTTTTTCTTTGCTGCTGTTGGTAGTTATTCTGCTGCCGCTCCTGTGTACTTCATAAACCCCTGTATACTCGTTCAACTCACCGGGAGCCAAGGAGATTATTTTAGGTATATCTATTTGAATACCTGCAAGCTTAAATGCAATTTTTTGATTTATTTCTGCCGGACCGAATCCGGTAAAATTGGATAGAATGACGGTATAAATATGTTTGGATGGGATTCTGATGCCGTCGGATAAGTAACCATTAATTGCACCTCCGTGCCGGATAATTTTAGTGCCTTTATATTCTCCGACCCCCCAGCCGTAACCATAGTTTGTCTTTTCACCGTCAAATAATTTATATGAATTCCATCCTTTTTCCAGCAGCTTTTGATCAACAATTTTATTAGTATACAAAGCTTCATCCCATTTCAGTAAATCCTCTGCCGAAGAAATTATCTGACCGGCTCCAAAAGGCCAGCTCCAGCTGAAATATGATGATTCTTTATATTTATTATTTCCTATTTTATCATATCCGTTTACAAATCCCGGGATTACCGAATCACGCATGCCGAAATATGTATGTTCCATTCCTGCGGGTTTAAATATGTTCTCCTCCTCAAACTCATATAGCGATTCTCCACTGACTTTTTCCACTATCATTCCTGCAAGCAAAAATCCGGAGTTACTGTAGCTCCAATCTGTTCCCGGTTCAAATAAAAGTGAGTCGTTCATAAAGTAATCTCTCATCTCTTCTTTAGTTTTATCCAGAATAAATTCTTTCATAAAGTCGGCTTTTTCAGTGTAGCTTGTAATACCGCTTGTGTGTGTTAAAAGATTTTCAATAGTTATTTTTCTTCCGTGTGTGTTATATCCAGTTAGATATTTTGTTATATCATCATTAAGAGACAGCTTGCCTTCCTGTGCAAGCTTCAAGATTGACACTGCTGTAAACTGTTTGGACATTGACCCGATTGCAAAAAGAAATTCCGGCTTGTTAGGGACATTTAACTCAACATTTGCAAGTCCATATGCTTTTTCAAATACAGGCTTACCATCTACAGCGGCTAATACAACAGCACCGGGAGCTTCAGGCTTATAGCTGTTACTCATTAAGCTGTCGATATAATTTAATGTTTCCTGTCCGGGTACTTGCGCTAATACTGAAATTGATATAAAGAAAATAAAAAGTAATAAGAATGGTTTCATTTTTTACCCCATATTAAATAAAAGGTTCAACTATTTAATTTATAATGCATTATTGGAGAATTGAAATTTCCAAAAATTAAAAAAATAGTTAATTAATACCAATTAAAATTACTGCAGCAACTTAATTTCCTTGTTGAACGGTTAAAAATTGATTTGTATTTGTTGGAAAAAGAGGTAGGGCTCAGAATAACTCCCCCCTCGCCTTACTAAGGAAAGGGGGCTAGGGGGTGAGGTTAAATAATTTATTAAATGCTCCAACCTGTAATTTATATTGCTTTAATTTATTAAATCTTAACAATATTATACTTAATTAAATTTAAGATAAAACTTATTTTTAGGGAATTAAACATACTCCTACAATTTGGCTCATTAATAAATACCTACTATAAATCTTAGTAGAAAGGCTTGGATAAACTCCCCCCTCGCCTTACTAAGGAGAGGGGTTTAGGGGGTGAGGTTAATAGCTTAAACATACTCCTTAAAAAGCACGCCTAAAAGTAAAAATCCTTTACTTCAACTTCATGAGCATCCGGATCGAATCTATTTAAATAATGAATGAATTCATTTGCATAAACACTTTCATTCTGTCTTTTGTATTCATCTACTATTTCTTCCAGTTTCTTATGATCCAGTATACTGCTTACATAATGCTTCTCTTCATGATCATCATAAATTCTGTATATGAGTGTACATTTATTCATTATAATTCTCCCGGTTTTTTATATTAAAATTGTGTCCGCATATAATATATCCGAGTATAACTCGGTTTTTATCGCTTCGGTATTTTTCCTTGCTTTTGAAAGTGCATCTAGAATATAACGTCTCGCTGTAAAGACTTTCCTCTGATCCTCATTTGCTTCCTTTAAAAGTAAAAATCCCACATAAATATATGTATAAAGTTCAACTAAATCTTTAGAAGCCACTTCCTGCAGATTTATATCTTTTTTATCCTTAATATATTTCAGGCTCTCATTAAAAAGACTCCTTATTTCTATCAGATTATTTAATAAATGAGCAAGGCTCCCTTTATATTCCTTCTTCTCCCATTCATTGAAATATTCGGCAAGAACATCATTAATTACTCCGCCTGCAGCAGCAACTATTTGCAGTTGTGAAGTGCCTTCATAAATATTGGTTATCCTTGCATCCCTAACCAAACGTTCTACCATAAATTCTTTCATATAGCCTGTACCACCATGGATTTGCAGGGCATCATATGAAATTTTATTTGCAGATTCACTTAAAACATACTTTGCCACCGGAGTCAAAAAGGCAACTACTTTAAGTGCTTCTTTTAATCTATCATTTGCTTCGACAAACGGTTTTTTTTCTTTTTTCAAGCTTTCAACCAACTCCTCCAGCTTTTCCTTTTTATCAAGCCAGAGACATGTCGAATAAAATAAAGACCGGTTAGCTTCAAGTGTTACTCTCATATCAATTAAAATATTAGAAACAACTGGCATATTATAAATAGGCTTGCCGAATTGCTCTCTTGCTTTTGCATATTTTAATGCTTCCTCATAAGCCTGCTGGGAAATTCCAAGAGACTGAGCACCTATACCTACACGTGCACGATTCATCAAGTACATGACATATTTCAATAATCCGAATCTTCGTGTTCCAATTAACTGGGCAGGTGTATCGTTAAACTGAAGTTCACAAGTCGGTGACCCATGAATACCTAATTTATGCTCAATTCTCCTAACTTTTACAGATTCATCCCCGTAGCAGACAAACATACTTAAACCGCGTGCATCTTTTGTACCCGGTTCCGTCCTGGCTAATACAAGGAGCACGTCTCCGTTGCCGTTGGTAATAAATCTTTTTACCCCGCGTAATGACCAGTTTCCATTCTCGTCCTGGTAAGCATGCAGTTTAACTGCTTGAAGGTCTGACCCGGCATCCGGTTCGGTTAAAGCCATTGCACCGGTAAATTCCCCCGTAGAAAATTTTGGAAGGTATTCCTGTTTCTGAAGGTCATTTGCAAATTGTGCAATTGTTTTCCCGATGTCCTGTAATCCAAATATATTCATTAATGAAGCTTCCGCACGGGAAATAATTTCAACCGCCATCATATAGATTGTAGTAGGGAAATTAAGACCCCCGTATTCTCTCGGCAGTATCATTCCCATCAGTTCAGCTTTGGACAGCATTTCCAGTGCTTCTTTTGTCCCTTTTGCATACTCTACTTTTCCGTCCTTAAATACCGCTCCTTCTTCATCTATTTGTGCAGCTCTCGGCGCAATATAATTGCCGGCTATATCCCCTACAACTTCAAGGACTTTCCGGTAATTCTCTTTGGCATCTTCATAGTTGACCGGTGCATAATTAAATTTTTTAGACTGCTCATAATTTTCTTCAGTCATTTCGACTATTTGTTTTAAATCCAGTCTTTCAAAATGATAAAGAAGATCTTTATTCTCTGCAAAATAATTGGGCATATTTTATCTCAGCTTCTGTTTAAAAACATTTATGAACATAGGAATTACCTGCATCGCATCCCCCACTATTCCGTAATGAGCAACATTGAATATCGGAGCTTCAGGATCAGTATTTATTGCAATAATTTTATTGGATTCCTGCATTCCTGCTCTATGCTGGATCGCTCCCGATATTCCGCAGGCTATATAAAGTTTTGGTCTTACTGTAACTCCCGTTTGTCCCACCTGCCGTTCAGGAGGCACAAAACCCGCATCAACTGCAGCACGTGATCCGGCTATTTCTCCGCCGATAGTTATAGCAAGCTCATGGATTAGCTTAAAGTTATCTGAAGTCCCCATGCCGTATCCTCCCGCTACAATGATCGGGGCAGCTTTTAGATTAACTTTGTTCTCTTTTCTATGCTGCTCGATAATTTTAATTATATTGTCAAAACCGTTAGGCGTATAAGGTATCTCTGTAATTTTTCCTTCAACCGGTTCTTCCAGCGGCTCCATTTTCATAACCCCTTCCCTTACTGTCGCCATCTGAATTTCAATATCGGGTGAAATTATTGTGGCAATTATATTTCCTCCGAAGGCAGGACGAATTTGGAGAAGCAGATTTTGATAATCCTTTTTCAGATAAGTTACATCGGAAATTTGGAGATCTGTACAATCAGCTGTTAAGCCGCTCTTTGTATGGGAAGCAACCCTTGGAGCCAAATCCCTTCCTATTACTGTAGCTCCGAAAAGCATAATACGCGGTTTATATTTCTCTACCAGTTCATTAATTATTCTGCTGTACGGCATTGTTAAATAATTATGAAGGTCCGGATGATCAATTACCATTGCTTCTTCGGCTCCATACCGGAAGGTTTCCTTTGCAAGGGGAATAACTTCACTCCCTATTACAACAGATTTTAATTTCCCACCTAAGCACTCAGCAAGCTTTTTCCCTTTTGATAAAAGTTCAAAACTAACATCGGCTGGCTTCCCGCTGCGCTGTTCAACAAAAACCCAGACATCTTTATTATAATTCCCCATATTTATTATCCCAATATGTGATTGTCCATTAATTTATCGATTAAGTCAGCCATACCTTCTTTGGTAGGTAAAATTACTTCATGATTCCCTCCCGCTAATACAACCGATTCAACTTTGTGAACTTTAGTGGGTGAACCATGAACTCCGCACCTATTCAACTCAAGCTGAAGATCATCCATTGTTAATGTCTGGATATAAAGATTTTTCGCAATATGCTCTTCCTTTAACTGATCAATATAAATGAGTGAATTCCCTTCGGTTATTTTCTCTAACTCCATCAGAGTTTTTGCATTTTTATATGCCATTAATCTCTTTGCTTTAAAAGGTCTTGGAATGCATGCATCCTTAAGTACCGTAATTAATACGGGTAGGGTCGATTCCAGAATTTCAAATCCCCCGTCTATTTTCTTTTTTAATGTTACGCTTTTTTCCTTTATATCTAATATTTCTTCTACATAAGTAACCTGAGGAATATCTAATTTTTCAGCGGTTTGCGGCCCTACCTGAGCAGTATCACCGTCAATTGCCTGTCTGCCTGCAAATATAAAATCATAATTACCGATTCTTTTTATTGCCTCGGATAAAACATATGATGTAGCAAGTGTATCAGCTCCTGCAAATTTTCTGTCGCTAATCAATACGGCTTCATCTGCTCCCATATATAGACATTCACGTAATATATCGGAAGCTCTGGGCGGTCCCATTGTAATTACTGTTATTTTACCGCCTTCACGGTCTTTTATCCTTAATGCCAGTTCAAGTGCAACTCTGTCTTCGTGATTAAATATTGCAGGAAGTTTTGCTCTGTTAACCGTCCCGTCTTCTTTCATTACCTGGCCGGATATGTTTGTTGTATCCGGAACCTGTTTAACCATTACGATACTATTCTTCCCCATAGTACCCCTTCTATTAATTATACTTACACAAAGTTACGAAAAATATATATTGCCAAGCAATTAAAATTTTAAAATTTTTTACTGAAATTTGAATAATGCAGTATAATTAGATTCCTCTATACAACAAATGACTATAAATGACAACGAATGACTATGAATGACTAATGAAATTTCTCCTACATCATTCCACCACTCCATTTTTCCCCCATCGAATGCCTGTCCCGCTAAGCTTCCTACCCTATCGGGAACAATAAATGACTATAAATGACTATTGGATGACTACCCGACTATTGATTGATCCTCTCACATTTACAATGAACCTTTAAATATTTAACTTCTTTTAACCCATTCGATTGTCATTTTTGACACACATCTTTTACTCCTTTTCAACTCCAATTTCACCTCCATCCCACCTCCAAGATAACTCCAAGATACACTCCAAGTAAACAGAACCCAAAAACTTACCAAAATTGACCCTATTTCCTCCAATGAATTTTCAAAAAATTGACAAAAATGACACACTAAAAATCCAAGGCTTCCAAGAAAAACAATCCCAATTAAAAAAAATAAATTCGTCACAGAAAGTCCGTTTATTTCTACATAGTACCTGGTAAAAGAATCTGTATAATATCATTAACCAATTTATATACAGAAGGTAGACGGTTTTCTGTATTTTCATACAGCCTCTCCACCACTCTTTTTTTTTCTCATACTATAAATGACTATGAATGGCAATAAATGACTATAAATGACTAATGATATGAATGACTACAGCTATCTATTGATCTTTTTATTCCGGTATTTATTTTGCTTATAATATTAAGGTAATACATAAAGCACAGCTTATCGACTCAGCTATCTTTTTAATATTTAAATATTTTCTTACTTTGCAAAAGTTAGAATTATTTTTAAAAAATTAAACTTTTATCCATATATAACTTTAACGTTGAGAAAATTTATTTCTTATAAATTGTCAAAAATTCTCTTTTTTGTTTTCGCTGCAGTTCTATTTTTATTAATATTGGTGGGTTACTTTTATTACTGGAACGAAAGGAATTATCTGCTTTCGACAGAAGAAAAAGACCTCAGTTCAATTTCTTCATTAAAACAAAATCAGGTTGAGTCCTGGTTTAAGGAAAGAATAGCCGAGGCTATCTATTTAAATGAAAACGACTTCTTTAATGAAGCTATAAAAAATTTATACAAAAAAAGAAATATAAAAGATTCTCTGGATGTTTTTCATACTATTTATCCAATATTTAAAAATCACGGTCACAGATCAATCTATATTTTAGATAAAAATAACAGTTATTTATTAAATCTTAACCACAGATATCTTCCCGATTCAAATGAATTCTCATTAATAGATTCTTCTCTAAAAAGTAAAACAATCGTAACCTCGGATATAAAGAGAAATCAAAGATCCGGGCTATTATTTTATGATATCATTGTACCTGTTGATGTTAATAATAGTTCTATTGCCGCAATTTTTTTTAATATTGATCCCGGATATATAATCTTTCCATATGTAGAAAAATCTTATGTTAATACTTTATCCAGGGAATCATTTTTATTTGAAAAAGAAAAAGATAGTATTGTAATCATTAGTCCTTTATCCTATAATTCCGCTCCACCGTTAACTCTAAAATATTCTATCTCCGGTACAGGTCTTCTAAAACAACTTTTCCGGCTGATATAAGCAGTAAAAAACTTTCCAATGGAAATGTCTTAGCTATCGTCAGAAATATTTCTGAAATAAAACAGGTTGAAAACCAGATTAAAAATTCGGAAAGAAAGTTTTGGACATTATTTGAAAAATCTAATGATCCTATCTTTATAATGGACAACCTTACAATCATTGATTGCAATCATGCAACCGAACAGCTTTTCAAACTTCCTAAATCAAATATTATCGGAAAAACACCTGCTGACTTTTCTCCTGAATATCAGCAGGATGGAATTAGTTCAAAGCAAAAAGCGGAAAATTTAGTACAAAAAGTATTGAATGGAGAACCACAGGTATTCTATTGGACTAATTTACATGGCTCCGTACCTTTTTTCAGTGAAGTAAATCTTTCCTTATTTCAATTGAATGAAAAGCCTCTCATTATTGCCGTTATGCATAACATTACCGATAGGGTAAAATTTGAAGAAGATTTGATTAGCGCCAAAGAAAAAGCCGAAGAAATGAACCGCCTTAAATCCAACTTCCTGGCTAATATGAGTCATGAATTAAGAACTCCTCTGGTAGGTATTTTAGGCTATTCCGAAATTCTTTCCGAAGAAATCAAACAGTCCGATCATTTGAGGATGATTAAAGATATATACAATAGCGGGAAAAGACTGCTGGAAACTTTAAATTCCATTTTAAATTTATCGAGAATCGAATCAAATAAATTCGAAATTATTCCGTCAAAATTTAATTTAATCGATCTTGTGCTGGAAGAAATTAATTTATACAAAGGAGTTGCACAGATAAAGAATATTTATTTGAACATGCTGTCACAACGAACGGAAATCCTAGTTAACTCCGATAAAAGAATAATTCAAAATATTATTTCAAACCTAATTAATAACGCCGTTAAATATACATCGCAAGGCGGTGTAGCAGTTTCAATTACAATTGAAATAAATTCCAAGGAATATGCACTAGTTAAAATTACCGATACCGGAATTGGTATACCTAAACAAAGTCAAAAAATAATATTCGAAGAATTCAGGCAGGTAAGCGAAGGATTTGATAGAAAATATGAGGGAACCGGACTTGGATTAACGATTACTAAGAAATTTATAGATATGCTTCACGGGACTATTCAATTGAAAAGTGAACCTAACATTGGCTCGGAATTTTTAATTAAGATCCCGGTTAATTATAATTCACAATATTAAATTTTTAAAAAAAACTAAAAAAAATTTCAGAAAACTTTTAGTAGAACAATTGTTCATTTTTTTAGAAAATAACTAATTTGATATCAATTTCAAAAATAATTAAAACGAATATTAATATTTTTCTTAATTATTTAATTAAGTGAAGCATGCTGCCGATTTTATGTTTGGTTTGTTTACTTTTTAAAAGTTATTTTTTGATGACAACCTATTTGAATTCAATATTTTTTTTCTATATTTACCGCTAAATGCTTCTAATTTATTTGTGCATGGTTCGATATTAAATTTAAATAATTTTAAAAATAACTTGACAAGTTCATGATTTTTAACGAATTTAAGTAAGCGATAAAGTAAGCGGTTAAGTTATCGATAGAATCAAAAAACAAGGCATTACATATAAAATTTTTACTCCTTTCAAAAATAAAAAGAAAATTAAAAGTCAATACTCATTTAAGAAATAAAATAAATTCTGTAGGGATTAAACTAATTACTAGAATAGATCTCTTTGGAAAAGATTAATTATTCATTAAATCAAAATAAAGTAATTATTTTTCATTCCGTAAGATTCTAGATAGAGTATAGGTAAAAAATAACTTAGGATACGATACCAGGTTTTTCAAAGTTCATAGAACGTAAATATCTTAACATATACCCGTAACTAACGTAAGTGAGTTATTTGAAAAAAGATCTTTTAATTCTTTTTCTTTTCGTATTACTTCATTCCCTGATGGCTCAATATCTGAAAATGGTGTCTTTAAAAAATATT
>CAVUGE010000035.1:0-96183 GCA_963740945.1 uncultured Bacteroidota bacterium | reverse complement strand
TGCTGGCGAAAGAAATAAAATATTATAAACGCAGATTAAAAGTAAGACCCGGAATAACGGGCTGGGCGCAAGTAAAGCACAAATATGATGAAACTGTTGACGATGTTAAAATAAAATTGAGATACGATCTTTTCTATATTGAAAATATGTCCTTAAGAATGGATTTTAAAATACTATTTAGGACAATATTTGTGGTTCTTTTTGCAAAAGGGCACTACAATTAGCGCAAAAATAAAGAGTATGACGCAAGAAATTCTAGTAATAATTCCTACTTATAATGAGCTTGAGAATATTCAGAAGCTGATACCAGATATCCTTGGACGATATGAAAAGGCTGATATTTTAGTTGTGGATGATAATTCCCCTGATGGAACCGGAGATTATGTTGAAGAATTATCAAAAACTTCAGAAAGGGTGAAGCTAATCAGGAGACCAAAAAAATTAGGTCTAGGTACGGCTTATGTTGAAGGATTCAAATTTGCTTTGAAGAACGATTACTTGTTTATTTTCGAAATGGATGCCGATTATTCTCATGATCCGATAGAGATTAAGAATTTCTTGAAGACTGCAAGGGAAATTGATCTGGTTATTGGGAGCAGATACACTATGGGTGTTAACGTGGTACACTGGCCTATGAGAAGATTAATGTTAAGTTACTTTGCTAATTTTTATACTAGGATAATTACAGGATTACCAATTCATGATGCAACTGGCGGATTCAAATGTTTTAAAAGAAAAGTCCTTGAAGCTTTCAATTTTGATAACGTAAAATCCAACGGATATGCATTTCAAATAGAAATGACATTTAAGGCATGGAAAAAGGGATTTACAATCGGAGAAATTCCGATAATCTTTATTGATAGAACAGCGGGCTCTTCAAAGATGTCACGTAAGATTGTCCGGGAAGCCATTTTTATGGTGTGGAAATTAAGAATTAGAAGTATACTTGGATTACTCTGAGAATAGCACGCTGATGACCAATACACCAATACACAATTAATAATCACAATTTTAATTTAAACAACATAACTTAATAAAAACCATTTCATAAATCTTTATCATACATCTCCTTCTTAAACAACACAAGCATATCACTTCACAGCACTCACTCCACATCACTCCACTTTCACAATATACATTAATTCCTTTTGAGTTTACGCTCTTAAATGACTTCGGCTTTGTACCCCCAAGTTATATAGGTACTTTCATATTTGCAGATTTATTTATGATTATAACCCGCTTTTCACTTCCAATAAGGCCTTGCAGATTAGTCAGGATAACCGCAGATTTTAGAGTTTGAAAACAGCATAATTTAAATTGTAATAATAAATCTGTCTACTGTAAAAAATTTATCAGTGAAAATCTGTTCGATCAGCGTCATCTGCGTGCCATTTGAATTTAAAAAGGATTTGCATGGATTTATCCATCATCATTGTTAATTATAACGTAAAAGAATTTCTTCAGAATTTAATCTATTCTATTCAAAAAGCCGCATGCAATATTAAAACGGAAATTATTATTGTAGATAATCATTCTGAAGACGGGAGCATAGAATTCATAAAAGAAAAATTACTTCCGCTTGACGGAATAAAATTAATAATTAACGAGGAAAATTTAGGCTTTAGTAAAGCAAATAATATTGGTTTAGCAGAAGCCAAGGGGAGATATATTTTATTGTTGAATCCTGATGTTGTTGTAAGTGAAGATACATTACATAAAATGATTGATTTTTTTAAGGTCAATCCGGATGCAGGATTAGCCGGCTGCAAAATTTTGAATCCGGACGGCACCTTGCAGCTTGCATGCAGAAGAAGTTTTCCCGGACCATGGACTGCTTTTAGCAAAGTTACCGGGCTCAGTTCACTTTTCCCCCGGAGCCCATTATTCGCAAAATATAATCTCACTTATTTGAATGAAAATGAAACTTATGAGGTTGATGCGGTTTCAGGGTCTTTTATGATGTTAACAAGAGAAGCTTTTGAGAAGGTAGGAGGTCTGGATGAAGAATTTTTTATGTACGGAGAAGATCTTGATTTGTGCTACAGGATTCAGAAAGCTGGTTTTAAGGTCTTTTACGTTCATTCTACTCAGATAATTCATTATAAGGGGGAGAGTACTAAGAGAAGTAATCTGGATGAAACAAAGTATTTCTATAATGCTATGCATTTATTCGTAAAGAAACATTTATCCAGTTCATTTTTAGTAGAATTAATTTTACGTTCGGCTATCTGGTTTAGAAATATTTTTGCATTTCTTGGCAGAAGAAAATTTATGCTGCTTTATATTCTATTAGACTTTATAGTTTTCGATTTGTCACTTTTTGTAGCAGCAAAGATATATATGAATTTTACGACATGGGCTGGTTTTGATGCTGAAGATTTAATTAAAGTTTATACCGTCCCTGCTCTTCTACAAATAATTGTCTCTGCATTATTAGGAATTTATAAGAAAAATAAATTATCTGTATTAAAAAATTTTAGCGGGATTGCTGTTGGTTTTTTTATCCTTTCAGCTTTTACTTTTTTCTTCAAACAATATGCTTATAGCCGTGCTGTTGTAATTATAACTTATGTTTTATTATTATTCAGTCTAAGTTTGTGGAGAATAATTTTAAAAATATTCTTTAAAATTGAAAGCACTGAGGAAATCTCTGCAAAACGGACTTTGATTGTGGGTGTTAATAAACCTGCAATTCAAATAGCTGATAAAATTAATTCCAGAAATACGGATTACCATCATATAACTGGATTAATCGGTATTTCACAGGCAGATATCGGGAAGGAAATAAATGGATTTCAGGTGGTTGGAAGTATTCACAATATTAAGAAAATAATTCGGGAAAGAAACGTAAGTGAAGTAATATTTTCTTCCGAAGAGCTGCCTTATAATAAAATGATGTCGATTGTTGCTGAATGCCAGAATGAAGATGTTGAATTCAAGATTATTGGAAATAATTTAGACTTTTTAGTAGGAAAAACCTCTGTTTCTTTCCTTGATGATCTCTCTATATTTGATATCCAGTATAATATTTCTAACCCAATATTAAAATTTATTAAAGCATTTTTTGATTATACTGTAGCTCTTATAGTTTTGTTTTTTATTTATCCTTTCATATATTTCGCCACCATAGTAAGTAAAAAGAAAAGTGATTTTAAGAATTTTATATTAAGTGTTCCTCAAATTTTTTCAGGTAAAGTAAGTTTTGTAGGTCCAAGAAGTCAAAATAATATAAATAACTTATATCTCGGTAAAAAAGGTTTAACCGGTTACTGGTTTATAGAAAACAGCAATGGAGGAAATACAGAAAAATTAGATATACTTTATGCAAAGAATCAAAATATGTGGCTTGATTTGGAAATACTTGGAAAAACTCTAAATAAGATGTGGAGTAAGCGCGTTTAGTTATGGCAAAAACAATTTTAGATTTTGAAAAGCCTATTGTGGAGTTAGAGGCCAAACTTGAGGAGATGAGAAAGTATTCAGAAAACCTTGATATAGAAAAGGAAATTAGAAAGATTGAACAAAAGGTTAAGCAGTTGAAAGAAGGTTTATATAAAGATTTGAGCAGATGGCAGCGGGTTCAGCTTGCACGGCACCCCGACAGGCCTTATACACTCGATTATATATATCTCATAACAAACAATTTTGTAGAACTTCACGGTGACAGGCAATTTAAAGATGATAAAGCAATTGTCGGTGGTTTTGGAGCGATTGATGAATTCAAAGTAATGATTATAGGGCATCAAAAAGGGAGAGACACAAAATCCAATATTTTTAGAAATTTTGGAATGTCCAATCCGGAAGGCTATAGAAAAGCTCTTAGATTAATGAAACTTGCCGAAAAATTTAACAAACCAATTATAACTTTAATTGATACACCTGGCGCTGCTCCAGGAATAGAAGCAGAAGAAAGAGGACAGGCGGAAGCAATTGCCAGAAATCTTTTTGAAATGAGCAGAATTAAAGTACCCATTATTGTAGTGATAATAGGAGAAGGGGCAAGCGGCGGGGCATTGGGAATAGGAGTAGGTGATCGGATCTTAATGCTTGAAAACTGCTGGTATTCTGTTATTAGCCCTGAATCATGCTCAAGTATTCTTATGGAGGAGCTGGGAATATAAAGAACAGGCAGCTGAAGCCTTAAAATTAACTGCACCGGATCTTTTAGAACAAAAATTAATTGACCGTATTGTTTCAGAACCAATTGGCGGGGCGCATAAAGATCATAAGGAAGCTGCTGCTTTATTAAAGGCGGCACTGAAAGAAGAGTTAATCCAATTAGCTAAAATAAAACCTGATAGGCTAATAGAAACCAGACTGGATAAATTCGGTAAAATGGGTGCTTTTATAGAATAATTTTCTCATATAAATTTAAATGTAATTCATAGAGACGTTTCAACCAGGCGTCTCTATTTTTTTAACTTTTTTTACTCAAGTTTTTTATTAAGTGTATTATGCTTGAATTTGAAACCAAAATACGGGTTCGTTATGCAGATACAGATCAAATGAAGTTTGTATATAATGGTAAATATTTAGAGTATTTTGAGGTAGGAAGAACAGAAATGCTTCGTGAATATGGCTTACCGTATGTTACTATTGAGGATAAAGGATTTCAACTTCCTCTTCTTGAAGCATTTGTTAAATTTATTACGCCGGCTTATTATGATGATATATTATTTGTAAAAGCTTTTGTAAATGAAATGCCTGTTTTTAAGATTCACATTGATTATGTAATTACACGAAACAATGAAAAAGAAAAAATTGTTGAAGGTTTTACAAAGCACGTATTTATAAATAAAAATACAAAAAAGGCAGTAAGATTGCCTGAATTTTTTATTGAAACAATTAGGAAGAATTATTTATAAAATGGATTATGAAATAGAAAAAATTATTAAAACAGCCCTTGAAGAAGATATTGGAAAAGCGGATATAACAACCGCTGCAATTGTTCAGGATAGTGTAACCGGAGAAGGTATTTTTTTGGTTAAGCAGAATGGCATGTTAGCAGGATTCGAAATAGTAGAGAATGTTTTAAAGCTTGTTGATACTACTTTAAGATTTAAAAATCTTTTAAAGACGGAGATATTGTAAAAAAAGGAGATATTGCTGCCAAAGTTACCGGAAAGGCTTCTTCTATTTTAACTTCAGAGCGCACTGCATTAAATTTTTTTCAGAGAATGAGCGGAATTGCTACAGCGGCAAGTCAATATCAGGAAAAAATTATTCATACCAAAGCTCAAATTATTGATACAAGAAAGACTGTCCCGGGACTCAGGTTAATAGACAAACTAGCCTTTAAACTCAGCGGTTGTGCTAACCACAGAATGGGACTTTATGATATGTTTTTAATTAAAGATAACCATATAGCTGCTGCCGGTTCCATTACTAAAGCAATTGAAAAGTGCAATGAATATAAAAAGAAATATAATCTGGATTCAAAAATTGAGGTCGAAACTACAAATATAGAACAGGTCGAAGAAGCTTTATGTTGCGGGGTAGATATGATAATGCTCGATAATTTTAATTTACCTGAAATGAAAAAGGCAGTTGAGATTATTAATCAAAAAACAGAAATAGAAGCTTCAGGAAATATTACATTGGAAACTGTTAAAGAAATTGCAGAAACAGGTGTAGATTATATTTCTGTAGGAGCTATTACTCACAGTGTTAAAGCTCTGGATATCTCGTTAGAATTAGAAATGGAAAGTCAAAAGTAAAAAATCAAAATATATAAAAATGACATCTTAGAATGATAAAATAGATTTACTTTGATTAAACTATATATTAAAAAGTCGGCATCTTTAGAAATAAAGATTCATCTTTAACAATGTTTACTTACTAACGTTTTAATTATTTCTAAATAATTCGGCCTTTGACTTTTGACTTTTGACTTTTTACCTTTCATCCCATGCTTGAAAAAATAAAAGAATTAACTAAAGATACTGCCATATACGGCATCAGTACCATGGTTGGTAGGTTCTTGAATTTCCTGCTTGTACCTTTTTATACCCATGTTTTTTCAAGCAGCAACTATGGAGTAATATCGAACATTTATGCGACAATCGGGATATTGAATATCCTTTTCATATACGGAATGGATGCATCATATTTGAGATATGCTGCAAAAATTGAAGTAGGCGATGAAAGAGACAATTTCTCAACTCCCTTCCTAATGGTTTTCTTTACTTCAATAATTTTCAGCATAATAATTTTATTATTAAGGTTTCCTATCCTTAATGTTCTTGAAATTCCAGGCACTTATGTTTATTTGATATATTTAACCGCACCTATTTTACTTATAGATTCTTTAACTGCAATTCCTTTCATAAAACTTCGTATTGAAAGAAAAGCAAAGAAATTTGCTTCTTTTAAAATTATTAACATACTGGTTAATGTATTTTTGAATTTATTTTTAATATTGAAATTGAAATGGGGAATTGAAGCCGTTTTAATTAGTAATATTGCTGCTTCATTTACTTCTTTAATATTATTGATCCCTACAATATCGGGAAAATTAAAATTTACAATAAATAAAGAGCTAATGAAAAGATTATTGAAATTTGGTCTGCCTTATTTTCCCGCTGGATTAGCTTCAATGCTGGTCCAGGGGATTGATAGACCCATTCTTTCTCATTTAACCGATTTAAGTACCGTTGGAATTTATAATGCATGTTATAAGCTTGGAATATTTATGATGCTTTTTGTTAATATGTTTCAGTTTGCCTGGCAGCCTTTTTTTCTTCAAAATGCAGATGAAAAAAATGCTAAGGAATTATTTGCCAAAGTTTTGACCTATTTTACTTTAATAGGTTCTATCGTTTTAATCTTTTTATCTTTATTTATAAATGATATTGTCACTGTTAAAATATTTGGCAAATCTCTTATTGCAGCTTCCTATTGGAGCGGACTTTCTATCGTACCTATTATTTTGCTAGGGTATTTATTTAATGGTATTTATGTAGTATTTACTGCCGGAATTTATATAAAAGAAAAAAGCATTTATGTTCCATTTATAACAGGAATAGGTGCTTTAATAAACATTGTAGTAAATTTTTCACTTATTCCTTCAATGGGTATGATGGGAGCAGCTTTTGCAACTCTTGCAAGCTATATTTTCATAGCTGCAGGATTTTTTATTGTAACTCAAAAGTTTTATAAAATAAATTATGAATATGGAAAGATGATTAAAATATTCTTTTTAATTTTAATTATCGGCGGAATATTTTATAGCTTAATGTATAGCGGAAATTTGTTATTTATTTATAAGGTAATTCTTCTTGGTATCTTTTTACTTTCAATTACTTTCTTTGTGTTCGATAAAAAAGAGATGGAATTTATTAAAAACAGAGTTATTAAAATTAAAACTAAATAAATAATATATGAGGGTGACCAAAAAGTAATTTTCAAATTGAAATCAGTGAGAATCTGTTAAAATCTGCGTCATCAGTGTTCTATTTTTAAGAAAATAATTACTTTTTGGTCACCCTCATAAGAGAACGACTCATATGTCTGAAATCGAAATTAAAATAAAAAGGCTTGATAAAAAATTTGTTGATATTCCATTACCGGAATATTCAACCGATGGAAGTGCCGGAATGGATATAAGAGCTGCTATTGACAACGAAATTATCTTAAAAAAAGGTAAAATTGGTTTAGTTCCTACCAACTTATCTGTAGAAATTCCAAAAGGATATGAAATTCAAGTTCGCCCCAGAAGCGGATTAGCGTTAAAACATGGGATTGGAATATTAAATTCACCCGGTACGATCGATTCTGATTACAGAGGTGAAATAAAAATAATTATGATGAATTTTAGTGACGTAGATTTTACTATTAGGTCAGGAGACAGAATTGCCCAATTAGTTGTGTCAAAAGTTTATCTTGCGAAATTTAGTGAGACTGATAATTTGAATGATAGTTATCGCGGAGCCGGTGGATTTGGGCATACAGGAAAACAATGAATTTCAATTAAAGAAAATTAAATGGCTAAAAAAAATTTTCCTTTTCTCTAAACATTATCAAAAATATTTTGTAACTTTCATTCCAACTTAAGAGTTATACTTTTCTCAAAAATTTTTCTTCTGATGATTATTTTTTTGAATGTACTTATTCACATTCGGTAATGATTTAATTAGGGATTGTATTTTATGTCAGACTTTATCCACCTTCATAATCATACACATTACAGTCTTCAAGATGGCGCATGTACGGTAGATAGTTTAATTGCTGCTGCTAAAAAAAATAATATGTCCGCTGTTGCATTAACCGATCATGGTGTTATGTATGGCATTGCAGAATTTTATAAGAAAGCAAAAAAAGAAGGTATCAAGCCTATAATCGGAATGGAAGCCTATATTGTTATGGATGGAAGCAGGTTTGATAGGGGGACTAATACAAATAATGGCAATTCATCAAATGGTCAATCATCAGGAAGGAAAAAAAGCAAGCATTATAATCACCTCCTTCTACTCGCTAAAAATAAAGAAGGATATCAAAATCTTTCCAAGCTTTCTACTTTAGGACATACCGAAGGATTTTATTATAAACCCCGTATCGACATTGAATTGATTAAAAAATATCATGAAGGTTTAATTTGTACTTCTGCATGCATCAGCGGAATCGTATCGGCGCACCTGGTAAATAATAATTATGAAAAAGCAGTCAGTGTAGCAAAAACTTTTAAAGAAATTTTTGAAGATGATTTCTATCTTGAGATTCAAGATCATGGTATGGAGAACGACAAAATAATACTTGATGGGGTTCCAAAACTTGCAAAAGAGTTAGGAATAAAGTTAGTTGCTACAAATGATACTCACTATATTGAGCCAGATCATGCAATAGCGCATAATATTTTATTGCTGCTTTCCGATAAAAACGGCGCTGATTATAAAGATTTAAGATATGGAACAGACCAGGTATATTTTAAGTCTTCTGAGGAAATGTTAAAACTTTTTAAGAGTTATAAAGGTGCAACGGAAAATACATTAGAAATTGAAGAGAAATGTGATGTTAATTTAGATTTTGAAGGACACTATTATCCGCAGTTTCCAATCCCGGAAGATTCTGCTGCTCAAAATCTTGATGATTATTTTGAACTTCTTGCAAGGGAAGGGCTTAAAAACAGAATTCCTGAGATTACTCCGGAAGTCCGGGAGCGGTTTGATTTTGAAATCGATACAATAAAAAAGATGGGTTTCTCCGGCTATTTTCTTATCGTTCAGGATTTTATTAATTCTTCAAAAAAGATGAATATCCCGGTCGGACCGGGAAGAGGTAGTGTTGCCGGTAGTTTGGTAGCTTATACTTTAGGTATAACTAATATAAATCCTTTAACTTATAATCTTTTATTTGAACGTTTTTTGAATCCTGCAAGGAAATCAATGCCCGATATTGATGTTGATTTTGCAGATGATAAAAGAGGTGAGGTTATTGAATATGTTAGAAAAAAATATGGAAATAATTGTGTTAGTCAAATAATTACATTCAACAGACTTTCATCTAAAGCTGTGATAAGGGACGTAGCCAGAGTACTCAAAGTTCCCATTCCTACAGTAAACAAAATTACAAAATTCATACCTTCAAAATTCGGTAAAGTTTTCAGCATCGAGCAGGCGCTAAATGAAGTACCAGAATTAAAATGGGTAAAAGATTCACAAGAAGATGATATAAAGAATTTAATAAAGTACGCAAAAGTTCTTGAAGGGATGAACAGAAATGCTTCGAAGCATGCTGCAGGGGTGGTAATTACTCCCGAAGATGTCAGCAACTATGTTCCCCTCGCCAATGCTGTTTCACAGACTGATATAGTCACTCAATTTAATATGAAAGAGATTGAGAATGCCGGTTTGCTGAAAATGGATTTCCTTGGTTTAAGAACTTTGACAATAATCCGCGATACACTTAATTTAATCAGAAAAAATCATGGAAATGAAATAAATATTGATGAAATTCCTCTGGATGATGAAAAAACTTTCCAGCTTTTTTCCAGAGGACAAACAACCGGAGTGTTCCAGTTTGAATCTGCCCCGATGAGAGAATATTTAAAGAAATTAAAACCGACTTCTTTAAATGACCTTTCAGCTATGAATGCGCTTTATAGACCCGGTCCTATGGACTTTATTGATGATTTTATCGATAGGAAATTCGGTATAAAAGAGGTTGTTTATCTACATTCCGTTTTAGAACCTATCTTAAAGGAAACTTACGGAATTATTGTTTATCAGGAGCAGGTCATTCAAATTGCTAATAAAGTTGGTGGAATGAGTCTTGCGGAAGCTGATATTTTAAGAAGGGCAATGGGTAAAAAAGACCTTGTTGCAATGAAAGAACAGAAAACAAAATTCATTGAAGGTGCCTTTAAGAATGGAATTTCAAAGAAAATTGCTGAAGAGATTTTTGAAGCTATTGATAAATTTGCAAATTATGGATTTAATAAAAGTCACTCTGTTGCTTACAGCTATGTGGCATATCAAACGGCTTACTTAAAAGCCCACTATACGCCTGAATTTCTGGCTGCAAACCTTAAGAATGAATTTGGAAATGCAAGTAAGGTGACCAATTTTCTGGAAGACTGTAGAAAATTAAAAATTCCGGTTCTTCCTCCAGATATCAATTCTCCTGCAGTTTATTTCGATGTTGAAGATGGAAAAATAAGATTCGGAATGTCAGCTATAAAGAATGTTGGAATATCTGCCGTTGAAGAAATGATAAAATGTAGACAGAATCTTGGAAGGGATTTCACAGGAATTTATGACTTTTGTTCGAATGTAGATACAAGAATTGTCAATAAAAGAGGACTGGAAGGCTTAGTTCTTGCCGGTGCATTTGATTCTATTGAAAAAAATCGAGCTAAATTATTTATCAGTATAGAATCTGCATTAGAGTTCGGCCATAAAGTCCAGAATTCCAATCTTTTTGCTGAAAATAGTCTGTTTGGAGGGATGGAAGAAGAAGTAAGAATACAGGAACCTGAACTTCCGGATGTTGAACCATGGACTCAAAAAGAACAGTTAGCTAAAGAAAGGGAAGTAATTGGGTTTTATATATCCGAGCATCCCTTAAGAAAATATGAAATTGAATATAAATCTTTTGCAAATATCCATTTTGGCGAAGCAGAGCTGTTAGAGAGCATGGATGTGGTAAGAGGATGCGGAGTAATTACGGAATTAAAAACTAAAATTGATAAATCAGGCAGAACTATGGCTTTCTTTACTATTGATGATTTTTCCGGTTCTTGTGAAGCCCTGATGTTTTCAAAATCATATGAAGAGTACGGTAAATATGTTAAAGAAGAAGAATGTGTCTTTATTGTCGGAAAACCTGAAAGCAGCGGAGATGCAATTAAAATTCATATTGATAAAATAGTTTCTCTTGAAGAAGCAAGAGAAAAATTTACGGAAAGTATAAATATTAATTTTGACAAAAAAAGGAATAAAGTTGAAAGTATTGCCGAATTAAAACCTATACTGCAAAAACATAAAGGAAATATTCCCCTTTATTTCCATTTATATAATAATGGTTCAAAACCCCAAAAATTTCATGCTAAAGAATACAGGATAAAACTTTCCGATGATTTTATCAATTCTGTTATTAATCTATTAGGGGAGGATTCTCTATTCTTTTATAGCAAGAAATGATCATCTCTGAATAACTTTATATCTAAATTATTTAATACCTGGTAGTTACATAAGGTCCACATACGCTCCACATACGCTTCAGCTACGCTCCACATACGCTATTAATCCATGAAGTTACTGCATCCTTTACACAGCTTTAACCTCATCAAAAAGAAAAACTAAATGGTCATCCACTTCCTCATTCATTATTCTGTAACGCGAAACTCCGTTTCGCAAAATATATTTACAAATAACCCTATAACATAAAACATATCATTCTTTCTTCGAAATGGAATTCAAGCTGCATATCCTCGCGAGTGAATATATAAATTATAGTATTATTTATTTAGGACCTTTAGGACAGATAACGGTAACTTTAACAAATAAGATAGTTGTATAACATGCTCCATTTTTGTATTATTTAAGTCCGAAAAAATAATATTTACAGAGGGTATTTAGTATAAATGGATCAAAACAATAATAGAGAATACTGGGCTTTAATTCTAGGGGCATCATCAGGCTTTGGTGCAGCCACAGCACAAAAATTAGCTGAGGATGGATTTAATATTATCGGAGTGCATCTTGATCGTCAAGCTACTATGCCTAATGTAAAAAAAATTATCGACTATATACATTCGGTCGGCATGAAAAGTTTATTCTATAATGCCAATGCTGCTGATGAAAAAAAACGCGAAGAAATAATTTCTGATATTCAATCAAAATCAGACGGTAAACCAATAATAAAAGTTTTGATGCATTCTTTAGCATTTGGTTCGTTAAAGCCTTTTGTATCGAATGAAAAGGAGCAGGCCATCACCAAGTCACAAATGGAAATGACTCTTGATGTAATGGCACACTCATTAGTTTATTGGGTTCAGGAACTCGTCGATATTAACCTAATGACTAAAAAAGGCAGGATTTTTGCAATGACCAGCTCCGGAGGGCATACAGTTATTCCGAATTATGGTGCAGTATCTGCGGCTAAAGCGGCTTTAGAATCTCATGTCAGGCAGCTATCCTCCGAACTGGGATATCTGAATATTTCTGTAAATTCTATTATGGCAGGTGTTACTGATACGCCGGCTTTGAGGAAAATTCCGGGAAATGTTCCAATGGTTAATGTTGCTAAAAGGAAAAACCCTAATAACCGATTGACTACTCCGGAGGATGTAGCAAAAGTAATTTCTCTTTTGTGTAAAGAAGGAGGTGAATGGATATCCGGAGGTATAATACATGCTGACGGAGGTGAAGATATCGTTAATTTTGTCGGTCAAGGTGATATTTCAATTAAAGTTTAATAAAATAAAAAAGGAAAAAAATGAAACCTATAACTATTACAGATGATAATTTTGAAACTGAAGTTATAAAGTCGGAAAACCCCGTTTTAATTGATTTTTGGGCTGCATGGTGTGGTCCTTGCCGGATAATTGCACCCATAGTTGAAGAGCTTGCTTCGGAATATTCCGGAAAAGCCAAGGTCGGGAAATTGGATGTTGATGATAATCAGCAAACAGCTATTAAGTATGGTGTAAGAAGTATTCCTACTTTATTGATTTTTAAAAATGGAGAACTTAAAGAAACTATTATCGGAGCTGTTCCTAAAGTTCAGATAGTTCAGAAATTAAATTCTGTGGTTTAATGCAAGTCATTTATTTAATTGTTCCGGTCCAAAAACTACAATTTTATAAAAGGGAGAATCCATGAAAAAAATAATTATTACAGACTCGGTAGATAAAAAATGTGTGACTATCCTCGAATCTGCCGGTCATCAGGTTACTTATAAACCGGGAATGTCTAAAGAGGAGATTAAAGAAGTAATAAAAGAATATAACGGATTAATTGTCCGGAGTGCAACTAAAGTTACTTCAGATATAATTTCTTTAATGGATAAAATGGACGTAATCGGCAGGGCCGGAACGGGAGTGGATAATATTGATGTTGAAGCGGCAACTCGTAAAGGTATTATGGTAATGAATACTCCGGGCGGGAATACGGTCTCTGCAGCAGAGCATACTATGGCTCTAATGTTAACTATGTGCCGTAATACTGCACAAGCGAATCAGTCGTTGAGATCAGGCAAATGGGATAGAAAAAATTTTCAAGGTACGGAACTACAAGGAAAAGTCCTTGGTATTATTGGTCTGGGAAAAATTGGAAGGGAAGTTGCCTTAAGATCAAAAGCTTTCGAAATGAACATTTTAGGCTATGATCCCGTTCTTTCTGATGAAGTCTATGCAAAATTAGGTATAAAACCGGTAAAGCTGGATGAAATATTCGAACAATCTGATATTATAACTGTGCATGTACCTATGTCGGATGATACAAAAAATTTAATTTCCGAAAAGACTCTTTCAAAATGTAAAATCGGGGTCAAGATTATAAATTGTGCAAGAGGTGGAATCGTAAATGAGCAGGATCTGGTTAAAGCAATAAATGACGGTAAAGTCTCAGGGGCTGCTTTAGATGTCTATTCTAAAGAACCGCCTGATTTTTCAAGTGACCTAATTCAGCATCCTAAAATTGTTACCACACCTCATCTCGGCGCATCTACCGAAGAAGCTCAGGAAAAAGTTGCAATTCAGATTGCAGAGCAAATGGTTGATCTATTTAATGATAATCCTGTTAGAGGTGCTGTCAATGCCTCTGCTTTTAGTACAACCATAAATAAGGACATTCAGCCCTATATTAAGCTTGGAGAAAATCTCGGAGTTTTACATGCGCAATTGATTCAAGGACAACTAAAAAAGATTGATATTAATTATAGCGGTCAATTACTCCATACTTCGACATCTCTTCTTTCCACTTCAGTATTAAAAGGATTTTTGTCTAAAATGATGACCGAAGGAGTAAATTTTATAAATGCACCTTTGCTTGCCCGTGAAATGGGAATAATTATTAATGAAACTAAATCAGGTGCAAATTCAACTTTTACTAATTTAATGACAGTGGAATTTACATCCGATAAAGAAAAAAGGTCCCTCGCGGGAACAGTTTTCGGTAATAATGAAATCAGAATAGTAAATATTGATGATTATCGTCTTGAACTTAATCCCGAAGGGAATATGATATTTTATTCCAACATTGATAGACCGGGTATTCTTGCTACCGTAAGTAAAATTCTTGCCGAAGAAAATATTAATATTGCTGGATTATCCTTAGGCAGAAATGAAATGGGAAAAGAAGCTCTTACGGTAATAAATGTTGACAGTGTTATCGATAAGAAATCAATAGATGCTATTTCTTCAATTAAAGATGTGCATAAAGTATTTGCTGTTAAAATTTAATTGATGTTCCAGTGATTGAATAGCTGAAATAATGAATGCTCGCGGGTGACGGGGGTTAAAAATAGTCTTTAATAAATTTTAGTCTTGAATATAGTAATATAATTATGTTTTTTATTGTTTTGAATAAATATTAACGTGAGTTTAGACTTTGGATTATAGCTATTTGATTCTTTATAGAAAATCAAAGACTGGTAATTCAATAAAATATTATTAAATATTTAACGGTTACACTATTAGGTTTATAATATGAAGAAATCCTTTTTACTATTAATAATTCTTTTTGTTACTCCGCTCCTATTTGGACAGAATAAAACAAATTTTGGTTTTGACTTCGACTATGCACAGTTTGGTTACGACTCATTATCAAACTATGTTGAAGTTTATTACTCTTTTAATCAAGATGATTTAACACTGAATACTACTGATTCTTCAAATTTCGTTGAAGGGGTATTAAAAGTATCAATTGAAGATACAGCTTCTGGTAAAAAATTTGTGAATAAAGAGTGGAATGTAATTAATAATATTAAAGATACATCTTCAGTCAATAAAGGCCTGGTGGGTGAATTAGGATTTGTTCTCCCCAAAGGGACCTATAAAACCGTGGTTGAAGGAAGAGATGCTGTAAATAAAGATAATAAAAAATCGATAACGGAATATTTCAAAGTCGTTCCTTTTTGGAAAGGCGAAGCTGCTATAAGTGATCTTCAATTTGCTTCAAGGATTATCCAGGATAGTCCGAATAAAAATTCCTTATTTTATAAAAATACTTTTGAGATAATTCCGGCAACAATGAATATCTTCGGAGATAACCAGCCTGTTTTATTCTATTATCTGGAATTATATAATCTAAAAAATCTTCCTGACGGAAATATCAAGCTGGAAAGCGTTGTTTATAACAGCAGAGGAAAAGTTGTAAGTAATAAAACAAAAACTATTTCAAATACTTTGAATTCCCGTGTTGAAGTGGGTACTGTAGTTGTGAACAAATATCCCACTGATTCTTATACAATGACTGAAGCATTATTAGATAGTGCTGCCAATATTGGAATCTCATCATCGAAAAGGTTTTATGTTTATAATCCTTCTATTCCTCAGCCCGATACGGTTTATAACAACAACACAGAATCTTTGAGCAGTGAATTCAATATTATGTCCGAAGATGAACTGGATAAAATTTATCAGGAATCTAAATATATTGCTACGACTAATGAAATAAAACAATATGAAGGTATCGAAACTCTTGATGGTAAGAGAAAATTTTTATATGAATTTTGGAAAAACAGAGATATAAATCCGGCTACTTCAATAAATGAAGCATACCAGGACTATATGAACCGCGTTCAGAAGTCTAATGAACGATTTAGTAGTATGGGTAAAGAGGGATGGAAAACAGATAGAGGCAGAGTCTATTTAATATATGGTGAACCAAGTGAAATTGAAAGATTTCCAAACCAGCAAAATACAAAACCTTATGAAATATGGCATTATAATGAGTTACAAGGGGGAGTTATCTTTGTTTTTGCGGATTTAACAGGTTTTTCACAATATACACTAGTACATTCTACAATGAGAGGCGAACTTCGGGATGATAATTGGATGAACAGGGTCGCAACTTATTAACTTTTAGTTTTTTTATATATTATTGTAACTTCTGTTTCTAATAAAGCTATTGGTCTGTTAATATAAAACTGTATTATTTCTTCGTTCAAATAATTAAATTTATAAAATAAAATTGAATTTAATTTGAATGAAGAATATAATTGAATATATCCTTTTTAAGGGATTAAGTAATTTAACTGGATTATTTGGCCTCAAATTCTCAAGAAGGTTTTCACTTCTAATAACAATTCTATTTTATTACTTTATTCCAATAAGAAAGAAAACCGTTTTTGAAAACCTTAAAAATGCCTTTCCTGAATATTCAAAAGATAAAATAAAACGTATAGCATTTGAATGCTATAGAAGCTTTTCAATTGCTTTAGTTGAAATTTTATATATGCCTTTTATGACAAAGGATGAGATAGAAAGAATGGTTTCTTGCTGTAATTCTGATTTGATAGTTAAAAGATTCAATCAAAAAAACGGTGTTATTTTGCTTTCCGCTCATTATGGTAATTGGGAATATGGTGCTGCTTCAATGAGTCTTCAGATAGGTATTCCTTTCAAAGTTGTAGTCAAATCTCAAAGAAATCCCTATGTTAACCAATGGCTTAATAATGTTAGGACAAGATGGAATAATGAAGTTGTCTCTTTAGGCATTTCTATCAGACAGATTTATAAAGAATTAAAAGAAAAAAATGTTGTTGCCATGGTAGCTGATCAACGAGGGCCGGCTGAGGGTATCAGAGTTAATTTTTTCGGAAGAAAAGTCTCTATTTATCCTGGCCCTGCCATTCTTTCTTTAAAAACAAATGCACCGATTATATATGGTATAAATATCAGGCAGCCGGATTTTTCATATAAGATTGTTTTGCATGAAATTGACAGAAATAATTTACCTGAAAATGAAAAAGAAAAAATTGTTGAGCTTAGTCAAAGACATGCTTCATTTCTTGAAAAAACTATCAGGGAAAATCCCGGTCAATGGTTGTGGATGCATAAGCTATGGAAATATTAAGTAAGAAAGACTATGACTCTTGAAAATAGTAAAGTGGAAAAAATTTTAGTTATCCAAACTGCTTTTATTGGGGATGCTATCCTAACCCTTCCAATGATTCAAGCACTTCAAAAAATGTTTCCGGGAAGTGAAATTCATGTAATTTGCATATCTTCAACGGAAGAAATTTTTTATGCTGCTCCCGGTATCCAAAAAGTTAAAATCCTGGATAAAAGGAATAAACATAAATCAATATTTTCTCTTAAATCTTTTGCAAATGATTTAAAGAATGAAAATTATTCAAGAATTTATTCACCCCATCGTTCGGCAAGAACTGCATTATTAGTTATGTTTACCGGAATAAGAAATTCATATAGTTTTACAAACAGTAATTTTAAACATGTATATAAAAATTTAATTGAATATAATCCTAAACACCACGAAGTTCAAAGAAATTTAGATTTGATTGGATATAAATATTCTGGAGATGACTGGAAGATTCTTCCCGAATTGATTATTTCATTATCTGATAAAAATAAGGTTGATGAATTTATGTGTAACTTTGGCATAAAACATGAATTTATATGCGTAGCGCCAGGGAGCATCTGGAATACTAAAATTTATCCTATTGAATATTTTCAGGAAATAATAAAATATATAATAAAAAAATTTTCGTATTATGTTGTATTGGTCGGCGGGAAAAAAGATGAGACATTATGCCAGGGAATTGCATCAAAATTTTCCGAAAAAGTATACTCTGCAGCAGGTAATTTTTCCCTCATTGAATCAGTCGAATTGTTAAGAAGAGCCTTATTATTAATAACAAACGATAGCGCCCCCACACATTTAGGGATGTGTGCAGAACTTCCTACAATTACACTTTATTGTTCAACTGTCCCCGATTTTGGATTTTATCCTTATAATGGGAAAAGTAGCTTTTTAAGTTACGATGATTTATTTTGTAAACCTTGCGGAATTCACGGGTATGAGAAATGCCCAATAGGTACTTTTGAATGCGGATATAATTTAAAGCCCGGTGTTATAACTGAAAAACTTGAGGAATTAGTAAATGGTGAATTCAAAAACAGCAGATTTAATTAATATAGATAATAATTTTGTAGAATCGGTCAATCTGGCAAAGAAAATTTATTTTGAAGGGAAAGTTTTTATTTATCCAACGGATACTATTTATGGCTTTGGAGCTAACCCTTTTAATGAAGAAGCTGTAAAAAAAGTAGATAATATAAAAGGACGTGAACTTGGCAAGATGTATCTTCTTTTAATTGGCGACATTGATACTTTATTAAAATATGTTGAGATAAATTCGGAAAAACACCTGGATTTTTTGATTTCAATTTGGCCAAATCCGGTATCGGTTGTTTTAAATCTAAATTCCAAATCGCGTAAAATACTTCAGCAGGATAGTGTGGCTTTTAGAATACCAAACCATCGTTTTTGCTTAAAACTTTTATCCGAACTAAAAATGCCTTTGATTTCGACAAGTGTAAACCGCAGTAAGCAGCCGCCGATTACCGAACCAAGTCTTATTAAAGATGAATTTTTTCATGAAGTTGAAGCAATTTTGATTTCTCAAAAGAAGTCCTTTTTTAAAGCCTCTACAATAATAAACCTTTGTAACTCCAAACCGGAATTAATCCGCGAAGGTAAAATTAAATTTCAAGATCTATTAAAAAAATTTGGCTAAATTTTACTTTAATTTTATTTTATTATATGAATCTTAATCTTTTCAAAAATATAAAAAACTATTATGTAGTAATAATACCGGAATCTTCCGGCAGTTCCAAAACTAGACGCATCAAATCGAATCATTTAATTTATTCAATAATAATTTATACGATTTTAGCAGCCTTTATTGGGTTCCTTATATTTAGTATTTCACCAATAAATACTTTAATTTTCCCTGGAAATTCTTCATTATCAAAAAAAGATATGAAAACTATCGACCAGTTGAATAAAAGGATGTTATTTTTATCACGGGAACTCGAGAGTTTAAAATCAACTAATGAAAGGTTAAAGTATGCACTAATGCTTGGTGATTCTTCCCTTGTAGACTCCCTTAGAGGAAAGAAAAATAGAACTAAAAAATCTAATAATAGTAAATATGGGGGGAATATTTTAGCTGTATTCAAAGAATTTTTTTTTGGTGAAGATGCAGATATTCAGCAAAAAATATATTATTTTGACAAACCGGTTAATGGATTTATAAGTAGAGACTTTGACCCTGAAAAAGGACATATGGGAATTGATTTTGTAGTAAAATCTGGAACACCCATTTATGCTTCTGCTAATGGATATGTAATATTTTCTGATTATACAAATAAAGACGGAAACATGTTGATTATTGGACATACAGATAATTATATTACAATATATAAACATTGTTCTGTTTTAATGAAAAAGGTTAGAGATGTTGTAATTCAAGGTGAATTGATTGGCTTAAGTGGTAATACCGGTGAAATAACGACAGGTCCCCATTTACATTTTGAAATTTGGAAAAATGGTCAGCCGATTGATCCCAAAAAACTTTTATTAAATTATTAACGGAGGAAACATTGAAAAATAATAAAGGAGAAGAACAAGTGACAATTATCGGAACTGGCGTAGTAATCGAAGGTAAACTTGCGAGTACAGGGGATGTTCGTATTGATGGTAATGTTAAGGGTGATATAAAGGCAGAAGGAAATGTTACTGTTGGTGAAAGCGGTGGAGTCGATGGTCAAATTCATGCTGATATTATTACCTTAGGGGGAAAGGTAACCGGCTCCGTTAATGCTAAAGATAAGCTGGTTTTAGAAGCCAAAGCATCTTTAAAAGGAGATATTGTAACTAAAATCCTTGTCGTTGAAGCAGGAGCAAAATTTGATGGTAAGAGCTCCATGGGAGATAATAGAGAATTATTACCTAAACCAACTCCTAATGTGGGTCCACCTCAAAATGTAAAATGAAAAAGGATGAAAAAGGGGAACAAAAAAATTCTATTGTGGAGTACGGTCCTTACCTAGGTCTCGGACTCCAATTGGCGATTACTGTTGTAGCAATGGTTTTTTTAGGGATTTGGCTGGATAAGAAATTTATGACCAGCCCTATTCTGACCATTGTCTGCTCATTTCTTGGAGTCTTTGCTGGTTTATATAATTTTATTAAAACAGTCCTAAAATCTGGGAAATGAATTTATATAGGAATTTTTTGCTTAAAATTTCTGTTCTGTTTTTCATCCTTATATCCTTTTTAATATTTCTCTATTCATTTTCTTTAATTTCCGGTTTATCTTTCTTTTCTATTATGATTGGTTTTGCCATCACCACTTTTAATTTTATAATTGGATTAATCAGCATAAAAATAGGACTGCAAAAATCTCAGGAAATATTTTTTAAGGTTATTTTAGGTGGGATAACTGCTAGATTATTGTTAATGCTTTCAGTAGTATTTATTTCCTTAAAATTCTTGAATATAAATGAGAATAGTTTTATATTTTCTATCCTTTTTTTTTACATTTTATATTTGATTATTGAAATAATTTTCTTATATATGAAGAAAACTTAAGCATTTTATGATTCTTAGTAATCCTGCAGATACTCTTACGGCTGTGGATACCCTCAGAACTTCGGGGGAGCAGGGGGGTGGTTGGATTCTTCACCATGTTATGGATTCAAATTATATTGATTTTGACCCGTTCGGAAGGTTATTTCTGCCTCATCTGGAACTATTTGGAATTGATATCTCAATAACCAAAAATGTCTTTTTCATGTGGATTGTAGCAATAACGTTAATCTTATTGTTTTTCTTTCTATCCAAAGGATATAAAAAATCATTAATTCCTAAAGGATTAACAAATTTTTTTGAAATTATAATTCTTTTTGTTAGGGATGAAATTGTAAAACCCACTATTGGTGAAGGTTATGAAAAATTTCTTCCCTATTTATTAACACTATTCTTTTTCGTTTTATTCGGTAATTTATTTGGTTTAATACCTTATTCTGCATCGATAACTGGTAATATTGCAGTTACTGCAGCTCTTGCCGGAATATCCTTTATTGCAACACAGTTCGGAGGGATACAAAAACATGGATTTGTTGCATATTTTAAAGGATTAATCCCATCCGGTATGCCCATTGCTATTCTACCTCTTATTGTTGTTGTTGAAATAATCGGTTTATTTACAAAACCATTTTCATTGTGTATTCGTCTTTTTGCTAATATGATTGCGGGACATGTGGTAATTTTTTCTTTGATTGGTTTAATTTTTATTCTGAAAACAGTCCTTGTCTCACCTGTTTCAGTTGGATTTGCTTTGTTTATATATTTACTTGAATTGCTCGTTGCACTTATTCAAGCATATATCTTTGCGATGCTTACCGCATTATATATAGGTATGGCGGTACATCAAGAACATTAAAATAAAAAACATTAACTATTAATATAAATTAGGAGAAAATTATGGATTTAGGTTGGTTAGCTGCCGGAATAGGAGCCGGTATAGCAGTTATTGGTGCTGGTCTTGGAATAGGAAAACTTGCTGCATCAGCTCTGGAAGCTATGGGAAGACAACCTGAAGCTGCCGGTCCAATTCGTACCAATATGATTATTGCCGCAGCTCTAATTGAAGGTATCGCTTTTTTTGCACTCGTAATATGTATCCTTTTAGCGGTTAAAAGTTAAATTATTTTTAAAGGAATTTTGTGATGCTTTTGAATTTAATTCCGGCTTTGGCGGTTTTAGCTGCTGAAGAAGGAGGATCAAGCCTTGTAAGCGTTAGTCCTGGACTGATATTCTGGACTGTGATAACCTTTGTTATACTTCTTTTGGTATTAAAAAAAGTTGCATGGAAACCTATTCTTACTGCTTTAGATCAAAGAGAGGCAGCTATTAGAGAATCTCTTCAAAAAGCGGAAAGAGCAAAGGAAGAGGCTCAAAAAGTCCTGGATGAAAATCAGGCAAATTTGGCAAAAGCTGAAGAAGAATCTAAAAAAATAATTGAACAAAGCAGAACGTATGCAGAGAAATTGAAAGATCAAATCATTCAGGAAAGCAGACAGCAAGCACAAAAAATAATTTCAGATGCATCTGATGAAATTGAGAGAAAAAAGGATTCTGCATTTAATGAGTTAAAAAATCAAATAGCTGAAATAGCTGTAAAAGCTGCCGAAAAAATATTGAAAGAAAATATTAGTAAAGAAACTAATAAGAAAATTGTAGATGATTATATCAACTCAATTACAAAAAATTAACTATGATTGATTACAAAGTCTCTTATAGATATGCTTCTTCCTTAATACAAATGGCTGAGGAAAAAAATATCCTTGAATTAATCGCCGTGGACATTGAATTATTAAAGAATGTTTTGATGGAAAACCCAAAATTAAGAACGATGATTGAGAATCCCATAGTTAGGCCTCATCTTAAGTTTTCAATCTTAAATGAAATTTTCAATTCTAAGGTTGACAAAGAGACAATGAACTTTTTGAAGTTTGTAATTGAAAAAAATAGAGAAGATTTATTATTTGATATATTTCAAAAATTTACCGAACTCTACAATGAAAAAATGAATTTAATATTCGTTGAAGTAGAAACCGCTTTTGAATTTGACGATGAGCAGAAAGCACATTTAAAAGATAGACTCGAAAAATATTTAAATAAAGAAGCACTTTTTAAATATACTATAAATAAAAATATTGTTGGTGGATTTATCGCAAAAATAGGCGATACTGTTTATAATGCTTCTTTTAGTCATCAATTAGATCTTTTAAAAAAGCAATTTTTATCTGGCAGTATGTCTTTAAATTAATTTTTAGTAATTAGAAAGCCTTTTATCTAATATATCTGAGGCATAAAGGAATAGAAAAATGGCAGAAGTTAGACCGGAAGAAATATCAGCAATATTAAGAAGACAATTATCCGGCTTTGAAAGTGAAGTTGATATTTATGACGTAGGGACTGTACTTCAAGTTGGAGATGGTATTGCCCGCGTTTACGGATTATCAAAAGTTATGGCCAGTGAACTTGTTGAATTTCCAAACAATGTTATTGGTATGGTTCTAAATTTGGATGAGGATAGTGTTGGATGTGTCCTTTTTGGAGAATCAACTTTAGTGAAAGAGGGAGATACTGTAAAAAGAACTAAAAGAGTTGCCTCAATGCCTGTTGGCGAACAAATGTTAGGCAGAGTTATCAGTCCGTTAGGCATACCAATCGATGGTAAAGGTGAAATTAATCTTGAAAAATATCAGCCAATAGAGAGAAAAGCATTAGGTGTAATTCAAAGACAACCGGTAAAAGAACCTCTCCAAACCGGTATAACTGCTGTTGATGCAATGATTCCTATAGGACGGGGTCAACGAGAATTAATTATTGGAGACAGACAAACCGGTAAAACAGCTGTTGCTGTCGATACAATAATAAGTCAAAAATATACTCATTCAGATGAAGCTAAAAAGCTTGGGATTAAACCTGTTTACTGCATTTATGTAGCTATCGGACAAAAAAGTTCAACTATTGCACAGGTTGTGGCAAAATTGCAAGAACATGATGCTATGCAGTATACTACTGTAGTTTCGGCTGCTGCTTCAGAACCTGCTCCGCTGCAATTTATTGCTCCTTATTCCGGTGCAACATTGGGGGAATTCTTTAGAGACAATGGAAAACATGCTTTAGTAATTTATGATGATCTTTCTAAACAAGCTGCCGCTTACCGTGAATTATCCTTATTATTAAGGAGACCTCCCGGAAGAGAAGCCTATCCCGGAGATGTTTTTTATCTTCATTCGAGATTACTGGAAAGAGCTTCAAAGTTAAGTGAAGATTTAGGCGGTGGGAGTTTAACGGCTCTCCCGATAATTGAAACACAGCAGGGTGATGTCTCGGCGTATATCCCTACTAATGTTATTTCGATTACAGATGGACAAATTTATCTGGAATCAAATTTATTTAATGCGGGTGTCCGGCCAGCTATAAATGTTGGTATATCAGTCTCACGCGTAGGCGGAAATGCTCAGATTAAAGCAATGAAAAAAGTTGCAGGTAGTTTAAAGCTGGATCTGGCTCAATACCGGGAACTTGAAGCTTTCGCAAAATTTGGTTCTGATCTGGATAAAGCTACTCAACATACTCTTTCTAAAGGTGCCAGGCTTGTAGAGCTTCTTAAACAAGGGCAATATAATCCCGTGCCTGTAGAAAAACAGGTTGTAAGCATTTATCTCGGTACTAATGGCTATATGGATAGTATACCGGTGCATGATATAAAACGGTTTGAAAAAGAAGCATTGGAATATTTTGAAGTTAATTACAATAATATTTTTGAAGCAATTAAAAAAGAACGACAACTTTCTGATGATACTATATCATCAATTGAAAAAGCTGCAGATGAATTTTTAAAAATATTTAAAGAAAATAAATAACTGTAGCTTTCTCAATCATATTGAAAATAAGAACATATTAACCAAAAGTGGCTACATTAAGAGACATAAAGCGAAGAATAAAGGGTGTTCAAAATACCCAGCAGATTACTAAGGCTATGAAAATGGTTGCGGCTTCTAAATTAAGAAGAGCACAGGAAAAAATCGTGAGTGCCAGGCCTTATGCTCGTAAAATTTCAGAACTCCTTAATGATCTTATAACCGAGGAAGATTTTAGTAACCCATTTATTGCTCAAAGAGAAATTAAAAATGTTGCTGTTGTAATTGTTACAGCTGATAGAGGGCTTTGCGGAGCATTCAATACGAATATTATAAAAGAAGCAGTGGGCTTTGCTGATAAATTGCCTGCTAATGTCACTCCCGGTATATTTTGTATTGGTAAAAAAGGTTATGACTTTTTTAATAGAAGAGATTATGAAATTATTAATAAAAGGATTGGCCTATTTTCAAAACTAGAATACTCATCTTTATTAAATATAACGGATGAAGTGATTAAATTATATTTAAACTATACTTTCGATCAAATATTTATTATATATAATGAATTCAAATCAATTATTCAGCAGAAAATAGTAATTGAGCAGTTTCTTCCTATCCCCATTAAAAAAGGGAATAAAGAAGAAAAGAAAAATGAACCATATTTTATATTTGAACCGGATCAAAAATCAATATTTAAATATTTGTTGCCAAAGCATTTGAAAGCTCAAATGTGGCGGATTTTACTGGAATCAAATGCAGCTGAATTTGGTGCGAGAATGACAGCTATGGATAATGCTACAACCAACGCGAAAGAATTAATAAGGACTTTACAGCTCAAATATAACAAGGAAAGACAGGCTGCAATTACCAAAGAGATCCTGGAAATCGTTTCGGGGGCTAACGCACTTAAGGCGAGCTAATCCTTTAATTTTTTCTCGATAAATTATAAATTTATTTTATATGTTTGAAGAATTATCGTTAAAATTAGATTCAACCCTTAAAAAGGTAAGCGGTCAGGGAAAAATATCTGAAAAAAATATTTCTGATACGCTGAGAGAAATTAGAAGAGTTCTTCTTGATGCAGATGTTAACTATAAAGTCGCTAAAGATTTTATTGATCATGTTTCATCACGGGCTTTAGGTAAAGATGTAATTGCTTCCATTTCTCCCGGTCAGTTAATAACCAAAATCATTTATGATGAATTAGTAACTCTTTTAGGTGGTATTCAAACTGAAATTAAGATTAATGGATCAGGGATCACAGTTATCCTGGTTGTCGGCTTACAGGGTTCGGGAAAAACTACATTTTGCGGTAAATTAGCTAAAAGGCTTAAAGAAAACGGACGAAAAGTACTCCTTGTTGCAGCTGATATTTATCGTCCTGCAGCCATTGAACAATTAAAATTGCTTGGCGGGCAGATTTTTATTCCTGTGTTTTCCTTAGATGAAAAAGATGCCAGAAAGGTTGTGACCGAATCTCTTCAGTTTGCTAAAGAAGGAAATTTTAATACAGTGATTATTGATACAGCAGGTCGTCTTCATGTAGATGAAGCGATGATGGCTGAAGTTTCAGATATTAAAACGATCGTAAACCCCACGGAAACTTTATTTGTTGTAGATTCTATGACAGGACAGGACGCTGTTAATTCTGCTAAAGCATTTAATGAAATGGTTAATTATGATGGTATTGTTCTTACTAAATTAGATGGCGACGCTAGAGGAGGGGCTGCTTTATCAATTAGAACTGTTGTTGGTAAACCGATTAAATTTATTAGTAACGGTGAGAAATTAAAAGACCTTGAACCTTTTTTCCCGGATAGGCTGGCTTCTAGAATTTTAGGTAAAGGTGATATAATTTCTCTTGTAGAGAAAGCTCAGGAAAGCTTTGATGAACGGGAAGTTAAAAGATTAGAAGAAAAATTAAGGAAAAATAAATTTGATTTTGATGATTTTCTTAAGCAAATTAAAGTTATCAAGAAAATGGGTTCTCTAACTTCATTGTTAGGAATGATTCCAGGGATTAATTCCCAAATAAAGAATGCCCAGGTGGATGATAATGCATTGATTAAAGTAGAAGCTATTATTAACTCAATGACGTTGCAAGAGAGAACAACCCCTAAAGTTTTAAATGGGAGTCGTCGTAAAAGAATAGCTCGTGGAAGCGGCACATCAATTCAAGATGTAAACCGTTTAATTAAGCAATTTGGAGAAATGCAAAAAATGATGGGGAAGTTGAGCAGGAAAGGTTTCAGTAACTCAGTATTAAATAATATGCCTGTAAGCAGGTAATTTTAAGTTTAAAAATGAATTAGAAAGAATAACGGAGGTTAAACAATTTGGCTGTAAAGTTAAGATTAAGAAGAATGGGCAAGAAAAAACAACCAATTTATAAAGTTGTAGCCGCAGATTCCAGATCACCTAGAGATGGAAAATTTCTTGAAGCTGTTGGATTATATAATCCGCTTACCAATCCCCATACAATTGAATTGAAGGAAGACAGAGTATTCTATTGGTTAAAAAACGGTGCCCAGCCGACTGATACTGTTAAAAGCCTTTTAAGACAAAAAGGCTTAACATTAAAAAATGAACTTTCAAAGAAAGGATTTTCTGAAGGAAAGATTCAAGAAGAAATGAATAAATGGGAGAAGATGAAAGAAGCATCAGGTAATAAGAGCAAGGGTACTAAGAAAAATGAAACAGAAAAATCTGATATAAAATCCAAAGTGGAAACGGAAGTCCCAACTCAAAGTGAGAATACAAATACTGAAAATATTTCACAAGAAGAGCCAGGTAAAAATATTATTGACAATGGTACAGCAGAAGTAAAGGGCGCTGCTTCTGATGAGAATGCTTCGGATAAAGAATAAGATTACAGATTATTGTTTATTTAGGCAATTCTTCTGTACTTTTCATAAAGCTCCCGTGCTCTAAATAGGAGGCTTGTTCCCATGAAAGAATTCATTGAATTCATCGCAAAGCATTTAGTCGATCATCCCGATAATGTGGTAATTGAAGAAAAAATGCCTGAAGAAAATAAAGTTATTCTTTCATTAAAAGTTCAGGCGGATGATGTAGGGAAAGTAATTGGCAAACAGGGTAAAACTGCCCAAGCTATGCGGACCCTTCTCACAGCCATTGCTGCTAAGGACGGTAAGCGGGCAATATTGGAAATCTTAGATTAAATTTACCTTGTGCCGGAATATTTTCTTATTGCTAAAATCCAAGCTGCTTATGGTAAAGAGGGATTTGTCAGAATTTTTTCCTATTCTGATTTCCCTGAACGGTTTTATGATCTGCATAAGGTTTATATAGATTTCTTTGGCGACAAAAAAGAATTTTATGTAGAAAAAGTTCAAAAGAGAAAGGATTCTTTCATTATAAAATTTAAGAATTTTAATGAAGAAAACGATCTTAAAGTATTAATAGGAAAAGAGATTTTTGTCGATGAAAAAGGTTTGGTTAAACTTCCTTCTCAACAATACTTTATTCATGACATTATTGACAGTTTAGTATTTCAGAATAATATTTTGATTGGGAAAATCAAAGATGTTCTCTCTTTTCCTGCAAATGATGTTTATATAATTGATTCAAACGGGAAAGAAATTTTAATACCTGCTGTTAAAGAGTTCATTGAAAAATTTGAAATTTCAGAAAAAAAGCTTATTCTTAAAAAGGATGTTGACTTAAGCGACAATGAGGATTGATGTTATAACTGCTGTCCCGGATTTATTATTAAGCCCTTTAAATTCAAGTATAATCAAAAGAGCGCAAGATAAGAAGAAGATTGAAATTCATATTCATAATCTTAGAGATTATGCTTTCAATAAACATAAACAAATAGATGATAGGCCTTTTGGCGGAGGACCTGGAATGGTCTTAAAGCCGGAACCGTTCTTTGAATGTATTGAGAAACTGAATCAAGAGAGAGAATATGAGCATATTATTTTTACTTCTCCAAAAGGGAAGATCTTTAACCAAAAGCTCGCTAATAACCTTTCTCTTTGCAAAAATATACTTTTAATTGCAGGTCATTATAAAGAAATTGATGACAGAGTTAGAATAAGTTTTGCTACAGATGAAATTTCAATCGGAAATTTTATTTTAACCGGCGGTGAATTACCTGCATTAATGATTATTGATGCAGTTGTACGGTTAATACCGGGAGTTCTTAATGATAGTGTATCTGCTCTGAATGATTCTTTTCAGGATGGAGAGATTCTTGAAGCTCCTTATTACACTAGACCGGCTGAATATAGAGGAATGAAAGTCCCGGAAGTTCTTTTATCTGGAAATGACAAAGAAATACAAAAATGGAAAGAAGAACAATCAAAAGAACAAACTAAAAAATGGAGAAAGTATAATTCTTAAATTTTATATGCATGATTAAATTTTGAAATGACGATTTTATAATTATATTGATTAAATATTGGAGAAAAAAATGGTTAACATAAAAAATATATTACCGGATCAATTTAAATCAGATATACCAAACTTTAACCCTGGTGATCATATCAAAGTACATGTGAGGGTTATTGAAGGAGATAAGGAAAGAATACAGCCTTTTGAGGGGGATGTAATCAGCGTTAGAGGTTCTGGGTTAACTAAAACCTTTACCGTTAGAAAAATTTCAAGCGGAGTAGGCGTTGAGAGAATCTTTCCGTTTAATTCTCCTAAAATTGCTAAGCTTGAGCTTTTAAAAGAAGGAAATGTAAGAAGAGCTAAACTTTATTATTTACGCAAACTTTCAGGAAAAGCAGCAAGAATTAAAACAAAAAGTTAATAGTAATATCTTATTGTTTTAAAAGAGCGTTCTTACGCTCTTTTTTTATTTTAAAAATAAAAAATGGATTATCTTTTTTAAATAAGACAACAATGAAAGCTCAAAAGAAAAAGAATAAAATTAAGAAAAGGAAAAAGAGAATTCCGGTCCCTCAAAAACCCCCTAAAATTGAAAAGAAAAAAAAATCATACAACCGTATTAAAGAAAAAGAGAAAAGTAAAAAAATAATAAAGGGAAATGAGTAACTGGTATGGTTGACGTTTCAATTATTATTTCATTTTATAATAAGATAGATTATCTAAGATTAATCTTAGCCGGGTTTGAGAGACAGACTTTTAAATCTTTTGAAATAATTATTGCAGACGATGGTTCAGGTCAAAAAGTTATTAATGAAATTGAACAGCTTTCAAGGAAAATACCCTATAAATTAAGTCATGTTTGGCAGGAAGATAAAGGATTTCGAAAAAATAAAATATTAAATAAATGCGTTACGATTTCAAGTAGTGATTATATTATATTTATTGATGGTGACTGCATTCCTCATCCTGAATTTGTTAATGAACATTTTATAAATCGAAGAAAACAATTTTGTCTTACAGGAAGGCGTGTTAATCTTTCAAAAAAGTATACCGCATCACTTACTGCTGAAAATGTCAAAGAAGGGTTGATAGAAAAAGAAACAATAAAAATAATCTTTGATGGTATTTGGGGAGAATCTTTCGACGTAGAAAAAGGTTTTTATTTCAAAAAAGAATTCCTTAGAAAATATTTCAATAAGAAGTATAGAGGATTGCTCGGCTGCAATTTTTCAATTCATAAGGAGGATATTTTAAAAATTAATGGATTTGATGAAAGATATGAAGCACCTTCCATAGGTGAAGATACCGATATTCAGTTCCGGTTGGAACAAATAGGTATCAGGATTAAATCATTAAATAATATAGCAGTCCAATATCATTTGTATCATAAGTTGCAGGAAAGACCTCAAAAAAATCTAGAACTATTTAACCTGATAAAAAACAGTGGAGAATATTTTACGCCTTACGGGATAAGCAAGAATATCAAAAAATCTCATCCAAACCAAGAATTTTATATAAAATAAGGAAATTATAGCTTAAGTGCTTAAAAAAATAAAGTTTAAGCCCTAAATTTTTAAATAATTTAATAAATTATCTTGATTTAATTATTTTGCAACTTTATATTTGAATCTAATAAAATTAAGTCCCTTATAAAATGAGGATATTTATGCTTGATGATTTAGATATTAAAATACTAAATATATTACAACAGAGAGGTCGAACTAAAAGAAATGAACTAGCCGAAGTCGTTGGTTTATCAATTCCTTCAATAAGCGACAGATTACATAAACTTGAAGAAAAAGGTGTGATAGAGGGATATTATACCAAATTAAATAAGAAGGCGTTTGGTTATGATATAATGGTTTATATTCTTGTTATGATGGAATCGTCAAAACATTATAAAGGATTAATCACAAGAGTTGAAAAAATACCACAAATTGTTGAATGTCATTCTGTTTTGGGTGAAGGCTCTCATCTGTTAAAGACGGTAGTAAAAAATAGTGAGGCCTTAGAAAAATTATTGGGTGATATTCAATCATGGCCAGGTGTTATGTCAACTAAAACCACTTTTGTACTTTCAACTATAAAGGAAACAACGGTCATAGATATTTAATTATTTCACTAATTTAAAAAGGAAATAGTAATGGCAAAAACAACATCCCCGTCCGCAGTTGAACAGGTATTAAAATTTGTTCAATCAAACAAGATTAAATTTATTGATTTAAAATTTATGGATTTTCCAGGTCAATGGCAGCATTTTACTGTTCCTTCTACCCAATTGGATAAAGGATCCTTTGAAGATGGCTTCGGATTTGACGGTTCATCAATCCGTGGATGGAAAAGTATAAATGAGTCCGATATGCTTCTTATTCCTGATCCAAGCACAATGTTTGTCGATCCCTTTATCGATCAGCCTACTGTAAGTTTAATTTGTGATGTTTATGAACCGGCAACAAAGGAAAAATATTCCAGATGTCCCAGGAATATTGCTCAAAAAGCAGCAGCATATTTGAACTCTACTGGTATTGCCGATACAGCGTATTTTGGTCCGGAAGCCGAGTTCTTCGTTTTTGATGATGTGAGATTTGATTCGCAGCCAAATAGTAGTTTCTACTATGTTGATTCTATTGAAGGAAAATGGAATAGCGGAAGAGAAGAAACACCTAATTTAGGTTATAAACCAAGATATAAAGAAGGTTATTTTCCGGTTCCGCCGACTGATTCTTTAATGAATCTAAGAAATGAAATGGTTTCAAATTTAATTGCAGCAGGAGTTGATGTAGAAGCACAGCATCATGAAGTTGCAAGCGGTGGACAATGTGAAATTGATTTACGGTTCCAGCCTATCCTTAAAGCATCGGATCAACTTTTGCTTTTTAAATATATTGTCAAAAATACTGCTAAAAAGAATAACCGCTCTGTTACATATATGCCAAAACCAATATTTGGCGATAATGGCAGCGGTATGCATGTTCATACAAGTTTATGGAAAGGTGGAAAACCTTTATTCGCAGGTTCAGGATATGCAGGGTTAAGTGAACTTGCACTTTACTTTATCGGTGGTCTTTTAAAACATGCAAACTCTCTTCTTGCATTTACAAATCCAACTACCAACTCCTATAAAAGATTAGTGCCCGGTTTTGAAGCACCCGTAAACCTTGCCTATTCACAAAGAAACAGAAGTGCTTCGATAAGAATCCCAATGTATTCTGCAAGTCCTAAAGCAAAACGTGTTGAATTCAGATGTCCTGATCCATCATGTAACCCATATTTAGCTTTCTCTGCAATATTGATGGCTGGATTAGATGGTATTATTAATAGAATTGATCCCGGCGATCCGTTAGATAAAGATATTTATGATATGAAACCGGAAGAATTAGTCAATGTTCCTTCAACTCCTGGCAGTTTAAATGAGGCTTTAAAGAATTTGTCAGAGGATCATGAATATTTATTAAAAGGTGATGTATTTACTGAAGATGTAATTGAAACCTGGATAAAGTATAAAATTGATAAAGAAATTAAACCAATGTCTCTTCAACCTCATCCATTTGAATTTACTATGTATTATGATGTATAATTTAGTTTGAACTTTTTAAATAAACCCAATCCGGTAAGAAAGGATTGGGTTTTTTAATTCTATCTCTATCTTTATCCTACCTACCCTATTAATAAATATCAATTCTACTTAAAACCATATGCTTAAGCTGAAAGGTTTCAATATTTTTTAAACCTGCTTTATGAATTAAATCAGTTATTTTTTCCGAACTTAATCTATGAGCTAATGGAGGTCCAATTTCTTCATCGATATAAGGCCATTCTAATATAACGATTCTTAATTTTGCAACTCTCTTTGCTTCTTGCAAGGTCTTTAATTGGTTATCAGTTTCATGCAGAACATGTCCTAAAAATACTAAATCAAAAAATTTATTAGGATATGGAATTGATTCTGCAGGAGCTGTTAAAAATTCTCCTTCAGGAACATATTCTCTAACTGCTTCGATCATTTCAGGACTTATGTCTATTCCATTAATTTTTAATCCATTCAAAGCAAAAGTCTCAGCAAATAACCCACTTCCTGTCCCTACATCTAAAACATTCGTTGGTTTAATATTTTCTAAAGAGAGTTTAATCACTTTTTCAACTTCTATTAATTCAACTCTATTAGAAGAGCGAAGTTTATTAATCTTTTGATTGTATACACGTTCATTCATAGCATCTCAAAAACTGAAAAAGTTATTAAGATAAGTTATTAAAACAGACTAGTAAGTCAAATATGTTATATTATAGTAAAATCAAAAAATTCTTAAATCCAGTATAGTGCAACAGCATCCATCAAGCGTTGTATTAATTCGCGATTATGTTTAACTATTTCAGCCTTTCTTGGTATAGTTTGAAATGCGGGAATTGGATCATGCAGAAACTCAGGTAACTCTTTATTAATTTTATTCTGCCAAAATAAACGCCAGTCTTCAGGGAGTCTATCAGGAATTTCCATACCAAATAAAATTAAATACAGTAATATCCAAATCCTTGGAGTTGCTAAGAGCGAATAACCACCACCCAATGTAAACAATACTTTACCATTGCAGTATTTATCTACTAACTCGAGTACCAGTCTGTAAATTTTTTCAAAATCTTGAGTAGTTAACATAAGATCAGCTAGAGGATCGGAAAAGTGAGCATCGGCTCCTGTTTGAACAATTAGAACATTTGGTTTAAACCATTTTAAAGCAGGAGCTACAATACCATTAATAATTTCCAAATAAGAATCACCTTCTGTAAAAGGTTCTAACGGAACATTTAATTTTAAAGATCTCCCCATACTGTTTCCTAGTTCGTGAATCCAGCCTGTTCCGGGAAATAAATATTCACCTGATTCGTGAAGTGAAATAGTCATAACATTTTCATCAGAATAAAATATTTCCTGGACACCATCGCCATGGTGAACATCAAGATCGAGGTATACAACATGCCAGCCAATTTTTACAAATTCCTTTATTGCTATAGCAAGATCATTATATATACAAAAACCGGCAGCAAGGTTTCTATGAGCATGATGGAATCCCCCACCAAGCTGTAAAACTTTTCTTGCTTTATTTTCGATAAGAAGTTTAGCACCCAAAACTGTTCCTCCTGTTTGAAGCCGCGCTCCTTCCGCCATTCCTTTTATTATAGGATTATCTAAAGTTCCTAAACCAAAATCTTCCGCGTCTTTAAATATATTTCCGCAGCTAACTGATTCAACCACCTGGATATATGTTTTATCATGAATAACTTCTAAATCTTCTGGAGTTACAGACTCTGGTTTTAATGGTTCTTTTAGATATCCTTTTCTTTTAAAAAATCAAGAACCATTTCCGCACGGACCGGGTTAAAAGGATGACCGTCTCCGAGATCATATTTTTTATAATCAGTGTGGTAAATTATTTGACACATGATATTTGAACAGGCCATATTACTTCAAAGCCGGCATTGCAAATAGCCTCTGCAAGGACTTTCATTTCAATTGTGCCCACCCTCAAAACCAAACGAATTGTTTTATCTTTTTCAGGATAAGTCAGAATCGAATGAATGTTAACTTTACGCTCTGCTAAAAGTACAGCTAACTTTGCAAGTTCTCCGGAACGATTTGACAACCGAACATCTAAACGTCCGGAAGGCCGATGAACACCAGTTAATAAAAGAAGAGCATCCAGCATATCCGTAATTGTTACAATTCCTACAAGTTGCATATCTTCTACTACCGGAAGGCAACCAATTCTTAATTCTCTCATGAGCTCGGCGGCCGATTCGATTGGATCAGATGGATGGGTAGTTTTAACGGGATGGCTCATAATATTTTTTACTGCAGCTTCAGGTTCAAACGGGTGTTTTGCAAGTCTGCTCGTTGATAATCGCAGATCTCTATCAGTCACTATCCCAACTAATTTTTCATTTTCCATTACAGGAAGGTGGCGAATATTTCCCTTTAGCATTAGACTGTAAGCATCACTTAATTTGGTATCGGGTGAAATTGAAGTGAGTGCAGATTTCATTATCTCTTTAATAATCATTTCCTCTCACTTTTTATATATTAAAAAATTCATAATAAGGAAAATTTATTTTTCTTTAGACTCTCTATACTTTTAAAAATTATAAGAATAAAAATATATTAAGATTTTATTGAATAATATAAATAATAGCTAATAAGAAGGTCTTTCAACACCACCGGATTTAATTGAAATAGAAATATCCGGGATTAGCAAAGGTATGCTATCTTTAATTGCATGCACTTCAAGATTCCAGAGCCATGGAATTTCTTCAATCATTTGAGAAAGCCTTCCTAAAACTTGACCAATTCCGCTTTCTTTATCAAGATGCAACTCTCTCATAATTTCCTCAAGATCCCGGTCGGTTAGAGGAGTTATTCTTAAAATAGTTCTTGAGTTTTGCACATTAACTTCAAGAAGCGGTCCAAACAAAGGATCGGGTTTTATTTTTACCTTATATACATTGGAACTTAGCGACTTGACATCAATAGTTTGAATTCCAAAATATTTTAAAAGTTTTTCTGCAATCTCTTTATCTAATTCAAAAATTTGTTGTTTAAAAGATGATTCTTTTGATACTTCATGGATTAATCGACGAGCTTCATCTGCTCTCACATCTTTATACCAAATGAGTTTTCCCAAAGGTTGTTTACGAAAATCTACATAACGAACAATTCTACCTAAGGCATTAACAGCTAATTCAGGGAAACGAAAAGTGGGAAAGTTTCTTTTGTTATTTTTATTCCTATTATTTTCTACCGGAGAAATTGTACCTGTTGCTCCCATAAGACATAGTAGAACTGGTTTTTTAATATTTGTTTTTTCTTCTGCCTGATTAACTCCAGACCGAATTGCTGCTGCTATCGGTTCAATACTGCAGTCTCCCACACATGCAAATCCAATTAAAAGAGTATCAACTTTATCATCTAATAGAGAATCCATAACGGCTGTTTCATAACTTTCCGGAGAGGTGAAAGCACCTAAATCGACAACACCCGGACCTTCGATAATTAAATCATTCATTTCGCAAGCATCTGCAAATAAAGTAGCCATACCAGAAGAATTTGCAATAATACTAACACGGTTTCCTCTTGGAAGAGGTTGATTGGATAAAACTACTGCAACATCAAAAATATCTTCTAATGAGGGAGCAAGTATAATGCCTGTTTGTTGAAACAATGCTTCAACTTCCAAATTACCAACAGTTTGAGTTCCGCTTTTTGCTTCTACGGTTCTTCGTCCTGCTATACTTCGTGCTCCTTTAACACATAAAATTGGCTTTTTATAAGTCATTCTACGGGCGATTCTAACGAATCGCCTTGGATTACCGAAGGTCTCTAGATAAAGAATAGCAACTTTTGTATTTTGATCTTCTTCCCAATACTGAAGTAAATCATTACCCGATACATCTGCCCTATTACCGGCTGATACAAAACTTGTAAATCCAACACCTTTTTCTCTTGCATAATCAAGTATAACCAGACCCAAAGCGGCAGAGTGAGAAAAAAATCCTGTTTGACCTGTAGACATAATTTTAGGAGCTAGACTAGCATTCAATCTAACTTCAGGATCAGTATTCATTAATCCTAAACAGCTAGGTCCTAAAAGCCTGGCTCCATGTGCCCGAACTAAATCTACAAGTTTTTTTTGTCTATTGATTCCTTCCTGGCCGGCATCAGCAAAACCAGCAGAAACAACAACAAACCCTTTAACTCCGGTTTGAATTAATTCTTCAACTACATCAATAACTTTTTCAGCCGGGACAGCTATAACAGCAAGATCGACAGATTCCGGAAGTTCTTTTGCCGAGGAATAAGCTTTAATTCCATTTACTGAAACTGCTTGCGGATTTATTGGATAGACTGTTCCATTAAAATTAGCGGCAAGAACATTCCTAAAGATCATATTTCCAATTGATGAAGAATCTCTTGAAGCACCAACCACTGCAATAGCTTTTGGCCGAAGTAACGGAACAAGCGAGTTTGCAACTGCAATTTTTTCACGCAAATCAGCTCTTTCCCATAAAGCGGCAGCACCGTCAACCGGCAATTCAAAATGAACAGTATCTGAACTCCAGACTCTGTGCTTTTCAAAGCCTGAACTTTTAAATACATTCATCATGGGTTGATTATCAGGAAGGACTTCTGCTTCAAGCTCAATAAAACCATTAGCAGCTGCCAGACCTGCAAGGCGTTCCAATAAAAGGGTACTAATTCCTCTTCCCTGATATTCATCTTCGATTAGGAATGCGACCTCAGCTGTACTTCCATTTCCAGTTGCAATATAATTACCTAAACCAATAACTCTTGTATCACTATCTTCCCCTGTAATAGCAAGAATGCATCCGGATTGTGTAAAATCACCACTACAAAGCTCCTGAATAATTTTCTTCGGTATTTCAGATACCGATGCCATAAAACGCATTCTCAAACTTTCTTGAGATATACGTTTCACAAAAGATTCTACTAAAGGTATATCATTGGTAGAAGCGGGCTTAAAAAGAACCCCCTGTCCATTCTTCAATAAGACGTGTTCGTTATAATCAAGTCCTTCCGGAATAATTCGAAACATGGTTTAATAATTTCATTAATATAATGATTATATATAAAAAAAAAGGAGGTTCTAAACAAGTAAAAGAACCTCCTCTTGAAGAAAAAGGGGTATTATGCCATATTTTTGATCTCTTCAACAACCTGTGGATTTGCCAGAGTTGTTATGTCTCCAACAGCTTGTTTGTTAGCAACAGCGGATAATATTCTTCTCATAATTTTTCCGGAACGAGTTTTGGGCATATCAGAAACAATCCATACCTTACCAGGTTTGGCTATAGGACCAATCTCACTTGCCAATGTATCTGTTACCTTCTTTTCGATTTCTTTACTAGGTTTTATACCCGGTTTAAGAGAAATAAAAATGTGAGGAACTTTTCCCTTAATCGGATCTGCAACCGGAACAACAGCAGCTTCTCCAACTTCCTGGCACATTAGCGCAGCTGATTCAAGTTCCTTTGTACCCAGCCGATGACCGGCAACATTAATAACATCATCTATTCGTCCTAGTATTCTAAAGTAACCATCTGGGGCTTCTACTGCACCATCACCGGCAAAATAAGGCCAATCCTTCCAATTTTTACTTTCAGGATCTTTATTATACCGCTGAAAATATTGTTTTACAAATCTATTATCATCTCCCCAGATTGTCATCATTAAACCTGGCCAGGGATTTTGGATACAAATGTTTCCGGCTTTTCCACTCCCTGCTGGAAGTGGTTTTCCTTCATCATCAAATATTATAGGATGAATCCCCGGCACACCTGGTCCGGCACTTCCGGGTTTCATTTTATGTACTCCGGGTATTGTTGAACATAAGAATCCGCCTGTTTCAGTCTGCCACCAGGTATCTACAATTACAGCTTCTTTTTTTCCTACTACATTATAATACCATCTCCAAACTTCCGGTTCAATTGGCTCTCCTACTGTCGTCATGTGTTTGAAATGATAATTATATTTAGCTGGTTCATCGGGACCAACCCTGCGTAAAGCTCGAATCGCTGTAGGTGAAGTATGAAATATATTTACATCCAGCTCTTCAGCGATACGCCATGGTCTGCCTGCATCAGGATAAGTTGGAACACCTTCATAAATTACAGATGAAGCAGCTAAGGCAAGAGGACCATAAATAATGTATGAATGCCCCGTAATCCATCCTATATCTGCCATGCACCAATATACATCTTCTGGATGAATGTCTTGAATGTATTTTGATGTCCCTGTTACGTAAGACATATAACCGCCTGTAGAATGCTGAGCGCCTTTTGGTCTGCCTGTTGAACCGGAAGTATACATAATAAACAGAGTACCTTCGGATGGCATTTTTTCAGGTTCAACCTTTGCGTGATAATATTTTTTAATAACATCATTAACTATAAAATCACGACCATCAACAAGTGGTGTTTTAGCAGAATATTTGCCAGGATGACGCTGCCAAATAAGAACTTTCTCTATCTTCTGGCCTTCATTTAAAGCTGTATCATATGCGATATCAGCTTTTTCTTTATGATCGAGCAATTCGCCGCTTCTATAATAAGAATCTGCCGTAATTAGAACTTTACTCTTTGCATCCGCAACTCTCTCTCCACATGCTTTTCCGGAAAAACCTGAAAATACTTGAGAATGAATGACACCTATACGAGCACAGGCAAGCATCGTTATTGCAATTTCGGGAATCATAGGCATATGTAGCGTTACAGTATCACCGGCTTTTAACCCGCAAAAATCTTTTAGTAAAGCCGCAAACTCATTTACTTTTACATAAAGTTCCTGATAGGTAATATGCTGAATAGGATCATTTTCCAATTCAGGGACAAAATGTAAAGCAGTTTTATTTTTATACTTTGGTAAATGCCGATCTATACAGTTATAGCAAGCGTTAAGTTTTCCTCCTACAAACCATTTATAGAAAGGCGGGTTACTTGAATCCAGAACTTTAGAGTAAGGTTGATACCAATCAAGCAAATCGGAATATTCTTTAAAGCATTCAGGAAAATTCTCCATACTGAATCGCTCCAATACCTTATCATCTTTAATGTTTGCCTGTTCTGTGAATTTTTCGTTCGGTTCAAAATAATTTTCTTCTTTCCAGTGAACAGCAATTTGTGATTCAGAGACTTCGCTTTCGGGATTCTTTATATCCATAAGATACTCCTGTTTTTGTTTAATTATACAATTTTAGGTTGACCAACAGTAAGAACAATTTTACCATAAGTTTCATTAAGGACTTGTGCAAAGGCTAAATAAATGGCAGAAAAACCGCATACAATCCCTTCCCATCCTGCAAAAGTTTTTATTGCAGCACTGCCGGTAGCATCACCAAGTGCCAGCAACCAAAATAAAACAAATAAAGTAAAGAAAACAACCTGAAGCGCTCTATTATGTTTGAGAGTAGCAATCCACATAAAGAATGTAAAAAGCCCCCACATAAATAAATATGCTACCATAGCACCTTCTTCAGCAGCATCAAACCAACCCCATTTAGGCATAAGAATTAGGAATACGAGTGTTTCCCAAAATAGTCCGTAGGACATGAATGCTGTTGTGCCAAATGTATTCCCCTTCTTCCATTCCATCCATCCAGCAAAAATTTGTGCCATCCCGCCATAGAACATGCCCATTGCCAATATCATGCTTCCCAAATTAAATATACCGGCATTGTGAAGATTCAGAAGGACGGTAGTCATACCAAAACCTAATAATCCAAGTGGAGCCGGATTGGCAGTGGTATCAACAATTTTTGTGCTTTCTGGCATATGACCTCCTATTATGTTTATATATTGAGTTAATAATCTGTAAATAGCCCTTATTTCTAAAAATTCTTATTTCAACTTTACCGTTATCTAAAAGATTAGATATACCATGTTTTATTGCATTTTCAACGAGAGGCTGCAATGTAATATTTAAAAGATTTTCATCTATCATAGTTTTTATTTGTAAATGATTCTGCATTCTGACTTTCTCTATTTCCAGATAAGAATTAACATGATCTAATTCTTCTCTTAAAGTTGAAATGTCTTCATTTCTTTTAGTATCTTCCTAAAGAAATTAGAAAGATGAATTAATAAATCAATTGCTTTGTCGGGTTTGCGCCTATTAATGGCAATAATTGTATTTAAAGCGTTGAAAAGAAAATGAGGATTAATTTGCGCCTGTAATAAATTAAGCTCTGCCTTTGTTAAAGGGTTTTTTTGATATTCATATCTTGCAGACAACAACTGATCATTGGCTACTAATTCTGCAATCCCCTGTCCAAGGGCTTCATTAATTTTAAAGAATGATTTATTCTTTTGTCCATAAAGTTTTATGGTACCAATAACTTCATCCTTAATTCTCATTGGGATAACCAGTACGGAGGAAAGTTTACAATCTTTAGAAATGGGGCAATGATAGCAATCATCAGAGCCATCAATAAAACAATTTTATTCTTTTTTATTGCTTCTTTTGTAATATCTGAAATAGATATACTACAAGAGACAGCAGTAAAGCCTCCTAAAAAATACCTATGAATTCCGGCAGTTAGCCTAACTGAAAAACCTAGAGTGGGTCCTCCAATTAAACCGGCAACGGCTGCACCTATAACTCTATTATTTGCTATAGCTCCTTTAACCGGAATTCCGAGATATGTGCCTATAATAGCCATTGTTGTGAAGAATATATAGAGTGTCCAACGATCAATAAGACTAAATTCTTTAGTAAGGAGGAGTTTAAATACAGGAGTTTTACTAAAAAAATATCCAATTACCAGAAAAATAGCAATTTCTTTAAGTAAGTTTATCAGGATGTCCATTATTTGCCTGATACAATAATTATACTACTCATTTTTTTGACAGGACAATTTCGTTTAAGTAACTTTTGAATTATTAAGGCAAGTTTTTCATGAATAACTTAAAAGAAATCGAACCCTGTAAATATTTCGATTAAATTACTAAAGGAAAGGTAGATAAGCAAGTTTATTCATAAAAATGCAATAATTATATCTGTCCAAAATATCTTATTTAGCCATTCACGCAGACCTTGAATTTCCGGATATTCCTAGAAATATATTTAATCCTCAAAGGACAATTATGAGAGATATTAAAACTTTTTGTGTAACCCGGCAGATTGTTTAATGCTTCTTAGTCTTCTCGGATTTCTCCTACTATCCAATAAAGCAACAAATACAACTCAGATACGCTCCACATACGCTCCATATACGCTTCACATACGCTTCCACCCCTACTTAAACAAAGTTTTTTGAGACTGGGATCAAATAGTATGGATAAAATGAAATCAAGGATAAACTTTTTTACGCAATGTATTTTTTGCGATAATTATTATAATTTGCATTTAGAATAATAGAGGAGTCTATAGTGAGTATTAAAACCAATTACTCTTCCTCTACTATGGAGGGATTTGAAAAATACAGGCGTATAACAGGTTTCTTTATAGGTCCCGTAATTTTCTTTTTAATACTTTTCCTTAATACCCCGCAGAGTTTTATTGAAAATGCAAGGACATTGCTTCCTCCGTCCTTTTCTTATAATCAGATTTTGGAACTTGCCTACGGAACAAAAATAACATTGGGTTTACTTTTACTTATGGTAGTCTGGTGGATAACTGAGGCAGTTCCTATACCTGTGACAGCCATATTGCCAGGGATTGTTTTACCGCTTTTCCATATAACAGGAGTATACCAGGGGAATATATTTCAATTTACTGGGAAGAATATATTGGCAAATTATTCAAATCCGATAATTTTTCTTTTCCTGTCAGGATTCCTTCTTGCAGCAGCTTTACAGAAATGGAAGCTTGATAAAAGATTAACCCTTTATATATTGACAAGAGGAAATCTGGCAAATAGTACTACTTCGGTACTACTAGGAATGATGTGTATTTCAGCTTTTCTTTCGATGTGGATATCCAATACTGCTACTACAGCGATGCTTCTGCCATTAGGAGTAGGCGTAATTGCGCAAAGCGGAAGTAAAGTTGGAGAATCGAATTTTGGTAAATCACTTATGCTTGGAATAGCATGGAGTGCCTCTATAGGCGGTGTCGGTACTATAATAGGAACTCCGCCTAACGGAATCTGTGTATCTATTCTCAGTGCTTCAGGTATAAGACAAATTAATTTTATCGAATGGATGAAATTCGGAATTCCATTTGTAATACTTTTTATTCCCATTGCATGGATTATTCTAATAAAGGTATTTCCTCCGGAAATAAAAAATATTCAAGGAGGTAAGGCATTAATTATAGAGCAGCAAAAAAAATTGGGAACATGGTCAAGAGCCGAAAAATTAACAATTTTCGGATTCGCTATTGTAGTTATTCTCTGGATCTCTAATCCTTTTTGGAACCTTTTATTTCCTAAACATATTTCAGAAAATCTTAAATGGTTTGATGAAAATATTATAGCACTTTTTGGAGTGCTCATATTGTTTCTTTTGCCTGTTAATTGGAAGGAACAAAAATTTGTACTTGAGTGGCGCGATGCAAAATTTGTTGATTGGGGTACACTTTTATTATTTGGCGGAGGTATAGCATTATCAGATGGAATGTTTAAAACAGGACTAGCTAACTGGATGGCAAAATCTGCGGTTTCCTTTTTAGGATCACCATCGACCTTAGTTTTAATGATTGTACTGATTATTCTTCTTGAACTTCTTACGGAAGTAACTTCAAATACGGCAGTTGTATCAATGATGATTCCTATTATAATTTCAATAGCTCGCGGTACTGGTAACGACCCGGTTGCATTATCAGTTGCAGCAACTCTTGCGGCATCGATGGCATTCATGCTACCTGTAGCAACCCCTCCAAATGCATTAGTATATGGAACCGGTTATATTAAAATAACCGATATGATAAAAGGTGGGATTATTTTAGACCTTATTGCCTGGATTTTTACCGCAGCAATAGTCTATTTTGTCGCGGATAAACTACTAGGCGTAATTTCTTTTTAACTTAATTAATTATAAGAATAGTTAAGATAGAGATGATAGTTTTCATCAATTTTTGAAGATCATTTTTTAAAAGATAGCATCCCCTGTCTTTCTTAATAAAAATCATTTGAGAGTACTTGAATAGTAATTAGCTCTGCCTCTTTTATTCCAATCAGAATATAAAGTAACAAGTTTTCTTGCAATTTCTTTAGTATGGAAATCATTTTGACCAAATTCTTTTTTATAAGAAGAGTAACTATCTAAAAGCAAATTTTCAGCTTTCATGAATTCTTTCTTTTTCAAATAAACATCACCTAATAGACTTTTACCTTCAGCAATTCCCCAAATATCTTCCTTAAAGTTCTTCTTTAATATATCCAGATTTTTGTGCACGATTTCGGTTGCCTTATTAAGTGAATCCATTTTTATCAGAAGTTTAGCATAATCAAAAGAAGTATTTATTGTGTTCAAATTATCTGCACCTACTATTTGTTTGTACATGTTAATAGATCGGTTGTAAAGCGAGTCAGCTTTTTTATAATTATTCTCTTTTAAAGCCAATTCTGCTATACCGTTATAACATCCTGCCATAAAAGGGCTTTTATCTGTACCCATCGATTCTTTGGCAGTTCTCAAAACTTCTTTACTCAGAATGGCAATAGAATCATTGTCTTTAAAAGCAGATTTTATAAATGCTAACGTTAAAAGATCACTTGCATATGTTAAATTCTTTTTCCCGATCGATTTTTCTTCTATTCGCATGGACTGTCTGATTTGGCTTTCTGCTTTTTTATAGTTCCCTTTTTTATAATTGATAAATCCTAATTTATTTAAGCAAATAGCAACTGAGGGATGATTCGGACCATTTAATTTTTTGTGTAATATCAGTGCCTTCTCATAATAGTTCCGTGAAGAATCATATTTTTCTCTGGCATAATAAAGTAAACCTAAATTTGAAAATGCATAAGCTACATCCGGATGGCTATCTCCGAGAAATTTCTTTCTCATGTTTAACACTTTAAGAAATAATTTTTGGGCTTCATTAAAATTTCCTTTTATTTTATATACACTTGCAAGTCCTTGTAAGCTATAAGCAACATCGGGATTCTCAGGACCGCTGAGTTTTGTATCCATAGCAAGAGAAGTTTTAAACATTTTTTCGGCTTCATCATATTTTCCCCGGTCACGAAGTAATTCAGCGAGATTATAAGTTGTTGTAGATATTTCCGGGTGAGGTTTGATGCCGTATATCTCCTTTTGCAATCTCAGAGTTTCTTTAAACATTTTTTCTGCTTCGACATATTTACCTTCTTCATGCAGTGCGAGTGCAAAATTATTCATCATAGTTAAAAGATCTTCATTACCGTTTTCTTTATTTTTCTTAAGTATCTCTATAGCTTTTTTATAATACAATTCTGATTTACTATAATTGCCTCTTGATTTAAAAACCCATGCTAAATCACCCAAAATCCAGCCATAGTCATTATCCTCTTTTGCAGAATTGATCCTATATATATCTAATGCTTTTGTTAAAAGAGAATCAGCTTTGGAGTATTCGCCTTCATAGGTGTATAATTGACCAAGGGCTCTCAGGCTTTTTGCTTCTTCAATTCCATTATTGTTAAACTCCTTTCTGATTTTCAGAGCTTCCTTTAAAAGCGGTTCGGATTTATCAAACAATCCAAGATTTGTATAAACATCACCAATAACCTTCAGCATTGTGGCTTTGACATCCGGTTGAGCCGATAATTCCTGATTAATTTTCTGCGCGCCTCTATCAAGTAATTCTCTTGCTGTAATTGTTTCGCCCCTAGCTTGATAAGGATCTGAAAGTTTAAAGATATTTGTTAAAAATTTAGAAACTTCTTCCGCTTTTTTTGCTTCGATTTGAGCCTTATCCCGTTCTTCCTTGAGCTGAATAAAATAAAAAGTTGTGAGAGATGCGGCTATTAGAAAAATTGAAAATGCAGAAATAACGCCAATCTTATGACGTATTATAAATTTGTTTGTTCTATAATAAATTGTATTCTGTCTTGCAGATACCGGCCTTCCTTCAAGATAATTTATAATATCTTGTTGAAATTGTTCGGTAGACGAGTATCTTCGTTCTGGCTCTTTCCTAAGTGCCATTAAGCAAATATTATCAAGATCGCCCGATAAGGTTTTAATCAATTTATCGGGATGAGTTTTATGTGCTATGCTAATCCGTTCAGCTACAGATTTATTTTTTGCCAGCAATAGTTTAAGTGCAGAACTTGGTTTTACCGCTTCGGTAAAACAAATAATTTTTTCTAATTCCAAGGGAGATTTGGTTTTAATTTCATATACTTTTTCACCAGTTATAAGCTGATATAGAATTAATCCAAGTGAATAAATATCTGTAGAAGTGGAAATAGATTCTCCTTTAATCTGTTCGGGAGATGCATATTCAGGGGTCATTACATATAAACCGGTTCTTGTTAAAGCTATTTGATCAGGCGAACCATCTTTAGTAAATACTTTTGCTATTCCGAAATCCAACAGTTTAACTGTTCCGTCTTTTTTTATAATTATGTTGCTTGGTTTAAGGTCTCTATGAATAACAAGATTTTGATGCGCATATTTAATTGCATTACATACTTCGGAAAATAATTTTAACCGTTCATTTAGAGATAAATTCTTTTTATCACAGTATTGATCTATAGGTTCGCCTTCAACATATTCCATAGTAAAATAAGGAAGATTTTCTTCTGTTAAACCACCATCAAGAAGTCTTGCTATATTTGGATGCTGAAGCCTGGCGAGTATTTGTCTTTCGAACTGGAACCTTTTAATGATCTCATTAGAATTCATTCCTGGTTTTATTATTTTTAATGCAACCTTTTGTTCGAATTGTCCATCAGCTCTTTCAGCAAGAAATACAGAACCCATCCCACCTTCAGCAATGTGATTAATTATTCTATAATTCCCGATAATTTTTCCTTCATAATTTTTCAAGGATTGTATATCTATAGCATCAGATGCTTGTCCTTGTAACACTGAAGGAATGTTTGTATCCGCTTCAATTAAAGAACAAACTTCTTCCAGCAGTTCTGAATCGCCACCACAGGCATCTGAAATAAACTCAGTTCTTTCCGGTTCTTTAAGCTTCAATGCTTCTTCAAATATTATCCCCACTTTTTGCCATTGTTCATGGTTCATTAATATATCCTTTTCAGCATATTTTAAACTATAAAACAGTCATTCGATTCTTTTTCGATTTTGACGCCATTCATTGATTATCAAATTGCTCAATTATGCTCGATTAAGATTAAGAGGATCATTATGATAAAAAATTATAATATCCTATTTAATTCTCTGCTAAGCCAGGCACGGGCAAGACGCCAATCTCTGCGAACGGTTGGAACTGATAACCCAAGCACTTCTGCAATTTCTTCATGGGTTAGCCCTACAAAAAACCAATATTCTATTATTTTGCTTTGCCTTTCATTTATTATTTGTAACTGATTAAGTGCCTCATCAAGGGCTATAAGTTCATTGGGTTTTGATTCACGCATTACATTTTCATCGACAAATGTAATCTTCACATTTTCTCCACCTCTTTTCTGAGCTTTATGCTGATACGCATAATTAATTAATATTCTTCTCATTGCTTGTGATGCAATTGCGTAAAAGTGTGCCCGGTTCTGCCAGTTAACCCTGGTTTGGTCTACAAGTTTAAAATATGCTTCATGAACAAGGGCTGTTGCATTAAGAGTATGGTCTCTTCTTTCATTTCTTAGATTTAAGTGAGCAAGCTGGTGGAGTTCCTTGTAAACCAAAGGCATCAACGAATCAACAACCTGTTTGTTCCCATTCGTTAACTCAGATAATAATTGCGTTATTTGTTCATTTTCGGCCAAATCTACAATATCCTGAAAATATTTTCAATTATGTTATCACTTTTATTAAAAAATACTGCGTTTATCTGTAGAATCGGAAAATTCTAAAAAGAAATGCTAAAAGAATAAATCAAAGTAGTAATTCAAAACCAATAATTCAAATATAAGAAAGGGCAATATGATGAAAAGAAAAGGAAACAGCTTCATAAAATGGAATGGGGTTATATTCTTATTAATAGTTTTTCTTTATTCAGGGTGTACAAAAGATCCGGTTTCTCCAACAGTAACTGCAAATGACGGAGCATCAATTAATGCATATATTCAGAAATTAAGTTATAATCCCGAATCAATGCTGGATTATCAAAATACGGCGGGACAGAGCTCTTCAAATGAAATTGTTTCATCAGACACTGCAACTTCAACTTCAAGTTCCGGCGACCAGCAGGTGACCTGTATTAGTACTACTTACAATTTAAAACAAAATTTTGAAGATATAGCTATTCTCCGGCCCACAAGCGGAGTTATTTGGCCCGGCGCACTTGTAAAGGGAAACCAATCAATGATGGATGGGCTGCCTGACCCTATTACGATTCCCAGGGCGCCTCTTACTTTCAAAATTGATCTCCCCGGGATCGGTGAAAATGGAATTAAGACAGTTGAGAATCCTGCTAACTCAAATATTCAGGCAGCTATAGATCAATCTTTGGAATGGTGGAACGCCAATGCTTATGAAGAAGGCTACGTAAACTCAGCAAGTTCATCATATAAAGTTAAAACTGCTTACTCATCAAAACAGATTGCTCTTGCTGTAGGTCTTAATGCACAATGGGCAACCGGTGATGTTAGTGCACAATTCAATTACCAGAGCAACGAGGAAAAAACTGTAGTAATGGCGGTGTATAAACAGGCATTTTATACCATTACTATGGATCCCCCGGCTTCACCTGATGCAGTTTTCAGCAAAGATGTTACTCTTGACCAGATAAAAAGCGTGATGAATGATGCAGCTCCACCAGCGTACGTCCAGAGTGTAACTTATGGCAGAATAATAATGTTTAGAATGGAAACAAGTTATAAAGCATCCAGCTATGAGATTGAAAGTGCATTCAAGTATGCAGCCGGAGTTTCAGTAGACGGCTCGCTCGAAGCAGAGTATAAGGATATCCTAAAAAATTCATCAATCGAAGTTATAGTTCTTGGAGGAAATGCATCGGTTTCATCAAGTGCTGTAACCGCTAAAAATGCAGATGATCTTGTTCCGATAATTGAAGGAGATAATGCAGTCTATTCCAGGAATAATCCGGGCACTCCGATTTCTTATACAATTCGCTACCTTAAGGATAATTCACTCGCGAAGCTCGGTTTCTTCACTGAATATACAGCTACAGAATGTTCTACAGTTAAAACTATAGATAATATAGATATTAAGCTTTCAAGATTTAATGTTTATAGAGATTGCGATGGAATTGAAGGTGCTGGAGAATTTTCTTTTGATGTTCAGGTGCTTGATAAGAATGGAACGAAACTGGCTTCTTATTCACTCGCCAATATCACTAAATCTGACGGTCAACATGTAGACATTAATAAAACATTGTCCATTAAATTGAAACGTGAAATGGGGAGCAAATTTACTGTAAAATTTATCTGCAGCGAATGGGATAAAGATATTTTAGGAAGAGTTTATGCAGATAGCAGAATGGACCATAAGGCGGTTTCATTTACTCATGGTTTTAACTCTAGCGGAAGCTGGAGTGATATATCAGGTACAAGAAAACTAGATACTAATCCCGGTTCTGATTGTTCTACCGAACTTACTTATACAATAGCAGTACATTAATTTTATTGTAATAAAAACCAGTTCTTCAAATTAGGAACTGGTTTTGTTATTTCTGTCACAATTTTTCTTATATCACAAAACAATTAAGCAAGATACTTTATCATAAGATGAGAATTTATCCCCATTTGAAATTAAAAATAATCACTTGATAGTCCTTCGAATATATAAAAATAATTTTTTTAAAAAATTAGGCTAAACATGAAAACTTTATATTACAGCTTTGTTATATCAATTTTATTATGGGGAAATTTATTCAGCCAAATCCAGCCTCCTCAGGATCCATTTTTCGGACATCACAAACTTGGAAGCTCCGATGAACTTTCACTTATTTGGAATTCCGGCAGCATACATCTAAAGCATCAGACTTACAGATATGCAGGCAGCGGAGGTGGTTATTATATGGATTCAACTGCGTCAGCTACAGATTCTAATACTGTGGTATCCGGCCGGAACAGAATCGATGCCGTTACAGGCGATTTTACCGGCAGCGGATTGGATAACCTCGTTATTGCAGAGGAAGGAGTTAATAATTCTATTAAAATTATTGTGCCGCATATCGATAAAAATTCTTTGAACTGGACCGACAAAAGTGTCTTAGCACTTTCAAATGTTTTATATCCGAATCCGCTTAATTATCAAGCTGTTCGGTTTAGATTAATCAAAGGATATTTTGACGAAAGCCAGACTCCCGAACTTGCAATTGCATACTGGAATAAAGACTCTACAATTCAAATAACAATATTTAAAGTTGATCCTTCAACATTAATGCCTGTAGAACAATCGACTATTGCTGATGTTCAAATGGACCCTTCATTAAATAATTCCGGTCTATATGATATTGCAGCTGGGGATTTTAACGGGAACGGCAGAGATGAGATTGTACTTGCTACTTATTCCTCTAATTCTTCAAACAGCTGGAAAATTTCCGCTAAAATTTACGATTATGTAAATAATAACGGAACTTACTCTATTGTACCCAAAGTCAGTAAAAGTGATTTTTTCACTTCGAGCAATTTTTTCGACCCGTATCATACGGTTAATGAAATTGATGTTGCTGCGGGAAATTTTAAAAGCAATACTATTGCAAACCAATTTGTTTTTGACTTTGTGCTTTATAGATCAGGCTCTGAAACTTACGATTATTTATTGCCTGCCTCTGTTACACCGGGCTTAGACACAATTAACGTAAATTATAATAATCTACACATGGTAAGATCGACTCTTGGAAGTTCTACCATGCCGCTTAATATCAAAACAGGCGACATAACTCATGACGGCAATGATGAAATAGTGGCTTATGCTTCCGGTTCTATTTATATATTTTCAGTTAATGATACTCTGCATATAAGTGGGGGAGGCGCAAATGATGTGAATATTCCGGATCTTTCGGTTCATACAGACCTGGTTCTGGCTGATTTGAATGCCAGTCCAACCGATTCTATTTGGACTCCGGAAATAGCCTGCATGTCTGCAACCGAATGGGAACCAGATAATTCTTCCTGGTACTCTACTTTCTCAATCCATGTTTTTGAACCGGTGGTAGATGCAAACGGAAATATCACATCAGTTCCAGAAAGAATTTCAATGACTGTAGATTCTATTGTAACAAACAATGTTGAATATTACTGGGCTTTAACTGCCGGTGATTTCGACGGTAAAAGCATAAGACTTGGTAATCCTACTTATTATCATGTTACCAATATAGTTCAGCCATTAGTTATACTAAATGCACCGCCGACTCATTTTGATGTTTTTAACGATTCAAGTTTTGATATCAGCAACAGCTACAATGGTCAAACTTCTAATTTCTATTCGGATTATTTTACAACAACGCAAACAGATTTTCAAATGCAGACTGAACTTCATACCGGTTGGTCTGTCGGAGGAAGCGCCTCTGGAACTTTTGTTATACCTGAATTGGAAATTCCTGTAACAGCAAAAGTAAATGCAGATTATGGACATAACTTTTCTAAAGTGCAATCTAGTTCTGAAAGCTTTACAATCAAACAAAGCACCAGAGCCAGTAACGACGATTATATTTATGCAATGGTCGTTGATTATGATATTTGGGAATACCCGGTGTATGCGAACGGAACGATGGAAGGATATACTCTGGTAACTTCTCCCAAATTACAGCAAAGGGACTGGTTCCCGAGTAAAAGCCCTGAAGGAGATACATATATTCCGAATCATGAAGTAGGAAACATATTGTCTTACAATCAAATTACTAATCCTTCCGATAATTCGAGCTTGTCACAGGCTATAAGGTGGAGTACTTCAGATGCAGTGACTTTGGATGTTAATTCAGGTGCGGGGTATGACTGGTCGCTGGAAAAACAAACAAGTAATCAAACCACCACGACTAATGAAGTAAAGTTTGATGCCGGTGCTTCACTTGGTTTTGAAATTCCTATTCCGTTTATCCCTAACTTTGAAATACACGGTAATTATTCTCATGATTCCATTTCAACCTTTACAAATACAGTAACATATTCGCAGGGGCTGGATGTCCATCTTGGACCAATAAATCCAGGTATTCCCGGTGGCGGATATTATACGGTTACTCCTTATGCGTATTGGGCTAGAGATGGTGCACTGGTATTGGATTATGCTGTAAAACCGGGAGCAGCAGGTGTGAATGAACCGGAAACATGGTGGCAGCAAAAATATGCGCATGAATCGGACCCGGCATTAATTCTTCCGTGGAGATTAGATAATGATAAAGGTTATAACTATTCTGCAGATAAACTTCAAGAAACTAAAGAAATGATTTTTAATCCGGAAAATCCGAGACCGGGGGATACAGTTAATATTCAGGTTAGATTTCACAATTTCAGTTTAATTCCAACACCTCAACCGGTTGAAGCAAAATTTTATGTGGGTGATCCTGCAAACGGTGGAACCTTAATTCAAAGTTTAAACGGAATATCAACATTCTCAACCAGTGATTTTATAACTGCAAGGGGAAGTAAGATAATCACTTTTGATTGGAAAATACCGGACAATACTCCCTATAATCCTAGAATATATGTTGTGCTTGATCCTAATAATTCATTCCCGGAAATACATGCAAGCAATAATATCGGGTGGAAGGTTATGAATATACAAAGCGGAGTTAACGGAATAACAAATAAGACTAATACTCCCTCATCATTTGTCTTAAACCAGAATTACCCAAATCCTTTTAATCCCACTACAACAATAGAATATACTATTCCGCAATCAAGATTTATTTCGTTAAAAGTATATGATATTCTGGGTAGGGAAGTAAAAACTCTTGTAAATCGACAGGAATTACCCGGCATTTATAAAGTACAGTTTGATGGAAGTGGAATTGCAAGTGGTGTATACTTTTATAGAATTCAGGCAGGAGAATTCGTAGCAACTAAGAAGTTTATCTTATTGAAGTGAGTTTTTTCATTAATACCCTAATTTTTTTATTTAGATTAGGGTATTAATCCCCAAAGAGGCTAAACAAGTCTGAAAGGAACTTTCCAGTCACCCCCTTATATTGCTTTATTTTAATGATTTTAACAATTATATAACTTTACATTCTTTGAACTTCGCCTGACAGTTGCTCAGACAGTTACTTACACATCTATTAAATTACTAACCCTTATTTCACAAATGATATCTCTATATCATTTTAAGTTAAGCAAAATATCCATAAAATAGTGCAAATTGAAATCCTTGAGATTCTTCCCGCAAGCATGACAGGTCACTTCATTCAGTAGGACATTTTGTGTTATTTGAAATAATAACTTTTTTTAAAAAAACGTTCCTTCTGTTAATAATTTTTGCAAAAGTTTCGATAATATATTTGGAATAATAGCCTTCTTAAGGGGACAGCCTTTAAAGATTATACTTTAGGTAATTATTCTTTATAAGAATGATATGATAAGATAAGACTTTCATTCGAGAAAAGATTAAAATGAATAAAATTAAGGATTACATATGATTGGAAAAATAGTGGCAATAAGTTCATTCTTATTTATTCTGAACTATTCAAGTTCTTTTCCGCAGGAAATTTCGCAAGATTCAACAATTACACAATTTGTAAAAGTGCTCTCATTAAAAAACTGCCTTGAAATTGCGCTGGAAAACAATCATAAAATAGAAGCCGCAAAAGAAGGAGTTAATATAGCAGCTGCCCGGAAAAAACAGGCAGAATCGGGGTATTGGCCGCAGTTATCTTTAAAGGCAGTATATAGCTTAATGGATCAGGATCCAACCTTTGTGCTTCCGTCATTTAAGATGAGTATACCGGTTACTTTACCAGGGCTTACACTGAATTTTGATGATATTCCGGTTCCCGAACAAGATGCTAAAGTAATGGACAAACAAAACTTACACGGTGCTTTAACTCTTACATATCCATTATATACAGGCGGTAAAGTACAATCTATAAATAAGCAAGCAGAATATGGTATTGAGATAGCCAAACAGGAAACCAAAAAAACTGATCTGGAAATTAGGTTTGAGGTAAAAAGCTACTACTATTCAGTTGTGTTGACAAAGGAACTATATAGTATCGGTGAAAATGCATTGGAAAAGCTTGAAGCGACTCTAAATCTTACTGAAAGTTTGTACAAAAATGGTTCGGGAAAGGTAACTAAAATAGATTATCTAAGAAATAAGGTGATTGTTGATCAAGTCCGAACATTAGTATCAGAAATTAAAGGGAAAATAGATTTATCAAAAGAGGCTTTACGTTTTTCTCTTGGTAACAAAATCCCCGATGATTTTGACGTAAGTTCAAATGAAATTCCAAATTCAAATTACAGTTTGAACGCAGATAGTATAGTAACAACTGCATATAACTATAATCCGGATTGGTCAAAATTAAATTCTACAGTAGAAGTCTTTAAATCAAAGATAGAGGAAGCACAAAGCGGATATTTACCAAGTTTAGGAATATTCGGCAGTTTAGACCAGAATGTAAATTCTTATGAATACGGGTTTGTTAATAAAGATAATAAAACTTTATGGACAGTAGGTCTGGGTTTAGAAATTCCCATTTTTTCCGGGTTTAGGACATCCGGTGAGGTAGATGAGGCAAAAGCAAAATTAAATGAAATAACAGATCTAAAACAATTACTTCACGATGCAATAATACTTCAAGTAAGGAATGCCTGCAATGATGTTAGAACTACAGAAGATCAGCTGGAGAAAACTTTAGAAGCTAAAAATACTGCAGAAGAAAGCAGAGAGCTAAATGAAAGAGCTTTTCAGATGGATATGGTAGAAGCCAAAGATCTTGTCGAAGCACAGTTAATGGAATCTTTTGTGAATGCACAATATCAAAAAGCTCTTTATGATCATTTAATTGCACAGGTTAAACTTGAAATGATTATAGGCAAGGAAATCGAAGGAAATTAGACAGCAGTAAACAGGAATTTTATTAAAAAATCATGAAGAAATTTACTTCCTATAAATATACCAATATAATTTCATTCATTTTATTTATGACCTCGATATTATTTATAATATCGGGGAATACAGAAGGTCAAAAGGATGGTCATCTGGATGAAGATGATTTCATATTAGTATGTCCTAAAAATATATTTATAAACGTAAATATTAATGATGCAAAGGCGGCAATAAAAGTATGGGGTGAAGCATTGCAAAAACAATTGAAAATGGGAGTAAGATTTGATCTCCAGATATTTGATAATGCAGACGAAATAATCGAATCTCCAATACGAGGCAATTTCGGATTAATAATGTTGAATACAATAGATTATTTAAATATCAAATCAAAAATGCATTTATATCCAGTACTTGTTTCAACGGATAAAAACAGTGCATATGTGCATTTTTTAATATTGGTAAAGGGGAAACAATTCAAAGATCTAAAGGATTTGAAAAATAAGAAGTTAGGTTTACTTCGGAGAACTTATTATCCCGTTTCGAATATGTGGCTAGAAGTTTTATTAAATAAAAATAAGCTGTCAAAGAAAGAAGAATTTTTTAGTTCAATAAAAGAGTTTGATAGTGAATCACAGCTAATTATGTCGGTTTTTTTTGGACAAAATGATGTATGTATGGTTTCAAAAAAAGCTTTTGAAACTATGAAAGAATTAAACCCCCAATTAGGTGAACAACTAAATACTCTTACCGAATCTCCGGGATACTTAAAGGGATTGTCCTGTTATACAGAAAATTCAAGAAAATTCAGCTATAGCGAAAAATTTATAGATGCTTCGTTAAATCTTGGAAGTTATAGCGCAGGAAAGCAAATCTTGACATTACTAAAAACAGATGAAGCCATAAAGTTTAAAACTGAGTATTTAGAAAGTTCTCAAGCATTATTAAGGGACTACAATTTATTTAAAGCAAAAAAAATAAATGAATGAAAATATAATTTATAATATTATCACCCTCTGTTTAATGGGTATCCTTATTACTGCAAATTCAAACGCATATTCTCAAAAGATTCCCAAGAATTATACAATAGGTATAATGAAAGAGCTATTTAATGATGTAAATATCAATGACGCAGGTGCCGCATGCAACATTTGGCTTAATGAAATTAGAAAATTGAATAAAAGTAATTATGACCTGGATTTAAAAATTTACGACAACTATAAGGAAGTTCATGAAGATTTAATAAAAGGAAATCTTGCATTTTTAGCACTCAATGTAGTTGATTTTATGCAATTAAAAGATAAGTTCTCTCTGGATCCACAATTCATAGCTTCTTTTAAAGGGGATACCGAATTTAGATACTTACTATTAACTTCTAAAGATAAAAACTATAACGATATAAGAGATTTAAAGAATCTCAGAATTGGAATAACAAGTAAATACAATAATGATATACCCAAATTATGGTTTGATGTTTTTTGTGCTAAAAACAATATATCTGATATAAATAAATATTTCAAAGAAATAATTACAACCCCCAATGAATCACAACTTATCCTTAATCTCTTTTTCGGTAAACTAGATGCCTGCCTGGTCCCTGAGAAAATATTTAAGATAATGGCAGAATTAAATCCTCAAATGGAAGCTAGATTAACTCCATTGGTATCCTCACCATATTATATCTATACCCTAATGTGTTTTACAAAGAATTACCTAAATGAAGAAGATAGAAAAGTTTTTACCGACAATGCTCTTAAGATGCATGATTTAGTATCAGGAAAACAAATAATGATGATGATGAAAATAGATAAATTAGTTTTATTCCATGATTCAGATCTAGATAGTTACAGACAATTATTAGAAGATTATAAAAAAATAGCCGAATCAAAGAACGGGTTAAAGAAACAAAATCTACAAACTTATTTTAACAATAAATGAAAACTGTTTATAAAAATATTATAAGGAAGGTAAGAAAAAGTCCGTTTGTACTAATGTTATTAATAAATATAATCGGAACTCCTCAAATTTACAGTCAATCAGCTAAAGAAGAATCTCTACCTACTTACAAAGTTATTTTTTTGAAGAATTTATTTTCAGATGTTGATATGAATGATGCAGTAGCTGCATTGAAAGTATGGGTTAAAGAAATTGTAAAAACAATTAAACCGGAATTTAAATTAAATCCAGTTCTTGTCGATAATATAGAAAACGTAAATTCATCTTCTTTGAATGATGTAGCTTTAGTATGTCTAAATTCCGTTGATTATTTGAATTATAAAGCAAAATTAAATCTTGAAGGAGCGTTTGTACCTTTAAAAGGCGGTCAGATATTCAGCGAATATATCTTATTGACTAAAGAAAACATTAAAAACCTTACAGAGCTTAGAGGTACAAAAATTGGGGTAAAATCAAAGTCTAATTATTCCATCTCCAATATGTGGTTAGGTTATTTACTTGATAGAAATAAGCTGCCAATGCCTAATAAATATTTTAGTGAGATAAAAGAATCTGATAAAGAATCACAATTGATTCTTTCTGTGTTCTTCGAACAAATAAATGCATGTATAGTAACAAAGAATTCTTTTAACCTAATGAAAGAACTTAATCCGCAAGTTGGAAAAAGATTGAAAATACTAGATGTAAGTCCGGATCTAATACAAACAGTTACGGCATTTACCAAAAACTTTAAGAATGAAGAACATAGGAAATTAATTATTAAAGCGGCCGAACAGTTGAATTCTTATCCGGGAGGAAAACAGCTGCTGACACTAATGAATACAGATCAGGTTATTTCATTTCGTAAAGAATATACTGATAATGTAAATACACTTATTAAAGATTATAAAGAAATTACAGCTATGAGTAAAAATTAAAATGTTTCTATTATTCAAACTAAAAAATAGATACAGTAAATTAATTAAAAATAAATGGACTAAGGGAATTCTGGTAAGAACCGCTCTTATTTCATGGATTTTAATAATAGCTACTCTCTTAATATTTATCATTGGTACACTCCCTTACCAAAAGGAAGTATTAGTAGAGCGAATGAAATCAGAGGCAAATGATATAGCAGGCTCAATCGGACAGGTTACTGCAACTGCAATTATAAACAATGATTATGGGTTTACTGTAGATCATTGTATGAAAATTATAAAACAGAGCAACTCAATCCTTTATATAATAATTACACGAAAAGATGGTTTTTCCCTTGTTCACACTGCTAACGGGTGGGAGCAAAAAACCTTTAAAGATGATCTGAATTTACCTAAAACTAAAGAAGCAAGTGATGAATTTGTTTACAGCAACTTAGTTGGACATGAAGTCTTTCATTTTTCTTATCCATTTAGTTATTCCGGTATAGATTGGGGAAGAATAAATGTCGGTCTATCCTTAAGTAAATATAACCAAAACATCAAGGAATTATACTACAGAACAATTTGGCTTGCATTATTATCAATAATTATTGGTTTGGTTATATCTATATATTTTGCGAAAAAATTAACCGCTCCAATCCGTCAATTAGACTTTGTCGCACAAACCATCGCAGATGGTGATTTAAGTGTAAGGGTTAATATAAGTAATGAAAACGAAATAGGCAGACTCGCAGGTACTTTTAATAAAATGGCTGATTATCTAAAAAGTTCACAGGATAACTTAGAAAGAAAAGTAGATGAAAGAACTGCAGAATTAGCAAATATAAATAAAATGCTTCAAATAGAAATTAAAGAAAGACTACTGGCAGAAAATACTCTTAAGCAATATAATTCGCGTTTGCAGGTTTTTGATAAAATATATCGGGGAATAATTTCCGCAAAATCCATTGATGAAATTATTATGGAAACTTTGATTCAGCTTCCAACCTTATTTAATTTTATTACAACTGCTACAGTAGCGACTCAGGATCATAAAACAAATACTATAATAATACAGGGCGTTAGAAGAAATCAAAAAAACGGAAATAACTTCTTTAATCTTACTGTTCCAATGGAAGGTGAATTTGAAAGCTCTGAAAGCAACCCGGTTAGAGAAGTGAAAATAGTAAATGATATTGGGCAATTAGAATGCAAAAATCCGATGGAAAGAGATCTTCTTAGAGACGGTTTAGTCTCATACATATCTGTTCCATTGACTATGGAACAAGAAATTGTCGGAAATTTATCAATATCTTCAGAAAATCCAAATGTATTCGAAGATAATCATAAAGAAATACTACTATATTTTTCAAATCAATTAGCTGTAGCTATACACCAGGCACAACTTCAAATAAAGATTAAAACACATGCTCAAAGTCTTCAAAACTCACTCTCAGAAAAAGAGGTATTACTGAAGGAGATTCATCACAGGGTAAAAAATAATCTGCAGGTTATTTCAAGTCTTCTTTATCTCAATTCCAAAAGAATAAAGGATAAAGAAGCCTTAGCAATTTTTAAGGACAGTCAGAACAGGGTAAAATCCATAGCATTAATACATGAACGTTTATACCAGTCTAAGGATCTGGGAAGGATAAATTTCAAAGAATATGTAGAACGTTTAATGATTGATCTTTTTCGTTCCTACGGTGTTAACCAAAGCATTGTTAAATTAAAAATTAACATGGAAGATGTCCACATTAACATAGATAATGCGGTTCCATGCGGATTAATAATAAACGAACTTGTTTCAAATTCACTTAAATATGCCTTCCCTGAAAGAGGTGTAAACGAAAAAGAAAACATTATAAATATAGAATTCAACAAAAACTGTAATAAAGAATTACAACTTGTTGTAAGAGATAACGGAGTTGGAATAAATTCAAAAATTAATGAAAAGAAAGAAAGTTCGCTTGGACTGCATCTTGTTAATACACTCGTTGATCAATTAGAAGGAACGTTAGAAACAGAAACAGAAGAAGGAACTTCTTATAAAATTAAATTTAAAGAATCAAATTCTTAGAGAATCAATATGGAAAAGGTTTCAATAGTAATAGTAGAAGATAATAATATCGTAATGCTTGAGTTAAAAGACCGGCTTGAGGAAATGGGCTACCTTGTTGTTGATACGGCACCTTCCGGGCTTGATGCATTAAGCAAAATCGAACTCCATCATCCTAACCTGGTTATGATGGATATACGTCTTAAAGGAGACATGGATGGTATTGACACTGCAGCAAGAATTAAAAAAGAGCTGGATATTCCGGTAATTTACTTAACTGCCCATTCCGATGATGAGACGCTTCAAAGAGCAAAAATGACAGAGCCATATGGTTATATTATTAAACCTTTTGAAGAAAGGGAGCTATTCTCAGTTGTTGAAATGGCTTTATATAAACATAAAATGGAGAAAAAGCTAAAAGAAAATAAAAATTGGCTTTCAGCAACCTTAACTAGCATAGGCGATGCTTTAATCGCAACAGATTCAAACGGAATTATAAAAATAATAAACCATGTTGCCGAAGATATTACCGAATGGGATGCAAAAAATGCTTATGGTAAAGACATAAAAGATATTTTCAGAATAAAAGACAATGAAAATTCTATCCAAATTTCACTCCGGTATCACTCAATAGTTGGAATGACAAATAAAATTCTGGTAGGAAAGAATGGAAAAGAGACTCCTATTGATTTTAGTTCTGCACCTATAAAAGATGAAAAAGAATTGATTTCAGGTATCGTTTTAGTATTTAGAGATATAACAGAAAAAAATAGAGCTAAAGAATTAATTGAAAAACAACGTATCTTCTTAAGACAAATTATTGATACAGACCCAAACTATATTACGGTTAAAGATGCACAAGGCAAATATGAATTGACTAATAAAGCTACCGCTGAAGCTCTCGGAACAACTGTAGAAGAGATTGTAGGAAAACATGATATTGATTTTCTAAACAATATTGAACTGGATTACCAGAGAAAACTTGATAGAGATGTTATCGATACTCTTGAAGAGATTTATATCCCTGAAGATAAGTTAATTGATGCTGAAGGGAAGGTACATCTGCTTCAAACATTTAAGAGAGCGATAGATAGCCAGGATGGAGATGCGAAATTAGTTTTGTCAGTTGCTTCTGATGTTACAGAACTTAAGAAAACAGAAAAAGCACTGAGAGAAAGCGAAGAAAGAATAATGACACTTTTAAAAGCTATTCCGGATATTGTTATCCGATATCAGAGAAATGGCACCATTTTAGATTATCATGTTCAGGATTCTGATTTTATTTTTTCCAATAATAAAATTATTGGTGAGAAAATCTACAATGTACTTGATAAAGATCTTTCAGAAAAAATATTATTATTATCTGAAAGAAATGTAAGTTCTGATCAAATACAGGTGTTTGAATATGAATCTTATATAAATAATCAAGTTAATTATAAAGAAGTGCGGATTGTTAATCTACCGGGTGAAAATCTGGATGATTTCAGAGATGAATGTATAACAATTTTAAGGGATGTGACGCAAAAGAAAATAGCAAATGCGGAAATGATAAAATATTTATCTGAAATACAGCGCAGCAAAAATGTTTTAGAACAAAAAACAATTGAACTATCCCAATTGAATAAAAAATTAAATGAATCAGAGAGAGAGTTAAAGATCTTAAATTCAAATAAAGATAAATTCTTTTCGATCATCGCACATGATTTAAGAAGCCCATTTACTTCGCTCTTAGGATTATCAGAATATTTAGCTTCGGATTACAACAGCATGAGTGACAGCGAGCTTAAGGATATTTCAGGAAATTTATTAAAATCTGCAAAATCTACATTCAATCTTCTAGAAAATCTGCTTCAATGGGCTAGAATCAGAACAGGGAGAATTAAATTTAATCAAGAATCATTTAGTTTAAAAGCAATTATAAATCAAATGATGGAATTATATAAAAGTAATGCAGAAAGCAAAAGTATCACTTTGGAAATGGGATTGAATAATGATATATATGCTTTTGCAGACCTAAATATGGTTGAGACTATTTTTAGAAACCTTGTATCTAATTCAATTAAATTCACCAATCAAGGCGGAAGAATTGTATTAATTGCAAAAGAAAAAGAAGAATATGCAGAGATACAAATTAAAGATAATGGAGTCGGTATAAATCAAAATACAGTGGAAAAATTATTTCAGATCGATCAAAATATATCTACAAAGGGGACACAAAATGAAGAAGGTTCCGGCTTCGGGTTAATATTGTGTAAAGAATTTGTTGAAATGAACAGAGGAGAAATAACTGTTCAATCGAAAATAGGAGAAGGTTCAGTTTTTAGTTTTACATTACCTTTAAGTAAAATCTAATAATATAAATTTCAATTATTATAAAAAATTATGGAAAAAATATTAATTGTTGAAGATGAATCGATAGTTGCTCTTGAATTGGAAAGCAGATTATGTGATTTAGGTTACTCAGTTTGCGGCATAGTAGTTTCGGGAGATGAAGCCATTAAATTGACGAAGGAGCACATCCCTAACATTATTTTGATGGATATAAATATAAAAGGTCCTATCGACGGAGTTCAAACTGCTGAAAAAATTAAAGAAATATTTGACATACCTATAATTTTCCTTACAGCATTTACAGATCCGAATACATTAGAAAGAGCCAAAATCACTGGACCGTATGGTTATATTGTAAAACCTTTTGAAGAGAGAGAACTGCATACATCGATAGAGATTGCAATATATAAACACAACATGGAAAAGAAACTGCGCGATAGTGAGAGACGGTTATCTATTACTCTTAAAAGCATCGGTGATGCAGTTATCGCAACAGATAATGAGGGTAAAATTAATTATATGAATTCTGCCGCAGAAGAGTTGACTTCAATTAATACCGAAGATGCGAATGGTAAATATGTACTTGATATATTTGATATTAGTGATAAGGTAACTTATGAAATTGCAGATTTAGACATAAAAAAATTAATTAATACTGGATTTTCGGATAATTTTCCGGGCAATTTAACTATCTCGAATAACAGCGAAGTTAAAATTGTAGAATCGAGTGTTTCAGCAATTAAAGACGAAAAATCCAATATAGATGGAATTGTTTTAGTTTTTCATGATGTAACTGAAAAATTTAAGGCGGAAGCTGCATTACTGGAATCAGAAAAAAAATATAGAAAAGTAGTTGAAAATGCATCGGAGATAATCTTTGCCCTGGATTCAACCTGGAAATATAGATATGTAAATGCTGCCACAGTTAGAATTTCAGAATATTCCAAAGAAGAATTGCGAAACATGGATTTTTCAATTCTAATATTACCGTCACACAGGAAGCTATGTAAATATAAGTTATTACGCCAATATCTAAGCAAAGAAAAAACTTCTTATTTTGAATATCCTATTATATCAAAAAATGGGAATATTATCTGGCTTGCTCAAAGTAATAATTTAATTGTTGAAAATAATCAGTTAGTTGGATTTGATGTTATTGCAAGGGATATTACAGAAAAAAAATTAGCTGAGCATCAATTAAACGAACGAAATAAGTTTATTGAATTGGTTCTCCAAAACATTCAAACCGGATTAATTGTAAGTAAGATTGACACCGGAGAGATAATTTATACCAATGATAAATTAACAGAAATATTGGGTTTTGCTGAAGAGCCAATGAAAAATTTTAGTCAGTTCTTAAATTTAGGAATATATACAGAGCTTGATTCAAAGCAAGAGATAGAAAAGAATATTTTTGAAGGTATTAAACTGCATGATGATTCTAAATTAAATTACGATAATATTAAAATTTCTACTCCAGGCGGGATAGAAAAATTTATTATATGCTCAATTATACCCCTCTATGAACAAGGAATTATTATTTCATCAATTGAAGATATTACTTTTAAAAAAAGAGCAGAAGAGCAAATATTGAAACTTTCACGGGCAGTTGAGCAAAGCCCGGCAGCTGTACTAATTACCGCACCTGAAGGAAATATAGTGTATGCTAATCCCAAATATATAGAAATGACAGGTTTTACATACGGTGAATTAAAAAAAATGTACCCCTGTGCTCTCCATTCATCTGAATTTAAACGGGATGATAATCATGAAATTACTAAAGCTGTAAAATTGGGCCAGGAATTAAAGGGAGAGTTTATGGCTTATAAGAAAACAGGTGAATCTTATTGGGAACATGTAATTGTTTCACCGATTAAAAATAATAATAATACCATAATCAACTTTTTAATCATAAAACAGGATATTAGCAATCAAAAACGATTTGAAAATGATTTAATTGTAGCAAAAGAAAAAGCAGAGGAGATGAATAGATTAAAATCTGTCTTTCTTGCAAATATGAGTCATGAATTAAGAACTCCTATGGTTGGAATCCTTGGATTTGCCCAGATTCTTAAAGAAGATTTGAAAAAACCTGACGACGTTGAAATGGCCGATTTATTAATTAAATCGGGGAAAAGACTGTTGAATACATTAGAATCTATTTTAGAATTTTCACAACTTGAATCGAAACAAGTTTATATTAATTCCGTTCAGATTAATGTGAGTGAAAGAATTGACAGCCTTATTCAAAATTTCAATGATCATTTGAATGAAAAAAAATTAAAGTTAACCCGTAAGTATAATAGGTCAATGAAAATTATAGCAGATGATAGATTAATAAACCAGGTATTAAATAACATTATTGATAACGCAATTAAATTTACACCGCAAGGGGAAATAACTATTGAAACTAATGAAGTAGTTGAAAATAATCTATCGTGGGGGATAATAAAAATATCTGATACCGGCATAGGTATATCAAAAGAAAAACAAAATATTATTTTTGATGATTTCAGGCAGGCAAGCGAAGGTAGAAGAAGAAACTTTGAAGGGAATGGACTTGGCTTAACGGTTGCAAAAAAAATTGTTCAAATGATGAATGGATATATTACACTGGATAGTGATCTTGGAAAAGGTTCATCATTCAGTATTTATCTACCGGCTGTAATTGAAAATGATAGTAAACATGCCAGGAATGTAGAAAAAAGTAATGGGAAAACACAAGGAACCGATAATACATCAATGTCAAACCTGCCGGAAATATTGTTGGTGGAAGATAATGAGATGAATAAGGAAGTTGTAATGATCTATCTTAGGAAAATTTGTAAAGTAGATTATGCAAAAGACGGCTTAACGGCTATTCAAATGACTTCCCAAAAGAAGTATTCAGCGGTTTTAATGGATATAAATTTAGGAAATGGTTTTAGCGGCGTTGATGCAATGAAAAAAATAAAAGACATAAATGGATATAATAACGTTCCTTTTGTAGCTTTAACAGGTTATGCACTGCACGATGATAAGGAAAAATTATTAAGGGAAGGATGTTCATATTATTTATCTAAACCCTTTATGAAAAAAGACTTGCTTGATTTAATAAATGAAATTATTAATGTAGAAAAGAAATTTCCTGTTATTGAAAACAATTAAGTTAATTTACAGCATCTCAATAAAGACAATATTCTACTCATCTCTGTGAACTATACCAGGTGAAAATGCAGGTAGGCAAACGGCAATATACTCTGCTCCTTCTTCGCCCGGAGTACTGTACTGAACCCATTCATTTTTATTTATAATTATAGCTTCACCTGCCTGAACATCAATCGTTTCTTTCTCTGTTTTAACATTCAGCATACCGGAAAGCACAATAGTATATTCGTCAAATTCAGGTTTTTGACCCGGTTCTATCCAGCCTGAAGGGCTTTTCATTCTTGCAATACTTATCATTTCGGTACCGGAATTTACTTTTCCAATAAATTCCTCTATTTTTTTAGGTTTATTACCAGCTGCAGTAATAATAGATGGAGAAGAAAATTTTTTAGCCATGAGAACCCTTAAATTTGTTTTTAAGATTTTTCAGCAAACGAAATTATTTTCAGAACAATCATAAAGGAAATAACAGACCACAAAGTCATTAAGTAAAACTTTAAATTATAAAAAATAATACTAAATAACAGAGCAGCCAATCCGATTTCGGCAATAAACAAAATTCTGGAGCTTATATAATTTTTTACTGGAAATATATCATGAATGGAATTCTCATTTTCATTTGGTCTAAGTTCTCCTTTCTTTGAATACCTTATGTAAAACCCGGTCAAGATCAAAATGATTAGACAAATAAAAATTATTATTTCATCCATATCTTATCTTCAGTATATTGATCAGCGCATACTTAAAGATATTCTATTTCGTGAGATATCGACCTTAATGATTTTAACCTCTATTACATCACCTACGTTAATAAAATCCAGAGGATTTTTTACAAATTTATCAGCAATTTGAGAAATATGTAATAATCCATCCTGCTTTACGCCGATATCTACAAAAGCTCCGAAATCTACAACATTTCTAACAGTACCTTTTAATCTCATCCCTTCTTTTAAATCTTCAATTTTCAGAACATCAGATCTTAAAATCGGAGGGGGTAATTCATCTCTAGGATCTCTACCCGGTTTCTTAAGATTTTCGATGATATCGGTTAATGTTGGTTCACCAATTCCAATTTCTTCAGCTAATTTTTTTATGCCTTTCTGTTTTACTATTAAATTTATTAAAGCGCCTGCATCCTTTACTTTTGCAAGAGGAAGATTAATCATTGCCAGTAATTTTTCGGCGGCAGAATAGGATTCGGGATGAATAAAAGTATTATCCAAAGGATTTATCCCTCCCGATATTTTTAAAAACCCTGCAGATTGCTCAAATGATTTTTCTCCAAGCCCCGATACATCTAATAAGTTATGCCTATCATTAAATTTCCCTTCCTTTTCTCTATATTTAACTATATTTTCTGCAATTCTTTTATTCAGCCCTGAAACATATGTTAGTAAAGAGGCAGAAGCTGTATTAACATCAATGCCTATGAAATTGACACAGCTTTCCACAACATTATCGAGTTTTTCAGAAAGGAACTTCTGATTTACATCATGCTGATATAAACCAACGCCAATTGATTTCGGATCAATTTTCACCATTTCAGCAAGGGGGTCTAAAATTCTTCTGGCTATCGAAATGTTTCCACGCTGACTTGCTTCAAGATCTGGGAACTCTTTTTTAGCAACGGCAGAAGCTGAATAAACAGATGCTCCTGCTTCATTAACAATGATGTAATGACATCCGGATGCACCCGGAAAGTTTTTAATTATCTCAGCAATTAACAGTTCTGTCTCCCTGCTTGCAGTTCCATTACCAATTGCAATTATTTCAACTTTATATCTCTGGATGAAATTCAATATTTGTTTTACAGCATCTTCTTTTTTATTCTGAGGAGGGTGAGGATATATTGTTGAACCATCTAAATATTTTCCGGTTTCATCAATAACTGCTATCTTTGAACCGGAAACAAATCCGGGATCAATACCCATTATTATTTTGTTTGAAATCGGCGGCTGAAGAAGAAGTTGCCTTAAATTAGCTGCGAAAATATCAATAGCATGCAAGTCGGCTTTTTCTGTCAAAGCATTACGAACTTCCTTTTCGATTGATGGGAAAATTAATCTATTAAAAGAATCTTCAATCACAGATTCAATTATATCCATAAAAATAGAATCACGATACTTGAGGAAAATACGTTTTATTTTCTTATGGATTTCGGCAGCATCAAATTCTAAAGATATCTTCAAAGCATTTTCTTTTTCACCTCTGTTTAGAGCAAGAATTTGGTAAGGTTTTATTTTATTTATTTCTATACTAAACTCGTGATAAATCTGATATATTTCTTTCTTTTCCTTTTCTTTTTGTTTTTCACTAACTTTTTCTGAAGAAGGTTTTTCCTTTGCCCTTTCTGATTTAATCATGGATGTTTCCAATAAGAATATTCTAACTTCTTTACGAATCTCAGCATTTTCATTTAATATCTCAGCAATAATATCTTTTGCACCCTGCAGAGCCTCTTCCTGGTTATGTACCCCCAGATCTCCATTAATAAATTCAGAAAGCTTTTCGTTAAAATTTCCCGAGAAGTTCGGATTTTCTAAAATGAATAATGCAAGAGGTTCCAAACCCTTAGCTTTTGCAATAGTTCCGCGTGTCTTTCTCTTTGGTTTAAAAGGAAGATAAAGGTCTTCAAGTTCCTGCAATTTTGCACAATTATCAATTTTATATTTTAATTCATCCGTAAGCTTCCCCTGTTCCTCGACGCTTTTTAAAATAGTTTCCTTTCTTTGCTGGAGAAGGGTCAGATAATTTAATCTATCCTCAATTATTCGAAGAAAGTCCTCATCAAGGCCCCCTGTTTTTTCCTTACGGTATCTTGCAATAAAAGGAATAGTTGCATCTTCGTTTAATAAATTAATAACTGCATTAACCTGGCTGGTTTTTATATTTAATTCTTCTGCTATTATTTGTTCGACATTCATACTAACTCTTTAATAAAAAATAGAATTTTAAGTTATTAACTAACAGGAAAGAAATATCTATTTCAAGTAAATTTTAAATTTTAATTGAAGGGAAAAGGAATTATTTTAAATCGTCTTAAAATAGAATACAGTTATAAAAGAGTAATAAAAGGAAGATTTTCGAAGATAAACAGAGTTAACAGTGATAATTCTGTTAACTCTGTTAAAATAAATAGATTAGCTGCAGCCTGAAGTTGAACCGCAAGTCATACATTTTAAACATGTTCCGTTTCTCACCATGGTCAAACTCTGGCATTCCGAACAAATATCACCCGTATAACCTTTTTCTATAGCTTGTTTAACCTTTGAGGTTATGCTATTTTGATTAAAATTAATATTTTTATATCCAGAGTCATATGCTGATAAATTTTTTCCTTTTTCATTGCCAAGCTCAATTAATCTTTCGCTTACAACTTCCTCACTTACATATTCAGGCTCGATTAGTTTTTTGACAATTCCTTTGGAAGCTTTTGATTGAATTTCACCCGGTTCAACATGAGCTAAGTCATGCCTACCCAAATATGTAACCGCTAACTCTCTGAATATATAATCAATAACCGATGTAGCCATTTTAATTTTCTCATTACCGGTAACAATACCACTGGGTTCAAATCTGGTAAATACGAAAGCATCAACAAATTCTTCTAGGGGAACTCCATGCTGAAGACCAAGAGATATAGAGATAGCAAAGCAATTAAGCAAACTTCTAAAAGCGGCACCTTCGCGATGCATATCTATAAATATTTCTCCAATCTGACCATTATCATATTCACCGGTTCTTATATAAACGGACTGACCGTTAATTTTTGCTTTTTGTGTGTAGCCGGTTCTTCTATCCGGGAGTCTCCTTCTTTTAGCAATATAACGATGAATAATTTTTTCGGCAATCTTTACAATATCGTTATTCTCTTTGTCTTCCAAAAGTGCTTCGAGTTCTTCTTCACTAATAGAATTTAATGGCTGCGAGAGCTTGGAACTATCTCTATACAGGGCATTTGCTTTTATTCCTAATCTCCAGGATTGCATATATGCATCTTTAATATCTTCAACACTTGCCTGATTCGGGAGATTTATAGTCTTTGAAATAGCACCTGAGATAAATGGCTGAGCAGCAGCCATCATTCTAATATGTGCATGAGGTCTAATAAAACGTGTTCCTTTTTTACCGCATTTATTTGCACAATCAAAGACAGGATAATTTTCGTGTTTCAGGAAAGGAGCACCTTCAATGGTCATTGTACCGCAAACATAATCATTTGCCGAAGCAATTTCCTGTTTAGAAAAACCTAATGAAGACAAGAGATTAAAGTCAAAAGAATTTACCTCTTCTTCTTCAAATCCTAACTTTTTAGTTAAGAAGTCCAGACTAAGAGTGAATTTATTGAATGCAAAATTTAAGTCGAATACTGAAGGAAGAGCTTTATCTATTTTCGAAAGAGCTTCTTCGTTAAATCCTTTAGCCCGAAGAGATTCATGATTAATGTAAGGACATCCATCCAGAGATCCCGAACCTTTTGCATATTTAACTATTTCAGTTATTTGATCTTTATTATATCCGAGCCTTTCAAGTGCAGGGGGTATAGATTGATTTATTATTTTAAAATAACCTCCTCCAGCCAGTTTTTTGAATTTAACCAGTGCATAATCAGGTTCGACACCGGTAGTGTCGCAATCCATTACCAGACCAATAGTTCCCGTAGGAGCAATTACAGTAACCTGTGCATTTCTAAAGCCATAACTAGTTCCAAGTTCAAGGGCTCTATCAGCGTCTTCTCTAGCAGCTTTTAAAAGGTCGGAAGGGCAGAATTTAGGATCTATTCCAATAGGATAAATAGAAAGTTTTTCATATTCTTCATTGGGAACATTATAAGCTGCTCTCCTATGATTTCTTAGAACTTTTAGCATATGAACTTTATTCATTTCATAATTGGGAAATGAACCGATTTCCTTTGACATTTCTGCTGAAGCAGCGTAAGAGGACATATGCATAATTGCTGTTAAAGCACCGCAAATTGCAAAAGCTTCATTGCTGTCATAAGGAATTCCCTGCAGCATTAATAATGAGCCAAGATTCGCATATCCAAGACCAAGTGTTCTATAGTCATAACTTAATTGTGCAATTTCTTTGCTTGGAAACTGAGCCATTAATACACTAATCTCCAGAACTATTGTCCATAATCTTGTTGCATGCCTGTAAGATTCTATATTAAATTCCTGTTTTTCAGAATGGTAGAATTTTACAAGATTTAGAGAAGCCAGATTACATGCGGTATCGTCCAAAAACATATATTCACTGCACGGATTGGAAGCCTTTATTTCTCCGTCAGCAGGACACGTATGCCATTCATTAATAGTTGTATGATATTGAATTCCCGGATCAGCACACGACCAAGTAGAATACGCTATTTGATCCCATAATTCTTCCGCTTTAATTTTCTTACAAGCTTTGGGTTCGCGGTTTTCATGTTTAGCTTTAACTTTCTCAATCCTCCAATAAAGATTCCAATCACTATCATTAATCACTGCATTCATAAATTCGTTAGTGACTCTAATTGAATTGTTTGAATTTTGTCCTGAAACTGTAGCATATGAATCAGAATTCCAATCAGTATCATAAACGGGGAACTCAATTGACTTAAACCCCAATTTAGCAAGCTGGATTACCCTTTCAATATAATTGTTCGGAATCTGAGCTTTTCTTGCCTCTAAAACAGCATGCTTTAGTTTAGGATTAAGCTTTTTATTAAAGCGATCATTTTCCGGATGTTCATCATAGCACGCTTTTATAATGCCATTCAGGTGATAATTACATAGCCGGGATCCGGCGACAAGAGAAGCGACTTTTTGTTCCTCAACAACTTTCCAATTTATATATTCTTCTATATCCGGATGATCCATATCAAGAGTTACCATTTTAGCAGCTCTTCTGGTAGTACCTCCTGATTTAATAGCACCGGCAGAACGGTCACCGATTTTTAAGAAGGACATTAAACCGGAAGATTTACCGCCACCGCTTAACGGTTCGTTTGATCCCCTGATATTTGAAAAGTTAGAACCTGTACCGGAACCATATTTAAAAAGCCTGGCTTCACGAACCCACAGATCCATTATTCCCCCTTCATTTACGAGATCATCTTTAACAGATTGAATAAAACAAGCATGTGGTTGAGGATGCGTATAAGCATCAGATGAGGCTGTTAATTCACCTGTTTTATAATCGACATAATAATGCCCCTGTGATGGACCGCTGATTCCGTAAGACCAGTGCAAGCCGGTATTAAACCATTGCGGACTATTTGGCGCTCCCATTTGATTGGCAAGCATGTAAATTGTTTCATCATAAAATGCTTTGGCATCCTCTTCGGAGTTGAAATAATTTGCCTGCCATCCCCAATAAGTCCAGCAGCCCGCTAATCTATGAAAAACCTGTTTCGAATCTGTTTCTGATGTATACCTATCTTTTTCAGGAAGTTGTTCTAGTTTATCTGTATCTGCTTTTGAAGGCTGTAACCAGGATGGTACCCCTTTCTCTCTACTCTTTTTTAATAACTTAGGTACTCCTGCTTTCCTAAAATATTTCTGGGCGATTATATCCGTTGCTACCTGAGACCATTTAGCCGGTACATAGACATCATCCATCTTAAATACAATTGAACCATCAGGATTTTTAATCTCCGACGACCGTTTTTCAAATTCTATTAAAGATAGAGGATCTTTTCCGGCTTCGGTAAACAGCCTTTTTATTTGCATAGTCACTCCTCTTATAACATATTTATTTGTTATTATTAGTTAGTCATATTTATTATTTATACAAAAGAAAATTTTTATGGTTTCTATCCGGAACTTAAGAGTATTTAATATTAAGTTTTTCAAAATAAAGAATCAAATTTTTTAATTATTACTTAACAGCAATGTATTGAAGAAACAAAATTACAACTGCTTTTTTCAAACAATTAACTAGAAGGAGTTATAAATTTCTGGGAGGCAGCTTTAATTTTCTATTCCTAAGCATAATTTTCAACGACATTTTCTTTTAAGATTGGAATTCAAACTAAAAAAAAAAAACTTCAAATAAAAGAGTTCTTATTAAATATAAATTTTTTTTTAATTTCTTGTGATAGAACCATAAAAAAATTTGGATTTTATGTATGGAATAACCCGCAATAAAATTTCTGTATATTCCTATTCTGATATAAAATCATATTTATGTTTACGTTATTTCAATTATTCATTTAATTTAACCGTTTATATAAATTTATTACCAAATTAAAAATTTTAATTAAAATTTAGATAGGTTAAATTCACTAAATTAAAATAAATAAATAAATTGGCTGACGAAAATATTATTGAGATAAAAAATTTATCTAAATCTTTTAAAAAGTTAAAAGCTGTTGATAATTTAAGTTTAAGTGTTTTCAAAGGGGATGTTTTTGGATTTTTAGGTCCAAACGGAGCAGGTAAAAGTACAACTATTAGGATGCTTCTCTCCTTGATAGAACCCTCAAACGGTGAAATCCGGATATTCGGTAAATCGTTGAGGGAAAAAAGAATTGAGATATTGAAAAAAATTGGGGCAATAGTAGAAAAACCTGATTTCTATTCTTACTTATCAGCTTATAAAAATTTAGAAATACTCGGCAAGTTATCCGAAACAGATGTCTCAAAAAAAAGAATTATGGAATTACTTGAACTTGTTGGCCTTGATAAAAGATATAAAAGTAAAGTAAAAACTTTTTCACACGGAATGAAACAACGACTTGGTATTGCCCAAGCTTTATTGCATAATCCGGATTTGATTATCTTAGATGAACCTACCACAGGGCTGGATCCGCAAGGAATGAAAGAGATAAGAGATTTAATAATTAACCTTAGTAAAGAGAAAAGCAAAACAATTTTTCTTTCTTCACACATATTATATGAAGTTGAGCTTGTTGCCAATAGAATGATTATTATTAATAAAGGTTCGGCTAAAATCGAAGGTAAAGTTGAAGATTTATTAAATGCAGGTGCCCTGGATGTTACTTTTGAAGTTAATAATCCGGAACAAGTTAAAATTTTACTTCAAAATAATAAATGGATAAACAAATTATCTACCTATACTAATAATAAAATGATATTTTCTTTAAAAGAGGAAGAAATTGCCCCATTAAATAAATATCTCGTTGAGAATAATATTATGGTTAGCGCTGTTGTTCCAAAACGTTCACTTGAAGAATATTTTCTACAAATTACGGATGGAGAGGGAAGGTGATTAAGTTAATCAGAATTGAATTATATAAGATTTTTAGGAAATGGAGGACATACATAGGGTTTTTAGCAATAGCAATTTTAGTCCCGGTAATTGAAATAGCTATGCTGATTGAAGGTGAAAAATCTATTTCATTTATGACACGCAATCTGCAGCAATCTTTTATATTTGTAGGAAATCTTTTAAATGGATATTTAATAACATATATAATACTAGGAAGCTTATATATACACATCCCATTTCTAATTGCTTTGGTAGCAGGAGACCTATTGGCAGGCGAGGCAGCTGCAGGAACATATAGAATTTTAATAACTAGACCGGTCTCAAGATTTAAACTTGTTTCTTCTAAATTTGCCGCAGGACTGCTGTATTCATATTCATTAATTTTATGGCTCGCTTTAATAAGTTTAGGGTTGGGAACAATAATTTTTGGAGTTGGTGAACTTATTGTTCTAAAAAATTCTCAAATTATAATATTTGCAAAAAATGATGTCTTCTGGAGATTTCTTTTGGCATTTGGGTTTGCGTCCTTAAGTATGTCGGTAGTCGCCGCTCTGGCTTTTCTTTTTTCTTCACTTGTTGAAAATGCCATCGGACCAATAATTAGCACAATGGCAGTAATAATTGTTTTAATTATAATATCTGCGATTGAAATAAATTTTTTTCAGTCTATCCGGCCTTATTTGTTTACCACTTATATGTCTTCTTGGAGATTATTTTTTGATGATAATATTAATTACCCTGAAGTAATTAAATCATGCTTGATTTTAATCGGACACGTATTACTATTTTTCGGAGCCACTGTAATAATTTTTAAAGGAAGGATATTCTTTCATAAGCAGAAGTTCTATTTCCATAAAATTTCTTTTATGGATTAGATTATTTAATACATCAAAAATATTGAAGTTTTCAAATGGAAAAATTTTTCTTGGTAATATTTTTTATATCGTTACAATCTTTTGGTCAACAGAGAGATCCCAATATTATTTTAAATAATTTGAAAGATAAATTTAAAGAAATACACGATTATACAGCTGATATCCGGATAAAGATTGATGTTGATTTTATAAAAGCGCCTGAATCAGAAGCCAAAATATATTTTAAGCAGCCGGATAAAATTCATTTCGAATCAGAGAATTTTGCTCTGCTCCCCAAAGAAGGAATAAATTTTTCACCAATGGCATTTTTAAATGGAAATTATACGGCAATATTTGAAAAATATGATACTGTAAATGAAGATAAAGCGACCGTAATTAAAGTAATTCCATTAAATGATAAAAGCAACATAATTTTAACAACTTTGTGGATAGATCAAACCAGAGATTTTATCTTAAAAACAGAATCTACGACAAAAACTAACGGCACGTTTTCATTAGAATTAAATTATAAAGGGTCACCTGATACTTACCCGCTTCCTAGTTTAATGATTTTTTCCTTTAATATTGAAAGAAATAAATTTTCTAACGGAATGCCTAATAATGAGGATTCGGCGGGTGAAAAGCCGGATGAAAAAAAATCTAGAACAGGAAAAGTATATATCTACTATTCAAATTATAAGATAAATAAAGGAATTCCGGATTCTATATTCAATGAAAAAAAACAATAATTTAAGCTTTTACTTTTCTAGGATCATCTTCTTAACTGATGTAAACTTATTCTTTACATCCAGTTTATAAATGTATATCCCGCTTGCTAGCCCATCGGCATTGAATTCCACTTCATGGATACCGGCAGGTAATTCATTATTTATTAGTTCTGCAACTTTTTGACCAAGGATATTAAAAATATCAAGTTGTACTTTTCCATGTTCTTTCATAAAAAACTTGATTTTAGTAGAAGGATTAAAAGGATTGGGATAATTTTGTTCTAATGCAAACTCATCAGGTAAATTTACCTTACTATCATTTACATCGGTTAACATCATATCACTATAAAATTCTACCGGATTAGTAATATCTGCAAAAAGCTTACCTGTTAAAATTGTAATATTATCACCTGAGAAATTCCAGTTTATAAAGATACTTTTCAAATCAAAAGTATTTTTTTCTCTATGAACCCTAAACGAACCCACACGCAGAGAATTATTCCCAAATAAGTCTGTATAAGCTCTTGATGCGAAAGTCAATTCAACTTTGTTATTTTTTAAAGTTGCTGATAGACCCAGAGTAGGTTTATTAATTAATTGCGAAGAACCATTTACAAAAGAAAAACTGTAATTATCCATGCTAATGCTGTTGCAATAAAAAGAAAATACACATTGATAAGACGTCATTTCAAAATTATTTTGAGAGGTCAATATTATATCAAATTGATAAGTGGAATTATCAATAAGCTGACCATTAGTAATTAACATTTTATAATTAGATTGAGAAAAAGAGGTGCTTACAAAAATAAATTGTAAAAAAAGGCAGAAAATAAGAAAGTATTTAGTCATGAATATCCATAGCTTTTAAAAACTTAACAAAACGTTATTGTTCATCAACTCAAAGGTTGAATAGAGTAAACCCAATACAACAACTCCATCAAAATTGGGTATAGAAATAGTTTAGGTTTTTAATTGCAAGGAAAGTCAATTGTTAGATTCATATTGAACTTTTCCCTTAAGCACATCCCTCGGTCGTTAAAGTAAATTCAACAATTGTGCCATAGAGCACAAGTGCTTAAAATTGAGAAAAAATCAATTTTTATATTCAAAAGGTAAGAAAAACTATAATTACAGTACGAAAAATTTACGCTATTACGTGATATATAACACCATTAGTTATTTCATATATTTTCTAAAAATTACCGATGTATTATGACCACCGAATCCGAAAGCATTACTTAAAGCAACATCAATTTTTCTTTTCTGAGGTTCATTAAAAGTATAATTTAAATCGCATTCAGGATCGGCATGTTTGAAATTAATAGTTGGTGGAGCAGTATCATTAATGGTAGCTAAGATTGAAGCTATAGCTTCAACAGCACCTGTTGCACCTAATAAATGACCCGTCATGCTTTTAGTAGATGAAAGATTCATTTTGTAGGCATAATCCCCGAATACTTTTTTTATAGCTTTTGTTTCTGCGATATCTCCTAAAAGAGTAGCAGTTCCGTGCATATTAATATAATCAATATCCTCCGGTTTTAAATTAGAAGTTCTTAAAGCCATTTCCATTGCTAGTATAGCCCCTTTACCTTCCGGATCAGGTGCAGTAATATGGTATGCATCTGCTGATACACCGATACCTATTAGTTCCGAATAAATTTTAGCATTACGTTTTTTTGCAGTCTCCAAATCTTCCAAAATTAAAGCACCACCCCCTTCTCCCATTACAAAACCATCCCTTGTAGCATCAAAAGGACGGCTCGCTGTTTTCGGATCTTCATTCCTTGTTGATAATGCTTTTGAAGAATTAAAACCTGCTAGCCCTATTTCAAGGATTCCGGCTTCACTACCTCCGGAAATTATTCTATCTGCCAAACCATTTTTAATCAATAAATAAGCATCAATAATATTATTATTGGCAGTGGCACAAGCAGTAACAATACAATAATTAGGTCCTTTAAATCCATATTCTATAGCGATTAGACCGCAAGCTATGTCCGGTATCATCATGGGAATAAAAAAAGGAGATACACGGTTAGGACCTTCGGTGTAATTTGTAATAGCCTGTTTATAAAATGTATTAAAACCTCCAATTCCACTTCCGAAAATTACTCCGGTACTATCCTTTTCTTCATCAGACATAGTATCCGGATTTAATCCTGAATCTTCAACTGCCATTTTTGCAGCGGCAAGGGCATATTGGCTGAACAAATCCAGTCTTCTTGCATTTTTTTTATCCATATATTTTGCAGGATCGAAACCTTTGAGTTCACATGCGAATTTTGTTTCTACTTTATCAGTATTAAAATGAGTAATAAAATCACTGCCGCTTTTGCACATCATCATAGAATTCCAAAATTCTTCAACGGAAAGTCCGATTGGAGTAACGGCACCCATTCCTGTAACAACTACCCTCCGGTTATTTAATTGTATCATAATTTCCTTTCGATCCTTTTTTAAGATTATTATTATACGTTACTAGAATAATTCCATCTATGCGAAAAATAAAAATAATTTAAGGTGTTAAAATAAAAAAATTTGTAAAAATATGTGATAGATTTTTTGATTAAAATTTATCTTCTGATATTCTATAAGTTATCCAGTTACTCAAAGAACTTGCTCCCATTCTTTCATAAAAATCAATTGCAGATTTATTCCAATTTAATACTACCCATTCAACTCTGGCACAATTCCTTTGCTTTGCTAATTCAATCATAGATTTTAGCAATGCTTTACCGATTCCTTTTCCCCTAAATTGAGGCCTTACGTACAGATCTTCGATATAAATGCCAGGTTTTCCTTTGAAGGTTGAAAAATTATGAAAAAATAAAACCTGACCGGCTGGTATTCCTTCATACTCAGCAATATATACTTCAGCATATTTCTTTGAACCAAAAAGAGAATCCTTTAACATTTTTTCAGATACTGTAACCTCATCTGATAATTTTTCAAATTCTGCCAGTTCTTTTATAAAATCTATAATTAAAGGTAAATCATTAACTTTTGATTCCCTAACAGAAATTTTTTCATTGTTAGTATTCATTGGACTTTCCCGTTTTTCTTTTTATGTAAATTAATTAATGAAATAATTTTTAATTCTAATAAAGCAAATAAATAACCTATAAAAATTCCGATAACCGCTCCTCCTAAAATATCACTAGGGTAATGTAATCCAAGATAAATTCTTGAAATTGAAACCAAAAGAGCAGGAATAAATAATGCCCACTTAAGTTTTGGAAATAAAAGATAATAAAAAGTAGCGGCAGCAAAATTATTTAGGGCATGGTTTGATGGAAAAGACCATGTTCCATTACATCCAAGGGGAGTTAGAATATTCGCTAAAGCAATGCAAGGACGGGGTCTATGAAACATTTCTTTTAATATTTGGTAGCCAAGCTGATCAGTAAAAATTATCAACAATATTACACCCAAAACTGCAATTTTTCCTTTTAGCCCTCCTTTAAAAAAGCTAATAAAAAGGAGTATAACATAAGAAATAAACCAGTTATTTACATTTGTTATAATAGAGAAAAATCTATCTAAAATAGGGGAAGATACTGTTTGATTAAAAAAATAAAGGATTTGAATATCAATTTGATGTAAAAATTCAATCATTTTTAATTAAAAATATTTCAAAGAAAAATATAACTAAAATAGAAAGAAAATGAATAATTATTTGAAAAAAAGGATGATTTAGCTGGTATAAAATTTGAACAAGAGTAAAGGAAAATTTAACAAGGAATGATCAATAAGAAATGACAGGTAAAAATCGATTAGATGCAGATAAAACATACTCAGATGAATTATCCTTTTCTTCTTTGAAAAATAAAAATTTCAAAAGAGAAGCAGATGAATTTCTGATTACCCCTATAAAAGTAATAGCTTTATTAATCGCTATTTCCGGTTTATTAGCCATGGTTTTTGAGGTACGTTTTCTCTCCACATATTCTGTTAATATTTACATTACCCGATTATTAGCTACATTAATTGCTTTTTCAATATTAACATTAATGTATACCCGGAAAAGATTTAAGAGGATTATATTGTTTGTTCATATACTCTTAATAGTTATAATTGCTTCGTCCGGATACATGATTTATCTAATGCCTAAGACTCTGATTCTTAATTCTCAGATTGTGGGATTAATGATTTTTACCTCCGCACTTTTTTTAAGCTGGGATATTAAAAATCAAATTATAGTAGCAATATATTATAATGTTGTTTTTGCAGGAGCAATTTTACTTAGTGGAAATTCAATATATTTTCTTCCGAATATGTATGAATCAGTTTTATTTATTCTTCTACTGAGCGTAATGTCTGTAGTTGGAAGTGTAATTAATTATAAACTGCGAGCGAAATTATCAGAGAAATCTCTTGCAATTGAAAAGTCTGAGAAAAAATTTCGTTCGATTGTAGATAATGCACTTGAAGGAATTTTCCAGGCAACCGCCGAAGGAAAGTTTATTACTGTGAATTCAGCACTGGTTAGATTGTTGGGATATGATACTAAAGAAGAACTTATGATGCTCAATATAAAAGATGATATTTATAAATATCCTGAAGAAAGAGATATTGTTGTTAAGAAGTTGAAAGAAGACGGGGAAATAATAAATTACAGATTAGTATTAAAAAGAAAAGACGGCTCTGATCTAATTGTAAAACTTAGTGATAAATTAGTAGTTGATGAAGAAAACCAACAAATTTATTATTTAGGTAATATTCAGGATATAACAAGTCATGTTTTAGCAGAAAAGAAGAAAGTAGAAGTTGAAAGGGAACTGAGAATAGAGAAAGCCAAATCAGATAAACTGGCTCAAGAGGCAGTGCGTTCAAATGAAATTAAAAGTCAATTTTTGGCTAATATGAGCCATGAAATAAGAACTCCTATGAATGGAATTATAGGTTATTTAACTTTGGTTGAACAAGAGGCGTATGATGATAAAGAGGAAATGGATCAATTTGTCATAAGTGCAAAAAATTCTGCCGAATCACTTCTGGAGATTATAAATAACATCCTCGATTTATCAAAAATAGAATCCGGCAAACTTGAACTTGAGGAAAGGAATTTTAATTTAATAGATATTATTAATGAAGCAGAATCATTATTATCATTTAAAATTAAAGAAAAAGGCTTGGAAATAATAAATGATATTTACTTTGATTCTTCAATTGAATTGCTAGGTGATCTTACTAGAGTTAGACAAATTTATTTAAACCTGTTAACCAACGCTGTTAAGTTTACTGAAAAAGGACAAATTGTTATTCATGTTGAAGCTCAAAATAGTGAGAATGGAAAAATGAAAATCTATTCTTATATCAAGGATTCTGGTATTGGCGTCCCTAAAGAAAAACAGGATGCTTTATTTAAACCGTTTTCTCAAGTAGATAATTCCCACACAAGAAAATTCGGAGGAACAGGATTAGGCTTAGCAATATGTAAGGAATTTATCAATATGATGGAAGGAGACATCAGTATTGAAAGTGAAGAAGGCCAGGGAAGTAAGTTTCAGTTCACTTTAAAATTCAAAGTTAAAGATGGGGTTAAAAGTTTTAACTTAGACAATGTTAAAAAAGAAAATAAAACCATTAACATGAATACTAATGATAATAAAATAGCGGAAATAAGGAATGAAATAAGGAATGAAATAAGGAATGAAGTAAGGAATGAAGTAAGGATTGATGAGCTAAAGGAAATTCGCTCCAAACAGAAATTATTACTTGCCGAAGATAATATTATAAATCAAAAGGTTGCTATTCGGCTTTTAAATAATGCCGGATATACAGTAAATACAGTTGACAATGGTTTAAAAGCCGTTGAAGCAGTATGTAATAATTCATATTCTTTGGTATTGATGGATATTCAAATGCCTGAAATGGATGGCCTAACTGCGTCTTCTGAGATAAGGAAAATGAATAGCAGCAAACGAAATATTCCAATAATTGCAATTACTGCACACGCCTTAGCCGGAGATAGGGATAAATGTCTGTCCAATGGAATGAATGAATATATAACTAAACCAATTAACGCAAATCAATTGATAAGTGCAATTGATAAACTTCTTAATATACAAGTAGGTACTGCTGTACAGGAGGAAGAAAAAAATATGGATGAAAAGATTTTTGATTTCGAACACCTTGATAAAATTAGCATGGGTGATGTCTCTTTTCAAAAAGATATTCTTTTAACTTATATTGAAGATGTCGAAAAAAGAGCTCAAAAAGTGGAGACTTTATTTTCCCAAAGAGATTTTACTAAATTAATGAAAGAAGCCCATACTATAAAAGGAGCCAGCTTTTCCATTGGAGCAAGCAGGATTGGTGAGGAAGCACTCGCTATAGAAATATCCAGTAAACATAATGATGTTTCTAATCTGGATATAAGGATTAGAAATTTAAGAAAAGCTATTTCAGATACTATAGAAATTTTAAATGAGTTTATTAAACAAGGAGTGACAGCTTAAAATATATCGTCAAAAAATCAAAGCTGCCTATTTAATTTTTGCATGTCTTTTTATATTTTTCTATTCTAATTTGAAAATTATATGGAGTAATAAATTCATGAACAATTTATTCTTAGATATTCAAAGTTCATTCACTCCAATTTATCCTTTTCTATCTTTTTAACTATCAAATGGCCATCTAATGGCCATCTAACAGCCGTCAAATCCATGTATCACCATATATAATCCTCCACTCAAAAGTACCTGCCTTGTCAATAAAATTCTAATATGAAAACTAAATAATAAATTTATTTTTGCGATAATAAATTATAGAAATTAATTATATGTTTAATCTAAATAAAAGGGACTAATATGGAATTGATCAAGTGGTCTGATAAATACAGTGTGAATAATTTTTTACTCGATTCCCAACATAAAAAATTAATAGGAATAATAAACGAACTCCATACAGCGATGAAGGTTGCTGGGGGTAAAGAAATATTGCAGACCATATTCGATGAGCTTATCTGGTATACGAAGGAACATTTTAAAACCGAAGAACAAATTATGCAGAAATTTAATTACCCTGCATTTAAAGAACATAAACTCGAACATGAAAAATTAACAGAAAAAGCTTTGCAGCTGCAGAAAGATTTTAAAGATGGGAAATCATTAATTACTATAAATACCATGAATTTTTTAAAAAATTGGTTAATCAATCATATCGAAGGTACTGATAAGAAGTATAAAGATAAAATTTCTTCACAAAAATCAATTTCAATTTAATTATATATACAATTACATTTTATTCTATTGAGGGTGATGCTCAGAATGGTAAGATTACTTTTTAATCACCCTCATTGCCAAATTACAATTCTTATTATCCTAAATAAATAATCTAAGATATATATCTTATTATTCGTGCATAACTTCATAAATTAGTAAATTCCATTTATTCTATTCCTTCCCTTCCCAATATCCCCATTGTGACTAAACATAAATCGCTTTATATACGATAATATAAGTAAATATAAGCACTTATAGAAAGTTAAGATATTATCCAATTTCTGGCGAAAACTTAATGAATAATAATTTCAACTGGAATTAATTATGGAAACTATAAAAAATATGGGTATACGGCTGAAATTCGGAATATTTATGGGAATAATTTTTTTCATAATAAGTTTATTCCTTTTTATCTACTACCCGGCAAAACAGAAAGAGCAAAAACTGAATTCTCTCAGGGAGAATGCTAGAACTGTTTCACAAATAATTGCCCATAATTCCTCTGATAATATTAACAGTAACTCTAATACAACTATAAAAGTGTTAAATTCATTCTATAAAATGAATGATATTGATTTTATTGTTGTATTAAAGGAAGATGGGAGTGAATATTCAGCTTTTAATCAACAAAATTATGATAAATATTATTCGAAAGTAACAGATATAATAAATAATAAAGCTGAAACATATAATGATAATAATCTAATTATTGAAATTACTCCGGTCTTTGCATCAAATAAAGAGATTGGAAAAGTAGTAGTCGGAATGAAAAAATCTGAAGCAGATTCTATTGGATATTCAAGCCGTGCAGCAGCAATAATTATAAGTTTTTTTATATTTGTCTTCGGGTTAGGTGCATTGAGTTTTTTCTTTTCAAGGAAAATATTTAACCCCATTGAAAAAGTGTTAAAAATGGCTCAAGAAATGCAGAAAGGGCATCTGAAGGCTCGAGCAAATGTAAATACAAATGATGAAATTGGGATTATGGCAAAGACTCTGGATCAATTTGTTTCTCAGGTCGATACCAGCATAATTGGCTCCATGAAAAGAATTGCCGAAGGAGATATTTCGATTTATTCAAAAATAAATGATGATGAAGATGAAATAGCTCCGGTAATAAACAAAATGACGTCGACTGTTAAAGAAATGATTGAGGAATCCAAACTTTTAGTAGATGCTGCTACAAACGGAAAGCTAAATGTTAGGGGAAATGCAGAGAAATTTAAAGGCGGATTTAAAGAACTAATTGACGGTTTAAATAAAACTTTTATTGCTGTAGTCAAACCGATAAATGAATCAAGTAAGGTCCTGGAAATTTTGGCACAAGGAAATCTAACTGCCAGAATGAAGGGAGAATATCAAGGCGATTATTCTATTATCAAAAACAATATCAATAGCCTGGCCGATTCATTTAACAATGCCGTTTCAGATTTTTCATCAGCAGTTAAATCAACAGCCACCGCTTCAAATGAAATATCCTCAAGCATTGAAGAAATGGCTGCCGGTACGCTAGAGCAGTCAACACAAACTGCGGATATTGCAGCGGCAATTGAACAAATGACAAGGACGATTATTGAAACAACAAGTAATGCAGGAAAAGCTTCAGATAATGCGAAAAAAGCAGGGGAGATTGCTGCAGAAGGGGGTAGGGTTGTCGAAGAAACAGTGGATGGAATGAAAAGAATCGCTGCAGTGGTTTCAAAAGCTGCTGAAACTGTAAAACATTTGGGAAAGAGCAGTGATCAGATTGGGGAAATAATTCAAGTCATTAATGACATTGCAGATCAAACAAACCTTCTAGCTTTGAATGCCGCAATTGAGGCAGCTAGAGCAGGAGAAATGGGAAGAGGCTTTGCGGTTGTTGCTGATGAAGTAAGAAAACTTGCAGAACGAACCACTAAGGCAACAAAAGAGATTGCTGGAATGATTAAACAAATTCAGAAGAATACTAAAGATGCTGTCGAATCAATAGAAGAAGGAACATCGGAAGTTGAAAAGGGAAAAGAACTTGCAAATAAAGCAGGTGTTTCATTACGCGGAATAATTAATGCTTCAAGCAAGGTAGTTGACGATGTTAATCTGGTCGCTAAAGCAAGTGAGGAGCAATCCGTAGCTTCTGAAGAAATCAGTAAAAATATTGAAGCAATTAGTAATGTTACTAACGAAAGTTCCGCTGGTATACAGCAAGTTGCCGGATCAGCAGAAGATTTAAATAGGTTAACGGATAATCTAAAAAGTCTGATAGATAAATTTGTTATTAATATTGACGAAAATAATTATCAATATTATCATGGAAAAGATGAACCTTACTCAGTTAAACAAGATGGCAAATTAATGAATTTCTAGAAATTTAATAAACGGGAAATTTAATTAACAATATAATTACTACATCTAAGTTCTTTGAAACTTTAAAATGTAAGCTTTATATATATTTGAAGTTCCTCTTCTCTTAAAAAATTAGAGAATACATACAAACCGTCCTAATTCTAATTCTTATAGTGCAGTATTATTAATATCTTGAGATTATTTTATGTTCGGTAAATCTTACTTGTAAGAATAATTTCTCATTTCGATAACTCCTTATTTTTAATCTATTTAACAATATTTATAACCGGCATTTAATTTGATTCTTTGAATCAAGGTGATTATAAGGGAAAAAGAGAAAAATGCTAAAAGTTATAAGTTCATGTATTATTATATTAATATGTTATAGTACTGGTTTTTCTAATTCTAATTTCTTGATAGAAGTAACGAATATAGAACAAACAAACAGCAATACAATTGAGTTTGATGTTTATATAAAGAGTCAAACAACGCAATTCGAATTAAGTTCATATCAATGTGTTTTTACATTTAATAAGGACATTTCAACCAATTCTAATCTATCATTCATATATATATCTGGAACATCGCAGCTTAAAAATATCGAACCGGAAGTCGGGATAGGAATAAACAATTCAGATGGGGTTACTAAATTAACGTTTGCCTCAATGCCCGGCAATGAATTGATAACTTCAACCAGTACAAAAATCGGAAGATTTAAACTTACAACGGCAGATTCATTTAACGATCTTCCGCTAAACCTTAAATGGTGTTTTGATGGAAAGATAAATACAATTTTAACCGGAGCAAACTTTGAAGATATCACCGATTCAACAAATCATGTAGAAGGAAATATTGATCAGCTTAAAGTATTTAATGTGGTGCCTTCATCAACAACGGATACAACTACAGATGCTTTAAGAACTATTGATGGAAAAGGAAGCAATGATGGGGACCCTGCTTCAAGATGGGCTACTCAACCTATGCCTGCTTATCTTATATTTGATCTTGGAGATACTAAAAATATTACTCAGACAAAACTTTCTTTTTATTACTGGGATCAGAATAGAATATATAAATATTCTATATTAACATCAAAAAATTTATATAACTGGGATGAAGTTATATCTAATGATTCTTCATCTTCGGTAGAATGGACATCTAATAATATAAATAAAGATGCCCGGTATGTTAAATTAATATTTTTAAGCAGTAATCAGAATGATTGGGCGAATCTATGGGAAGCTCAGATTTATGGAAATTCAGATACAGCAGAAATTATAAATCCGGAAGAAAGAGCAAATCCTTTAGTCAATATTCCAATTATAATCGGAGATGGAATTGTAGATGCTGATACATTATTTGTAGGAATCGATTCAGCAGCTTGTAATGGTCTTGACGCATGTCTTGGTGAAAAACAATTTCAAGTACCCCCAGCCGGAACATTTTCGGCATGGTTAAATATGCCAAATACCCAGCTAGCAACATTGAAAGATTATAGATACGGTTTGGAATGTGAAAAGTATGAATATACATATCAGATTCAGTATCAAAAAGGCTCCGCAAATAAAATAAATTTACATTGGAGCATACCTTCTGCAGTAAAATTAAGGGTTCAGGATATTATTACTGGAGAAATTATTGATACTATATTTAACTCAGGTGAAGATAGTCTTATTATAAATGATCCAAATGATGTTTATAAATTAAATTTAACTGTAACATATCTCTCCAAAGTTTTACCAGTAGAATTGATATCATTTAACGGTAATGTAATAAATAACTCGGTTGAATTGAAATGGAAAACTGCTACTGAAATAAATAATAAAGGATTTGAAATAGAAAGAAAAATTCCGGCTAAATCTGAATGGGAAAGAATAGGTTTTGTTAGCGGTAACGGTACCTCTACTAACCCTGCCAAATATAAATTCACAGATGATTTGAAATCTTTAACAATTTCAGGAAATATCAGCTATAGATTAAAACAGGTCAATTATAATGGATCATCTGTTTATTCAGATGAAATAAATGTTAAAGTTGACCTTACGCCTAAAAGTTTTATCCTATATCAGAATTATCCTAATCCTTTTAATCCATCAACAAATATTAAATATGCTTTACCATTTGAAAGTAATGTGAACATTACTATTTATAATTCCTTGGGGGAAAGAATCAAAGAGTTTGCGCAAGAAGTTAAAGAAGCAGGAAATCATGATATTATCTGGTATGCAAATAATCAAGCTTCCGGAGTATATTTTTATACTATAACTGCTAAAAGTACTGATGGTAAAAATAGTTATAATAAAACTCAAAAAATGATGCTGGTTAAGTAATTGCAGATTAAAGATGACATCTTTATGTGAGATGTCATCTTTCATAATAACACCCAATTCGATATTTCATTCCTAAATTTTCCTAACTCTTAATTTTTTCTTTACCTTTGCATACAAAAACATGATTAATTTCAAATTTGAATGTTTTTATTCAGTATGGCAAAAATTAAGAAACAATATAGTTTTACAAATAATCGGCAAATCTGGAGGTTAATTCCTGCCGATAATAATAAATTAATTATAGAAGAAAGAGATAAAGATAATAAGGAAGTTTTTTTCAATTGTCTCGAAATTTTAAATGGTAAAATTCTATTTAGGAATTTTCAGCTTGAAGACAAATTTTGGGTTGGTATTGAAACTGTGTATAAAGACATAATCTTTTTCCATAATTTTTTGAATCCGGAAATGCCTATACATACCGGCATAACTGCGTTCAATATAAATTCAAAAGAAATAATATGGAAGGTAGAAGGATATAATTTTTTATTTATTAAAAACGATAAGGTTTATGTATATAAGAATAAGTTTGAAGGGAGAGAATATCTTGTATATGATTATAAATCAGGTGAAATTGTAGAAGATTTAGGGAGCAATTCCAGATTTATAAATAATCTCAGAGAAGAAGGAATAGATAAAAATAATTATGAAGACTACCTATTCCCGCAAATGATTGGATCATCCCCAATCTATTCATTTAATGAAATTATAAATGAACTAAGAATGGATAAAATTATTAAAGGAGGTATTAATTATATAGAATTGAACGGTTTGATATTCATGAATTTTCATGAATTCCTTTCTGAAGTAAAATTAATGAATATATTCAGAGTAGTTGAAATTGCTTCAAAAAAAGTTATTTTAGAAGAAATTATTGATAGGGAAACCAAACTTTTAATCCCTGAATCATTTTTTATAATAGGAAATTTAGTGTTTCTTATCAAAGAAAAAGTTAAATTGATTGTGTATTCATTTTAATATTTTTGAATCTGAATTTCAGAATAAAATGGATCTGAGCAAACAAGATAAGGTGGTATTATTAACTGCGGCAAGGGGGGCTATTAAAGCTGTTTTCACTGAAGATTTCCCTCCAGCTATAGACTATTCCCAATACCCGAATTTAAGACCCAACTGTGGAGCTTTTGTTACATTAAGGGTTAACAATTCTTTAAGAGGATGTATTGGTTATATACTCGGGAGAATCCCCTTATTTGAAACTGTTTGTGAAGCAGCCAAACAATCAGCATTTAGCGATCCAAGGTTTCTTCCCCTTACTTCCGAAGAATTAGACTTGGTTGATATAGAAATTTCGGTTTTAACTATTCCTGCGCAAATCAGTAGTTATAATGATATTAAATTAGGTATTCACGGTCTGTTACTTGAAGAGGGTTCGAATAAATCTGTTCTTTTACCTCAAGTTGCTTCTGAAAATAATTATAGTTTGGAACAGTTCTTATCTACTCTGTGTGAAAAAGCGGGCTTATATTCTCAGCTCTGGAAATTAAAAATGCTGAGCCTAAAAGCTTTTGAAGCTCAGATTTTTTCTGAAGAAATAATAAGGAAAGAAAATGAGTAATATCAGGAAACCTGCAGTCGCTGGATATTTTTATCCCTCGAACCCTATTAAGCTCTCGGATGAAATTGAAACATTGTTATCTATTTGTAAACCTGAAATAAATTTGGAAAATGTTACCGGTATTGTTTCTCCCCATGCAGGTTATGTCTATTCGGGAAGGACAGCAGCATATGCTTATAATCTTTTAAAGAACAAAGATATCAATAAGGTAATTATAATTTCGCCAAGTCATAGAGAATATTTTCCGGGTATTTGTATTTTTGATGGAGACGGATATGAAACACCGCTCGGAGTAATTGAAATAGATACTGTACTGGCCGACAAATTATCGGAAACAAGTAGGATTATTTATAGGGGAATTGAAGGGCATAAGGATGAGCATGCCGTTGAAGTCCAGATTCCTTTTTTACAAAAAACTCTGAATCAATTCAAAATAGTTCCTATTGTAATGGGTGATCAGGGAAGGATGTTCATTGATGAACTTGCCGTAAAAATTTCTGAATTCTCCGATTCTAAAACATTAATGGTTGCTAGCTCTGACTTATCCCATTATTATCCCGGGCAGGAAGCAGATGAATTGGATTCCATAGCAGAAAAAAATATTAATGAGTTTAATTTTGAAAAGCTTCAAACGGACCTGGAATTGAAAAATTGTGAAGCTTGCGGAGGAGGACCTATAGTTGTTATGTTGAAAGCAGCTTCATTGATGAATAAGAAAAATGCTATTGTTCTGAAACGAAGTAATTCGGGTGATGTATCTGGTGACTTTAGCGGTGTTGTTGGATATCTTTCTGCCGCTGTTTATTAACATATGATATCCAAAAAATCGAATATTGCTATTGTCGGTGCAGGAAAAATTGCATACTCTCTTACAAATGCTCTAATAAAAAATAATTACAAAATAAAAATAATAATAAGCAGTAACCCTTATTCTGCCGCATACTTATCTAAAAAATTTTCAATAAATAATTATTCCGATGATTTAACCGAATTAAAATCAAAAGTTAACATCATCTTTCTTTCAGTACCCGATAATCAAATTAAAACTATAGCTCATAAATTATCCCGCCTAAATATTAAATTTCATGATTCTTTATTTATCCACCTTTCCGGTGCAGAAGATACTTCAGTATTAAACCCATTGAAAAGAAAAGGAGCCTTAACAGCTTCATTTCATATTATGCAAACTTTCCCTTCAAAAAGAATTGTTAATATTGAAAATTGTTATGCTGCAGTTGAAACACGCAATAAGTATGCTGAAAAGTTCCTCTTTAAATTAGCAGCTGATTTAAAATTAAAGCCGTTCATGCTAAAATCAGAAGATAAGCCCGCATATCATCTTGCTGGCGTGTTCTCTTCAAATTTTTTAGCCGGAAATATCTACAATACTGAAAAAATCTTCGATATAAATAAAAGTCAAATTAATTATAACAATTTTGATTTATTATTTCCGATTATTAAATCTACCTTAAAGAACATCGATAGACTTGGAAGCGCAAAAGCTTTATCAGGACCGGTAGAAAGAGGAGACTTAATGACCATCAAGAAACATGTTTCTGTCTTAAAGAAACTAAATGATTCAGATGAAATGAATGAAATATTTATAAGCTATATCATTCAGTCATTAAATTTACTGAATTTAATAAAGTCAAAATATAATAGTTTGTGTAAAGAACATATAGAACTGCAGAAATTTTTATTAGATGAACTAAAGAAATTATAAACATTGTCATTCTGAACGAAACGAAGTGCCTGTCCAGCTTTTGCGTGGGAGAATCTCCTTATTTAACTAATAGATTTGAAGATATAAATCGAAACATAGTATGTAATCATAGCAAAAATTGCCGATAATGGAATAGTTAAAATCCATGCCCATAAAATATTTCTTGCAACTCCCCATCTCACAGCAGAGAATCTTTTAGTTGCCCCCACACCAATTATAGAGCCGGTTATTGTATGTGTGGTACTAACAGGTATACCAAATATTGTTGCAAAGATAATGGTCAGACCGGCAGAAGTCTCTGCACTAAAGCCGCCGAATGGAGTCAATTTTGTGATCCGCATTCCAAGGGTTCTGATAACTTTCCATCCTCCTATCAATGTACCCAATGCTATTACTGTATAACTCATTAAGATAACCCAGAATGGTACATGAAATGAAGCGCCAATAAATCCATTTGTAAAAAGAACAATAGTGATTATTCCGATAGTTTTTTGCGCATCATTAGAACCATGGCTAAGACTAAAAAGTGCCGCAGAAATTAATTGAAATTTTCGGAAATACATGTCGACCTTATATGGTGATCGATTTCTTACAATCCATAAAGTTGCAATAGAAAAGAGAAGGGCGAATACAAATCCTAAAATAGGAGCTAAGAAAATAAAAATGACAACTTTACTATAACCGGAAACAATAATCGCACTAAATCCTGCTTTTGCAAATCCTGCACCCCCATATCCTCCGATAATGGAATGAGAAACACTAATCGGGAGGCCGAAATGAGTTGCAGTAGCACTTAATATAATTGCACCTATTAGACCGGAAAATATTACAAAATTATCAACTATGCTGACATCTACTATACCTTTCCCTATTGTTGTTGCTACAGAAACTCCGAATATGAAAGCTGCTATGAAATTAAAAAGAGCTGCCCAAACTACTGCTTGAATAGGTGTTAGCACACGAGTAGAAACAACGGTAGCAATTGAATTTGCAGCGTCATTCATTCCATTGTAAAAATCGAATATCAATGCAAGTGAAATAATCAGAATAGCAAAATGCATAAGTTTAGGCGTTTTTTATGAAGATAGACATTATAACATTTGCTGTAGATTGGCACCGGTCAGCTATATTTTCCAGAAGATCTAATATTTCCTTCTTTTTAATTAAAGTGATAGGGTCTTTCTCAAATTCAAATAATTCTTTCATTGCTATCTGGTAAACTCTATCCGCTTCCGATTCTAATGTCTTAACAGCTTTCATTTCATTTATACTTTTTATCTTTAAATCCTGGATAGCTTTACCTAATTCTTTAATTTGCTCTAAAACAATTGCAGCTAATTTATCTGCATATTCAATTTTTTTTGTGATATTAAACGTTTCAACCCTCATTGTTGCTCCAAGTAGCATATCACTTATATCGTCAAGTCTTTTAATTAAGGCAAAAATATCTTCACGGTCAAAAGGAGTAATGAAAGTTTTATTTAATCTTTTAACAACTTTTGAAGAGATTTCATCACAACGGTTTTCAAGCGGTTTGAACTTAATAATTAGATCTTTATCTATTTGATCAGATGTAAATATCTGATGTGTATATGATGCCATTTCTGTAATATGTGCGATCATCTCCTTAAAGTTCTCAAAATATTTTTCTTCTTTCGGCAATAATTTTTGGAACATACGATTTCCTGAATTTCAAAAATGAAATTTTGTTTATTAAATAAATTCAATTTTATAATTTAATGTAATTAAAATTCTACTTACATAAATTATCCCCTGTAAAAGCTAAATATAAGATTATTTGTATAATTTAAGAAACCGATATAAGATTTTTAATTTGAAATAATATAAATACAAAAAGTGAAGAATTTTGCAGAATTATACCAAAAACTAGATCGGACAACCAAAACAAATGAAAAAATAAATTCATTGGTTGAATATTTTGAGATTTCTGAGCCTGAAGATTCTATCTGGGCTGTAAATTTCTTAATAGGTAGGAAACCAAAACAATTAATACCTACTAGAAAATTGAAGGAATGGTCTGCTGAATTAGCAAATATACCGGATTGGTTATTTGATGAATCTTACAATTCAGTTGGAGATTTGGCTGAAACTATAACTTTATTGCTTCCTTTAGCTGACGGTTCTAATAATAAGCCGTTGCACAAATGGATTGAGGAGGAACTTCTTCCTCTTAAAAATGAAAGGGAAGAAATACAAAAAGCAAAGATGATTTCTTCATGGAATGTTATGAATAATGAAGAGAGATTTGTCTGGAATAAATTAATTACAGGCGGCTTTAGAGTAGGCGTATCTGAAAAAATTGTTGTTAAAGCTCTATCTATATTCAGCGGAATCGATGAATCGGTTATTTCCCATAGGTTAATGGGGTACTGGAAACCAACCGGTTCCTTCTTTAAGAAAATCCTTTCTCATGATTTAAAAGATTCCGATATAAGCAGACCCTATCCTTTTTACCTTGCTTACCAGCTTGAAGATAAGGTTGAAAATCTCGGAAATATAAACGAATGGCAGGCAGAATGGAAATGGGATGGAATTAGAGCGCAAATGATTAAAAGAGATGGAAGAATTTTTATATGGTCACGCGGTGAAGAAATGTTAAATGAGAAATTCCCGGAGCTTTCAAATCTCGAATTTTTATTACCGGATGGAACAGTAATAGACGGAGAAATTATTTCCTGGAACAATGGAAAACCAATGCCGTTCGGTGAACTTCAAAAAAGAATTGGCAGAAAAAATATAACTAAAAAAATTTTAACTGATATTCCTGTTGTAATAATTGCATATGATATGCTTGAAATGAATGGTGAGGATTTAAGAGAAGAGCCATTAAAAAATAGAAATAAAAATCTGGATGATCTGGTTAAGCATGTTTCCGATAAAAGACTCTTAATATCACCCAAAATTGAGTTTAATTCATGGGATGAGTTGAAACAAAAAAGAAACGAATCAAGAGATAGAGCTGTTGAGGGATTGATGCTTAAAAGAATTGATTCTGTATATAAAACAGGTAGAAAACGGGGAGACTGGTGGAAATGGAAAATCGATCCTTTTACTATAGATGCAGTCTTGATTTATGCACAGCCCGGACATGGCAGAAGAGCAAATCTATATACCGATTATACTTTCGGTATCTGGAACGGAAATGAACTGCTCCCTTTTGCAAAAGCTTATTCCGGATTATCTGATGAAGAAATTCGTCTAGTAGATTCCTTTGTTAGAAAAAATACTATTGAAAAATTCGGCCCTGTTTGTACTGTAAAACCGGAACTTGTATTTGAGCTTGCTTTCGAAGGAATTCAAAAATCATCCCGTCATAAATCCGGTGTTGCCGTAAGATTTCCTAGAATAAATCGATGGAGACATGATAAAACATTTAAAGATGCCGATAATCTTGATACAATTAAAGCTTTAATAAAATGAATCACCTGCCGTTGGATTTAAAACCTGTATGAATATCATTAACAAATGGATTTATCCATTGGTTTTTCTTTTTTCTCCCAATACTCACTAATCTGATCTTGTTTTTGAATAAAATATTAATGATGTTTTTGAGGGAATTTATTGTAGAAGATGCAATTTTTATTAAAATTGCTGGGTTTGGTAAAGCAATTATAAATTTATATATTAACTAATATTTTAAAGGAAAAACAATGGAAACTAAGAATTTAATTCAAGAAGTTATATCTCTTCCAATTGAGGAAAGAGCTATAATTGTTGATTCAATTTTAAGAAGTCTTAACCCAATTTCATCAGAGATAGATACTAAATGGATAAAAGTTGCAAAAAAACGTTTGGAAGAGTTGAAATCGGGGAGGATAAAGCCTGTCCCTGGAAATGAAGTATTTGATAAAGTTTGGAAAAGATTTTCACAATGAATTATACTTTTCATCCGGATATAGGCATCACTACTTGAGATTATCCCTATTTTATTTTTGCAAATCATATTTTTCAATATCAATTCAGCACTATTCGTTTCTATAAATATTTATATATTAACACTTTTATTTTTAACTTTTCAATAGCTATAATAAGTGATATTTATTCCGGTTAATTTTTTATGAAAAATAGATCTGCTCTATCACTAATCTTTTTAACAGTTTTCATTGACCTGTTAGGATTTGGAATTCTAATTCCTATATTGCCCACCTTCGCAATCGTAAAACTCCATGTAGACGAGACTGCAGTAGGAATCGCAATTGCTGTTTACTCCCTCGTTCAATTTATATTTAATCCTCTATTAGGAAAATTCTCCGATAAAAATGGAAGAAAACCCGTAATAGTAATTTGTTTAATACTGAATGCGTTAGGTTATATTATTTTTGCTTTCTCAAATACCTATCTACTACTAATTATTTCACGGATTGTAGGAGGTATTGGCGGAAGCAGCATTGGGGTAGCACAAGCTTATATCGCCGATGTTACCACCAAAGAGAATCGTTCAAAAGGTATGGGACTGATTGGAGCTGCATTTGGATTAGGTTTTGTCTTCGGACCTCTATTTGGTGGGTTACTTTCAAAATTCGGTTATATGGTAACAGGTTTTGCCAGTGCCGGTTTTTCAATTATGGCCTTTACATTTACTCTTTTTTTACTCCCGGAATCTCATCTTAAAAGAGATATAAGTAAAAAAATTAGCAAAAAAATTCTTGACATCCGTGCTATGAAAATTGTATTTAAAAAAGGTGATATAGCTATACTGATAATCTTGTTTTTTATACTCACTTTTTCAAATGCGAATATATACGGCACATTTGCTTTACTTGGATACAAAGTTTATAATTTTACCGATCTGCAGAATGGATATATGTTTGGAATTGTCGGGTTAGTGGGTGCACTTGTTCAGGGTGGATTAATACGGGTAATTTCAAATTCAATATCCGATGTTAAATTGGTTACTATAGGCTCAATCTTAATGATGATTGGCCTCGCTATGCTCCCCTACGGAGGCAATTTCTTAGGACTAACAATAATTACAATAATTTTATCTTTAGGAATCGGTGTTTTACAGCCAATTCTATTAAGCCTCGTTTCAAAAGTTACATCTGATGAAGAGCAAGGAATCACTCTGGGAATAAATCAGTCTTTATCAGCTTTCGCAAGAGTATTAGGACCGTTATGGGGAGGTTTTGCATTTGAATTTCTAGGATATCCTTATCCTTTTCTGACAGGCGCAGCTTTTACATTAATAATAGTTATCGTAAGTATAACTTACTTGCCTAAAAAAATTAACATTCATGAAGAAATCAATGATTATGAAATGGATACCCGGAAAAGTAAAACAGATTTACACTAAAAAAAGAGATTGATTGGAACTTGTTGTCAGTTGTCACCGCCGGTAACAGTGTTATCAGTTTTGCCGGTTTAAAAGTTATCAGGCTGATATGAGTAGACATAGATTTCCCCGACTCTATTGCAGGTTAAACATGATTTTACTTAATAGAGTTATAAAAGATTATAGGAGTCCAAAAATAACAGCGCTAGATTAAAAGCTAGTTAAATTTAAACTGCACGTGTAAATAGTAAATAACTATTTTAATTCATTTTCTAACTCGATAACTTTTTCCTTCTATTTTTATTACTTCACAATGATGTACCAACCTGTCTAATACAGCAGCTGCCAGAGAGTTGTCTGCATTAAATATTTCATTCCATTGTTTAAATGGTTTATTTGTAGTTATTATTATTGAGCCTCTTTCATATCTGTTAGATATTATTTGAAAGAGCAGATCGGAACCTTGTTTATCAACCGGCAGATACCCAAGCTCATCAATAACCAGAAGATCCAATGCTATAAACTTTTTCATACACCTGAGGAACGAGTTGTCAGACAAAGAGGAGTTAAGTTCATTTATCAGATTCATTGCAGTTATAAAACGGCATTTATAGTCATTTATACATGAGGCGTAAGTCAATGCGGCTGAAATATGCGTTTTTCCTTTATGGAAAGCTTTCCATAACGGAA
>CAVUGE010000034.1:0-146938 GCA_963740945.1 uncultured Bacteroidota bacterium | reverse complement strand
TAAAATCTCGTTCTGCAAGCTGGTATTCCTGGTTTATTAGATGGTTAATCCCGTCATTTAATAGACTATCAATTGTTGGATCAGGATACTTCTGTGCATATAGAAAGGAGTTTAAAATAAATAATAATATTATAGAAGGAGTAAATCTGGGACATATTATGGGAAGGACAGCTTTCAGGAAATAACATTCACGAAAACTATAAAGTCTATTAGAACGAAAGATATCATACCTCATCTTATTTAAGAAAATCCGGGATATTATAGGGTACCGAAGGTCCTGTCTCCTGCATCCCCCAGACCAGGAAGTATATATCCCTTTTTATTCAACTCTCTATCCAGAGCTGCACAATAAATTTTTAATTCCGGATGGTCCTGTTCTAATTTCTGTAATCCTTCCGGTGCTGCAACCAGACAGGCAAATCTACAATCCTTAGCCCCTTTCTTTTTCAAATATTTTATCGCTTCAGATGCGCTTCCGCCGGTAGCAAGCATAGGATCAATTAATATTATCTTGGATTTATCAAGATCCTTCGGAGTTTTGAAATAATATTCCATCGGTTTCAATGTTTCTTCATTACGCTGCAGACCAATATGCCCTACTTTGGCTTCAGGTATAATCTCTAAAAATCCGTTTACCATACCTAAGCCTGCTCTTAAAACCGGAACGAGAACAATATTCTGATTAAGTTCATATCCGGTTGTTTCTTCTAAAGGTGTTTTTAACCTGATTTTTGATATTTCAAAATCAGCACTAATTTCAACAGCTAAAATAATTGATATTCTTTCAACTACTCCCCTGAACAATTCAGGCGAAGTTTCAATAGCTCTTAAAATCGTGATATCCCTTTTAACTAAAGGATGATCAATTAGATGAAAATTTTTATTCATATTGTTCTATTATTTTTGTAATTATTTCTGCTTAAAGCTTAAAGTAATGGGAACACCTTTGAATCCGAAATGTTTTCTTATTAATTTTTCCAGAAAACGCTTATAATGTTCGGCAACTTCTTTGGGATAATTTAAGAAAAAAAGAAATACAGGGTAATTTTTTCCAACTTGTGTAATGTATTTTATTTTAACTTCTTTACCATTAGAAGACGCAGGCGGAGGAGTTCTTTCTATTTCCGGCAGCAGAAGTTCATTCAATTCATTTGTAGGTATATTCTTTTTTCTTTCTGTATTAATTGTTATTGCGAGATCTACAAGTTTATAGATTCTTTGTTTTGTTTTGGCTGAAATAAATATAATCGGTATATATTCCATCGAACCAGTTTTTATTCTAATTTCATCTTCAAAATGCTTAGCTGTTTTTGTATCCTTTTCAACCAGATCCCATTTGTTAATTGCAAGTATGATTCCTTTTCTCCATCTTACAGCTTCATCTATAATTTTTTGATCCTGCTTTTCTATTCCATACTGTGCATCAATCATTATTACAGCAACGTCACATTCACCTATTGCTTTTAAGGATCGTATTGTTGAGTAGAATTCAATACTCTCCTCTACCTTCTTCTTCTTACGAAGTCCTGCGGTATCAACTAAAACAATTTCCTGCTTGTAATACTTTAGAATTGAATCCACACTGTCGCGTGTAGTTCCCGGAATTTCGGTTACTATGCTTCTATCATACCCGAGTAATGCATTTGTTAAAGAAGATTTACCTACATTAGGTCTTCCCACAATTGCAATTTTTAATCTTTTATCCTTTACCCCATCCTCATCAGATTTAGCAGCCGGGAAGTTGGCAGTTAATTCGTCAAGTAAATCCCCTATCTTTCTTCCTGCTAAAGCAGATATATCATAAAGCTTCTCAATTCCAAAACTGTAAAATTCTGCTGCAGCAGATTCAAATTTTTCTGAATCAACTTTGTTTACCAGAAGAAAGAAATTCCTATTGGCTGTTCTAAGCATTTCTGAAATCTCTATATCTACCGGGTTTATTCCGGTGCGGACATCTACCATAAAAAGTATTGCATCCGCTTCAGAAATTGCAATTTCAACCTGTTCTCTTATTGCTGTTTCAAAGAGTTCGGTCGAATTCGGGACATACCCCCCTGTATCAATTAGGGTAAATTCTTTTCCTGTCCATTCTACTTCACCGTAATTTCTATCTCTTGTAACACCGCTTTTATCATCAACAATAGCATCTCTTTTCCCTATTAACCTGTTAAAAAGTGTTGATTTTCCAACATTAGGTCTTCCGATTATTACCACAATAGGAGTCTTCATAAATAAAATCTCAATAAGTGAATTTAAATCGAGTTCTTCTCTTGAACCCTTAATCTTTATCTTTTATCGTACTCATAATCGTAATCGTAATCGTAATCGTACTCCGAATATTTTTTTAAGCTTAATAAAATAAAAGCGATACCATAAATTAACGATATCGCTCGAAAGATAATAAGGCCTTCTTTATATTTAAATATTAAAGTTTATTCTACAAATAAGTCCTTGAGGTGACCAAAAAATACTTTGTGTCTTAGGAACTTTTTGGCTATTACCCTAATCTTTTCTTAATAACATCATTATTAAAAATTATACCTTACTTTTAATGTTGGTATAAGTATAGCTCTATCTCCAAGATAAAGCGTTTCTACTCTTGCATTAACAGCCATATCTTTATTAAATGTAATCGCCGACCAAATACCATCCAGTGCACTTAAAAAATGGTTCAAATAAATAACCTTAACGGCAGCCTGTGAAAAATTGTAATAGTCATTCGCTTTACCACGCATTCCTGAATAATAAAGAAATTGAGGCGGAATATCATGGGTATCATTATCTGCAGAATTGAATTCTGCCCATCCCGGACTGAATTGATGATATTTGCCGATTAATTCATAATATTGTTGTTCGCCATGTGATGCTAATTGATGTGTAAAACTTGATGACTGGCTTTCATAATAATTCAACCTGTTAAAATTAACCTGATCCCATGGAGGTAAACTCGGATCATCCTTTATAATAATATCACTATATGTTAAATTATCAGGAAGCCCTAACTGATCCTTATGATCAACTATCCATTTTGCATATTTGACAACACTCCAATTCTGATCCGCATAATTTTGAAACTCATTGGTTTTATTATCCCCTTTTTTGTTATAGATTATTGCAGTTGTTACTACGACAGCTTCAACTGCCAAAAATATTCCAGCTTTTAAATAACTTTCCGAATAAAACTCTCCGCTGCCTGGAACAATCAATGAAAAAAGCCCGCCAAGGAAAGGTGATTTCTCTCCTCTTCCGCTTACTTCAGATTTAACCGGCATAATAGATATTTCCGTTTTCTGAATCGCATCAGCATTCTGACTAAGTAAAAAGTGGGCATCAGCCTGCAGATTCCCGGATAATAATTTTTTTTCTGTTTGCGCTTCAACCTGTATAATTAAGATTCCCGTTAAAATTATTATATAAAATTTTTTCATTTTGATAATTCCTAAAATTATTAAACTTCAGTTAGCCGGTTTTCTAAATTCTTAACAATTAAGCAATTAAACATTTCCTTTAAATATCAAATCCGAATAAGATCCCTCCGTAAAAACGCCACTCTTTTCCGTATGTAATATTTTCATTGTTTACTATACGTGTAAATTTGTCAAATCCATAGGAAGCATTAAAGAATACACTCGTTGGAAAGAGATAAAATGAATTTAATTGAAAACGGACTTCAGCTCCTGCACCTTTCTTAAAAGTATTTAATCCCGGTACCTTTCCATTCCAGGCGTTTCCTAAATCTCCATATACGGAAAAGAAAATTTTATCCAGGTAAAGGTGCCCGGCTCTCGCATCGATATCCCTAAATAAAGGAAACCGGTAAGTGAGATTTAACCAGCCTACTCTATTTCCGGATATAGCATAAAACGGGTATGCTTTCATGCCGATTAAACCGCCGAGATAAAAATCAAAGAAATCGGGTACCGTAGGACCTAAAATAGACCCTCCCCGAAGCTGTAATGTTAAAGTATGTGCATACCATAACGGAATGTGAAACTTAGTGTTTAATTCTAGCCTGTGAAAGTTAAAATGATTGTAGTCAGGCTTCAAAAAACCTGCATCTACACTGTATTTCCCCTCATTATTATATCTGTTCATCTCGTAATTGTACTGAAGAGAAAGTTCTGTGCCAATAGGATTAATATCATCATCTTTATACGGAAATAATGCTTCAAAATTATATTTTAATTGAAAATTATCTGCGATTAAATATGTATCGTTAAATGTTGGATTTAACTGCGGCCCCTGCGGAGAAGGATAAATAAAATCGCCTATTGTAGCAGTATATTTGCTGAATATATATCTAAGTTCGATATCGCTTCCCCTGGCGAATATTCTATGCTTAGCTGCTAAATCTACTTCAAAAAGGTTATAACTAACCTCTGTTGGTATTTTAACATCATAATGGACTTGATTATCTACAGTATCTGCACCGAAAAGTACACTCGAATTTGTTTTACGGGTTATATTATATAACTCAAGGGATAGTTCTGGTTTCAGACCCAGATCAAATAGCAAAGGTAATTTATTGCGGTAGTTAAATGTGAAAAAGAGATCTCTCTCAAGCCTCGAATTTATAGCTGCACCTGCAAAGATAGAATATCTATCCAGCATATCACTTGAAGAAACAAAAAGGCCTGGTTTTATTCTTTGAAAAAATCCGTTTGCAGTATTATAGTTATCAAACCTTATTAAAGGATAAAATGTAAGTTTTGAAAAAATACCTGTGTATTTTTCTTCTTTATAATCCGGAATTTCATAATCATTATAATTTTTTAATCTGTTTAGGTTAAAGTTTGCTAAATCACCTTTGGGTTTATCTTCATTGAGCGGCGGATCATTTGTCCATACATAATCATCTCCCGGTTTCACTTTATCTTCTTCCTGTGGAGTAATTTCAAATATCTTAAATCCTTTTGAAGTATAACCTGCATAAAGAATATCCCCATTGTTTGAAATATCCGGCATAAAAGCACCGCCGATTACATTCGTTAGTTGCTTGCTTTCACCGGTTTTCAAGTTTAATGAATATAAATTAAATATTCCGGTCCTATCAGATGAATAAATCAAATTATTATTTTTATCAAAAATAGGGTTTCTATCATCACTCTTTAATGATACTATTTTTTGATAATTACTTCCATCAATGTCGATCCTTGCTATATCTCTCCCTTCACTATATGAAAAATCAAATACAATAAATTTATCATCATTGGAAAACTTAGGATTATATACCTGTTCACCATTTTCAAAAGTTGTTAAACGTTTAAAGTTTTTACCTTTAATATCAACCGTACCTAAATTTGTTGTCCCGTCTTTTTCAAAAAGGAATACTATTTTTGTTCCGTCATGGGAAACTGCAGGCTGGTTTGCCCTTAAATCATTTGTTAGCCTGACTTCGTCTTCCTTGTCAATATCATAACTGTAAAGATCATGCACATTATACCAGTTGGGGTTATCCTCCGAAAGTTTTGAATAAATTATTTTGTTTGTTCCCGGAATCCAGCCAACAGTAGAACGTACATTTGAGACTAGCAGCTTTTCCTTTTTTGTAGAGAAATCATAAAGATATATCCCGGATAATCCGAAATAATCAGAATTCTTATTTGAAACATAAACAAATTTTGAACCGTCAGCTGAAAAAAGAGGGTAAAAATTACCAAATCCTTCCGAAACTATCTTATCTCCTTCAACTAGATTAGATAAAACTTTAGATGATCTTTTCTTATAATCTTGTGTTATATAATCCTTCCATTCATCATATATCGCATCCCCGTCTTTCCCTAAAACATCTTTAAATGCAGCATCAATTGTAAAATTGGTTAATTTACCCAGAGCATGACTTATCTTCTCAATCTTATCCTCACCGTACTTTTGAGAGATATATCTTGTCAAAGCAAATCCCTGGTTATAAACTGACTCATTTCCAAGACTTGTTTTACCAAATACCCCCATCTCGTTCCATGTAAGTAAATCGCCGTCAAGTGCGTAAGAACGAAGTATCATATCCCTGTGGGTATCCCAGTTATCGTAATTAAATTCTTTCCGCATATACTGTGCTGTACCTTCCGCAAACCAGGCAGGCATATTTATGGTGGCTAAAGGATAAGATGCAATAAAATTCGGGAATCCGTAAAGAACATCCGGTCTCCTTTCATCTTCATAAGATAATACCTGTAGGAAAATTGCCGGTAGTGTTCTTGCAATTTTCATTGAAGACTGTATTTGTACCATGTGAGTAGTTTCATGGCTGATAACATTTCTTAGCCAGTTATGCGCTCCCCTAAGATCATAATCCAGAGCACTCGTCCAGATTTCTATTTTATTATCAAAGAAATAAGTTGCACCATTTGAATAGTCATCTATATCTTTTATTACATAGTTAATTATTCCGGGATCATAATCATACAGGGAAGTCAATGGGCCTATTACTTCATCGGCTATTTTTGCAACTACTTTTGCCGTTCTTTCAGCACCCTTATGGAAATGAACCATACAATGCTCACCTTTAATTGTATACCATTGAAGTTCAGGATGAAACTCAGTAAACTGAGAATAAGAACTTACATTAGCTAAAACTAAAAAGAATATAACCCAGATAATTTTTCTCATAATCACTTAATAAGTACCATTTTTTTGTGTTTGTTATTTAGAATACTAAGGACGAAAAGAGAATTGCAAAAAGAGCTGCAGTTTTTCTCATGATAACCTCCCTATATAATATTGTTTGAGATTTCTCAATTAATTGGTATCAGAGATTTCATTCAGCTCCTATTTAATGACGGCAATTTTAATAATATTTGATTCAGTTTTCCCGCTGCTTCCGGTAGCCTCAATCCTTGCCAGATAAACACCGCTTTGAATGCTGCTGACTTTCCAGATCGTTTCATTATCAAATCCTCCTTTTGCATTATCATTCAGCTCTGCAACAAAGTCGCCGGCAAGATCAAAAATTTTAATATTTACTTTCGAATCCTCATCAACATAATAATGAATATTTGTTTCATCTCCATAAACAGGATTAGGATAATTATATGCTTTTTCTTTAGGGAAAAATTCATTTATCGGAGAATTATTTGTTGCTGAACTAATAAAGGAATTGTTATAACTACTCCCATAGGCTTCAGACCAGTATAATTTTCCTTCTGTTGAGCTGATATCCCATACATATAAACTATTTTTTACATCAATTGCGGCTAACAAAGTCTTTCCCTGGTAATTGAATAAAACAGGTACAGTCGCTAATTCAGCACCCGTTGAAAAAGGGAATCCGTCCACAACTTTTCCGGTCCCGCCGTCAATAGCAAAAATTCTTCCGTCTTTTGTATAAGCTATAATTTCAGATTTTCCATCGCCTGCAAAGTCAGCAGACAGCGGCGTTCCTGTAAAACCAATTCCAAGAGGATCTTTAAATGGGAAGTTATCTGCCTCTGCACCCTGGAGGTTTACTGCATCAATATTATTGCTGTTTGCAAATAAAATATAGTTCCCCCCGTCGTTCTTTAAATCTGCTAAAGAGAAAGCAGATAAACTATCGGCGGAAGAAATAATAAAATTGTTTTCACCTCCGTTTATCCAGTTTTTAACTTTTATTTCATTATGATTGTGAAGAACAATCGTTAAATAATCTCCATTTTTATCCTTTGTTAATGCAATATTTGAAATCGAAGGGAGGTTATCGGATGATCCATCCGGTTCGAAAGAAATTTTATCTTCGGTTGCGGTAAACCAAAAACCATCATCAGAAGCTATTTGTTTTATAGGTTTATTAGCTATATTCGTAATAGAATCTTGTTGTATATTAAAAGTAGGGAAAAGAATATTGTTAATTATTAAATCTCCTCCTGACGTCCCAACCAAAGCACTGTATGCAGATGAAAGACTTAGTACAGGGTATGCTGAAGATATTTCATTTCGGGATAAAGAGGAAGTTAATATTTTATTATCCGTCTGCGAAAATACATGTACCGTATCCCTGGTCATTCCAATCGAATATTGTTTCCCTTCATAAATAAAAGAAGCAGTTTTATATAAAGAAAAATTATCAGATACTAATTCTGTTGTATCCTGGTTAATCCTATATAGTGAAGAGCCCGAAATTATATCGAAAGACATCTCTGATTGTGTAGAAGTATTGGTCAATCCTTTAATATTTGCAGGAATATTTAATTTTTGAATAAAGATAGGTTTAACAACTGAATCGCCGTAACTTATATTAAAGCTCATTCTGTTCATATAATCGGAAAAACTTGAAATAGTAATTAAGCTGTTTGCTCCGGCATTTGTCGTACTGGCTGGTCTTGTATCTTTTCCAAATTTATTTTTGTAAAACCGTGACGGGTTCGATGAATACCAGAAATCCTCAGGTGCTCCTTCACCTACGACTATATCTCCGAATATATCCTGATATTCTTCTCCTATATCTTGTATTCCATCTGCTTCAACTACTCCGACACCTCTGTGCTGCTTATCCGTATTTATCTTATTTTCAGCAATTTTTGAATCTATTATATTGTCATCAATATGCCAGATAACTATTCCATTACCTGGAACTGCCCAATCAAATTCATCAACATCGATTACAACTCCTTGAAGTGAGTCTGTATCAAAGCTATAAAAACCGGATGTATCCTTTTCAAAAACTTTTGTAAGTGTGTCTCCACCGGAAATATATTTTATCCTTGCCCCATCTTTATGAGCATCTCTATTTCTGTTTTCAAGAAGATAGTATTCAGTCGAATTTATAGGGACTTTTAATATAGTCGTATCATTCCCTGATGCCGCTAAATTGGCTGCCAGATCTATATTATAATTTCCAGGTTTTATAGTAACAGGTTCTGACCATCCCAAAAATATTTTCTCCCATGCTGAAGGTTCGGGCGGAAATAAGCCGTTATAAGCAAATATGGCCTGTCCATCCATCAGACCAAATCTTCCTATTGCACTCTTTCCGGTTTCTGTATCAAATAAATCAGGAAGCCCTAAATAACTTGCGATGCTTGAAACTATTAATCCGTTTATCGATATTTCAATAAGTGCTGATCCCGCAACTGAAGATATTTCTCTGCTTTCGGTTTCCGGGATTACCATGCTGTTTGTTATATTATAGTTATTATTTGCTATCGGAAAGCCTGCAAAATCCTGTCCGTATATTTCTTTTAAAGCTTTAAAACTTAAATAAATCGATGGCAGGTCACGCTCATCTCCTACGCTTCCGGGTAGGGAAATATCTCTTCCCACTCCTGCATGGAAAATTAAAAAAATGTCATAATCTTTGAAGTTAAAACCTGGATTTTGTTCACCTGCTTTTGTCCAGACCTCCTTTGAAAAATCTCCCAATGCTGTAAAATCATTTGAATTAGCTGGAGGAGAATAATTTCTCATCGTTTTGGAAACCAAAATAGTATCTGGAAGTACATAAAAAGAAATATTCTGCTTTCTATTTGAAACCTTTTCAAAATAGTTTTTAGCAAATTGAAGATGAGCTTCAAAATACTCTTTATCATGCGGAAGTGGATCTATGATTGATAAACCGTAATTCTGCGAATAAATTGATCCGAATTTCCCGTTCCCGAATGTTGCATCATCTTTATCTTCCTGGAAACTAACCATTACTGCAAGAATTTTTAATGTATCTTTCCCGGAAGATAGTCTATGTGAATAATCAGGATAAGGATTTATCTTACCAATAAAGTTTTGGGCAGATGAACTGCCCAAACTTGCTATTATAATCAGAAAAAGAAATATTTTTGACATTTAATGTTAAATTCCTCGCGGTATCCCCATGGACTTTTGAGGAGCTCCCCCCCACCCTATTATTACTGAAAACCTTAATGTATTAGATAAAGGGTGATTTTCTCCGCCTTTAAATACATCGGTAGAGATATAACTGAAATCAAAGCCGTAAATATCATACCTTATACCGGCTCCGAAAGTGATAAACTTTCTGTTGCCAAATGAGGGATCTTCATAGAAAAAGCCCGTTCTTAAAGCAAATAAAAAATCTCCCGGTGTTCCATACCAGTATTCAAGCCCCATGGAAGTAACAAAAGATCTTAGAACCTCACTAAACGGTTTGTCCGTCCATGATGTAAATATGGCTTGATAAAATTCCTTGGAGGTGGAGTTAACTGTTGTAGTATCTCCATTTGCATCAACCAATGTCTGCTGTGGAGTTTTATCAATAAGAAGTCTGCTGAAATCCAAGGTATATATTAATGAATTAAATTCATCACCGAATACTTGATAAGCAAACCCCAGTCTTATTTGGGTAGGTATAGGATCAGCTTGTGCTCTATCAATATAAGAAATCTTAGGACCTAAGTTGCTTAAATTTGCACCTATACTTAACTTACCGCCAATATCTTCATCAAGAAATGGAAGGACAAGAGTTCCAGGTCTCCACATGCCGCCAATATCAAAACTAACCGAAGTAGCCACCCCTTTTCCCTGTTCTTCTCCTGTAGGCTGATCTGATAAACGGCTGTGAATTAATCTAAAATTAAACCCTATTCCCCAATCAGGAGATAATTTAGTTGCATAACCCACTGTTAATGCAGCATCAAATGAATTGAACGTTCCAATAGGGTCAGGTGAATCTTCACCGGTACGCACAAATTGACCAAAATTCATATAAGTAATACTTGCAGTTACACTTCCCTTTAGATCTTCAATATACTGCCTGAAGGTTAAGTAGTCATAAAAAAGATCCAGATTAAATTGCGGAAGCCAATTACTGTGAGTAATACTTAATTCTGTACCGGATTGGAATGCGATACCGGCCGGATTCCAGAATATTGCAGCCGAGTTATCAGCTAATCCGCCTCCGGATTCACCGATACCTCCGGCCCTTGAGTCAGGTGCCAATTCAAGAAATGGAACAGCAGCTTCACCTTGTGCATACATAACATTTCGAAATAGCACAATCATCATGCTGACCAAAATTAGCCTAAGAACTATTTTCATTTTTTATTCCTCCAATAATGATTTTTTTCTTTATTAAAAATCAAATATTTAACATATAAAATAACTTTAAACTGTCAGAATTCAACGGCAAAAATATTTATCTGATTACAGCAAGTTTTCCTATTACATCTGTGTTATACTTTCCATCGCTCGTCTTTACTATCAGCTTGTAAAAGTATGTCCCGTTTGCTATTAAGTTTCCATCCTGATCCCTGCCGTCCCATGGTACTAGCACATAACTTTCCTCTACATCATTTCTCTCTATTTCCCTTATCAATCTTCCCGCTATTGTGTATATCTTTATCTTCAAATCCAATGGTGTATTTAAATTCTGCTGAAAGGTAAACGTTGTATTACCTGAAAATGGATTAGGATAATTATATACATTACTTACTGCTAAATTATCTCCGCTCACTACTGTAAAATACGATATCTTGGATGAAAAATTGTTAAATACATCCCATGCCTTTACTTCTATCTTGTATTCTCCCGGTGATATATCATTAAATTCATAATTTATCTGACCCGATTTACCACCTGAATTCAAATCACTTGTAAAATAATTTGTGAAATCTATCGGGTTATTTATATTCTCATTCAATATCCCCTCTAATTCATGACCTACTCCTGTCCCTGTTGTATTTATTCCCGTTTCATCGGTTAACTTTACTATCAGCCAGGAATTCGGGTTTATTAAATAGGAATTACTTGCAGTGGCTGCATCAAAATATATCTCTACATCCGGACCCTTACCATCATTTACTATACTCGAATCTGTTCCGCCCACTATTATGTTATTGGTAAATCCTAATCCGTCTACACTGTTATTAAAAAAATAAACTATTACCTTTCCATTCTCATTCTGGTAGGAAATATCTTTCGGTACTATAAAATTTGAAGTGAAATGGCCGTTGGTTACCGATACTCTGCCTCTGAATATGGTTCCCCCCTGAACTGTCATTTGGTAGCCGTTTAGTTGATCCAATGCTACTTTTCTTTCCGAATCATATACAGTTATTATACCTTCCCCGTTAAAATCACTCCAAATTGCATTATTCGGTTTCTCTATTATTCCTTCTATCCGAGTATTGCTTAATGCTCTTATTTGAACAGCAGATTCTTGAATACTGGCTGAACCGCTGCTTTTTGCAATTGCTAAGCTATGACCGTTAATAGAATCTATTTCAGAATTATACTGGGGAATTAATAATTGCAAAGCTGGATCTGAAAATAATGCAAACTTTCTATCATTATCTTCATAATGGATATCCTTTGTTAAAAGATATGCTTCACCAATTGTTAAAGGTAAATTTAAAGAATCCCTCGATGAATTAAGAAGATAATTATAAAATGTCTTGCTTAATGCCGCATTTGCACTTGAATATACCGGCCGTGTAGCAGAAAAGACACCTATTGCTCCGCTGTTTTCTTTTAACAATAACAATTCTGCACCGCTCTGTACAGTTGTTTTATCATAATATCCAAATGCACATGAAGCAACTGTAAGGAAAAAATATCTCGAATTATGAAGTTTTGGAATTGAACTGGTGTTTTCAAATACGCTCTCGTGAGCCCAAACATGCTCATTACCGTGTCCTACATAATGGACTAACAAACTTCCCTGGTTCATTGCCGCTACTATTGCATTATTAACCTGCGGTTTTGTTATTCCGGCTCCGGTTATTACAGCCGGATATGAAGCTAAGTAAATTTTATTTATATCATATGAATCCGGTATTACATTGTTTGACAAATCTTCAGCCTGACCGGTGTGAAGCGAACCGTCATTTTCTCCTATTCCGGCCGGACCATCATCTGCTACCATCGTTATTAGATTTCGCCAAAGATCCTTATCGGTATTATTTTCATAACTAATTATTTTATCTACGGCAATTTGAGCATCATCAAGTGTCTGTATTGTTAAACGGCCGATGGCAAGATCAATCATATTATCATTCCCATCCACCAATGCATAATAATCGTCCATAGGGTAGGAATATATTTCATTATACTTGTAGATTCCCGAAGGTACAGTTTCATAAGCAGGCACAAAATTGTTATTCGTTTTTTCTATATTCTTATAATCATAGTTCCCGTCCCCAAATAAAAGGACATATTCCGGTCGATTATTCCAGTTGTCATATGCATATTTTATGAAATTTCTGATTCCTGACACATCAAGTGCTCCGCCTGAAAATTCATTATATATTTGATCTACATCTACTACTATCGACGATAATTTTTCTTTTGCCTCGTTCTCACGGTAGCTTTTTAGTCTGTTTGCCCGATCATTAAACGTTTTATCTGTTATAATTATATATTTTGCACCATCTGTTATTCCATGCAGATTTTGATTATCGATTTCAACCGGATTCACCGGTGTTTTGAACTTGTCATTGCCGACAGCAATATACTTTGATACTTTCCCGGAATTCTCTGTCGATTGGAATCTATACTCCCCTCCGCTTAATAATTTTGGATTTGTTATTGATTTTATATTTGCATAATCTGTTACATCAAATACCTGGATATTCGAATTTGAAAAATCAGATAGATCATATTCTATTACCGAAGATGTATCTTTAGAAAAGAACTCAATGTTATCATTTACTGCTTTCAGTTCCTCCTGATAATTGATTTCAAAAAAATCTATATAAGCGGATGTGCCGGATGAGTTTGAACTAACCTGGAACTTTAATAAACTGGCATTATCGGGTAAATCATTGTTATATTTTGCAGAAATATTATATTCTGCTCCATGTGCATAGTCCTGTGTTGATCCTAAACTCGAGATACCTGCCAAACTTTGGCTTAATATTCTGTTAGAATTTTCAAATACGTCTAAAATGATATTATCGAGTAATACATTAACTATTCTAAAATTATAATTGATTGGGGTACCTGATATTCTTCCATCAAGCTTATTTGCATAAGTCCTGGATACATTATTACCTGAAAAATCATCACCCAAAAAATATCTTCCGCTGCTGAAAATATTTATTGAATCAACTTCCCAGTCTTTGAAAGATTGTGTAGAGTTCTGTATATATGCGTTCGTTTCATTTAAGCTTGGTTTATCCTGTATTCTTTTGCCCTGTGCTCCTCCTGAGGTTATAAAATAATAATTCTGTTTCGAATACAGGTTAAAATACCTTCTTATCTTTCTCTGTGTTGCATCATAATCCCAGAAATCTATTCCCCTACCGTAAAATAATATATAATCTCCTTCATCAAACTTTCCATCTTCTTCTCCCACTACTTTTATCGCATTCTCTTCCAGATCTGACGGATATGACTCATTTACATTCTCCGGCAGCATCTTACCTCCGTTATTATATATCTTTATCGTCCTTGGATCTACTGTATTTGCATCTATTCCATAGGAGGATAGCATTGTTCTGGTTATTTTATATATACCTTCTGCCGTTGCTTCAAATTTTACCCATTTTCCGCTCGATAATACACTGTTTACTGTCCCTTTTCTCAATCTGTTATTATTACTCTGACTCCTCCAGCTTCTTGCTACATTATAATTTAATATTCCTCCAGATAGAAAATTATCTCCGCCTACTGATGATATCTTCTGATTAGTTGAAAAATTTATTTGAAATACTATTTGCGTATATATCTTTATGGAACCTTTCGAAGGGGTATACGATATTGGAGATATTATTATGCTCTGAACCGGGATTCCTCTGGCTATTCCATATTCCCCAAAGCTGACTAGCTCATCTTTGTCTTCATATCTATTATATTCTGAACTTATCTTATAAATATTACCACTTAAGTCTTTATCCTTCACCATTTCAGGTTTAGGTGCCAGTTTTGCATCTATTTCTTTGGATATGCTATTTAATACCCTGATTGTATTTCCGTATTCTGAAGGAACTCCAATGTTTATTAACCTCTTGGGGATAGCCGGCATTCCCCATTCCTCCGGCTTTTCAAAAAAACCTTCATTTAAGCCTATCTGTAGATAATCTGTATTATTTATCTTTATATGGGTTGTATCCGTATATCCGGGTGTATATTCAATTACTATTGAACTTCTGTCGGATGAGATTATCTTTATCTCATTTTGGGCAAATAACGGTATGCAGGTTACTAAAAAGATTATAGTAGAGATTTTGCTTTTCATTCAATAGTAAGAAAGTTTACTCAAATATTATATGAATTTAACTCTATTAATTTAGAATTCTGGTAGCAAAAATCTCTAATAAATTCTCCTTTAATTACACTTAAATTACTGAAGTAAAAATAAAAGAATCAAGTCTATTATTGTTGCAAATTATTAAATATTTAAATATTCAATTTACTAAACTACAATCATAATGCCAATTATAATAAATGTAAATAACACTTTTATTTCTATATTCTGAACCCATTTCTTGCAATCAAGAAATATCTATCGAAAATATTACAAATGAGATTTTGCCTAATTTCAATTAAATTTTCAACAATAAAGCTGTTTATCTAATTACAGCTAGTTTTCCTATTACATCTGTGTTGTACTTCCCATCGCTCGTCTTTACTATCAGCTTGTAAAAGTATGTCCCGTTTGCTATTAAGTTTCCATCCTGATCCCTGCCGTCCCATGGTACTAGCACATAACTTTCCTCTACATCATTTCTCTCTATTTCCCTTATCAATCTTCCCGCTATTGTGTATATCTTTATCTTCAAATCCAATGGTGTATTTAAATTCTGCTGAAAGGTAAACGTTGTATTACCTGAAAATGGATTAGGATAATTATATACATTACTTACTGCTAAATTATCTCCGCTCACTACTGTAAAATACGATATCTTGGATGAAAAATTGTTAAATACATCCCATGCCTTTACTTCTATCTTGTATTCTCCCGGTGATATATCATTAAATTCATAATTTATCTGACCCGATTTACCACCTGAATTCAAATCACTTGTAAAATAATTTGTGAAATCTATCGGGTTATTTATATTCTCATTCAATATCCCCTCTAATTCATGACCTACTCCTGTCCCTGTTGTATTTATTCCCGTTTCATCGGTTAACTTTACTATCAGCCAGGAATTCGGGTTTATTAAATAGGAATTACTTGCAGTGGCTGCATCAAAATATATCTCTACATCCGGACCCTTACCATCATTTACTATACTCGAATCTGTTCCGCCCACTATTATGTTATTGGTAAATCCTAATCCGTCTACACTGTTATTAAAAAAATAAACTATTACCTTTCCATTTTCATTCTGGTAGGAAATATCTTTCGGTACTATAAAATTTGATGTGAAATATCCGTTTGTTACCGTTACCCTTCCTCTGAATATGGTTCCCCCAGGTATTACCATATTATATTTATCACCGGATTGTTCAATGGTTACTTTTCGCTGTGAATCATAAACCGTTAAAATTGCTTCCCCATTAAAATCATTCCAAACCGAATTATCCGGTTTATTAATAACGCCTTCAATGGTTGTTTTGCTCAAAGCTTTAATTTGAATAGGATTTGATGTTGTAGTATTTTTTAATTCATATTTGTTGATTGAATCTATTGAAGCATTATATCTCGGAAGTAGTAATCTTAAGGCAGGATCGCATAACAAAACAAATCTTTTATCATTTTGATCCGAACGGCTATTTTTTGTCATGGCATACACCTTACCTATTGTAATGGGCAAGTTCAAAGAATCTCTGGATTTTAAAAGATAGGTGTACAGCGCATAACTTAATGCGGCATTGTTTGGAGAATATACAGGTCTCGTTGCAGAAAAGACACCAATAGCACCGCTGTTTTCTTTCAACAATAATTGCTCTGACCCGCTTTGAACTATTGTCTTATCAAAATATCCGAATTCACAGGAAGCAACTGTTAGGAAAAAATACCTGGAGTTGTGAAGCCTTGGAATTGAAGTTGTATTTTCAAATACCGATTCATGTGCCCAAACGTGATCATTTCCATGTCCTACATAATGAAGCAGTAATGTCCCTTCGTTTATAGCTGCTATTATAGCCTCATTAACCTGAGGTTTAGTTCTCCCGGCTCCTGTTATTACAACCGGATACGCTGGGAGATATATCTTATCTAAATCAAACGAACCGGGGATATATATATTTGCTAGATTTTCGGCCTGATCCGTATGTGTACTGTGATCATCAAATCCCACCTCCTGTGGACCATCATCTGCAACAATGGTTATTAAATTACGCCATGGATCTTTATCATTATTATTTTCATAACTTTTAATTTTGTCCACTACAATTTGAGCTTCGTTTATGGTTTGAAAAGGTACTCTCCCGATTGCCAGGTCCATTTGACTGTCATTTCCATCCACCATTACATAATAATCATCCATCGGAAATGAGTATAGTTCATCATATTTAATTTCACTTAAATGGTATTTGACAGTATCATAATTTTCATATGGAGGGATATAATTATTATTTCCTTCTATGTTTTTGTAATCATAATTTCCATCACCAAACAATAATACATATGAAGGTTGTATAATCCATGAGTCATATGCATATTTAATAAAATTTCTTATCCCCGATACGTCCAATGCTCCGCCTGAAAATTCATTATATATTTGATCTACATCTACTACAATAGATGAGAGTTTTTCTTCAGCTTCGGATTCTCTATAATTTTTTAACTCATTTGCCTGCTCATTAAAATTTTTGTCCGTGATTATAATATATTGTGCACCTTCTGCTATTCCATGCAGATTTTGATTATTAATTTCAACTGGACGAACGGGAGTTTTGAACAGATCGTTCCCAACAGCTAAATATTTTGATACTCTCCCGGAGCTTTCCCCGGATTGAAATCTGAATTCTCCTCCGCTTAACGTTTTAGGATTTGAAATTGATTTAACATTTGCATAATCAGAAACATCAAAAACCCGGATGTTTGAATTTGAGAAGTTTGAAAGATCATATTCAATTATAGAAGATGTATCTTTTGAGTAAAATATCAAACTATCATTAGATGCCTTTAATTCTTTTTGATATGAGATTTCAAAAAAATCCAGATAAGCAGATGTTTCGGAAGAATTGGAACTTATTTGAAACTTTAACAGACTTTCATTTTGCGGAAGATCTCCTATATACATCGCATTAATATTATGTTCCATTCCGGATGTATAAGTATCTATTCTTAAATTCCCGGAAAGATTTTGTGAAAATATCTTATTTGAATTTTCAAATATATCAAGTGTAATATAACCGGAAGTAACATTTACAATTCTAAACGAATAATTTATTGGAGTGCCCGAAATTCTATAATCTAATTTGTTTGTATAGATATAAGTGTTACCCGAAGAAAATCCGTCTCCCAAAAAATACCTTCCGCTGCCAAATTTATTTATTTCATCCTTTTCCCAATCAGCAAATGCTGCTGTTGAAATCTGTATATATGCATTCGTTTCATTTAAGCTAGGTTTATCCTGCATTCTCTTCCCTTGTGCTCCCCCCGATGTTATAAAATAATAATTCTGCTTCGAATACAGGTTAAAATACCTTCTTATCTTTCTCTGGGTTGTATCATAATCCCAGAAATCTATACCCCTCCCGTAAAATAATATATAATCTCCATCATCAAATTTTCCGTCCTCCTCTCCTACTACTTTTATCGCATTCTCCTGTAAATCTGTTGGATATGACTCGTTCACATTCTCCGGAAGCATCTTACCTCCGTTATTATATATCTTTATAGTCCTTGGGTCTACTGTACCTGCATCTATTCCATAGGAGGATAACATTGACCTGGTTATTTTATATATACCCTCTCCCGGGGCCTCAAATTTTACCCACTTCCCGCTCGATAATACACTGTTTACTATCCCTTTTCTCAGTCTGTTATTATTACTCTGACTCCTCCAGCTTCTCGCTGTATTATAATTTAATATTCCTCCCGATAAGAAATTATCTCCAGCCGACGTAGTTATCTTCTGATTACTTGAAAAGTTAATTTGAAATACTATCTGCGTGTATAACTTTATCGAACCTTTCGAAGGGGTATAAGATACCGGTGATATTATTATCGCTCTGAACCGGGATTCCTCTGGCTATTCCATATTCTCCAAAGCTGACTAACTCATCTTTATCTTCATATCTATTATATTCTGAACTTATTTTATAAATATTAATCACTTAAGTCTTTATCCCTCACCATTTCAGGTTTAGGTGCAAGCTTTGCTCCAATTTCTTTGGATATGCTATTTAATACTCTTATTGTATTTCCGTATTCAGAAGGTACTCCTATGTTTATTGACCTTTTAGGTATTGCCGGCATTCCCCATTCCTCCGGCTTTTCATAATAGCCTTCATTTAATCCTATCTTCAGATAATCTGTATTATTTATCTTTATGTGGGTTGTATCAGTATATCCGGGTGTATATTCAATTACTATTGAACTTCTGTTGGATGAGATTATCTTTATATCATTCTGGGCAAGTAACGGTATGCAGGTTACTAAAAAGATTATAGTAGAGATTTTGCTTTTCATAACAAAAATAGAGCTTAATATTATTATGGCAATTAATTATTAAGAAATATTCTTGTAGAAAAAAAATCCCTTCTAATCCTCCCTAATAACTTAATTAAAATTAGTTAACCAAGAACGAAAGAATCAAGTCAAATTTTATAGAGATGGTATTTCTATATTACAGACCTAATTCTTCTCTATTTTCTTTCATAGCTTTTATGCAAAAATCTATATGTTCATCTAAAGGAATACCAAGCAGCTCAGCTCCGTTCTGAATATCATCCCGGCTTACATTTCTGGCAAAAGCCTTATCCTTCAATTTCTTCTTGACCGATTTTACTTCAACTTCCGTTATAGTTTTACTTGGACGCACATAAGTGACTGCGGTAATAAATCCCGCTAATTCATCGCATGCAAACAATGTCTTTCGAAGCAGATTATTCCTTGGCACTCCCGAATAATCAGCATGCGATAATATTGCTTCCCGGAAATCTTCACTAAATCCCTTTTGCTTTAATATCTCAGATCCCTTAAAAGGATGCTCTTCAGCGGTAGGATATTTTTCATAATCAAAATCATGAAGCAGTGCAACATTCCCCCAGTATTCAATATCTTCATTAAATTTTTTAGCATAAGCCCTAACACATGTTTCAACAGCATAAGCATGTTTCAACAGACTGTCATTTTGTGTATACTCCTTAAGTAAAGTCAAACAATAATCCCTATTCCTCGATTGATCTTCCATCTATTTTACCCTTACAACTGAATTATGAAACATTTAACGATTAACTTTTCCCCCCATTAACGATTAGCGGATTAAAACTTGGACAAATATTTCCCAGAACACATTGAAGACATTTTGGTCTTCGAGCTATACATATTTTCCTACCGTGAGTTGCCAACCAATGTGAAGAATTTACCCAATCCTTCTCCGGCAGCAATTCTTTTAATTTAAATTCTATCTTTACCGGGTCTGTAGAATCTATAAATCCCAGCAGGTTCGACAACCTGATTACATGTGTATCTACTGCTATTGCCGGAATTCCATATGCATTACCTGCTACAACCGAAGCTGTTTTTCTCCCTACTCCTGATAATTTATTTATTTCATCAAAATCTTTCGGAACTTTCCCGTTATACTTTTCAATTAAGTCCCTGCAGCAATTCTTTAAACTTTTAGCCTTTTGCCTGTAAAATCCGGTTGAGAATATATCTTTCTCTAACTCCTCATTTGAAACATCCAGATAATCTTTCGGAGTTTTATATTTTTTAAATAAATCTTTAGTAACTTTATTTACTCTTTCATCGGTACACTGGGCTGCAAGTATTGTGGCTATTAAAAGTTGAAAAGCATTTGAAAAATTCAAAGCACTTTTTACCTTTGGATATTCTTTTTTTAATAAAGAGAATACCTCTTCAGCATGTTTTTTTTCAGCCGGTCCAGCAGAAACATTAGATTTTGACTTCATCTTTATTGAATTTTGGATGTTTAATAAATAATCTCTCAACAGGTTTATTATTTATAATATGACTTTGGATAATTTCTTCAACATCATCTAATGTAACTCCTCCATACCAGATCTGTTCAGGGTAAACGACAACCGATGCACCGAATTCGCATGCATCCAGACATCCGGATGTATTTGCTCTGACTTCCGACTTTAATCCCAATTCTTTTATCCTGGTTTTAAATTTCGCCTTTAATTCACTCCCGCCTTTATCAAAGCAGCATCCGCGCGGATCATCAGGCGGTCTTTTATTCTCACAAATAAATATATGTTTTTCGTATCTTTTCATAATCTCAAAATTTATTTTCCAAATCTAAATATAAGTATAATTGATTTTAATAAAATAACTGAAGTTTCACAATTGCCTTGCAATAGTTGGACCTACTTCTCCCGATATAATCGGATATGTAAGAGGTCATGATGTATCAATTCTGGTTAATAAAAATATGTAAAGAGCATGAGCAAGTGCAAGTTCAAGAGCAAGTTCAACTCATTTGCCTGATAATTCTACCAGTTTATTAACTGTTTTCCAATTTCTGGTTGTTGCTTTTACCTTCAGCTTATTTTCAAAAAAACTATTGGATAGTTTAGATGATCCATAACCATTTGGACAAAATAGATATACTTCATTATTTATTATAATAAATTTATCCGGAGAATAATCATACTTTTTAATATTTTCCAGGTCAGGTTTATTAGGAGTATCTGAAAGAAAAGTTATATGCAGTTTACTTATATCTATACCATTCTGTTCTATAAAAGGATTAGCTGCAATTGCAGCTCTCATTTCATCAACACTTCTTATAATTACAGGAACTTCTAATTGAAATTTTTCCTTAATTTTCTTTTCAATTTTACCGGACAAGTTTGAAACCTTGTTAGCTTCAAAAATAACATTACCGCTCTGGATGTATGTAATTACATTCTTAAATCCTATATCTTCATATAAAGATTTTAGTTCTTTAATTGGGACTATTCTATTCCCGCCGACATTAATCCCTCTTAAAATTGATATAAATGTTTCCATAATTCAAATATATTATTATAAAAGTTAAGTAATATTACCGTTCTGAACAAAGACTTTCCATTATCTATCATTCCATCATTTTATAAAGAGGTTACTACCAGTATTTGGGACCCATCTCTCATAGGACAATTTTCAACACCGAAGGTGTGATATTATTGTAGATAATATAAAATAACAATAAAACCCAAAGGGGTTGACTAAAAAGTGTCATTCCGGGCTTGACCCGGAATCTAACCTTGTAATTTTGCGCTGAAAACAGATGCTGAATCAAGTTCAGCATGACAATCTCTACTTTTTGGTCACCCCCGAAATTAGAATTAGAACTTTCGTTTTTCGTTATACACTTCTTTTATTCCCAACAACATACTTAATAATTTCAACTTTCTCGATAGTAATCAATCCACCACTCTTTGATTCTTCAAAAATATCATGCAATAGGGGTAAAAATTTCTCAATCTTATCGGCTTCATCTACTATCTCGATTACTAATGGCATATCTTCCGAAAGTCTGAGAATTTTTGCAGTATGAATCCGGCTTGTTCTTCCGAATCCCATAACCCCCTTATAAACAGTTGCCCCTGCCAAATGTATTTTACGGGCTTCCTGTACAATTTTTTCATATACCGGGATGTGCGAAATAATATCTGTCTCTCCTACAAATATTCTTAATAACTTTGCCTCTCCTTTTAGCTCCATATGTAAACTCCGGTTAAAAGTTTAGTTTACCAACCAGCAGGTTGGAAATTTTATAAGAAATAAATAATGCTGCCAATGTTAAAAATACATTTAATAAAGCATTGCTCCCTGCAAGGTAATATTCTCTTTCTTTTAAAAAATTTATCGTTTCAAATGAAAATGTTGAAAAGGTAGTCAACCCTCCGCAAAAACCGGTTGTTAGAAATAAACGTAAATCATGGCTTATTATTTTATTGCTGTCAAAATAATATATAACAAAGCCGATAATAAAGCTCCCCAATATATTGACAAATAAAGTACCATATGGAAATGTAGAAGGAAGGAATTTATAAACAAAATCCGATGCCCAATATCTTAAGGCTCCGCCAAAGCCTGCCCCAATAAATACTATAATATAGTTTTGCACTTGGTAATCTCCTATCTAAATTACTTAAAATTTTAACAAATCAGGAGTTATCAGTCCGGAATGATAATTTGGACGGTTAAGGCGAACTCCATCGCTTTTTACAAAATTAATGATAGCCATCCTTAAAAACAATTAATAATGATCAAGATCATAACTGTCCAAAATAAAGGTGAAAAGAAAAGTTTCAGGTTAAGGCGAAGTGATTATTTATTATAAATAGATAAAAATGAAAATGTAAATTCTCGACCTTAAATAAATCGCGTTAAAAAATTTTACGTAATGAAGCGTTAAACAGAAAAAACTGTTTGAGCGACAGCGAGTTTTTTTTTCTGTAGCGGAATGGAGTAAAAGTTTAGCGATTTATTTAAAGTCTTGACTTTTTGGCACTTTTGTGTCAAGACAAAAGTGCGAAGGAAATGTTTTGGTAGAATGACTTTCTATGTGTAAATCTAAAATTCCTAGAAAATTTTGGACATATTATAGAATTAATCAAAAAAACTTAATTGATTAGAAATAGAAACAATTGAATCAAACGACTTTCCTAATAAAACCAGCACTGAATCTGCTATAGGCTTTAACTGCTTTTCAATATAATGCTGGTAATCAATATCATCATGTTTCAGCTCAATAGGAATGGGTCCCCTTTTGGTAATTATGTATTGTATCGTTCCGCTGTTTCTATCTATCATTTTAGCTGCACGTACCTGCGGCGGAATGTTTTTAACATATTCTTCTAAGTTCTTTCTTAACCTTTTTTGATAAATTAATTTATTATCAAAAGAACCGTCATTTACTTTTTTGACTATTGTTTTTATCCATTCCGTTACGTCGTCTCCGTGAAAAATTTTTTTATATAATTCAACCTGGAATTCCTTTGCTAATTTAGTCCAGTCTGATCTTACGAATTCCATCCCCACAAGTTCTAATATTTCCTTTTTATCTTTTAATAGTATCCCCGCATATCTCTTTTTCGCTCCGGTTTCTCCCCCTCTTGCCGGTGTAATTATAAACCTCTTATAATATTTTTCATATTCTAATTCCAGGAATGATTTCAATCCAAAATCTCTATGAATCTTATCTTCCCAGTAATAATTTAGATCTTCAGCAATATTTTGTCCTGTTGTTTCTCCCTCGCTTCCTTCATGGAGTTTTACAAAAAGTGAATCCGTATCCCCATATATAACAGTATACCCCTCTCCCTCTAGTTTTTCCTTACTCCCTAATAAAAGCCAGTGCCCAGTACTGGTAATTGCGGTTGGAAGATCATGGTGATAAAACCTGCATCCATATGAACCCATTACACCATAAAAACTGTTCATTAAAATTTTTACCGCCTGTGAAAGGTATTTATCCTTGTTCCTTTTAGCCTCTGCTCTGCTTTTCATTAATTCCCCGATAAAATCAGGAAGGACATTTTCCGTTAATGAAAACTTATAACCTCCGGGCGTCCTAATTGTATTTATATCGTTTTTAAGTAAAGATAAAGGATCGATTTTGAAAGTCTGGATTATGGATGGGTACAACGATTTAAAATCAAGAACAATAACATCGTCATAAATTCCCGGTTTGGGATCAAATACATATCCTCCTGCTGCGTGTGACGTTGCTTTTATATCTTTAATATTCGGAGCTGCATACCCTGCTTTGTGCAGTTTAGGAAGATAAAAATGATCGAATGCTGCTGTCATCATTCCCAGTTGATCCATAAATAATCCCGATATTTTACTTCTCTTAACATTTAGATCTATTAAACCTGTTTTTTTAAAAATATCAGTGACAAGCACGGCATCGGTTAAATTATATTCTGCCAGTTTTACCTTATCTTCTGAAAATAGATGTTCAATCTCCTCAGGTTTGTTTTCTCCCGTAATTGTTTTCCCTTCCCCCAATAATTTTTGAGCTACTGTTTCAAGCTTATAGTCTTCAAATGAATAAAAAGCAGTTCTTAAAAATACCGGTCCGTCCATTACTACCCTGCCGGAAATATCGGCAAAAAAACCTCCTGATTTTCTTTTCCTTAGGAATACCGGGAAATCTCCACGCCCTATATTGAAAGAAATATTCAGCTCTCTGCTCTTCCTTTCTAAAAACATTAAATCAAAACCTATAACATGCCAGCCGATAATAATATCCGGGTCAGAACTTTTGAACCATCTTAAAAAACTGTTTAATAATTCGTGTTCGGTAGGATAGTAGTGAGTAATATCTGTATCTTTATTTTTTGTATCACCATGTATAAATACCTTCTTCTCCTCAAAGCTTTTTCCTGACAAGTGCACTGCTATAGAATATAATTGATTGTTATTTATTCCTGTCTCAATATCAATTGAAGCAATTATAAATTCCGGGCTAGCTTCACAAGGCTTTATCTTTGGATTAGTAAAAGACAGCATTGGTCTCCTGCCTGAATCTTTTATCGTATAATCCCCCTCAATGGAAAGCTGCATATACACATTCTTTTCCATTAAAAATCTTTTGACCGGATCGATATCCGATTCAAATATTTTTACACTATTGGAAATTAAGTCTTCCGAAGCAGTTCTAAGTTCCCGCTGTGTGTTAAAATAAACCGCATCTACAGGTTTCCCTTCAAAGGATTTTAGCTTTAAACTTTTAAGCAGAAAAACAGAATTTAAATCTTTTAAATCAGCTCCCTTTTCGATGAAAAAGACAGGTTTATAGTTGGTTATTTTTATTTCAACCGGCTCTTTGGAATCCGATATTCCGTAAAAGAAAAGTACATTTTTCCCTTTAATATCTTTCCATGTGCCTGTTAATAAAAATACTTTAACCGGATTCAACTATATTTCCTGCAAAAATTTTTTATTAAAAATTTCTTTAATAGTATATTATACAAAAAAATATTAAAATAAGTGCTCTTTTTCCCAATTGAATACTGGCTGGCAAAATATGGTTATGTTGCCATTTATATTTTACTTACTGGAGGAATACTAGGACTTCCCGTACCTGATGAAACTCTTCTTACTTTATCGGGATACCTGGTAAGCAAAAGAGAGTTGGCCTTAATTCCGGTAATAACCAGTGCTTTTTTAGGCAGCGCTTCTGGTATTACATTAAGCTATTTATTAGGCAGACTTCTTGGAATTTTTGCTCTGAAAAAAGCAGGAAAATTCTTACATATCTCTGAAAAAAGCCTTAATAAGGGAGAATTGTGGTTTGAAAAGTTAGGTAAATGGACTTTAACTCTCGGATATTTTATTCCCGGTGTCCGTCATATTGTGGCAATCATTGCAGGTTCAACAAAATTAAAAATTCCAATATTTGTTATATATGCATATTCGGGAGCATTTGTCTGGTCTGTTACTTTTATTCTTTTAGGATATTATACCGGAGAAAAATGGCAGCCCCTTATCGAAAAGATCCAACATCATCTTCTATTAATCGGAATTATAATCCTTGTTCTCGTTCTAATATATTTCCTAATTAGATATTTTATAAACAAAAAACGGGCATAAGTTCAAGTTCAAGTGTAAGTTCAAGTTCAAGCAGGTGCAGCCAGAAATTTAAATCATGTTCAATTCTTCTTTTATTACCCTCCCCTTTTTACCCATTATCCAACCATGTATGGATAAAATCGGACCCAAAAGAAAATAGACAAGACCCGAATACGCAATTAAACTTTGCCCGCCGGTTATTGAAATTATTATTGAAATTAATGAAACAAGAACATGGGACATAAAAACCTGTAGCTGGTATTTTGTATAAAAAACTTCATAGCGGTTTAACTCAAGATACTCCCGCAGCCTGTATGCATGAATATAAAGGATTACAAATATTAAAAATATAGCTGAATATCCCACCGAATAAATAATCATCAGGCTTGAAGACTGTGATGCTTCAATCATCACGGTAGTTTTTCCTAAAATCTGGTAAACAACTAAAGTAAATAAAAATTTTAGAGGATAAATATAGAAGAGTACAACAAATAACAATATTGAGTTCACAATAATTGTGAATTTATCATTTAATCCGTACCTCCTGAAAAACATATAATGGGTATACCAGATTATAATTAAGAGTGTAAAGCTGATTCCGAATGCTGCAAAGCCCTTTACCAATTGCATTAATTCTGTAAATGTATTCGGAACCGAGAGAGAAACTACAAGAAGTGTTACTGCAAAAGCAAAGACCGCATCACTAAATCCTTCCAGCCGTGATACCTGTTCACCCCTCCATTGAAAACTTTCTTTTTTTCCGAAACCTTTATTTTTTAATTCTTTTCTAATCATACTTTAATTTTTCTATTTAGAAAAATATATCAAACTGTATATGGTAGGTCCGGGATGTGATAGTTTCCAGAATATTTTTGGCCTCTCTAACGAAGATGGTACGGCAAGTTCTCTTAGTTGTTCTAAAATATCCTTTTTATAATCATATATCTTGATATTCGATGTATATTTGGAAAGAATTCTTTTTGTATCACCGATAGATTGTCTAATTTCAAATAAATCATTGTTTGTTAAAAATGTATAAGAAGGATTATTAACCGCTTCTTCGGAGGGTAGTATATAATATTCTTTTATGCCGTCTATTTTGCCGTTAAATACAAAAGTAGGAGCATAGCTTACTAGTGAGATATATATAGAATCATTCGGAATATTTTTCGATATCTTAAAATTAAACATAATTCCCGCTTGGGTAAATCGATGACCCTGCGCTGTAAAAAAGTTCCCCAGCGAATATGCAATTATACCGGTATAAAGCCGTGCATTTCGTGTTTTGAAATATTGTACCGGCTGTACAACATGAGGATGACTTCCAATTATAATGTCTGCCCCTGCATTGATTGCATCTTTTACTATTTCCCGCTGGTAAGAATTAGGCCTGGAACTATATTCCATGCCGGAATGAAAATAAACGAGTACAATTTCCGCCCCTGCTCTTCGTGCACTTTTTATATCTTTATCAATTAGGGAAGGTTTAATTATATTGATTAAATAAGGATCATACGGAGGAATTAGATTCCCATTTGTACCGTAAGTATATGCAAGAAATGCAATTTTAATTCCTTTAATATTAAAAATCCTTATTGAATCTCTGTCCCGCTGCGATTTAAATGTACCGGTATAATTGATTTCATTTTTATTTAATTCCTCAATTGTTCTTAATATCCCTGTTTTTCCCTGATCAAGTGAGTGGTTATTTGCCGTTGTTAAAAGATCAAACCCTGCATTCTTTAATGCTGTTATATACGTATCGGGCGTATTAAAAAGAGGATAGGTTGAATAGCCCCTGTATTTCCCGGCCGTTACAGTTTCTAAATTTCCAAATGTAAAATCTGAATTGATTAAATATTTTTTTATAAACTGAAAAGACGGATTAAAATCATATTTACCATTTCTTAATTTTGCACTATTATACTGCTCTTCGTGGCACATTAAATCACCCACGGCGGAAATTGAAATGGTAACAACCGGATTATCAGGAATGTTTTGCGAAAAGATTAATGAAGGAAATAAAAAGGATAAATAACTCAAGTTACGGAATATCCTGTATATTAAAGATGACATCTTTACTTTCTAAAAATTAGGCTTTAGCCGAACTTACATTTTAATAATAAATTGGACATGATTTATCTTTTTAAAGATGTCATTTTTTCAATATTCAAACGTGGAGCGCTGCCAATAAACTACGAATGTTATTTGTTATTTGTTATTTTAAAAAAGGCTGAATTATTTTTGTAATTCAGCCTTATAAAAACAAAAACAATACGACTTATGGATTGCTTGTCTTTTCAGATTTTCTTGAAGCTTTAACGTCCTGAATCTCTTTACGTACATCCTGAGCTAATTTCCTCAGATCACTTAAACCTTTTCGAGCACGTGTACCGGCAGCAGCCTGACCTTTCTCGAAAAATTTTTCAAAATCGGTCTGTAAATTTCTAACTGCTTGTAATAGGTCCTCATATTTATTCATGAATCCTCCTAATGAATGAATGTTAAATTAGTTAATTAAGTTTTCTAGAACAATTTCGGCAATATCTTTTACCGCCACTTCCTCTGATTTATCAAAATGTTTAACTCCATCTGTCAGCATTGTCATACAAAAAGGGCATGCTGAAGCAACAGTTTCTGCTCCGGTTGCAAGCGCTTCTTTTGTACGTTCAATATTAATTCTTCCCCCCTCTTCGTCTTCAAGAAACATCCTGCCCCCTCCGGCACCGCAGCAGAATCCTCTGCTCTTTTTTCTCTCCATTTCAATTAATTCTAAATTCCCTGAACTTGTTATAGATCTACGGGGAGCCTCATAAACTTCATTATACCTTCCAAGATAACAAGAATCATGATAGGTAACTTTTTTCTTATTATCGCTTTGATTTTTTAACTGAATTTTGTTTTCATCAATTAATTCTTTTATAAGCTGTGAATGATGCATAACTTCATAATTTCCGCCGAACTGTTTATACTCATTTCCAAGTGAATGAAAACAATGCGGGCATGCGGTAACAATTTTCTTCACACTATAATTATTCAATGTTGCTATATTTTCCCGGATCATCATTTGTGCTAAATATTCATTCCCAAGACGCCGGGCTGTATCACCGTTGCATTTTTCTTCAGTTCCCAATATCCGGAAATTAACATTGGCTCTCTCCATTATGGATGCAAATGCCTGTGTTACCTTCTTATAACGGTTGTCAAAAGAGCCTGCACATCCTACCCAGAATAAGATTTCACAATCCGGATCTTCAGCCATTGTTTTGATATTCATTCCTTCTGCCCAGTTTGCACGGTCTGCTTGATTAAAGGCCCAGGGAGTAAAATTAGTTTCAATGCTTTTAAAAACATTATTTAAATTAGAAGGAAATTGAGCTTCCGTAAGTACAAGATTTCTGCGCATATCTACAATTGAATCCACATGCTCAATCATTACCGGGCATTCCTGTACGCATGCATTGCATGTTGTACATTGCCATAGTTCTGTATCTGAAATATAATCGTGAACAAGTGTTTTTTCAAATATATCGCCTTCATTCTTCCCTTCTGCTAAAAGGGGTGCTTTGTCTTTTGTCCGGCGTCTTATATCAACAATTATCTTTCTAGGGGATAATGATTTACCCACTGTTGCCGCCGGACATGCAGCCGTACATCTCCCGCACTCCGTGCATGTATATCCATCTAAAATTTGCTTCCACGAAAGCTGTTCAATGTCTGCTGCACCGAAAACTTCTGCATTCTCATCCTCTAAATTAATCGGATCTAATGTATTTTTTCTCGGCTTTAATTTAGCAAAATAGGTATTCGGTATTGAAGTCAATACATGTAAATGTTTTGAATATGGAAGATAATTCAAAAAGCCAAAAACAAAAAATACGTGTGACCACCAGAATATTTCATAAAATGCCGCTGCATTAGTCTGCCCGTTTATGTAAAATAATCTGCTTAGATAATAAGAAACAGGCCGGAACTCATTATCTCCCAAAATAAAGTTATGTTTTGCAATTAATGAAATATTCTCTCCGAACATTGAAACGACCACCAGTATGATTAATACTAATATTACTGCTGCATCAAGTTTACCTACGATTCCCACTTCAAGTCTTTTAATATGCTGAATATATCTGCGGTATAATGCATATAAACATGCTGCAATAACCAATAATCCCAGGATATCCTGTATAAAAGTAATAACCAGGTAAAACGGACTGGTAAATGCAAAACTGAACGGTGAATAAAATCCTTGAATTATTGCTTCAAGTACAACAAAAAGAAAAAGAACAAATCCCCAGAAAATTAAAAAATGAAGAATACCTGCTTTTGGATCTCTCAGCAGCTTCGTCTGCCCGAAAGCTATTGTCCAAACTCTTTTTAATCTCTCACCGGGTCTATCAAACCTATCATCTTTTTTCTTAGCAACCATCATATATTTGTATAAATTTTTACAGCTCCATACAAATAGTCCAATTGCAAAAATAAAGAACAGGATAAAGATGATATTTTTTAAATGCATAAAAATCGAAAACTTTTAACTATTTGGTAACCTTGAATATCTTTTTGATATTCCGAAATAAATGCTGGCGGCAGCTAAAACTTTTATTACCATCCAGATTAAGAAAATTGCTCCGCCTGCTTTTATTGCTTCCAAAAAATTATGTGTGTAAAACAATGAAAGAAAGCAGACTCCTGCTGTTATAATAGTTATACTTCCTGTAAACATTGAAAGAACAACGCTCAAGTACGTTTTATTTTTTTCAATTAAATACCCGGTAAGAAAAGCAGCAGCAGGAAAAGCAAGAAGATAACCGCCGGTAGGACCTGCAAGAATTGCTATTCCCATTGACCCGTTTGCAAATATTGGCAATCCGATACTTCCTAAAAAGATATAAAGAAGCTGACTGTAAGCTCCGTTTCTTGCACCTAATAATGCGCCTGATAATAAAACCATCATAGTTTGTAGTGTAAAAGGGACCGGTTTAACAGGTATTGCTATTTGGGCGGATACTGCTGTTAATATTGAAAATGAAAATACCCAGAATAGCCGGTAAGAAGATATATTTATTAAAAAATTATGGACAATTGAATGTTTAATCTCATTATTTGCATTCATAGTTATTCCTTAGACTAAATTAGTATTAAAAAATTTTTCAGTTTTTTCCAATAAAAGTTCAAGCTTCGTATTGCTTCCTTCAAATGGATGTTTGGCATTAAATGTATGCCCTGCAGCGGGAATCTTATAAAATTCAGTTTTATTTTTATTTGACCAGTTATATATCATCTCTGCTTCTTTTACGGGTACTGCCAGATCTTCTTCTCCGTGACCTATAAATAAGGGACGGTTAAGATTTCTTACTGCTTTTTCTATATTCAATAAATCTTCTTTATTATTTTCAAGATCCTCAAGAAGGGAGAGGTTTAATTTCATTACCTGTTTAGTTCTCGTATTTAAGACCTGAAAAACTCCTTTTTTCTTCCATTCCTCCTTTTGACGCTTGGAATATCTATCAAAATTAGAAACAGAAGACCAGACAGCAACGGCATCAATATCACTTCTTTGATTTGCGGTTAATAATGAAATACCACCGCCTCTGCTGTGCCCGAGAAATCCAATCGATTTATTTTTAACTTCTCCGAAAAAATTATTTTTATAAGCATCAACTATTTCCGATAGTTCCGATATTTCCAATGAGAAAGTATTTTCAGCAAATTTATTCAGTTCAGTAAATTCAGATAAACTTTCACCTATTCCGTTATGGGAAAAGTTAAAAGTAATTACTGAATAATTCCTTGTACTAAAATATTCACCAATATAAGGGCAGAAACCCCAATCCTTAAATCCTTTAAAACCGTGAACAAGTATAATGCAGGGTGAAAGTTTTAAATTCTCTTCTCCGTAAATTGTTACCCTGAGTTTATCGTCTCCATCTGTTTTCAGTACAAAATCTTTGCTCATCGTTGCCAAATATGCTTATTAAAGTAAGAAAAGTCAAGAAATTAGACCGAATTTTAGGTTTTTATTGCAGTTCAGTTTTATCCAACTGATAACCTCTGAGACAAAGGTTAACGCCGGACTTTTTAGTCCGGCCCTCCCGAGGGGTGAAGTCAAACTCAAATATTGTGAGACATTATTATTATTCATTTAGACTTTTCACACAGCCTCTTTTTAGTCCGGTGCAAGATAAACCTACAGTCAAACCATATCCTCTCAATTCTACTGAAGGTAGGTGTTTTTTGTTTTACACACAGTCTTCCTTAATGAACTGAGAATAAAAGAAAAGAAAGAGGCTTTAGCCTCAAAAAAAGGATTCCAGTTAAGGTAAAGATGAAGTACTGCGAAGGTATTTCAATAAAATATCCTATCGAAACGAAATCTTGGATTTAAATACACTGCCATTTTAACTCAATTATTATTAAATTTAATAAGTGAAATAAATAATTAACGAAGAATTTGGAGATTTCATCTCTGAAAACGTCTTGAAAACGTCCCATAACCAGGTTAACCCTATCTAAAGTATATTCGTTCCAAACATTGATTCACACTCAAATTTCCTGACTTCAACCAATTAAATAAATTTCATAAATTCTTCATATCCCTCAACTTTGGAGTTATTCTAGAGTTATCTTGAAGTTATCTTGGACAAATAACTTGAATTTGCTCTTGCTCCTGTTATTGAACTTGAACATGAACTTAAACTTGCCCTTAGACTTTTATAACACATTTAGTTAATTTTAAATATAACATCGGGGTTTTTTAATGAGATATTTATTAGTCATTCCGTCCATTGATATAAAGAATGGCAAAACAGTTAGGGTTGTACAAGGTATCCCCGAACTAGATTGTATTGAATATGGAAGCGATCCTGTCGAAATGGCTAAAATATGGCGAGCAGAGAATGCCAAACTAATTCATATAGTTGATTTTGACGGTGCTCATGAACATACAAGAGGAAACTATAAAATAGTTGAAGAAATATGCTCTTCGGTGGTTATTCCCGTCGAATTTGCGGGCGGAATTAGAACTTTGGATGATGCCGATGCTTTAATTGATACTGGTATCAGCAGGCTGGTAATAAGCACAATGGCTATTGAAAACTTTGATGAATTTAAAAAGGTATTCGAAAAATATGGCCCTACTCAAATTGCTGTAGCATTAGACATCATCAACGAAGAACTTATAATTCGGGGCAGACAGCAAAATACCGGGATACCATATAGAGAATTTGCCAAAAAAATTTCCGATATTGGGGTAGATAGATTTATAGTTACTGATATACTGCGGAATGGAGTGATGGAAGGACCAAATATCAATCTTTCCGTCGATGTTGCAAAAATTACCAATGCTAAAGTCACCCATTCGGGGGGAGTCAGAAATAAAGATGAACTTTTGGATATTCAAAAATTAATTCATCTGGGTATTGATTCTGTTATCGTTGGAAGAGCACTTTATGAGAACAGGTTTCCATGTCAAAAACTTTGGCGCGTTGCGGAATCGGGTATTTTTAACTAAAGGCTAATATTATGAATAATAATTCCGAAGCAATTCACAGCGGTTTTTGGGCAAATCTCTTTAAATCTCCTACGGAAAAGAATGACCTGGAAAAATTTCTTCTGGAAATGCCTCCTTTCAGATCAATGGGTGATAAAGATCTCGAAATTTTAAGCAAAATTATTCATAATAGAATTTATATTGCCGGCGAATATATTTTTTATCAGGGTGATCCGGGAATAGGCTTGTATATTATTCGAAGTGGTGAAGTCACCATTCAAAGAAATGACGAATCGGGCAATATCCTTTCACTTGCAACTTTTAAAAAAGGAGACTTCTTCGGGGAACTTGCTTTAGTAGATGGTGAAAAAAGATCCGCATCGGCTACTGCTAAATCTGATGTTAATCTCGCTGTTATCTTTAAACCCGATCTCGATGAATTTATTGAAAGAAATCCTAAAAAGGGGATTAAAATAATGCAGGGTATTTCTCATATTATTACTGTTAGACTCCGTCATCTAAACGAACAGTATTATGATCTTCAAAAAAAATGTCAGGAAATAAAATCCGGGAGTGATTATGGAACTTAGCATTAAAAAGGTACTTGTACCAATAGACTTTTCAGATTATTCCAAAAGTTCACTTAAATTTGCAGTGAACTTTGCAGAACATTTTAAAGCAGACTTATATTTAGTCTATGTAGTTGAACCTGTAGTCTATCCGCCCGATTTCAGCATGGGACAGATAGCTATCCCCTCTGTAAATCTGGATATTGATAAAAGGGCAAAGGAAGAATTAGAAAATCTCGCATCCAAAGAAATTCCTGCTGATTTAAAAGTAAACGTGATTGTGAAAACCGGGAAGCCTTTTATTGAAATAATTGATACTGCAGCCGAAGAAAATGTTGACCTTATTATAATTGCTACACACGGTCATACCGGAATGGAGCATATTTTATTCGGAAGCACCGCAGAAAAGGTAGTTAGAAAAGCCCCTTGTCCGGTTCTAACATTAAGAGAACCTTCAAAAGGATTTAATTACAAGGAATACATAGATAATTCCCAGGAACAGGATTAATGATAGACGGGAAGACTGGGAAACGGTAGACATTAAACGGGTGATTATTTATAAACCGCTGAATAATCTTCCACATCCGCTGTAAAAATGCCTTGTGCACTGCAAATCTTCTACTCATTCCCCGTCTCCCTGTTTTTCTAATCCCTAAATACATATCACATCCAGATTTTGAATTGTTTTTCAAAACACCTTAATATTGTCTAAAAATTTATATATATAAAATTGATATAATAGTTTAACTAGGCGTTGGTGATTATGCTATTTAAAAAAACTCTAAGAGGCATCTTGTTTAGAACTTTAACCATATTTCTTTTACCCTGGATTATTGCAATAACACTTATTGCAGTCATAATTTGGGTAACAATGACTTACATAATTATGTAATCAAAATTAAACATTCCCTTCGGAGGCTGTGTGAAAACCATCTACTTTTAGCAGATAAATTAAAGGGTTCATAAAAGTTTTATTTTTGATTAATTAAGGGGCTATATACTAATTAACAGAAGTTACATAAGAACCGGTATTTGAAAGAGTATGAGATTCTTCACGCCACTTCGTTCAGTTCAGAATGATAATTCATCTAATAATATTTTTTAGTTCTGTAGCTGCCGCAGTAATATTATCCGAGTTGAATATTGATGAGCCTACTATGAAAACATCGCAGCCTGCATCAAGTGCGGGCTTAATAGTTTTTGTGTCTATTCCACCGTCTATCTCAATTAAAAAATTTGCATCTAATTCCTTTCTTAATTGAACAGCTTCTTTAACTTTTTTCAATGAATTTGGTATGAAACTTTGTCCGCCGAATCCGGGATTAACCGACATAACTAAAAGTAAATCAGTATATTCCATAATATATTTTAATACTCCGATAGAAGTCGAAGGATTTATTGAAACTCCAGCTTTCATTCCTAATTCTTTTATTTTGTTCACTGTCCTATTAAGGTGAATAACAGTTTCAAAGTGAACAATTAAATGACTGGCACCTGCTTCCGCAAAATCTTCAAGATACATATCCGGATTTTCAACCATTAAATGAACATCAAGGGGCAGTGTGGTTGATTTTCTTGCGGCCTTAACAATTAGCGGACCGAATGTAAGATTTGGGACAAAATGTCCGTCCATAATATCACAATGTATCCAGTCTGCTCCTCCCATTTCGGCTAAACGGATCTGCTGAGCTAAATTTGAAAAATCCGATGATAATATAGACGGAGCTAATAATGCCATGTTATTCCGTTGGTTCGTTTTTATTGGTTTCTACTGATTTGGTAACAAATAAATCTACATGATCCCCCTTATTTGCCTTATTACCTTTGCTGGGATATTGATCCAGAACCGTATTGGGTAATAAAGAGAATGAAGGCTGGTAATTAATTTTGCCTATTTGTAATGAACTGTCTGCTAAAATCTTTTCCGCTTCAGATAACGATTTCCCAATTAAATCAGGCACTGTTATTTCACCATATTCTTCTCCGGCACTTACTGTAACCCCTACCGAATCTCCTTTCTTCAAAGGTGTTCCTTCAACATACTGCTGATCAAATATCATATTTTTAGGATTTGTAGACGGGATATCATCAATATGTCCTAAAGTCAATCCAATTCGTTCAAGAGAAAATTTTGCATCCCGAATTGATTTCCCTTTTAAAGATGGGACTAAAACCACAGGTTCCCCACCGCTTACAAAAAGATAAATCCTTCTATCTTCTTTGACATTTTCCCCAGCGTTTGGTTTCTGTAAAATAATCGTTCCCCTGGGATACCTTTCATCAAAAGTTGTATCACTTATTACCGGCACTAAGTTTGCATTTTTCAAAGTACTTAATGCATTTTCCTCTTTTAAGGAGATTACATTTGGAACTTTCTCTTCCGGTTCACTTACGTACCAGGGCATGATAACCTTGTCCAGCAGAACTATAAAAGCTATAAATCCTAATAAAAAGTATAATATTTTTCTTACTAAAGGGTATTTAAGAATATTTTTCATTGAGCCAAATATATTAAATGAGTAATATTGTTACAACTCGGAATAATGGTGGAATGATTCATTCAAAATAGTTTGATAAGATTTTATAATTTCATTCTTTTTTTCAAGGAGATACTCCGGTTCCTTAACCTTTTTCTCCAATTCTCTTAACCTTGAACCTTCTTTGCCACGCTTCCTATATTCTTCTTCATTCTTTAATGAGTTTATCGATTCTTACCCATGAATGTTAACTGATTATTATAGTTTCGGCTTCGCTAAGGCTACGCAGGACAGGCATTCAACTTTTTGGGCAGCAAAGAAATTTTTTAAATAAAAACAGAATAAAAAATGTCAAATAAATTATCTACACAAATCTCATCCCGGAAAGCCGGACGAATATTGTCTCCCATACAGGCAATAAAAGGATATTGTTTCGAATGTTCCGGCAGATCGCAGAAAGAAGTTAGAAAATGTGTAATTCATGATTGTAAATTGTAATCCTTATAGATTAGGAACAAATCCGAACAGACAAAAATCCTTTAAATTTTAGCTTCATCTGCTTCTCTTTAAGAGATTGTATATTTTTATATCAAGTAAGACAAGTCTTAGATATTTCAGTACAATTATTGTTTTCACCTTGATTCATTCCCAATATCGATTTTATTTAAATTTTGATTTTAAAATCTAATTGGTGACATTTTTTGATAATCTTTTAATGACTTCAACTGCCCAATAGTGTCTTGTAAACTTATTTGCTTCTTCAGATTTCAGGAATTCCAAAGCATTTTTTCGATATTTCAGTATTTCGTCATTCTTCATTAACTTTACAAGAGTATAGACCTCCTTCGGTTCTTTATTTTTACAATTGATCAAAGTATCAGCAGGAAAAATTTCTTTAAGATAATCTCCTCCGCCCCAATATAAAGGAATTGTTCCTGCAATAAATGCATGAATTATTTTTTCTGTTATATAACCGGGATAATCGGTATTTTCAAATGCAATCGTAAAATTATAATTCTTTAGAGTATCAATTTTATTTTTAACAGGACCATAATAGTTGGGATATGCTGACCATTTATTAACTTCATTTCCAGGAGCAGCACCGAAAATATCAATATCTTTGCCAAAAGCATTTACAAATCTTATCCTTTCTCTTAAAAGATTATTCCCTTTTTTTTCTGAATATCTGTTAATAATGCAGCAGCATTTAAATCTTTTTTTATCGATAATCTTCTCAAGACTTCTAATCTTTCTTTCTTTATTATCATTAAAAACAACATAAAACATTCTTCTGGAAATATCCTTTTCATCGTAAAGATAAAAAAAAGGCTTTAAATCATCTTTTCCCATGTTTACCAGAGTTTCCGGGGTTAAATGCACATAAGGTTCGCGGGAAAAAAATATTTTGGATTTGGGAAATGAAATAAATTCTTCGGTAAGATAATTTTGAGCAACAAGATAATCAGGAGCATTGATTTTAAAAATTGAAGGAATATTATTAATAAAATTTTCTATTGAAGTGAAATAAATTGTTTTTTTGGCTTCATTGGCAACACCTGTAAATTTCAATGTCTTCTTTTTTGACTGGAGCCTGTTTCTTGAAGTGAATTTTCGGTTAATACTATTTCCGTTGGCTTCTATTATTAAGTAACTTAATTTCCTAATTATTTTTTTAATAATTTTATTCAAGTGCTTCAGAGATAATTGAATAGGAATCTGATGAATTTTAGAACTGATTATTTAATGAATTTAAGAAGTCGATTAATTCCATAATAAATGACATAAAAAGGTAATAACCACAAATTCCTTACTCCCCAAAGGTGTTTGAGATAAACTAAAAAATGATATTGCAAAATTGGAAATTTGCTAGGTGAGTTATGGCTTATACAATGGTACCATAATGAAGGTATATTTCCCCAGATGCCTGGTCTATTAGTTTTTGTTTTGAATATATTTTTTTCATTTTCTGAAACAGAAATACAACTTAGATTCCTGAGAACCCAATCTGGAATAAGTGTACTGATTTCAGAATTAATAAATTCAAACCCTGCAAACAAACTGAGCGAAAGGTTTAAGCTTTCTGCATTTTTAATCAACTTATTCCAATTAATTTCGTTACCAAAATTTTGTAAAATAAAAACAACATCAGCTACCCATTGAAAAGTCGATGATGAGAAGTAATCTATACCGTGAACAATTATATGAAGCAATTGGTTCTCAGGATTTAAACAGTAAATTGTTTTATTCATGGTATTAAGTGAATTAAGATCACCAGATAATATTTTGTCAGATTCATTATCGCAGCAATCACGCAAAATATGCCAGTGCACGTCTAACTCAATATAATCTTTTCCGACGAAATTAAACGAATTATTGGCAATAAGATATTCCTCGCTAAATCTAAAATTTTCAACAGGCTTGTATCCTAACTTTAATAATATTTCGACCGTTTTCATTGTTTTATTTTCAGGAACCAGTAAATCAAAATCATTCATTGGCCTTAAACCAAAATCTTTATAAAATGCTAATGTTAAAGCCATACCTTTTAAAGGTATGCTTTCAATTCCGGCATCAGCCAACGCTTCAATTGCCATGAACATTTTATTAAACAATAATTTATTCTTATACCAAGTTATATTGTATATTTTCCTGAACCCCTCTAGTAAAGGAGTTTCAATCTTATGTTTTTTCAGATTTACATATAAAAGTGGGAAAAGCTTAATACAAACCGGATCAGTTTTTCCAAAATCGAACTTGGATGAATAAATGTTCCAACTATTTGCAAACTCTTCGTCACTTAATAATGCCGATTTCAGCAATAAAATTCTTTCAGTAGAAAATTTTAAATAGTCCTGTGGCATTTTTGAGTCATTCATTTTTATAAAATGATAAGATTCTTTTTAAATGATTCAAATTAATTTTATAAGCAGAATTGGCAGTCTCATTCCATTCTAGCAAAGCTTTGGATGGCAAAATTCCAAACCGAATAATAAAAAGCTTTTCTTTCCAATTTTTCGCACTGCGAATTAATCTAAGGAATCCGCTCCTCATTCCATTAGTTGCATTAAATAAAGCGGCTTCCTTTTCTGAAGGTTTTGCAGCACCTGCTGCTTTTTCAAGTTTTGTAAAAAGTGAATATGGGATATCCACATTAAATTCTTGTTTTAAATATCTGATCATTGGCAAAATGCTGATGGATAAACCACTGCCTACAGTACTTTCATAAAAGAAATCCCATTCAATATTTGCTTTGCGAATCAAGAAAACACTGTCAACTACCCATTGTAATGAGAAAAAGTAGTTTGTAAAAGCATTACCAAGTGTATGAAATAAAGCATCCGTATCTGATAAGGTATAAACATTAAGATCGGCTATTTTTTTTATATCAGCTCTATCCCAAAAGATATGAATATTACTATTGTAAAAAGAATGGCTGAAAAGGTTATTATGCAGAGCCACTATTAAACCTGAACTATCTTTTAATATAGTTCTTCTTATTTCTTTTTTTTGAATATCAATTTCTTTTTAAAATTGTTATTAATTAATATTGAAGATATCACTTCCCGTGAAGTATCTTTAACTAAAATATCAATATCGTGACAATGCCTAATATTCCAATTTTCATAAATTGGTTCTGCAAGAGATGCCCCGTTTAATAAAATAAATTCACACTTTTCATTTAACAATAATTGAATCGTTCTGATAAGAATATTTTTAAATGTACTGCTTCTTAATTCTTCACGGACATAAGCGGTTTTTAAATAAGTGCTGTAATTATTTTCTATTTCTATTCCATTTCTTTTAAGGTTGAAATACAAAAGAGGCAGTAGTCTTTTAAATCCGTTTCTTTCATTTTTTATCCTCTTTAATAAATCCGTATAATTTAATTCCTGATATTGCTGAAATGAAAATTCATTTAAACACAATTTTATAAAATCAGTCTTATTTTGATCCGGCATTAACGCGGCAATCAGATTACTAATATTCATAATATCTTTAATAGTTTTATTTCTGATAACTTTTTAAATAAATATTAAATGCTGAATCCCTAACTTTCTTCAAATCAGCAATTAAAAAAACTTCATTTAAATTTCTTACACCCTCAATTTCGTATCCTAATTTTAAAAGCAGCCTGATTGAATTGGAGTTTTTTTTAGGTGAATACGCCTCAAGTTTTACAAAATTGTGATCAAGACATGTTTGACAAAGTTTTATAATGTGCAATTTCGCCAAACCTAAGTTTCTGTATTTTTTACCTGCATAGGAGAAATGATGATGAACAGAATCGCCATATATCGACGAAAAACTTACAAAAGCAATTTCTTTAAGATTTTTTTCTTCAATTAAAAATGAGAATTCAAATTTTCTATCCATTGGGTTTATAAAATAATTGATAGTCTCTTCTTTCCATCCGTATAATAAACTATATTCTTTTCTGATTGAATTAACAAATCCGGCAATTTCATTTAATCTTTCATTGAGAAATTTTTCAGTAACCCGAATGATTCGGAAATTCTTCTTAGACAATTCGCTGTCTACAAAATTATGATAATCTATATTCTCCATTAATTAAAAATTATTCAAATAAAATTTTGAAACTTCAAATCCTTCTGCATATTCAGATCCTGATGTATATCCCCTGTATTGAGAAAGTCCCTTTATAGCTTCAGGGTCTAAATAGTTTTTATGATTCTGGCTTAAAAACATTTTTAAGGTTTCAAGTTTATATTGAATCGTATCCGAGATGTCTGAATATAATGTCGGCAAAAATGTTTGTGCTGTAGACGGTGTTTCATAATGAAGTATATTTATTTTCTTCCTGCGGCAGGCCGAAATAGTTGAAAAAGCCAAATTTTTATGATCTTGATGACCATCTTCCTTTGTATGGGTTAAAACAAAATTTGGTTCCAGAAGATTTATATATTTTTCAATAGCACTTACAGTTATCCCGTTATGATCAATTTTTGTATCACACAAATCGAGAAAATATATTTGCTTAACTCCTAAATATTCAGCACTCGCAATGCTTTCTTTTTTCCTTTGCTCTCTCTGCATAGCTGGTGCAGGGTGGGAGTTTTCCCCGTAAGTAGCTATCAAGAAAAAAACTTCAGCCCCGCTGTTTGCAAATTTTTTTATGGTTCCTGCAGTGCCGATTTCTATATCATCAGGATGAGCTCCGATTGCAATTACTTTATTTGACATATATTATTCCAATATATTTCCTGCATTAAAAAATGCATCAATTGAAGATAAGTTCTTTTCAAAATGATTAAATCCCTGCCTATAAACAGGATGATTAAAATCCTGAATCCATACATCGATATTGTTTTTTTTGAACAAACTTAAATCCATATAACTCGGGCCTGATTTGCCGGAGAGGTAAGTTTCAGCAGAAAAATAATTGCAGATATCAATCAGACGCCGTGTAGCTGAACTTTTTATTCCGAGCTTGCTTGACAGAGAAACATCTGTTTTTATTTCAAATAATTTTTTTAACAAAAATATCAGAGCGAGATTTACTTCTAACAATTTTTCATATTCCTGTTTATAAATCTCTTCCAAACGGTAAAATAAAATTTTAAAGAACTTTGTCCTTAAATAATTCTCCTTTATCAACTTAAGGTGATATTCAGACCATTTCATTCCTGAGAACCGATGTCCTTTATTTATTACAACATCTTTAATTGGCATGAACGTTCCTTTAACAGGGATTGTGAGCCATTTAGGTCCGGCAGCTGTATTAATTCTATTCCTGTTATGAAAATCGCCTTTGGAGAATTGCGCATCATCTAGAATAACAAAATGATCTGCTTTTAACATTTTATCAAAAAAACCGAGATAAGGTAAATAATTCGGCTGATGAATCGCAATTATCATTTAATAATATCCGTTTTTTTCCGGTCGAGTACACTCTTAACAAGAGCAAGGAATTCCTCACGGCTCTCTTCACTCTTTCTTTTTGTCAAATTTGACCGGTGCATTCTGTGAAAGGTTAAAGGTTCTTCAATTACATGTATTTTTAAACCCAATTCCTTAGCTCTTATAAACCATTCGGCTGCATCCGTAAACCATAAATTATTATTAAATTCTCCTGTTTTCTCAAAAACGTTTTTCTTCGCTAATAAAGTAGTAGTAGCATACCCGGGAATAGATTTTGAGCGCGGATGATTTTTGAAAAATACTCTTTCATTTTTAAGATCTTCCGACCAAAATATTTCAGCATAAGTTATACAAAGTTCTATTTCAGGATTTGTAATGAAACAATTCATTTGTCTTGTTAATTTTTCAGGATGCCATAAATCATCGGCATCTAAAAAGGCAATATAATCCCCTTTAGAATATTGAAAACCCAAATTTCTTGTAGCAGCCGGGGAAAGAGTCTTTTGAGTTACGAAATTAATATCAGAATTAAATTTTTCTATAACTTCTTGAGTGTTATCTGTGGAACCGCCGTCTGCGATTATTATTTCTGTATGTTTATAAGTCTGCTCTAGAATACTATTGACAGCTTCGACAATATATTTTTCACTATTGAAGGAAGTAACTATGCAGCTTATTAATTCATTCATATTTATTCCGGCGTTCGTCAAGCACATTCTTGATTTGAGAGAATATTACTTCCCGGTTCCTAACATTAAAACTGTTTGTTAAATTATCTTTATGAAGTCTTGCATAGACGAGCTTGTCTTTTAAAATTTTTACTGGGATTTCCATCTCTTTAATTTTCATAAACCAATCGGTATCTTCGCCAAATTTTAAATTATTATTGAAATATCCAACTTTTTTTATTGCTTCCGTTTTAATTAATATAGAACATACCGAGTAAGGAGTAACGATTACATAGTTATCATCCGGAATTCTACTCCCTTTTTCATTTATAATTTTGATATTGCATAAACAAACTTCTGTCCTCAAATTATTTTCAAGGCACTCCAGCTGGAGAGTTATTTTATTCTTATCCCACATATCATCAGAATCAAGGAAGCCGATAAACTCTCCTGAAGAATTGGAGATCCCTAAATTTCTCGCTGCTGCAGAGCCTGAATTAGCTTGTCGTATATATCTTATTTTTCCATCATATTGTTTAATAAGTTTTGGTGTATCATCAGTTGAACCGTCATCAATTACAATAATTTCTATATTTTTATAAGTTTGGTTTAACACGCTCTCAATTGCCGACTCAATATATTTTTCACTATTGAATACCGGGATAATACATGTGACTAATGGTTTTTTCATGCCTTAAAAATTAATTATTTCATTTACACATTTCGGTATTTCATCAAGATCTTTTCCAACGTCAATCCAGTAGGATGGAGTTCTATCCACGAGCTGGTAAATAGTTTCAAATGCTTTTTTATTAGGGCTTATCTGTAATCTCAATGAGCTGGGAGCTCCAGCCAGAAAGGTTTCACTTTTTCCTGCTTTCCGGAAACTAGTATTTTTTGAATCGACTACTTTAGGAAGAAGCAGGACGGTGATTTCAGCATAAATATCTATTTTATTTAAATAACTGTTTGAGAAATAAATAATTGATTTCTCATCTTCCCGCATATTTTTCTGCAATTCGAATTTTTGTAATTGCGGAAATTGTCTAAAATGGTTTTTATATATTAATGCTGAGGCATATAAACTATAACCGACAAAAGTATCACTAGTCTCAGTTAATCCTATATGATCATCTCCCAAATAATTAAATCCATCGTTTAAACAGCTTAATGCAGAAGTTGTTTTTCCGGAACCTCCATTACCTAAAAAAAGAACTCCTTTCCTGTTTTTAGAAATCATTGATGAGTGAATCACCTCTACGTTCATATCTCTGTACCATAAAGCTAATAGCCTGTTAAAAGGTTTTGAAAGATCATAATTATTCATTTTATCCGCTGAAATAAATGATGCAATAATTCTTTTATCTTTTCTATCAAGGAATAACGAAGTATCCATATCCTGATCAGCTACAATCCTGCTATCTGTTGAAGTAGTAACGGTTCTAAATTTTATCGATTCTTCCGATATTAAATCGATCGGACAAGGAAATTTTGTTTCCTTTTGATCCCATAGATCGACAGTTAAATCAAAATTATTTTCTGAAATATTGGCATCTTCCAGCATTAAATGTTGAAATACTTTTTCATGAATGGGTGAGAGCTTGCTGCCAACACACCGTATTCTTACAATAAAACCGGCAAATCTGTAATAAGTTATACTAAGCAAATCCGGGAAGCTTATTAATACTTCTTCAAATACGGAGAGCATCTTCCCGAAATAAATCAGATGTTTTTCTTTCATATTAAATAATTTTATTTATCTTCCTTTTTAGAACTACTTTTCCACGGAACATCTTCTAATCTTGGCATTGGAGGATCGAGAGCTAGTAAATCTTTCATATCGTTATAAATATTTAATTTAGGTTTTTCGTAATCCCGATTTTCCGGAGCTTCATTAAAATCTCCGGTTCTTTTCGCATCAGTTGAAGGGACTATGATTTCCTCATTTATTAAATTTTCAAATAAAGCTTCTATATCATTTTTAATATCATTTGATTGCATATTATAAATTTCACAGACTTTATTCATTATTTCGTCAAAGTCATATCTCAATGAAATCATTGACCAGATAACCGATGCCGTCTTATCCATACTATAATAAGTCCCGTTGGATAGGTTTATTAAAATTGCTTCACCATCCATAACCTTAGAAGCAACTTCGGCATCGTTCGGTTTATATCTCCCGAATTTCATTTAACCTCCTAAATATTTGTAAAGTTTATTATAATCATTAATATTTTGATTCCATGTAAATTTTGTTTGGGTGGTCTCCTTTCCTTTTAATCCGAGATATTCTGCATGAACCTTATTTTCAGTTAGAGAAATTACTGCATTTGCTATTGCTTCCGGGTTCTCTTTCTCAACTAAAATTCCGTTTGAGTTATTATTTATAATTTCCGGCAGGCCTCCGGAATTAGCTGCTATAACAGGTCTGCCTAATTGCATTGCCTGTAATGCAGCGAGTCCAAAAGCCTCTTTCCATCTGGAAGGAACAATTACGATTGATGACCTATTAATTATATTTGGTATTTCATCAGGGTTTATCCATCCTAAAAAATCAACATTTCTTTGGACTCTCAATTTTTTTGTGAGTTGAATTAAATCTTCTTTTGCTGGACCATCCCCGGCAATCATTAATTTAATATCAGGATATTTTTTTGAGATTATAGAGACTGCTTCAATTGCCAGATCAAAACCTTTTTCATTTACAACTCTGCCAAAGCATAATAGAGTAGGTGTTAAAAAAGAAATCGCTGTTGGTTCAATCTCTGGCTTCTCTAAACCCAGATAAATTACTGAACAATACTCTTCAATCTTAGGATTAAATTCAATCAATTCATTTTTAATTGCTTTTGATGGTGCTGTTATCCAATCCGAAATTTCAAGGGTTTGCTGCAGCAATGAATTTTTTTCAGATGAATTGTTTTCTACAGACAGATGAAAAGATACTAGGGTTTTCCCTTTTGCAGATGTTATAGTCTTAAAATGGAAAAAAATACTTGGATCAGTAAAGTTTATATGAACTAAATCAGGTTTAAATTCTTCTTTCAGATTCCTAAGTCTCTTTATATTACAGAAAATTTCATCCACATCTTTATTTTTTAAAGAAGATTGAAATTTGAACCTGTGAACAGGTATTGAATCAAATTCATCTATATCAGAAAGCTCTAAACTTCCGTGTGAAGTAACTATGCAAAATTCATATCCGAGTTTTTTCATTGTTGGTAAAAATTTACTTGCATAAACCTCTACTCCGCCTATGTATGGATGGAATAATTGTGTCCAGTATAAGATTCTCAAAATATTAGTCTTTAATTGAGTAAAAAATGCTTATATCTTTTCAGCAGTTGTAAAAGCAACATTATATTCGTACAATTTACCGTTGCTTAATTTGTATACTTTATCAGTCAATTTTACTATTTCAAGGTTGTGGCTGATTATTAATATTGCAGGAGGATTGTTTATGCTCTTGATATTGTTCATCAGTTCTTCCATAGAATTAATATCGAGATGATTGGTGGGTTCATCCAAAATCAGGAGTTTTGGATTCATTACCAAAGCTCTGGCGAGAGCCACTCTTTGCCTTTCACCGCCAGAAAGCAAAACACCGTTTTCACCGATAAACGAATTATAATTTTCGGGAAGTTCTTTTATAAATTCATCGGCAGTTGATAATTTGCTTGCTGAGATTATTTCTTCAATGTTCATATCAAGATGTCCGTAAGAAATATTTTCAGCAATAGTACCGGAAAAAATAATTGGATCCTGTGTTATTATTCCTATATTTTTCCTTAATTTCTGAATAGATATAGTTTCATATTCTATCCCACTCGCAAAAACGGAACCTTTATCAGGTTTGTAAAAACCTAAAATTAAATTCACAATAGTTGTTTTTCCGCCACCGTTATTACCTATAATTGAAACAGATTCACCAGGATTAATATTTAACGAAACACCTTTCAATATTAAATTATCATTATACCCGAATTCTACATTCTTAAATTCTATTTGTCCGTTAAAATCAATATCACCTTTCCCGCTGTATGGGTTATCATTTTTTGTTTTAATAAGCTGATTAAGAGTTTCAATTGATTGTGAGCCTTCTATTATTCCCGGTATTGCCGATATTACTAATCCTATATATTTTTGAAGGAATACTACTCCGACATAAAAAGAGATCATATCTCCGGTGGAAATTCTGGATGTTGCAATCTCAATTCCTCCGACAATTAATATTAAAATACCGGAACCGTTTATTATCATCTCCTGGATTAATTTATAAAGAGAATTGAACCAGGATGCAGAAATACTGACCGATGTAAAGTTCCTCAATTGATGTTTTTGCCTATCAATCTCAATCTCTTCAGCAGCTTGAGTTTTTGTTAAATCCATTTTTTGCAGTACAAACAATACGCCGCTGCTGAAATCCTCAAAAGCTCTGTGATATTTAAAATTATGCTTTCTATATTTTTCTCCCACAACTTTATTTATAAGCATAAAAAAAGGTGCTGCCACAAATAATGTGGCTAATAGGACCCAATCAATGACATAAAGAACAACTATAATTGCAAAGCTTACTATTAATGAAGGGAGGATGTAAGTTATAATTAGATTCAGCATAATGTCTATTCTGTGCGTATCCTGAACTACACTTGCATGAAGTTTATTTTTATCAGATTTGCTATAGAAACTTTGTGAAAATGAATAGAACTTATAAAGCAGATTTGTACGAAATCTTTCAATCGCCTGCTTTGTAGTCCTTAGAGTTATATAACGGTTCCACATACTTACTAAACCATTAAAAAGATAAAGGACAGCAATTACACTTGAAATTATAACCAACTGTTCTATATTTTTTGAGGGAACTGCATCATTAAAAATATATTTTACTAATAACGCTATCGGAAAAAGAAGCAAAGCTTGTAAAACTGATAACGCTATGCTTAACGCTATCAAACGATATGAATCTCTTAAAAAAAACAAAGTATATTTCAATGAGAACATATTCATTTTAAGTTTCATCTCTTAGGTTCAAAAAATGATTAACAGTGAATAGAAATCAAATAAAATCCTATTATTCTTATCATCAAGACTGAAGACTGATATTCCTTCCCTACCCTTCAGTCTTTGCTTCACTCTCTCGTTAATTAAATAAATATCTTTCAATTCGTAGGCTTAACTTGCACCTGACTCATCGGAAATAGATTCCCTCGTAAAAGATACTTTTTTTCTAATTATTCATATGTGTTTTTTAACAAATTTAATAATTCGATATTAATTTGAATAGGATACATTTCAAAGTGTCAGGCCTATCCTATTTGCCGCTATGAAAATTTATTGATCATAAAACTTCTCTAGAAAATAAGCGAAATTCCCATTCCGTAGTATTGGTTCCTACCCCCGCTACTAAGAAGCCTGAACATGATGAGCATTTGGGCTTTTTGATTTTAAGGGACTTTCTATTTCGTGTAACCATCTAGGTAACTAATCCAAAGTTTCAATGAAAAGTAACTAATCGTAACGAAGAGAATCAAATACAATTTCTGCTTGAATATTAAAGACTTACTCCATTTAATCCTTTATCCTTAATCTACCGAAAATATTTATTTACCTCAATATTGAAACTGTTTTTTAAGTCACTCTTACCCAACGTGCAAAAGAAATTGATCCCCGTTCTATTTACAAAAGTGGTTATGGTGATACCTCTACTATCGACGTTTTATCATTTTACAGAAGAGGGCCCGATTCCGGAACAGAAGTAATAGCTTTTAGATGAATAGATGACATTAAAGCAGAGGAACAAAGACGAAGTTGAAAAAAGCAATAGCTTTTCAAAATTGATCATAACAGTTGTTTTAACTCAAATTATGTACAGCTCAGATTTCCAAATCTGAGTGTAAATACATTGAAAAATTAATTGGATTAAAATGGAGGAACTATGGAATGCTTGTAACAGTGCAGCTATAAAGTTATCTATAGTTCCAATCCTTCATTATTCCTTCTTCTAAATATTATTTTAATACTTATTAGATTATAACTTATATTTTAATTACTAATGGCGGGAAAGATATATTAGTAGAATACCAGTTCCATGCACCGCCGGATCTCTGTTCGAGATAAACATAGGTTACTGTAGGGGGCATATTATTAATAACGAGTGATACCCTGGAAGGTCCATTTAATATTTTAGTCCCTGCATTTACTAGAGTACCGGCAAGAGAAAACCCATTAAGCTCAAAAGTTGACTGCCCAAATGTTTCTATTACAAACTCGATTACGTAGGTTGCATTGTGAGTGATTCCATAAGCTACGGGGTCAAAATGTATCTGAATGAGAGGATTACTGGATTGAGTTACTCGCTTATCGAATCCTGCATATGGAGTATTGGCATCTACCTGCACAATGGTAGGATTGATAATAGTTATATTTGTTCTGCCCTTTCCTAATGTTCGAGTGCAGCTTAGAGTATCAATTGGTGAAAATGGCCAGAATACTATATCATTGATTGGCAATAATATTTTTTGAAAATCCTTTTCGGAAATATCCGGCTTAAACTTATTGAAATTAACAATTCTTTTATCAAACTGTACCGGTTCGCCTTTTTTTTTATCCGCTGCTTTAGATGATGTTTTTTCCATATGCTGGTTCCTTTTATAAGTTTAAAAATTTATGAATTGTGTCACCAGCAAATTTAGTATATACAAAACAATTCAACTATCAATATTGTAACTATTTGCACTAATCTTGTAACATTTAGAATTATATTTGTTAGAGATAAGATGACAGTTTCATGAAATAAGTGTTATATTGAGAAATTACATATGAGAAAGCAATAAAAGAAAAGGCTATAAGATATATTTTCCAAACCTCTAAATGAAAATAAACTTTTTTAAGCAATCCATTGGTGTGCAAATTGTTAGGTTTAACAAACTAGTGATTAAATCACATAGAATATTTATGATATGTTATTATGCGATAAAACACTTCATTAACTATCTTTATAGACGTATCTTTATTTTATCAGGTTTTATATTATGCATTGGGATGATTTTGGTTAAAGAAAGGTTTTATTGAATTTAACGGGTCAATGATTATAATACTTGATTATACTAAAATTCCGCAAATTATTCGAATAACAATTTTATGAGCCGTGGTGTATCATTATTTGTTAGAGATATGAAAAAATGAATCAATGACATGAATAAAAATAGATTTAGATGTAAATATGCCACGGTTTCTTTTAATCTTGTTATTACCTTGTAACATCATCTTCAAATCTGATTTGTTAAATCAGGAAAGATTTTATTTCCATTATTTAGCTTCATTAATTTTTAATCATCGATAGCTGATGCAATATGCCGTTAAATGATGATAATCCTATTCAAGTAGGACAATATAAAATTCTTTTTGAATTCAATCCCTTTCCAATGTGGATATATGACCTGGAAACTTTAAAATTTTTAGCCGTCAACGATGCTGCTGTGCTAAAGTATGGTTATTCTAACGAAGAATTCAATAAGATGACTCTGCTGGATATCGGACCACCTGAAGATGCTGAATTGCTTTTGAAAAACATTAGAGGAGAATCCGATACATACCAATGGTCTGCAGGCTGGAGACATATTAAGAAGGACGGGACTATTATAAATGTTGAAATATTATCTCATAAAATAAATTTTAATAACAGGAAAGCCAGGCTTGTTACTGTAAATGATGTCACTGAAAAAATGAAAACCGAAACAGCACTTAAAGAATCCGAAGAAAGATATAGAAGCACTTTGGATAATATGCAGGAAGGTTTTCAAATTATCTCTTTTGATTGGAGATATCTCTATATTAACGAAGCTGCTGCCTTACACGGGCATACAACTTATGAAGAATTATTAAACCACACTATGACAGAAAAATATCCCGGTATTGAAAATACTGAATTATTTAAGGTACTTAATAATTGTTTAAGGAATCGGGTTTCCAGCAGCATTGAAAATGAGTTTACTTATCCGGATGGGAAAAAAAGCTGGTTTTATCTTAAAATAGAACCGGTACCGGAAGGGATTCTTATCCTCTCCACCGATATTACTCATGATAAGATTGCTCAGCATGAAATTTCTCAGCTAAACAGGATATACAGAGTATTAAGCAGCATAAATCAGTCCATCATCCACATTAAAGAAGAGCAGCTGCTCATAGATACTGCAGCAAAAATAGCAGTTGAAGAAGGACAATTCAAAATTGCTTCCTTTGCAATTCACGATGAAAATTCCGGTGAACTTAAAATAATTTCATCTTCTGTTAATGATGAAATACGTAAGGAAAATTTCTCCAATCCATTGATTTTCTTTTATGATCATGCCGTGAAAGTTATTCGGTCAAATAACTATTTAATTTTTAATAATATCAAGGAGGAATTTAAGAATAATAAATTGCTATATGAGTCTTCTCTTCAGTACGAATTTAACTCAGCCATGATTTTCCCTATAAAAGTATTTGATAAAGTCATAGGAGTATTCAGCCTGTTTTCGGGTGAGAAAGACTTCTTTGAGGAAAAGGAGATTTTACTTTTAAACGAAATGGTTCAGGATGTCTCTTTCGCCCTGGAGACATTTGAAGCCGAAAGGATGAGGACACTTGCGGAAACCAAATTAATAGAAAGTGAAAAAAGATTTTTTAATGCATTTGAATATGCATCAATTGGAATGGCTCTTGTTAGTCCCAAAGGTAATTATCTTAGGGTTAATCCTGCCTTAAGTGAGATCCTTGGATATACAAAAGATGAACTGCTGAAAATACATATTAGGGAAATTACACACCCTGATGATATTAATTTAGATTTAGAACAGATTAGGCTAATGATGGCTAAAAAGATTAATATTTATATAAGAGAAAAACGTTATTTCCATAAGTCAGGCCAGGAAATATGGGTACTGCTGAATTCGTCTTTACTGCGTGATAAAAATGACTCTCCATTATATTTTATCACCCAAATACAGGACATTACAGAAAGGAAAAAAGCGGAAAAAGAAATAATTGTTGCAAAAGAAAAAGCTGAAGAAATGAATAAATTGAAAACCAATTTCCTTGCTAATATGAGTCACGAATTAAGAACTCCTATGGTAGGGATTATGGGTACATTTGAATTATTAAAAGAATCTGAATCTATCGAAGAGGTTCATGCTTTTACCAATCTCTTTGAAGAAAGTACCAAACGCTTACTGCGGACTCTAAATCAAATTTTAGATATCTCAAAAATAGAAGCCGATAATATGACCCTGTATAATAAAGATATTATTATTAATGAGGTCATTAAAAAATCAATAGAAACGTTTAAGCCTGAAGCAAATAAAAAAAATCTTTACATTAATCAGGATATACCTGAAGAAAATATTGTTCTAAATTTAGACGAAGATCTATTCATTAGCACAATAAATAATCTATTAAGTAACGCGATAAAATTTACGGAATCAGGGGAAATTACAATTCGGGTTACTAAAGAAATAAATGACGATTCCGGTTATGTAAAGATCATAGTTCATGATACCGGCATTGGTATCCCGGAAGACAAATTTGACTTGATTTTTGAGCCTTTCAGACAGGTGAGCGAAGGATTTGCAAGACATCATGAAGGTACCGGCCTTGGATTGACTTTGGTAAAGAAATATACCGAAATAATGGGTGGAAAACTTAGTGTAGAAAGTGAAATCAGTAAGGGATCCAGCTTTACTTTATATTTCCCTTTTGAACAGGAAAACCTTTAGTAGCAGTTACGGGTTTTGCTCTTTCCGGAGATAAATGAGGAGATTATATATGGTAATATATACAGATGAAGAAATATATAATGATAATTATGAAAGACAAAACAGATTTAAAAAACTAATTATTAATAAAAGCAGCTTCCTCAAAAACATTACTATTCTTTAAGAGAGAAGGATTAATTGAGCTTAACGGTTCAAGTATTACAATAATTGATTATATAAGGTTTCGACAATTATTCGGTTAACTTATGGTCATTCCTGAGCATTAGTCATTCTACCCCCCAGATCACATGAGCAATATTTTTTTTAACCCCGGTATATTTTGACATTTAATATTTTTTTATATTGAGGTAGATGATTGAAACATTAATATATTAATGTTTTTTTATGTTTGCGGAAATATGATTTAATTATTGACTTACATTTGCTTTAGTTTTTTAATCTTCATTTTTTAAAGAGCTGACTTCAATTAATGACCCGGCTCTTTGCTAAAATTATAAATTCCATCAACTATAAAAAAATGATAAAAGCTTTATTAGTTGAAGATGATATTCCATCAGTGAAGGTAATAATGCATTACTTAAAGGATGGGTACGAAGTTGACCATGCAATCGATGGCACAACAGCGCTGAGAATGATATCCGAGAAGGAATATTCAGTTATATTATTGGATATTGATCTTGGAATTGGAATGACCGGGTTAGATGTTTTAAACAGGATTAGAAAAAATCCGGAATTTAAAGGGACACCAGTAATTGCGGTTACTGCATATGCAATGGCAGTCGATAGGGAGAGATTCCTTAATAGCGGGTTTACTGATTATATCTCCAAACCGTTTTCAAAAAATGAACTGCTCTTTTTATTAAAAAATATTCCGGAAACTTAAATTATCTGTTTATACCACCAATCAATTCTCCAACCTACGGTTGAATCCGGAACACTATAAAGAGTATCTTTGGTTAGTTTCAAGTTACCCCCCCTTCCATATATTCAATAAAGCCCCTGGATGCATTCATTTTAATTTTTATCCCGTTGGGAATGGTTATCATATTTTTTATATGTCCGTTTGGAAAATTATAAATAACGGGAATTTTTAGTTTGCTCAAATAATCGTCAACAACTTCCCCCAGACTTAATGTTTTCTTTAATGGATCCGTTTCATTACAATCTATAAATGCTCCTAATATTATTCCGCTTATTTTATTAAAAACTCCGGCAAGTCTTAGCTGATTAAGCATTCTATCAATTCTGAAAGGCAATTCTCCGATATCTTCCAAAAATAAAATTTTATCTTTCATATCCGGAAAAAAATCTGTCCCCTGTACTGAAGTTAAAAGAGCAAGATTTCCGCCTAATATTCTGCCTGTTGCATTGCCTTTGGACAATTGGAATAATTTTTCCTCTCCCGGAAGCGTCAACCTTCCAATCTTTTTAGATGATGTTAAAATTCTCCAGAAGTTTTCTTCTGAAAATCTGCTTACTTCTATACTGAAATCAACCGATACCATTGGACCGTTAAACGTAACCAATCCGGTTTTATGATAAAAAGCCATATTTAATGCTGTTATATCACTATATCCTACAAAAATTTTAGGATTATTTCTTATAAGTTTATAATCAATCTTGTCCAGCAAACGCGGTGATCCGTAACCGCCTCTAACACACATTATAGCTTTAACTTCTTTCTTGTTAAACATATAATGAAGATCGTTCAACCTTAAATTATCTTCTCCTGCTAAATATCCATGATATTTCCCTACATTTTTTCCAACTTCAACTCTATAACCAACACTTTCTAAATATCTTACTCCCTCTTCAACTTTGATAATATCGTCGGTTGACGATGCAGGTGATATTACTCCAATTAGATCACCTTTAACAAGTCTTTTAGGTTTAATAATCTTCATCTTTACTCTATAATTTGTAATTATAACTCGAATTTAAGAATTACATTTAATTGAAACAAATAACAATTATCGTGTTAAAAGGATTTTATTAGGAAATAAGTATTTAAAAAACAAATATTTATAGTAATACATCACATTCTATGAACCTATCGGGTTATTTATTTGTTTTATTTTTTTAAAAATAATAACTTTAAGACATTCATTGTTTTGAAAGCATTTTTTTCAATTAAAGTATTCAAACTTAACATTAGCTTAACATAGAAAGGATTTTAAACTTTTATTTTTATGTTTTAATTTCATCAAACTATTCCATCACTTTATGTCTGAACCTAAAATTCTATTTATTTGCGGCTCTATCAATCAAACGAAGATGATGCATAAGATTTCAATGCATCTTTTAGGTTATAACTGTTATTTTACTCCTTTTTATAGCGACGGCTTTAAAAGAATCCTATCAAATATAAAGCTTTTAGATTTTAGCATTTTAGGGGGTCAATTCAGAGAAAAAACTATAGAATATCTTGAACAAAATAAGCTTGAAATTGATTTTGAAGGCAGACAAAGAAAATATGACCTCGTATATACGTGCAGTGATTTAATTGTACCCAAAAATATCTTAAATTCGAAGGTAATTCTTGTACAGGAAGGGATGACAGATCCCGAAAATTTAATGTATCACCTGGTTAAGAAATTAAAACTTCCGAGATATCTCGCGAGCACTTCAACTACCGGTCTCTCAGATTCTTATGATAAATTTTGTGTGGCTTCTGAGGGGTACCGTGATTTATTTATTAAGAAAGGGGTATCTCCCGATAAAATCGAAGTTACGGGCATACCAAATTTTGATAACTGTAAAGAATATTTAAATAATAATTTTCCTTACAAAAATTATCTCCTTACTGCAACTTCTGATTCCCGGGAAACTTTTAAGTATGAAAACAGGAAAAAGTTTATTGAATACGCAAAAGAATTGGCTGGAAATAAAAAATTAGTATTTAAGCTGCATCCTAATGAAAAATTTGAACGTGCTGTTAAAGAGATAAATGCTTATGCGCCCGGTTCATTAATATATACAAAAGGTAATACGGAACATATGGTTGCTAATTGCGATATTCTTCTAACAAGATTTTCCAGTGTTGTTTATGTCGGGCTTGCATTGGGCAAAGAAGTTCATTCGGAATTTGATATCGAGCAATTGAAGCAATTAATTCCAATTCAAAATAATGGTAAATCCGCTTATAATATTTCGGAGATAGGGAAGAAACTTATAATGGAACAACCTGAAACAAAGATATACAAACTGAATAAAGAACCGAAATTAAATATGGGGCTTTTTAGAAAATACAGATCATTCAGAAACTATCAGAAGGCTGAATAATCGGTTCGCATTATGCCTAAACTAAAAGTAATTACAGTTGTCCAGGCTAGAATGGGTTCAAGCCGCTTTCCGGGAAAAGTTTTACTGCCCCTTGCAGGTAAACCCCTCTTATTACGTATGGTTGAAAGGGTTAAAGCATCGAAATTTTCCGGAAAAATTATTGTCGCAGCTACTTTTAATGAAGCCGACGATGTAATTGAAAATTTGTGCAAAAAAAATAATGTTGCTGTTTATAGAGGCCATCCGGTTGATTTACTTGACCGCCATTTGAATGCAGGTAAAAAATTTGAAGCAGATGCAATTGTTAAAATCCCTTCCGACTGCCCATTAATTGATCCGCTTGTAATTGATAAAGTTATTAAATTTTATCTCGATAATTATCCTTCTTTCGATTATGTAAGTAATCTGCATCCGGCTACATACCCGGACGGCAATGATGTGGAGATCTTCTCGATTGAAAGTCTCGAAAAGGCATGGGGAGAAGCTGAAAAAGAATTGGAACGGGAACATACAACCCCTTATTTCTGGGAAAATCCGGATAAATTCAAAATTGGTAATGTCCATTGGGAAGCAGGCCTCGATTATTCTATGTCTCACCGCTGGACTATCGATTATGAAGAAGACTATCTCTTTATAAAAAAAATTTATGATGAACTTTATGCTAAACATCCTCTTTTTTCAGTATCGGATATATTAAAATTGTTGGACTTAAAATCTGAGCTTTTAAGGATAAATGAAAAATACACCGGAGTGAATTGGTATAGACATCATTTAGATGAATTAAAAACTATTTCTGAAAAAAATACTAAGATTTTAGTGAATGAAAAATAAAAAATCAAAACAAGATTTGGGAAGTATTGCCCTTAGAGTCCGGGAACACATTATCCGGATGGCAACGGATGGAGGATGCTTCATCGGTGCTTCACTTTCATGCACCGATCTGATCGTCTATCTTTATTCAAATTTTATGAACATAAATAAGGAAAATCTAAAGGATAGTTCGCGTGATTATTTCTTCCTTTCTAAAGGTCATGATGTTCCGGCTTTGTATGGAACTTTTGTTGAAATTGGAATCCTTGAAAAGGAAAGGTTAAAAAACCATCTTAAAACAAATGATTTTATCTACTGGCATCCAAATGTAAAAGTTCCGGGAATCGAATTTCATTCCGGTTCGCTAGGGCACCTACTATCTGTCTCTGCCGGCGTTGCTCTCGATTGTAAACTGAAAAATCAAAATAATAAAGTTGTTGTCGTTCTTGGAGATGGTGAATGTAATGAAGGTTCTATTTGGGAGGCTTCTTTAGTTATTGCGGCACATAAACTGGATAATTTAATTGCTGTAATAGATCGGAATCATTTCCAGGCAAATATTCAAACCGAAGAATTAATTCCTATTGAACCTTTAGACAAAAAATTTCAATCGTTCGGCTGGAATGTTTATTCGTGCAACGGGCATGATTTTGAGGATATGGAGAAAGTTTTTTCATCTATTAAAAATAACAATAAACCTTCTGTGGTTATTGCTGATACAATTAGAGGTAAAGGCCTTCCTAGTATTGAAGCACGTGCCGACAGATGGTTTTGCAATTTTACTCATGACGAAGTAGAGCAGTTAATAAATGAACTGCATACAAAAGAAAAAACAGATTTAAAATCAGAAACATTAATCGTTAGATAATAATGAACTATGAAGATATTTTATTAAACTCAGCTGAAAATAATAGTAATATAATTATTATGACAGCGGAAAATCGCGCAGCAATGAGAAACCTGCCGTCTAAGCTGCATAATCAATTCGTTGATGTAGGAATTTCCGAACAAACTATGATAGGAATGGCAGCCGGATTGGCATTAAGAGGCAGAATACCTCTTGTACATGCTCTGTCTACCTTTCTTACTATGCGTGCATTCGAATTTATACGGACTGATGTTGGTATTGGCAATCTGCCTGTAAAAATAATTGGGGCAGTTGCAGGTTTTTTGTCTGAAGCAAATGGGCCTACGCATCAGGCAATTGAAGATATCTCTTTGATGAGAGGGATTCCTAATATGCATGTATTTGCACCCTCAGATGAAGAGGACTTGCTGCTCGCTATGCCCGAAATAATTAATAGCCCGCATCCTTCATATATCCGTTATACCAATCTCCCCTCTTCTATTGCTCATAGTAAAGATTTTAAAATTGGTAAAGCGGAAATTATTTCTGATGGTGAAGATATCACTATACTTACATATGGTACTTTATTTAAGGAAGCAATTACGGCTGCAGAAAGATTAAAATCTAAAGGCAAATCCGTTGGACTGGTTAATTTAAGAACTTTGAAACCGGTTGATCATGAAACTCTGGAAATGATCTGCCGAAAGTCCAATCTTATTGTAACTCTTGAAGACCATTTCATTACCGGAGGTTTATTTTCAATCCTAAGTGAAATCCTTACAATTAAAAGAATAAATGCCAGAGTTTTACCTATAGCTTTAAATAGTAAATGGTTCAAACCTACACTCATGCAGAATGTTCTGGAATATGAAGGTTTTACCGGGAAAGCAATCGCGGATAAAATAATCAAACACGAGCAGGAAAAACATATTGCTACAGAATATTATTATTAAACAAAATGCCGGGGGTGAGCTTAAAATTTAAAAAATGAAATCAGTTTTATAAACCCTCCCCCTCTCCTTACTAAGGAGAGGGGGCCAGGGGGTGAGGTTAATTAATAATTTCAATTTGATTCAAAACTCTTTAGTGGTAAGGTTATGTCATGCCAAATACAATAAAATTCAACAACGATTATCCTGTTATAAAGAAATCTAATGAACTTTATAATAGAGCTTTAAATCTTATCCCTTCTTTAACACAGACTTTAGCAAAAGGACCGACACAGCATATAAACGGTATCGCTCCTAAATATCTGCAGAGAGGAAAAGGTTCTCATGTATGGGATGTGGATGGAAACGAATATCTGGATTATAGCATGGGGATCGGCCCCATTTCACTTGGATATGCATATGATAAGGTGGATAATGCAATTAAAGAGCAGTTAAAAGACGGAATTACTTTTTCTTTAATGCATCCCCTCGAAGTTGAAGTCGCTGAAATGATCCATGAAGTAATTCCAAATGCTGATGCTGTAAGGTACAGCAAAACAGGAGCAGATGTAACTTCCGCTGCGGTACGGATTGCAAGGGCTTTTACTAAAAGAGATAAAGTATTATGCTGCGGTTATCACGGCTGGCATGATTGGTATGTCTCTGTTACCGCAAGGAATTTTGGAATACCTCAAGCCGTTCAGGAATTAACATCTACTTTTAATTATAATGATATTCAATCGGTTAAAGATTCACTCGATCAGGACACTGCTTGTGTTATACTCGAACCCTTTGTCTTTGAAAAACCTAAAGAGAACTTTCTTCAGGAATTGAAAGAAGTATGTGAAGCAAACGGAACATTATTAATATTCGATGAAATGTGGACAGGCTTCAGAATTTCTTTAGGAGGTGCTCAGGAATATTTTAATATTAAAGCGGATTTAGCCTGCTTTTCAAAAGCAGTAGCTAATGGAATGCCCATTGCAATTTTAACCGGCAGAAAAGATATTATGGATTTACTAGACAAAGATATATTCTTTTATACAACGTTCGGTGGAGAAGCCCTTTCTCTCGCTGCAGCAAAAGCAACTATAAATGAAATCAAAGAAAAAGACGTACCCGGCTTTCTGCAAAAACAGGGAAATAAATTGAAAGAAGGTTATAACAAAATTGCTGCAGATCTGGGGATTACTTATTCAGAATGTTCCGGTTACGGATGTAGAACTATTATTTCATTTAATGAATCGGCAGGTAATCCATTGGAATTAAAATCACTGCTTCAGCAGGAATTAATTAAAAGAGGTATTTTATGGAGCGGCTTCCATAATATGAGCTTTTCACATTCAGACGAAGATATTGAATATACATTGACTGCATATAAAGAAGTTCTGCCAATCTTAAAAAAAGCAGTCAATGAGAAAAAAGTTGCCGACTATTTAAAAGGAAAACCTGTGGAACCTGTTTTCAGAAAAACAAGTGATTTTAATATAAAACCAAAAAAGAAAGTTGAACAAACACTAGAAAAATAACCCTCCCCCTCCTCTTCTTAATGGGGCTAGGAGGTGAGGTTAAAAAATTAAAAATAAATAGAATAATCTCGTTTAACGGCTCCTCCCCCCTCTCCTTACTAAGGAGAGGGGCTGGGGGTGAGGTTAAAAAAATAATAAAATGACTTTCCATTATAACAAAGTATCTGAAAGAACTAATAGAAGAAAACTCAGGCAAGATTCTACAAAGGCAGAAGAAATTTTATGGAAATATTTAAGAAATCGAAAGTTATTAGATATCAAGTTCAAAAGACAATACAGCGTTGATCAATTTGTATTTGATTTCTATTCTCCTCAGATGAAATTTGCTATTGAATTAGATGGAAAAGTTCATTTGGATGAAGAAGTCAAAAATCATGATGAAAACAGAGATGGATATCTGGAATCTTTTGGAATAAAAATATTGAGAATAAAAAATGAAATGGTTATTAATGATATCGAAAATACACTGAAGTTAATTAATGAAAATATAATAATAATTAAAAATAAACTTGAATAATCTATAAGTTAGTGGATACTCCCCCCTCTCCTTACTAAGGAGAGAGGCTGGGGGTGAGGTTAAAAAAATAGAATAAATTATTAAAAATAAATAGAATAATCTCTCAGTTTAATGGATCCTCTCGGGTCGGACCAAAAAGTAAAATTGTCATTCTGAGCGCTAGTGACCTGTCCCTTTGGGAAGAATCTCAAATTCGAATAATAATTGAGATTCTTGAGTCGAAGACTCCTTCAGAATGACAGAAAAAAGTACCTAAATCTGAGGTTAAAAAATTTTATGTCCATAGAAAACCTATTCTCCCTAAAAAGTAAAATAGCCGTTGTAACCGGAGCCGTTGGCTTGATTGGAAAACATCATTGCCATGCCCTCTCCGAAGCAGGTGCAAATGTAATTGTTTGTGATATAGATAAAAATAAATGCGAACAATTTGCCGGTGAATTAAAAACTAAAAGTATTGGAATAGCAGCTGATATAACCAATCCTGAATCAGTAAAAAACCTCAAAGAAAATATTTTAACTCATTTCGGCAAAATCGACATCCTCGTCAACAATGCTGCAATAAATGATATGTTTGTCACAAGGGACTCCTTTGGAGAAAATCCATCTATGGCTGCAGAACTTTCCAAATTTGAAAATTATCCCCTTGATATGTGGCAGAAATCTCTTAATGTTAATATTACGGGGACATTTTTATGTTCCCAGATTCTAGGTTCTGAAATGGCAAAAGCTGGTTCTGGAAGTATAATAAATATTGCATCAACTTATGGAATTGTTGCTCCTGATCAATCCATATATAAACAAAAAAACGGCTCTCAAAATTTTTATAAATCAGCCGCTTATCCGGTTACCAAAGGCGCTGTAATTTCTTTTACAAAGTTCCTTGCAGCTTATTGGGGGAATCAAGGCGTACGGGTTAATTCATTATCACCGGGCGGCGTTGAAAATAATCAGGATGATTATTTTATCGAAAACTATTCCGCAAAAACAATGCTGGGTAGAATGGCAAAGCCTACTGACTATAAAGGTGCAATTCTTTTTCTTGCAAGCGATGCCTCCGAATATATGACAGGTGCTAATCTTATTGTTGATGGAGGATGGACTGCATGGTAATCTCTAATATATTAAAAGAAAAAAATAAAAATCTTGAGGATAAAGCTAAGAAAATAAAGCTTGTCCTTACCGATAATGACGGCGTATTAACCGATACCGGAGTATATTATTCTGAAAAAGGAGAGGAACTAAAAAGATTTTCCATACGGGATGGAATGGGAGTCGAAAGATTGAAAAACCTCGTCAATATTAAAACTGTAATTATCACCGGTGAACTTTCCGGTTCCGTGAAAAAACGAGCTGAAAAATTAAAAATTGATGAACTTTATTTAGGTGCTAAGAAAAAAGAGCTTCTTTTTGATGAAATATTAACAAAAAACAGTTTAAAACCTGAAAATGTCGCTTTTATTGGTGACGATGTTAACGACATAAAATTGATAAAAATTGTAGGTTTAACTGCTGCACCTGCAGATGCTATGGTGGATGTTGTTGAACTTGTTGATTATGTATGTGAGCATACAGGCGGTAATGGTGCCTTCAGAGAGTTTGCTGAATTACTAATTGCTTTCAACGTAAACGATTAATCCTAAATAAGGAGCTATATGAATTCTAAAAGAAGAATTAAAGTGGGAAACCGATTTATAGGCGACGGCGAACCTGTTTTTATTGTTGCTGAAATAGGAATCAATCATAATGGTTCTGTAGATATAGCTAAAAAAATGATTGAAGCAGCTCATTACGCCGGCTGCGATGCCGTTAAATTCCAGAAAAGAACCCCGGAATTGTGCGTACCTAAGGATCAATGGGGTATTGAAAGAGATACCCTTTGGGGCAGAATGACTTATATAGAATATAGACATAGAATTGAATTCGATAAAAAACAATTTTCATCAATTGTTGATTTCTGCCGCAGAAAGAAAATTATCTGGTTTGCTTCATGCTGGGATGAGAATGCTGTCGATTTTATCGAGCAATTTAATCCCGATGTTTATAAAATAGCTTCCGCATGTCTAACTGATGAAAATCTTTTATTAAAGCATAAAACGCTTGATAAGCCTTTAATCTTATCTACCGGAATGTCTACTATCGATGAGATTGAAAATGCAGTTGAAATATTGGGAACTGAAAAATTAATGATTGCTCATTCAACCTCTTCTTATCCTTGTAAGCCGGAAGAATTAAATTTAAGAGTGATTCTTACTCTTAAAGATAAATATCCGGACAATCCAATTGGTTATTCCGGGCATGAAACAGGACTTGCTCCTACTGAAGCTGCTGTCGGTTTAGGAGCTAATTTTGTAGAGAGGCATATAACATTGGATCGTGCAATGTGGGGTACCGATCAGGCTGCTTCAGTTGAAACAGTTGGATTGTTTAAATTAGTTGCAAATATAAGAGATATTGAAAAATCTCTTGGTGATGGTATTAAAAAAGTTTATGAAAGTGAACTGCTATCAAAAAGAAAACTTAGAAGAGTACAATCAAAACTGAAAATCCATGAAGCTATTTAAATTATGGGCATGACTTTAGAACAGGTTAGATTATACAGCATTTTTGCAATTATTATTTCCGCAATTATAATTATTCTGCTTGAACGTTTTTTCCCTTATGAAAAAAACCAGAAGTTTTTTCGTGAAGGATTTATTGATGATTTCATATTATACACTTTGGTTCAAAGTTATGCTCTGGGATTTTTAATATCCTATATAATTCAATTTATAGATGGTCAGACTCAACTGTCAAGGCTTCATCTGATTTCCTCATGGCCTATCTCGCTGCAGATTTTATTCTTTCTGGTAGTCCACGATTTTTATATTTATTGGTTCCATAGATTCCAGCATAACTCTAAGATATTCTGGCGAATTCATGAAGCGCATCATTCAAATAAAAATATAGATTGGTTAGCAGGCTCTCGTTCACATGCTCTCGAGATTTTAATTAATCAAACAATCGAATTCGCCCCTATTATTCTTCTTGGTGCTGCACCGGAAGTTGCTGTTATGAAAGGATTAATTGACGCTGTTTGGGGTATGTATATTCATTCAAATATTGAAATAAATACAGGTAGACTCCAATATTTTATAAATGGTCCGGAAATGCATAGGTGGCATCACGCTGATAAAGATGAAAAAGCATATAATAAAAATTTCAGCACTAAATTTGCAATTTGGGATTGGATTTTCGGTACAGCATATTTCCCTAAAAATGAAAAACCTATCGCTTACGGTTTATCTTATTTGAACTTCCCAAAACATTATTTCAAACAGCTGATTTTCGCCTTCAGAAAATTCAGCGAAGATTGATTTATTACTCATGTTACGCAATATCCAGTATTTGAAAGATGACATCTTTACCTTTTAAAAATTAGGCACTATCCTGACTTACATTATAAATAATAAATTGAACTTGATCTTTCTTTTTAAAGATGTCATCTTTTATATCTGCGTATGCGAATCACTTTGCAAGCCAATCACAAAGTATATCAACAGCTTTTATTGTATTCCCGCAATACGTATTTAGAAATTCCTCATCAATTTCTTTCCCGTTTTTTAATTTTTCAACAGCATTAATAATCTTAGTACCATCAAAATCTACATAAGCAATTCTCGCAGTCAATTCATTTTCAGGCCGTCCGAAAGCTATTCCCGGTAAAATTGCAACTCCCGTTTCTTCCAGCAATTTCTCACATAGCTGCTTACCGGTTGTAATCCCTATAGAATTAAATTTATCTTTGAATACAGTAAAATCAGGGAAGACATAAAATCCGCCTTCCGGATACGCTGCATAAACACCTGTTTTTATTAGCTTATCTGTTATAAGGGTACCTAATTTCTTAAGAATATTTCTGGAATTTTCTAAATACGTTTCTATCTTAGCCCCGCCTTTAAAAGCAGTAACAGCAGCATACTGGATAGGAGCACTTGTAGATGTAAAAGTTTCACTCGCTACCGCTGCCATTGAATTTAAAAGCCATCTTAAATTAGTAGGAAAGACAAAAGTCCCTAATCGCCATCCTCCTGCACCGCACCATTTACTTAACCCGCTGCTAATAATTGTTCCCTCAGGATAAAATCTTGCTATCGAAATATGCTTTCCTTCATGATGCAATTCACCGTATATTTCATCTGATAAAAGTATAATTTTATACTTCTTAGCAACTGCTGCAATTTTTTTCAGCTCTTCAACTGAATAGGTTAGACTGCTTGGATTTGAAGGATAATTTAAGATAACAAGTCTTGGTCTAACTGGATCATCTTTACAATGTGCGATTAATTCTTCAGGAGTCAATTTCCATTTATCTACTCTCCTGGTCGGGATCCATCGTACATGTCTCCCTATTATTTGGGCCTGAGGTGCATAAGATACCCAGCTTGGTGTAGGAATTACTAGATCACCATAGTAAACAAACTGCAGCAGAAACATCAATTCCTTAGAACCGGGACCAATCAAAACATCTTCAAAATCATAATCTAAGCCCTGCGCCCTTGCATAATATTCTGCAATTGCCACTCTTAATTGATAAAGTCCTTTGACTGCCAGGTAATCTTTTTGGAATGCATTTAATTTTAAAGCTTCAACGACAGGCTGTGGAACGGGAAATGGTGATTGACCTAATCCGAGTTTATATACCTTTTTCCCTTCTCTTTTTAGTTCCTCACTTTTTTCATTTATAGCGAGTGTGGCAGACTGTGGAATTCCCCTTACATTAAGATTCAGATTTATATCAGGCTGATGATTTTTATTATTTTTCATTCATGGTTTATTCATGCCTCATCTTTTAACGATTACATGAATGTCCGGTTATCATTTTTTATAATCTCATTAAAAATAAAGAAAAAATAATTAAGAATTAAAATTTATTGAAACCGGTCACAATTTCCATGGTCAATTGTTATATGTTCTATTTTGAGAAAAACGCCTCTCAACACCCATTTTTAAAGATAAATTTTTCTACCCATACCTAACTATGCAAGTTCATGAGTTTGTTTCAAAATCCGATAATTGAGAGGCTCTTTTTAAACAAAAATCGGATTTAATTTGTATAGTTGGATGCTCAATAGTCCAGGAATGCATTTATACTTTCAATCAATCCCGATTGTATTGTTTTTTCATCACTCAACTACAAAAAATTTATACGAAATAGCGTAGGTTTTCAGCCATTTTTTTGTTTCTAAGCCGTCAAAAATAGACTACTACTAAGAAAACGTACCTTCATTTTTCTTATAATTCTTTTCTTTTCAAATCCGCTGGATTTATATTTTCCGGTAATCCCTGCGGGAATCGGGAATATTTCAGAATCTGATTCCAGTAAGTTTCATTCGGATCACTTTCGGAATACCTGTCGCGAAATGATTCCCCTGATGAGGCAGATATTCCCGTCACCAGCCATATCGGGAATGTAAAACCTAAAAACCATCCATGCGATAACGTTGACACTGTTCCTAAAACTGTCCATCCTGAATATTCGGAAGTATTTTTATCATCAATCTCTAATATTGCATCTGTTATTTTTCCTTTCGGGATTATATATAATGAATCATAAAGAATATATACATTCAATGTATCTGAAGTTATATATTCACCTTTAATTTCTATAGTTTCATCATTTCCCGGTTCATAGTCTATTGTCAGCCATCCTCCGTAAGCCTCCGCTTGGATCTGATCGGTATCGGGAAGCCATCTTTTGGGCGCATATGAATGAGCACATCCTCCCATTATTAAAATTATTAAGGATAACAAAAGAATTTTAATAGATTTACGGATTGACATATTTACTTCTCCAGAAAGCTTTTTCCATATCAGCTTCAATTTTTTTGTATTGCGGTGCTAAATCCCTGAAATATTGATTTGTATTAAAAATCATCTCTGAAATCATTGACGGACTTTCTTCAGCTAACCATACCTCTCTTAACCATTCAAGATAATAGCCCTTACTATCAAGAAAGTATTCGTAATCATTGAAATTGTCAGGTAATTTATAAAAGATATTATATTTGTCTCCCGGTAATGTCACTAATAAAGAGTCCTCATTATTCAATAAGCTTAAGAGATTAGATCCGTTTACCTCTTCTGGGAAGGTACCGGAAGGTTTTATAATTAAAGGAGAAACTTCCTCTCCCAGCTCAGCCAGAGCGGCATAGTCAATCCGCCACATACCGCTTGTCATCCTTAATCTTATTTTTATTTCTTTTCCTGGATATTTTTCTTTTAGCGGAATTATCTTTATATCCGCAGCAATTGGACCTGTTTCACCAGTCTGATTAATCTTAACCCAATCACCTGAAGAATCTTGTTCAAGAACTTCTATATTTTTTAATAATTCTCCGGGATATTTTATAAAATTCTTTAAACTGCTCCCTTCTCTTTCTAATTGTGAAAAATAGAAGCCGGCGTTTCTTCCCATGAAAGCTAAAGATTGATAAAATAAAAAAGTTGAGAGCAGAGTCTGACGGCAGGCAATGATCAGGCCTTTATTACTATTAGAATAATTTTCAAACTGTAAATCAATCGTTTCGTATTCAGCTAAATTATTGGAATCTGCCGTGCTGTATCTTTCTTCCCCGTCAAAAAACCGCAGCTTGTTTGTACAATCTCCTTCCATTCCGCTTGCATTCTTTAACCCGGTAATATTTATCGCTTCCAGGTATTTTCCACCGGGTGCAGATAAGATTCTTCCTTCTTTAGGTTTGGGTAAAGCCAGGATATTTGCATGTCTTATTATATGCGTCTCCAGCGCCTCATTTCTAACCTGAACATCGAGGATATTGCTCTCTGGTCTAATTCTATATAATGCATCAATATCCACGGCCTCCAGGCTTGGTGCAACGCTGGATGAAAATCCTTCTGCCTGAAGTTTATAATCATTACCGTTGCAAATATAAAATGTTGGGCATGAACCGAAACATGCTTTGGGATTTATTATGCAGTATGTTGTTACTGCAAGAGATACTCCGGTTAAAATGGATAAAGCTAATAAAGGAGCCGAGCTATTTATTTTGTTTGTCTCAATCAGGGCTATATCATTAAAATGAATGGAATAATCTCCTGTATCTATTACTGCCCGGTTAATATCTAAATGCCTCCCCTTCCCCTTCACTAATTTATTTTCCTTTTCAAATTCCCAATTGCTTAATATAAATGCTTCCCCGTTCCGCATATGAAGTTTTATAAAAGCTAAATCCTCATTAAAATTATATGTTTTTAACCTCTCTGTTGATATAGTTGTTCTTTCAATTCTTGACTGAGAACAATTGGAAAATAAGAACGACATTGACAGAATAACTGTAAATGAAAGTAATAATATTACTTTTTTTAACATGATTGTGTTAATCATTAAAACCCCTGAGAATTTCCGGATTGTTCTAAAAATTCATGTCCAGCTGCAGGACGGGTAAAACAAATAATGATTTGGATGTTTCTTCTATTTGGGTTTCTTTCAATAATCTTACCCCTAAAACGATTTTGCTGTTCTCAGTCATATTTATGAAAATACCTGAGCTTAAATTAAGGAAAGATGCCGTTGATTCGCCTCTTTGATCATTTCTAATCACGGTAATGCCCAACGGATAATATTCGGGATTAGGATCCGAAGGTTCAAAATTAAATAGTGTCTGACTAAAGTAGCCGAGATTTAAAAGAAATTTAAAGGAGTATTTTTTGACGATGTATTAAAAGTTAACGATACATAAGGATTCAAGTTAGTAGATTTGTTTCTATCTTTAAAGAAGCTAATTGTAGTTGAACTTGAGCCGAATAAAGGAGTCTCTTCTGTTATCATTACTGTAGAAGCTTCATATGATAGAGACTGCCACATTACACCTGCATCAAGCCTGAATGCCGAACCCTCTTTTTCAGAAAAAAACCCTATTCCTGCGTTCCCGCCTGTAAAGCTGCTTTGATTTTGTACTGAATAATTCAAACCGAGATTTAGAGCAATATGATTTCCGGCAGCATAATCCACATTTACTGCAGCTAAAAAATTGGGTAAATTCCACTTAAGGTTTTTACCTTTATACTCATTGAAATTTTTATTTGATTCTTTATAAATTCTTGAACCGTCACCATTCAAGACAGTATCTACCCTGTAAATACCCCCAGCATCTACGTTGGTATGTTTTTCAATTCTCCCGCTGAGCTGGTTATTGTCATTTATTGAAAACCTCGAAGAGAATGTAAATCCACCCTGCTTTTGACCGGTAGTTATACTTAAAGGAGGGTTATTCATTGGCCCTGATACTTCTATATTCTGAAGATACAGAGTCTGATTTATAGTTGTACAGCCAACGAAATTGATAATAATTGATATTACCAATAATGATAACTTTTTCATAATACCTCCCCCGTATCTATAAATTAAAAAATTTATTTAAGGTTATGATTAAGTTAATTTATTTAAAGAATATTAGCAATATACTTGCTCTTGAACTTGCTCTTGCTCTTGATCTTGCTCTTGCTCTTGCTCTTGCTCTTGCTCTTGCTCTTGTACATTTGTCAAAAAGCTCAAATATTCTTAATATTACCATTATCTAATAATTATTGTTATAACTATGCGTACAGTCTTATATCCCGGTACTTTCGACCCGGTAACAAATGGTCATATTGATATCATTGAACGCGCCAGGGAATTATTCGATGCTGTCGTTGTTACTGTCGCAATAAATCCGGGTAAAAAACCTCTTTTTTCTGTTGAGGAAAGAATTATGATGTTAAAAGAAAGCTTAAAACAATATAATAATATTACGGTAGATTCTTTTGACGGATTAGTTGTAGACCATGCTCATGAAGTAAATGCCGTCGGTATAATTAGAGGTTTAAGGGCCATAAGCGATTTTGAATATGAATTTCAAATGGCACTTATGAATCGGAAACTTGCCGGTGATATTTCCACGGTATTTTTAATGCCGCATGAAAAATATACATATCTAAACTCTTCGATAGTCAGAAATCTGGCTACCCTCCATAGCAATATAAATGATTTCGTCCCGCCTGTTGTGCAGGAAGAACTAAAAAAGAAATTCCCTCCTGGTCCAAAATAATTATCAATTTGATACTCATCCTGTATATTTCTGCCCCTAAAATAATTTAAGTTACGCAAACATTGTCATTCTGAACGGAACGAAGTGGAGTGAAGAATCTCATAGTTTAAATTTTGCACCTAACTCTTATCATAAAGACATTCAATAGAATAATTTCAGCCTAGAAAGACTATAAATCCATTTCTAAAACACAATTTTATTTTATGTGATATATATAATTAAACTGTATCTAAATAAACGGTATCTTTAAGGTTCCTTTAATTCTTTTCCTAATTAATTTAATTTAAATTTTAATGAATAAACTAAATAAAAATTTTAAGAATATCATTTCACATGAATGGAAAAAACTTTGGGCTCCCTCAGTTAATAAAATTCTCTTAATAATTGCCGGGCTTTTAATTTTGATTATTATTTTTATTACTCCTGTTCTTAACGGAATCGTAAAACCAAAACTGGAAGATAAAATAAATAAGAATGAAGGAGTAAATGTAAAAATCGGATATATTGGTTATAATATATTTGTTCAAAAGCTTTTTGTTGAAAATACCAGCCTTATAATTAAAGACAGTTTATCTGAAGATTCTGTAAATATCCAAATTCCCTATTGCAGAATATCGGGATTAAAAGTATTAAAATTTGTTTTAGGAAGCGGTCTCTCCTTTGAAGAATTAGCGATAAATAATCCTCATCTTTTCATCAAAAGAAGTTCGGAAAAAGATAAAAAAGATCCGGAAGAAGAGAGGAAAAAAGATCCCCCAAAAGATAAGATATTAACAATCCTCCCAGAAAGGTTTAAACCCTTATCGTTTGAAAAGTTCTCTCTTAAATCACTAATACTTACACAGCTTATAAACCATCATGAATATCATGATACTGTGAGAAGCTTTGATCTTGAATTTAATGATCTTAAAATTGATTCCTCAACAATTAATGATTCTTTATCATTAAAATATGCCTCTGATTTTAAATTATCTGCAGAAAGAATTTCATACCATTTCAGCGATGATTATTTAATAAAACTTGAAACATTGACTTCATCATCGGCAGATTCCTTATTATTATTTAAAAATATTTCTTTTAAGCCTTATCTGCCCGATAGCGATTTTTTCACTAAAAGCAAATACAGTACCGATAGGTATATTATTAAAATGCCGGTACTCTCAATTCAAGGAATAGATTACAAAAAATTACTTTGGAATAATGATTTTTTCATCAGAAAAATTGAATCTGACAGTATGTATTTTAATGTATGTTCAAATTATGCTGCTCCGGCAAATCCAAATTCAGTCCCTAAAATGCCTAATGAACTAATGCGGTCTGCAAAAGAAAAAATTGATATTGAAAAAATATTTGTTAAAAATGCGGAACTGCATATAAAGGCAAAACATCCTCATGTAAATAAATATTCCGATGTTCCATTCACAAATGTATATACTGAGATTACAAACTTAAGTAATGTTCCCGGTCTACAGACCGATAAAAATCCATGCATCTTTAACACTTCCGGAAATATGTTTAATGCCGGGAAATTAAAACTTATAATTAATATACCGCTGCTTAAAGAAGAAATGACTTTCAATTATCATGGTTATTTAACTTCCATGAGCACACTTCCTATTAATTCCCAAATTAAATGGGCAGACCAGGTAGAAATAAAATCAGGGAAAATAGAGTCAGCCGAATATTCTGTTCATGTTCTAAATAGTGTGGCTGATGTATATGTAAAAGCTCTTTACCATGATTTAAAGATAGAAAAACTTAAAGAAAATTCTGAAAAAGGAGGCATTCTAAATAAAGCCGCTACTTTTTTTGCCAATAAATTTAAAATAAGAAAATCTAATCCGGATGATGACGGAAAGATAAAAACAGGAAACATAATTTATCCGAAAGAGAAAGGGAGTACTTTCCTTGATTTTGTTTGGTCAGCCGTGAAAAACGCATTAGGAGAAGAGGTAGGTTTTTAATATAAATCAGCTGTTAAATTTAATAATATCATGGAATCATCATCAAAAATATCTATTTATACAGCTTTAGTAGGTAATCTGCTGGTTGCAGCTACAAAATTCACGGCAGCTATAATTAACGGCAGCTCAGCAATGCTTTCCGAAGGAATCCATTCCCTTGTAGATACCGGAAATCAATTTCTGCTGTTATTCGATTTAAGACAATGGTAGGTATAGACATATAGGCATAAAGTATATCACAAATGTTAATTATTTACGCCTTATACCGTATACCCCTATACCTTTATATCCCTTCACTGAGGTGTTACTAACTCATGTTACGCACAACTGTCATTCTGAACGAAGTGAAGAATCTCAAGGTTTATAATTTGCACAATTTTGAGATATTTCGCTCCGCTCAATATGACAAAAAAATAATTTGCGTAACATGAGTTACTAAGTAACTCCAAATATGTTTGGATACCTTCATTTATTAATTTAAATTACAATTAGAAAGAGGTAAATATGCATGATGAAAATTTAAGAAACAGCCTGTCTGATTTTCTAAATAAAGCCTTAGCTCATGCAACTGTTAAGGATGCTATAAATAATATTAATCCGGAACTAAGAAATGTTCAGCCCCAAAAGGGTATTCATTCTGTCTGGGAAGAATTTGAGCATATTAGAATAACTCAGGAAGATATTTTAAGATATACCCTCGATTCAAATTGGAAATCTCCAAAATGGCCGGACGATTACTGGCCTGATAATGAAAAATGTAATGACAAAATCTGGAATGATTCTGTCAAAAAGTTTTTCTCCGATTTGGATGAAGTAATTAAACTTACTAAAAATTCTAAAATTGATTTAACTTCGGAAATTCCTCATGGAGAAGGCAGAACCTATTTAAGAGAATTACTTCTTATAATCGATCATAATGCATATCATTGCGGACAAATTATATTGGTGCGAAAGCTTCTTAATGACTGGTAATGAATAAAAATTCTTTTTAATGAATTAAATCTATAGTATTTGCAAAAATATTTTTCTCCATTCATCAAATGTCTTTTCATTTGTCTTTCATTAATTTATTTTGCATTATCTTAATTTTCTGAACTTTTAAACTATTTTGTAATAATTAAAAGGGAGAAGTAAATTGGTATCTGAAGTTGCAAATCGAATCAATGAATCACCAACAATGAAAGTTTCTGCTCTCGCAAAGAAAATGAAAGCAGAAGGTGAAAAGGTTATTAACTTAAGTGTCGGTGAACCCGACTTTCCAACTCCTGATAATATTAAGCAGGCTGCAAAAAAAGCAATTGATGAAAATCAAACCCGCTATACTTTAAATGCCGGCACCGTCGATCTGAGAAAAGCTATTGCAGCTAAGTTGAAAAAAGACAATGGCCTGGAATACGATATTAAAAACATTATAGTATCCAACGGAGCAAAACACAGTGTTTTCAATTGTATTTTGGCAACTGTAAACAAGGGTGAAGAGGTTATCATTCCTGCACCTTATTGGGTTTCTTATCCCGATATGGTCAGTATTGCTAATGGAACATCTATAATTATAGATACAAAAGAAGAAAATGGTTTCAAGGTTACGCCTGAAGAGCTTGAAAGAGCAATTACTCCTCAAACTAAAGCTCTTATTTTATGCAATCCTTCTAATCCTACCGGATCTGCCTATTCCAGGGCTGAACTTGAGAAAGTTGCAGAAGTTTGCCTGAAACACAATTTCTATATAATAAGTGATGAGATCTATGAGAAACTCACTTATGGGAATTTTCAGTTTGTAAGTTTTCCTACCTTAAGTGAGGAACTTAAAAAAAGAACGCTTTTGGTAAATGGTCTTTCTAAAGCTTATTCCATGACCGGTTGGAGAGTTGGCTATACCGCAGGTCCGGAAGATGTTATTCAAGCTATTAATAAAATACAAAGCCATACTACATCCAATGCAGCTTCAATTTCACAAGCCGCCTCCCTCGAAGCTTTATGCGGTTCTCAGGATGCCGTTGAGGAAATGAGAAAAGAATTCCAAAAAAGAAGAGATTATTTGTATAATGAACTGACTTCTTTAGAAGGGATTTCCTGTTATAAACCTGAAGGTGCTTTTTATCTGTTTCCGAATGTTTCAGCCTACTTCAATAAATCAAATGGCGAAACAACTGTTAAAGACTCTTTTGATTTCGCAATGTATATCCTGTCAGATGCAAAAATTGCTGCTGTTCCCGGCAGTGCATTCGGTGCTGAAGGTTTTTTAAGACTCTCATACGCAACTTCAATGGAAAACTTGCAAGATGCTGCTTCACGTCTTAAAGAATCATTAAAGAAGCTCAAATAATCGATTTTGAGAGATGACATCTTTGTAAGTTCAAGCGAAAACATCGTAGATGTTTAATTATTGTAGCAGATTTGAACTATACAATTTCCAGGTAATTATTAACAGAATTTGAACACCGAAGATATTATATTGCTCTAAAAAAAATATCAACATTTATGAATAATATCATAATAGCTAATAGATTTATTTCCAAAAATATTATTAATCAATGCGATAGGCTTGAATAATATGACAATAGCCAATATATTTTATCTTCCTAACTCCGTTAGGCGTGAAATATTATTAACACTTAATTGCCCAAAAGAACAAAAAAAACACCGTACGTGTGATATTATTAAAAATAATATCAACATTCATGTATAATATCATAATAGCTAATAGATTTATTTCCGTAACGCCGTTAGGCGTAAAATATTATTAATCAATGCGATAGGCTTGAATAATATGATAATAGCCAATATATTTTATTTTCCTAACGCCGTTAGGCGTGAAATATTATTAACACTTAACAGCCCAAGAGAACAAAAAAACACCGTAGGTGTGATATTATTGTAAGAAAATATAAAATAGAAGTAATATTCTGAAATAAAGACTATTTAAAACTCAGGAATTAATATAAAGTTGAAGAGATTTGTGCAGTTTATCTATTGGCAGTTCTTCCCCGGTCCATAATTTAAATGCACCAGCAGCTTGATATACCAGCATATTTAATCCATCTAATATTATGGCTCCCTTTTTTTCAGCAATCTGCAAAAGCTTAGTTTTTAACGGATTATATACAAGATCAAAAACTATTTGATCTTTCACAAAAGATTCCTCCATAGTAGTAACCGCATCATCGCTTTCAGGATACATACCGATAGGTGTTGAATTAATAATAAGTTTTGAATCTTTAAAAACATTAACAAGAGCAGGCGCATAAAATTCTTTTACCGTAAACCCGTCAAATTTCATTTTAGCTTTAAAATAGTTTTTTAATGCTTCTGCCCTCTGCTCGGTTCTATTTATTAAGAATATTTTTTTAGGCTTAAAATGGCGTATCAACGTATATACAACGGCTCTTGCTGCTCCGCCTGAGCCAACTATGCTTACGGTTTCGCCGGATAAACTCTTCTTATATGGATTCAAAGTTTCATGTATACCAGTAACATCGGTATTGTATCCGCTTAATTTCCCCATCTCATTTACTACGGTATTAACTGAACCCACTATTGATGCTTCTTCCGAAATATTATTCATAAATTCCATCATTTTCTCTTTATGCGGAATTGTAACATTGTATCCCTTTAATCCGAGAGCGATGATTCCTTTTATTGCATTCTTCAAGTTTGAAGGAGGTACATCAAACGGAAGGTAAATGTAATCCAATTTTGTAATTTCAAAAGCAATATTATGTATAAAAGGAGAAAATGTATGTCTTATCGGATGCCCTAAAAGCCCCACAATTTGAGTGTTAAGATGAAATGAATTTTTCATAGTAAATAGAAATAGAGTAAAAGCTTAAGAAATAATAAGGAAAATCAGGTTTCGCCCATCAGCTTTTTGAATAGTCTGGATGATTTTATTTCCGGATATTCTTTGGCAAATTCGGTCTTGATCGTAGGATCAAGCTTAAAAGCAAATTTCAAACATTCAAGTGCTTCTTTTGTTCTGTTTAATATAAAGTTCACTTTTGCTTTTCCATAAAATGATGTAGCATCTTCCGGATCTATTCTTATACATTGATCAAACGCTTCAAGTGCATTAAGCCAATCACCCATTTCAAGGTATGTTTCCGAAAGATTGAACCATATTTCAAAATTATCCGGTGTTATTTTAATAGCTGTTTTATAGCTGGTTACAGCTTCCTGAAGTTTTCCCAGAGAATATTCAAGGTCTGCCTTAGCATACCAGGCATCAGCGCTATCCTGTGATAAGGAAATAGCTTTATTAAAATCTTTTAATGCGAGTTGAAATTTTCCTAAAGTATCGTAGCAGAATCCTCTTGAGAGAAAAGCTTCATAATAATTTTCATTAATCTTAATTGCTTCGGAATAATAAGAAATAGCTTTCGGCACTTCTCCCATCTCTTCATATATATTAGCGATATTATAAAATGATGCTTCATCCCTGCTGTCAATTTGAATTGATTTTTTGAAGCTTTCTATTGCCTGCTGAAATCTTCCCAGATCTGCCAGTGTATTCCCCCTGTTAAACCATGCTGCTGCAAAATTATCTTTAATGGCTGTTGCGAGATCATAGCTGTCAACTGCCTTTTCCAGCTTATTCATTTTAACTAAAACTATACCTCTATTATACCAGCCGCTAGCGCTATATGGCTGCAAATCTAAAAATTTATCGTATGAATCAAGTGCTTTTTGCCATTCCCTTATATTCTCATATGAAAAACCAAGTTCATAAAAAGCTTCTGAAAATTCATTATCTATAGATATGGTCTTTAAAAAGCAATCAATTGCTTCGAAATAATTTTCCTGCCTCTGTTGGAATAAACCCAGACTGAAGATCGCTTCTTCATCACCTGGATCTAAATTTATTGCAGTTAACAAAGATTCTTTAGCTTCTGTGTTTAACCCTAAACTTTCTTCTGCTTCAGCTTTGTCTATTAAAATTTCAGAATCTCCAGGATTTAAGGAAAGTGCTTTATTAAAACAATCTAAAGAGAGTTCGAATTTGAAAAGTTCTTTTAATATAACCCCTTTTTTCATCCAGTATTCTGAATTATAGGGAGCAATATCTAATAGGTTATTTACAAAATAAAGTCCGTCTTCAAATTTTTCGTTATCAATGCAATTCTGAATTGTTTCTTCAATTGCCTCCATGCATGAATAGATGCTCCCCTCTTCAATAAGACCTTTATATTTTTTTATCTCAAAATCAACATTCTTATCACTTCCAAAAAGATTTTCACCACTAAAATCGGAATCAAAAAAGGCCATCTACTCTCCAAAACTAGAAATTATTTTTGAAAAAATGTATTACTAATTAAGTATAAAAGCAAGTTGAATTTGTTAATCATTTTATGTAAAAGAAACATTTTTTTTCTGATTAAGAATCATCAAAAAAAATGCCGTGATTTTTTCCTTCTTATTCTTTATAAAAAGCAAGATTTTAATCTATTTAGTTAAAACAGAAGTAACTTTTTCAGCCGCATCTTTTAAACTGGAAGCAACTTCAAAATTTAATCCCGAACTATTTAACATTTCACCTGCTTCTTTTGCATTTGTTCCCTCAAGTCTTACTACTACCGGAACAGTTACATCCATTTCCTTTGTTGCATCAATTACTCCCTGCGCTACTCTATCGCATCTGACAATACCGCCGAATATATTTATCAATATAGCTTTTACATTAGGATCCGAAAGAATAATCTTAAACCCGTTTGCAACTGTTGTTTTGTTTGCACCCCCGCCTACATCTAAAAAGTTTGCCGGTTCTCCGCCTGCCAATTTTATTATATCCATCGTAGCCATTGCCAGGCCTGCTCCATTTACCATACAACCAACATTTCCATCGAGCTTTATATAATTTAAATTATATTTGGATGCTTCAATCTCCAGCGTATCCTCTTCATCCAGATCACGAAATGCAGCAATATCTTTATGACGGTATAAAGCATTATCATCAAAATTCATTTTTGCATCTAAGGCAACTACACGATCATCATTGGTAATAATTAATGGATTAATTTCCAGCAGTGAGGCATCGGTTTCCACATAAGCTTTATAAAGAACCGGAAGAAATTTTACGAAGTTCTTAAATACATCACCCTCCAGTCCTAAAGAGAAAGCTAACTTTCTTGCCTGGTATGGCTGAAGCCCAACCGACGGTTCAATCCATTCTTTAATAATTTTTTCCGGTGTTTCTGCTGCAACCTTTTCAATTTCAACTCCTCCCTCTGTAGATGCCATAATTACATTCATAGAAACAGATCTGTCAAGTAATATGCTTAAATAGTACTCCTTCTTAAAATCTAAACCTTCTGCAATAAAGAGAGTTTTAACTATTTTCCCTTCATTGCCGGTCTGATGCGTAACTAACAGATTACCAAGCATTTTTTCCGATAATTCCTTCACTTTTTCTGCAGATGTCGTAAATTTAACTCCCCCTTCAAGCACTAATTCATCCCTATTTTGCGGATTGTATAATTTACCTTTTCCTCGTCCGCCTGCATGTATCTGTGATTTAACTACATATTGATTTATCCCTCTTGATTGCAGCTCCGAAATAGCTTTCTCAACGTCAGGTAATTTTTTTACTGCTATACCATCCTGAACAGGTACGTTATAACGTTTCAGAATTTCTTTTGCTTGATATTCATGAATTTTCATTTTGACTGTATCCTTATAAATAAAATTATTATAAATATTACTTTTTTATTCTTCACTCATAAAGGGATAATGCCAATCTTTGGGCGGTTCAAAAGTTTCTTTAATTGTCCTTACAGTCATCCATCTCATTATATTTAATCCGCTTCCTGCTTTATCGTTTGTACCTGATGACCTGCCTCCGCCGAATGGCTGTTGTCCTACCACCGCTGCAGTGGGTTTATCATTGATATAAAAATTACCTGAAGTGTTTCGAAGCCTATCCGACATTTTCAAAATAGCTTTTCTATCCTGTGCCCAAACTGCACCGGTAAGTGCATAAGGAGAAGTAGAATCGCATAGTTCCAATGTTTCATCAAACTTTTCATCATCATATATAAAAATTGTCATAACCGGCCCAAAAATCTCTTCTTCCATAGTCTTGAATTTCGGATTCGAAGTTACGATTGTTGTCGGTTCAATAAAATACCCTTTTGAATCATCAAAATTTCCACCGGTGATTATTTCGGTTTCATTTGATCCCTTTGCAAAATTGATATAATCTGTAATCGATTTGAATGCCCCTTTATCTATTACTGCAGACATAAAGTTTGTAAAATCCTCTACATCTCCCATTTTAATCTTCTTTATTTCGGCAATATATTTCCCCTTAAATTCATCCCAGATTGACTTAGGGATGTACATCCTGGAAGCTGCAGAACATTTTTGCCCCTGATATTCAAAAGCTCCTCTTAATACCCCTACAACAAGTGCATCTACATCTGCCGAACTATGAGCAAAAATGAAATCTTTGCCCCCTGTTTCACCTACTATCCTTGGATAATATTTCATATTACTTAAATTATCCGATATAGTTTTCCACATCCCCTGGAATACAGCCGTCGAACCTGTAAAATGTACTCCTGCTAAATGAGGATTGCTCATTGCCGGAACTCCCACTTCTCCACCGGAACCGGGCACAAAGTTTATTACACCTTTCGGTAATCCGGCTGCTTCAAATAATTTCATTAATTGATATGCCGAATATACTGCACTCGATGCCGGTTTCCATAACACAACATTCCCGACAATTGCCGGTGCCGTTGGCAAATTCCCTGCAATTGATGTAAAATTAAATGGTGTTACTGCAAATACATAACCTTCTAACGGTCTGTACTCTAATCGATTCCACATTCCGTATGGCGAGTATGGCTGCTCTCCCATAAGCTGTGTCATATAATAAGTGTTGAATCTCCAGAAATCTATTAATTCACACGCCGCATCAATCTCAGCTTGATGCACTACTTTGGATTGTCCCAGCATTGTAGAGGCATTTAGTGTTGCCCGCCATGAACCTGCCAGCAAATCCGCCATCTTAAGAAAAATGGAAACCCGCTGCTCCCATGGCATTTCTGCCCATTCTTTCCTTGCTTCTAGCGCAGATTCAATTGCTTTTTCGACCTCTTTTTTCCCCGCTTTATGATAAATTCCCAATATATGACCTTTATCATGAGGAATTACCATCTCTGCGGTATTATTAGTCTTTACTTCTTCACCTCCGATAATCAAAGGTATTTCTATCTGCTTTGATTTTAGTTCGGTTAATTTCTTCTTTAATTCTACTCTTTCAGGACTCCCCGGCTTATATAATTTTACCGGTTCATTAATAGGAAATGGTACTTTAAAATATGCATTGGACATTATAAAATCTCCGGGTCAAATAATTAAAAATTTGTTTTATAATCTTCAACTCTAGTTAAAATTACCTAATACTCTTTTAAAATTTAAGTAGGCTTTGTAAATAATTTATAATTTTTAAGTAGTGTTAAAGAATGATAAATATTTAAAAAATTAAATAAAAATTACAGCTTTTGGCTAATAGAATCAAACTATAATATTTGCAGATATCCTTTATTAAAATATTCGCTTCAATTTTCACCATCTAATTTTCCATTAACTATTAATCTCTAAGTACATCTATACATAAATACGGTGACCTATTTTATTCTTGATCTTGTTCGTAATCGTAATCATGCTCGTACTCGTAATCCTAATCCCTCAAGGAGTAAGACAAGTGTAGAATTAATATGTCATCGTAATTAAGAATAAGTGTACTAAGTATCACAGTTGACTAAATGACTGTGTATCATTAAGCTACTCTATAGTGTCCAAAATTAATTGTTTAATACTTTCTTTTTCTGGTTCTTCCTAATATTCAATAAAGGACATATCCATCTCACATACGCTCCACATACGCTTCACATTCGCTCCATCTACGCTTGAATACTCAGTTGGATATACAAAAGATATTTTGGACTAATATGAAACCGCTAAATTATTATCACTCTCTCCCTTGCATTTATAGAATATCAAAATTATTTTCACTATTTATTTAGAGAAAATAAATGCCGTCACTAAAGCCGTTTAGAACTATACCTGAACTTTTTAAATGCCTGACCGATGAGTTTAGGGGAATGCCCGGAAAATTTATAATGTTTTATAAAGAAAATGGAAAATATAGAGGTATTTCCTATAAAGAATTCGAAGAACATACTGAAAATTTTGCCTTAGGGCTATCTGCTCTTGGTGTTAAAAGAAATGATAAAATTGCAATAAGCTCTGAAAATCGGCCGGAGTGGGTTTATTCCGATATGGCTATTTTAGGACTAGGAGCTGTGGACATTCCTATTTATCCCTCCTTAACTGCCGATTCCGAAGAATTTATTTTGAATAATTCTGATTCTATCGGGATAATTGTCTCAAATAAATTTCAATTGAATAAGGTATTAAAAGTCATAAATGAATGTAAGAAAATAAAATTTATTATTGTCCTTAATGAAAAAGATCTGGAAATAAATAAGAATGTTAATATTTATTCTTTTAGCCAGGTTCAGGAGATGGGGATTAAACTAAAAGAACTTCATCCGGATCTCTTTAAGAAAAATATTCTATTAGCTGATGAAAATGATTTATGCACTATTATATATACATCCGGAACAACAGGTGAACCTAAAGGGGTAATGTTAACTCATAAAAATATTATTTCAAATGTACATTCAGCTTTGGAAGCTATTCCCGTTTCTTCAAATGATGTATTTCTTTCATTTCTTCCCTTATGTCATATATTTGAGAGGATGGGGGGGTACTATACAGGTTTTGCCTGCGCAGGCTCAGTTTACTATGCTGAAAGTATTGAAATGATTTCTCAAAATATTCTTGAATCGAATCCTACAGTTATTACCTCTGTACCGAGACTTTTTGAGAGAATTTATACTAAAATTATAAAGAATATTGAAAAGGAACCTTTATCAAAACAAAAAATATTTAATTGGGCTGTTGAGATAGGTAAAAAATATTCCCGCTCAAAAAGAGAAAATAATATTTCTTTAAAATTAAAAATAGAATATGCTCTCGCAGATAAGCTTGTATTTTCAAAACTTAAAGAAAAAATGGGGGGAAGACTAAGGTTTTTTGTCTCCGGCGGTGCTGCACTGCCGAGACAAATGGGCGAATTCTTTGATGCAATTGGAATTATTATTTTGGAAGGATATGGTCTAACTGAATCCTCACCTGTTATTGCCATTAATAGAGTGGATGATTATAAATTTGGAACTGTAGGAAAAGTAGTACCGGGTGTTCAGGTTAAAATTGCTTCGGATGGCGAAATCCTTGTAAAAGGTCCCAACGTTATGCTCGGCTATTATAAAAACAAAGGTGAAACTAATGAAGTTATAAAAAACGGCTGGCTGCATACAGGTGATATCGGTGTTTTTGATTCAGATGGGTTTTTGATGATTACCGACAGGAAGAAACATTTGTTCAAAACTTCAGGAGGTAAATATATTGCACCTGCTCCTATTGAAAATCTTTTCCTGACAAGCAAATATATAGACCAGTTTGTGTTAATCGGCAACTATCGAATGTTTTTAAGCGCTCTAATTGTCCCTGATTTCGAATCAATTCAAGAATATGCTGATTCCAATAAAATAAGCTATATCGATATTAAAGATCTTATTAAGAAAAAAGAAATTTATAATTTAATTGACAAAGAAATTTCTTCCCTTCAAAAAAAACTTGCTAACTACGAACGGATTAGAAAATTTTCAATTCTGGATGAACCTTTTACTATAGAATCAGGCGAAATAACTCCAAGCTTAAAAATTAAAAGAAAATTCATTGAAGAACGTTACGCCCATTTAATTGATGAAATGTACGAATAGCTTCTATCAAAATTTCGATCTTTTTAACTATACTTCCTTTTTGTAATCTTTATCTCGTCTTCGCTCCGGAGATAGGAGCGATAAATTTATAGAAACTAATAACCAAAATATCCGCACTCCTAATCATTATTTTGTCTTAGCTCCGGAGGAGCGATATATTATTAGAAACTAATAATCTAAAAAATTCGCACCCATAATCTTTATTTTTGTCTTAGCTCCAGAGGAGCGATATATTATTAGAAACTGATAATCCAAAAAAAAACCGCACTCCTAATCTTTATTTTTTCTTAGCTCCAGAGAAGCGATATATTATTAGAAACTGATAATCCAAAAAATTCGCACCCCTAATCTTTATTTTTTCTTAGCTCCGGAGGAGCGATATATTATTAGAAACCTATAATCCAAAAAAACCGCAATCCTAATCTTTATTTTTGTCTTAGCTCCAGAGGAGCGATATATTATTAGAAACTGATAATCTAGAAATATCCGTACTCATAATCTTTATTTTTGTCTTAGCTCCAGAGGAGCGACATATTATTAGAAACTGATAATCCAAAAAAAACCCGCACTCCTAATCTTTATTTTGTCTTAGCTCCGGAGGAGCGATATATTATTAGAAACCTACAATCCAAAAAAACCGCAATCCTAATCTTTATTTTTGTCTTAGCTCCAGAGGAGCGATATATTATTAGAAAACAAACTAAACCCCGGATACCCGCACTCCGGAGGAGTGCTATTTTACTTTACCACAAAGACTTAAATAAACTAGAAACTCGCCAATCAACCCTATTTTTTCCCTTCTGTACTTAATTCTTAACCTATAAAAAATTTCCATTACCTTATTCAAATTTTATAATTATTTTTAACCATAAAATTATTTCAGTTCCGGGTAAAAAGGGGTGTTAAAAAATAAAAGGGAATTAATATACTCTACTCTCATAATTCCCTCTGAATTTTTACATAATTATACAAATTCCTCAAATCTATTAAAAATAAAATATCCTATAGAGGGAACATATATGAAGAATAGTGTTGTTAAGAAAATATTTTTATTTATACTGCCGCTATTTATCTTTTATGGCTGTGTAAAAACTATAAATATAAATGACCCAATAAATTCTATCCATGGTTCCGGTAATCTGGTTTCTGAAACAAGAGAGCTTAATGAATGTTCTGGCGTAAAAGTCTCAAGTTTTGGGAATATTTACTTAACTCAGGATGATGTTCAAAAAATTAGAGTCGAAGCTGATGATAATATCATCGATTATGTAATAACAGAAGAACAGAATGGAACTCTACTGATAGGATTAAAAAACGGCAGCTATTCCAATATTACTTTGAATGTTTATGTTTCTCTAAAAACAATTACAAGTCTTTCTACCGAAGGTTCCGGAAATATTATCACTCAAAATTCAATTTCTACCGGGAGATTAACTACTGTAATTGACGGTTCCGGTAATATAAATGTCAAGGGACAAAGTAATTATTTATACGGATTAATAAATGGGTCAGGCATCTTAAATGCTGAAAGACTTGTAACAACAAAGTGTGATGCAGTCGTAAACGGATCAGGTATCTGTACATTAAATGTTACAGATGAACTGAATGCTGCTGTTAACGGTTCCGGAACAATTATATTTTATGGAGATCCGGGAAATGTAAGTTCCTCAATAGCCGGTTCTGGAAGTATAATTAGAAAATAAACCGCAAAATGAACTCACAAAAAACGGGACATGTTTACCATGCCCCGTTTGACTCCCCCTTTAATTCGGTCTTGTTACAAATGAAAATGAATAGGATGATTTCATATGATTCCCGTACATATCTGTCACCGTAGGCAAAATCGTCACTGTATATTTAGTGTTGGATGCTAAAGCAGTATTTGGTGTAAATACGATCTCGTTCATTTGTTCATAGGGATAATTATTATAATAACTGAATGTTCCGCTTACAGCAGGCGAAATTGAAATAGAACTCTTAGCGGAAGACAGAGAAACATAATTATTAAAATTAATTTGTATTGGGGCTGTTGGAGTAATAAAGAGCTGTCCGTTTGATGGTGAACTGCTGCTTACATCTAATGCTGCTGTCCTAAATGAAAAACTGAAATCCTGACCAATCTCAACTCCATCTTTACCTTTTGCTGCTTTATCTATTTTAACTGTTATTGTCGAATCAGATAAGAATGGCCCTCCGGTATAGATGCGCAGTACATTCTCTTCAGGCCATAGGAATATTGTGTTCATTTGCGGGGTAACCTGAGTCAGCATTTCAACAGATGTCTTATCCATCCTTCTCGGAAATGTTATTGTAATACCGCTGTAGCTGTAATCGAGTGGAGAAACATCAATATCTCCGTGTACGGGATCTGTCATGATACCGTTATATGTTGAATAAGACTGTACCGTCTTAAAGCTGAATTCAAACGGGAAACGAAGAAAATTTCCCGCTGTATCTTTTGCTGTTGTCCCGATTGTAACTTTATATTCTTTGTCGGGATAGGAATCTTTTTTGGCAAAAGCATATGATACTGAAGTCACTTTACTAAAAGTAGTTATTGTTGCACCTAGATTATAACCGCTCGCTCTATCCGAGAATAAAGAATACATGGGAGACTCCGTATAATTCCCCCAATTGAAAATTCCTTCTACAGGAGGATCAACAGAAAATGCCTTCTCAACGCTTTCTCTGTCCATTGGTTTTGTAAACAGAATTGAAACCGTAATTCTGCCGTATCTCCAGTCGTAGACCACTTCTCCTTTATTATCCGGATAAAATGAATCTATCAGATCCGGAACAGTTGAAAGTTCGATCTCACCAAGGTATATAACACTCCCTCCCTGAAGCATAAAGTTTTGATTCTTATATATCCGGAAATTTTCTGCACGGATTTTTATATCATAATTTCCTGCACGTAAATCCTGGAAAGCAAATGAACCGTCTATCGGACTTATTTCAATCGAATCCACTGTTCCAACCTGACTTACTATAACCATAGCCTTGCTCTCCTTTGGAATCACCTTACCTATAAGGTCTGCATGTAGCAGGTCATTTGTAAATTCTTTTGGGAGTACGCTCTGGGGCTCTATTATTGTTTCTTTACAGCCGGATATAATTAAAAATAGAAATGCAAAAACAGTAAGACATGACTTCATAAAAACTCCTCCTTTATTTTATGAAGATAAAAAAACTATTCTCTTCACGTTCATCAATTAAATAGTGCCAAATGAAATGCCAGAAAAAATAGTCTGTTTTAAGGCCATTTTTATTAAATAAAGTAGAATAATAAAAAAATCATTATCAGTTTTTTGATAAGCAGTTAAATTTCTGATAATATAGCATTGTAGAACAGACATTCTTGTCTGTTCAAAATAAATGCTGTATTTAAATCATTTTAGAAGAATCATTTTCCTCATCTCTTTGAAATCGCCGGCTGATAACGAATATAAATAAATACCGCTTGCTAGTTTGCCTCTTAATTTATTATCCGGAAAGATTACATCGTAAATTCCCGGTGATTGAGTTATATCTACTAATGTTGTAATTTTTCTTCCGAGTATATCATAAACCTCCAGCTTCACGTGAAATGCAGCTTCCTGATCAAAAGGAAGGATATATTGAATATCGGTGCTTGAGTTGAATGGATTAGGAAAATTCTGCTCGAGAGCAAAACTAAATAATCCTGATCGATCGGTTGAATCTGCAATTGAGAATTCTTTAAATACTTCATCATCCGGATCAAAAGTCAAAGAGTCCGCATATCCCTTTATTATAAAATCAAATGATTGATTGTTTTGATTATTAAATACCGTTAAAATGGTATCACCAAGAGAAGTATATAATTTAAACTTAAGAGGCATTGTAAAAAACAAAGAAGATGAAGCATTCTGCTGTGAAATATTTATTGAGACTTTATTTTTATTTCCGGCTGACCCTACAGACTTCCAGTATATATTATAGGTTGGATAACCGCTGTTATAAATCCATTCATTAAAAAAGTATTCTAGGCTTGAACCATACACTTTTTCTGCAGCAGCTTCAAAATCTTCTGTAGTTGCTGTGCCATATGCAAGCTTAGGGTCCGTTAGATAACTTCTTAAAATCTTAAAAAAAGTTGAGTCTTCGACTATCCCTCTTAACATATGAAGAACTACTGCACCTTTATAATAAACTAAAGGGGAATAAAATATGGCATTAACAGAACTAATATCAGTTAAATAAACCGATCCTTTGGCAAATAAAGCATTCTTCATTGCAATATTAATAAAATCCCGGTATGATTTTTCTCCGTATTTAGCTTCATGATAGACTGCTTCCGAATATGTAGCAAACCCCTCATTCAACCAAACATCATTCCAATCCGCACATGTAATTTTATCTCCAAACCATTGATGAGCCATCTCATGGACGAGTATTTCCTCCCCGAATGGTCCTATTAATGAGGTAGCAGTTTGATGCTCCATTCCTCCGGACCATCCGAATTCTACCTGTGCATATTTTTCTTTTATGAACGGATATAATCCGTATTTCTCCGAGAATATCTTCAGCATATCCGGCGATAGATCGATCGCTGCTTTTGAATCCTGAAAATGTTCAGGATAGACATAGTTCGCAACCAAAAGTGAATCGTTCGGTGAGTAATGGAAATATTTATTATACTTATAATAATTCGAAATTGCCACCGATATAAGATATTGAGCTATCGGGTAGTGGTTTTTCCATTTAAATGTATGAGTTCCGTTATTATTGTTACTTATGGAAACGAGAGAACCATTTGATACTGCTGTTAGTGAAGTATCACAGGTTATCCATACATCCGAAGAATCCGCTTTATCTGCAGGTGTATCTTTGCACGGCCACCAGTCACTCGCTCCATACGGCTCGCTTAAAGACCAGATTGCCGGTTTACTATTGTGCTCTCCGAATTCAAAACTTCCGAACCCTCCCGGTATTGGTACTCCCTGGTAGTATATCGTTATTGAAAATTCTTCACCTGAGTTATAAACCCTGTCAAGCGAAATATTCAATTTAGAATTTGAATGATTAAAAAGAAGCCTTTTACTATCCGATAGAACTGAATCAACCGTTAAGGTATCTGCTAAATCTAAGAAAAAGGAATTCAAACCATTTGATTTACTCACAGCGCTCACTGTTGTTTCACCGGATAAATAATTCGGGGAATATGTTATAATCAAATTAAGCTTATAATAAGTTACATCAATATGAGAATCTCCGGGATAATTTATTTCAGCTAAATGCATTCCTCTAATAAAATGCTGTTTTTCAAATTCAAAAAAATCATTTAATTTATTCTGTGAGAAAATAAATGGAGTGAGGCTTAAACAGATAATGAAAATTTTAATTAAAGATTTTTTCATTTGATGTAAAAATATCTTAATCTTTTATTTAACTCAAATTACACTATGGCATCGGACTTCCAGTCCGGCCCCTCCCCTCTCCTAACTAAGGCTGAGCTTTACCCACACATGGAACTAAGTACTCTCTTCATGTAATGCGAAACTTCCTTTCGCAAAAGAGGCATTAAAAACAATGAGGCTCGAACCTGACAACATGACATATGCATAGTTATCATTATAAATAAGCCTTTCCCTTGCAAGGGAAAGGTTGGATAGGGTTTATTTAATTAAATGACATACGGTATAAATCCTAAGTTTTTTTAAGCGATAATCTATATAAATATATAAATTAAGGTTTTTGCCTTTGCCTTACCCACACATGGACTAAGTACTCTCTTCATGTAACGCGAAACTCCCTTTCGCAAAAGAGACATTAATAAAATGAGGCTCGAACCAGACAGCATGACAAAATGCATAGTTACCATTGTAAATAAGCCTTTCCCTTGCAAGGGAAAGGTTGGATAGGGTTTATTTAATTAAATGACATACGGTACAATTCCAAAGTTTTCGATTCTAGCGGGAAGGAGAGGGGGCCGGGGGGTGAGGTTAACCCTCTAAATTCAATGGCAAAGCCGCAATTCATTTTGCAGGGAATTAATTGATGACTATTTTTGTTAAATAATTTTTAGCATCATTGATACAATAACAATTTCAAATTTAAGGTATTGAGAACCATAACCGCAACAAGATACGTAACTCCTTTACGTGAAGGCGGCTCCCTTCCTGCAATTATTGAAGCTGATGATGATGGATTGTATGTTCTTAAATTTCGCGGCGCAGGTCAGCGAGCAAAAGCACTTATTGCAGAATTAATAGCAGGTGAAATTGCCCGTGCAATTGGATTGCCGGTACCTGAAATTGTCTTTGTTGAACTTGATGCCGGGCTTGCCCGAACCGAAGGTGATCCGGAAATTCAGGACTTGATAAAGAACAGCGATGGTCTTAATCTCGCCCTTGATTACCTTCCGGGATCAGTTATGTTCAATCCTGTTGTTGATCTGATTGATAATAATCTTGCGGCTTCTATTCTATGGTTTGATGCTTATGTATCTAATGTAGATCGTACTATACGAAATACAAATATGCTAATGTGGCATCATAGATTATATCTTATTGACCATGGTGCTTCTCTCTATTTCCATTACACTTGGGATAATTGGCTGGAAAAAAGCCGTGCCCCTTTTCCTAAACTCAAAGAGCATGTACTTATTAAATCTCTAAAGTATGTGAAAGATATAAATGAAGAATTATCGTCAAAAATAACACCGGATATTATTAAAAATATACTTATTTCTATTCCTGATTCATGGTTAAATGAGGATTCAAAATTCACTAATGCAAGTCAAAATAGAGATGCATACTTCAAATACCTGCTGAAGCGTTTGGAACCGCCTCGTTTATTTATTGAGGAACAAGCCGATGAACAATAATTATTTCTATGATTATGCTCTAATACGTCTTGTCCCCAATGTCGAAAGAGAAGAATTTATAAATGTAGGAGTGATAGTATCCTGCGAGGAAAAAAATTATTTGAATGCACTTATTAAGCTTGATGAACAAAGGATAGAAATACTGGCTCCCGGATTTGATATTGAAATTGCTAAAACTCACCTAAATACTATTCCGGTTATTTGTGCCGGAGGATTGGATGCCGGTCCAATCGGAAAATTATCATTAAGGAAACGCTTTCACTGGCTTACCTCACCGCGAAGTACAATTATCCAGACATCTCCGGTACACTCAGGTTATTGTAAAGATCCTGATGTGGCTCTTAATCATCTGTTTGAAACAATGGTCAGAACAAAAACGGAAGGTAAAAGTTTTAACTAATTTTTCTCATTTCCTTTCATTTAATTTTATTAAATTTTATCTTTCTCATAAATTTCAAGAGAATTATTCTATTGATAAATTACGGCTGGCTTTCAATCATCCCTCCGCTGCTTGCAATTGCCCTAGCAATAAAAACAAGACAGGTTTATCTTTCATTATTTCTGGGTATATTTTCCGGCTGGTTAATAATTGACGGATGGAATCCTTTTCATGGAATGGCAGGTGCCGTTCAGGCTTGCATAAATGTTTTTAAAGATGAAGGGAATACAAGGGTAATTATATTTTCTGCGCTTGTAGGGGCTTTAATTTCACTTACTCAGGTTTCAGGAGGCGTTCAGGGATTTATTGACTTTATTCAAAAGAAAAAGCTTGTCAACTCGCGGAAACGGGCTTCTATACTCTCCTTCTTTGTAGGCTGCCTGGTTTTTATTGAATCAAGTATTTCATGTTTGGTAACCGGCACAATCTTTCACCCTATCTTTGAAAAATTTAAAATATCAAGAGAAAAGCTTGCTTATATATGCGATACTACTTCCTCACCTATTTGCATTCTGATTCCATTGAATGCTTGGGGTGCATATGTAGTGGGTTTATTAACAAAAGAAAATATCACGAATCCGATACCAACTTTTTTTTCTACCATCCCGTTAAATTTTTATCCGATTGTTACCGTACTCCTTGCAGGTTTCATGGCTTTTACATTTAAAGACTTTGGTCCAATGAAAAAAGCAGAAATAAGATCTCTGGAAACAGGGAAAACAATTGCCGACGGTGCTGTACCGGTAGTCTCTGCAGATGTTTCATCACTAAAACCTAAAGCAAAAATTCCTCACCGTGCAGTAAATATGGTTGTTCCTATTTTAACGATGATTTTAATGATGCCTTTAAGTCTTCTTATTACAGGAAAAGGAGATTTAACAGCAGGTTCGGGCTCTACTTCTGTATTATGGTCGGTTATAACAGCAATAACCGTTTCCGGAATCCTATCAATTGCACAAAGAATTTTAACTCTACATGAAATAATGGATTATACATTAAAAGGAATTGGCGGATTAATTCCCCTTGCTATTTTAATGGTTTTTGCTTTTTCAATAGGCGACACATGCAGAGTTTTAGGCACTGGGACTTATGTTGCATCTGTAGCTGACAAATTCCTAAATCCAAACTTTGTTGCTCCCGTAATTTTCGTAACCTCAATGTTTATTTCATTTTCAACAGGTACAAGTTGGGGGACTTTTGCTATTATGATACCAATTGCAGTACCCATGGCACAGGTAATGGATATAAACCTATCTCTGGCTGTTGCTTCAGTCCTTAGCGGAAGCGTTTTCGGAGATCATTGTTCCCCCATCTCCGATACAACCATAATCTCTTCAATGGCATCTGCAAGCGACCACATTGACCACGTCCGTACCCAATTACCCTACGCATTAACCGCAGCCTCTATCGCAATTATCTTATTTACTATTTCCGGGTTCATATTATAAATAAATTTTCTCATGCAAATGTGGAATATTAATGTCAATTATGGTTATAATTTAATTTTTTAATAATTAATTCGATAATGAAGTGGAGAGTCACGTAATGGCTTTTTTAATAAGTTGTCCAAAAAATGGAATTACTAATAAAAAGGAACTGGAAAAGATATTTTTATGGGAATTTTTGTGAGAAGATTAGATGTAATTATGAAGATTGGAATATTTTCTTTTTTAGTACTATGCCCTTTAATTTTTACTACAAATCTATATGGGCAGCAGAGCAGAGCAGATAGTCTTCAAGAACAGATAAAGTATCTGAAGGGGGAAAAAAAGGTCGAGGTATTGAATGAGCTAGCCGACATTTATCAATATATAAATACAAAAACTGCAATTGATTATGCTTCAAAAGGAATTGAAATTGCTAAAGCAATAGGTTATCAGAAAGGACTGGCAGGCTGCTATGGAAGTCTCGGTTTTTGTTATACAAGTATTGATATAATAAAGGCTTTAGATTTCACAAAAAAAGCCCTTGAAATTAGATATAAAATAGGGGATAAAGCAGGTATTGCTACATCGCTAAATGTTTTGGGAGTTATATATTATTATCAGAGTGATTATTTAACATCTATAGACTATCACTTGAAAGCATTGAAGATGCGTGAAAATATCGGGGATGAAATTAAAATAGCTACTTCCTATAACAATACCGCACTTGTTTATATGGCTTTAGAAGAATATGACATTGCACTGAATTATTTTAATAAGGCTTTAGATATAAGAACAAAAAACAATAATAAAAAAGGAATCGCAGTAATTAAAGGAAATTTAGGTGATATTTATAACCGGTTAGGGGACAATCATAAAGCTCTTAAGTATTTAGAAGAAGCGTTAAAGATTAATTTGGAAATGGGGAATGTAAAATCTGAAGCTGGAATTTATCTTATTCTTGCCAAAATTTATAAACAAATGGGGGATAACCGGCAATCATTTAATAGCTATTTGAGGGCGAACGCTCTTTATAATAATATGGATGAAAAACATGGAATGTGCAGGCAGAGATTGGGATTGCTTCGATTTATAATGATCTGGGGAAATCAGAACTTGCAATCGACCATGCACTTACTTCGCTTAAATTTGCCGAGTCGATAAATTCTCTGGACAACATTGCAAGAGCTGCAGATTTCCTGCAGTCAGCTTTTCAAAAAAAAGGAAATTATAAAGAGGCATATAAATATTTAACATTATATAAGAATTCTTTGGATAGTTTAAAAGTTACAGATAAAATAAAGAAGCTATCCAAATTAGAGTTTAATTATAAGTTGGAGAAAATTAACGAAAAACAGAAAATAGAAATTGCCAAACAGCAAATATTTATCAGGTGGCTGATTGTAACGCTACTCTTATCTTTGATAATTGTTTCACTTATTATTTATGAATATTTCCACAAAAAGAAGATTAATAATCAATTATTGGAGTTAAATGATAAGCTGACAGAACTTAATTCAACGAAGGACAGATTTTTTTCGATTATTGCACATGATCTGCGGGGGCCTTTTCATACTTTACTGGGTTTTTCAGAAGTACTTTCTACTAATATTGATTCAATGAGTAATGATGAAATAAAAGAATCTTATATTAACATAAATCAAAATCTTAAAAGACAGTTTGAATTATTAAATAATCTGCTTGATTGGTCAAGACTTCAGATTGAAAATTTTAATATAGTGCTTGAGAAAATATCTCTGCATGAGGAATTGAACAAAACCCTTGAAAGTCTTTCATTAACAGCACAGGAAAAGAAAATTAAACTAATAAACCTTATTCCGGAAAATATTATAGTATATGCTGATAAAATTATGCTTCAATTGGTTTTTAGGAATCTGATAATAAATAGTATAAAGTTTTCATATCAGGATAGCGAAGTCAAAATATCAGCAAAACAAAAGGAAAAGTTTGCAGAAGTTGATGTTTCAGATAACGGAGTAGGAATATCTGAAAATGATTTTGATAAAATATTCCGGATAGATATTCATTATTCCACTCCAGGAACATCGAATGAAAAGGGAACAGGTTTAGGATTAATTTTATGTAAAGAAATAATAGAAAAACATGAAGGAAAAATATGGATTAGAGGAGAAAAAGGAAAAGGTACTGAAGTTTTATTTACATTAAAGAGTGCTTAGAAATATAGTAAGTTTAGCAAAAGGGATTAATCTTGTAATCTTTTAATTTAGTAATCAATCTTTTTTTCTAATCGCTTCCAGCACTCTCTTCGGCGTCATCGGCATCTGAAATACTCTTGCACCAGTTGCATCGAAAATAGCATTTGCTATTACTGCTCCCATTATAATAATCGCAGGCTCACCCCCTCCCTGAGAAGGTTCTTCTTTGTTATCTAATATAACGGTTTCTATCTTCGGCAGCCATGAAAAATGCGGGATTTCATATGTATCAAAGTTAACATCTAATATTTCTCCGTTACTAAAATGCATATCTTCTCTTAAAGCATATCCCAATCCCATGGTAATGCAACCTTCCATCTGTATTGTTGCTCCTTCCGGATTAATTACTAAACCCATATCCTGAGCGCAGACAACCCTCGTTACCTTCACATTACCGGTCTTTTCGTCAACTTCAACTTCGGCAATTGCTGCTACCGAAGTACCGGCATCCGTGCCGCATGCAACTCCATTCCCTTTATTATTTAATTTATCAGGTTTCCATCCGTACTTCTCTCCGGCTGCACGTAAGACTTTTTTCATCTTTTCATCCGTTAAATTCTGCAGCCTGAATTCAAGTTGATCAATTCCCGCTGCTTTAGCCATTATACTAATTTGTGATTCCCTCGCAAATGTATTTGTATTATTTGCAGGTGCCCGCCATGCACCAGTAGCAAACGGATGGGCATTTCCACCCCACCCTGAACCATGTACGGTTGTGCTGTGATTCGGTATATCGTAAAATTGTTTAGAACCCCTGTCTCCCGCAAAATAAACATGATAATCCCAATAACTGAGTTTACCTTTATTCGAAATACCCGATTTTATTTTTACAACGGCAGCAGGTCTGAAAGAATCAAAAAAGAATTCCTCTTCCCTTGTCCATGCTACCTGAACTGGTTTACCTGTTAACTTTGCCAGACGTGCGGCTTCAACAATTTGCAGATTCCTGGTCTTACCGCCAAATCCTCCTCCAACAAAAGTCTGCATAACACGCACATTTTGTGCCGGGATATTTAATGCCTTTGCAACTTCTTCCTTTGCAGGGAAAGGGCTTTGTGTTGATGCCCAGACCGTTATTTTATCCCCTTCAATATTTACAGTTGCTGTATGAGGTTCAATCGGAGCATGAGCTTTATAACCATCATAATACGTTTCTTCAATTACTTTATCTGAACTTTTTTCCCCTTTCGATAGATCACCACCGCTTGCTGTAACTTCTCCATCAGGTGCTTCTTTCAGAAGATGTTCAAAAATATTTTTATCATTTAAAGTCGAAGCAGATTTATCGAACTTTGCTTTTACCTTCGAAAGTGCATCTTCGGCAGCATCGGGATACTTATGAAGCATGGCGATGAGATCGCCTTCTTTGATAACTTTTATATCTTTTATTTTTTCTGCTTCGGAAGTATCTGCTGAAATGAATTTAGCTCCGTGAGCCGGAGGACGCAATATTTTTGCATACAGCATTCCTGGAAATTGTATATCACCCGCATACTTTGCCTTTCCTGTTGCCTTTAATTCTCCATCCCTGTGGGTAATAGATTTACCCATAATTTTTAACTCGGATGGTTTCTTTACCTCGACCTGTCCATCCGCATGCTTCTCAATCCTTTTTCCTTTTGCGAGATCTGCATAGGTAATTTTATTCTTATTGTTCTTCTTTTCGAAAACAGTACCGTCAGCAACTGTTAAATTTTTGACGGGTACTTTTAATTTTTCGGAAGCCAATTGAAGCAAAACTGCTCTCCCTTCTGCACCGGCAGAACGTAATGCAGGACCGAAAAACCTTGTAGTCAAAGAACCGAATGTACCTCTATCATAGGGACAAAGATCAGTATCTCCCATTACCATATCCACAGAATCAAGAGACACATCAAGTTCATCCGCAAGCATTTGAGCTAAAGAAGTAATAACTCCCTGCCCCATTTCAATTTTCCCGGTATAACAGGCAACCCGTCCATCTTCACCAATTTTCAAATAGGCATTAAAATCAGAAGGGTACCCCTGCTGCTGTCTATTCTGTTTTTCAATAGTAAAGGGGGATGCATCTTTCAAAGTAAAAAGAATGAAAATACCACTCCCCGTAGTTTTAAGAAAGTCCCTCCTATCCATAGGAAAACTTTCTTTAACATCCTTAAAATCTATTTCCGGATATTTATCCTCTTTCATGATCTTATCCTCCTTTTATTTATCTTCCTTACCCCATCTCTTCCGCAGCAGAATGAATAGCCTGGACAATTCTGTTATGAGCCCCGCAGCGGCACAAATTATTATTCATTCCTTCAAGGATTTCGGAAGTTGAAGGATGAGGATTCTTCTTTAGAAAAGAATAGGCTGTCATTATCATTCCCGGCGTACAGTACCCGCATTGCATTGCATCATGCTCTACAAAAGCCTTCTGCAACGGATGAAGCTTTTCATTACCTGCTAATCCTTCTATTGTAACAACCTCTTTATTCACTATTTCTTTAACCGATGTCTGGCATGAACGAACAGCTTCATTATTCACAAGTATCGTACATGAACCACAATAATTAATCCCGCATCCGTATTTTGTACCGGTTAAGCCTAAGTCTGTGCGTAATAACCATAAAAGGAGCCTGTCGCTGTCTACGGTCAGTTCAATAGGTTCCCCGTTTAATTTGAAATGAACTTTTTCAATCATATATAACCCCTTCCCCGCTTGATTATCAAAATGATTATTCTTATTTGTTTCAAATTAAGAAGAATTTTTGAAACAGTAAATAAAAATTATGAATTATTTGTCAGGACAATCAAAAACAGTTAAAACATTAATCCTAATATTTATAAAATCTAAACTGCAAATGTCAGAATCCGATTGTTCCTAATGCAAAAAATCTTCGACTGCTTTAATAAACATATCAGTCTGATCTACAAAGGTCATATGTCCGCTTTGAGGGAAAACGACCAGTTTTGAATTAGGGATTTTTTCATGCATTTCTTCAGAAAGTGAAGGATCGCATTCATCATGATCCCCGCAATTAATTAATGTAGGTACTGTAATTGTATGAAGCTTGTCAACATATTCAACAGATTTAAGGTTTCCGTCAATAACATATTCACCGTTTGAACCCCACATTTCCCGGTATAAAGTCCATGCTAAACCACCGATGGTTGGATCATAATCAGGGTCCGGGTGCTTTTGATAAATATAAGGGAAATACCCCTCTCCCCATGCTGCAACCATATAATCCTTGGTATAGCGGTTCCTTTCATATGGGAGACCATGTCCGAACAGTCCTTCTTTCTCCATTTTGTTAATTCTATCTCTTAATTCAGGCGGCATTTTTTCTTTAATCTTATTAAAGACTTCGTTCATTTGTGAAGTGCTGGGAAAAGTGCTGCATAAAATCAAATGAGTCAGATTCTTCTGGTATTTCAATGCATAAGCCTGTGCAAGTACTCCACCGTATGAATGACCCAACAGGCTCATTTTCCCGAGTCCTAATCCTTCTCTTACTGCTTCAACATCTTCTACCATATTTTCTACGGTATACTGCGTTGAGTCTTCCAGTTTCTCCGATTTACCTGAACCGCGTTCATCGATAAAGATTACGCGATTATGTTTTGCAAGTGGTAATAGATAAGGAAGGAAATAATCATGTGTTGCTCCAGGACCTCCATGTACAATCATTAAAGGTTTACCGCTGCCTAATTCTTCATAATAAATCATTACTCCATTGGCATCAACATACCCTTGTTTTATTTGAAAAACTTCCGGATGAGAACCTTTTATAGATGGCTGGCAAATTAATAAGAAAGAGGAAAACAGAAAAAATATAGAAGTAAGAAGTATCCTTTTCATTTTTTGAACTCCTTAATAGGGTTAGATTTACTTAATAAAACAACCTCCATAATTTAATAAATAATGAGATATTTATACCAATAAATATAAATTAAACAGATGCTCATTCATCTAAACTTTGGTATTAAAGATGACATCTTTATAATGAAAATAAAATTCATATTCTTAATGAGCCGTAAAATTTAATTAAATACCATTAAGAATAAAGATGTCATCTTTTTATACTATTTTCTCTCTATTAGGAATTTACCCCCTTACTAAAATTCGTTATATTTCAATATTAAAACTTTAAAGGGAAATAGATGAAACTTTTTTTATACTCACTAATTGCAGCAGCTATATTAGCAGGATGTTCAAATAATGAAGATTCAAAGGAAATTAACATGTTAAAAGATAAAATTGCACAGTTTGCCCCCGTAGAAATTAAATACGATTCAACTGTTTTGAATGAACGGGAACGGAAAGTTGTTAGAAAATTATTTGAAGCTTCACAAATTATTGACAGCATTTACCTCAGGCAAGTCTATTCAAAAAATGTAGAAATTAAGGACAGTCTGCAGAATTCATCTTCCGAAGAAGATCAATTAAAGCTAAAATATTTTAATATAATGTTCGGTCCGTTTGATAGATTGGATCATAATAAACCTTTTATCGGAACTCAAGAGAAACCTAAAGGAGCTAATTTTTATCCGGCGGATATGACTAAAGATGAATTTAACCGATGGATAAAAGAGCATCCGGATGATTATCCCGACTTTACATCTACATTTACGGTAATTCGTAAAGACAACGGGAAATTGACTGCTATACCATATTCCGAGTTTTACAAACCCGAATTAAATAAAGCTGCAGCACTTCTAAGAGAAGCTGCTGTATACGCCGATAACTCTTCGTTAAAGAAATATTTACTATTAAGGGCTAAGGCGTTTGAAACCAATGACTACTATGACAGTGATTTGGCATGGATGGATCTGAAGGATAATAAAATTGAAGTTGTGATTGGACCCTATGAAGTATATGAAGATGAAATGTTCAACTATAAAGCTTCTTTTGAAAGTTTTTTAACTATAAAAGATTCCGCTGAAAGTGAAAAGCTTCAGGAATTTGGTAAATATTTGAAAGAGATTGAGGAACATCTTCCTATTGACGAAAAATACAAGAATAAACAGCGCGGCAGTGAATCTCCCATTGTTGTTGTTAATGAAGTTTATTCCGGAGGAGATACAAAAGCGGGAGTGCAGACACTAGCTTTTAATCTCCCGAATGATGAGAGAGTCAGAAAAGTAAAAGGCTCAAAAAAAGTAATGCTCAAAAATATAAATAATGTTAAGTTCGAGAAACAGCTTAAACCCATAGCAGGAATTGTTTTAGCTAATGATCAGCTTCCATTTGTGACAGTCAATGCTTTTTTCAGCCATGCCTTAATGCATGAAATGTCTCATGGAGTTGGTCCGGGATTTATTACTGTTAACGGCATAAAAACAGAAGTTAAAAAGGAGTTAAAGGAAGCTTATTCAACCATAGAAGAATGTAAAGCCGATGTCCTTGGCATGTATAATATTATTTTTATGATTGATAAAGGAATGTTTCCAAAAAGCTTTGCAAATGAAACATGGACTACATTCTTAGCAGGGATTTTCCGGTCTGTGAGATTCGGTATTACCGAAGCCCACGGCAGCGGAAATGCTATAATATACAATTATCTTCTGGAAAAAGGAGGATATGAATACAACCCTGAAACAAATAAAGTTAAAGTTAATTTTGATAAAATTTATGATTCTATTAAAGAACTCGCAAATAAACTTTTGACCATTGAAGCAACCGGAGATTATAACGGAGCCAAAGAATTAATTAAGGAGTATGCCGTAATTTCTCCTTCAATGAAATCAATAATAGAAAAACTTTCATCAATCCCGGTTGATATTAAGCCTGTCTTCCAGATAGAAAAAGAAATGAAATAAATATTTTTGATAAAGATGACATCTTTAATAAGAATTATAAAAATTAAATTTTGTAGAATAGTAAATTTATTTTTAAGCCTTAATAAAATAAATAAAGATGTCATCTTTTGTTTCTTCTATATAACGCCTATTATTAACCCCCTTTAACCATCTTCTCCGGCATTTGTACAGCTACTACCCTCCCCTTTGCTGTTACCTGCCCATTTGCTGCTACTGTAATTTCTGAAATGACTTTCCTTCCTTTTAACTCAATAACCTTCCCCCTGATTTCCAATTCTATACCTAATGGAGTGGGAAGAAGATAATCTACCTGAAGTGATGCGGTAACAAAACGGAAAGCAGGTTCTGTACCGGGTTCCCTTCCTTCATTCCGGTATGATGCTAAAGCTGCAGTCCCGGTTCCGTGACAATCAATAAGGGAAGCAATCAATCCTCCGTACACATAACCTGGAATAGCTATATGATATGGTTTGGGAGTAAAGTGTGCAACGGTTTCATCCCCTTCCCAATAACTTTTTATCTGATGACCATGTTCATTTAACCTTCCGCATCCGTAGCAATAACTTAGATCATCTGGATAATAGTCCTGTACTCCTTTTGGAATCATCATTTAAATATTATTTCATTAATAGAGCAAAATCCTCCGGTTTCAAAAATTAATTCCCAGAGAGAAATATTGAACATTATTCAATCTGCCGAAGTCCTGGTATGCGTAATCCAATCCAATTTTAACAAGATCTATTACAGTGTATTTAAGACCGAATCCCAATGTTAAACCTTTTTCAGAATCCAATTCGAACAGTGAATTATATCCTCCTCTTAAGAATATAGTCTCATTCCAGGAGTATTCTAATCCGGTGTTGATATATTCAGAATGATCATTCGGATGAATTGCATCTACTCCAAATGTTATTCTGTTGGACGATGATTTGACAACATCAACCGCAGCTCCTATTCTAAAAAGCAATGGTAAATCGTATGAGTCTAGTTCTAAATCGGTATTGATTAAATTAGGTGAACTGCCGGCACCAACCTGTTTGACCGATAAAATATCCCTCCCCGTTAGTTTCATCTTTGTTCCGAAGTTAGATATACTTGCTGCAATTCTCATTTCATTAAGGATAGGAATTTTATAAAGTGTACCAATATCCATAGCAAACCCTGTACTGTTCATATGCCAGAGATTTTCACTGATATATTTAACGTTAAAACCAATCGAAAATTGTTCAGTTAAACGCCTTGCATAACTTAAGCCTATTGCAAGTGTACTGTAAGTAAAAAATTCCCCGGTACCTTCCGGTCTTTCTATTGTTCTTACGGACATATCATTTGTTGTAAGAATTGACACAAAAGTTCCAAGAACTCCAAAATCCGGAACATTAACTGCCAAAGCAGCATAATCATAGTTTATATCCGCTATCCAGTTAACATGATTAAAGAAAGCCTGGTTGGAGTTTAAATTGGCTAAACCACCGGGATTCCAGTATAAAGCGGTTATATCATCGGATGTTGCTGTAAATGCACTCCCCATACCAATTGCACGGGGTCCGACTCCTATCTTTAAGAACTCCGCTGCTGTTGTTCCTGTCTTCAAGCTCTGTGCAAACAATCCCCCAGCAAAAAATAATGCTATTGCAGCTGTTAACATATATTTATACAATTTCATTTATTAACTCCTATTTTCGATATTCGTTAATTGTTATTAGTTAATCGTTAATCCCGGCAGATACTGCTTTTTCATTTTTACTACTTAAAGCTCTATTAAGATAATTAATATATCCATTTAGAATGCTTAAAGCCCTGTCAATTTTGTTTCTTGCATTAAAATATTCTTCGTCTGTAATATAATTTTCATCTTTTGAGGTTATTAAATCATCAATAAGTTCATATAAAGAACCTCTGCTATGCCTGCAGAATTGTACATTCTCTTTAAAATGAAATCTACCATACCCTTCCGCAATATTCCTGGTAACAGAATGAGCTGCTCTTTTCATATTATCAATCATATCATATTTTTCCGAATTGGGAAACTTTTTTATCAACTCGGAGATATACTTTCTAACTTCCACACTTGCCTTCCAGCATTCCAGATCTTCAAAGCTCCTAATTGATTGTGTACTCTTCAACTAATCCTTTCCAATCTACTATTAACGATTAACCACGATTAACGTTTAACTATTAACGATTAACTATTTAATAAGGGCAAACTTTATTATCTTCTCACCTATTCCGGGTGCATCTATATGTGCAATATACAAACCATATGATACACTGAAACCGTCTCTATTCAATAAGTTCCAGTATTCCCTTCCGTTTGAAACTCCGGAATCATGTTCAAGAACTCTAACAGGATCTCCGACTATTGAATATATACGTATTGTACATTTAGGGGGTAAATTTTCAAAATAAATTCTGCGTTCACCTCGTGATTGATCCGAAAGACGGTTTTGAGGTTCCAATGCATTATATGCAACATAAGGATTAGGCACTACATATACATTATCCAACTTTGAGGAAGCTAATGCATTATCAACAGTACCTTGTTCCGTCTTTAAATAAAATGTATCCTGTACGGTAAAAGGTCTTTTTGTTGCAATTAAAAGAATATCACCGTCACCCGGATAAATAATATTTTTTATAGTGGTATCTGTAGGTAAATTAATTTTTACTCCCCATGTAAGCATATCACTGCTCTTTGTACTTCCCGGTTTATATAAAATTATTTCTTCGCCGGGACTCCAGGCAGAATCTCTTGTTGCATTATTCTCATTAAGATATGTTAAAATCCTTTGCGGAACACCTGATGTAACATCCATAACCGAATATTTAACCGGCCACATTGTGAAAGGTTGTCCCGGTGGTCTGATAAGTGCCGAATCAATATATTTGGATGAGAATTTAATTTCATAATCTGCCGGATAAACCGTTTTATTTGATGCAGACCCGACGGATGCTAAGGCAGCATTAAAAGTCAAATTTGAGTTTCCGTTTAACCATTTTGACCTATCGGGATCATATTCAATTTTGGTCTGATCCGTTACCAGCAATTTTATGCCGTCAAATACAGGATTATTATCTTCGTCATTCATCAATAAGCTGTTTGCAATTGGTAAATACCTGAATTCAAGAGTATATGTTAAGGAAGAATTATCCGGAATGCTGCTGCTGCCGGATCTTCTTATTTTTCCTTTCTCCAGATCAATTATATAATCTGAAGTATCCTCTGAGTTAACTCTCGAAAATATATTTCCATTCGCATCTTTTAACTTCAAATACTGATTATCAAGGATATTGCTGAATCCGATATCGGTGAACTTATTCGAAAAGAAATTTATCTCTTTAGTATAGACTTTTGAATCAAGAACAGAGTAATTCTTTTCTCCGGTTTTCTTTCCGTTTATTAAAAGAGAATCACTGAAAAATAATTCATAATCATTATTAGGAACGAGTAAATCATTTAAAATCGAAAAGTTAACTAATCCATTTCCTATACCGCTTTTATGTAAAACATTGGAACTGTTTAAAGCAGGCGGTACATAACCGTCTGCCCTTGGTCCAGGAATTACTGCTGCAGTATTTTTATCAAGTATATATTTTGATGTTATAGGATCAACATTTATTTTCTTTGTGGTTTCTGCTGGAGGAAAATTTGCAGAATCTCCATGGTCATATGCCACTAATGCATAATAATAAGTTTGTCCATTTATTACATTATTCGAATCAATAAAAGAATGAACAAGTCCCGTATTATCTCCAAGATAGTAGTGAATTCCACGCCCTTTATATGCTACAGGATGATAACCGCTCCATTGGTTTACTAAATCCCATTTGCATTCAACACCCGAATAAGTCTTAAGCGGTTCGGATAAAAATGGAGTTGCCTGTCCGTCGGAAATAGTTTGAATATCGGAAAAACCAGGATCTGTGCTTCTGTAAAGGACATAGCCTTCAAAATCTTTACCGGTAATGGGATCAATACTGCTTTCTGCTATATCATCCCAGTAAAGAGTGACTTTTTTATCACCCGGAACAGCAGTTAAGGTTGGTAGATCCGGTGGTTTTGAGAAATTATAATTAATGTTATAAATATCCTGAACTGTAGATGCGGTTGTAAGCAAATCATCAATATCATTGGCTAAAATAAGAGCTATCGAGATTCTTTTTGTTTCACCCCTTTTAAGGGAAATATATCCTGAGCCAAATACAAAAGTAATATCCTGTCCCTCAGTTAAAACTTCTTCAAAACCATTATGACTTGAAGTGTTAGGCTTACATTTTTCCCACATTAAAGAATCATTACTTACAAAGTAACCTTCTCTGGGATTCTTCGGGTTGCCTGTCTTCTGACCCCACGGCCAGGTGCTAAAGCTTGTCAGACCAATCTGATCAGCTTCATCAAGATCAGTATATTCAAAATTCGGTTCTCCGGGATGCAGGGGATCGAGGGCACCGTTAGGTAAAAGTTTACCGGCTGTCGGTACTCCATCACCTTCACCTTCATCACCGGTATTTGATATTCCATCTACCCCTACATCATCCGTTTCGGGATTCCAGTCATGATCATCATCGATTCCGTTAGATTGACTCTCATCAACCATTCCGTCACCATCATTATCTATTCCGTCATTAGCATTTCCCGGACTTTCAAGAAATTTGCATGCAATGATACCGTCCGGTAAAGCATTCTCACCTATGCTGTTGCCGTCATCCTTAAAAGCAACCATGCTTCTGGAATAATTGGGAATATTATCTACATTATGCCCTGGAATTGAATAAGGAGGAAAAAAGATACCAATATCATCACTGTTATCCTTTTGACCTCCAACATCAGGATCACCATAGACTCCGAAAAATACACTGTCTAAATCTCTATCGCTGACATTTGTAATCGTATAGACAAAAAATACGGCGTTTTCTGCGAGTGAATTACTCCACTGTAATGCCCTTCCATCAACCTGTACGCCAATACCCATTTTCTTCGGATCGGAATTATATGGATAATAAGGGAATTCACGGTTATCTCTATCATCCATTGCCCAGAAGACCTCGAGATCGGCATTATTGGCATCCTGTTTTAAATAACCAGGCCAAACATATTTCCCTAAAGTAGGATTATACCAATCACGCGGCCAGCTGTCAGGCTTTCCATCTCTGTCAGTATCAAAATCGGGATTGTGAGCCATGTTATCCTGGTTTGGATCAGCATATCCGGGCAGCGGCTCGAATTGCCATAGAGTATCCTCAGTTGGATTTATTTCAATTAGATCATCGCCGGGTCTTGCAGAGTGCGGGTAATCATCAAGTGCATCGGAAATTATATGAAGCCTTTTATTAGGGTTTCTTGCATCTGGAACAGAGGCACCAACTATCGGAACAAACTGGAAAACATATGGTAAGCCCTTCCATACTACATCGCCCAAATACCTGCTGGATTGATCTAATGTATATCCTCCTCCTATTCCTCCAAAATTAGTTACATAAACCAGAATTTTATTCCCGTTCATTATAAAACTTTTTCTATCCTTTATCCCTGTAGTTTTCGCCAGCTTTCCCGCTTTACTTTCATTTTTATCGGGTGAATTCAGAAATCTCTTTACCTGAGATCTGTTCTGCAGCTGTTTCTGAATATAATCCTTGACAACCTGATGCTCTCTTGCAGTTTTAGGATCCGGTTTCTGTGCTGCAGTAAAACTACTAAACAGTAATGAAAAAACTATTAGAAAATGATTTATATATTTTATCTTCATTTAATATCTCCGTTAATATACTTTCAAAACTCTAAAGTCAAACCCAACCTTACTTCCCTTGGCGGTAAATAATAATCAGGCCGGACAAAATATTCACTGGAAGGTTTAATTAAAGGATTCAGACTCGCATAATGATCGGCTGCTTGTGTTGTTCCCAGCTCTTTCTCAAGAGTATAACTTGCCCTACCGGTATTATCATATACAATGTTTTCATTCAAGGCATCGAAAAGGTTAAATACTTTTAGGAAGAATGTAACATCCATATCGGAAATATTTATTGTTTTATCAATTAGCAGATCAACAGTTACCTGTGATGGTTTACGCGCACTATTTGTCTTTAAATATACCTGTTCAAAAAGAAGCTGCGGAGTATAAGGCAAACCGGAACCCATTCTTCCCACAATTGTTGCATTCCACATTTTGCCTCCGACATTTAAAGTTGCATTTAATGTATGCGGCTGATCCCAATCAAGGTAATAAGGTATCTTTTCACTTTGTCTTCCTGAAGCAAGATCTAAAAATGCGGCTGCAGATCTTGTATCACTTCCCTCTGTTGTTTGATATGTATAATCAAGAGTTGCTCCAAAAAATTCATCCGGATTCCTTCTTTTTCTTAAAGAAAAAGTAATCCCTTTTATATTTGCATAATCTTTATTTACATACATATAATAAGCTTTATTTGCTGTAGCCTGGATTTTTTGAAGTGCAAGTAAATCCCTTACGTCTTTAACAAATCCGGTAATATCAAATGAAAGATTATCAAGTAATTGCTGCTGCAGACCAACTTCATAAGTAATAGTTCTTTCAGGATTCAGGTTTGCATTACCAAAAGTTGGTGTTCCCGATACCGGATATTTGAAATCCGGGTTGTTATATAAATAAGTGAATGGAGGTATCTGGAAAAAATGTCCATATGAAAAATGAATAATTCCTCTGTCGGTAATCGGGAAAGAAACCCCAACTCTCGGGCTTACTTGATATTTAGCCGATGAGTTTTTTAATAAAATACTCTTATCTACATTATCCGGTATCGAAGGATCATATGGGGAAGGATATTTTGTATCGGTAGAATATTTTGAATCGGAATCAAAATAGTCAACTCTTAATCCAACATTTAATATTAAACTTTCAAATTCCATTTTATCCTGAATATACCCTGATATTTCGGTTGGTTTTTTTGTATAACTGTCATGCAGTATATTATCAACAGCGGGGATAAAAGATGTCTGGCCGTCTTTTAATACATTAAAATCCTCATAATATAATGTATAATTGTTATATTCGGCACCCAATTTAACTTCATGGTGAAGATTAAGCTGACTGGTAAGATCCAATTTTCCATTCAAAGTTCTGGTTTTTTGATAGAATTGTTCATTCAAAGTACCGCCAATAGGGAAAGTATTATCAGCCGCATACTGGAGACTGCTTGCATATCTCGGGTCAGCTTGTAATCCGGTTAAATCCATTCCCGCAGAAAAATCGACTTCGTTACCGGATGCATCAAGCAAAGGATATAGATATCTTTTATAATCATTTATATTATATGATCCCTTAAGTGAATAAAACGTTGAATTGCTTATTACATGCCTGAATTCAATTGAATTAAATAGTCCCGAATTGTAGCGGTGATAACTAGCATCAGGGTTATATTTTAAATCATGATTATAGAGCTGATACTTTGAATTTGAAATTAAAAAGTCGTAATTAATTTTAATAGTTGAAGACGGTTTAATAGTTATTTTTGCGTTCCCGTTCCAGTCTTTACTCGGATTCATTGAAACAACCTTACCGTCCCCTGTAGCAAGAACACTTATGCTGTCGGCACTAAGGTATTGAATATAATCACCCGGCTGGTGCTCTCTAATACCGTACAAATAACCTTTATCATCATTAAGTCTGCCTGAAACGAAAAATGTTACATAATCATTAAGCAGCGGAATAGGTCCTCCTAAAGTAAATTCAGTTACGTAATTATTAATCGGATCAACCGAATTAATATTATAAAAAATATCTTTATGGCTGCTGAGATAATCACCCGAATAAAAGGAGAGGCTTCCAGTATATTTATTTGTTCCTTCTTTGGTAATTGAATTTACAATTCCGCTTAATGCATTACCGTATTCTGCATTAAATGTACCGCTGACTACAGATAATTCCTTGATAGCATTAGTAGCTATTTCAACTGATTTGGAATTATCATAAGGATTTATAATGGAAATTCCGTTTACATTATACGAAACTTCACTGGAGCGTCCCCCCTTAATATGGATGTTTCCATCTACATCTTTAATAATACCTGCCTGCAAGGTTAATATCTGTTCAACATTTTCAACCGGCAAAGTAGAAATTTGAGCAGCATCTACAGAAACCTGAGAAGAAGTTAAATCTTTTCTTACCATAGGTTTTTGTGCTTCTACAACTACAGTCTCGAGTCCTATTGTTTCAGAAGAAAGCTGGACATCAATGGTGGTTGTAAAATCACTGGAAACATTAACATTGGTTACAATCTTTTTCTGGTAGCCCACACCTGAAAAAACAAGGCTGTAGGTACCCGGCTCTATATTAATTATTATGTAAGAGCCGTCTGCTGCTGTTGCAGCTCCTTGGGTTGTACCCTGTATTACTACATTAATACCAAGCAAGGGTTCGGATGTTTGTGCATCTGTTACTTTCCCGGTTATTTTCCCTGTAACTCCCGCAAAAATATTTATGGATGAAAACAAAATTAACAGAAATGCGATATAAAAAATTGATTTTCTGTTCATAGAAACCTCAAAACATCAATATATTTATTGAATTAGAAAATAATGCAGTGTTAAAGAAGGATAGTATATTCATTGGTTTAAAGAGTAAAAATAATCTTTAGACTTCTCCCATTGTTTTTTTATATAAAATTGAGCTTAACCCCTACATTACGAGATAAGTCCAATACCTAAACCTCCGGGGTTTTAAAAACCCCGGAGGTTTTAAGAAATATAATATTGTTATTACTATACCTTTTGGCACCTGATCTTTCATCAGAATCTGTGAAAATCTGCGAAATCTGCGTCTTACTTTAAGAGAACCATTTTCTTCGAAGTAACCTGATTACCTGCTTTCAATCTGTAAACATAAGCACCGCTGGCAAGATTACTCGCTTTAAAGTTAACATCATATGAACCTGCTTTCATTAATTTCCCGTCAATTAATGTAGCAACTTCTTCTCCTAGGATATCATACACTTTTAACTCAACAACCATTTCTTTCACTAAACCGAATTTAATAGTGGTAGTCGGATTAAAAGGATTAGGATAATTTTGATTTAGATAAAATTGCTCCGGTATTTTGTTATCCGCAAGTCTTATACTTACAGGAGTATATTTTATATCCAGGATCGCAAGATCTGCAGTAGTGTCATTAGCAACACCTCTGGTATAACCCTGAGTATAAAGCACTTCATCTGCAGGATCTCCGTCAACATTAGCAACGTAGAAAACATCAAGCTGACCGCCAGTTCCGCCAGGAGCTGGAACTAGTAGTGAATCAATTACTGATACTTCATAATTTGCCGAATTACTAATATCTCCGCCCTGAAATTCAACGCGGTACACTGCATTATTTGGAGTGCTTGCACTTCTAGAACCGAAAACAAAATCCGGGTGACCATCATTATCCAGATCTCCTGTAGCTGCACCATTCAATCTTCCGGCGTTAGGACACGTAGCAACATCAAAAGTCTGTAATGTATCCGCTACTTGTTTCAATATATAAACCTGATCATCAGACCAGCCTCCCAAAACAATTTCGGGTGTTCCATCATTATCAAGATCAGCAGTGACGCTGCCTTTAAAAGAACCTGTTTCTCCTGCTACATTTGTTAATGCAGGCATAGAGGTATATGTTCCATTTTCAACTTTAACAGGGTAAATTAAACCGGATCCGGCAAACAAGTAAATAGTATTCCCAACAATATCACAATCCCATACACTTCCCATACCGGTCTGATTTGCATCATTCAATCCGTTTGCTTCAATAGTCCATGTTTCACTGCCGTCTCCATTGTCAGGGATATTATCTACGGAAACTACTCCGTAATGCCAGTTAGCGGCCTGGTCGCAAAAAATTATTTCATCTCTTCCATCCCCGTCAATATCAGTAACTTTAAGCTGAAGCGGTCTTAAATTATAGTCAGCCTCATCAGTGAGTGTAGTAGAAGCATTCGGCGAAAAACTGCCAAATCCATCATCAACTCCTAAGTTGTCACTCCCGTCACCAGCAACTTCGTAAACTATAATACGTTTTGGATTATGATTAATTAACGAAGGATCAGGAGGATCAGGATAATTAGGAGGCGCCCAAATTAATTCAGGTTTTCCATCCTTATCAAGATCACCCCATGTAAGCCCGACCCATGTATTTTGTGCTTGGGCTGGAAGAGAAGCGCCCCAAACTGAATCCCATGTTGCCGTTGTAGAGTTCCATTCAAACTTGTAGATCTTTGGAATTAATTCGCCGGTTAATCTATCAATATAATTTGCATTAACGGCATAAAGATCCGGCCGGCCATCTTTATCCCAGTCAACTCCTGCAATTACGTTTCCAAATCCTCCACCGCCAGGTTCATATTTAAGTGTGTGAATTGTAGTTCTTTGAAATACATCCTGTGCATTCAGAGAAATTATAGCAAAAATGAAAAGAATTACAGTAAGAAGTTTATTCATAGCTCCTCCGATTATGTGAGTGGTTATTGAAAAATAACATTTACAAATTAAGCTTTATTTTCTGTTTATGCAATAATTATTTCTTAAATTCATAAGTTATTTTAATTGAAAAAACAGTATAAATATGAAGTTATATAAATAAGCATAAAGCCCCCTCTTTTGGATAAACCGCCGAAATTGTTATAAATATTCATCTTTTTTTATTAACCCCGGGATTAATCCCGGGGGTCAATGTAAACCAAAAGCTTGATATTTTACTGTTTTAATTTATCTACTGAAGGTAGACAGTTTTTAATTTAAGCGATTACTAGCATTTAATTTAATAACCTTAGGTAAGATATCTGAAAGTGGGTCTTACTCTAAAATGACCGGCATTTTATGAATATTTTTCAAAATAGTATAAATGATATCTGATTCTGTATTATTTTACGGATATAACTCAATTATTTTTTAATAAAATTTATTTAGCGGAAAATGAAATTAACTTTTAAACCCTATACGCTTCAACTTAAACATGTTTTTACAATTGCCATAAATTCACGTACAACAACTCCGGTAATGCTTACGCAAATTGAACATGAAGGGATAATTGGATACGGTGAAGCCTCAATGCCTCCATATCTTGGAGAATCCCATGAAACCGCCTCTTCATTTCTGTCTAAAGTTAACCTTAATCAATTCAACGATCCGTTTGACCTTGAAAACATTTTAATCTATGTTGATTCCGTTGCCGAAAAGAATACTGCTGCCAAAGCATCAATTGATATTGCGCTTCATGACCTTATTGGTAAACTGATTAATAAACCATGGTATTCAATCTGGGGATTTGATAAGGAAAAAGCTCCGTACACTTCTTTTACTATAGGTATAGATACTACTGAGGTTATAAAACAAAAAGTGAAAGAAGCTGAAATCTATAAAATATTAAAAATAAAGCTTGGTGGAGAAAATGATAAAGGAATGATAGAAACCATCCTTTCACTTACAGATAAACCTCTTACTATTGATGCAAACCAGGGTTGGCGAGACAAACATTTTGCTCTTGATATGATTAACTGGCTTAATGAAAAAAATATAGAATTTATTGAACAGCCTATGCCGAAAAATCAAATAGATGATATTGCATGGCTTACGGAACATAGTCCCTTACCAATAATCGGAGATGAGTCTGTTCAAAGAATTCCGGACGTTATTAAAGCATATGGAGTTTTTAGCGGTATAAACATAAAACTGATGAAATGTACCGGTTTGCGGGAGGCACATAAAATGCTTTTACTCGCGCGTTCTTTAGGAATGAAAGTTATGATAGGATGCATGACTGAAACCTCATGCGGAATCTCCGCTGCTTCCCAACTATCCCCCATGGTTGACTGGGCAGACCTCGATGGAAACTTACTCATAAAAAATGACCCGTATGAAGGAACAAAAGTTATAGACGGCAAACTTGTCCTAAATGATAAACCCGGGATAGGATTAGTGTAAAATTAGTGCAAAGGCTAACACCGGACTTCCAGTCCGGTGATTGATAAGGACCACATAAACATAACATCGGACTTTTGAGCTTGTGTGATTATCAGCCAACGGTTTTAACCGTTGGAAAATGAAGTAATAACATCATTGCAGTGCAAAATACCTCATTTCATATAATCCAAAACCAATTTCATCACCTCATCCCTGCTCTTTTCCCCGAGTATTGTTTCGAACGGAAAACCTATCACAACAACACCATAGTTTTGCTTATAAGCAACACCCGCACCAAAATGATTTTCAGAGTATCTGAGTATAGTTTCACCACCGTCTGCAGGATACAGAGCATCAGGCGCTTCAACTGCATATATACTATCGTTTAACACCGTATTGTATTTAATAAATATACTGTCTTTACTAAAAGTTGAAGGAATTGAAAATACTTTACCTAATCTATCAGCATACCCGTTTGACCATTTATACTTCAATATATTCTCAGCGAATCCGATGTCTAAAGAATCAGATTTTGAAAATAAGTCCGTACCTACATATGCACCGGATATAAATATATTACCCCCTGAATTTAAATATTTATTAATTACATTTTGGAACTTCTGTGGAAAGGTTTTATATAGTACTCCATGAATCGAATCCTCAACCGGTTTTTCCCAATGGGTGGTCTTTTCTTCCCCTAAAATCAAATCAATGAGTTTGTATTTTGATATGTCAACAAGTTTATCCCAAATTGCTTCGTTGCTGCATGATACAAAAGAACATCCGTTTGCTTTTATGGATTTACCATGCAGGTAAGGGTAATCAAAAGTATTTCCCGCAACAATTTTAGCTTCATAATCCGAATGGCTCGCACCATGACCCGGATTATCATCTGTAATCCACTTTGAATCAGGATCAAAATCATACTGTGCCCCTACATAGCTCATTTCATATTTATCAAAAACTCCCGCATCAACATTATTTAAGTATCCGGAAAATGAATCGGTTTTTACCGATGCCGGTGCACAAATTCTATCAAACCCATTGATTATTAAAACAGGTTCTTTACCATTATCCATTCTACAAACTGATAAAATTTCTGATGGAAAGCTCTCTCCTCCATTATTGACAGCGGCTACTTTATAGCTATAAATTTTACCAGCAATAATATCTTTATCCTCATACATTGTATCGTTAACAATTATTCCATTATCAAAATCACCATCACCAATCCTTTTGTATACTACATATTTATCCGGGACGGCTGAAGGCTCGAGAGGATCCGTTTCAGGTTTCCATCTTAAAATAAATCCCCCTGATTCATTGAATTCAGTAGAGAAATGGGTTACAGGCAATGGCTGAACAACATAATTAAATCCATATTGAGTCGAGAGAAATTTCAGCATACCTTTATATATTGCCCTTGAAACATCAAACCTAAAGCGCGGATCAAGATTAAATTTTGTATCGAGAAAATTCTCATGTGAAAGGAGTTCAAGAAGAAGTGAAGGAACATTTGGGCGCATAGCTTCGCTGTATTTTGCATCCCACAGCCACCTTCTATTCCAGATGGGATCATATTTGGCTCTTATGTCATCACAGATTTGGGTCTGTACAATATCTGCAAGATCTCTGCTAGCAAATCTTGAGACGCTGTCAGGAAATTTATTATTGTTATCAATTGAAGGTATGCTGTAAATTGATAAAGTGCCGACTGTAGTATCATGCCTGGTCATACCGGCATCTGTATGAAATGCAAGTGAGAGATCAATCGGAATCCCGAGACCTTTAACATTTCTATCTTTACTTGGACCATATGGTGCACCATATAAATAATTTCCATATTCCGCCCGGTTCTGATAATCATCATTATAATCCAATGTGTCATGATTTAGGTTATAAACGAGTGTATCGGGTATGCCTGCAAACTGAAGCCAATACCTGGAACCTTCGGCAAATTTCGGACGGCTGCTTGTGCCACCTCCTCTTTCAATTACTCCCATTCCGCCGCCGAATCTTACAGCATCTGCAGATACAATTTTCCCGGACACCCTGCTTTCGTTTGTAAGAATAACGCTGCCGGTTTCCCCGCTCTTTCCTTTTTTAAACTTAAACTCCCCGAGATAAAGCCATGTACCCCCTCCAATCTGCTGATTAACCAGAAACTTTGTTGAACCGCCAAGATAATTTACAGTATAATGTGCATCATCCACACTGTTTTCAGAGGACACATATGAAATATATACTGCATAATCTCCCGTCTCAGGTATATCCGGGATCCAGGCAGCTTCAGTACTTTGTTTAACTCCCGAATAAGTAATTCTATATTTACCCAATTTAAAGGGATTAACACCCGATTTATAAGGGGGATTCCCAATACCGAACCCCTCTCCTTCTCCATCAAACCAGGAGGCAGAATCATTTTCATCTCCTTCGGTATAATTTCCCGATATATCATCAACTATTACTTCATTAGTCTGCAAATCTCTTTCTCTCGGTATAAAAACATTTGCCCCTGCATTTTCAAGCATGGGCATTAAATACGGGATTACATATGAATAAGGTCCCAGATCTTCAACCGTCTGATATAAACGGGCACGCTGCCACATCCATCTATGCCTTCTGTTATTATAATACCAGCCGTGGCTCGGCCAAACTAAAATGTTTCTATCAATTAGTCCGTTTACTGCCTGGTATGGTCTGCTGATATTTTTTATAACTGGTTCTGGACGTTGTGTATTTACCGGCAACCTGCTTTTATCATACCCGGATTTATCCCTGTAAAAATTCGGGATAAGCTCTTCGATAGTTTTATGTAATGTATGAATTGAAAAAGAGAAATCAGAAAAATCATTTCCATAAAAACTCTTTACTGCTGAATATATTTCCTCAACGCTATTCTTCCTAAATGGTATATACGACAAATTCCTATTGAAATATATATCAATTTTTTTAAGGTCTTTATCGATTATAATTGTATCTATTTTGGCAGTGGGAGGAATTTGAAGTTCCGAATAACTTTTATGAAATTCCTGTTTGAACTCTGCAGACTTATTGTCTACCGACACCCTGCTTACCGAAGCACACCCCGAAATTAAAACAAATAAAAAAGATAAATAAAAAAAAGTATGTAAATATTTCATCATTTTTTCCCTTGAACTTGCTCTTGCTCTTGCTCTTGCTCTTGAACTTGCTCTTGCTCTTGAACTTGAACTTGCTCTTGTATTTTATTTCAGAATCACCATTTTTCTAGAAAAAGAATAATTTTCTGCTACCAGCCTGTAAATATAAACACCGGACGCTAATTCTGAAGCATCAAAGGTAACTTGATAATATCCTTTATCTCTATATCCGTTAATAAGGGTTTTGACTTTCTGACCTAAAAGGTTGTAAACCTTCAGTGAAATAAAGCCTGAATGAGGTAAACTAAAGTCTATATTTGTTGACGGATTAAATGGATTGGGAAAATTTTGCGATAAAGAATAATCAGCAGGTATTTCATTATTATCATGAACTCCCAGTACTTCCATAGTCTTAAAGCCAAACGGAGTTGACCATAAGCTTGAACCATATTCATTTATTCCGGCGACACGCCAAAAATAATTTGTTAACGGATTCAGATTTTCCAGGTAAAATGAAGTATCTGTAATCCCTGAAGTATCTAAGATAATCGTCTGAGCATTAAAAGTTAGGCTTTTTGACAACTGCAACCTGTAATTATCTGCAGCTAATGAAACGGTCCATTTCAAAACCGGGTTAAGAGAAACATTTAAGGAAGCATGGGTCGGTTCTAATAAAAGAAGTTTTTCCGGGAAACCGGTAGTAAAATTATAAACCGGAGAGAAGCTGCTTTCTCCTGCTATATTTAATGCTTTAACTCTCCAATAATATTTAGTCTGCCCTGATATTCCTGCTATTAACAATGTAGTATCGGTTAAACTGTTTATATTAAATAAGATATTTGAGTTAAAAGTTGAATCTGTTCCAATCTGAAGCTGATAAGCAGAAGCTTGATCAGCATAGAACCATTTAATCCGGACAGTATCCCTAATATTCATCTGATAATTGAAGGGCACTGACAATAGAGGATTTGAAGGCTTAGTAATTTCCACAATATTACCCGGAAGACTTTCATTATAATTTCTGTCTAATGACGTGACAGAAAAATAGTAAGGAGATGCAAGGCCTGATGAGGAAGGAGAACTTTCCCTTTTTCCTTCAATAGATAAAATATTTTCTGCATTTTCATAATCGTTTTGTTGAGGCATAGAATTATTAAAGTGATAAACAACATACCTGCTGGCTGTATCACCGTCAATTGCGGCGGCGGGTAAATCCCATTTTAGTTTGGAAATACCGGAAGAACCGCTTCTTCCGAATACCAGGTTTAATGGGGGATTTGGTTTAACAGAATCTTTCCAGTCCATCACAGGGAGCAGAGCAGGATATTTGAAAAGATTATATTTTAATGAATCGGTAAATCCTTTTTCATTATCCAGCAGCCCTGCCATTGTTCTAAAAAATATACTTCCCTGAACATGAGGATTATTTCTATTTGCTCTAACCTGATTAGGAAGCTCTATTGAAGGCCAATTTTGTGTATCACCCAGATGATATGGAGCTAAACCAGGATAAAGATGTCTGTTATAGGCAGCGGCTGAATCTCCCCACCAGGGTAAGAGTTTTCCATAGTCCTGTCCTCCTCCGAATTTCCAGTATAGCTGCGGAGCCAGGTAATCTATAGTGCCTTGATGTAGCCATGCTATAGGGTCAGAATATATTTCACTGTATGCATCGAGGCCTGTTATGCCGGGCGGAACACCGTTTTTCCAGATTCCGAATGGAGAAATTCCGAATTTTATAAATGGTTTAACAGCTTGAATACTATCGTGAACTTCCTTGATAAAAATATTGACGTTATCACGCCGCCAGTTACCTCTATTTGTAAAACCTCTGCTGTAATGTGCAAAGGTTGCATCATCCTCGTTTGTTATGCCCTCATAAGGATAGAAAAAATCATCAAAATGAACACCATCAATATCATATCTTTTAACGACATCCATAATGACCGATGTTACATAATCTCTAACCATTGGTAAGCCGGGATCAAGTATAACACGGGTACCGAATTTAAGCAGCCAATCAGGATGTAGGACAGTAATGTGATTAGGAGCTACATGATAATCAGCAGTATTTCTATCTGCCTGATATGGATTGAACCAGGCATGTATCTCCATCCCTCTTTGATGAGCTTCTTCAACTGCAAATTCAAGAGGATCATAAAATGGATTGGGAGCTTTCCCCTGCTGTCCGGTTAACCAATATGACCATGGTTCAATTTTAGATAAATACATCGCATCGCATTCCGACCTTACCTGAAAAACAACAGCATTAATTCCTGCTGCTTTTAAGCCGTCTAATATATCTATAAATTGCTGCTTTTGTTGATCTGTAGTGAGAATGGGGGAAGAAGGCCAATCAAGATTAAGTACGGTTGCAATCCATGCACCCCTAAATTCTCTTTTGGGATGATTTGATTGTGCATTAATTAATATTTGAAATATTAAAACCGGAAGAAATAATCTAATAAAAATTCTAATCATCCCTTTATGTTTAACAAAAAAATCAATTTACTTTACATTTGATATTATTATAAACCAATCCATAAATGCTTTTAATTCGTACTCTTACTCTTACTCTTGCTCGTAATCGTAATCTTGCTCGTAATCGTAATCTTACTCGATATTCCTAAAACCAGCAAGTCAGAACTATTAAACTCTATTGTTATATTGCTCTATCGCTATGCCCCAACAATTTAACAATTTGCAATAAAACAATTTTTAACACTTGATCTTGCTCTTGAACTTGCTCTTGAACTTGCTCTTGAACTTGCTCTTGCTTTTCTTACTTCACCACCATCATCTTTCTAGCAATCATTACATCACCCGCCGTTAACCTGTATATATAAGTTCCTGAAGCAAGGTTTGAAGCATCAAAATTAACATGATAATTGCCAGCGCCTAAATTTTCATTAACAAGAGTAGCTGCTTCCCTGCCTAAAATGTCATATATTTTTAACGTAATAATTCCCGGTTTAGCAATTGCAAATTTAATTTCAGTAACCGGATTAAACGGATTCGGATAATTTTGTTCAAGGCCAAATTCGACCGGTAAATTTTCGTTATCCGAAACATATAAAGCAGAAGTTGTTTTGAATCCAAAGCCATCCGACCAGAAGCTTGTACCATATGTATTCTGTGCATTAACACGCCAATAATAAATTTTGTTTGCTGTTATGGGTGTTACCACTGCCAATGCCGTATCTGACAAAGTTGTATCTATAACAAAAGTATTATTATAAAACTGTACTGTCGTTGATAGCTGAATTCTATAAGAAGAAGCACCTTCGGTAGAAAACCAGGTAAATACAGGTGTTAATGAAACTCCCGTGGCTGTATGGGCAGGAGTATTCAGTACAGGAGGTATTGGGATCCCTGACTTAAAACTATATACACCCGAATAGTCACTTTCACCTACCTCTCCAAATGCTTTAATTCTCCAGTAGTAATTTTGTCCCGGTATAATATTATTAAAATTTATTTGTGTACTTCTGTATTCGCCGGCTAATAAAACTATTCCGGAATTAAAGGTTGAATCATTAGAGACCTGAGCAATATATCTTTCGGCCTTTGTATCTCCCGACCAGCTTAATTTAGCGGTCATACTTAAGTCATGACTATTGTCAGCCGGAGAAGTTAATCCCGGTTTTTCAGGTATTAAGGAAGTTAAATTTAAAGATGCAACATTGCTCATATCCGATTCATTTGAATATCTGTCAATTGCAGTTACACCATAATAATCACCTTTTGTAACTGAATATTTAGAATCGTTTGAAGGCAGCATCGTTAAACCGGCTAATCCGAAGATATTGGTAGAATCATTTATATCCGGCGGATTATTTTCCGATCTATATACTATATAGAAGAATGCAGTATCCCCACCCGCTGATGCGGCAGGTTTATCCCAGTGGAGTTCATATTTCCCCGTAGTTGAATTTACTTCGAATCTAAGATTTGATGGAGCATCCGGTTTATCATTATTTTTATCTTTCCATTTCATTTTAGGAGTTATAGCCGGATGTGTAAAATAATGGTATTCAAGTGTATCGTTGCAATAGCTAAAATTGTTTGTTACACTATTTGAACTGAAAAAAACTCCGCCTTGAATGGTTGAAGTATTCCTATTGGTTGCAGTTTCCCATGTAAGCTCAGTAGATGCAAATTCGTTATATCGATAAGCTGCCTGTCCAATGTATAAATCCCGACCGTTAAGAAAAGAAGGACTGGTCCAATTAGCCTGATAACCGCCGTAATTTTCCCAGTACAGCTGGGGCATTATATAATCAATATACGGTTCTCCTGAAAAGGGAGTGCCTATGGTATCAGTATAATTCCCTGCAAGCCAGTCTGCCGGGTTGCAGTATATTGTTCCGTTAACCGAAGGATTACCGGAAGGGCTCACACCGAACTTTACCCATGGTTTTACGGCATTTATACTATCGCTTATCATTTTTAATAACAGATTTACATTATTCTCCCGCCATTTAGCTTTATTTGTAAACCCATTAGAATATTTTGCAAAGGTTGCATCGTCATTGAAAGGGCCATAATCAGTATAAGGATAAAAATAATCGTCAAAATGAATTCCGTCTAAATCATATCTTTCAACCACATCCATTACAATACGCAATACATATTTTCTTACTTCAGGCAAGCCGGGATTAAGAAAGCGGTACTCACTTCCGCTGCATTTGATTATCCAGTCGGGATGTTTTTGAATTACATGATTGGCTGAAACCTGGCTCCCGCCGGATAATTCTGCCCTATAAGGGTTCAGCCATGCATGCAGTTCCATTCCTCTATTATGAGCTTCTGAAATTGCAAATTTAAGCGGATCATAACTTGTATCAGACGGTGCAGTTCCCTGTGTCCCTGTTAAATAGCCTGACCAGGGCTCATATTTGCTTTTATAAAATGCATCGCATATAGTGCGGACCTGAAAGAAGATTGTATTTAATCCGTAACTTTTATGAGAATTAAAAATAGTAATAAGCTGGTTTTTCTGATTTTGAATATCATTTGCAGTTGTACCCTGTGTATAAGGCCAGTCTATGTTTGTTACAGTGGCAACCCAAACACCTCTTAATTCTCTTTTAGGAGAGTCGAACTGGCAAAATACCGAACTGCTGAAAAGAAATAAAAATAATAGTAGAACTTTTTTCATAAACACCAATCTTTAAATTAAAATAAAAAGCCGGGTATAATGACCCGGCTTTGTAAATATTTCACAAAAAAGATTTCCTTATTTCAGGAGCATCATTTTTTTAGAAATTCTAACACCATTTGCTGTTAATTGATAAATGTAAGTACCGGAAGCTAGTTTTGATGCATCGAAAGTTGCACTATAATTTCCGTTAACAAGATTCTCATTAACAAGACTAGCAACTTCCTGTCCTAATACATCATAAACTTTTAAGGTTACTAATCCCGGTTCAGCAACAGAGAATTTAATTTGTGTTGTCGGATTAAATGGGTTTGGATAATTTTGTGAAAGATTGAAATCTTTTACAATAGTATTATCATTTTTCTTAACTCCGGTTGCCGTATTTACAAACATCTGAACAGGTGGATATGTATCGTTACCGAAACATGCAACATAAGCGGTATCTCCACCCGGACTAAATGCAATTCCTCTTGGTCTTGCATCTTCATCAGGAGTGGTTGCTATATGCCATTTTATACTATCTTTAACGGTCCATGTATTAACGTCCCATGCATACCATGTTGGATAAGTATAACCTGTTGTCGTTCCGGGATATCCATTCGGCAGTCCTCCTGCAGCGGAACCTGAACTTGCCCATAAATACCCGGTTTTAGGATTCCATCCTATAGATTCGCATCCAAAACCCTTCATAACTGTATCAACTACAGTGTAAGGATCAAATTCTGACGCTCTGTTGTAAACAACGATTGCATTCAGAGTATAACCGGCATTATAGATTGTGTTTCCGTCTTTTGATACTTCTAAAGTACGTGAGAAACCATCTGCTGTGTCAACTGCAGTTCCTGCAGCTGAGAAGTCGCTTCCCCATACATAAATAGGATAACCGGGATATACACTTCTTGTAAAAATATCTCCCGCTGCATCAACGGCAGGTGCAGTAAGAGTAGCACCAGTACCGGCTGCAGGGTTCAACAATTTATTCATTCCTTCACCGGTTTTATAGTTTACTCTATATACCGCGTTAAAGAAAGAAAGTAAGATATTACCGTCCTGATCCTCTCTCATACCTCTGCTGCTGTTAACCAAAGTATCGGTAACGCCATCTACAGTTATTGTTGTTGCTCCGTTAAATGAGGCAGGGGTACCATCCGGATTATAAACAAACATTTGACGTACGTGATTATATCCTCCTGTATCATTTTTAACACTATCAGTGTTTCCATAAAGCTGTATCCAAACCTTTCCGTCAGGGTCTACAGCTATTCCATGAGCGCCTAATCCGCCGCCTCTAAAACTCGTATCCGGGAATGCACCCATATAGCTCCATCCCTGAGCAAATATTTGAGTGCCCATTATCAAACTAAGAACACAAATTATAGAAAAGATTTTTTTCATGATTCTACTCCTTTTTTATGATTGGGGAAATATTTCCTTTTTTATCAGAACAAGATGAAGAAAAAAAATGTTATTGTCCGTAATATGGAGCACCTTGTTTCTGGACAGTTAAACGTAAAATAGTCTGAAATATTATAGGTGAACCTGTAGCAATATCAACAACCTGACCTCTTGTATAGTATAAATAACCATCCTGATCCCAGTATAAGAACAATGCAGGGGCTTTAGCTAAAGTTCCCGGGAATAATATTTCTGAGGACTGGCTAGAATTTACTACTACTATCGGGTTGTTAATATTATTTGTAGCAAGGTACATAGTACCATCGGTTGCAAATTCAATGGCATTAACATTTGGACTACCGTAATTTTTTGAATAATCATAATATGCTGCAGGACTTCCCAGATCTCCATTGCCGTCAATCGGGAAACTCTGTATAACAGTAGAAGAATCAGTTTTTACGGCACAGTAAAGGTTGCCATTGAAAAACCTTAGTGCGGTTATGTTGCCGGTAAACGGATACGAAACAATGGTATTATCCGTTTTTATTTTATATATGGAAGTATTGTTGCCTACAGCCCATAAATTACTTGATGGATCATAATCAATTGAAGAAACTTTGGCTTTACTATCAGAAATAACTACAAATGTAGAAGGGGCACCACCACCTGCAGGAATCTGGAATAAAGCCCTTGCATTATCCTGTCTTACCGTAACCAAAATTCCGCCCGGTCCAAAACGCATCGATATCCAGTTGCCTTCTGTACCTTTAGGTGCATAATCAAGCAAAGTTCCATCGGGTGTTATTTCTTTAACTCCCTGCCCAACGTTTAATTCATTTGTCATTGAAACATAAATATTTCTAGAAGCATCTATTACAAAATCATATGGTTTCTGAAACTGTGTAAATCCAAAAAACTGGTATACAGCCGGTTTGATTTTATATTTTACCTGGTTGCTAAATAATTCAGCATCTAATGTTGAGATTTTAAAATTTCCAACTTCAAATCTCGAAGTGTCGCTTAATAAAGTAGGTGCATCAATTACGATAGTTGTGGTTGTAGCCGAAATAATAGGCACCGGCCTCCCATTAAAGAAAACAATATTCTGACTTGTAACAGCTATAAAATTTGTTCCTGTAATAGTAAGCTGATCCAGCCCTGCAAGGGCAGAATCAGAAGGCGAAATTGAAGCAATAGTAGGAGTTGCACCTATTGGTCCGGTAGGAACATCACTGAACAGACTTGGTGTCGGTTCTTCCTTACATCCGGCAATAGTTATTAAAAGTATTATTATAACTGAATAAAAAATATTGTAAAATTTTTTCATACTCTTTCCATAAGATTTTTAGAGCAAAAAATTAATAAGCAAAACGAACTGATAATTGCTGTACTTTATCAAATACACCGAAAGAAGTATAGGCATAATCAACACCGAAATTAAAGCCGGAAAAAGAATGTTCCAAACCAATTCCCGCACTTATACCTTTTTCATCATTTGGTGTTTGATACCCAACCCTTAGAGAGAGCAATTTCATAAAAGTATATTCGGCACCTATTGCAACCTGTTCGGGATAATCCCGCGGGTGAGAAGCATCAAATGATAACAATAATGAATGCATATCTTTATCAACATCTAACAGGTCCGCAGCATTAAATGAAACACCTATTTTGAACATTAAGGGAAGTTGAAATCCGTCCTTAACATACTTTACTTCCCTTGAAAAATTCCTTACATCCATACCGAAGTCCAGACTTTTAAACCCTGTTTTATATATAACACCGAAATCAAAAGCCATAACATTAGTTTCGGCTTTTGAAGTTCTTCCGCTTGGATTTCCGCTGCCGTCTACCTGTACGTCTCCGACTAAAGCTGTACCCAGAGACTGCCTTACATATTTAATATTACCGCCGACAGAAAATTTGTCGGAAAGAGCCTTTGCATATCCGACTCCCACAGATAATGCATTTGGTGAAAATGTACCTGCGTCAAGGAATCCCTGGTCATTATTATACCTTATCGTTGCCTGCAGGTCTCCGTAATCAACTGATTCGAAGTTTATTCCTAACACCCCGTAATCTCCGTCAAAAGGAGCAAAAGCAACCCCGCCGTATATATATTTGATATCCGCTATGTAGTTAGTGCTCCCTAATGTAACACTTGCATAATTGGTTATTCTAGCCATTCCAGCCGGGTTATAGAACATTGCTGTTGCGTCTGACTGCAGCGATGTAAATGCTTCACCTAATGCGCTTGCCCTTGCGTCAAGAGAAACACTTAGAAATTTCATCCCGGTTTGTGCAAGTTTTTGCTGGGCTAATCCACAGGTATTAACTATTAAAAAAGTTACCCCGAATATTACCAATATTTTAAATTTATTTTTCATTATCATACTCTTTATTCTGAAATTGATTACCTGATAATTACGAATTTTAGAATTTTATTCTCGCCGGTATCATCATTGTGTATCACTGCTATATACAATCCGCTTACTACTATCTGGTTTGAAGATGTAACCGAATCCCAGTAGGCATCTCCGCTCCCGTCGGTATGTTCTAAAGTATAAATTAGCTCCCCTATTTCAGTATAAATTTTAATCGTACACTTTCCCGGAATATTAAAGAAAGCTAACCGGTTAGGCTGCTGGTCTCCGAATGTCAATTCAGCTGCAGCGCCTATATAGAATGGATTTGGAACAATTCTTATTTGATCCATACTAGTACCTGCCTGTCTTTTTAATGTAGCGGGATTATATGTTTGTGTATAGTATCTGCTGCTTTTTAAAGCTCCGGCAGGTGTCATTCCATTACCATTATTATCTGAAGCTTTTCCAACACTTACAATATAATAATAATATAAAAGTCCTCTGATAGGTGAGATATCATCATAATGTCTCTCTGCAGCACCAGCAGTATATAATAGATGATATGTACTATCATAACTACCTACCGCACGGTAAATTTGAAAGCCTGATAAAAGCGGATCGCTTGCATTAGCGGTCCAATCGAGAGTAATTCTATCTCCTCCGGAAGTTACTGTGAAAGTTTTTGGTGGAAGAGGAGGTTCTGGAATATCGTATCCGCTTGCATGATTTGCTAATACCCTGTGAAAAGTCAGGAATAAAGAATCCCTCCCGGACATTACGGCAGTATTTTTTGCTAGATTAGCAGCATCTTTATTTCCTGCACTGTACTGCTGCTTATAAGTTTTACCTATTTCAATACATTGTTCCCTGCTCAAACCATTTATTGCTTCAGCCATTACAATATGAACACTTTGTCCCGGAGCTAAAGTATATGGTCCATAACCATTAGCTGAAGAAAAACCGCCTGAACTTCCTAATGAAGGATCACCCCAGCTGGCAGGATTAATAAAATTTCCATCCGTTTGAACTTTATCCGCATGACGGGGACTTACATGGCCTCTTGCTATAAAATTATTATATTCAGCACCCATTTTAGCTGTATTATATGCATCGTTATTAGAATTAAGAGGGTCATCGGAGCTTTCATAAGAAGTTGTTGACGGCTGACCCGGATCATCTGTAGTATCTGTTGCTGATTTATCGGCATGTATTGTTAACATTCCAATAAACTGCGGTGCACCTAATCTGCCAATAGTATCACTGGCTGATATATCTATTTGAGGAGTCCATATGGGAACTCCTAAATTATCATAAGCAGTAAATGGCGGGTAATGACCCTGCCATGAAAATTGTGCTCTGAATTGTTCTCCGGGTGGATCAGCTTTAACACCATCACCTCTTGTATCATTCATAGTATTAATACCCCACCTGGTTGCATTAGCAATCTCATACCCGGCATTTCTACATACTGCATTACGGTACTGCCAGTAAAAATAAACTCCCGTCAAAGTAGTATTAGGCAATTCAATTTCAGGATCACCATCCGTATTTCCTGTATTCTTAAAAGTATAGTCATAAATAAAATAATTACTTTGATACTGCTGGCTGAACTGCATAATTTTTCTTGTCATAGTAACACCCAGCAATGTATTTACACTATCCACAATCATCCTGTCGGCTTTAATATTCGGATCAACTTCATCATTGTCAGTAGGATTATTATAAGAAATCAGACCATCAACGCTGACTACAGGAGGGTCGAATTTGCTAATCATCTTAAATCCCTGCGGGAAAAATTCACCGGTACCTGTAACTCTAGGTCCTACATGTACGACTCTATATTGATAATTTACTCCTCCCGGATCAGTAAAATTAGTGGCGCCAATCCAGAAACCACGTGCGGCTTCACAATCCTGGTATTGATAAATAGCAGGCCACTGCATACCGTCCTGCTGTTGTTGAACTCTTCCTTCTTCTATTTCGGAACCGATTTCCGAAAACCAGCTCTGAAGGGATCCCGCTGTCATCCACTTAATATTATATTGAGCAAAAATTTTATTCGGCAAAACCAGTATAAAACATGTCAATATTAATATTAGATATCTATTTATTTTTTTATCTGGTAAAACTTTCATTTATTCCTCAGGTTATTAACTGTAGATCATTACAATTCTAATGTTAACCTTAAGCCCCAATAAATATCTCTGGGGTTAAGGAAAGTCAAAAACGTTTGGTTTGGCATATCTATATAAGATTTATTCTTAGTCCATTGATCTTTCGTTGCCTGATCTGCATTAGAGTCCCAAGCGTGGTATGGACCGATACGGGAATCACCAGGTTTATCGCTGCCGAATTCATAAAGGCTTTGATCAGATGTATTAGAATATCCTACATTAGGTGAACCATCAAGATTTTTGGGATAATTATCAAAAGTTGATTTCGGAAGGTGTAATGATCTCATATATGCCAGATAATCATTTGCATCAACAAAGCCTCCCTGCGACATATATTTATAATTAAAGATATTATTCATATCCATAAACAGTTCAACATTAGCAATACCAATATCGAATTGTTTACTCAATCTCATATCAAAGTCCAGGTAATCATTCCATTGAATATTGTTTACAACTCCCGGAATTGTACCGCCGTTAGCCCATGTAAGATAATAGCCTGACCTCCAGTTGCCGACCAGGTTTAACCTCCAATCACCAAAAAGACTTATACCTCCGAACTTCGGACCGAAATCAGATGGTGTAAAAAAGTCAAGGCTCATGTTAGCATAAGGTCGGGGTGTTGGTCTTTCCTGGTAGTATGATGTAGTAGTAAGTTCATATCTTTTCTGCTCCGCAGGGTTTTCATAGTATGTTAGGTATCCGAAATATCCTGTAGTCGGTACATCATACGTATAATCAACAAAACCCTGTATCCATTCACCACGGTTTTTCGTTAAAGTTAGTTCAAAACCTCGCACATCCTGGTAGCTGTTTGAAGCACTTACCGAATAATTTACCTTACCGTCACGGCTTACGTATGTAACTAAACCGGTTGAACTTGTAGTTGTTGAGTAACCCGATTGAAGTGAGACATCCTTATAATACCCTGCAAGGTGAATCAAAAACATGTCAAATAAATTTTGTTCATATCCTAATTCATATGCAACAGTTTTTTGCAAAGGTAAATTAGGATCTGCTAACCTGTTTACAGAAGTAGGCTGTACGAATCTTCTTATTAAAAATAAATTATCCGGTGTTGGAATCTGCCTGAAATGACCGTAGTTAAAGTATAATTTGCTGTTGTCTGTAATTGGGAATGCAATCCCCAATCTTGGACTTATATCAAACTGCTTGACAACAGGTGACTGCATGACTGAATCAAGACTGCCGCTGGCAGCTAAAGCATCTGTATAAGGACTACTGAAATCGTACCAGCTGCCTCCGGGATTTGAATACTCAGCACGAACACCAAGATTGGCAACCATCCCTTCAAATTCTAATTTATCCTGGAGATAAATTGCCGCCCGTTTAGGGTATGTATGCCATATTGACCTGGATCTCCCGCTTGGTAAATAATTATCAATTGAACCGTAATACACATTATTATCGGTTAAATTAAATTCAACCCCAACTTTAATTTGATTATGTTCATCGACCTGGCTTTGAAAATCACCTTTTATATTATAATTGGTTATTTTACTGCTGTCGCGTGAATTACTAAAACCAACACCCATCCTTAACCCGCTGCCGATTCCGCTAACCGGAAAATCCGAGTATCCGAATGGGGCTTCATCTGCATAATAATTATTTCCGAATAAGAAGACACTATCGGTATTTCTATCTGCTCCGGGACCTGTTTTATATACGGACCCGAAAGTAGTGAAAGTAATTTCATAAAAACTGGCAGGGTTTATAACATTTGTAAATTTACCCCCGTACATAAAATAATTAATTTTGCTTGGTGCCCAGTAATCTGTTGCAAACATTCTGGCATCAATATAACTTACCTGGTTCAAAGCGCTCGCAATATCACCCGGTGTTTCAAATAGCCCATTTAAGCCTGCATTATTATCATTTGTTCCTAAATCCTGTGCAAGTAACCCCTGAACCATTAACTTTTTACCGCTCCCGATATCACTGGTTAATTTTAATTGACCGGTATAGTCATTTACACCATTTCGGGATAAAGGAATTACATATTCATTCTGGGTTTGGCGGTATGATGCGAAAAACCTTAAGTCTCCTAAATCTCTTCCCACTACCGGTACAGGACCTCCAAAACTCATATCCATATCATAGTCAGGAAGCCTTATATCAAGCTGCCTCCTATGCTGCCATAAAAATAGTTTTTGAGCTGCCAATGGTGTTAAATCATTGTTAGGGTTATTATCCTGCAATGTTTTATTAGCAACAGCAATCCATCCTTCAAAAGAAGGATATTGCTTTTGTGTGTATGCATCCCAATATGGCTGTCCCGTTGCCGGATTGATCGCATTAGTTCCCAGCATTGCAACCTGAGGATCGAGATATGGCTTTAGCCAATATGTATTAGGATCATTTGGTGAGGAGCCGAAATGCTTCGCATCCGCAGGACTGTATCTCCCAAGGAAACTGAAATAATATTTATCCCTTGGCCCTTCTTTGGTTGTAACATTAATTAGACCTGATCTAATTCCTCCGTATTCTGCAGTGAATCCGCCTGTTTGAATCTGGATCTGATCAATAGCAGTATAGCTTATTCCTGTAAAAGGCGAATTATCTCTTTCATCTCTTAAAGTCATACCATTCAGTACAAAGCCCGTTTGATTAGCTGTGCCGCCGCGTATTACAAGTCCCGGTTCTACACCTGCCTGAAGCCCGACTATAGCTGTAACACTGGTAACAGGTAAACTTTGAATTTGGCGGGCATCAAGATTAATCCGGCTGGCAGAAACATCTTTTTGTACTATAGGAGTTTGAGCTGTAACAACAACCTCTTGTGTCTGGAAAGTTTTTGAGGAAAGCTTAGCGTCAATGCTTGTTGTTTGATCTATATGGACAATGACATTATTCACAATATAAGTATTATACCCCACCATCGAGAATCTTAAGGTATAAGTTCCAGGAGGCATACTTAAAATGGCATAATCACCGTTTATGCCCGTAGCAGCTCCCATAGTAGTCCCTTGTACAAGAACATTAGCCCCAATTAAAGGCTCATTAGTTGTTGTATCTCTTATTACACCGGCGATTTTACCGGTTTGTGATAATAGAAGGGATGTTTGAATTAAAGTTAAGAAAAGTAAAAGTAAAAATTTCTTCATACTTTCTCGCTCCTATTTACTCAGAAAAAACAAGAATATCCGTATTCTTAGTTTAGGAAAAATTATTTATAAGAACTGACAAGAAATTAAAGAATTAAAATTCTTAAGTCAACCTTATTTATTAGGATTGTTTTATGTAAATTAATTGTGATTTACATAAATCAAATTGCTAATGCAAATTTCTGTTAATAAAATTTTGTAACATAAGCAAAGTATAAATTTCTTCATATTAAAAGGAATATAACAACCTCTAATCCATTCCCACATACGCTTCAACTCCAAGCTAACTCCAAGGTAACTCCAAGCTAACTCCGTGTTATATGCGTATTAAATACCTTAAATATTTAAGTTATATTTCATCTTCGGGGTTTGGATATGTGTTCCGTTTACTTTTTCTATAATAATTTCACACCCGAAGCGTTCTTTGATTTTATGAAAAGATTAATTAAAAATAAACTATATATTATAAATTTGATGAAACCTTTTTTTTAATTCCTAAAGCCCGAAGGGCTGATATTATTATAGAAAATTTGAAGACAAAGGTAAAAGAACCCCGAAGGGGTGGCATAACTCATTCCATCCAATCAAACAAATATTTTTCGTTGTATACAACATTAAACTTTTTTAAAAATCCTATATATTCCTCCCTAAATGTTTTCTTTTTATGATGCCTCTCCTGATTCTTTATGTAATTATATACCGCTTCTATTTGAGAATGTGAATAAGAGAATACTCCGTAACCACTCTGCCAGCTAAACCTTCCTTTAAGCCATCTATTATCGTTAATAAAATTGGAAGAATTATTCTTAACATCTCTTACTAAATCAGCAATTGTCATTGATGGTTTCAAACCAATAAAAGCGTGTATATGATCTGCCATTCCGTTTACAATAATGGGTTTCTGATTTTTCTCCTTTATAATTCCTGCTATATATTTATAAACTTCATCTTTCCAATGCTTGCTTATAAGATTTGATCTCCCTTTTACTGCGAAAATAACTTGTAAATAAATTTGAGAATAAGTCCCAGACATGATATTTCACCCTTTAATTTAATTATGAATGTTTTTTATTAAATATAATATATTGTTATTTTACCCCTTCGGGGTTTTTGGTTATTCTCTGTTTTATTTTCTAAAATAATATCACGCCTTCATCGTTCTTCCTTCATTGATTATAAATAATGTATTTTATTTTTATCATTAATTAATATATTATTTTGGTTGTCCGAAGCCCGAAGGGCTGATATTATTGTAGATAAAGATATACTACAAAAAGACAGTTAACCCCGAAGGGGTGACATATTCCACCCCTGGAGTTTTGTTAGCTATAATTTTTTCTACAATAGTATCACGCCTTCAGCGTTCCATTTTTTCTTTGTCGGGCTAATATTTCTATTGTTCTTAATCTATCTTTATATAAATTGAATTTATTCAGGGTTGGAATATCAATCTGCGATTCCGTATTATCTTCCCACCTTCTGCAATAATAAATCGATTCATAAATTCTTGCTATCTGGTAATTCCGGGAAATTGCCAGACCCACAGCATAGTCTTCACCATAACTTATATTCGGAACAATAATTTTTCTGATTAAAGGTGTATAAAAAGCCCGAGGTGCCCCTAAACCATTAATCCTTAATGCATTATTCCTTCCGTTCTCCGGAGTCCATTCTTTGTGTGCTATTATACCGGGAGGAATTTCCTCAAGGTTGAAGTTTGTTATGGTATAGCTTCCGATAACCATCGGCACTTTTTCTTCTTTAAATTTATCTATAATTATCTGCAGAGTGTTTTCATCTTTATACATATCATCACTATCAAGCTGAACCGAAAATCTTCCGCATTTTGGATGATGAACAGCCTCATTCCAGCATCCTCCTATTCCCAGATCCTGTCTTCCGGGAATTACATGTATAATCCGGGAATCTTTTGACGCAAAGGATTTTATCATTTCAGTAGTCCCGTCATTCGAATAATTATCCACAATTATTATATTAAAATTAAAATCTGTTTTCTGCATCAGAATCGAATTAATAGCATCGCTTATTGTTTTAACCCTGTTTTTAACCGGTATAATTACAGATGCTTCGATTTCAAAATCCTCATCATCAAAGCTTACTGCTTCAAATTCAGGCTTAAGATAAGCACCTATTTGTTTTAAGAACCCGGTTACAGCATCTTCCATTTCTATCTGCACTGCCCGGTTTTTCGGATCAACATATGCAAAATGCTTTTTTTCCTCACTGTCTTCATCGATTCTTATAACAGTATAAAGAAATTCCGGTATTCTGATAATTTTATTGTTTACAGAAATTTTCAGGCGAAGGTCATACAACCCCGCATAATTATAGTCTTCCTTTTGGGTTTTGCATAATTGGACTGCATTTTTAAATACTTCGGTCTTTATAAGGATAACCTGACCAAAATCAAAATCATCTCTAACACTCCCGGTCTGATAGTCTATCACAGGATGCTGCACTCTTTTATCCTTTATGATTTCATAATAATCGGAATAAATTATTCCGGCTCCTGAATCCATAGCGACTTTGAGTAATCTTTCCAGCATGAACTGACCTGGTATAATTGGTACTTCTTCAAGAAGCAAAAGAATATAATCTGTATGAACATTTTCTGAAATTCTGGTTAATGTTTTTGTACTGAAAATATTTTCAGCTTCAATTGATTTACATCCGGCAATAACCGGAATATCAGGCGGTGATAAAAGATAAACTTCGTCAAGTAATTCACTTCTAACAGCTGATGGTATCAAATTGTTAATAGATTTCTCATCGACAATACCCCTATAGGGGATAAAAGCAGTTACCTTTTCCATTTTTTCCTTTTGTAATTATTGTGCAAATTATTTTAAATATTAAATAAAGCTGTTTACTTGATTTATTTCCTTCTTTTATTCAAAGAAGAAATTTTATATTTTCTCACTTCTTAAAATAGATTCCTTTAGGAAATGATTTTATTTCTTTAAATGATTTACCAAAAAATAAAAAGAATTTTTATGAAAAAAATAATTTACCGGAATTTCCTCTTTTCTTTTCTTCTAATCAGCTCTTTTATTGTTTTATCTGTAAATGCTCAATCGAAATCTGAAAAGCTTATAGGCAGCATTGAAACAGGTTTTACAGCACCCATTTGGTCGCCTGACGGTTCAATGATAGCTTTTACAAGTGCTAAATATAAAGGGATCTGGATAATAAATCTTGCAAATAAAAATATTAAACAAATTACCGACGAAGCAGCAGCAGGGTTCGGATTTAAATGGGCTAGTGATTCCAGAACAATCCTTACCAGGGTAGCAAAGTATGAAGGACCTAAACGATACAATGCCGTAAAAACCTTTAATATTGAAACAGGGGCTTCAACCCAATTAACAGATTATAGAACTATGATGCCGGGATTACCTTCATTTACTTCAGGAGACAATAAGGTTTTTATGTATGGAAGGCAAAATCTAGAAATATTTGATTCCGGGATAGAAACAAACTCTTTAAAGAAATCAAATAATTCTTTAAAAATCGTTTATTTAAAAGACGATAAAATTGCAGTAGAAGATCTGAAAACTAGTCAAATCAATACTTATGAACCGGTTAAGAATGAGCGGGTACTGAATCTCATGACATCTCCGGATGGTAATAAAGTTACTTTTGAAATCATCGGCGGTGATATGTACGTAATGAATATAGATGGAACCGGCTTGAAAGATCTTGGGAAAGGCAATAGACCAAAATGGTCCCCCGACAATCAGCATATTGTCTATATGATAACCGAAGATGACGGCTACCAGATGTTATCATCTGATATTTATACTATAAACATTGACGGAACAAATAAGATAAATCTTACCAATACGGATGATAAACTTGAAATGGATCCGGATTGGTCACCCGATGGAAATAAAATAGCTTATGATGTTCTTGATGAAGGAGCCATTTACATCATTACGATTAACAATTAACAATTAACAATTAACAATTAACAATAAATGAAAATTTTATACAACTTCTTCTTTACAATAATTATCGTTTTTACATTATCTGATTTTTCAAATGCACAGGTAAAAGGACTGTCACAATGGAATATTTTTATTGATCCCGGACATAGTCAGAATGAAAATGTTGGTATTTATGGATATTCCGAGGCTAAAAAAGTTCTTCAGGTTGGTTTGAACCTCCGCCAGCTCCTTCTCTCAAAAACCGATATAGATACAGTCTACATGAGTAGAACAAATGAACAACAGAATGTATCTTTATCACAGAGAACAGATTATGCTAATTCTGTCGGTGCTGCCTGGTATCATTCAATTCACAGTGATGCCGGTTCCCCCGGTGTAAATAGTACTCTTTTGCTTTATGGGCAATATGCTGATTACTCCGAAAAAATTCCAAACGGCGGAAAGGAAATGAGCACCATAATGATTCCAATTCTTACTGCGGGATACAGAATACCTACAAGAGGACCTTGGGGAGACCATGATTTTTATGGTGTATGCCCCAGTACTCACCCATGTCCATATTTATGGGTAAATTATGCAACCAATATGCCTTCCGAATTGAGCGAAGCAGGTTTCCATACCAACCCTACCCAGAATCAGCTTAATATGAATGCTAAATGGAAAAGACTCGAGGCATATACTCTTTACTGGTCAATTCTTAAATTCTTTAAAATTGAGAGACCATTCCCCGGAATAGTGACCGGAATCATTACTGATATTGAATCAGGTCAGCCTTTAAACGGAGCTGTAATTTCAATAAACGGACAAACAGATACTACCGATACTTATGAATCATTATTTCATCTGTATTCTAATGATCCTAATGAACTCCATAACGGATTCTACTTTTTTGAAGATCTTCCTCAAGGATCAGTTCCTGTTACTGTCTCTGCCGAAGGATATGAACCATATTCGGGCAATGTAGCATTGTCTGATACTTTTTTTACATTTAATGACGTTAAGATGATTTCCAAAGTTCCACCGTATATTACTTCAATTTCACCGGGACAGAATGATAGTTTATATCCCGGAGTTGATAATATACAGATTATATTCAACCGCCCGATGGATAAAGCATCTGTTGAATCTACACTCGTTATTTCACCCGCAGTAGAACATAGCTTAATATGGTCAGATGGAAATAAAAGAGTTGCTATAAAAACCGGTAATTTTGAATATAATACCGCTTACCGGATTACAGTCTCAGGGAAAGCGATGGATAAATATAATCATCCTTTTGACGGAAATGGAGACGGTTCAGGCGGAGATGATTTTGTATTGAACTTTAAGACGATGGCTCAGGATTTTTCTCCTCCTATTTTAGTTAGTTCTTATCCCCCTGTAAATGAAACCGGAGTAGAATTACATCCTGTAATTAATGTAACTTTTAACGAACAAATAAGTACTGCTTCATTATCCGGTAAATACAAATTAATTAAAGATTCTGATCAGTCAATAGTGACAGTCGTTCCAAAACATTATATAGTTGACGGGAAAAGCATAATAAATCTTTTCTTAAAGAACCCGTTGGAAATAAATACAGAATATACCTTTTCAATTGAACCGGGAGTGGAGGATATATATGGTAATGCAATAAAAGATCAGTTCTCCTCAATATTTACAACCGGAGATCAGGATTATACAAGCGTAAGTGTGATAGATAATTTTGAAGGCGGGACATCTAAATGGTGGGCACCGCAGCAAAGCGGGAGTACGGTAGGAATTAAATCCGAACAAACAGGAATCTCGAGTGATGCCAGTTACTTTAATTCCACAATTAGCGGTTCCAAATCTATGAAACTAAATTACACATGGGATACATTAGCCACAGATTGGCTCATAAGAGAATATTATTCGTTGAGCACTCCAAACTTTACCAGCAGCAATATTTTGCAGGTTTACCTGTTCGGTGATGAAAGCGGCAATGAGTTCCGGTTTGCGGTTAGGGATAATACCGGTTCTGTTGAGGTAAGCCCATGGTATGATATAAATTGGTTAGGCTGGAAATTAATTAACTGGGATATGACTAAAGACGGAACGGGAACATGGATTGGTGATGGTGTTCTGAATGACCCGTTGAAATTCGACAGTTTTCAATTAACTTATTTACCCGGCAGCAAATCAACCGGCTTTGTTTATTTCGATGATCTTCAAATAGTAAATAAGACAACTGTAGGTGTAAAAGATGAAACTAATACCGGAGTACCTTCAGATTATACCCTTGAACAGAATTATCCTAATCCTTTTAACCCATCTACTGAAATAAAATTCGGAATACCGCAGTCAGGATTTGTAAAGTTAGAAATATATAATCTTCTAGGACAAAAAGTATCAACATTGATAAATGAAGATATGAATGCAGGCTACCATTCGGTTGATTTCAATGCGGAAGGTTTTTCAAGCGGTGTATACATATATACATTATCGACAAACAACTCATTAATTAGTAAAAAAATGATATTACTGAAATAACTTTTTCAACTATGTGTTCTATGTGCCTATGTGTTTCAAATTTATTAACCACATAGGCACATAGCGATAAAACCCCGAAGGGGTGATATTATTGTAGATACAAATTATAATGTCTGTCCCTCAACCCCGAAGGGGTGATATAATTTTAATTAACAAAATTCCTGCATACATAATGAAACTATATAAAATATCTTTTCTTGTTTTACTATTCTTTTTCCAAACATCCCTCTTTTCCCAATCAGATACAATCAGATTTGCATGGATGAGCGATACACATATCGGCGAACAGACTGCAGCTGAGGATCTGAGAAATGCTGTTAAGGATATAAATTCTCTTTATGGAATAGACTTTACCATTATTTCGGGTGATATAGGAGAGATGGGTACTAACGAGCAATTGAAGCTTGCAAAACAAATTCTCGACAGCCTTAATACCACTTATTATATTATACCAGGCAACCATGACTGTAAATGGTCTGAATCAGGTGCAACAATGTTTCCCAAATTATGGGGTAAAGACAAATTTATTTTCCCCCCTTTAACAAAGGGGGGACCAAGGGGGGTTTTAGGAGGCTATCTCTTCATAGGGATGGCTCAGGGTCCGATAATGAAAATGGGTGATGGACATTGGGCTCCTGAAGATCTAAGATGGCTGGATTCAACTCTTAATAAAATTTCCAAACAGAGAAGACTCTTTTTTGTTACCCACTACCCGATTGATAATGGTATTGATAATTGGTATGAAGTGCTTGACCGGATGAAAAAATATAATACTCAAGCATTTTTATTCGGGCATGGCCATAGAAACGGTTCTTATAACTTTGAAGGAATACCCGGAATTATGTGCAGATCAACTCTTCGGGCAAAAGATACTATTGGCGGTTATACCATTGCGGAAATAGCAAACGATACTATTAAATTTTATGAAAAAACTCCGTTAACAAACAGGAAAAGATACCTGTATGAAGTTGCGCTCGGTGAACACCATTACGATGAATCTGTTAAGGGGGACAGACCGGATTTCTCAGTAAATGAAAGTTACCCGCAGGTAAATGAAGAATGGGTTCATAAGGCAGGATTCACAAGTGCTTCCTCCCCTGCTGTATGGAGGAACGCAGTTTTTACAGGCGATGAGTCGGGCATCCTGCATAAATTATCAATAGAGAATGGTAATATATTAGCTTCATTCAAAACCGGTGGTCCGGTTTATTCTACCCCTAAAGTTAAAAAAGATTTTGTTGTTTTTGGTTCTGCTGATAGTAATATTTACTGTATAGATGCCGAAACCTGTAAATTAAAATGGAAAGTAAAAACGGGTGCGGAAGTTTTAGGGTCACCTTCAATTGATAATGAGATCGTTTATATCGGAGGAAGCGACAGAAAATTTAGGACGATAGATTTAAATACTGGAAAAGTTCTCTGGATTTTTGACGGGTTAAATGGATTTATTGAGACTAAACCTTTGGTTTACAAAGATAAGGTTATTTTTGGAGCATGGGACACATATCTCTACTGTTTGGATAAAACTAATGGAAAGCTTTTATGGAAATGGAAAGGAGACCGGGATGGGCTTCTTTATTCACCTGCAGCTTTCTGGCCTATTGCTGCCAATGATATAGTATTCATTGTGGCACCTGATAGAATGCTGACTGCTGTAAATGTTAATACCGGTAAGCAGCTCTGGAGAACCGGTGAATACCAGGTAAGGGAATCAATTGGAATTTCAGAAGATAAATCAAAATTTTTTGTAAGGACAATGAGAGATTCAATAATTGCTTTTCCGGTTTCAGAAACTTTACCTGAACCATTGTGGATTACTAATGCTGGATTCGGATATGATATAAACTCAGCTCAGCTTGCCGAAAAAGACGGTGTTTTGTTTTACGGTACTAAGAATGGATTGCTTCTTGCTTTAAATTCATCAACAGGTAAAATACTCTGGAAACACAAAGTTGGAGTAACTATTATAAACACTGTAATTCCACTGAATTCAAATCGGGTTCTGTTAAATGATTTTGACGGTAAGACGATGCTTGTGAGAAAACAATAGTAGGTAAAATAGGACCAAATATAACCACAGAGCGGTGAAATATTATTAGCAAAATTACAGCCACCAATCTCATTACATTTAACCGCAGAGCGGTGATATATTATTAGCAAAATTACAGCCACCAATCTCACTACATTTAACCGCAGAGCGGTGATATATTATTAGCAAAATTACAGCCACCAATCTCACTACATTTAACCGCAGAGCGGTGATATATTATTAGCAAAATTACAGCCACCAATCTCACTACATTTAACCGCAGAGCGGTGATATATTATTAGCAAAATTACAGCCACCAATCTCACTACATTTAACCGCAGAGCGGTGATATATTATTAGCAAAATTACAGCCACCAATCTCACTACATTTAACCGCAGAGCGGTGATATATTATTAGCAAAATTACAGCCACCAATCTCACTAAACACCATAGCTGTGAAATATTTTGAACACCGAAGGTGTGATATTATTGTAGAAAATATAAAATAGCAATAATACCAAAACCCCGATAGGGGTGAAATAAATGACTCATTATTGTATATATAAAATAGGAGCGGATCTCGAGTCTTAAAGAAAGTGAGGTTCACCTCACTTGTTATTAACATTACAAGATTTTAAAACAATCTTGTAATTTTGTAATCTTGCAATTTTGCAATCAATCTATCTATCTATACTTTTATAAATATCTTCCTTGCATATAATATCCACATCAACCCCAGCCAAACTAAAACATAGCAGATTGCCCATGCTAGTGATGCATTAATAGGGCTGAACAATGGTAAAAATAAACTTCTGAAAAGATAAGTTCCAAGACCTACTTGCTCGGTTCCGTAAGATACTTTAATTGTATACAGCAATCTTCCAACAAAACCTGAAAGGAAGAATACTGTAATTGCATTGAGACCGTAAACCTGGAAAGGCTTTATCCACCACCTGTAATTTTTAACATCAATGAACCAGTAACAGCATCCAAGGAATAAAAGAGCAAGGCCGCCGGTGTAAAGAACATAAGAGCTTGTCCACAAATTTTTATTGATTGGAAACCATCCATTCCAGATATAGCCTAAAGTCAGACAAATACTCCCCAATACAAACAACCAGACAGTTTTAGTAGTTTTGTCTTTATCCTCCCGCCTAAGCCACCAGCCTGTAATCATTCCCATTATAGCTGTTACAATTGCAGGCATAGTACTTAAAATTCCTTCTGGATCCCAGACTTTAGACTGAGACCATAAATGATTACCCAGTACAGTCCTATCCAGCCAGGCTCCGAGATTTGTGGCAGGTTCAAGGCTTGGATGTCCAACACCGGGGACAGGTACTAAGTTCATTAGAATTGCATAAATGATAAGCAGAGCAGCACCGATATAAATCTGCGCTTTATAATTTGTTTTAAGAAATAATATTGCAGCTATTAAATAAACAACAGAAATTCTTTGCAGAACACCCGGAATTCTGACCGTTGCAAAGTCCAAATGATGCCCAAATAATCCAAATGGTGAAATAGCCAGGATAAATCCCAGCAAATATAGTGTTATACTTCTTCTGATTATCTGTAGAATAATTTTTGAATGATCTTCCCCCTTCTCCATCCTTTTTCCGAGAGCAAAAGGAATTGCGACGCCGACTATAAAGAGGAAAAATGGGAATATTGCATCTGTAGGGGTACAACCATTCCATTCTGCATGATCAAGGGGGGGATAAACAGCACTCCATGTACCGGGGTTATTCACAAGAACCATTCCCGCAATTGTAATGCCTCTGAAAACATCGAGTGAAAGAAGTCTGCCGCTGGTTTTAGCAGGCGGTATTCTTGATGATTTCTCTTCAACTATATTCTCTAATGTTTCCGGCATCTTTTCTCCTTATTAATTGATTTACGCACTAAAGATGACATCTTTTAATTGCAGATTCCCTCCCCTTTACTAAAGGGGAGGGTTAGGGAGGGGTTTCTTGTTAAACCAAAAATTTAATCTTTTCAACAACCTTTCTTTCATGAAATTATTTTGGATAATTCCGATTAGGATAAATTTATCTAAAGAAGAATTCATAAATATTTTCTATTTTAATATAATCTGTTATTTTATATAATTCCAATACTAAAATGAATAAAATTCTAATTATGTTTTTACTCTTTTCGGGTGCGGTAATACTCTCCCAGACAAAATCAAACGGTTCATCAAATTTAGAACAGCAGTTAAATAAAGAAATTGAAGCCGGTAATTTTTCAAAGGCATCATCAATGATTGATGAAATAATGAATAAAAATAATCTTACACCGGAAGAAAAATATGAACTTGATTTCCAGAAAGACAGAATGAATAGAATAAGGCTGGATTTTCAAAAATCAGGAGCTGATGTTCTGGAATTCATTAGGAAATATTATCCGGATGCAGATGAGAAAATGCTGGAGAAATGGGAAAAGGATGGTTCTCTTGAATATAAAATCATTGACGGAAAGAAATTTTATTTTAACCGTGCCGCTGCAAATCTCTTCAGGGTGAATAAAGAAGCAAAAAAACAAAAAGAAAAAGTTGACGGAGTTTCGTTAAGTGAACTTAATAAATATCTCTTGGAATATATTCCTGAAGCTGTTAAGGAATCAAAGGAATTAAATAAAAGTCTTGTAAAAAAAGTTGTTCATAAACTTGATTATACTATTACCTTAAAACCAAATGCAGTGCCTGACGGTGAGGTTATCCGCTGCTGGCTCCCATTCCCCAGAGAAGGGCATGAAAGACAAACTGATATTAAACTGCTGTCGGTTAATAGTAAAGAATATACTATTGCAGATAATGATAACCTTCAGAGAACTATTTATTTTGAAAAAACAGCACACAAAGATGAGCCTACAGTATTTAACATGGTTCTTGAAGCAACTAATTATTCACAGCTTTTCAAGTTAAACCATGATAAAATTCTGCCTTACGATAAGGAAAGTAAATTATATAAAACATTTACTTCCGAAAGAAAGCCGCATATCGTTTTTACAAAGGAAATTAGAGAGCTTTCCTCTAAAATAGTCGGAGAGGAAAAGGATCCTTATTCAAAAGCTAAAAAGATCTTCGAATGGATAAGTAAAAGTGTTCCATGGGCTGGTGCCAGAGAATATTCAACTATTGAAGATATCTCCCAATACTGTGCATTAAAAGGTTATGGTGACTGCGGAATAAAATCAATGCTGTATATAACCCTCTGTAGATATAACGGAATACCTGCAAAATGGCAGAGCGGCTGGATGCTTCATCCCGGCTCTGTAAATCTACATGATTGGACGGAAATTTATTTTGAGGGCTATGGATGGGTGCCTGTCGATCCCGATTTCGGAATGCAGAATTTTAATAACAAAGAAGAGCAATATTTTTACTTCGGAGGAATTGATGCACATCATTTTATAGTTAATGATGATTTCTCCAAACCATTATATCCCGCAAAAATTTTCCCGAGAAGTGAAACCGTTGATTTCCAGAGAGGCGAACTGGAATGGCGCGGAGGGAATCTTTATTTTGATAAATGGGATTACGATATGAAAGTTGATTACAAATAATTTAGCAAAGTTGAACTTGAACTTGCTCTTGAACTTGAACTTGAACTTGAACTTGCTCTTGAACTTGCTCTTGAACTTGAACTTGATCTTGAACTTGCTCTTGAACTTAAACTTAAACTTTACTATGAAAAAACAATTAAAATTATTTTTTTTAATCTTTCTTATTTTATTTACAATCAACTTGTTTGCACAGGGAAGAAATGATATGGATAAGATACAAAACGTTATTAAAGAGCTGGAAAATAAATATGCACCGGATGCACGAACAGCTCTCTTTAAAGTAAATGTGGAGAAGAAAAATAATAGTTATATTCTTGAAGGTGAGACAAATCTTCCTAATGTCAAAGAAGAGCTCCTTCAAAAGCTGAATAATTTAAATATAACCGATCAGATTGAAACTTTACCCGAAAAGGAACTCGAAAGTAAAATATACGGAATAGTGGATCTTTCCGTTGCTAATCTCCGGACTAATCCTGAGAACCAGGCTGAAATGGCTTCGCAGGCATTACTTGGTACACCTGTTAAAGTTTTGAAAAGAAAAAAAGGCTGGTATTTAGTTCAGACTCCTGATAAATATATTTCATGGACTGAAAATGATGGGGTTTATAGAGTCGATTATGGTAGTTTGACCGGATGGAACAGATCGGATAAAGTTATTTATACTAAAGATTTCGGCTTTGCTTATACAATGCCTGATGAAAATTCCCAGAGAGTTTCCGATATAGTCATCGGGGATATACTTAAATATTCGGGGGAAGAAAATGGTTTCTGCAAAGTAAATTATCCTGATGGAAGAACAGCTTACATAAAAGCAGATGAATGTAAACATTTTGATGAATGGCTCGATGAAAGAAATCCTACGATAGAAAATATTATAAAAACTGCAAAAACTTTTATGGGTATTCCTTACCTGTGGGGCGGGACTTCCGTAAAGGGAATGGACTGCAGCGGCTTTACTAAAACCGTTTTTTTTCTTAACGGAGTTATTCTGCCGCGAGATGCTTCTCAACAGGTTAATATTGGGAATCCTATTGATACTAAGGATAAATTGGAGAACCTTCAACCCGGAGACCTTCTCTTTTTTGGCAAGAAAAATACTGACACTACAAAACAAAAAATTACTCATGTAGCAATTTATCTAGGAGACGGCGATTTTATCAATGCTGCCGGAAGAATCAGAATCGATAGTTTTTCTAAAGATAAACCCAATTACAGCGCCTATAGGGATGATTCTTTTGTTTGTGCCAGGAGAGTATTAAACTCTGTAGGTTCAAACGGAGTAACCACAATTTCAAATAATAAGTTTTATAACGAGAAGAAATAAAGTTTCTATGGTTTGAACTTTAAGAATAATTGAAAAATAGAATAGAAGAGTCGCTATTAAAAGAATTTTTGAACACCGAAGGTGTGATATTATAATAGATAAAATAAAATAGCAGTAATGTTCTAACTCCAAAGAATTTTTTGAACACCGAAGGTGCGACATTATTGTAGATAACATAAAATAGCAGGAATGCTCTAACTCTAAAGAATTTTTTGAACACCATGGGTGTGATATTATTGTAGATAACATAAAATAGCAGGAATGTTCTAACTCTAAAGAATTTTTTGAACACCATGGGTGTGATATTATTGTAGATAACATAAAATAGCAGGAATGCTCTAACTCTAAAGAATTTTTTGAACACCATGGGTGTGATATTATTGTAGATAACATAAAATAGCAGGAATGTTCTAACTCTAAAGAATTTTTTGAACACCGAAGGTGTGATATTATTGTAGATAACATAAATTAATTCTAATGTTCTAACCCCGAAGGGGTGAAATAAATAATTATTGAGCTTAAAAGGGATTATTAAATGAAAATCTTAATCATCGCTTTATTTTTTTTATCAATTTTAATTTATCCGCAAAAAACAAATGACAAATTAACAGGAGTGAAAGTGCCTGATTACTATCAAATCGACAATTCTCTTTCCGATTCTCTTTTATCGATCGTGAAAAGTGTAGGGCTTGACGGGAAGTATGATGCAGGAGAAGACGGAATCGAGACAATATCTTTTGCCGTTATAGATTTGAACTCAAACCCTGCCAGGCTCGGAGGAGTAAATTTTGATAATTTTATTTATCCTGCCAGCGTTTATAAAATGTATGTAGCTGCCTCTATTCTAAAACAAATTAGTGAAGGTAAGTTTTCGTTATACGATGAATTTGTTGTTAAATCACCAAATGATGCGGATAAATCCAAACAGTTAGATAACGATCCGCGGCCTTTATTAAAAGATGGAGATACTGTCACAATTAATTATCTCTTAGATTTGATGATAACCCGGAGCGATAATTCCGCAGCAAATTGTTTAATTGATAAAGCTACACGCCCTGAAATAAATAAAATGATAGATGATTTCGGATGGCACGGGAGTGAAGTTACGAGGAAGTTTTTGAAACGGCAATACGAAGACCCTGGTTATGATACCGTAAGAGGAACAGAGACCTGCGCACTTCATGCTGCAGATTTTATGTATAAAATATATAATAATGAATTGGTTAATCCGTGGGTAAGTATGCAGATGAAATCATTGCTGGGGAGACAATTAGATGTGTCCAAACTTTCTGCAGGCCTGCCGAAAAATGTTATGTATTATCACAAAACAGGCTGGTGGAGCATATATACAAATGATGTAGGTATAGTTGATGACGGTAAAGTCAGATACGTTATCGCATTATTTACTCCCGTTACAGAAGATGCTGTTTCACCTAAAATGAAAATTATTTCGGAAAAAGTATATCAACTAATGAAATCTAGACCCAATAACAAATAACAAAACCTCCAAGGTTTTCCTAAACCTTGGAGGTTTAAATCTACGTGTTTGATATTTGAATATTGAAATTTATTTGTTATTTGTTTTTTGTCTATTTGGAAATTACCACTTTATCGCTTCAATAACAGCATTATGAACCTTCGGCCTAACCTTAATTATTTTCAAATTATTCCGTGTTGGATAAACCCTGTTTGTTAAAAATACCACGATTAAATCCCTTGTAGGGTCTGTCCAGACTGATGTACCTGTAAACCCGGTATGTCCATAAGAAATATCACTGAATAAATTTCCTGCAGAGGAATATTGCGAAGATTTAGTATCCCATCCCAAAGCTCTTGAACTTAAATCAGATTGCTTTTTCACAAACAATTTAACTGTGGATTCTTTTATATATCTTTTCCCTTGATAAATTCCTTTCTGAAGCAGCATCTGCAGAAGCTTTGCCAGATCTCCGGCAGTAGAAAATAAACCGGCATGTCCGGCTACTCCTCCTAAAAGCTGGGAAGTTTCGTCATGTACAGTCCCTCTTATTTGCTTGTGTCTCCAATAATTATCATACTCCGTAGGTGCAATTCTGTACACTAACGAATCGGGCGGGTTAAACATTGTACTATTCATTCCCAAAGGTTTGAAAATATTCTCTTCACAAAATTTATCAAGTGGTTTACCTGTTACTTTTTCAATAATTTTTCCCATCAGGATAAAATTCAAATCAGAGTAAACCATTTTTGAACCGGTAGGATAAACAAGAGTATCATTAAAAATTTCATTCATTACACCCTGCTCTTTATTCTTTACGGAATCGAATGCTTTATAAGAAGGGATATCGGGTCTTAAACCGCTGTCATGAACTAATAAATTTCTGATTGTGACATTTCCTTTTCCGTTTACTCCGAAATCGGGAAGATACTTTTCCACTTTATCATCGAGTCTGAATAAACCTCCATCATAGCAGATCATCGCTGTAGTAGTTGTAGCTATGACTTTGGTTAAAGATGCTAAATCGTACATTGTATTTACGGAAACACTTCCAGATGCGGAATCATATGTATAATAGCCGTAAGCTTTTTCATGTATAATTTTCCCGCTCTTTTGTATTAATAAAACTGCACCGGGAAAGGCGGAATCAGAAATAGAAGCATTTATTATACTGTCAACGGCAGCAAATTTGTTATTAGAGCTATTCGTATTATCATGTTTAAATCCGACATCATGCGAATAATTGATACATGGAATAAGAAAAATTAAAACTGTAAATAAACTAATTTTTTTCATTATGTTTCGTCATTCTTTTTTCCAAATTCAGGGTCAATATCCAAAGCTTTAATAATGAAATAACCCGGAATCATACTGATGAAAACCCATACAAAAAAGAATTTATACCCCAAGAATTCTTCTATTATACCGCTGAATGCTCCCGGTATCATCATACTGAGTGCCATAAATCCGGTACAGAGAGCGTAGTGGGAAGTTTTAAAATCACCTTCGGAGACATAAATCATGTAAAGCATATAGGCAGTAAATCCAAAACCGTACCCGAATTGTTCTCCTGCTACGGATAAAGTTATCAGTGTAAAACTCTCAGGCTGAAAAAAAGATAAATAGATATATAATACATGGGGGATATTAATTGCTGCAAACATCCACCAGATCCATGATTTTAATCCTCCTTTTGAAACTGCAATACCTCCGAGTATGCCGCCAACAAGAAGAGCAATCACACCTATAGTTGAATAAGCAAAACCTACCTGGCTAGTGGATAATCCTAATCCTCCCGCACTTCTGGGATCAAAAAGAAAGGGCTGCGACATTTTAACAATCTGAGCTTCCCCAAGTCTGTATATCAAGAGGAAACCTATAATCCAATTGATTTGCTTTTTCTTGAAAAATAACTTATAAACCTTTATGAATTCTTTTAAATATCCTTTTTCTCTCTCTTTATCTGGAAAATCCTGTGCGGGATGGGGAAGAATAAAGCTATGATAAATAAAAAGGAAAAAAAACAGCACCGTAATACCTATAAATGTCATCTGCCATGCATGGGGAATATTAGAAGTAGCATTTTCCAGATAACCGGCAAACATTACAACAAAACCGGATGTAATCATGGCAAGCCTGTAAAAAGTGCTCCTGATTCCAACAAAGAATGACTGCTGACTCTGATTTAAACCGAGCATATAAAATCCATCTGCAGCAATATCATGTGTTGCAGAAGAAAGTGCTACTAAGCTGAAAAATAATAAAGTATAAAGGAAAAAATTTGAGGCAGTTGTCGTCAAAGCTACAAGAATTAACCCTACAAGGACAATTGACTGCATCAAAATTATCCAGAATCTTTTTGTCTTGAAAATATCTATTGTCGGACTCCATATAGGCTTAAGCACCCACGGAAAATATAATAGGCTTGTAAAGAACGCAATATCCGCATTTGAAACATTCATCCTTTTATAAAAAGCAACCGTTACTGTCATCACCATTACATAAGGAATGCCTTCGGTATAATAAAGAGACGGGACCCAAAACCAGGGATTTCTTGAAGCGGGTTTAGTTTTTTCCATAAAAAATTCTGAATAATTATTTTCAAACAATTATAATAAAATACTCAAATTAATTCTGCTATATAAGGTAAACTGTAAAAAATGTTTTTATTTTTTATTGAAATAATCCTAAAGGAACTAAATGGTTTTAATCAATTATTAAAAGTTTTTGGGGCCGACTAAAAAGTGTCATTCCGGACCTGTGCTGATGTAAATCAGTATTGACCCGGAATCTAACCTTGCAATTTTGCGCTGAAAACAGATGCTGAATCAAGTTCAGCATGACAATCTCTACTTTTTGGTCACCCTCGAAATAAAAAACTTCATATTACAAATTTATCATTT